>NZ_JACCFP010000001.1:0-1200000 GCF_013410655.1 Nocardioides thalensis
CGGCTCCGACGAGGCGCGCGAGGCGATGATGGCGTTCCTCAGCCGCAAGAAGGGCTGAGCCTCATCCGTAGCGGATCTTGCCGCCGAGCCGGCAGGTCGTCGCGAGGAACCCGGCCTTCATCCGGCCGTCGTCGAGGATCGCCCAGTCGTTGGTGTCGAGTCCCATCGAGGAGCCGAACCGCACCCACTGCGGCGCGTCGATGCACCCTCGCGGCACGACGACGGTGACCCGGTCCCTGCGACGGTCGGCGCGCCCGCGCAGGCCGTCGCAGTCGAGCACCTCCGGCCCGCCGTACACGAAGAGCGACGTGTAGGCCGGTCCCTTCCGCTTGTCGTGGTGCACCCACCAGCGGCCGTTGGACGTCTTGAGGTACCAGCTGGCGATCCACCGGTTGCGCGCCAGCGCGCGCACGTCCAGCGAGAGCACCAGCTTCCCGCCGCCGTACGCCGCCCGCGAGCGCACGATGTCGTGCGTCTTGTCGCGCCGCACCCGCTTGGTGGTCCCGTCGCCGAAGAAGAACTTCAGCGCGTCCTTCGCGGAGTCGTGGGAGACCTGGCTGTCGGCACGGGCCGGCGCCGGCGCGGCCAGCACGAGGCCGGGCGCCAGGAGTACGGCGACGGCGGCGGAGACGAGCCTCAGCCCGACGGTGTGCACACACCGAGTGTGATCCGCCCGCGGGCGGTTCGCCAGTGCGCAGGAACCGCGTGAGACCGCGGCGAGACATGTAATGTTGACTCCTTGCCGCTTCCACCCGGAGCGGCATTGACAACGGGTCAAAACAGCACAGCCGTGAGCAGGGGACGCCGGGGGTGGTGGGTCGGTGGCAGATCAGCAGGTCGAGCGCGAGGTCGCAGGTGAACAGGGCTTCGTGGACCGGGTCTACCAACAGCTGGAGAAGGCGGGGAAGGCGGCGCAGCAGCTCGCCCGGGAGGGTCACTCCCGCGGGCGCCTCGGGCACGAGGGTGGCCTCGTCGAGCGCGACGCCATGGTCTTCCAGGCGGCCAAGCGGATCGCGCAGCTCGACGCCGCCCACGAGGGCCTGGTGTTCGGCCGGCTCGACCTCGACGCCGAGGTCGACAAGGAGCCGCGGTACGTCGGCCGCATCGGCCTGCGCGACGACAACCACGACTCGCTCCTGATCGACTGGCGCGCCCCGGCCGCCGCGGTCTTCTACCAGGCCACCGCCGCCGAGCCGCAGAGCGTGATCCGGCGCCGGGTGCTGCGCAGCGAGGGCCGCAAGGTCGTCGGTGTGGAGGACGAGCTGCTCGACGCCGACGCCCACGCCACCGCCGAGGCCGCCGGCCGCGAGCTGCCGATCGTCGGCGAGGGCGCGCTGATGGCCCAGCTGTCGCGGGCGCGCGACCGCTCGATGCACTCCATCGTCGCCACCATCCAGGCCGAGCAGGACAAGGCGATCCGCGCTCCCAGCAAGGGCGTCGTGACGATCTCGGGCGGTCCCGGCACCGGCAAGACCGTGGTCGCGCTGCACCGGGCGGCGTACCTCCTCTACTCCGACCGGCGTCGCTACGAGACCGGCGGCGTGCTGGTGGTCGGCCCGTCCGGCGTCTTCATGCGCTACATCGAGCGGGTGCTGCCCTCGCTGGGCGAGACCGCGGTCGCGCTGCGCTCGCTGGGCGAGGTCGTCGACGGCGTCCGCGCGACGCGGCACGACGAGCCCGCCGTGGCCGACGTCAAGGGCGCGGCCCGCATGGCCGAGGTGATGCGGCGGGTGGCCCGCCAGCAGGCGCCTGGCTCGCCGTCGGAGTTCCGGGTGTTCTGGCGCGACGAGCGGATCGTGCTCGACCGCGGCCGGCTCGGCCAGATCCGCCGCAACCTGATGTCGCAGGGCCGCCGCAACAAGCAGCTGCCGCGCGTCTCCGCGGCGCTCCTCGACGCGATGTGGCGGCAGGTCCGCGGCGAGCGCGGTCGCGAGCAGGGTCGCGAGGCCTTCGACGACGAGATGCTCGGGCGCCAGGACTTCCTCGACTTCGCGCTTGCCTGGTGGCCGCCGCTCGACGCGCCCACCGTGCTCGGCTGGCTGCGCGACCCCGAGTTGCTGTCGCGGGTGTCCGACGGTGTCCTCACCCCGGAGGAGCAGCGGCTGCTCGTGAAGTCGTGGGCCAGCGGCGGTGACCTGTCGATCGAGGACGTGGCGCTCCTCGACGAGCTGCGCTACGCCCTCGGCGACGTACCGCAGCGCGCCGACGACGAGCGCGACGACCCGATGGCCCTCATTGAGGGCGCGGTCGACATCCAGGAGCTGATGACGGCCGCGGACCGCGAGTACGCACCGTCCGGACGCGCTTGGGCGCCGCCCACTCACAGCATCGAGGACGACGGCTACGCGCACGTTCTCGTCGACGAGGCGCAGGACCTCACGCCGATGCAGTGGCGGATGGTCGGCCGTCGCGGCCGCACCGCGTCGTGGACGATCGTCGGCGACCCGGCCCAGTCGTCGTGGCCGGTGCCCGCGGAGTCCGCCGCCGCGCGGGCCGAGGCGCTCGCCGGCAAGGCGATCCACGAGTTCCACCTGTCGACCAACTACCGCAACAGCGCGGAGATCTACGCCTACGCGGCGGCGTACGCCGAGCGGGTCGGGCTCGACGCCGACCTGCCCGACGCCGTGCGCCGCACCGGCGCCGAGCCGAAGCAGGTCGCGGTCGCCAACGCGAGCGAGCTCGAGGCCGCGACCCGCGAGGCGGTGCTGGAGATCGCCGGCCAGGTGAGCGGCACCGTGGGCATCGTGGTGCCGGTCGCCCGCAGGTCCGAGGTCAACAGCTGGCTGGCGTCGTGGCCCGAGCTCGCCGACGACGCGCCGGGCGCCGCTCGTGCGGCGGCCGACGCCAGCGTCGCGCCCTCGGGCGACGACCGGGTCGTCGTGCTCACCGGTCTCGACACCAAGGGCCTGGAGTTCGACGGCATCGTCGTGGTCCGGCCGCAGGAGATCGAGGACGAGTCCGCGACCGGACGCGCGACGCTGTACGTCGTACTCACCCGTGCGACGCAGCTGCTGACGACCGTCGGCTGAGGGTTTCGAGGCTCAGCGCACCGACGGCAGCACCGGGCCGCCGTGGAACCGCAGGCCGCGACGGCGAGGGTGCGCGGGGATGCGGGTCTCGCCGGTGATGCGGAGCAGCCGGTCGACCGGCGGGGTCGGGTCGTTCAGGATGCGCAGCGTGCCCGCGTGGGACTCGCGCAGGCGGGCGTAGGTCTCCGCCACCTCGTCGGGGCCACTGCGCTCGTCGAGCTGCGCCTCGACCATTCGGTTCCAGCGCGACTGGAGGGCGGCGACGAGGCCGGCCGGGCCGGCGAAGTACGGCGCCCACTCGGCGCGCCACGGCACCGCGCCGCTCATGTCGTCGGTCGCCACCGCCTCGACCTCGCGCAGGATGCGGGTTCGCTCGTGGGTCTCAGTCCAGGTCATGTCGGTTCTCCTTGTGAAGGGGCGGTGGGAGCTCACCGCCGCACACCGAGGAAGATGGACCGGGGGATCTGGTGATACGCCGAGAATTCGACGTATCACGGTGCTGGCCTGTGCCTCTGTCTATGCGGGACCATGCATCCAACAAACCCGTCAACCCCTGCCTGTGGGGGGCGGAGGAGGCCGGATGGATGTGACGGACCCGCTGGCTGTCGTCGTCCGTTCGGCGCGGGAAGGAGATCAGCGTGCGTGGGACACGATCGTCGACCGCTTCCTCCCCTTGGTCGAGGCGATCATTCGCCGCTACAGGCTCTCCGGGCCGGACGGCGACGACGCCAGTCAGACGGTGTGGCTGCGGCTGGTCGAGCACCTGGCCGACCTCCGCGAGCCCGAGGCCCTGCCCGGGTGGATCAAGACGACAACGCGCAACGAGTGCCTCCGGGTGCTCGCTGCTCGCGCCCGGACGCGACCGGTCGACCCGCAGGAGGACCCGACCCTCGATGGTCAGGACGACGTCGTGCCCGAGGCCGAGCTGGTCGCCGCCGAGCGGCGCCAGGCGCTGCGCGAGGGGCTGGCCGAGCTGCCGGACGCACGCCGCGCGCTGCTGCTCCTGCTGCTCGAGGACCCGCCGCTGGAGTACGCCGAGATCAGTGCCCGCCTGGGCATCCCGATCGGCAGCATCGGACCGACGAGGGCGCGCGCCTTCGAGCAGCTGCGGCGTACGCCGGCGCTGCGCCGGGTGAGCCCGGAACCGATGGGAGGGGGGACACGATGAACGACTGGGACGACATCACCGACGACGAGCTGGCCGCCGAGCTGGCGGCCGCGGTCGCCGAGGGGTCGGAGGTGAGCGAGCGGCGCCGGGAGGCGGCGAAGGCCGCGTTCACGTGGCGCACGGTCGACCAGGAGCTGGCCGAGCTGCTGCACGACTCCGCCCTGGATGCGGGCGCCGCGGTGCGCAGCGCCGGCGCCGGCACGGGCACCATGCGCACGCTCGCCTTCGGCACTGACGGGATGACGCTCGAGCTCGAGGTCGACCTGGGCTATGTGCTCGGGCAGGTCATCCCCGAGGGCGCGGCGGCCGCTCCCTTCGGAGGCAACCCCGCCAAGGTGACGCTGCACCGGCCGTCGGGTGTGGACCAGACCGTGCACTGCGACGAGCGCGGGTTCTTCCGGCTGGAGGCCGTGGCGCCCGGCCCGGTGCGGTTCGCGGTCGAGGTGGCCGGGGCGAAGCTGATCACCCCCTGGGTCACGCTCTGAACCCCAGGGTGGTCACAGGTTGGTCGAGTAGCCCGAGCGCCCTGGCGCTCGGGCGTATCGAGACCCTCAGGTCAGCGGCCCGACGATCCGGATCGGGTTTCCATCGGGATCGGTGCCGCCGGCCGTGCCCGCGCCGAGCACGGCGTCGCGCGCCTGGATGACGTTCTCGCCGGCCGCGCTCATCCGCGCCGCGATCAGCCCGCTGACGATGGGCGTCGAGAACGACGTACCGCTCCACCGGGCAAGACCGCGGAACGTGCGGATCTGTCCGACGTTCGGCGGCTCGACGCACTTGTAGGTCCCCTCGGGGAACGCGTTGACGAGGTTGCTGCCGCGTGCGTAGACGTCGACCCAGTCGCCGTAGTTGGAGAACTTCGAGCGCTTGCCGTTGGCGTCGACGGATCCCACCGCCGTCACCCACTCGAACGCCGCCGGGTAGAACGGCTCGTCGGTGTTGTCGTTGCCGGCAGCCGCGACGACCAGGGTCTCCTCGCCGTCGTCCAGTCCGTGCGCGGCGGCCAGCATCTGGAAGCCCAGCAGCGACATGTTCTTCCGCGTGTAGGTGCCCGCGGAGATGCTGATGACCTGCGGGTGCCCCTTGCTCTCCAGCGCGTCGTGCAGCTGCTCGCAGATGTCCTTCTCGAAGACCGCGCCGCCCTTCGTGAGCAGACCTTCGACGTCGACGGTCGACCCCGGCGCCAGGCACTGGATCACCCCCGACACGAACGTGCCGTGGCCGGCGTACTCATGGATGGCGAGGGGGTCGACGTGCTCCTCGTCCTTGGGTGCGCAATCGACGCCGTCCATCCAGTCATCGGTGGCGGGGTGGGTCAGGGCGCCCTTCCAGAGGCCGGTGTCGACGACGGAGACGCGGATGTCCTTGCCGACAGAGTCGTCTGGGTTCTGCGGCGGCCAGGGGGTCTTGGTGCGGACCATCTCCGGTTCAGTTGCGGGGCACAAGCTTGGTCTGATGTAGCCGGTGACGTACAGGAGGTGGTCCGGTGTCACAAGAGGGTGTTCCCGGGTGTGTTGCTCGACCTCGGCGTCCGCGCCGGACCCTCGCTCGAACGCGTCATCGATCTCGTCCAGAGTCGCGAGCACGTCGTCCAGTCCATCCCTGCGTGCTGGCAGCGTGACCAGGATCCCTGACTCGGACGAGCGCTCCGGCACACGCTCGATGTTGCCGGTGTAAATCTCCTGCCGCTGTCCGAAGAATCCGAAGACGCGCTCGAACGCCGCCTCGTTCCGAACGATCGCGTGACCGGGCCGGTAGAGGAAGGCAAGATCCGCGTCATCCGTGACGCGTCCAGGACCATCCGCGGCGGCAGCGGCGACCTGACCATCTAACGCGCGCCGGACCACACCTACCTGGGCTCGGCGCTTCTCGCGGAGTACCTCTTCTTCCCGGTATGTCGATTCGTCATTCGAGCCGCCTCGAATCCAGTCCCACGGCAACCGGAGCCGACTCAGCATTGCGCGGAGAGTCGATATTGGGAACGGGGGACCGCTTGGTTGCGACATCACCACTCCTGACAGGTGCGGGAAACGGGGCGTCCCGAGCACACCGGCCCCGCTAACGTAGTGGCGGTCGGGAATGCCCGTAAAGAGTCGTTCTCGTATGTGCAGGGGTCGCCGATGCAGGAGCTGCTCGACCTGGCCGTGGACCAGCCTGTCGAGGCGCGAAGGCGCGCCGAGGAGGTGCTCGCCCGCGACCCGGAGCCCATTGAGCTGTCCTACGCAAGTCAAGCCCTCGGGATCGTGCTGCGTGATACCGGCCAGGTCGAAGAGGCGATTGCGGCGCTGCGAGTCGCGCTCCGCGCGGCCTATCGAGCCGGCGTGGATGATCGCACCCGCGACGTGCGGGCGACACTTGGCGTGGCACTAGCCCTCGGTGGTCGCACCAGCCAGGCCCTGCGCCAGTTGGACGCGGCCCGCGACGGTGCGACGGGCGAGCTCGCAGCGAGAATCACGATGCGCCAGGCGGGAGTTTTGTCCATGTTGGGCCGCGACCGCGAGGCCGCGCCCGCCCTGCGCTCCGTTCTAGCGGTTCTCCAGGAATCGGGAGACCGACCTTGGGAGGCGAAGACCAGAGCATGGCTCAGTGCTGTTGAGCTTCGGCTCGGTCGCATCGACGCCGCAGAAGCCGAGATCGTCAAGGCGTTAGAGATTCTCGCCGCCGGAGGATCTGCGGTGGACCGCCTTGCGGGCCTCGGCAACCTCGCCTTGATCGCGGTCGCCCGAGGTGACATCGCTACGGGACTGAAGCGCTACGAAGAAGCGCTTCGGTTTCAGGAAGGCGCCGCAATCCCACCACGCCTCGACGAACTTTGGAGTATCTCCGACGCATATCTCGCAGCGGGTATGGCCGCCGAGGCCGTCCGCCTCCTGGATGGCTTCACGGGTCACGTTGGATCGCTTGATCGGGCTGAGTACGACCTCGCAATCGCTCGGGCGCGATTGGCCAATGCGGAGCCGGAAGTTGCACTCGCCGCGGCCCGTCGCGCCGATGTTCTCTTTCGCCGTCACAAGCAGTGGTGGCATTCGAGGCGCGCGCGACTCGCGATGGTCACCGCTCGGTTTGCGTTGGGCGACGGGGGTGAATTAGCGGTGGAAGCGGCTGCCGTCGCAAGGGCGCTTGATCGAGAACGCTCTGCGGAAGCGCCTGTCGCCCTCACCCTCGCCGGACGGATCGCTAGCGGCGAGGCTGGGCGGAAGCTGTGGGGGAGAGCTGCGACCTACCGCTGGCATCCCAACGGCCTGACCCGCGCCAGCGCTTGGTTCGCGCAGGCGTTAGATCGTGAAGCGTTTGGATCAGGCGCAGCTGTGCTGCGCGCGTGCGGAGCGGGACTGGATGCTCTGGACGAGCACCGACGCCTAATGGGTAGTTCTGAGCTCCGGGCACTTGCTACCACCCACGGTCGCGAGCTGACGACGATCGCGTTGCGGCACGCGGCCCACGACCCGCGGACGCTGCTCCGGTGGAGCGAGCGCACCAGGGCGACAGCGCTCGCGCAGCCGCCCGCTACATCGAACGCGGCGACGATTCCGGAATCGTTGGCCGCACTCCGCGACAACGGGCGCCAGCTCGCTGAGGCCCGCCAGGCGGGAGAGCCCACCGAGCAACTTGAGAAGGAGCGGCTCCGGCTGGAGCGGGCGGTGCGGGCCGAGCACCACACCCTGGCGCCCGGCAGCGAGGAGGCGCAGCGACCCGCCTCAGCCGAGGAGGTCGTGGCCGGTGTCGGCGACGGCTGCCTGGTCGAGCTGGTCGACGTCGACGGGGTGATCCATGTCCTCGTCGTGCACAACGGGCGGGTGCGCCGCCGGATCGCCGGCACCACCGCGGAGGTGGCCGACCTCCTCGGCCCGACCGCGATGCTGATGCGACGGGCATCGCGCGGTCGACCGTCGTCCATGGACGACCTCGCGCGGCAGCTGCAGGAGACGGCACTGGGAGAGGCGGCCCGGCTGATCCCGGACGGGCCGGTCGTCCTGTCCCCGACCGCCCGCCTGCACGGCGTCCCGTGGGCGCTGCTGCCGGTCCTGGCCGACCGCCCGTTCAGCGTGGTGCCGTCGGCGGGGCAGTGGCTCCGCGCGAGGTCGGTACGGCGACCGCGGGCCCGCCGTACGGCTCTGGTCGCCGGTCCGGGGCTCGCGTCCGGCGGCGCGGAGGTGCCCGAGCTCGCGAAGCGCTACCCCGATGCGCTGCTCCTCGACGGCAAGGACGCCGAGGTCGAGGCGACCCTGAAGGCCATCGACGGCGCCGACCTCGTGCACCTCGCCGCGCACGGCCGGTTCCGCGCCGACAGCCCGCTCTTCTCCGCGCTCGAGCTCGCCGACGGCCCGCTCGTCGTGCACGACCTCGAGCGCCTCGGGCGGGCGCCGTACCGCGTCGTGCTCTCCGCCTGCGAGTCCGGCGTCCTCGCCCCGGTCGGTGCCGAGGAGGTCCTCGGCCTTGCCGCGGCGCTGATCTCGCTGGGCACGTCCGGCCTGGTGTGCAGCGTCGCCGACGTCAACGACGACGCGACCGCTCGGCTGATGGTGCGGCTGCACGACGAGCTCGCGGCCGGCGCGGATCCGGCGACCGCGCTGCACGTCACCCGTCGGGCGATGGCCGACGACCCAGTCGCCGCCGCCACCGCTGCGGCGTTCGTCGCGCTCGGCGCCTGAGCGAGCGCGCTCAGGGCCGCGGCACGAGCGCGCGGACCACCATCACGTCGTGGTCGGTGTAGGTCGCCGGCTCGATCTCGAGCGTCGGGGCGAGGAGGTCGCCGTACGCGTGCTGGATGCCGGGCGCCTGCGTCGCCGCCGCGTCGGTGAGCGTCCAGAAGCCCTCCGGGGCGCACGACGAGCGACGGTTCACGTCGCCGGCGAAGATCGCCGGCCGCTCGCGCGCGGCGAGGAGCGCGGAGAGCTCGCGGCACTGCGTGGAGTTCGTCGACGCCGGGTCCTCGCCGTCGGTCGAGAGGTGGCTGGTGCACACGTCGATCCGGCGTGCGGTCGTCACGCACAGCCAGCGCCGCTGCTCCACACCGCTGAACCGCGAGTAGGCACCCTCCTCGCTGCTGCGGATCGCCTCCTTGGTCAGCACAGCGTTGACGAACACGCCGCGCGCACCGGGGTTGCGGCACACGAACGGCGCGCCGCCGTAGATGATCGTGGTGAACCGGAAGTGGTAGCCGGTGCGCTCGGCGATCTCCTCGACGTCACCGCTGCACGCCTCGTTGAGGGTCACCGCGTTGACGTCGTTGGCGAGGATCCGCTCGACCGCCTCGTCGACCACCTTGGGGTACTGCGTCCCGGGGAAGCACCGGGCGGCGCCGCTCAGGCACAGGTTCATCTGGAGCAGGGAGTAGGGGGCTCCGACGGTCGGCGCGCCCGCCGGCCGGCCGTCCTCGGCGTGCGCGGCTGAGAACCCCGGGAGGAGAGCGAGAACGAGCAGGCTGGCGACGGACAACAGCCGAGTCAGAGTCATGGGGAACAGCCAACCGACGACGTACGCCGACCGGAAGGTGCTGCGACGTACGTTCACCGACTCCTCACCTCGTGGTCCGCGCAGCGAATCCCGGCGGCGCGCAACCACCGGGGCAGCCTAGGCTTCCGGCATGACTGCACCCACCACCTCTGCCCGGGACGCCATCGCCGCGATCCAGGGGCACGAGGCGTGGGCGATCATCCGGCGCTCCACCCGGGCCAAGGACCGCGACACGGTCGGCGTCCTCGGCGGCCGGCGGTGGGTGGCCGACTCGATCACCGACATCCCGCTCGAGCAGGGACCGCCGGCCGAGGGACGGCAGTGCGACCGGCTCGTGGCGGTGCCCTTCCGGCAGGTCGCCGAGCGCGGGTTCCAGGCGCACGACGACGGCACCCCGTTGGTGGTGGTCGACGTGGAGACCGAGCTGGAGTACTCCGTCGCCGACGTCATCGACGCGATCGACGACACCGGCATCGACTTCGCCGACCGCGGCGGCTTCGACGTCGGTGACGACGACTACGCCAAGATCGTCGAGAAGATCATCAAGGACGAGATCGGCCAGGGCGAGGGCGCCAACCTCGTCGTCGGCCGCCACTACCGCGCGGTCGTCGCCGACTGGAGCGCCGAGAAGGCGCTGACCGTCTTCCGCCGGCTGCTGGAGCGCGAGCGCGGCGCCTACTGGACGTTCCTGTTCTTCACCGGCGACCGCTACCTCGTCGGCGCCAGCCCGGAGCGGCACGTCTCCGTGCACGGCGGCGACGTACGGATGAACCCGATCTCCGGGACGTTCCGCGTGCGCCCGCCCGAGGGCGACGACCGCGGTGTGCAGCCTCGGCTGATGGAGTTCCTGCGCGACCAGAAGGAGATCTACGAGCTCTTCATGGTCGTCGACGAGGAGCTGAAGATGATGTGCGACATCTGCAACGAGGGCGGCCAGGTGCTCGGGCCGTTCCTCAAGCCGATGACCCACCTCATCCACACCGAGTACCTCCTCGCCGGCCGCACCAACCGCGACGTCCGCGAGGTCCTGCGCGACACGATGTACGCCGCCACGGTCACCGGGTCGCCCGTCGAGAACGCGTGCCGGCTCATCAAGGAGTACGAGCCCGAGGGCCGCGGCTACTACGGCGCCGCGCTCGCGATCTTCGGCCGCGACGCGGACGGCGAGCCGGTCGTCGACAGCCCGATCGTCATCCGCACCGCCGACGTCGACCTCGAGGGACGGCTCAAGGTGACGGCCGGCGCCACCCTGGTGCGCGACTCCGACCCGGCCTACGAGGTCGCCGAGACCCATGCCAAGGCCGGCGGCATCCTGTCGGCTTTCGGGCTGGTGCCCCCAGCGCCCGAGCACGGCGTCGACCTCGCCGAGCTGGTCGCCGACGAGGACGTGCTGATCGCGCTCAACTCCCGCAACCGTCGTCTCTCCGGGTTCTGGCTCGACGACCAGGCCGGCACGCCGCCCGACCCGCGACTGGCCGGCAAGAGCGTCGTCATCCTCGACAACGCCGACGACTTCGTGAACATGCTGCGTCACCTGCTCGCGCGGATGGGCATGACCACCAGCGTCGTACGCCACGAGGACTACGCCCCCGGCTCCCTCGACGGCCACGACCTCGTCATCGTCGGCCCCGGCCCCGGCGACCCGCGCGACGGCGACGACGCGAAGGTCGCGACCGTGCGCACGGCGGTCGACGAGCTGCTGGCCGCCGAGCGGCCGTTCCTCGCCGTCTGCCTGGGCCACCAGACCCTGTGCCAGCGGCTCGGCATCCCGCTCTCCTACAAGGACATCGTCTTCCAGGGCACCCAGTCGGAGGTCACCGTCAACGGCCGTCGCGAGCGGGTGGGTTTCTACAACACGTTCGTGGGCCGGGCGGACGACGCCGATCTCCCGGCCGGCGTCAGCGTCGAGGCCGACCCGCAGTCCGGCGACGTCAACGCCCTCGCCGGGCCGCACTACCGCGGTGTGCAGTTCCACGCCGAGTCGGTGCTCACCGAGCACGGCTTCGACATCGTGCACGACCTCGTCTGCGCGATCCTGCTTCCGGATGGGCCACCCGCCTGACGTCGTGGTGGTCGACCACCACGACTCCTACACCTGGAACCTGGTGCACCTCGTCGCGGGCGTGACCGGGGTGCTGCCCACCGTCGTCCAGCACGACGAGGTCGAGCCCGACGACGTGCTGCGCCACGAGTACGTCGTGCTGTCGCCCGGCCCCGGCCACCCCGCCGACGAGCGTGACTTCTCGGTCGGCCGCGAGGTGCTGCGCGACGGTCGCCGCCCGGTGCTCGGTGTCTGCCTCGGCATGCAGGGCATGGTCACGACGTACGGCGGCCGCGTGGACCGCGTCGGCCCCGCCCATGGTGACGTGGCGGCCATCGAGCACGACGGCGCCGGTGTGTTCCGCGGTCTGCCCGCCGGGTTGCGGGCCGTGCGCTACCACTCGCTCGCAGCGCTGGAGCTGCCCGACGAGCTCGTGGTCACGGCGACGGCCGACAACGTGGTGATGGGCGTGCGCCACCGCGACCTGCCCCAGGAAGGCGTGCAGTTCCACCCCGAGTCGGTGCTGAGCGAGCACGGCGCCCGGATGGTCGCGAACTTCCTCGCCGGGGAGCGGTAGGTGGCCACCACGGGAGATGCGGTGGCCGCGTTCACCGATGTCGCGGCGGAGCACCGCCGGTGCGTCTGGCTCGACGGCGGCGGCGCCCGTGACTGGAGCCGGCGCCGCTCGATCATCGGCTGGCTGGACGGCGACGACGTCTCGCTGACCTACGACGCCGCCCGCCGCGAGGTCACCCGTCACTCCGGCGATCGCACCGAGGTGGTCGGCGACGACCCGTTCGTGGTCCTCGAGCAGGAGTTGGCCGCGGGAAGCCCGAGCGACCAGTGGTTCGGCTACTTCGGCTACGCCTCCCGCCCCGATCTCCCCGCCCGTCCCGACGTACTCCTTCCCGACGCCGTCTGGATGCGCCCCTCCCACATCCGCTTCTTCGACCACGCCGAATCCGCCCCCATGGCTCGCCGAGATGGACACGATGGTTCGGAGCGCGAACCACGAGGCACAACTCGGCACGCCATGAGGGCGGATTCGACCCCTTCGACGTATGCCGCGGCGTTCGACGCTGTGCAGGGGCACCTGCATGCGGGGAACTCCTACGAGGTCAACCTCACCCACCGGATCACGACGGCCAGCGGCCTCACTCCGGCCGAGGCCTACCTCCGCCTGAGGGCGGTGAATCCCGCTCCGTACGCGGGTTTCCTCCAGCACGACGTCGCGGGGGCGGAGGCCTGGCTGCTCAGCTCGTCGCCCGAGCGCTACGCGCTGGTGACCGACGACCGCACTCTCGAGACCAAACCGATCAAGGGGACGACGCCGCGGGGCGGCACGCCCGAGGAGGACGAGCGGGCGCGCGAGCACCTGGCGACTGACCCGAAGTTCCGGGCCGAGAACCTGATGATCGTCGACCTGCTCCGCAACGACCTGTCGATGGTGTGCGAGGTGGGGTCGGTCGACGTGCCCGTGCTGATGGACGTGGAGTCCTACGCCTCGGTGCACCAGCTGGTCTCGACGGTGCGCGGGCGGCTGCGCGACGACGTCTCGACCGTCGGGGCGCTGCGCGCGCTGTTCCCGGCCGGCTCGATGACCGGTGCGCCCAAGCTGCGCACGATGGAGATCATCGACGAGGTCGAGGAGACCCCGCGCGGCGCCTACGCGGGCGCGTTCGGCTGGGTCTCGGGCGACGGCCGCGCCGATCTCGGCGTGGTCATCCGCACCCTGCTGACCGCGGGCGACGGCAGCTACACGCTCGGCACCGGCGGCGGGATCACCGTGCGCTCCGACGTCGACGAGGAGTACGCCGAGACGCGCTGGAAGGCCGCGCGTCTCCTGCGGGCGATCAACCCCTGACGCGCGGCCTCCGGCCGGTGCTCAGCTGTCGGCGGTCTTGCTCAGCACCGTGAAGTCGGCGTCGAGCGCGACGTCCCACTCCTTGCCGTCGCGGTCGCGGACCTCGGCCTCGTAGGCCTCGCCCGCGTCGTCGGAGGCCTCGACCTGGAGCACGGTGCCCCCGCCGACCGCGGCGAGCGCGGCCTGCTCCGCGTCGGCCCGCTCGGCGTCGCCGAGCACCCGGTCGTCGGCGTCAGTGTCGTCGGTGTCCTCGGTGTCCTCGGTGCCGTCGTCGGCGTCCCCGGACTCGTCGCCGTCGTCGTCGCCCTCCTCGTCCTGGCGCACGACGTCGAGGTTCTCGTCCAGGGAGACGTCGAGCTCGGTGCCGTCCTCGCGACGGACCTCGACCTCGTAGGCCGCGCCCTGGTCGTCGCTGGTCTCGACGTCGACCGCCTCGCCGCCGCCAGCGGCCTCCACCGCCGCCGCGGCGACCCGGTCGCGCGCGTCGCCCTCGAGGTTGTCGTCCGCGGTCGCGGTCCAGACGGTCGCGCCGACGCCGAGCACGGCGATCGTGGCGATGGCGGGGAGGAGGACGCGCTTGCTGCGGAGCTTCGTGGTGTTCATGGGTCGCCTTCTTCTCTTCGACGTGGTTCCGGACTGTGCGGTACCAGCCTGCGGGAGGGTCGCTGAACCCTTCCTGAACGCTCCTGAACGACGTTTCAGGCGGGCAGCCGTACGACGAGCCGCGCGCCCCCGAGAGCGCCGTCATCGACCGTGACCGTCCCGCCATGCGCGGCCACGATCTCGCGCACGATCGCGAGCCCGAGGCCGCTCCCGCCGGCGTCCCGCGCCCGCGCCTCGTCGAGGCGGACGAACCGCTCGAAGACCCGTTCTCGGTCCGCGGCGGGGATGCCCGGCCCGTCGTCCTCGACCACCAGCTCCACGGCGTCGGCACCGCCGCCGGGGGCCGTGCGGACGGAGAGGGAGACCGTGGTCCGCGCGTGCCGGGCCGCGTTGTCCACCAGGTTGCGCACCACCTGCCCGAGCGCGAGCCGGTCTCCGCGCACCCGGCCCGCGCTGACGCCGGAGGTGTCCACGGCGAGGCCGGTACGGCGTACCCGCGCACCCTCCGTGAGCGCGAGGTCGTCGAGGTCGACGTCGTCGCGACCGCGCAGTGCGGCACCCTCGTCGGCGCGGCTGAGCAGCAGCAGCTGCTCGATGAGCCGCTGCATCCGGTCCGACTCCTCGAGCACGGCCTCGGCGAGCTCGCCGGGTGGGAGTGCGTCCGGATGGGCGGAGGCCACTTCTGCCGTCTGTCGGATGCTGGCCAGCGGCGAGCGCAGCTCGTGGGAGGCGTCCGCCACGAACTGGCGCTGCCGGTCCCGCGACTCCTCGAGCCGGCCGAGCATCCGGTTCACCGTGCGGGCCAGGCGGTGCACCTCGTCGCGGGAGGCGGGCTCCGGGACCCGCCGGTCGAGCCGGTCGCCGGTGATCTGGTCGGCCTCCTGCCGGATCCGCTCCACGGGCGCCAGCGCCCGGGCGGCGACGAGCCAGGTCGTGCCACCCACCAGCAGGAGCACGAGAGGCAGGCCGACCAGCAGCGGCGGCAGCAGGGCGGCGGTCGACTCCTCGACGTCCTCCAGCGCGACGGCCGCGACGACGACGTACTCCTCCTCGCCCCACTCGGCGTCCTCGGTGACCACGAGGTAGGGATGCTCGCCGCCGGGCAGGGAGACCTCGCCGCCGTCGGACGGGAGAGAGCGGGCCAACGGCTGGGACGACCGGACGACGGACCCGTCGGCGGCCAGCACCTGCCACACGACCTCCTCGGGCTCGTCGTCCGCGTCGTCGGAGTCGTCGCGCCCAGGCGGGTCCGGCAGCCCGCCGCTCTCGATCTCGTCGGCCAGCGACGACACCCGTTGCTCGGCGCCGGCCTCCAGTCCGTCGCGGAGCGACGCGCGCACCAGCGCGACGAGCACGATCGCCCCGACCACGAGCACGACCGCGACGATCAGCACCGCGCCGGCCGTCGTACGGAACCGCACCGAGGCGCGGCTCCACCGCAGCTCAGCCACCGTCGCTCGCCAGTCGGTAGCCGGCGCCGCGGAGCGTCTGGATCGCCTCGCGCCCGAACGGGCGGTCGATCTTGTTGCGGAGGTGGCGCACGTAGACCTCCACGATGTTGGGGTCGCCGTCGAAGTCGACGTCCCACACGGCGTCGAGGATCTGGCGCTTGGAGACGACGTCGCCGGGGTGCCGGGCGAGGAACGCGAGCAGGGAGAACTCCCGTGCGGTGAGCGAGACCTCCACGTCCCCGCGCCACACCCGGCGGGCGGCCGGGTCGACCCGGATGTCGCCGGCCTCGAGCTGCGTCGGGCGCTCGCGGGCGCCACGGCGGGCGACGGTCCGCAGGCGAGCGACGAGCACCGGGAAGGAGAACGGTTTGGTCAGGTAGTCGTCGGCACCGGTATCGAGACCCTCCACCTGGTCCCACTCGCCGTCCTTGGCCGTGAGCATCAGGATCGGCGTCCAGTCCTTCTCGGCGCGGAGCGTCTCGCACACCTTGTAGCCGTTGATGCCGGGCAGCATCAGGTCGAGCACGATGGCGTCGTAGTCGTTCTCGCGTGCGAGCCAGAGGCCGTCGGTGCCGTCGGCGGCCAGGTCCACGGCGAACCCCTCGGCCTCGAGCCCGATCCGGAGGGAGCGCGCGAGTCGTCGCTCGTCCTCGACGACGAGTACGCGCATGGGTTCCTCCGGGCGGTCGGGTCCGCCCATTCTCGCGGGTTGCTCCTGAATGCCCGCTGAAGAGCCCGCGGCAGCGGACTACGCGCCGACGCCCGCCCGGTCGGCGTGGGCGGAGAGTCGGGTGAGCACCTGCTCGACGCCGGTGACGACGCCCTTCTGGTCGTACGGCGCCGGCGCGATCACGTTGACGCTCTGGATCAGGTCGCCGTTCTGCACGAAGCCCGTGACGTAGAGCTGCTTCTTCACCACGTCGACCACGACCCGGGCGGCGTCGGCGCCGGCGATCACCGGGTCGTCGACGTCGGCGTCCTCGGGCTGGCCCATCGTGTCCCACGCCTGGTCGAGACCGCCGGAGAACTGGAGGTAGTTGGCCTCGATGACCGGCTGGCCGGTCCTCTCCTCGGGCACGAACCGGCAGACCGGCGCGGTCGGCTCGCCCGCCTCCTCGGTGGCGACGGTGCCGAACTGCCTCTCGATGAAGGCGGCGTCGAGCGCGTCGCAGGGGTTCCACAGCGCCGGGGTCTCGGTGGGGAGGTCGGGCCTCGGGGCGACGTCGTCGCCGCACCCGGCCAGCAGGAGCGCTGCCAGCAGGAGGCCCGAGGTTTCGAGGCTCGTCGCTAGCGCTCCTCGCACCTCAACCACCGGCCTTGCTCGTCGCTAGCGCTCCTCGCACCTCAACCACCGGCCTTGCTCGTCGCTAGCGCTCTTCGCACCTCAACCACCGGAGACACGCTCCTCGCCGGGCAGCCGCATCACCAGGCGGGTGCCGCCGCCGGCGCTCTCGGTGACCTGCACGGTGCCGGCGTGGCGCTCGACGACCTGGCGCACGATCGAGAGGCCGAGGCCGGAGCCCGGCATGGTGCGCGAGTCGGGTGCGCGCCAGAAGCGGTCGAAGACCAGCTCCCGGTGCGCCTCGGCGATGCCGGGGCCCTGGTCGTCGACCGTCAGCACTCCGTCGCTGAGCCGGACCGTCACCTTGCCTCCTTCGGGGCTCCACTTCGCTGCGTTGTCGAGCATGTTGGTCACCGCACGCTCCAGCGCGGCGGCCTCGCCCGTCAGCCGCCACGGGCGGGTGAACACCTCGAAGGTCAGCCCGGGCGCGCGCCGCCGTACCCGCTGTACGGCGTGGTCCACGATCTCAGCAAGGTCGACCGGCTCGACCAGCGGGACCGCCGGCGCCTCGCGCGCGAGCTCGGTCAGGTCGCCGATCAAGGTCGTCAGCTCCTCGATCTGGGCGCGCACGTCCTCCAGCACCTCGCGTCGGGCGTCCGCGGGCAGGGCCGCGTCCGGCGCGTCGACCTCCATCGTGAGCAGGTCGATGTTGGTGCGCAGCGAGGTCAGTGGCGTGCGCAGCTCGTGGCCGGCGTCGGCGACCAGCTGGCGCTGGCGCGTGCGGGTGGCGTCGAGCGTCGTGAGCATCTGGTTGAACGCCGTGGCGAGGCGCGCGACCTCGTCGTCGCCCTCGACCGGGAGCGGGGTGAAGTCCTCGGTGCGGGCGATCTCCTCGACGGAGGTCGTCAGCTTCCGCACCGGACGCAGCCCGTTGGAGGCGACCGCCCAGCCCGCCGCGGCCGCGACCAGCACGCCGGCCATGCCGAACGCGAGGGTGACCCAGCCCAGCCGGGCGAGGATCCGGTCCTGGTCCTCGAGAGATTGGGCGATCACCAGGGCGACGTTGTCCGGCCTGGGCTCCGGTCCGGTCAGGGGCACGGATGCCACGCGGAACCGCTCGCCGTCGACGGTCACTGTGCGGATGCTGTAGGGCTGGGACCCGCCGGCCACCTCGAGCTCGGACGACCCCAGCGGGATCTCGGGTCCGGTGTCGATCGACACCACGTCGCCGTCGACGTGGACGTACCCGATGCGGACATCACCGGCGCCGACCGCCCAAGAGGGCACCCGGTTGGCGTTGAGGTTGAGGTCCAGCAGCACGTTGGTCGCGGCTGCGGCCTTGGCGCGCTGCAGCAAGGAGTGGTCGAGGGAGTCCTGCATCTGCATGCGAGCCGTGAAGTAGGCACCGACGGCGATCACGGCCGCGGTGATGCCCACGGCCATCGTCGTCAGCAGGATCACCCGGCTCGCGAGCGAGCGGCGGTAGTGCCACCGCCCGTCGGGGCCCTGGCCCAGGGTCATCGACCGCGCCGTCAACGGCACGAAGCCGCTCACGCTTCCTTCAGGACGTAGCCGACGCCGCGCACGGTGTGGATCAGCCGCGGCTCGCCCTCGGCCTCGGTCTTGCGGCGCAGGTAGCCGACGTAGACCTCCAGCGAGTTGGCCGTCGTCGGGAAGTCGTAGCCCCAGACCTCCTCGAGGATGAACGACCGGTCGAGCACCCGGCGCGGTCGGCGCAGGAACATCTCCAGCAGCGTGAACTCGGTGCGGGTGAGCTCGATCGGCCGGCCGTTGCGGGTGACCTCGCGGGTGGTGACGTTCATGGTGAGGTCGGCGAACGCGAGCGTCTCCTCCTCGTCGTCGCCGTCGACCGGGGCGGCCCGGCGGAGCAGGGCGCGGAGCCGGGCGAGCAGCTCCTGGAGGGCGAACGGCTTGGTCAGGTAGTCGTCGGCGCCTGCGTCGAGGCCCTCGACCCGGTCACCGACCGCGTCGCGGGCCGTGAGCACGATGACCGGCACGTCGTTGCCGGCCGCGCGCAGCGCGCGGGTCGCCTCGAGCCCGTCGAGGCGCGGCATCATCACGTCCATCACGACCACGTCGGGGTTCAGCGAGCCGATCCCGGCGAGCGCCTCCGCGCCGTCGGCGGCCAGCTGCACGTCGTAGCCGTTGAACTCCAGCGAGCGGCGCAGCGACTCGCGCACCGCGCGGTCGTCGTCGACGACGAGGACGCGGTGCTTGACGGCGGTCGGCTGGCTCACTCGAACATCATGCCCGTGCAGGCTGAGGTTGTGCTGAGAGGCGGGGCCTACAGGTAGCGGGCGGCGAGCCGCGCGGCCCGGGCACCGTACTGCCCCCCGAAGAGGCAGGCGTGCACGAGCAGCGGGAACAGCTGGTGGATCGCCAGCCGGTCCTCCCAGCCGTCGGCGAGCGGGTGCTCCTCGTCGTACGCCGCCATCACGTGCTGGAGCTGCGGGAGGCCGAAGAGCGCGAGCATCGCGAGGTCGACCTCGCGGTGGCCGCCGTAGGCGGCGGGGTCGATGGCGACGACGCGGTCGTCGTTGGTGAAGAGGACGTTGCCGTTCCAGAGGTCGCCGTGGAGGCGGGCGGGCGGCTCGTCGGGGACGATCTCGCCGATCTTGGCGACGGCCTGCTCGATGGTCGCGGCGTCGGCGGCCTCCACCATGCCGTGGTCGCGGGCGACCTTGAGGTACGGCGCGATCCGCCGCTCGGCGTAGAACTCCGCCCAGGTGTCCATCGGCCGGTTGCGCAGCGGGAGCCGGCCGATGAAGCCCTCGGTGTCCAGCCCGAAGGAGGGGGCGCCGCTCCGGTGGGTGCGGGCGAGCGCGCGCCCGAACGAGGCTGCGGCGTCGGCACCGGTCTTGCCGGACTCGATCCAGGCGAGGATCAGGCAGTCGTCGGCGACGCCGAGCACCTCGGGCGTGGCGACGCCGTCCTCGACCTCGGCGAGCCAGCGGAGGCCGGTCGCCTCGGCGGCGAAGAAGCCCTCGGGCGCCCCGGTGAGGGTCTTGAGGAACGCGGTGCGACCGTTGCTCAGCCGGAGCTTGACCGCTGTGCAGATGTCACCGCCGGCGACCGGCGCCGTGGCGATGACCGAGGACCCGAGGAGCTGCTCGGCGCGTCCGGCCACTACCGGTTGCCGTGCCATGCCTCCCCCTGTCTCTCTGCTTCCTTGCGTTCAGGCCTGTCCCTTGAGCGCCCGCGGGATCTCTCGCCCTTGCTCGATCGCCTTCTCGGGCGCCTTCACCTTCTTGAACTTGCGTATCGCCACGAAGACCATCAGCCCCGCGACCAGCAGGTAGAACCCGAAGACGATCAGGAACGCCCAGTGCAGGTCGAGGCCGGAGCCGTTCCAGTGGATGAAGTAGGCGATGGCGACCGACAGCATGATCACCGCGAGCACCAGGACGAACGCCGCTGCCGCCAGCAGGCCGGCGCCGATGCCGCCGGCGGTCACGCTGACCTTCAGCTCCGACTTGGCGAGCTGGATCTCCTTGCGCATGAGCGTGGAGAAGTCGGTCTGGGCGTCCTTGATCAGGCGCCCGATCGTTGGCTCTTCAGACGCGCCACCCGCGGGGTGGCGGGCGGGAACAGTCGGCGGTGGCGTGGCCATGCTCCCGACCCTATCGAAGTGCCCGGAGTCGTGGGGCCGAGTGCCGTGCCCGTAGAATCCGCCCCAGGTGAGCCGGGAAGTCTGGTCGGCGCTCGTGCAGCCGACCCCCGAGGAGACCAGCGTGCCCGACCGCGACCTGTGGCAGCAGGGCCCGATCTGGAGCAGGAGCGACCGTCCGGTCGCGCGGTACGTCGCCCGCCCTCTGCGTGAGTTCCTCCGCGTCGAGGCCGCCGGGTCGATCCTGCTGGTGCTCGCCGCGGTGGCGGCGCTGGTGTGGGCCAACTCGCCGTGGGGCGGCAGCTACGACGACTTCTGGCACGCCCACGTGACCCTGGAGGTGGGCCCGTTCGGCGTCGAGGGCAGCCTCCAGCACTGGGTCAACGACGCCCTCATGGTCGTCTTCTTCTTCGTCGTCGGCCTCGAGATCAAGTACGAGCTCGTCAACGGCGACCTGCGCGACCCCCGCACGGCGGCCCTGCCGATCGTCGCGGCCGTGGGCGGGATGGTGGTGCCGGCCGCGATCTACGCCGCGATCGCCGGAGGGGGAGACGCGGGCGCCGGCTGGGGCATCCCGATGGCCACCGACATCGCGTTCGCCGTCGGAGTGCTCGGCCTGCTCGGGCAGCGGATCCCGTCGGCGGCGCGGCTGTTCCTGCTGACGCTCGCGATCGTCGACGACATCGGCGCGATCCTCGTGATCGCCGTGTTCTACACCGCCGACCTCGACCTGCGCTGGCTGGTGATCGCTCTCGTCCTGCTCGGACTGGTGGTGGCGATGCGGTTGGCACGCGTGTGGGCGCTGCCGGCGTACCTCGTCGTCGGCGTGGCGACCTGGTACGCCCTGCTGGAGTCCGGCGTCCACGCGACCCTCGCGGGCGTGGCGCTCGGCCTGCTGACGCCCGCGACCGCGCTGCTGCGGGCCGACGTCGCCCGGGAGTACGCCGACGAGGCGCTGCACGACCGTGCGCTCGACCAGGAGGAGGTGCACCGCCTGCGCTTCCTGCTCGTGGAGTCGGTGCCGATGGTCGAGCGGCTCCAGCACCACCTGCACCCGGTCTCGGCGTACGTCGTGCTTCCGGTGTTCGCCCTCGCCAACGCCGGCGTCCACCTCGGGGCCGGACTCGGGGACGCGGTGACCTCGTCGGTCGCCCTCGGCATCGGCGCCGGCCTGGTGCTCGGCAAGCCGGTCGGCATCCTGCTCGCGTGCTTTCTGGCGGTCCGGCTGGGCCTGGCCCGGCTGCCGCGCGACACCGGCTGGGCCCAGGTCGCGGGCGTCGGCGCGGTCGCCGGCATCGGCTTCACGGTGTCGCTGTTCATCGCGGGCCTGTCGTTCCCGGACGCGCCGGGCCTCACCGAGCAGGCCAAGATCGGGATCCTGCTGGCGTCGCTGGTCGCTGCTCTCGTCGGTACGGCGCTGCTCCTCCTGTCGACGCGCCGGACTCCGTAGCCAGGCGCAGGGCACCGCCGATCGCGCCGGCGAGCGCGCACAGCAGGACCAGCAGGCTGAGGAAGGCGTGGGCAGGGTGGGTCTGGGGCGCGCCCCACGCGTCGTCGGCGATCACCACCTGCTTCATGGTGTCGAGGAACGTGCCGCTGAACAGCACCGCGGTGCCCACCCAGAGCCCGGCCAGGCGCAGGCGGGTCAGGCGTCCGCCGCGCAGGAGCCCGGTGGCCGCGGCAGCGCCCGCCAGCGCGGCCGTGGCGCTGACCACCAGGAACGTCTGCTGGGCGGTCGTCGGGTCGTCGAACGGGCCACCGCCGACGGTGGCCCACAGCCCCTGCTGGACGGCGAACACCACGGCGCCGATGACGAAGACTCGGCCCAGCAGGAGCTCCAGCGCGAGCGTCGGGCCGCCGGCTGCTCGGTCGGATCCGCCGCGGGCCACGACCGGCCAGCGGTCCCGGGCGTAGAGCACGAAGCCCGACAGCAGCAGCACGGCCTGGGCGGCGAAGCCCAGGTAGACCAGAGCGAAGACCCAGCCGGCGAGGACGTCGTTCCCCGCCAGCGCGTTGCCACCCCCGGTCGCGCCCTGGAGCAGGCTGCCGATCAGCGCGCCACCTCCGACGGGCACCAAGAGCCCGGTCGCGACCCACGCGGGCAGCACCACCAGGAGAGGAGGGAGGCGTCGGCCGACCGGCAGCACCAGGGCCAGGGCCACGGCGATCGCCACGACCTCGAGGCCGGCTGTGATCACGTTGGCCGTCCGCGTGGTGTCGTCGAAGCCCTCCTGGGAGACCCCGATGTCCGACCCGGCGATCCAGGCGATCTTGAGCAGGAGGTAGGGCAGGCATGCCGCAACGGTCGCGGCGCAGATCCAGGCTCGTTGGCGCATGGATCGAGACAACCATCGCCGGGTCGACAGGCGCATCGGGACGTTCCCTGGTCCACCCCCGGCGGCAGCGGGGCGATCCCCGGGTCAGCCCCCGACGCCGTCGAGCGTGTGCGCGCCGACGGTCGCCTTGGCCGCCAGGTAGAGCGCGTTCGCCGGCGACAGGTGCACCCGCGTCGGGACCCGCTCGACCACCGTGATCCCGTCCCGCGCCAGCTGCTCCGCCTTGTCGGGGTTGTTGCTCAGGAGCCGCAGCCGCCGTACGCCGAGGGCGCGGAGCATCTGCGCCGCGGCCGTGTAGTCGCGCTCGTCGGCGCCGTGGCCGAGCGCCTCGTTGGCGGCGTAGGTGTCGAGCCCCGCGTCCTGGAGGGTGTAGGCGTCGAGCTTCTCGTAGAGGCCGATGCCGCGGCCCTCCTGCCGCAGGTAGAGCAGGAAGCCCCCGGCGCGGCTGATCCGGAGGATCGCCTCGTGCAGCTGGGGCCCGCAGTCGCAGCGCTCGCTGCCGAGCACGTCGCCGGTGAGGCACTCGCTGTGCAGCCGGACCAGCGGCGGCGCGCCGTCGCGGGGCACCTCGTGCAGCGCCGCGGCCCACGGCCCGAGCCCGATCGCCAAGTGCTCGCGCCCGTCGGACAGGCCGGTGAACGTGAACGCCCGGCCGGACAGGCGCTGGTCCCCGACCCGCAGCGGGATCGTCAGGTCGGTGCGGACGGCGGCCGGCGCCGGCTGGTCGTGCATCAGGCCTCCTCGGTCTCGCCGAACCGGTCGGACAGGGCGTAGCGCAGCAGGACGACGTCGCCGATCGGCCGCGTCTCGACGAGCCGTGCCCGGTGGTCCGGGCACCAGGGGAATCGGCCGTCGTCGACGAACCGGCGGGCGCGCGAGTCGCCGACGAAGAACGGCGCGACGACCAGCTGGAGCTCGTCGGCGAGGGCATCGGTGAGGAACTGCGTGTGCACGGTGCCCCCGCCCTCCACCATCAGCCGCCGGATGCCGCGGGCGTAGAGGTCCTCGCCGACGCGGCGCATCCGCACCGGGCCCCGGCCACCGTCGACGACGGTGGCGAGCCGGCCCAGCCGGTGGCTCGTCGTCGGCGTGCTCTCCCGGCTGCAGTAGACCAGCTTGTCGCTCGTGCCCACGGTGAAGAAGTTGGCCTGCGGGTCGAGGTCGCCGCGGGCCGTGATCGTCACCTTCGCGGGGGTCTCGGGCAGCCCCGCGGCCACCCGGGCGCGCCGGCGGCCGGCCGCCCGCACCAGCAGCCGCGGGTTGTCCTTGCGGACGGTGGAGGCGCCGACGAGGATCGCGTCGCACCCGGCGCGGACCTCGTCCACGCGGTCGAAGTCGGCGTCGTTGGAGAGCAGCAGCCGCTGCGCGGTCGGCCCGCCGAGGTAGCCGTCCAGCGACATCGTGCAGCTCAGCAGCGTGTAGGGACGATCAGGCATGGACGACCTCCCGGGTCCGCTCGGGCGTGAGGGTGACGACGCCCGGGAGTGTCGCGACCAGGGAGACGACGCCGAACGCGACGGCGACGCTCACCCCCGTCGCGGCTCCCAGCCCCGCCTCGGCGAACAGCCAGGCGGCGGCGCCCTCGCGCGGGCCCCAGCCGGCGATCGAGAGCGGGAGCGCGGAGGCGAGCAGCACCACGAGGCCGAGCGCCGCGAGCTCGACGAGCGGCGTCGCGACGCCGACCGACCGGGCGACGACGACGAACACCGCGAGGTGGCCGAGCGCGGCGAGCGCCGACGAGACCGCCACGCGGGGCAGGACCGGGCGCAGGGTGTCGAGCTCGGCCCGGGCGGCCTGCCGTGCCCGCCGCGGCAGTGCCACCGTCAGGCCGACGGCGGCCGCGGCCGCGCCGAGCACGGGGATCCCGACGTCGGCGCGCACGGGGGCCGGTAGCAGGAGCACCGCCGCCACGGCGAGGCCCGCCTGCACGGCCTGGCCGGACACGCGGTCCCAGAGCACCGACCGCAGGCCGCGACCCATCGCGCCGGTCCGGCGCCCGTGGTCGACGCCGCGGTGCAGGTCGCCGAGGACACCTGCCGGCAGCGTCGCGTTGACCAGCTGCGACCGGTAGTAGCGGCGGTACGCCGTACCGAGCGGGACCGCGACCCCGAGCCGCTCCGACAGCAGGCTCCAGCGCCACGCGCAGCACGCGGTGGTGCCGGCCGTGACGACGAGCCCGACCAGGACCACGGTGGCGTCGAGGCGCCGGACGCCGTCGAGGAACGGCTCCGCGCCGACCCGCACCGCGAGCACGACGAGGATGGCTGCGGCGGCGGTCAGCCGCAGCCAGGTCCAGGCGCGGGAGGAGGTGATGGCGGCTCTGTTCACGGTCGGGTTCACGGTCGGGTTCGCGGTCGGGTGGTGACAGGGGATACGGGCCAGGGCCCTACGGGGTTCAGCGCGTCGACCACCTCGGCGATCCGGCGCGCGGTCGCCGACCACGGCAGGAGCTCGGTACGGCGCCGCGCGGCCGCCGAGCGCAGCCGCTCGCGCTCAGCGGGCTCGGTCAGCCAGCGCCGCAGCGCGGCCGCGAGCCGGTCGGGATCGTCGGGCGGCACCAGCACGCCGCCCGCGCCGACGGCCTCGGGATGACCGCCGACGTCGGTGACCACGACCGGGACGGCACGCGCGAGCGCCTCGCTCACGGCCATCCCGTACGCCTCGTGGCGTGAGGCCGAGACCAGCAGGTCGGTCGCGGCGAGCGCCCCCGCCACCTCGGCGTCCGCCAGGGGGCCGGTGAGCTCGACCCGGTCACCGAGGCCGGATCGCTGCACGTGCTCGCGCAGCCCCGCCACGAACCCGGGCTCGACGTCGACCGCGCCCGCACACGTGAGCTGCCAGTCCAGGTCGACCAGGGTCTCGAGGGCGGTGAGAAGGACGTCGTGACCCTTGCCGGCGGTGACGGCGGCGAGGCAGAGCAGCCGGGCGCCGGCCGGCGAGGGCTCGGCCGGCGGTGCCGGGTCGACCCCCGGCGCCGCGACCCAGGCGCGCTCCGGCATCAGGCCGTGGTGGCGGATCACCCAGTCGCGCGCCCAGTCGCTCGTGGTCATGACGCAGGCTGCGGCCGTGAGCACCGACCGCTCCGCCCGTGCCAGCGTGGGGTCGGCCTCGCTGAACGGCATGTGCAGGAGCACCACGAGCCGCAGCCGCCGGGCCGCCGGCACGACCGCGGCGGGTGCTGCCACGGCGAGCAGCCCGTCGACCACGACCACCGCGCCGTCCGGTGCCGCGGCGAGCTCGGTGGCGAGGTCTCCCGCGCGGAGCTCGTGAACGGGGACGCCCAGCTCCTCCAGGCCGAGGAGCACCCGGCGGTCGTAGCGGTTGCCCCCGCTCGGACGGGCGGGGTCGTCGATCCCGGCCGGGACCACGTACCAGGTTTCGAGGCTCGGCCGCGGGCGGCCGTGCACCTCAACCACCGGTGGCGGAGTCACAACGCCCGCTCGTAGCTCGCCCAGGCGATGTGTGACTCCCGCAGCGTCACCTCGATCGCTGCGAGGTCGGCCACGTCGCGACCGAGCTGCCCGGCGGCTGCCCGTTCGGCGAGCCGGTCGGCGACCAGGCGGGCGAGCACCTCGGTCGAGCTGTTGCGGCCGGCGAGCTCCTCGTGGTCGTCGAGGTTGCTGTAGGTCAGGTCGGCGAGCACGGCGTGCAGGTGCTCGCTCAGCCGACCGATGTCGACGACGATGCCGGCGCCATCGACGTCCTCGGCGGACACGGTCGCGTCGACGACGTACGTCGCCCCGTGCAGCCGCTGGGCCGGGCCGAACACGTCGCCGCGCAGGCTGTGCGCCACCATCATGTGGTCGCGGACGGTCACTCGGAACATCAGCGCAGGTCCTCCTCGTAGGTGATCGTGTGGCAGAGCGTCGCCGGGTCGCCGGCCGCGAGGCGCGGCATCAGGTCCGGCAGCTCGTCGAACGGCGAGCAGCCCGTCAGCAGCACGTCGAACGCCGGGTCCGCCAGCAGCTCGAGCGCGAGCGCCAGCCGGTCTGCCGTCGTCCGGCGTCCGCGGCGCGCCGGTGCGACCGCGCCCACCTGGCTCGCACGGATCGCCAGGCGGGAGGAGTGGAACGCGCCGCCGAGCGGCAGCGTGACCTCCGTGTCGCCGTACCAGCTGAGGTCGAGGACGGTGCCCTCCGGCGCGAGCAGCTCGAGCGACCGGCGCAGCCCGGCACCGGTGGCGCTGCTGTGCACGACCAGGTCGAGGTCGCCGGGCGCGTCCTCGGGCGACGCGAACCCGACGCCGAGCGCGTCGGCGACGGCCGCCCGGCTCGGTTCGGTGTCGACGAGCACCACGCGGACGCCCGGGATCCGCCCGAGCAGATGGGCGACGCAGCACCCGACCATGCCCGCGCCCACGACCGCGACCCGGTCGCCGACGAGCGGCGCCGCGTCCCACAGCGCGTTGACCGCCGTCTCGACGGTGCCCGCGAGCACCGCGCGGGCCGACGGCACGTCGTCCGGGACCGGCGTCACGGCGGCGGCCGGCACGACGTACTCCGTCTGGTGCGGGTGGAGGCAGAACACCCGGCGCCCGCGCAGGTGGGGCGGCCCCTCCTCGACGCGGCCGACGCTGAGGTAGCCGTACTTCACGGGACCCGGGAGCTCGCCCTCCTGGAACGGCGCTCGCATGACGTGGCGCTGGTCCGCCGGTACGCCGCCCCGGAACACGAGCGACTCGGTCCCGCGGCTGACACCGGACCGGAGCGAGCGCACCAGCACCTCGTCGGTGCCGACCGCCGGCACGGCCGCCGACCGGACCTCGCCGCGGCCCGGCTCGGCCACCCAGAACGCCCGCGCCTCCCGCACTCGTGCCTCCTCCGTGTCGCCGGCTGAACCTGCCGGGCCCCTTCGTCGTATGCCTCTTCACCTACCTACGGAGGACGGATGGTTCTGGTTCAGGTCGGGTGGCTCGTCGGCGCCGCCTGCGTGCTCGCGCTCGCCGTCCTGGTCGACGGCGCCCGCGCGCGGCACCGGACGCCGCTGGGCCCGGCCGGGCGGATCACCCTCCTCCGGGCGGTGCTCGCGTGCGTCGTGGCGGGGCTGACCGCGAATGCGTTCGTCAGTCGCGACCACACCGTCCTGCTGGTCGGCCTCGCGTCGGTCGCCCTGGCGCTGGACGCGGTGGACGGCATCGTCGCCCGGCGCACCGGGACGGCGACGGCCCTCGGCGCGCGGTTCGACATGGAGGTCGACGCGTTCCTGATCGCCGTGCTCAGCGTGCGCGTCGCTCCCGACGTCGGCTGGTGGGTCCTCGCGATCGGGGCGATCCGCTACATGTACGTCGCCGTGACCTGGGTCGTGCGCTGGCTCCGGCGCCCGCTCCCGCCGCGCTACTCGGCGAAGGTCGTGGCCGCCGTCCAGGGGGTCGTGCTGGTCGTCGCGGCGTCGGGCCTCCTGCCGGTGGACCTCGCCCGCGTCGCACTGGGCGTGGCACTGGCTCTGCTGGTCGAGTCGTTCGCGCGCGACGTGCGCACCCTCTGGGCGCGGCGCGGTGAGCCGCTGCCGGCGGTCGACCCGGCGACGACGCCGTCGGGCCCGATGCTCCGCCCGGCGATCGTGACCGGCGCCGCGTTCGTGGCGCTCTGGCTGGCGCTCGCGCTCCCGGACCCCACCGACGGCGTGGCGCCGCTCGACCTGCTGGTCGTGCCGGTCGAGGGGCTGGGACTTGCGGCCGCCGCGCTGGTGCTGCCCGCCCGGCCGCGCCGCTGGGTCGCGCTCGGGTTCGGGGCGGTGGCGGGCGTGCTCGTGGTGCTGCGGATCGTGGACGCGGGCTTCGCGAAGGTGCTGGACCGCCCGTTCGACCCGCTCGGCGACTGGTCCTACTTCGGCTCGGGCGTCGGCGTGCTCGGCGACTCGATCGGCACCGCCGGTGCGCGGCTGGCCGCCGTCGGCGTCGTCGCCGCGATCGTCGCGGTCGTCGTCGCGCTCGCGCTCGGCGCGGACCGGGTGGCGCGGGTCGCCAGCGAGCGCCGGCGGCCGACGCTGCGAACGCTCGCTGTGCTCGTGCCGCTGTGGGCGGTGGCCGCCGTCGCGAGCGTGCACGTGCCGGGCGGCCCGCCGGTGGCGGCGGCCGCGCCGAGCGCGCTCCTCGCCGACACCGTCGAGCGGGTGAGCGACGACATCGCGGACCGCAGCCGCTTCGCCGCCGAGATCGAGGCCGACGACTACGCCGACGTCCCCGCCGACCGGCTGCTCACGGGTCTTCGCGGGCGCGACGTGCTGCTGGTCTTCGTCGAGAGCTACGGCCGTACGGCGACCCGCGGCTCGTCGTACTCGGACGGGGTGCGGGAGGTGCTCCGCGACGGGACCCGGCGGCTGGCCGCGTCCGGCTACGCGATGCGGAGCGGTTACCTGACGTCCCCGACCTTCGGCGCGGCCAGCTGGCTCGCCCACGCGACCACGCAGTCGGGGCTGTGGGTGGACAGCGAGCGACGCTACGACCAGCTCGCCGACAGCGACCGGCTCACGCTCACCTCGGCGTTCGCGGAGGCGGGCTGGCGCACCGTGTTCGACGTGCCCGCGAACACGCGGGACTGGCCGGAGGGGACGGACCTCTACGGCTACGACGCTCTCTACGACTCCCGCAACGTCGGCTACGAGGGGCCCGAGTTCGGCTACGCGCCGGTGCCGGACCAGTACACCCTCGAGCACTTCCGCCGCACCGAGCTGGCAGGCCACGACCGCCCACCCGTGTTCGCCGAGATCGACCTCATCTCCAGCCATCATCCGTGGACGCCCTCGCCGCCGCTCGTGCCGTGGGACGAGGTCGGCGACGGCTCGATCTTCCACGGCACGACCGAGGGCGTGCCCGAGGTCGACGAGGCCCTCGACCCGGAGCGGGTCCGTGAGCTCTACGGCAGGTCGATCGAGTACTCCTGGGAGACCTTGGTGTCGTTCCTGGAGGCCTACCCCGACCCGGACCGGGTGCTGATCGTGCTCGGCGACCACGAGCCGCACGCCTACGTCAGCGGCGACGATCCCGGCCACGACGTGCCGATCAGCGTGATCACCCGCGACCGCGGCGTCGTACGCCGGATCGCCGGATGGGGCTGGGACCGCGGGCTGCTGCCGTCGGACGACGCGCCGGTGTGGCCGATGTCCGACCTCCGCGACCGGGTGCTGGGCGCGTTCGGGCCGCTGGGATGACCGGTTGAACCGGACGGACTCCCCGTCCGTGTCTTCACCAGGACCGAACGAACGGAGATCTCATGTACCTGCGCGTAGTGGCGGCGGTGGCCGCTCTCGTCTCGGCGGGCTTCCACCTGTGGCTGTGGTTCGACGGCGTCAAGGACCAGGGCGAGGTCGGGGTGATGTTCCTGCTCAACGTGGTGGCAGGCGTCGTGATCGCCGTGTTGCTGGTGACGTGGGACCACTGGATCCCGGCGTTCCTGGTGCTCGGGTTCGGCGCGGCCACCCTGGGCGCGTTCTTCATCTCGATGACCGTCGGGTTGTTCGGCATCGAGGCGGGCTGGTCCTGGTACGCCTGGGTCTCGCTCGTCTCCGAGGTCATCTGCATCCTGGCCGGCGCCTGGCTCCTCGCGCCCGCCCGCGGGACGGCGTCGAGCGGGTCGCACGGAGCGGTCCGAGGAGCACACTGAGTCCCGTGTCCGAGAGCCCGGGCGTGGTGATGCGCCAGCTGCACGACGAGCACGCTGCCGCGCTCTGGGCGTTCTGCCTGCACCTGACCGGCAACGACCGGACCCACGCCGAGGACGTCGCGCAGGAGACGCTGCTGCGGGCGTGGCGGCACGCCTCCGTGCTCGAGGAGTCGCGGGGGTCGGTGCGGTCGTGGCTGTTCACCGTCGCGCGCAACATCGTCATCGACGAGTGGCGGTCGAAGAAGGTGCGCCGCGAGATCCCTACCGACGACCTGACCGACCTCTCGGGCGCGGAGGACCGCACCGACGAGCTGCTCCTGTCCTGGGTGGTCGCGGAGGCGCTGACCCAGCTCTCGGAGGAGCACCGCGCGGTGTTGCTGGAGTGCTACTACCGCGGCCGGTCGGTCGCCGACGCGTCACGTCGCCTCGGCGTGCCGGAGGGCACGGTCAAGTCGCGCACGCACTACGCGCTCCGGGCGCTCCGGCTGGCGCTCGAGGAACTGGGGGTGAGTCAGTGAGCTGCGACTACGCGACGCTGGACGCGGCGTACGTGCTCGGGTCGCTGGCGCCCGCCGAGCGCGCGGACTACGAGCGGCACCTGCGGACCTGCGAGGAGTGCTCGCGGTCCGTCAGGGAGCTGGCCGGGCTGCCCGGGCTGCTGGCGCGGGTGCCCGCCGACGTCCTCGAGCCGGCGCCGGACCGCGAGCCGGTCCCCGCGACGCTGCTGCCCGGCCTGGTGGCCGCTGCGCGCCGCTCCCAGCGCCTCCGGGTCATCCGGACCTCGCTCGTCGCGGCCGCCGCGGTCGCGGTGCTGGCAGTGGGCGTGGTCGGAGGGGCGGCCGTGCTCCGCGACGACGACAGGCCGCCCGTGGCGGCTCCACCTGCCGCCGTCGAGACGGCCGAGCCGGTCGAGATGACCCCCGTCGGCACGAGCAGGTCGAGCGGCTGGGTCTCGCTCACGCCGGTGACCTGGGGCACCCGTCTCGACCTGACCTGCACCTACCGGGCGCCCGCCCGGGGTCCGGGCGTCCCCGGCGACTACGGCGGCAGCGACCAGGGCTCGTACGGCGACGGCGGCACGTCGACGTACACCCTGGTGGTGCGGACGACCGACGGCCGGGTGGAGCAGGCGGCGGCCTGGGCGGCGATCACCGACGCCGAGCTGCACGTCACCGGGGCGGCGTCCGTGCAGCCCGACGAGATCGCGTCGGTCGAGGTGCGGACCGCCGGCGGCCATCCGGTGCTCCGGCTCGAGCGCTGAGGGCGGTCAGCCGACGGGCTCGAAGGAGGCGAGGAGCGCCTCCAGCGCCTCCTGGTCCGGGCCTACCCACGACGGTGCGCTCGGCGCCTCGTCCAGCGCGTCGAACATCGGGCCGTTGAGCCCGATCGCGGGCGGCAGGTGGGTGCTCAGGATCGCGCTCGGATCGAGCCGGCGGAACGAGTCCACCGTCGCGGCGTACGTCGGCCGGTCGACGCCGAGGACCCACGGGCTGTCGATGGCCGCCCACAGCAGCTGCGCCGCCCGGCGATCCTCGGCCGAGACCTCGCGCACGTCGGCGCACATGGCCTGCTGGGGCGAGCCCATCGGTCCGCCGAAGCAGTCCGACGACAGCAGGGCGCCCGTCTTGTCGTCCTGGAGCCCGACGGTCGCCGGGTTGTCGAACAGCGGTGGGCGGTAGCCGGTCAGGGTCCGGTCGCCGACGTCGAGCCGCTGGCCCGGGTTGAGCAGGTGGACCCGGTCGAGGGGCACCGCCCACTCGCAGCTCATGATCCCCACGCCGAGGAACGTGGTGACCAGCTTGGCCTGTGGGGCCGCCTCGAGCAGCTGCCACAGCCCGCCCGTGTGGTCGCGGTCGGGATGGGTGATCCAGACCCAGCGGACGTCCGCCGGGTCGATGACCTCGGCCAGCTCGGCCACGAAGTCCTTGTCGGGCGTGCTCAGCCCGGTGTCGACGACGACCGGCTGCTCGGCGTGGATCACGAAGGTGTTGACGGGGAGGAAGCCGATGCCCGGGATCTCGGCGTGGTCGCTCATGACGGTGACGTCCGGCAGGACGCGGTGCTTCTCCATGGTGTGTTCTCAGTTCTTCAAAAGGGAACCTCGGTGGTGAGGAGGCCGTCGCCCGAGCCCCGGCCGGAGAGGACGCGGCAGAACTCGATCGCGTCCATCTCGATGGTGGGTCCGCCGTCGCCGGCGGACCAGGAGCCTCCCGCCGGCCCGGTGAGCCGGAGCCGGTAGGGGAGCCCGTGACGGTCCGCCCACTCGGCGACCACGTCGGCGACGATGACGCCGTCGTGGTCGGCGGTGAGCAGAGGTGCGCGCCCGGTGGCCCGGGCGATGTCCATGCGGTGCATCCAGGGGTCGCGGGTCAGGATCGTCTCCGCGAGGTAGCCGAGGGTCCAGGTCTCCTCGCGACCGTTCACGACCTGCTTCTCCGGCAGGCGCATGCGTCCCATCAGGACCGCCACCCGTCGCCGGCCGCGGGCGGCGCGCGGCGCCACCGATCGGATGCCGGCGAGGACCTGGTCCGGCGTCCACGCGGCCCGCTCGCTCACCTGGAGGGCGGTGAGCGCGTCGAGGGTCGAGCTGCCCGTCGCGGACGCGTCGGCCGCTGCGCGGCGCTGCTGGCGCAGCTGCTCGCGCAGCCCGGTCGTCATCTCGGCCATGCCGACGGTGTGGCACGCCATCTGGCGCACGTCCCAGGCGGGGCAGTCGGTCCGCTTGGTCCACTCGTCGGTGTCGAGCGCGGCCAGGGCGTCGGCGAACCGGGCGTACTCGTCGGCGGCCAGCCGCAGCGCCGTACGGCGATCGAGGCGGGAGCGGCGGGGGGTGGTGGTCGTGGTCATCGTGGTGCTCATCTCGAGGCTCGTCTCGCAGTGCGTGCGGTCGCCCGCCGGGCGGGCTTCGTCGGGGGAAGACCGACGCCGTCGGCCCACATGTCGATGGCCCGCTCGAGAAGGCGCGAGAAGCGGTCCCCGCCCGGGTCGTTGGCGTGCTGCTGGTCGATCAGGCCGCCGAGCAGGGCCAGCCAGATGTCGAAGTCGGCGCGGTCGGTGATGCCGAAGCTCCGGAAGTCGCGGACGCCCTTCTCGAGGACGCGTACGGCCGGCGCGTAGGACTCCGGGCTGGGCTCGAAACCGGGGATGATGCGCTGGTTCATCAGCTGGTAGCGCGCCAGGTCGGCCACGGCGAAGTCGAAGAAGGTGCGCGCGGCGAGGTGGACCGCGGTGCGGGGATCCTCCGGGGGCTCGGCAAGGTCCCGCTCGAGGAGCTCCTCGTACGCCGACCACGCCTCGCCGTACATCGCGTCGTAGATCGCGTTCTTCGAGTCGAAGTGCGTGTAGAGCGACGGCGCCTGCATGCCGACGCTGCGCGCGATGTCGCGCAGCGTGATGCCGGCGAGGCCCACCTCGTGGGCGAGCTCCCATGCCGCGGCGATGATCTCGCGCCGCGTCGCCGCACGCCGTTCGGCGATCCTATCGCGCTTCGGTTCTCCTAACACAGTTAGGAGAATGCGCCGGACCGGGCGGAGGTGTCAAGTAAAAACGCAGAGGTCTCGATACGCCCTCGCCTAGCGGCTCGGGCTACTCGACCAACCTGGGCACGGCCGGCCTCAGGCTGGTCGAGTAGTCGGAGCCCCAGGGGCTCCGGCGTATCGAGACCCTTTCCCTGGCGTCAGTCCTCGGTGGAGGTGGCCTGGCCGGCGGAGATGAGATCCATGATCGTGGAGTCCGCGAGCGTCGTGGTGTCGCCGACCTCGCGCTTCTCGGCGACGTCGCGGAGCAGGCGGCGCATGATCTTGCCGGAGCGGGTCTTGGGCAGCTCCGGGACGATCATGATCTGCCGCGGCTTCGCGATCGGGCCGATCTGGGTGCGGACGTGGTCGGAGAGCTCCTTGACGATTTCCGGCCCGCCGTCGCCCGCCTCCTCGCGGAGGATCACGTAGGCCACGACCGCCTGCCCGGTGTCGGGGTCGGTGGCGCCCACGACTGCGGACTCGGCGACCTTGGGGTGGGAGACCAGGGCCGACTCGATCTCGGTGGTCGAGAGCCGGTGGCCGGAGACGTTCATGACGTCATCTACCCGGCCGAGCACCCAGATGTCGCCGTCCTCGTCCTTCTTCGCGCCGTCGCCGGCGAAGTAGTAGCCCTGGGCCTTGAACCGCGACCAGTACGTGTCGACGTAGCGCTGGTCGTCGCCCCAGATGGTGCGCAGCATCGACGGCCACGGCGAGGTCACGACCAGGTAGCCGCCCGAGCCGTTGGGCACCGACCGGCCCTCGTCGTCGACGACGTCGGCGGTGATGCCCGGGATCGGCGTCATCGCCGAGCCCGGCTTGCCGTGGGTCACGCCGGGCAGCGGGCTGATCAGGATCGAGCCGGTCTCGGTCTGCCACCAGGTGTCGACGACCGGGGTCCGGTCGCCACCGACGACGTGGCGGTACCAGACGTAGGCCTCGGGGTTGATGGGCTCGCCGACCGACCCGAGGATCCGCAACGACGACATGTCGAAGCGGTCGGGCACCTCGCTGCCCTGCTTCATGAACGACCGGATCGCGGTCGGCGCGGTGTAGAAGATCGTCACCTTGTAGTCCTGGACGATCTTCCACCAGCGGCCGCGCTCCGGGCTGTCGGGAGTGCCCTCGTAGAGCACCTGCGTCACGCCGTTGGCGAGTGGGCCGTAGACGATGTAGCTGTGGCCGGTGACCCAGCCGATGTCGGCGGTGCACCAGTAGACGTCGGTGTCGGGCTTGAGGTCGAAGACCGCATGGTGGGTGTACGCCGAGCCGGTCAGGTAGCCGCCCGTGGTGTGCAGGATGCCCTTCGGCTTGCCGGTCGTGCCTGAGGTGTACATGACGTAGAGCGGGTGCTCGGAGTCGAACGCCTCCGGGGTGTGCTCGGCCGACGCGCCGTCGACGACGTCGTGCCACCACACGTCCACGTCGTCGTTCCAGGCGACGTCCTGCCCGGTGCGACGTACGACGAGGACCTTCTCGACCACGTCGGTCTTGGTCAGCGCCTCGTCGACCGCCGGCTTGAGCGCCGACGCCGCGCCGCGGCGGTAGCCGCCGTCTGCGGTGACGACGACCTTGGCCTGGCAGTCGTCGAGCCGCGACGCCAGGGCGTCGGCGGAGAAGCCGCCGAACACCACGGTGTGCGGGGCGCCGATGCGCGCGCAGGCGAGCATCGCGACGACGGCCTCGGGGATCATCGGCATGTAGATCGCGACCCGGTCGCCCGCGGCCACGCCGAGGTCGGTCAGGGCGTTGGCCGCCTTGGACACCTCGTCCTTGAGCTCGGCGTAGGTGATGTCGCGGGTGTCGTCGACGGGCTCCCCGACCCAGTGGATCGCGACCTTGTCGCCCTTGCCGGCCTCGACGTGCCGGTCGACGCAGTTGTACGCCGCGTTGAGCTTGCCGCCGACGTACCACTTGGCGAACGGCGGGTTGCTCCAGTCGAGGACCTGGTCCCACTTGGTGTCCCAGCTGAGCCGCTCGGCCTGCTCGGCCCAGAACGCCTCACGGTCCTTGGCGGCGTGCTCGTAGGCATCGGCGGACAGGTTCGCGTTCGCCGCCAGGTCCTCCGGCGGTGCGAACCGCCGCTCCTCGCGGAGGAGGTTGGCGATGGTCTCGTCGGTGCTGCTCACGGGTGTTTCCTTCCGCAGAATGGACCGGGCGGGTGGCTTCCCACACTAGGGCTGCCACCCGCCCGATCACAGGGGTTGATCAGTGCTGGACGGCCTTCTCCGAGCCGGCGCCGGTGAGGGCGCGGACCTCGAGCTCGGTGAACCGCTCGGCGGTCTCGGGCTCGCGGGACGTGATGGTCCCGAGCCAGCCGAGGAAGAAGCCGAGCGGGATCGACACGATGCCCGGGTTCTCCAGCGGGAAGTACGAGATGTCGATGTCGGTCGGCAGCAGCGACAGGTTCTTCCCGGTCACCGGGTGCACGCCCTTGCCGGAGACGGTCGGCGAGAAGATCACCAGGGTCACGCAGGAGATCAGCCCGCCGTAGATGCTCCAGAGCGCACCGCGGGTGTTGAACCGGCGCCAGAACATGTTGTAGACGATCGCCGGCAGGTTGGCCGACGCGGCGACGGCGAAGGCCAGCGCCACGAGGAACGCGATGTTGAGGTTCTGCGCCGGGATGGAGAGCCCGATCGCCACCGCACCGATACCGACCGCTGCGCGGCGCGCCATCTTCAGCTCGTCGCGCTCGGAGGCCTTCCCGTCGCGGAGCACGCTGTTGTAGATGTCGTGCGCGACCGAGGTCGACGAGGCGAGGGTGAGCCCCGCGACCACGGCGAGGATCGTCGCGAACGCGACGGCCGCGATGAACGCCAGCAGGATCGCTCCGCCGGCCGATCCCTCGCCGCCGCCGACGGCCTCGGCGAGCAACGGCGATGCCAGGTTGCCCGTCGACGCGGCGACGTCGGCGAACTTGTCACCGGTCAGCATGGCGGCCGCACCGAAGCCCAGCACCAGCGTGAACAGGTAGAAGACGCCGATCAGCACGATCGCCCACAGCACCGACTTCCGCGCGTCGCGCGAGGTCGGCACCGTGTAGAAGCGGATCAGGATGTGCGGCAGGCCCGCCGTACCGAGCACCAGCGCGAGCCCGAGCGACAGGAAGTTGATCTTCGAGGTCAGGTCCACGCCGTACTGGATGCCGGGCTCGAGGAATGCCGCGGCACCCTGGCTGCCCTCGCGTGCGCCGTAGTTGTCGGCCGCCGTGCCGAGCAGGTCGGAGAGGTTGAAGCCGAACTCCGCCAGCACCAGGACCACGATCAACGCCGAGCCGACCATCAGCAGCACGGCCTTGACGATCTGCACCCAGGTGGTGCCCTTCATGCCGCCGAACGTGACGTAGATGATCATCAGCGCACCGACGCCGAGGATGGTCAGGTTCTTGACCCACTGGTCGTCGACGCCGAGGAGCAGCGAGACCAGCGCGCCCGCGCCGACCATCTGCGCGAGCAGGTAGAAGATCGAGACGGTGACCGTCGAGATCGCGGCCGCCGTGCGCACGGGGCGTTGCTTCATCCGGTAGGCGAGCTGGTCGGCCATCGTGTAGCGACCGGAGTTGCGGAGCATCTCGGCGACGAGGAGCAGCGCGACGAGCCAGGCGACGAGGAACCCGATCGAGTAGAGGAACCCGTCGTAGCCGTTGATGGCGATGGCCCCGGAGATGCCGAGGAACGAGGCGGCGGACATGTAGTCGCCGCCGATCGCGAGACCGTTCTGGATGCCGGAGAAGCCGCGGCCGCCGGCGTAGAAGTCGGCGGCGCCGGCGGTCTGCCGGCTCGCCCACACCGTGATGGCCAGGGTGAGCGCGATGATCGTGAGGAACAGGATGGCGGTGATCACCTGGTGGTCCATCAGCGCGCACCCCCCTGGCGACCCTGGAGCTCGGCGACGTACTGCTCGTCCAGCTCGCGTGCGATCGGGTCGAGCTTGCTGGTCGAATAGCGGCTGTAGAGCCAGGCGATCAGGAACGTCGTCACGAACTGCAGCAGCCCGAAGACGAGCGCGACGTTGATGTTGCCGACCACCTTGGTCGCCATGAAGTCGCCCGCCCAGTTGGACAGGACAACGTAGAGGAGATACCAGCTGAGGAACGCGATCGTCGCCGGGAAGACGAACGCCCGGTAGCGACGACGGAGCTCGGCGAACTCTGCGGTCTCCGCGAGCCGGTCGTAGACGGGATCATGGCGGGCCGCCATGTCGTGCGGTTGATGGCTGGTGTCGTGAGCCACGGGGACCTCCGAGTGGTGAGGGACCGCGCTGTGAGCGCCGTCACTGGCACTTTCACGCTAGGAGTGACGCCGGTCACGGCGGCAGGGGTCGCGCCGGGCTGCGCGCCGAGCGGGGAGGCGCATTCGGTGAGCGGTCGCCGTCGTACGACGAACGGTCGACCGCCCGGTGTGGTCCACGCCACGCGGGCCGCCGGTGACAGCCCTCAGGAGCAAATGGTTAGGTAAGCCTCACCTATCTCGGCGAGGAGCTCCCTGTGTCGCATCCCCCAGTGCACCACGTGTTCCACCCGGACCACGCGGACCACTATGCCCGCGCCATCGGCGCCGGCCTCGAGCATCTGCTCGGCCACCTCCGGCGCGTCCACGGACCGGCGACCGGCACCTCCCCCGAGGAGGCGGCCTCCCGCGTCGCCGCGGTCGACCTCGACTCCCCGCTCGGCGGGATCGACGAGGTGCTGGCCGAGATGTCGCGGCTCTGGCTCGAAGACGCCGTGTGGTTCCACGAGCCGTCGTACGCCGCGCACCTCAACTGCCCGGTGGTCGTGCCCGCGCTGCTTGCCGAGCTGTTCATCGCCGCGGTCAACAGCTCGATGGACACCTTCGACCAGAGCGTCGGCGGGACGTTCATCGAGCGCCGCCTGGTCGAGTGGACGGCGGGCCGGATCGGCTTCGGTGACGGGGCCGACGGCGTGTTCACCAGCGGCGGCAGCCAGTCGAACCTCCAGGCGCTGCTGCTCGCGCGCGGTCGGCTGGAGCGGGTGCCTGCCGGGCGGCTGCGCATCTTCGCCTCGGTCGAGAGCCATTTCTCGGTGCAGAAGTCGGCACGGCTGCTCGGCCTCGGCGACGAGTCGGTCGTCAGCGTGCCGACCGACGGCCGGCACCGGATGGATCCCGAGGCGCTCGAGCGCTCGCTCGCGGCATGCCTCGACCTCGGGCTGCGGCCGATGGCCCTGGTCGCCACCGCCGGGACCACGGACTTCGGCGCCATCGACCCGCTCGCGGCGGTGGCCGACCTCGCGGTCGCCTATGACGCGTGGTTCCACGTCGACGCGGCGTACGGCGGCGGCCTGCTGGTGTCGCCCACCCGGCGCGGCCTGCTCGCCGGCATCGACCGGGCCGACTCGGTCACCGTCGACTATCACAAGACGTTCTTCCAGCCGGTCTCCTCCAGCGCGGTCATCGTGCGTGATCGCGCGACGCTGCGCCCGGTCACCTGGCACGCCGACTACCTCAACCCCAAGGAGGCGACCGATCCCAACCAGGTCGACAAGAGCCTCCAGACCACGCGCCGGTTCGACGCGCTCAAGCTCTGGCTGACGCTGCGCACGATGGGCCCCGAGCTGATCGGGCAGTACGTCGACGCGGTCGTCGACCTGGCCGCGGAGGTGCACGAGGCGCTGCGCCACGAGGCCGACCTCGAGCTCGCGGCGGAGCCCGAGCTGAGCACCCTGGTGTTCCGCTACGTGCCGCCCGGGTTGGAGCTCGACGAGGACCGGCTGGCCGCCCTCAACACCGGCATCCGCGCGGCTCTCTACGACTCCGGCACGGCGATGGTGGCGGCGACGAAGGTCGACGGCCGGCAGTACCTCAAGCTCACCCTCCTCAACCCGATGGCCACCGTCGCCGACATCGTCGGGGTCGTCGACGCCGTGCGGGCGTGCGGCGCCCGGCTGGCGCCTCCGGCGGCCGTCGCGGGCGTGGAGGTGGCGCGATGAGGGTCCACGACTTCGTCGGCATCGGGCTCGGCCCGTTCAACCTCGGCCTCGCGTGCCTGACCGAGCCGCTGCGGGAGAGCGACGGCCTCGACGGGGTCTTTCTCGAGGCCCGCGACCGGTTCGACTGGCACCCGGGCATGCTGCTCGACGACGCAACGCTCCAGGTGCCGTTCCTGGCCGACCTGGTGACGATGGCCGACCCGACGTCGCGCTGGTCGTTCCTCAGCTATCTGAAGGAGAGCGGCAACCTCTACCAGTTCTACATCCGCGAGAGCTTCTACCCGCTGCGCCGGGAGTACGACGACTACTGCCGCTGGGCGGCCGAGCGGCTCGACAGCGTGCGCTTCGGCCAGGCGGTCACGGGTGTCGAGCACGACGGCGCGACGTACGTCGTGAGCACCTCGGCCGGCGACACCTTCCGGGCGCGGCGGCTCGTGGTGGGGATCGGTACGTCGCCGCGCATCCCGGAGGCATTGCGCCCGGTGGTGCCGGAGGTTTCGAGGCTCGTCGCTAGCGCTCCTCGCACCTCAACCACCGGCGGGCCCGTCGCCTGTCACTCGAGTGACTACCTCGTCCGCCGCACGGAGCTGCAACAGCAGAAGACGATCACCGTCGTCGGCAGCGGCCAGAGCGCGGCGGAGGTCTACCACGACCTGCTCGCCGCCTCGCCCGACCACGACTACGAGCTCACCTGGGTCACCCGCAGCCCGAGGTTCTTCCCGATGGAGTACACGAAGCTCACGCTCGAGATGACCTCGCCGGAGTACGCCGCCTACCACCGCGCGCTGCCGATGGCCACGCGCGACCGGCTCGCCCGCGAGCAGCGCCACCTCTACAAGGGCATCAGCGGCGACCTCGTCGACGCGATCTTCGACCTGCACTACCAGCTGCGGGTCACCGGCGACGGCCCGCGCACCACGCTGGTCACCAACACCGAGGTGACCGCGGCGCGCACGACGGACGACGGCTTCGAGCTCGACCTCCACCACGCCGAGACCGACGAGGCGTTCGGCCTCCGGACGGACGGCCTGGTGCTGGCGACCGGCTACGAACCGACGCCGCCCGCCTTCCTCGACGGCGTCTCCGACCGGATCCGCCGCGACGAGCGCGGCCGCTACGACGTCGCTCCCGACTACTCCGTCGATGTCGACGGCGGTGGCATCTTCGTCCAGAACGCCGACGAGCACCTGCACTCGGTGGTCGCTCCCGACCTCGGGATGGGGGCCTACCGCAACTCCGTGATCATCGCCGCGATGCTGGGTCGGGAGGTCTACCCGGTCGAGAAGCGGATCGCCGTGCAGACGTTCGGGGTGCCCGACCACCTGCGCCGTACCCCCGCGGGGGTGAGCGTCGGTGGTTGAGGTGACGACTCGCGTGAGCTACGGAGCCTCGAAGCCGATCACGTTCGAGCCGGTCGACCCCGCCCGCGACGCCGAGCTGCTGCATCGGTGGGTCACCCATCCCCGCTCGGCGTTCTGGATGATGCAGGACGCCACCGTCGAGGCGGTGCGCGAGGAGTACGCCGGGATCGCCGCGAACCCGCGCCACGACGCGTTCCTGGGGTACGTCGACGGCGCGCCGGCGTTCCTGATGGAGACCTACGACCCGCACCACTCGCCGCTGGCGGGCTTCTCCGAGCTGCGGCCGGGCGACCTCGGCATGCACGTGCTGGTCGCGCCGCCCGAGGGGGAGTCGGTGCCCGGGTTCACGACCCGGGTGTTCGGCGCGGTGATGGCTCGCTGCTTCGCCGATCCGTCGGTGCTGCGCGTGGTGGTGGAGCCGGACGTGCGCAACCGTGCGATCCGCGCCAAGAACGTCGCCGCGGGGTTCGTCGAGGTGCGCGAGGTGGCGGTGCCGGGGAAGACGGCGATGCTGTCGATCTGTGCCCGGCAGGACTGGGTGGGCTCCGGTGAGGTCGACCACCTCACCCCCGAGCTTCTCGACCTCGCGCAGCGGCACCTCGTCGCCAAGGCGATCGCGGAGTACGCGCACGAGCGGCTGGTCGCGCCGGCGCCCACCGGCGACGGCCGCTACGCGCTCGAGGTGGGCGCGACGACGTACACGTTCCGCGCCCGCACGCACGCGCTCGAGCACTGGGTGGTCGACCCGGCGTCGATCGAGCCGGCGCCCGACGTACAGGTGTTCATCGCCCAGCTCGCGCCGGTGCTCGGCATTCCCGGCGAGCTGCTGCCGACGTACCTCGAGGAGATCGCCTCCACGCTCGCGTCCGCGGCGTGGAAGCTGCGGCACCGGCGGGTGCCGGTCGCCGACCTCGTCGACGCGGACTACCAGGAGATCGAGGCGGCGATGACCGAGGGGCACCCCGCGTTCGTCGCCAACAACGGGCGGATCGGCTTCGGGCTCGACGACTACCGCGCCTACGCGCCCGAGGCCGGCGCGGCCGTGCGGATGCACTGGGTCGCCGCCCGCCGCGAGCTCACGCGCCTCTCGCTCGCCGCCGACCAGAGCGAGGAGGAGCTGTACGCCGGCGAGCTGACCCCTGGGACGGGCGACGCGTTCCGGGAGCGGCTGACCGGACTCGGGCTCGACCCTGAGGACTACCTGTTCCTGCCTGTGCACCCGTGGCAGTGGCGCAACAAGCTCGCGATCACGTTCGCGCCCGACGTGGCCCGACGCGACCTGGTGCACCTCGGCGAGGGGCCCGACGACCACCGGCCGCAGCAGTCGATCCGCACGTTCTTCAACTCCAGCCGGCCCGAGCGGCACTACGTGAAGACCGCGCTCGCGATCCAGAACATGGGCTTCGTGCGGGGCCTCTCGCCCGCCTACATGGAGGCGACGCCGGCCATCAACGACTGGGTCGCCGACACCGTCCACCGCGATGCGGAGCTGCGATCGTGCGGATTCGAGGTGCTGCGCGAGGTCGCGGCGATCGGCTACACCGGCGACGCGTTCCACCGGCTGGCGGCGCCGTCGCCGTACCGCAAGATGATCGCGGCGCTCTGGCGCGAGAGCCCCGTGCCGCGACTGGCCGAGGGCGAGCGGCTGACGACGATGGCGGCGCTGCTCCACCGCGACGCCGACGGCGACGCGCTCGTCACCGCCTGGATCAAGGCCTCCCCGGTGGACGCCGCGACCTGGGTGCGGTCCTACCTGCGCGCCTACCTGCGGCCGCTCGTCCACTGCCTGCACGCCTACGACCTGGCGTTCATGCCGCACGGCGAGAACCTGGTGTTGCGGATGCGCGACCACGTGCCGGTCGGTGCCTTCATGAAGGACATCGGCGAGGAGGTCGCCGTGATGACGACCGCCGATCGGGTGCCGCTGCCGCCGGAGGTCGAGCGGATCCGCGGCACGTTCCCCGACGACGTCAAGGCGCTCGCGGTGCACACCGACGTGATGGACGGGGTGCTGCGGTTCCTGGCCGCGATCCTCGACGAGGACGGCGTGCTTGCGGGTGAGGAGTTCTGGGGGCTGGTGCGCGAGTGCGTCGAGCAGCACGCGGCCGACCACCCGGAGCTCGCGGAGGCCGCGGCGTCGTACGACCTCCTGCGGCCGCGGTTCCGGCACTCGTGCCTCAACCGGCTCCAGCTGCGCAACACCCTCCAGATGGTCGACCTCGCCGACCAGGCGGAGTCGCTGATCTTCGCGGGCACGCTCGCCAACCCGATCGGCCGACCGTCGTGATCACGCGCGACCGCTGGGGCATCCCGACGGTCACCGGAGCGTCCGTGCTCGAGGTCGCACACGAGCAGGGCCGCGCGATCGCCGAGGACCGCGCGTGGCAGCTGACCGTCGAGCGGCACCGGGCCGAGGGCACCTGCACCGAGCTGTTCGGCGACGCCGCGGCCGAGTGGGACGAGCTGGTCGGGCGCGCCGACCTCGTCGGTACGGCGCAGCGCGCCTACGCGGGGCTCGACGACGAGAGCCGCGCCTTCGTCGACGCCCACGTCGCCGGGCTGAACGAGGTGCTCGAGGAGAAGTGGCGGCCGTGGACGCCGCTGGCCGTCTTCCTCGGGCAGCACGTGGTCTTCTCGGCTTTCCCCGGGAAGCTGTGGAAGCACCACGTGCGGTCGGTGGTCGAGCGCAACGCGGCCCGCGTGGGAGTCGCGGACGGCGAGGTCGATCGCTGGCTCGGGCTGCTGGCGGTGGAGGGCCTGCCGGGCGGCAGCAACGCGGTCGCGGTCGCGGGAACCCTCACCCAGAGCGGGCTCCCGCTCATCGCGGGCGATCCGCACCGGCTGCTGGAAGCGCCGGGCTGCTACGCCCAGGTGCGCCTTGTCTGCACCGATCCCGACGACGCCTTCGACGTTGCCGGCTTCTGCTTCCCCGGCGTGCCGGGGGTGCAGCACTTCGGGCGGGCGGCGCACAGTGACGGGGCTGTCGCGTGGGGGATCACCAACGCCGTCGCGGACGACGAGGACGTCGACCCGGTGACGCTCGAGGTGCGCACGCCGACGCGAGAGCTCGGTGACGCGGGCTTCGCTGCGCTGCTGCCGTTGTTGCGCTCCCGCGCCGCGTCCGACGTGGTGGAGGCGTTCGGCCACTGGGTCTCGCCGGTCAACAACCTGCTGGTCGCCGACTCCGCCGGCGGCGTCGAGCACCACGTGGTCGGCCGGGTGCCGGCGCGCGATCGCGAGGGTGGGTGGATGGGCTGGGTCGACCCGCTCCCGCGCCGCAACGGCGACGTGCTGGTCACGGCCAACGATCGCGCCGACGCCTCGTGGGCGGCCATCGGCAGCGACTTCGCCCCGCCGCACCGCGCGCACCGGATCGCCGAGCTCGTCCAGGACCTGGCCGACGAGGGGCCGATCGCTGCGTCCTCGCTGAGCTGGGTGCTCGCCGACGTACGTCAGGTGGCGGGCGCGTCCCTCCTCGACACCGTGGCCGGGCTCGACCCGGCGGCGCTGCCGGAGAAGGCCCGCGCGGCGCGGGAGCGCGTTCTCGCCTGGGCCCGGGAGATGGCGGTCGGTAGCGCCGAGGCTGCTCTGTTCGCCGCCTTGCGCGAGGGCGTCGTCGACCGGATCGCCGAGGCTCCCCTGCTGATCGGGGCCGACGCGTGCCCGCACGGTGACCTGCTGGCGCCGTGGTTCGACCTCCGCGCCCGGCTGCGGCTCTGCCTGCCGGCGCTCCTGAAGGCGGGCCGCGACGGCGCGCGCCCGTTCGGCGCCGACCCCGTGGCGGCGGTGGCGTCGGCGCTCGAGGACGTCGCGGCGGCGGACCCGGGCTCCTGGGGGCAGAGCCACCTCGCCTGGCCGCTGACCCCGCACGAGCAGTTCGGGCTCGAGCCGCCGTCTGGAGCCCGGCCGCCCGCCGTCGCGCTGCCCGGCGACGACGACTGCGTGTTCGCTGCCCGCGCGGCCGGCGGCACGGGGGTGGCGGTGCACGGCCCGGTCGCCCGCTACGTCTGGGACCTCTCCCCGTCCAACGACAGCCTCTGGGTCGTCCCGCTCGGCGCGTCCGGCGACCCGGGATCGCCGCACCACCACGACCAGCAGGCGACCTGGGCCATGGGCGGGCAGGTGCGGGTCCACAACCCGCACCTGCTCACGCGGGGCGCGGTCGTCGTACGGCCGACGGACCCCTACGGCGACGCCGCGGCCCTGCACGCCTGGACCACGGCGGAGCGGGCGCGGTTCTGGGGCATGCGCGGCCTCACGGTCGAGGAGGTGGCCGGCATCTACTCCTGGATCGACGCGCAGCCCCACCTCACGGCCAACGCGCTCGAAGTGGACGGCGAGGCCGTCGGCATCCTCCAGACCTACGACCCGTTCGTCGACGAGATCGGCCGCTTCTACGACCGCCGCCCGGGCGACGTCGGCATCCACCTCCTGCTGGACGACGGTCCGGCCCGGCGTGGCCGGACCACCGAGGTGGTCGCTGCCGGGCTGGCCTTCGCCGCCGGGATCCCCGGCATGCGGCGGTTGGTGTTCGAGCCCGACGCCCGCAACCAGGCCTCGGTCGCCCTGCTCGACCGGCTCGGCGCGGAGCGCGGCCCGCTGGTCGAGCTCAAGACGTCGGTCAGCGAGAAGCCCGCGCAGTTCTTCTTCCTCGGCATCGAGGCCGTGCGACGGCTCGTCGAGCGGGAGGCGGCGTCGGTGCCGCAGTGAGCGCGGTCAGGCCTGGTCGTCGTCCTCCAGGACACGCACCGTGTACTCCGAAGGCATCGGAGCGACTGCGCCGTTGAGGACGAGGAGAACGTGCAGCGCGCTGGCGAACGCCCCAAGAGCGATGAAGCCGGGCTCCTCGGTCACGAACACCACCACTGCGGCGATCAGGGGCCATATGAAGAGGATGCCGAGCACCTTCCCGGCGACGCGGACGAGCCACGTCGCGAGATCGGTGTTGTGGATCATCTGCGCGAGAGCTGGGTTGTTCTCCTTCACGCGCCGACAGTAAGCGTCGCGCAGTCACGCGCTATGGGTTGGTACCGAGGACTCGTGCTACGAAGGCCGCCTTGGCCGCGGTGTACGCCGGCCGGTCGCCGGCGTGTTCGCGCAGGAGTCGCCATTTGAGGTCCCGATATTCACGTCGAAGCGCTGCATCAGATCTGAGTGCATCCCGGAACCGCAGGCGGAGTCGCGACTCAGCCGTGTCGACTTCGATCAATGACAAGTAATGGGTTCGCAGCTTTTCAGGCCCTTTCGGGAGGAAGACCCTGCGGTCGTACACGCGCTCGGCCATGTAGGTGTACCCATGCTCGACGAGTAGGGGAACCACGGCCGACCAACCATCGAACGACGGCAGCGACGCCTGCATGTCGATGATCGGTTTAGCGTCGAGACCTGGGACCGATGTGCTTCCGATGTGCTCGACCTCAAGAATGCCCGGCACATTCGCTAGGAGCTTGGATCGCTCACGCTCGAACGAGCGAGGCCACTCCGCGCTGTACGGGCGGAGCTCCAACGCTCCGCGTGCCAGGCCCACGGGGTGGTCCACGTAACGAATCCTAGGCCGCCGCCGGCCCAAGCCAGTCGACGAGCGCGATGCGGGCCTCAGCGCCCGACCGGGAATCCAATCAACTCACGCGGCGCGGCCGGGAGGTTTGGCTCGGGCGGGGGTGAAGGACCATCGGTTGCTGGTGTCGATGGGTGGTGGGGGTGTCCACACGGGTTTTCCGGTGTCGTCGTCGATGGCGACGGTCCAGGGGGTGTGGTGGATGGCGGTGTGGTGTTTGCGGCACAACAGGATGAGGTTGTGCAGGGCGGTGGTGCCGCCGTCGGCCCAGTGGTGGATGTGGTGGGCGTCGCAGGCGATGGGGAGGCGGTTGCAGCCGGGGAAGGCGCAGTGTCGGTCGCGGAGGACGAGGGCGTTCCAGATGGCGGTGGGGACGGTGCGGGTGGTGCGGCCGATGTCGAGGATCTGCCCGGGGGTGCCGAGGATGGTGGGGATGATCTCGGCGTCGCAGGCCAGGCGTCGTACCGCGGCTGCGGAGAGCCGGTCGCCGGAGGGCAGGAGCCCGTCGGTGTCGATGTGCTTGTCGAGGTGCCCGGTCTCGGTGAGGCGGGTGGTCAACGCGTCGAGAGATGTGGTGATGGTGATCCGGGCAGAAGTGCCGTGGGCGTGGGGTAGTGAGTCGGTGGCTTGGAGGCGGCGGGCTGCTTCGACGAGGGCGTCGAAGAGGCGGGCGCCGGACTCGCGGGGATCCTTCCCGTCGTGGCGGCAGTCGGGGTCGGGACACCCGTGGGTGATGGCCTGCCCGGTGACGGGGTCGCGCCATTTCTTGGCGTCGGGTTCGCCGCCGCAGGCGCCGGGCTCGGTGGTGATCGGCGCGGCCAGCGGCATGAGGGCGGTTTTGACGAGCTCGGTGTCCTCGGCGGTGCCGTAGCCCTTGATCTTGTAGCCGCCGAGCTTGTCCTTGGTGAAGGTGAGGAACCGGGCGCGGTGGGCGGAGCGTTCGGCCTTGTCCTTCTCGGTGTCCCACGCCAGGAGGGTGCCGTCGGGGTCGAGGTCGTGGATCACGTCGGTGATGTCGTGGTCGAGGTCGGTGGCATCACGCTGCTCACCGACGGCCAGCTCGAGCAGCTTGCCGGCGGCGGCCTGCCGGAGGTCGTCGACGTGGGGGAGTTTCGCCACGTTGGACCCGATCACGCTGGCTTGGGCCAGGGACACCTCCCCGTTGGTCATCGCCTCCCGCACGTGGGGGAGGTCGGCGGTCTGCTTGGCCACGCGCAGGTAGGTCGCGCCGGCGCCTTTGTGGCCGCCCAGGAGATGGGTGAGGAAGTCCTTGGTCGTGGCCCAGCCCAGCTTGTCGGCGGCGCCGGTGGCTTCCAGCTGCTCGGCGACCTCGACCAGGGCCGCGTCGGCGTACGCGCGGATCTTCGCGATCGCCACCGCGGCCTCAGGAAGCAGGGAGTCCTCGACCTGGTCCCACTGCCCGCCGGCGAGGTCCGCGCACGCCTGGACCGCGGTTGCGGCCGTGTCGAGCGCGGTGGTGGCGGTCATGCGCTCATCCTATCGAACAAATGTTCGAGAGACAAGAGTGATAGCCACCGAAGTGAGGGAATTTCTCCGGCTGCATGACGCCCGACAAGCGACCGCGACGAACCGACCACCTCGCTCGTGCCCAGCCGCTTGAACCGCAACCACAGGAGACCTCACAGCCGACCGCCGGAGGTTTCGAGGCTCCTCGCTGCGCTCGTCGCACCTCAACCACCGGCGGCACCTCAACCACCGGCGGCGCCCCACCCGCCGGCAGCACCAGCGAGCGACAAGCGCAGCACCAGCGGCCGCGCCGAGTATCGGCACATGACCGCAACCCCTCTCACCGCGCTCCGCCCCGCCCGACTCGCGGCAGCCATCGTCGCCGCGCTCGCACTCCTCGCTCCGGCGGGCCTCCACGTCGCTGCCGACGCCCGCCCCGCGCCGAAGTGCGGGGGCAAGACCGTGACGATCGTCGGCACCGATCGGTCCGAGACGATCCGCGGCACCGACGGCGACGACGTGATCCTCGCGCGTGGCGGCAAGGACAAGGTCCTCGGCCACGGTGGCACCGACCACGTCTGCGGCGGCGCCGGCAACGACCGGATCATCGCCGGCAACGACGACGGGGGCTACTACGACGGGGAGGGCGGCGCCGACGTCGTCGTGGGGCGCGGCGATCACGCCGTGCTCGAAGGCGGTCCCGGGCCCGACGTCCTGTCCACGACGAGGGACGGCAGCCTCTTGGTCGGTGGTGGCGGCGACGACACGATCATCGGCGGCGACCACAGTGACAATATCCGGGCCGGCGCAGGTGACGACCACGTCGAGGCCGGAGGGGACAACGACCTCGACGTCGACGGTGGACCCGGTGACGACGAGGTGGACGGCGGCCCCGGCAGCGACCTGATCCGCGGCGGAGACGGAAACGACACGCTTCGTCCCGGCGGCGGAGCCGGCGGCTTCGCCCACGGAGAGGCGGGCGACGACACCCTCGTCGCCGGCGACGCGGGGCAGGGACTGTCCGGCGGATCGGGCGACGATCATCTCGAGACACGGTTCGAGGGCACCTTGCTCGAGGGCAACGCCGGCAACGACTGGATCTTGGGGTCGGACTTCGAAGACCACATCGACGGTGGTTCCGGCGACGACAACCTCTTCGGCGAGGGTGGCGACGACCTCGATCTCGAGGGCGGTGACGGTGCGGACGGCTGCGTCGGCGGCGCGGGTCGGGACCGCTGCGACGGCGGTTCGCCGGGCACGACCGCCAACACTCCCGAGGACCCCGATACCTGCGAGGCCGAGGTGAAGGTCTCCTGCCGGGGCTCCCTGCTCCCGCAGCGCTACCAGCTGCACCTCGAAGGCACCCGGACGCGGGTGCACGACGACTCCGCCATGAGCGCTCACTGGGAGGCCACGATGATCCTCGTCCGGGTCGGCAACCCGGACACCTCGGCGCTCTGGCAGTACGAGTCCGGCCACGGCACGTTCGAGGTGAGCGGTCATTACGCCTCCTGCACCTACACCCACGAGGGCACCCTGGACAGCGGGTTCTCGGCCGACCTCGGCATGGTCGTCCCCGCTCGCGAGCAGTACTGGCTCGACGTCGTCGTCGGCGGTGAGGGCCTGCGGTCAGCGACCTGCGCCGGCGGGTCGCACCAGGAGATCGAGACGTTCCAGGAGTGGGCCGCGACCAACGGTGGCCCCGACCCGATCCCGCTCGACCCGACCCAGCGCACGATCATCGGCAGCTGGGAGGTCGACGGTCCCAACGAGGACCTCGACGTCGACTGGGTGATCACGCCCCTCGGCGACGACCCGCAGTGAGCCGACCAGTCAGCCGGGCAGACAGCCGGGCAGTGAGCCGGTGAGGATCGTGAGCGCGTGAGGACAAGTTGACGCAAGGGCGACTCACGGCCGTAACACGACGAAACGTGCGCCGCACACGATCGGAGCTACCAGAACCGATCCGTGCCACGAGGAGTCGTCATGACCGTCACCAACCCGAGCAGCGACAGCGTCGTCGCGCCCCCGAGCGACGTCGCCGTCGCCGAGAAGCGCAAGGCCGGCCGCTGGATCTCGGACTGGCGACCCGAGGACGAGCAGTTTTGGACCGAGGGCGGCGCGAAGGTCGCCAAGCGCAACCTCGTCTGGTCCATCTTCGCCGAGCACCTCGGCTTCTCCGTGTGGCTGATCTGGTCGGTGTCGTCGGCGTTCCTGGTCGCGCAGGGCTTCTCGTTCACTCCGCAGCAGCTGTTCTTCCTGGTCGCGATCCCCAACCTGGTCGGCGCGCTGATCCGGATCCCCTACACGCTGGCGGTCGGCAAGTTCGGCGGTCGCAACTGGACCATGATCAGCGCCGGCCTGCTGCTGATCCCGACACTCGGGTTCGCCTGGGCGGTGACCAACCCGGGTACGCCGTACTGGGCCTTCTGCCTGATCGCGGCGACCGCCGGCTTCGGTGGCGGCAACTTCGCCAGCTCGATGGCCAACATCAACTTCTTCTACCCTGCCCGCCTCAAGGGCGCCGCGCTCGGTCTCAACGCCGCCGGCGGCAACCTCGGCGTGTCGATCATCCAGTTCGCGCTGCCCGTGATCGTCGGTGGCGCCGGCATCTTCGGCCTGGTCAAGGCCAGCGAGGGCGGCATCCACCTCGAGCGCGCCGCCTGGGTGTACGCCGGTCTGGCGGTCGCCGCGGTGGTTGCCGCGTTCTTCTTCATGGACAACCTCGAGGGCGCGAAGACCGACACCAAGTCGCAGCTCGCCGTCGTGAAGCACCGCCACACGTGGGTCATGGCGTTCCTCTACATCGGCACGTTCGGCTCGTTCATCGGCTACTCCGCCGCGATGCCCCTGCTGATCAAGCTCAACTTCTGGCACCAGCCCTCGCCCGACGTCGTCGGCACCGGCATCAACTTCGCGTTCTACGCCTTCCTCGGCGCCCTCGTCGGCTCCCTGTCGCGCCCGCTCGGTGGCTATCTCGCTGACAAGTACGGCGGTGCGCGGGTCACCGTGGTGGCGTTCTGTGGCCTGATGACGGGGACGCTCGGCATCGTGCTCACGCTGGGCCAGCTCGTGCCGGCGACGTCGGCCGCCGCCGTCGAGGCGAACGGCGACAAGTTCGCGCAGTTCCTCGGGATCTTCGTCTTCGTGTTCTTCTGCACCGGCATCGGCAACGGCTCGACGTACAAGATGATCCCGGCAATCTTCCGCAAGGACGCGATGCGCGACACCGCCGAGGGCTCGCCGGAGCGGGAGCTGGCGCTGCACGAGGGCACGAAGCTCTCCTCCGCCGCGGTCGGCATCATCGGCGCGGTCGGCGCGATCGGCGGGTTCCTGATCCCGATCTCGTTCAACAGCCCGTGGGTGACCGAGCCGCTGGCCGCGACCAAGGCCGCGTTCTGGATCTTCACCGCCTTCTACGTCGTGTGCGCAGCGGTGACGTTCGCCGTCTACCTGAAGAAGCGCAGGACCGACAGCGGGTACGTCGGCGTCTGAGCCTGCCGGTTCGGCGCGCCAACCCTGCCGGTTCGGGCAACCAACCGTGCCGGTTCGGCGCGCCGACCGTGCCGGTCGGCGGCGACGTGAGGTTGTGAGGACAAGTTGACGTCCTCGTTGACAACGACGAAGCAGGGGCGAAACGCCCGCGACATGGAATAGGTGCCATGACCGAGACGCACTGTCCCTACTGCAGCCTGCAGTGCGGCATGCGCCTCCAGCAGAAGGGGCGCGGCGCGCTCGAGGTGCTGCCGTGGGACGAGTTCCCGGTCAACGAGGGCGGCCTCTGCCGCAAGGGCTGGACGGCCGCCGGGCTGCGGGGCAGCCGGGAGCGGCTGACCACGCCGATGGTCAAGGACCGCGGGACCGGCGAGCTGCGGGCTGCCGGGTGGGACGAGGCGCTCGACCTCGTCGCGGCGCGGATCCGGGGGCTCCAGGACGCGCACGGCAAGGACGCGATCGGCGTCTTCGGCGGCGGCGGGCTGACGAACGAGAAGGCCTACCAGCTCGGCAAGTTCGCCCGGGTCGCGCTCGGCACCTCCCAGATCGACTACAACGGGCGCTGGTGCATGTCGTCCGCGGCGAGCGCCGGCAACCAGGCGTTCGGGGTCGACCGCGGCCTGCCGTTCCCGCTCGCCGACGTCGAGCAGTCCGACCTCGTCGTGCTGGTCGGCTCCAACCTGGCCGAGACCATGCCGCCCGCGGCGCGCCACCTCGACCGGCTGCGCGAGCGCGGCGGCCGGCTCGTCGTGATCGACCCGCGGCTCACCTCGACCGCGGAGCGCGCCGACCTCTTCCTCCAGCCCGTCCCGGGCACCGACCTCGCGCTCGCCCTCGGCGTGCTGCACCTCCTCGATGCCCAGGGCGCGATCGACGACGACTACGTCGCCGCGCGCACCACCGGCTGGGAGGACGTACGGCGCAGCGTCGCCGCGTGGTGGCCCGAGCGCGTGGAGCGGGTCACCGGCGTGAGCACCGCCGAGCTGCGGCACCTCGTCGACCTCCTCGTCGAGGCCGACCGGGCGATGGTCCTGACCGCGCGCGGGGCCGAGCAGCACGCGCAGGGCACCGCCACCGTGCTGTCGTGGATCAACGTCGCGCTCGCGCTCGGGCTGCCGGGCAGGCCGTTCTCCGGCTACGGCTGCCTCACCGGCCAGGGCAACGGGCAGGGCGGCCGCGAGCACGGCCAGAAGGCCGACCAGCTGCCGGGTTATCGGATGATCGACGACCCCGCGGCCCGCGACCACGTCGCCCGCGTCTGGGGCGTCGACGCGGCCTCGCTGCCCGGCAAGGGGCGGTCGGCGTACGAGCTGCTCGACGCGCTCGGCACCCCGACAGGGCCGAAGGCGCTGCTCGTGCTCGGCTCCAACATCGTCGTGTCCGCGCCGCGCGCGAGCCACGTGACCGAGCGCCTCGAGGCGCTCGACCTGCTCGTCGTGTGCGACATCGTGATGTCCGAGACCGCCGCGCTGGCCGACGTCGTGCTGCCCGTGACGCAGTGGGCCGAGGAGCGCGGCACCATGACCAACCTCGAGGGCCGGGTCATCCTCCGGGAGCAGGCCGTGGCCGCCCCCGACGGCGTCCGCAGCGACCTCGACGTGATCGCCGGCCTCGCCGAGCGGCTCGGGTCGCCGGTGCCGTTCTCGACCGAGCCGGAGGAGATCTTCGCCGAGCTCGGCCGGGCGTCGGCCGGCGGCAAGGCCGACTACGCGGGCATCACCTACGACCGGATCCGCGACGAGAAGGGCGTCTTCTGGCCGTGCCCCACCCCGGGGCACCCCGGCACGCCGCGGATGTTCGCGGACTCCTTCCCCACGCCCGACGGGCTCGCGCGCTTCCTTGTCCAGCAGTTCGCCGGCGCCGCCGAGCAGCCCGACGACGCCTACCCGCTGCACCTCACGACCGGCCGGGTGCTCGCGCAGTACCAGTCCGGCGCGCAGACCCGCCGCATCAAGGACCTCCCGGACACCGGCGCCTTCGTGGAGCTGCACCCGATGCTCGCCGCGCGGGTCGGCGCCCACGACGGCGACCCGGTCGTCGTGCGCACCCGCCGCGGCGAGCTGAAGGCGCCCGCCCGCGTGGTCACCACGATCCGCCCCGACACGGTTTTCGTGCCGTTCCACTGGGTCGGCGCCAACCGCCTCACCAACGACGCGCTCGACCCGTCCAGCCGGATGCCGGAGTTCAAGGTGTGCGCCGCGGAGGTGACGACGTGAGCCGCAAGCGGATCGTGATCGTCGGCTCCGGCATGGCCACCACCCGGCTCGTCGAGGAGCTGGTGGCCCGCGGTGCCCACGAGACGCACCACATCACCGTCCTCGGCGACGAGGCCGCGGCGCCGTACAACCGGATCCTGCTGTCCGCCGTGCTCGAGGGCACCCACCGGCCCGAGGCGATCACCCTGCGTGGCGAGGAGTGGTACGCCGAGCACGGCATCGACCTGCGGCTCGGCAGCCGCGTCCTCCAGATCGACCGCGACCACTCCGACGTGATGCTCGTCGACGGCACGCTGGTCGAGTACGACGCGCTCGTGCTCGCGACCGGCAGCATCCCCACCCTGCCGCCGATCCGCGGCCTGGTGCGGATGGACGGCTCGCTGCACGAGGCCGTGCACGCGTTCCGCAGCCTTGCTGACTGCGAGCGACTGCTGGACGCCATCGATCCCTCTCGGTGGTCGAGTGCCGGCGGTGAGGAGCGAGCGGCCGGTGTGTCGCGACCCCGCCGCGCGGTCGTCGTGGGCGGCGGCCTGCTCGGGCTCCAGGTGGCGCGGGCGCTCGGTGCCCGCGGCCTCGACACCGAGATCGTCGAGGGCGCCGACCACCTGCTGCACCAGCAGCTCGGCCGGGCGGCCGGCAGGATCCTCGCCCGCGACCTGAAGAAGCTCGGCGTCGCGGTCTACACCGGCGCCAGGGCTGTCCGTCTCGAGGACGCCGGCGGACGCGTGAACCTGAGGCTCGACAACGGGTTCACGCTCGACACCGACCTGGTGGTCCTCACCGCCGGCGGCCGCCCGTCGACCGCGCTCGCCCGGCAGGCCGGGCTCGAGGTCCGGCGCGGGGTCGTCGTCGACGACCGGCTCGCGAGCGTGACCGACGAGCGCGTGTTCGCGATCGGCGACTGCGCCGAGCACGAGGGCCGGGTCACCGGCTTCGTGCCGCCGGCCTGGGAGCAGGCGTCCGTGCTGGCGGGCGTCCTCAGCGACGAGCCCATGAAGTACGACGGCAGCCGCATCGTCGCGCGGCTCCGCGCCACGGGGCTCGACGTCGCCGTGCTCGGCGACCCCGAGCGGGAGACGCTCGACGGCGGCGACGTCGTCGAGATGTCCAACCCCGTGCGCGGCTCCCACCGCAAGCTGGTCGTCCGCGACGGCCGCATCGTCGCCGGCGCGTTCGTCGGCGACCTCCACCGGATCGGCCTGGTCACCCAGCACTACGACCGGCAGACGGTGCTCGGCCCGACCGAGCCCGGCGACCTGCTCCTGGTCGAGCGATCCGCCCAGCCCGTGCAGCTCCCCGACGACGCGGAGGTCTGCAACTGCGCCGGTGTCACCGCCGGCGCGATCAGGGCCTACTCCTCCTACGAGCAGGCCCGCGAGACGACACGCGCGACCACCGGATGCGGTGGCTGCGCCTCGACCGTCCGCCAGCTCCTGGCCGAACGGTCCGCCCTGGAAGGGATCAAGTGATGGCACCGCACCTCCGCAAGCAGCTCGTCGTCGTCGGCCACGGCATGGTCGGCCACCAGTTCGTGGAGTCCGCGATCTCGCGCGGCCTCACCGAGACCTACGACATCACCGTCATCGGTGAGGAGCCGCGGCCGGCGTACGACCGCGTGGCGCTGACCTCGTTCTTCGAGGCGGGCGCCGACGCGCTCAGCTTCCTGCCCTCGGGGAGGTACGACGACCCGCGGGTCACGCTGCGGCTGGGCACCGAGGTCGTCGCGATCTCGCCGCGGCACCGGATCGTGACGCTGGCGACGGGCGAGGACCTGCACTACGACGAGCTGGTGCTCGCCACCGGCGCGGCGCCGTTCGTGCCGCCCGTGCCCGGCGCCGACCTCGGCAACGTGTTCGTCTACCGGACGATCGAGGACCTCGAGGCGATCCGCGATGCCTCGAAGAAGGCGAAGGTCGGCGCCGTGATCGGCGGCGGCCTGCTCGGGCTGGAGGCGGCCAACGCGCTGCACCAGCTGGGCGTCGAGACCCACGTCGTCGAGCTCGCCCCGCGCCTCATGGCCGTGCAGATCGACGACCTGGGCGGCAAGACGCTCAACCAGCACATCAACAAGCTCGGCCTCACCGTGCACACCGGTGCGATGACCCAGTCACTCCTGGGTGACAAGAAGGGTCGGGTCGACAAGCTGGCGCTCAAGGACCGCAACCCGCTCGACGTCGACATCGTCGTGTTCTCGGCGGGCATCCGGCCCCGCGACGCCCTGGCCCGGGCCGCCGGGCTCGACGTCGCCGAGCGCGGTGGCGTGCTGGTCGACGGGACCCTCCGGACCTCCGACGAGCACATCTGGGCGATCGGCGAGTGCGCCGCGGTGCAGGGCCGGATGTACGGCCTGGTGGCGCCCGGCTACGACATGGCCGAGGTCGTCGTCGACCGGCTCCTGGCGGGCGACGGCGAGTTCACCGGCGCCGACATGTCCACCAAGCTCAAGCTCCTCGGCGTCGACGTCGCCTCGTTCGGCGACGCCCACGGCGAGACCGAGGGCGCGCTCGAGCTGACCTACCAGGACGCCGTCTCCGGCGTCTACAAGAAGCTCGTCATCAGCGAGGACGGCAAGCGGCTGCTCGGCGGCGTGCTGGTCGGCGACGCCGAGGCCTACGGCATCCTGCGACCGATGGTGAGCTCGGGCATGGAGCTCCCCGACAACCCGGAGGAGCTGATCCTCCCCGCCTCGCGCGGCGGGCTGGAGCTCGACATGCCCGACGAGATGCAGGTGTGCTCCTGCAACGACGTCACGAAGGCGCAGATCAAGGACGCCGTCGCCGACGGGTCCGAGCTCAACGACGGCAGCCCGTGCACCGACGCCGTCTGCGTCACCAAGCACACCCGCGCCGGCGCGACCTGCGGGTCCTGCAAGCCGGTCGTCAAGAAGATCGTCGAGGACTACTTCGCCGCGACCGGCAAGACCGTCGACAGGTCGCTCTGCGAGCACTTCCCGATGACCCGGCAGGAGCTGTTCGAGGTCATCGCCGTGCACGGCTACAACCGGTTCGACGACGTGGTCGCCGGCCACGGCCGCGGCCGGGGCTGCGACATCTGCAAGCCGACGGTCGCCTCGATCCTGGCGAGCCTGCTCAACCACCACGTGCTCGACGGCTCCAACAAGGTGCTCCAGGACACCAACGACGCCTACCTCGCCAACCTCCAGAAGAACGGCACCTACTCGGTGGTGCCGCGCATCCCGGGCGGCGAGATCACGCCCGACAAGCTGATCGTGATCGGGGAGGTGGCCCGCGACTTCGGGCTCTACACCAAGATCACCGGAGGCCAGCGGATCGACCTCTTCGGTGCCCGGATGGAGGACCTGCCGGCGATCTGGAAGCGGCTCGTCGACGCCGGCATGGAGTCCGGCCACGCCTACGGAAAGTCCCTGCGCACCGTGAAGTCCTGCGTCGGCTCGACCTGGTGCCGCTACGGCGTGCAGGACTCGGTGGGCATGGCGATCGAGCTGGAGCTGCGCTACCGCGGCCTGCGCTCCCCGCACAAGCTCAAGGGCGGCGTCAGCGGCTGCGCCCGCGAGTGCGCCGAGGCCCGCAGCAAGGACTTCGGGATCATCGCCACGGAGAAGGGCTGGAACCTCTACGTCTGCGGCAACGGCGGCGCCATCCCGGCGCACGCGCAGCTGCTCGCCGGCGACCTCACCAAGGACGAGCTGATCCGCTACCTCGACCGGTTCCTCATGTACTACATCCGCACCGCCGACAGGCTGCAGCGGACGTCGTACTGGATGGACGCGATCGGCGGGCTCGACCGGATCCGCGAGGTCGTCGTCGACGACGCGCTGGGCCTGGGTGCCGAGCTCGAGGCGGCGATGGCGCAGCACGTCGACTCCTACTTCGACGAGTGGAAGGCCACCATCGAGGACCCGGAGAAGATGGCGCGGTTCGTGTCCTTCGTCAACGCACCCGGCACGCCCGACCCCAACATCTCCTTCCGCGAGGAGCGCGGCCAGATCCAGGCAGACCTCACCGACGGCCCCGTGTCGCTCGGTGCGACGATTCCGGTGGGAGGCCCGGCATGAGCACGACGACCGACATGAACGACGTGAGCGCCGGCACGGCGTACGAGACCGTCTGCCGGCTGGACCAGATCGACCGGGAGGGCGGCGTCACCGCGCTCGTCCGCGGCGAGGCCGTCGCGGTCTTCCGGACGTACGACGACCGCGTCTTCGCGTTGTCCAACTACGACCCGTTCGGGCGGGCCTCCGTGCTCTCCCGCGGGATCGTCGGCACGAAGACGGTCGGCGAGGAGGAGGTGCCGTTCGTCGCGAGCCCGCTGCTCAAGCAGCCGTTCGACCTCCGCACCGGCGCCTGTCTCGACGACCCGGCCGTGATCGTGCCCACCTACGAGGTGCGGGTCGACGACGGAGTTGTCGAAGTGGGCCCGAAGCGCGAGACAATCGAGCCGTGAGCGACCTCCCCCTGTCCGGCTTCAGGATCGGGGTGACCGCCGCGCGTCGCGCGGAGGAGCAGATCGCGCTCCTGGAGCGACGCGGCGCCGAGGTGGTCCACGCCCCCGCGCTGTCCGTCGACCCCAACCAGATCGACGAGGAGCAGCTGAGGGCCGCCACCGAGGCGGTGCTCCGCCAGGACGTCGACATCTTCCTCGCCACCACCGGCATCGGCATGAAGTCGTGGTTCCAGGCCGCCGAGCGGTGGGGACTCCTCGACGACCTGCTCGCCGTGCTCGGCAGCGCCGAGATCCTGGCGCGAGGGCCGAAGAGCGTCGGTGCGTTGCGCCGCTTCGGCCTCCGCGAGCTCTGGACCCCCGAGTCCGAGGAGTTCGAGGACGTGCTCGGCCACCTCCGCGGCCGCGACCTCACCGGCCAGCGGATCGTGGTCCAGGAGCACGGCCAGTCGCTGTCGATGGCGGCGCACGCGCTGCGCCGCCTCGGCGCCGAGGTCACCACGGTCACGGTCTACCGCGTCGTGACGGCCGAGGACGTCGAGCCGATGTTCGACCTGGTGGAGCAGGTCGCCGAGCGGCGTGTGCACGCGGTGACGTTCACCGCGGCGCCCGCGGTCGGGGCGTTGATGGAGGCGGCCGCCTCGGTCGGTCGCCGCGACGAGCTGATCACCGCCTTCCAGGCCGACGTGGTCGCGTCGTGCGTCGGGCCCGTCACGGCCGCCGCGTTCGAGATGTGGGGCGTCCCGTCGGTCTACCCGGAGCGGTCGCGCCTGGCCGCGATGGTCAAGCAGCTCGAGGTCGAGCTCCCGTCGCGGGCGACCGGCACCTCGCTCGAGGTCGCCGGCCACACCCTGCTGCTGCACGGCGACGAGGTGCTGCTCGACGGCGCCGAGATCAAGCTGTCGCCGGCGCCGTACGCGGTGCTGCAGGCGCTGCTCGTCAACCCCGGCAACGTGGTCTCGCGCCGGGACCTGCTCGCCGCCCTGCCGTCGGGCACGGCCGGCTCCGAGCACGCCGTCGAGATGGCCGTCGCCCGGCTGCGCGCCGCGATCGGCACCCGGTGCGTGCAGACGGTCGTCAAGCGCGGCTACCGCCTGGCGGTCGCGCCCTGACCGCTGGTCAGAGCCCCCGAAGCAGCTCCCGCATCCGGCCGATCTCGGCGCCCTGACCGATGACGATGTCGTTGGCGATCTCGGTGACCTGGACGTCGGTGCCGCCGGTCGCGACGGCGTCGGCCATGGCGATCGCGCCCTCGTGGTGCTGGATCATCCCGGTCAGGAACAGGCGGTCGAACTCGCGACCGCTCGCTGCGCGCAGTTCGCGCATCTGCGCAGCGGTCAGCATGCCGTGCATGGTGTCGTGACCGTGCTCGCCGTGGTCGTAGTCGGCCGGGTCGTCGGTGGCCTTCGGTACGGCGACGCCGCGGTCGGTGAGCCACGCGGCCATGGTGATGATCTCCGGGCGCTGCGCGGCGAGGATCCGGCGGGCCATGGCCTTCACCTCCGGCGAGGATGCCCTGCTGGGCGCGAGCTTCGACATGGCGAGCGCCTGCGCGTGGTGGGGGATCATCATCTGCATGAAGGCCACGTCGTCGTGGGCGGCACCGCCCTGATCGACGGTCTCGTCGGCCCCGACCGTGGAGGCATCCTCGCCGGGCGCCCCGGGCTGGATGACCTTCGGGGACGAGCTGTCCGCCTGGGGCTCGTCGCGCTCTGCCTCGGGGTCCGTGCATCCGCCGAGCACCAGCGACAGGGCGCAGACCGTGGACGCGAGGGCGAGGAGGGCAGGGGACGACGAGCGGGAACGAGACACCGAGAAGCTCCTCGAAAGGGGGTTGTGCGGAAACTCCACCTTAGGCGAGAGTCATCAAGCGGTTTTCTCCATCCAACCTTTCTCGGGAGTGAACATGGCGATCCCTGTCCCGCTGCGCCTGCGCAGCCTCGGCGTCACCACGCTGGGTGTGCTGGCCCTCGGACTCTCAGCAACGCTGCCCGCCGTCGCGCACGACGACGACCACGGCGACAAGAGCGACCAGAACGCGTCAGCGTGTCCGCCCGGCCTGCAGAAGCGCGCGGCCGAGCGAGCCGGTGACAACTTCGCAGACGCGTGCCTGCCCGGCCAGGACTTCGCGGCCCTCGACGACAGCGCGGCGACGCTGGCGCCGGGCGAGATCGAGAAGAGCCCCAACATCGAGCTGATCGCGAACATCCCCAAGTCGGGACCGTTCGCGCCCGAGGCGGCGTTCAACTCCGACCTCGCGTTCCAGGGCGACTACGCGTTCCAGGGCAACTACAACGGACTCGCGGTCTTCGACATCACCAAGCCGCACAAGCCGCGGATGGTCACCCAGGTGCTCTGCCCCGGCTCGCAGAACGACATCTCGGTGTACGGCGACCTGCTGGTGCTCAGCGTCGACTCCAGCCGCAGCAACGAGACGTGCGACAACGTGCCGCAGTCCGCGGAGATCAAGGAGTCGTGGGAGGGCATCCGGGTCTTCGACATCAGCGACCCGACCGCCCCGGAGTACGTCTCCGCGGTCGAGACCAAGTGTGGGTCGCACACGCACACGCTGGCCCCGTCGAAGGACGGCCGCGCCGTCTACGCGTACGTGTCGTCGTACGCGCCGAACCCGAAGCACCCCGACTGCCAGCCGCCCCACGACCTGATCAGCGTGGTGAAGGTGCCTCTGTCGTCGCCGGAGGAGGCGGCGGTCGTCAACGAGCCGGTGCTGTTCCCTGCCGAGGGCGACATCGCCGGCGGCAACCCGGCGGGCAACTACTCCCGCGAGACCGTGGGCTGCCACGACCTGACGGCCTACGCGGCCAAGGACGTCATGGCGGGTGCGTGCATGGGTGACGGCGTGCTGATCGACATCTCCGACCGCGAGAACCCCGCGGTCACCGAGTGGGTCCGCGACACCGAGAACTTCGCGTTCTGGCACTCGGCCACGTTCAACAACGCCGCCACCAAGGTCGTCTTCACCGACGAGCTCGGCGGCGGCAGTGGCCCGACCTGCAACCCGACGATCGGTCAGACCAAGGGCGCCGACGCCATCTACGACATCGTCGACGGGCAGCTGGAGTTCCGCTCCTACTTCAAGATCCCGCGGACCCAGGCCAACACCGAGAACTGCGTCGCCCACAACGGCTCGCTGATCCCGGTCAAGGGCCGCGACATCATGGTGCAGGCGTGGTACCAGGGCGGCATCTCGGTGTGGGACTTCACCGACTCCGCCAACCCGAAGGAGATCGCCTACTTCGACCGCGGTCCGCTCTCGACCGAGCGGCTGATCGTGGGTGGCTCGTGGTCGGCGTATTGGTACAACGGCCACATCTACTCCAGCGACATCCAGAAGGGCTTCGACGTGTTCAAGGTCAACGACCCGCGCGTCGCCCCCGCCCTGAAGGTGCGCATGGACGAGTTGAACGTCCAGTCGCAGACGTCGTACTGAGCGCACGCTCGCACCGGAGCCCTCGCCGATCGGCGGGGGCTCCGGTGCGTTGCCGCGTGCCGACCGGAGCCGCTCGAGGACTCAGAGCAGGTCCCATTCCTCGCAGCTGCGGAACACGTCGTTGTCGTCGAGGTCCGAGTAGTGAACGGTGTCGGTGCCGCGGCCGCACTTGATCAGGTCGGGCTCACCGTCGGCGAAGATGTAGACATCGTCCGCGCCGCGGGCGCCGAGCACGATGTCGTTGCCGTAGCCCGGCTGGAGGTTGTCGCGACCCGCCCCTCCGTAGAGGTCGTCGTTGCCGGCGTCGCCCCACAGCGTGTCGTTGCCGACGTGCCCGAACAGGTGGTCCCAGCCGTCGTTGCCGCCGAATGCGTCGCCGCTGCCATAGCCGTAGACCCAGTCGTCCTCGGATCCGCCCTCGAAGCGGTCGACGCCGGACCCGCCGTGGAACTCCTCGGCGTGCGCAGCGGTGGTGGCAGCGGCGACGAGCGCCGTCGTGGTGACGGCGACGAAGGTGCTGCGGATCAGCGTGGCGGTGTTGATGAACATGGTCTTCCTCCTGGGAGCAACGGTCCCCCGATGGGACCTGGTGCCGGAAGACTCGCCCTAAGGCGCCGCCGGGGACATTGGGTGATGTCCCCACCTTTTCGGCGCCACCTCCCTACCGGGCAGCGCTCGATCGGGGAGGGTCAGGTGCCGCAGAACGTCTGGTAGCGCCCGAAGTCGTCGGGTGCCGGCTCGGCGTACCGCTCCAGTCCGGGCCGCGGCGTGAAGGGCCGTGTCACCGCGTCCAGGAGCCGCCCGAGCGGGGCCAGGTCGTCGGCGACGGCGGCCGCCAGCGCCTCCTCGACCAGGTGGTTGGCGGGGACGTAGTGCGGGTTCACCGCGGCCATGGCGTCGGCGTCGGGGTGATGTGCGCGCCAGCGGGCGAGCCAGTCGTCGATCGCAGCGAGGTCGAGGAACATCCCGCGCACCGGCTCGGACTCGCCGCGCGCGGCGGAGCCCAGGCGCCGCCAGAACGCGGTGTGGTCGACGTGGCTGGCCTGGAGCAGCGGCAGCAGCTCGTCGACCAGGCCGTCGGCGGCCGGCGCGTCCGCCCGGGCCAGCCCGAGCTTGGCGCGCATGCCCGCCGACCACGCGGCGCCGTACGCCGGCCGGAACTCGCCGAGCACCTCGGTCGCGATCGCGACCGCGCGCTCAAGGTCCGGGTGCAGGAGGGGGAGCAGCGCCTCGCCGAACCTGGCCAGGTTCCACTCGGCGGCCAGCGGCTGGTTGCCGTAGGAGTAGCGGCCGCCGTGGTCGATCGAGCTGAAGACGGTGGCGGGGTCGAAGGCGCCCAGGAACGCGCACGGCCCGTAGTCGATCGTCTCGCCGGAGATCGTCATGTTGTCGGTGTTCATGACGCCGTGGACGAAGCCGACCAGCATCCAGCGGGCGACGAGGTCGGCCTGCGCGGCGACCACCGAGCGGTAGAGCGCGACGTAGGGCTCCGGATCGCCGGCCGCCGCCGGGTGGTGGCGCGCGATCGCGTGGTCGGCGAGCCGGCGCAGCAGGGCGTCGTCGCGGGTCGCCCGCACCAGCTGGAACGTCCCCACCCGGAGGTGGCTGCCGGCGACCCGGGCCAGCACCGCGCCGGGGAGGGCTGTCTCGCGCTGGACGTGCCGGCCGGTCGCGACCACGGCCAGCGAGCGGGTCGTCGGGATGCCCAGCGCGTGCATGGCCTCGCTGACGACGTACTCGCGGAGCATCGGGCCCACCGCGGCCCGGCCGTCGCCGCCGCGGGCGAACGGCGTCCGTCCCGAGCCCTTCAGGTGGAGGTCGTGCAGCCTGCCGTCCCGACCGGTCAGCTCGCCGAGGAGGAGCGCGCGGCCGTCGCCGAGCCGGGCGAACCCGCCGAACTGGTGGCCGGCGTAGGCCTGCGCCACCGGCTTCGCGTCGGGCGGGAGCCGGTTGCCCGTCAGCAGCCCGACGCCGGCCTCGGTCCGCAACCACTCCGGGTCGAGGCCGAGCTCCTCGGCCAGCGGCTCGTTGAGGACCAGCAGCCGCGGCGCCGGCGGCTCCTCCGCCTGCCAGGGCGCGGCCAGCTCCTCGAGCTCGGTCGCGAACTGCGCACGGAGGAGGCCGGTGCCGGGAGGGGCGGTGGTCATGCTTCGAGCGTACGGATGCGACCGGCACGGATCGCCTCCGTGCTCAGCGCCGCTCCATCTCCAGCGCCTCCGGCGTGTGCAGCCGCACGAGGAAGCGACGGGCGTGGGCGGGCGCCCTGCTCGCGGTGAGCCGCGAGACCACCACCATCACCGCGAACGCCAGCGGGATGCTCCACGCCGCAGGCTGGGCGAGGAGCGCGCCGATCCACCCGTCGGGGTGCACCCCGGCGAGCGTGAGCACCGCGGCGCCTCCCGCGCCGAGGCCGCCCGCGCCGAGCCCGGCGATCGCGCCGGCGTCGGTCAGGCCGTGCCACCAGATGCCGAGCACCAGCAGGGGGCAGAACGTCGAGGCGGCGACCGCGAAGGCCAGACCCACCGACACCGCCACGCCGAGGTTCGGCACCGCGAGCGACACCGCCACCGGGATCACGACCGCGACCACGGCCGACAGCCGCCATGCGCTGACGCCCGCACCCTTGGCGGGCAGCAGCCGCGGCGTGACGTCCTGGGTCAGCACGCCGGAGACGGCGATCGCCAGCCCCGACGCGGTCGACAGGAACGCCGCGAACGCGCCGGCGGTCACCAGCCCGGTCAGGATCTCTCCGCCGGCACCCGACAGCATCAGTCGGGGCAGCTCGAGGACCACGACCTCCGACCGGTTGTCGCGCACGAGCTCCTCGCCGTAGATGCGGCCGAGCCCGGCGTACACCGGCGGCCAGAGGTAGAAGAGGCCGAGCAGGGCGAGCACCACGAGCGTCGTACGGCGCGCGCCGTGGCCGTCGGGGTTGGTGTAGAACCGCACGACCACGTGCGGCAGCCCCATGGTGCCGAGGAACGTGGCGAGGATCAGCGAGTACGTCGTGTAGAGGCCGATCGAGCCGTCGCCCGCGACCGGGACCGACCAGCCGCCGGACGCGGTGCCGGCCGGCCGGCCGTCGTCCCACCAGACCGCGAGCAGCACCATCGCGGGGACGAGCAGCGCGGTCAGCTTCAGCCAGTACTGGAAGGCCTGGACGAACGTGATCGACCGCATCCCTCCCGACGCGACGTTGACGAGCACGACGGTGCCGACGATGACCGGTCCCGCCCACTCGGGTGCGCCGATCGTCGCCTCGAGCGTGATGCCGGCGCCCTCGAACTGAGGCAGCAGGTAGAGCCAGCCGACGCCGACGACGAGGAGCGAGCACGCCGACCGGGCCACCGCGGACCCGAGCCGTGCCTCGGCGAAGTCGGGGAGCGTGTAGGCGCCGGACCGGCGCAGGGGGGCGGCGACGAGGACCAGCAGGACGAGGTAGCCGGCGGTCCAGCCGACGGGATACCAGAGCATCTCCGCGCCGCCCACGAGCAGCAGGCCGGCGACGCCGAGGAACGAGGCGGCGGAGAGGTACTCCCCGCCGATGGCGGACGCGTTGAGCCGCGGGTTGACGGTGCGGGACGCGACGAAGAAGTCGCTCGTGGTGCGGGAGAACCGCAGCCCCCAGGTGCCGATGCCGAGCGTGACCGCGGTGACCAGGAGGACCGCGATCACACCGGGCACGGAGTCGGTGCTCATGCGTCGGGCTCCCGGTCCGGGACGTCGACCAGGAGGTCGGCGAAGTCGCGCTCGTTGCGCTCGACGAGCCGGACGTAGCGCCAGCCGAGGAAGAGCAGGAACGGGTAGACCGCACCGCCGAGCAGCACCCAGGCCAGCGGGAGCCCGAACGGGTGCAGGTCGCCGAGGTCGGGCACCAGCCGGAACAGGAGCGGGATCCCGCCGACGGTGACCGCCACGAGCAGCAGCATCCGCAGCGCGAGGAACAGCTGCTCGCGCAGCAGGGACTGCAGGTAGACGCCGCCGAGCGGGGTCTGCTCGTGGACGTCACCCAGCCGGTCGCGCGGCCGGGCCGCCGTCCGCCGCGGCGGCCCGGTCACCCGCACCCGCTGCGGCCGGTCCTCGCTCACGACGAGCCGCTCCGCGCGCGCCGAACGAGCACGTCGCGAAGCTCGCGGCTGTGGCGCCGGCTGACAGGCAGCTCGGTGCCCGCCACGACCACGCTGGTGCGCCCGGCCTCGGTGCGCACCTCGGTGACGTGCGCCAGCGCGACGAGCAGTGACCGGTGGATGCGATGGAAGCCGGCGGGGCGCCAGTCGTCCTCGAGCGTGGAGAGCGGGATTCGCACCAGGTAGGACTCGCCGCTCGCGGTGTGCAGCCGGGCGTAGTCGCCCTGCGCCTCGACGTGGGAGATGTCGCCGCGGTCGACGAAGCGGGTGACGCCGCCGCGCTCGACGGCGATCTGGGTGTCCGCCGGCGGCGGCCGGCGGTCGCTGCCCTGGACGACCCGGCGGATCGCCTCCGCGAGCCGCTCCGCGCGCACCGGCTTGAGCACGTAGTCGACGGCGTGGAGGTCGAACGCCTCGACGGCGTGCTCCTCGTGCGCGGTCACGAAGACCACGGGCGGCGGCTCCTTGAAGTTGCCGAGCACCTCGGCCAGCTCGAGCCCGTTGAGTCCGGGCATCTGGATGTCGAGCAGCACGCAGTCGACGTCCTTCTCGCGCAGCAGCCGCAGGCCCTCTGTAGCCGACGTGCACGGGATGACCTCGCCGACCCGGTCGTCCCGGTCGAGGAGGTAGGCGAGCTCGTCGAGCGCCGGCTGCTCGTCGTCGACGACGAGCACCCGCAGCGGCCGGTTGTCGCCGGTCATGCCGGCGTCCCGACCGAGACGCCGGGGGCGAACTTGGGCACGCGTACGACGACCCTCGTCCCCGCGCCCGGTGCCGTCTCCACGACGAGACCGTAGTCGTCGCCGAAGGTCGCACGCAGCCGGGAGTCCACGTTTCCGAGCCCGACGGAGTCCATCCCCTTGTCGCCGGCCAGCGCGCGCCGTACGACCTCGGGGTCCTCGCCGACGCCGTCGTCCTCGACCTCGACGACGCACTCGTGGCCGCGGTCGAACGCCGCGATCCGCAGGTGGCCGGAGCGGCCGGGGGCGGACTCGAGGCCGTGGCGGACGGCGTTCTCGACGAGCGGCTGGATGCAGAGGAACGGTACGGCGACCGGGAGCACCTCGGGCGCGACGTTGAGCGTGACGCGGAGCCGGTCGCCGAAACGCGCCTGCTCGAGCAGGAGGTAGCGCTCGATGGAGCGCAGCTCGTCGGCGAGGGTCGTGAACTCGCCGTGCCGGCGGAACGAGTAGCGGGTGAAGTCGGCGAACTCCAGCAGCAGCTCGCGGGCCCGGTCGGGGTCGGTGCGGACGAAGCTGGCGATCGCGCCGAGGGAGTTGTAGACGAAGTGCGGGCTGATCTGGGCCCGCAGCGCGCGGACCTCGGCCTCCATCAGCCGCCGGCGGCTGGCGTCGAGCTCGGCGAGCTCGAGCTGGCCGGACACCCACTGCGCCACCTCGTCGGTCGCCCGCACCAGGCCCGCGGTCGCGTCGGTCGCGTAGGCCTGCACCGTGCCGACGACGCGGTCCTCGACGACGAGCGGGCTGACCACGGCGGTGCGCACCGGGCAGCTCGGCACCGAGCACGGCAGCTGGTCGCGGTCGACGGTGCGGGTGGTGCCGCTCTGCGCCGTGTCACCGCTGACGAGGGCGGCCGCCAGCGCGGCCGACTGGTCGAGGTGGTGGTTGCCGAGGCCGTCCCAGGCGAGCGTGGTCGCGGTGTCGGTGAGCGCCAGCGCGGGCGTGCCGAGCAGGGTGCGCAGGTGCTTGATCGCCCGCTCCGCGCTGTCGGTGGTCAGCCCCTCGCGGAGGGCCGGTGAGGCGAGCGACGCCTGGTGCAGGGCGCGGAAGGTCGCCCGATCGGCCTCGGTCCCGAGGTGGCCCGGACGCCACCGGCGCAGCCAGCGCACCATGGGCGAACTCTAGGCGAGTAAGCGAGCGACAGCACCGGGCGAGGAACGAGCCCGAAGGGCTGGCCGCGAGCGCGCGAGCCAGCCGCGCCAGCGGCTAAGGATGCGGATCAGCGGAAGTCGATGAGCAGCACGCCGGAGTCGTCGTCGGTCGGCGGCTCGGTGATCGCGACGGTGTCCTCGCCGTACGGCACCTCGGCGGCCGGGCCGTCGAGGGCGGGTGCCTCGACGTCGCTGCCGTCGGGCGCCGGGTCGGCCGCGGCCGGCGTACGGGCCTCGGTCTTCGGCCGGATGCCGACCACGGCGCGGTAGCACTCCACGACGTAGGGCAGCTGCATGCCGTCCATGCCGCGGCCGTAGTCGTCGTAGAAGGCGAGCACCTCGCGGAGCTTGGCCTCGCGCTCCTCCGGCTGGAGGGTGGCGACGTTGGAGCGGGACAGCACGAGGTGGCGGATCGACTCGCGGTCGACGACCTGCCACTGCTTGAACGACTCGGACTCGACCGGGCCGAAGTAGGGCGACGACTCGAGCGCATCGTCGATACCGCCGCCGACGGTGTCCTGCCGGCCGATGATCCGCCCGAAGCGCTTGACCCACGGGATCCGCTCGTCGCGGGTGTTCCAGACCAGGGAGAGGCTGCCGCCGCGCTTGAGCACGCGGGCGATCTCGGGCAGCGCCTTGTCCTTGTCGAACCAGTGGTAGGACTGGCCCGCGATCACCAGGTCGTAGGACGCGTCGGCGGCGGGGATGTCCTCGGCCGAGGTCTGGGAGAGCCGGGCGACCGGCACGTTCTGAGCGAGCCGGTCGAGCATCGCCGGGTCGGGATCGGTGGCGTGCACGTCGTGGCCCAGCTCGACGAGCGCCGCGGTCAGCTTGCCGGTGCCCGCGCCGAGCTCGAGGATCGACAGCGGGTCGTCGCCGGTCAGCCAGCGGACGGCGTCGAGCGGATAGCCCGGACGTCCGCGCTCGTAGGCGTCGACCACGCTCCCGAAGGACAGGGCGGGGGTCGGTGCGGTCGGGCTGGTGTCGTCGGTAGGCATCGCAGGTTCACGGTAGCCGCTCGGTAACGTTCCGTCGGTGAGCATGGACCCGCTGTCGTGGTTGGTGTCGCTGGAAGGCGTGCCGTCGGCCCTCGCGTCGGCCCGTGACGGCATCGACGTCGTGCTCCGCGATCGCGGGCTGCGCCGTACGTCGCCGGAGACGACCGCCGAGTCGCTGCTGCGCGGGGCGCACGCCTCCGCGGTGCTCGAGGGCTCCGCGTCGAGCCTGGCCGAGGTGCGCGCAGGGGCCGGCGACGAGATCGCCGCCGACGCGGTGCGGGTGTCCACCGAGCTGCTCGCGCTCGTGCCGGTGCTGCGCCGCGCCCCGCTCCAGGCCCTGGCCCGCATCCACGCGCTGGCCGCCGCGGGCTCCCTGCCCGAGGAGCGGCTCGGCCGCCCGCGCGACGGCGAGGCGGCGCAGCGGGTGCGCGATCTCGCCCAGCTGCTGACCTCGCCGACGGAGGCGCCGGCCCTCGGCGTCGCCGCCCTCGTCCACGCCGAGCTCGCGACGGCCGCGCCCTTCCCCTCGCACAACGGGATCGTGGCGCGGGCCGCCGAGCGACTGGTGCTGGTCGCGAAAGGCGTCGACGAGAAGTCGCTCGTGGTGCCCGAGGCCGCCCACCTGGCGCTGCGCGCGGAGTACGAGTCCAACCTCCGTGGCTTCGGCTCCGGCAAGCCGGCGGGCATCCACTCGTGGCTGCTGTACGCCGCCGAGGCGTACGCCGCGGCCGCGGAGGCGAGCCCGCTCCGTCGCGACGCCGAGTAGCTCAGCCGCGCGGCGTGACCTCGCTGAGGACGGGCTCGAGCGGGTAGAGCGTGATGCCCGACCCGACCGGCAGGTGGTCGGAGGTGCCGGCCGGGGCGGAGAAGTCGAACGCCCGCACCAGCTGCGTGAGCGTCGCGGCCGACTCGAGCATCGAGAAGTGCTGGCCGATGCACGCGCGCGGCCCCGCGCCGAACGGGACCCACGCGTAGCGGTTGCGGCGCTCGTCGCCCAGGAACCGGTCCGGGTCGAACGCCAGCGGGTCGGGCCACAGGTCGGGCCGGCGGTGGATGGTCCACACCGAGAGCACGACGTCGGATCCGGCCGGTACGGCGTACCCGCCGATGTTGCTGTCCTCGGCCGTGAGGCGGCCCGTGAACGGAGCGGACGGATAGAGCCGCATCGCCTCCTTGAGCACCGCCGTCGTGTAGGGCAGCGCCTGCAGGCTCGCCGCCGTGGGCCGCGCGTCGCCGAGCACGTCCGCGACCTCGGCCCGCACGCGCTCCTGGGCCTCGGGGTGCCGCCCGAGCAGGTGCAGCGTGAACGTCAGCGCCGTCGACGTGGTCTCGTGCCCGGCGAGCAGGAAGATCAGGACCTGGTCGCGCACCTCCTCGTCGGTCATGTGCGCGTCGCCGTCGCGAGCCGCGATGAGCAGCGAGGCGAGGTCGTCGCCTCCGGCGCCGGCCGTACGGCGCCGCGCGATCAGGTCGGAGCAGACCTGCTGGAGCGCGTCGCGCGCGCCCTTGAACTCGCGGTTGAACTTGAACGGCACGGCGAGCGGGACCGGCACCGGCAGCGCGACCCGGGTGACGATCGACCGGTTGAGCGCCGGGAACCAGCGCGCGACCGCCGCCTCCAGCGGGCCGGCGTCGGTGCCGAAGAGCGCCCGCGTGACGACCCGGAGCGTGAGGTGGGTGAGGCCGGCGCCGAGGTCGACGGTGCCGCCGTCGCGCCATCGGTCGACGAGCTCGTCGGCGGCATCGACCATCTCGTCGGTGTAGGACTCGACCCGGGTTCGGGTGAAGACGGGCTGGATGAACCGCTTCTGCCGCAGCCACTCGTCGCCCCAGGCGGTGAGGATCCCGTCGCCCAGCGCGACCTGGATCTGCTGGTAGAAGCGCTGCCCTTCCTTGCTGTAGTGGGCGAACGTCTTCGCGGAGAGCACCTCCTCGACCGCCGTCGGGCTGTGACAGACGTAGAGGTGCTTGGACAGCGGCCCGGCCCCGAGCACGACCCGGACGACGTCGGACTCGGGCGTCACCGTGGACGTGAAGAAGTCGATCTGGTTGCGGGTGATCTCGCGCGCCGCCGTCAGGCCGCCCACCGGATGGTCGGGCGGCGCGGGGAGCACCGGGTCGGCGATGGTCATGGATCCACCTTGCCGTAAATATGCTGGTGGCACCCGAGTCACGAAGGTCTCTCGGATGCCACCGCTGACACGTGAACCGTGGGCTACCAGGCGTGCATCGACTAGTGCTGCCCCGGGATTCTCCCGGTCGGCCAGCGCCCTGTTAGGAAGGGTAGATCGCCGCGTGGGTACCCGGGTCACGTGTTGACTTTGGAGTTCTTGCACTCCTTTGTACGCCCCTCGGCGGGCACCTTCAAGGGTTGTCTTTTCGGGCGCACCGGAGGAACGTGGATCGTCGGGACATGTCCTCAGGCGATGGTGCGGCGTCGTACGCCGACCCACACCGCGGCGCCCACCGCGACCACGCCGCCGACCGCGAGCGCGGCCAGCGTCGGCTTCGCCGGCGGCAGCGGGAGCCGGCTCTTCAGGGCCACCGGGCGCACGAACGTCAGCACCGGCCACTCGTTGGCGACCGCGATCTTGCGCAGCTCCTTGTCGGGGTTGACCACGTGCGGGTGGCCGACCGCCTCGAGCATCGGCAGGTCGGTGATCGAGTCGCTGTAGCCGTAGCACTCGGCGAGGTCGTAGCCCTGTTCTTCGGCCAGCGCGCGGATCGCGGTGGCCTTCTCCTCGGCGTAGGCGTAGTAGTCGATCTCTCCTGTGTAGCGGCCGTCCTCGATCTTCAGCCGGGTCGCGACCACGCGGTCGGCGCCGAGCATCGCGCCGATCGGCTCGACCACCTCGCTGCCCGACGTCGACACGATGACGACGTCGCGGCCGGCGAGGTGGTGGCCCTCGATCAGGTTGACCGCCTCGTCGTAGACGAGCGGGTCCATCACGTGGTGCAGGGTCTCGGCGACGATCTCGCGGACCGTGGCGACGTCCCACCCGGCGACGAGCTGCGACATGAACTGCCGCATCTTCTCGACCTGGTCGTGGTCGGCGCCGCCGACCATGAAGACGAACTGGGCGTACGCCGACCGCAGCACCGAGCGGCGCGAGATCAGGCCGCCCGCCTGGAACGGCTTGCTGAAGGCCAGCACGCTCGACTTGGCGATGATCGTCTTGTCGAGGTCGAAGAACGCCGCGGTGCGGGCGGGGGCCATGACTCGATCGTATGGGTGGGGTAGAGGGGGACGGGCCACAAACCCTCCACAGAGCCGGATGCGGCCGACCGTGTCCACAGGCGTCGACCCGACACGCGTGCCGGCGGCGCCGTACGGCGAGAAGGCCGGCATGACTGCACGCCCCGCCCGACGCCCGGACCAGCCGTTGCTCGTCGCGACCGCCGACGAGGACCTGATCGCCACCCTGCTGCCGCTGACGGCGGCTGCCGACATCTCGCCGGTCGTGGCCCGCGACCCGGTCGAGGCGCTCGCCGGCTGGGTCCGCGCCCCGGTCGCGCTCGTCGGGCCGGACCTGGCGCCCGAGCTGCTGAAGATCGCGTTCGAGCGGCGGCCGCACGCCTACCTGGTGACCCAGCAGCGCGCTCCCGACGAGCTGTTCCGCGTGGCGGTCGCCCTCGGCGTCGAGCAGGTCGTCGAGCTCCCGGGCTCGTCGGCCTGGCTCGTCGAGCAGCTCGCCGACCTGACCGAGCACCAGCCGAGCCGGGGCGAGGTGATCGGCGTCATCGGCGGGTCCGGCGGCGCCGGCGCGACCACCCTGGCGTGCGCGCTCGGTCAGTACGCAGCCCGGCACGGCGACACGGTCGTGATCGACTGCGACCCGCAGGGGCCCGGCCTGGACCGGATGCTCGGCCTCGAGCGCACCGACGGCTTCCGGTGGGACGCGCTCTGCCAGACGACCGGGCGGATCTCGGCGCGTGCGCTGCGGGAGGCGCTCCCGCGGAAGGGTCGGCTCGGCGTCCTGTCGTGGTACGTCGACGGCAGCACCCCGCGGCTGCAGGCATTCGCCGTGCGCGAGGCCCTGTCGGCCGCGCGGCGCGGTCACCGGACCGTGGTCGTCGACCTGCCGCGGAGCGCCGACGCGCTCATCGACGAGGTGGCCACGCGCTGCGACCGGCTGCTCCTCGTGACGGTCGCGGGCGTCGCCGGAGTCGCCGCCGCGACCCGGATGCGCAGCCGCTTCGCCGACCACCCGGGCCTGGAGGTGGTGATCCGCGGCGAGGCCCTCACCGCCGCCGACGTCGGCGCCGCCGTGCGCGCCCCGGTCGCCGTGCAGATGCGCGACCAGCGCGGGCTGGAGGAGGCGATCGACCTCGGCCTCGGTCCGCTCCGCGCCCGCCGCGGGCCGCTGGCCCGGGCCGCCGAGGCGCTCCTCGGGCCTCGGTCGGCCGAGGGGGAGGCCGCGTGAGCCAGGGCGACCTCGACGAGGTGGCCGGCCTGGTCGAGGAGGTCCGCGGTCGGCTGGTGCGGACACCGGGCGAGCTGACGCCCCACCGCGTCGCCGAGGCGCTGCGCGCCGCCGGCCGGCCCGTGGGCGACGCCAGCGTGCTCGCCGTCTACGAGGCCCTGCGCCGCGACGTCGTCGGCGCCGGCCCGCTCGACCCGTTGCTGCGCCGGCCCGGCGTCACCGACGTGCTGGTCAACGGATCGGGCCCGGTGCTGGTCGACGAAGGCCGCGGCCTGCGGGCGACCAGCGTGCGGTTCGACAGCGAGGAGCAGGTGCGCCGGCTCGCGCAGCGGCTCGTCGCGTCGGGCGGCCGCCGGCTCGACGACGCCGCGCCGTGGGCCGACGTACGTCTCCCGGACGGCACCCGCTGCCACGCCGTGCTCGCGCCCCTCGCCCGGCCCGGGACGGCGATCTCGCTGCGGGTGCCGCGGCAGGGCGGCTTCACGCTCGAGGAGCTGCGTGACGACGCCACGCTGGGGGAGGAGACCTACGACCTGGTCCGCCAGGTGGTGGCCGGGCGGGTGGCGTTCCTGGTCACCGGCGGGACCGGCAGCGGGAAGACGACGCTGCTCTCGGCGCTGCTCGGTGCGGTCGACCCCGCCGAGCGGATCGTCGTCGTCGAGGACGCCACCGAGCTGCGGCCGGCGCACCCGCACGTCGTCGGCCTGGAGGGCCGTCCGGCGAACCTCGAGGGCGCGGGGGCCGTCTCCCTGCGCGACCTGGTGCGGCAGGCGCTGCGGATGCGCCCCGACCGGCTCGTGGTGGGCGAGGTCCGCGACGGCGCGGTGGTCGAGCTGCTCGCCGCGATGAACACCGGGCACGAGGGCGGGTGCGGCACCGTGCACGCCAACTCTGCCGCCGACCTGCCCGCCCGGATCGAGGCGCTCGCGCTCGCCGCGGGCCTCGGCCGCGACGCCGCGCACAGCCAGCTCGCCGCCGCCGTCGACGTGGTGCTCCACATGGCGCGCGACCGCGGCGGCCGGCGCCGGCTCGCCGAGGTCGCGGTGCTCGAGCGCGATCCCGCGGGCCTGGTCCGTACGGCGACCGCGGTCACCGTCGACGGCGACGGGCGGTTGTCGTCGGGGCCGGGTGCCCGGCGGTTGCTGGACGTGCTGGACCGGAGCGGACGATGAGGCCGGGAGCGGTCGGCCGTGACTAGCGCGGCGGTGGCTGCTGCGCTGATGGCAACGGCGGCGTCGCTGCTGCTCGTGCCCCGAGGCGGGCTGGGCAAGGAGCGGCAGCGGCGGCGGCCGGCGGCGCCGTACGCGCTGGCTGTCGCGGCGGTTGCGGCCGGTGTCGTCGTGGCCGACGAACCGCGGGTCGCGGTGCTGGTCGTCATCGTCGGCGCGGCCGGGCTGACCGGCGCACGCCTGGTTGCCCGCCACCGTGAGGACCGGCGGGCGGCCGTGGTGCGGTCGCGGGTGGTCGAGCTGTGCGCGACGCTGCACGCGGAGCTGGCCGCAGGGCAGGGACCGGGACCGGCGCTGGCCCGGGCGGCCGCGGACTGGCCCCTGCTCGCCCCGGTCGTCCGGACGGCGGCGACGAGCGGGGACGTGCCCGCCGCGCTGCGCGACCTGACGTCGGTGCCGGGAGCCGGCGACCTCCGCGTGGTCGCGGCTGCCTGGCAAGTGGCCCACCGCACGGGTCACGGACTGGGTGACGCGGTCGCTCGGGTGGCCGAGGAGCTGCGCGGCGCCGAGCAGACCCGGCGCGTCGTCACCGGTGAGCTGGCGTCGGCCCGGGCGACGGCTCGGCTGGTCGCCGGGCTGCCGGTGGTGGCGCTGCTGATGGGCAGCGGCGCGGGTGCCGACCCGTGGGCGTTCCTCGTCGGCCACCCGCTCGGTCTCGCCTGTCTCGGCGGCGGGCTCGGCTTCGTGCTCGCCGGGCTGACCTGGATCGAGGCGCTGGCGCGCGACGTGGAGCGGGGACGATGACCCTGCTCGCGGCGGTGGCCGCCGGTGCTGCGGCGGCCCTGTTGGTGTCACGGCCCGGACGGATGCCGTCGCGGGCCCGGCCGGGCTCCACCCGGCCTCCGACGCAGGTCGACGGCCTGCTCCGCCGGTGGCGGCCCCTCTGGGCGTTGCTCGCCGGAGCCGGCGCGGCCGTCCTGCTGGGTGGTCCGGCGGCGCCGGTCGCCGGCGCGCTGGTCGGGGCCGCCGTGTGGGTCGTCGCCGGGCGGGTCGAGCCGCGCGGCGTGCGGCTGCGCCGCGAGGAGGTACGGCGCGACCTGCCGCACGTGGTCGCTCTCCTCGGGGCCGCGCTCCGGTCCGGGGCTGCGCCGGCCGTCGCGGTCGACCTCGCGTGCCGCGCCCTGCCGGGGGCGGCGGCCGACCGGCTGCGCCCGGTGGCCGCCCGGTTGGAGCTGGGCGCCGACCCGGCCGCCGTCTGGGGCGAGCTGGCCGACGATCCGGCGCTCGGGCCGCTCGGGCGCACGATGGCCCGCACGCACCGCACGGGGGCGCCGGTCGTCGACGCGGTCGACCGGCTCGGGGAGGACCTGGCGAGGCAGGCGCGGGCGGAGGTCGAGGACCGGGCGCGGGCGGTCGGGGTGCGGGCGGCCGTGCCCTTGGGGGTGTGCCTGCTCCCGGCGTTCCTGCTGCTGGGGATCGTGCCTCTGGTGGCGGGGTTGGCTTCGCAGATCACGTTGTGACCTGTCTTGGTCGGTGGGGGTCAACCTGTCCGGCCGCTGGGCCGGCGAGCCGGGGCGCCCTCCCGGCTTGCTCGCTCCGCCGCGCTGCGGCGCTCTGTCGTCGGCCGCCGCTGGGGCCGGGGCGCCGGCGCGTCGTCGCGAAATCGCCGGGACGGCGCCCCGTCTCGCCGGCCCAGCGGTCGGGCGGCTCGGTGCGAAATCGCCGGGAGGGCGCCCCGTCTCGCCGGCCCAGCGGTCGGGCGGCTCGGTGCGAAATCGCCGGGACGGCGCCCCGTCTCGCCGGCCCAGCGGTCGGGCGGCGCACCAGTGAGGTAACTCAGTGTTACGAACGCTTGATGGGTGCTGTGACTGGCCACAGCGCCCATCAAGTGGACGTAACACCGAGGTAGTCCGGGGCGGGCCGCACCCAACGGCGCCCACCACCGACCGGCACGGCGAGCACCGGCCGCCCGTCGTCGTTGCTGCTTGAAGCCGTGACCCACTGCGGCGCGTGTGCGTCCTCCCCGGGCCACGAGGCATCCACAGGGGAGGGCCGGATCGCCGGCCCTCCACAGGCGGGCGGCGCGGGAGGCCGTGGGGTCGGGGTGGAGGTCCAGCCTCGTGGTCGCGTGGCCGCACCGGGCGGCCCGACGACGCGAAGGAGACACCATGTCGATCACGAGGTCGATCACCCGCCGCCGCGACGAGCGCGGCATCACCACGGCCGAGTACGCCGTGGGCACCGCGGCCGGCGCCGGCCTGGCCGGGCTGCTCTACAAGCTGCTGACCGGCGGCTTCGGCGACCGGATGCTCAAGACCCTGTTCGACCACGTCATGGGCCTGCTTGGCATCGGATGACGCGGACGGCCCGGGTGATCCGGCGGGGCGAGCGGGGTGCCGTCACGGCCGAGACGGCGCTCGCCCTGCCGACCCTGCTGGCGGTGACGGTCGCCCTGGCCTGGCTGCTGTCGGTGGGGGCGGCCCAGGTGCGCACCGTCGACGCCGCCCGCGAGGCGGCGCGGGCGGTGGCCCGGGGCGACGACTCGGCGGCCGCGGTCGCGATCGGCGAGCGCGTCGCGCCCGAGGGCGTGGGTGTCGTCGTGAGCACCGAGGGCGACCGGGTCGTGGCGAGGGCGAGCGGGCAGGTGCCCGGCCCGGGCGGGTTGTTCTCGTTCCTGCCGGGCGCGACCGTCGCGTCCGAGGCCGTGGCGCTCGCGGAGGAAGCGGGTGCTCCAGAGTGAGACCCTCGCGCGACGACCGAGGAGCCGCGAGCCTGCTCGCGGTCAGCTGCCTGGGCCTGCTGCTCCTGCTCGGGGCCGCGCTGTCGGTGGTGGGCGCGATGGTCGCCGCCCACCGGCAGGCCCAGGCCGCGGCCGACCTCGCAGCGCTGGCCGGCGCGTCGGCGGTGGTCGGCGGCGACCCCTGCGGCGACGCGGCGGCCGTGGCCGAGGCCAACGGCGGGTCCGTGACCTCGTGCGCCGTCGACGGCTACGACGTGGTCGTCGAGGTGGTGGTGGCCGGTCCGCGATGGCTGGGCGCGACCGGCGACCTCACCGGTCGGGCGCGGGCGGGACCGGCCGGATGAGCGGACTCAGGCCTGGTCGTCGTCGCCGCGGCGCTCGGCCTCGACGCGGTCGAGCTCCTCCTGCAGCTCGCTGAGCTTCCGGTCCTTCTTGCGGTTCTTCCAGCCCCGCTGCGCGCCGAGCTTCATCAGCCACAGGCCGAGGAGGATCAGGACGCCGGAGGCAACGCCGAAGAGGAACAGCACCTCGGCCGGCATGTTGACGTTGATCAGCTCGTTGGTGAGCGAGCCGCCCTCGCTGTCGTAGCCCGACCCGAACAGGCCGGCCAGGAGGATGCAGACGCCGAGGAGCACGAGGACCAGCCCGAAGAGCACCATGCCGGGCAACCTACCGCTCCGGAGCCCCCGCGAGGAGCACGTCGAGCAGGCGGACGGCGCCGTCCTTGTCGAGCGGGTCGTTGCCGTTGCCGCACTTGGGCGACTGGATGCATGACGGGCAGCCGGCGGCGCACTCGCAGGCGACGATCGCGTCGCGGGTCGCGGTCAGCCACTCCTCGGCCGCGCGGTAGCCGCGCTCGGAGAACCCGGCGCCGCCCGGGTGGCCGTCGTGGACGAACACGGTGAGCACCCCGGTGTCGGGGTGGCGCGCGGTCGACACCCCGCCGATGTCCCACCGATCGCAGGTGGCGAACAGCGGGAGCAGCCCGATCGAGCAGTGCTCGGCGGCGTGGGCGGCGCCCGGCAGGTCGGCCCGCAGCAGGCCGGCGTCGTCGAGCAGCTCGTCCGGGACGGTCCACCACACGGCGGTGGTGCGCAGGGTGCGCTCGGGGAGGTCGAGCCGGGTCTCGTCGAGCACCTCGCCGGTCGACGTACGGCGCCGGAGGTAGGACGTGACCTGGCTCGACACGTCGACGGTGCCGACCGCGAGCCGACACGGCCCCCAGCGCCGGTGCTCCCGCTCGGCCACGATCGTGATGTCGGTGACCTCGCGGGCGGTCGTCGTGTAGTCGACGTCGGCGCGGCGCATCACGGCGACGTGCTCGTCGAGGTCGAGCTCGTCGACGATCCAGGTCTCTCCGCGGTGCACGTAGACCGCACCCGCGTGGGCGGTGGAGTGCGCCCGGGCGCCGTCGACCGTGCCCACGACGCGGCCGGTGCTGCCGTCGACCAGCTGCACCTGGGCGCCCCCGGCCGAGCGGATGTCGGCGAGGTCGGCGGCGCGGCCTCGGTCGGTCCAGAACCAGCCCTGGGCCCGGCGGCGCAGGAGACCGGCCTCCACCAGGTCGGCCAGCAGGTCGCGGGTCGTGGGACCGAACAGGGGCAGGTCGGCGACCGTGAGCGGCAGCTCCTGCGCGGCGGCGCACAGGTGCGGGCCGAGGACGTAGGGGTTGCCCGGGTCGAACACGGTGCCCTCGACCGGCCGCCCGAGCAACGCGTCGGGGTGGTGGACGAGGTAGGTGTCGAGCGGGTCGTCGCGCGCCACCAGCATCCCGAGGGCGCCGCCGCCCGTGCGGCCCGCGCGTCCGACCTGCTGCCAGAACGCCGCCCGGGTGCCGGGGAACCCGGTGACCACGACCGCGTCGAGGCCGCTGATGTCGATGCCGAGCTCGAGCGCGTTGGTGGCCGCCATGCCGAGCAGCCGCCCGCTGCGCAGGTCGTCCTCGAGCGCTCGGCGCTCCTCGGGGAGGTAGCCGCCGCGGTAGGAGTCGACCCGGGCCGCGAGCGCGGGGTCGACCTCCTCGAGCAGCTCGCCCGCCCGCCGGGCCACCTGCTCGACGCCGCGGCGGGAGCGCACGAAGGCGAGCGTCCGCACGTCCTGGACGACCAGGTCGGCGAGCAGGTCGGCGGTCTCCGCAGGGGCGGGCCGGCGTACGGGCGCTCCATGCTCGCCCGTGTACGGCGTGAGCGGCGGCTCCCACAGCGCGACCGCGACCTCGCCCCTCGGCGATGCGTCGTCGGCGACCTCGAGGACGTCGTGACCGGTGAGCCGCGCGGCCGCGAGGCCGGGCTCCGCCACCGTCGCCGAGGCGAGCACGAACGTCGGGTCGGAGCCGTGGGCTGCGCAGACCCGCCGCAGCCGGCGGAGCACCTGGGCGACGTGGGCGCCGAACACGCCGCGGTAGTGGTGGCACTCGTCGACGACGACGTAGCGCAGGGTGCCGAAGAAGCGCGACCACCGCTCGTGGCCCGGCAGCAGGGATCGGTGCAGCATGTCGGGGTTGGTCAACACGTACTCGCCGTGGTCGCGCGTCCACTCGCGCTGCTCCTGCGGGCTGTCGCCGTCGTGGGTGGCGACGCGTACGTCGAGCCCGAGGTCGGCGATCGCGGAGCGCTGGTCCTGCGCGAGCGCCTTGGTCGGCGCGACGTAGAGGACGCTCGCGCCGCGCTGGCCCCGCGGCCCGCGGGCGGCGCGGATGGACGTGAGCGCCGGCAACAGGTAGGCGAGCGACTTGCCGGACGCGGTGCCGGTCGCGACCACCACGTGCTGCCCGGCGTACGCCGCCTCGGCCGCCGTGACCTGGTGCCGCCAGGGCCGGTCGACGCCCCGCTCGGCGTACGCCCCCAGCACCTCCGGGTCGGCCCATCCGGGCCAGTCGGCGTGGTCGGCGGCGCGCTCCGGGAGCACCTCCAGGTGGGTCAACCGGTCGGCGCGCCCGACCCCCGCGGTGAGGCGCGAGACGAGCGCCACCGGGTCGACGCGGTGGCTGCTCACCGGCGCCTTGATCGACCCAGACAGACTCACAGGACGATTGTGGCAACCGATCCCGACAGCAGAGCGTCGTAGTGACCGTGATGCATACGACGGAGCGGCGTGGTTTGATAGCACACGCCGGTCGTTTCGGGTTCGCCGAGCATGGGGGAGAAGACGGTGGACGACCGAGCGACCGACGGACGACCTTGTGGGGTGGGAGAACTGTGGATCTGACGCTGACGACTCGTGAGGCCGGCGGGCGTACCGTCGTTGCTGTCGGCGGTGAGATCGACGTCTACACGGCGCCGAAGCTACGCGACACGATCACCGACCTGGTCGCCTCGGGCGCCTACCACCTGGTCATCGACATGGAGGGCGTCGAGTTCCTCGACTCCACCGGCCTGGGCGTCCTGGTGGGCGGCCTGAAGAAGGTGCGCGCCCACGACGGCTCCCTCGAGCTGGTCTGCAACCAGGACCGCCTGCTCAAGATCTTCAAGATCACCGGGCTGGCGAAGGTCTTCACGATCCACCCCTCCGCCGACGCCCTGGCCTGACGCCTCGACCCGCACGGCCCGAGAGCCCGGATCCCGACGGGGTCCGGGCTTCTTCGTCGTGCGCCGGAAATCCGAAGGGTGACTCACGTCACATCCTCCGTGTGTTCCACGACACACCCTGCGTAGACTCCGGCGCGTTCCACGCTCTGGGTCGTCAGACCCTCTTCTGCAATCTCCCCAGGAGGACGAATGCCCGGGATCATTCCCGCTGCCGTGGAGGTCGATGGCGGCAACCTCGTCCTCGTCGTGATCGTGGCGGCCATCGCCGTCGGAGCACTCGCCATGGCGGCGATGTTCCGGCAGCAGGTCCTCGCGGCCGGCGAGGGCACCGAGAAGATGCAGGTGATCGCGAAGGCCGTGCAGGAAGGCGCCAACGCCTACCTCGCCCGGCAGTTCCGCACCCTCGGCATCTTCGCCGCCGTCGCCTTCTTCGCCCTGATGGCCTTGCCCGCCGACGAGACGATGGTGCGGATCTTCCGCTCGGTCTTCTTCCTCGTGGGCGCCGGCTTCTCCGCCGCCATCGGCTACCTCGGCATGTCGCTGGCCGTTCGCGCCAACCTCCGCGTGGCCGCCGCGGCCAACGAGGTGGGGCGCGATCCCGCGATGAACATCGGCTTCCGCACCGGCGCGTTCGTCGGCATGGCGACCGTGGGTCTCGGCCTGCTCGGCGCGAGCGTCGTGGTGCTGGCCTTCCAGGACGAGGCGCCGCACGTGCTCGAGGGCTTCGGCTTCGGCGCGGCCCTGCTTGCGATGTTCATGCGCGTCGGCGGCGGCATCTTCACCAAGGCCGCCGACGTCGGCGCCGACCTGGTCGGCAAGGTGGAGCAGAACATCCCGGAGGACGACCCGCGCAACGCGGCGACGATCGCCGACAACGTGGGCGACAACGTCGGCGACTGCGCCGGCATGGCGGCCGACCTGTTCGAGTCGTACGCCGTGACCCTGGTCGCGGCCCTGATCCTCGGCTCCCAGGCGTTCGGCGACAAGGGTCTCGTGCTGCCGCTCCTGATCCCCGCCATCGGCGCGATCACCGCAGTCATCGGCACCTACCTGTGCAAGCCGCGCGCCGGCGAGAACGGGCTGACCACGATCAACCGCGCCTTCTACATCTCCGCCGCCATCAGCGCGGTCGCCTGCATCGTGCTCGCCTTCGTCTACCTGACCGAGGACTGGGCCGACTTCGGCTACATGGGCGACAACGCGCCGGACCTCTCCCCGGCCGTCTTCGCGGCCGGTGCGGTCCTCATCGGCATCATCCTCGCCGCCGGCATCCTGGCGCTCACCGGCTACTTCACCGGCACCGACCACAAGCCGGTCCAGGACGTCGCCCGGACGTCGCTGACCGGCCACGCGACCGTCATCCTGTCCGGCCTCTCGGTCGGCCTGGAGTCGGCGGTCTACACGGCCATCGTCATCGGCGGCGCGGTCTTCGGCGCGGCGCTGCTGGCCGGCGGCGCGGTCGAGCTCGCGCTCTTCGCCGTGGCGCTCGCGGGCTGCGGCCTGCTGACCACGGTCGGCGTGATCGTCGCGATGGACACGTTCGGACCCGTCTCCGACAACGCGCAGGGCATCGCGGAGATGTCGGGCGACGTCAGCGAGGAGGGCGCGCAGATCCTCACCGAGCTCGACGCCGTCGGCAACACCACCAAGGCCATCACCAAGGGCATCGCGATCGCGACCGCCGTGCTCGCCGCGAGCGCGCTGTTCGCGTCGTACACACAGAGCGCGTTCGAGGAGGCCGGCGAGGCGGGGTCGCTCGACCTGCTCGGCGAGTTCATCGTCTACGACGCCAAGCTCATCGTCGGCGCCCTGCTCGGCGCCGGCGTGGTGTTCCTGTTCTCGGGCCTCGCGATCAACGCGGTCGGTCGTGCGGCCGGCGCGGTCGTGTTCGAGGTGCGCCGCCAGTTCCGCGAGATCCCCGGGATCATGGAGGGCACCGGTCGCCCGGAGTACGGCCGGGTCGTCGACATCGTGACCCGCGACTCGCTGCGGGAGCTGGCCACGCCCGGCATCCTCGCGATACTGAGCCCGATCGCCGTCGGCTTCGGCCTCGGCGTGGGCCCGCTCGCGGGCTTCCTCGTCGGCGCCATCGCCACCGGCACCCTGATGGCGGTCTTCCTCGCCAACGCGGGTGGTGCGTGGGACAACGCGAAGAAGCTCGTCGAGGACGGACACCACGGCGGCAAGGGCTCCGAGGCGCACGCCGCGACGGTCACCGGCGACACGGTCGGCGACCCGTTCAAGGACACCGCCGGACCGGCCATCAACCCGCTGCTCAAGGTGATGAACCTGGTCTCGCTGCTCATCGTCGGCGCGATCGTCAGCCTCTCGATCGGCGAGGACGAGAACGACGTGGTCCGGATCCTCATCGCGCTGGTCGCGGCGGCGGGCATCGCGGCCGCGGTGATCATCTCCAAGCAGCGTTCGTCGTCGCTCCACGACGCACCGGAGACGGTCGACAGCACCGCCTGACGACCACGGCGTACGACGCCCCGGCGCCCGCGTGGTGCCGGGGCGTTGTCGTTAGCGTGGCTCCGTGACTCCCGACCTCGCCGCCCCGCTGCGCGACGCGCTGCTCGCCGCCGACTTCACCTACGCCGCCGTCAGCGAGCTCCTCGGCGAGGTCGCGCACACGGCGCTCTCGCGCAACGAGACGACGCCGGCGCTGCGCCGTACGGCGGACGCGGGCTCGCCGCTCGCGACGCTCACCCGGCTCTTCCTCCTCCAGCACGCGGTGAGCGCCGAGGCCGCCGAGCGCGCCCTGCCCGGACTCGTCGACCGGCTCGCCGCCGGCGGGATGCTCGTGCGGAGCGTCGGCGAGGTCGCGGCGCGGCTCGACTGCCGGCCCTACACCGCGGACGACGTGGACCTCTGGGTGGTCAGCGACCTCACGCCCGGCCTCGACGGCGCGCCCCACCGGGTGAGCGCCGACCACGTTCTCGGCATCAGCGCCGCGTCGACGTCGCTGGCCCAGCTCACGCTGCGTGACGAGGTCGGGAGCGCGCTCGACCTCGGCACCGGCTGCGGCGTGCAGGCGCTGCACCTCGCCGAGCACAGCGACCGGGTCGTCGCGACCGACGTCAACCGGCGCGCCCTCGACGTCGCCCGCTTCAACGCCGCGCTCAACGGCGTGGCGGACCGTGTCGAGGTCCGCGACGGCTCGTTCTTCGCGCCGGTGGCTGGTGAGCGGTTCGACCTCATCGCCACCAACCCGCCGTTCGTGATCTCGCCGGCGACCGGCGAGCGGTTGGTCTACCGCGACTCGGGCCTCCCGGGCGACCGCGTGGTCGAGGACATCGTCCGGACGGCGCCGGACCACCTCGCCGAGGGCGGCTGGTGCCAGGTCCTCGCCAACTGGGTGGTGGCCGAGGACCGGCCCTGGGACGAGCGCCTCGCCGCGTGGTTGCCCGACGACTGCGACGCGTTCGTGGTGCAGCGCGAGACCCTCGACCCCTCGGCCTACGTCGAGCTCTGGCTCAAGGACTCCGGCCACCACGGCGGCCCCGACTACCCACAGCGCTACGACACCTGGCTCTCGTGGCTGGAGCAGCAGGGCGTCGCCGGCGTGGGCTTCGGCTGGATCAACCTGCGCCGCACCGGCGCGGGCGGCGCCGTCCACACCCTGCTGGAGTGGCCGTACGACGTGGAGCAGCCCATCGCGCCGGCGATCGGGGAGTGGGCGACGGCCGTCCACTCGACCGTCGCCGCGGACAGCCGGCTGACCACCCGCGAGGACGTGCGGCAGGAGACCGTCGGCCCCGTCGGGGCGGAGGACCCCGCGACGATCCTGCTGCGCCAGCAGCGCGGCTTCCGGAGGGCCCGTCAGGTCGACACGGTCATGGCCGCCGTGGTCGGGGCGTGCGACGGCGAGCTCACCGTCGGCCAGATCCTCGACGCGGTCGCCCAGCTCCTCGAGCGCGACGCGGTCGCGCTGCGGGAGACCTACCTCCCGGAGGTCGAGGAGCTCGTCCACGAGGGCTTCCTGGTCGCCTGAGCGTCGGCGCGCTGTGCACAATGGCCGGGTGACGAGCCCAGGCTGGTACCCCGACCCTGCTGGCCAACCGAACGCCTACCGCTACTGGAACGGCCAGGCGTGGACCCAGGACGTGACCTACGGCCAGGCAGGCCCCGGCCAGGGGTACGGCGCGCCGGTGCCTCCCACCCCTCCGCCACCGCCGCCCGGGGCGAAGGGCGGCGCCGGCAAGGTCGTCGCCCTCGTCGTCGCAGGCGTCGTGCTGCTTGCGGCGCTGGGCACGGGCGCGTTCTTCCTGGTGCGCTCGCTCGCCGACGACGGCGACGAGACCGCCTCCGACGACACCTCGGAGTCGGTCGAGCCGACCGAGTCGGAGACCGGTGCCACCGACGACACTCCGTCGCCGACCGAGTCCACCGAGACCGCCGAGCCGACGGACGACGAGACCAGTGGCGGCATCGACGTCGGGCCGACGCGTGAGCAGTGCAGCGGCGGCGCGCCCGACCCCGGGCGCCTGCAGGCGTCGGCCAGCACCCTCACCGGTGGTGGGCTCACCATCCCCTCGCTCACCGACCAGGGCTACAGCCCCGACGCGTCGGTGGCACTCGCGTTCACCTGGGCCGACAGCTACCAGGTCTCCTACAAGGTCATCGAGAGCGCCGGCGAGAGCTGGATCGCCAACTACGGCGTGGGCGCACTGCCGAGGGCCAACGGGTTCGAGTCCCCGCAGCAGGCGGCGGAGGTGGTGCTCCAGTGCATGACCTCCTCGGACATGTACCAGGGCTACTCCGGGACCACCGACCTCGACGTCGGCCCGGTGACCGTCGACGGCCACGACGCCTACTCCATCCTCACCGAGGTCCGGGTCGACAACCCCGACGTGCAGGCGGAGGGCGACGTCGCCCAGGTGGTCGTCGTCGACACCGGCGACCCGGAGAGCTACGGCCTCTACATCAGCGTCGTGCCCATCGGCGACCAGGCCGAGATCAACCGGCAGGCACAGGTCTTCGACCAGATCGACGTCCGGTAACACGGGCCACACGGCGGGTCCGCCGTACGCCTTCCATGGGGGAGGTCTGGACATCACGCGCTACCGTGACCAGCCGTAACGTCCCTCAGCGGCAGTCCGGGCTGCGCTGAAGCAGGAGGAAAGAGAGTCGCAGTGCCACACAAGTTGGTGATCGTCGAGTCACCGGCCAAGGCCCGCACGATCGGCGGGTACCTCGGCGACGACTACGTCGTCGAGTCCTCGATCGGTCACATCCGCGACCTTCCCAACAACGCTGCGGACACGCCGGCGTCGATCAAGGACAAGCCGTGGGGACGGCTCGCGATCGACGTCGACAACGACTTCGAGCCCTACTACATCGTCCCGCGGGACAAGAAGAGCCACATCGCCAAGCTCAAGAAGCTCCTCAAGGAGGCCGACGAGCTCTACCTCGCCACCGATGAGGACCGCGAGGGCGAGGCGATCGCCTGGCACCTGCTCGACGAGCTCAAGCCGAAGAACATCCCCGTCAAGCGGATGACGTTCAACGAGATCACCCGGACGGCGATCCAGGAGGCCGCGGCCAACACCCGCGAGCTCGACATGGACCTCGTCGAGGCACAGGAGACCCGTCGCCTGCTCGACCGGCTCTACGGCTACGAGGTCAGCCCGGTGCTGTGGCGCAAGGTCATGTCCGGCCTGTCCGCCGGGCGCGTGCAGTCGGTGGCGACCCGGCTCGTCGTCGACCGCGAGAAGGAGCGGATGGCGTTCCGCGTCGCGTCCTACTGGGACCTCGAGGGCACGTTCGACGCCGGCAGCAAGCACGACCAGCGGATGTTCCCCGCCAAGCTCTACTCCGTCGACGGCAAGCGCGTCGCCGGCGGCAGCAACTTCGGGCAGGACGGCCAGCTCAAGCCCGGCGCCGACGTCGTCCACCTCGACCGCGCCACCGCCGAGGCGCTCGCGACGGCGCTCGCGGAGACGACGTACGACGTCCGCTCGGTCGAGTCGAAGCCCTACAAGCGCTCGCCCTACGCGCCGTTCCGCACGACCACGCTGCAGCAGGAGGCCAGCCGCAAGCTCGGCATGAGCTCCAGCGTCACCATGTCGGTCGCGCAGCGTCTCTACGAGAACGGCTTCATCACCTACATGCGCACCGACTCGACCTCGCTGTCGAGCTCCGCGATCGACGCCGCCCGCAACCAGGTCCGCGAGCTGTACGGCGCCGAGTACCTGCCGGACAGCCCGCGCGTCTACGCCTCGAAGGTCAAGAACGCGCAGGAGGCGCACGAGGCGATCCGGCCCGCCGGTGACAGCTTCCGCACGCCGGCGCAGACCGGGCTGACCGGCGACCAGTTCCGGCTCTACGAGCTGATCTGGATGCGCACCGTTGCGTCGCAGATGAAGGACGCGGTCGGCAACACGGTCTCCGTGCGGCTCGGCGGCCGCGCGGCGTCGGGCGAGGACGTCGTGTTCTCCGCGTCCGGCCGCGTGATCACGTTCCACGGGTTCCTCAAGGCGTACGTCGAGGGCACCGACCATGGTGCCGCGAAGGACGACCAGGAGACCCGCCTGCCCGCGCTCGCCGAGGGCGACGCGGTCTCCGCGGCGTCGATCTCCGCCAACGGTCACGAGACCAAGCCGCCCGCGCGTTACACCGAGGCGACGCTGATCAAGGAGCTCGAGGACCGGCTCATCGGCCGGCCGTCGACGTACGCCTCGATCATCGGGACGATCCTCAACCGCGGCTACGTGTACAAGAAGGGCACCGCGCTGGTGCCGGCGTGGATCGCGTTCTCCGTCGTGCGCCTGCTGCAGGAGCACTTCACCCGGCTCGTCGACTACGAGTTCACTGCCAGCATGGAGGACGTGCTCGACGACATCGCCAAGGGCGAGAAGGACAAGGTCACCGAGCTCCAGGAGTTCTACTTCGGCTCCGAGAAGCTGCGCGGCGTCAAGCCGCTCGTCGAGGGCCTCGGCGACATCGACGCCAAGGAGCTCGCGACCTTCCCGGTCGGCGACGCCGAGGACGGCATCCACCTGCGGGTCGGCAAGTACGGGCCCTACCTCGAGGGACCGGGCGACGACGGCACCGCGTTCGCCAAGCGCGCCAACGTGCCCGACGACCTCCCGCCCGACGAGCTGACCGTCGCCAAGGCGAAGGAGCTGCTCGCCAACCCGGCCGGCGAGGAGATCGACCTCGGCGTCCACCCGGAGACCGGGCTCCAGGTCGTGGCGAAGAACGGCCGGTTCGGGCCCTACGTCACCGAGGTGCTGCCCGAGGACGCGCCCAAGTCGGCCAAGCCGCGCACCGGCTCGCTCTTCAAGTCGATGTCGCTCGACACGATCACCCTCGACGACGCGGTGAAGCTGCTGTCGCTGCCGCGGGTGGTCGGCACCGATCCCGAGTCCGGCGAGGAGATCACCGCGCAGAACGGCCGCTACGGGCCCTACTTGAAGAAGGGCACCGACTCGCGCTCGCTGACGTCGGAGGACCAGCTCCTCTCGATCACGCTCGACGAGGCCCTGCGGATCTACGCCCAGCCCAAGCAGCGCGGTCGCGCGGCGGCCGCCGCCCCGCTCAAGGAGCTCGGCAACGACCCGGTCTCGGGCCAGCCCGTCGTCGTGAAGGCCGGACGGTTCGGCGAGTACGTCACCGACGGCGAGTACAACGCGACCCTCCGCAAGGACGACACCGTCGAGTCGATCACCATCGAGCGCGCCGCCGAGCTGCTCGCCGAGCGCCGGGCCAAGGGCCCGGCGAAGAAGGCCGCCAAGAAGGCCGCGAAGAAGACGGCGAAGAAGACCGCCAAGAAGACGGCGGCGAAGAAGACGGCTGCGAAGAAGACCACCAAGAAGTCCTAGCCGCACAGGTTGGTCGAGTAGCCCGAGCGCCCTGGCGCTCGGGCGTATCGAGACCGGTCGGCCCCATCTCGTAGGTTGTGCCCATGACCTCGCCCGGCCGCTTCACCGACACCGGGCTCTTCGTCTGCTTCGAGGGCGGCGAGGGCGGCGGCAAGTCCACCCAGTCGCGGCTGCTCAAGGACTGGCTGGAGTCCGAGGGCCACCGGGTGCTGCTGACCTTCGAGCCCGGCGACACCGCCGTCGGCAAGGAGGTCCGACGGATCGTGCTGTCGCCCCAGACGGGCGAGCTGAGCAATCGCACCGAGGTGCTGCTCTACGCCGCCGACAAGGCCGAGCACGTCGACACCGTCGTGCTCCCGGCGCTCGAGCGCGGCGAGGTCGTCATCACCGATCGCTACGTCGACTCCGCCCTCGCCTACCAGGGCGCGGGCCGGGTCGAGGACCTCTCCGGTGTGGAGGCGGTGCAGCGGTGGGCGACCCGCGACCTGCGCCCGCACCTGACCGTCCTGCTCGACGTCGAGCCCGCTGCCGGCCTGGGTCGGTTCGAGGAGCGCGACCGGATCGAGGGGGAGTCGTTGGAGTTCCACCAGCGCGTGCGGCAGGGCTTCCTCGACCTGGCCGGGCGCGACCCCGGGCACTACCTCGTGATCGATGCGCGGCTCCCGATCGACGAGATCCACGAGCTGATCCGCGCCCGCGTCGTCGGCCTGCTCGGCCAGGTGACGTCATGACCGTGTGGGACCAGCTGGTCGGTCAGCGACCGGTGATCGCCACCCTGCGGCAGGCGGTGGCCGGGCAGGGCATGACGCACGCCTGGCTGTTCACCGGCCCGCCCGGGTCCGGACGCTCCAACGCGGCCGTCGCGTTCGCGGCCGCGCTCCAGTGCGAGTCCGGCGGCTGCGGTGAGTGCCACGAGTGCCGCACGGTGCTCGCCAGCAGCCACGCCGACGTCGCGGTCGTGCGCACCGAGAAGCTCTCGATCGGCGTCAAGGAGGTCCGCGAGCTCGTCCGGCGGGCTGCCCTCACGCCGATGGGCAAGCGCTGGCAGATCCTCGTCGTCGAGGACGCCGACCGGCTCACCGAGCAGGCGTGCAACGCGCTGCTCAAGGCGATCGAGGAGCCCAACGGCCGCACCGTCTGGATGCTGTGCGCCCCGACGGTCGAGGACGTGCTGCCGACCATCCGCTCCCGCTGCCGGCTGGTCACCTTGTCCACACCGACCACCGAGGACGTCGCGGAGTTCCTGCGACGCACCGGCGTCGAGGAGCCGCTCGCGACGACGGCGGCCCGTGCCAGCCAGGGCCACATCGGCCGCGCCCGCGCGCTCGCCCGCGACCCGGAAGTCCGCGGCCGGCGTACCGACATCGTCACGATGCCCGCCCGGCTCACGTCGCTGGGCCGGTGCATGTCCGCCGCGACCCGGCTGCACGACCTCGCGAAGGCGGAGGCCGAGGCGATCACCGCCGAGCTCGACGCGCGCGAGAAGACCGACCTCGACGCGGCCTACGGCGTAGTCGAGCGCGGCCGCCGGCCGCGGGAGTACGGGCCCGCCCTGCGCGACCTCGAGAAGGACCAGAAGACCCGCGCGAAGCGGCGCCACCTCGACGTCGTCGATCGCGGGCTCACCGACCTGGTGTCGGTCTATCGCGACGCCATCGCGCTCGGCACCGGCGTCGGCACAGCCCTGGTCAACGAGGACATCCGCGACGACATCGAGGAGCTCGTGCGCACCTCGACGCCGGAGCTCAACCTGCGGCGCATCGGCTGGATCTTCGCTGCACGGGAGCAGATGCTGGAGTTCAACGTCCCGATCCCGCTCGCCCTGGAATCCTTGATGGTGAGTCTCCGGGTGCCATCCGAGCCCGAGTCCCGATGAGGTCATCATGAAGAAGCTGGTCGTCGCGGTCGTCGTCATCTGGTCGCTGGTGCTCGTCGCGGGCGCGGGCGTGGCCATCACCGCCATCGTGCAGGCGGGGGACGACGACGAGGAGCCGACGCGGGCGGAGACGTCGGGCGCGCCGTCGTCGCCTTCGGACAGCGGTGCTCCCGAGAAGGCGCCGGCCGGGCTGGAGGACTTCTACTCGCAGGAGATCGCCTGGGAGTCGTGCGGCGCCAACGAGTGCGGCACGCTCGAGGTGCCCGTCTCCTACCAGGAGCCCGAGGGCGCCACCATCGAGCTCGCGCTGGAGCGCACGCTCGCGACGGGCGACCGGATCGGCTCGCTCGTGGTCAACCCCGGCGGCCCGGGCGCACCCGGCACCTCGGTCCCCGAGAGCTCGGAGTTCTACTTCGCGCCCGACGTGCTCGAGCGCTACGACGTCGTCGGCTTCGACCCGCGGGGCACCGGCGACTCGGCTCCCATCGACTGCCTGAGCGACAGCGAGCTCGACGACTACGTCGCGGAGGACCCGGGCCCCGACAACAAGAGCGAGGAGCGGCGCTACGCCAAGATCCAGCTCGACTACTGGCAGGGCTGCGCCGACAACACCGGCGAGATCCTCGGCCACGTGAGCACGATCGAGGCCGCGCGCGACATGGACGTGCTGCGCGCCGTGCTCGGGGAGCAGCAGCTTGCCTACTTCGGCTGGTCCTACGGCACCCGGCTCGGCTCGACGTACGCCGACCTCTTTCCCGAGAAGGTGGGGCGCTTCGTCCTCGACGGCGCGACCGACCCCGGCCTGTCCTCGTACGAGAGCACGCTCAGCCAGGCCGAGGGCTTCGAGGTGGCGTTGAGGTCCTACGTCCAGGACTGCGTCGACAAGGGCGACTGCTTCCTCGGCGACTCCGTCGACGAGGGCCTCACCACGATCACCGACCTCCTCGACTCGATCGAGCAGGAGCCGCTGCCGACCGACCAGGAGCGCGACCTCGAGATCGGCAACGCGGTCTATGGCGTGATCACACCGCTGTACAACCAGGAGTACTGGACGATCCTCGACGAGGCGCTCCAGATGGCGCTCGACGGCGACGGCAGCACGCTGCTGCGCCTCTCCGACGCCTACGGGTCGCGCGAGAACGGCGAGTACACCGCCAACAGCCTCGAGTCGATCTCGGTGATCAACTGCCTCGACAACCCCGAGGCGGTGCCGCCCGAGGAGGTGCCGTCGCACTACGACGAGTTCCAGAAGGCCTCGCCGACGTTCGGCCGGATCTTCGCGTGGTTCCTCATCGCCTGTGACGGGATCCCGGTCGAGCGCACCGAGCCCGACATCGAGATCGATGCCCCCGGCGCGGCGCCGATCGTGGTGATCGGTACGACCCGCGACCCCGCGACGCCGTACCACGAGGCCGTCGCCATGGCGAAGGCGCTCGAGTCCGGAGTGCTCCTGTCCCGCGACGGCGACGGCCACACCGGCTACAACCAGGGCAATGCCTGCATCGACGACGCCGTCCACGCCTACCTGATCGACGGCACCGTCCCGCAGGACGGCCTGGAGTGCTGACCTCCGCCGCTGGTTGAGGTGCGAGGCCGCCCGCGGCCGAGCCTCGAAACCAAGGCGCCGGTTTCGTCTCCCGTCAACCCCGCCGGTATGCTTCCGCGGGTTGTCGACCTCGCGTCGGCAGCACGCCGCCTTAGCTCAGTCGGTAGAGCGAGTCACTCGTAATGACTAGGTCGTCGGTTCGATTCCGACAGGCGGCTCCACTCCGGAATTCTCGCCCTGGCCGACGGCTGACGCCGACTCCGCTCAGGCTCTCGGGTAGAGCTCGTCCAGCCGGTTCGCGACCTCCTCGTGATCGAGCCGACGGCGCGCCGGGTGGTCCGGAGGCACCGGCCGGCCGTGCGCGACCAAGGCGCCGGCGTCGACGCCGTGCGCCACGTCGAGGACGGCCTGCCAGAGACGACGGAGGATGCTGCGCCCGGCGGGCACCGGTGCGGCGCTATCGGTCGTGCGGGCGGCGGACGAGTCGGTCAGCTGGTGCGTGGTCATGTCCTCAACGATCCGCCGGTCGGCGGCCACGAAGTAGTGGCAAGATCGACAACAAGTGTTAGATTCTTGCCATGCCTAAGCAACGGTCGATCGCCATCCCGGTCGTCGACGGCATGACGCTCTTCGAGATCGGCATGCCCCTCGAGGCCTTGGGCTACGACTGGGACCGCGACGCCAGCCCGCTGTACGACGTCGCCCTGTACGGCGACCTGCGGGGCGTGCGCGTCCACGGCGGACCTCGGCTGATGCCGCAGCGACCGCTCGCCGCACTCGCCGAGGCCGACACCGTCCTTGTGCCGGCGATTCGCCCCGACGAGCCCATCGACGAGGCACTCGTCCGCGCGCTGCGCCGGGCCGCGGCAGCCGACGTACGCATGGTCTCGCTCTGCACCGGCGCCTTCGCCTTGGCAGAGGCGGGGATCCTCGACGGACACCGAGCCACCACGCACTGGCGCTGGGCCGACCTGTTCCAGCGCACCTACCCGGCGGTCGAGCTCGACGCGCGCGCGATCTACGTCGACGACGGACCGCTCACCAGCGCCGGCTCGGCCGCGGGCCTCGACCTCTGCCTCCATCTGATCCGCACCGACCACGGGCAGCAGGCGGCGAACACGATCGCGCGCAACCTGGTCATCGCCGCGCACCGTGACGGCGACCAGGCGCAGTACGTCGCGGCCGACCCGCTGACAGAGCAGGCCCACTGGCTCGACGAGCTCCGCGCCTGGCTGCGGTCCCACCTGCACGAGGACATCACCCTCGAGCGGCTCGCGCAGGCGGCAGCGGCCTCGCCCCGGACCCTCGCCCGCCGGTTCCAGCGCGACCTCGCGACCACGCCGATGCGCTGGGTGGCGGCCGAGCGGATCGCGATCGCCAAGACCCTGCTCGAGACCACCGACCTCTCGCTCGATCGCATCAGCCACGAGGCGGGCTACTACTCGCCGGTGACGTTCCGCGCGAGCTTCACCTCCGAGGTCGGGATCACGCCGGGGCGCTACCGGCGCCGCTTCGCGAGCCGCACCGCGTGATCGCGCGGCGAGGCAGAAGCGGAGCGGTACGACGACCGCGGCTTCCGTAGGATCCCTGCCATGGATGACCCCCGAAGTCCCAGCCGTTCACGTCCGCCCGCGAGCGGGGGTGAACGGTGATCGACTCGCAGACCTTCCTCAACCTGGGTCTCGTGGTGGCCTTCGTGCTCGTGGGCGGGGTATTCGCTGCCACCGAGCTCGCGCTCGTCTCGCTGCGCGAGAGCCAGCTCGCCCAGATGGAGCAGCGCGGTGGTCGCGGCACGCGGGTGGCGGCGGTCGCCCGCGATCCGAACCGCTTCCTGGCAGCCGTGCAGATCGGCGTGACCGTCGCGGGCTTCTTCTCCGCGGCGTACGGCGGCTCGACGCTCGCGCCGGACTTCGCGCCGTACCTCGTCGACATCGGGCTGGGTGACGACGCCGCCGACACCGTGGCGCTCGTCGTGATGACGCTGCTCATCGCCTACCTCTCCCTGGTCCTGGGCGAGCTTGTCCCGAAGCGGCTCGCCCTCCAGCGCTCGGCCGAGCTCTCGTTGGTGACGGCGCCGGTGCTCGACCGGTTCGCCGTCCTGATGCGTCCGGTGATCTGGCTGCTGTCGGTGTCGACGAACGCGGTGGTGCGACTGCTCGGGGGCGACCCGGAGGCCACCAGCGAGCAGGTGACGAAGGAGGAGCTGCGCGAGATCGTCTCGACGCACGAGGGCCTGACCGCCGACGAGCGCCGCATCGCGGGGAGCCTGTTCGGCGCGACCAGGACGACGCTGAAGGAGGCGATGCGGCCACGAGGCGAGGTGGAGTTCCTGGACCGGACCATGCCGCTCGCCGACGCCGCCCGGTTCGTGAAGGAGCGGCCGTACTCGCGCTATCCGGTGATCGACGGAGGATTCGACGACGTCGTGGGTTTCCTCCACGTGCGGGACCTGCTCGACGTGGAGCCGACCGACACCCGGACCGTGGACGCGGTCGTGCGACAGGTGCTGATGCTGCCCGCGACCAACCGTGTGCTGCCCGCTGTCGCGGTGATGCGCCAGGCAGGGACACATCTGGCGGTGGTGGTCGACGAGTACGGCGGCACCGACGGGATCGTGACCCTCGAGGACCTCGTCGAGGAGATCGTGGGCGACATCCGCGACGAGTACGACGTCGAGCGACCCGACGCGTCTGGGCCCGACGCCGATCTCCCGGCGGGCATCACGATCGAGGAATTCCTCGAGCGCACGGGCGTCCCGCTCGTCGACGGGGACTACGAGACGGTCGCGGGCTACGTCATCGCCCGGCTCGGGCGGATCCCCGACGTCGGCGACGCGGTGGACGTCGACGGCACCCGGATCGAGGTGACCGAGGTGGTCGGTCGCCGCGTGACCCGGGTGCTGGTGCGCCGTGGTGCGGAGGGTGCGCCGGTCGGCTCACGCCCGTGAGTCCAGCAGGTCCAGCTGGAGCTCGACGGCAGCACCCACCCGCGCCTCCTGCCCGGTGGCGAGCAGGTCGAGCAGGGCGCCCCGCAGCACCGCCAGGACCGCCGTACGCCGGGCCGCGCCCTCCGGCGTGGACCGCTCGCCCTCCGGCTGGTGGCGGGCGAGGAGCGTGAGCCAGTCCTCGACGGTGTCCGTGCCGAAACCGGCCCAGGCGCCGTCCGAGTCCACCAGCGAGCGGGCGTAGCCCTCGACCCACAGCCGCAGCAGCGGCCGCCGCTCGGGCTCGACGAGCCACGACCAGACCTGTCGGGCGGCGTCGGCGAGGCCGACCGGGTCGCCGCCGGCGGCGCCGTCGAGGAGCGCCCGCTCGTCCTCGCGGGCGCGGGTGAGGAGGGCGCGCACCAGGCCCTCCTTGCTGCCGAACAGGAAGATGAGGACCCGCGGGCTCGAGCCGATCGCCGCCGCGAGCGGGCGCAGGGACAGGTCCGCGAGCCCGTTCTCGAGGGCATAGCGGTACGCCGCCTCGAGGAGCTCGGCATGCCGCGCGGAGGGCGCTGTCCTCTCCTCGGGCATGGGGGTACAGTAGCCACTGAAACGAGTGTTTCACTAACTCCGAGCCAGGCGAGCGGGAGGCGGGTCATGACGACAGTCCGGGAGAGCGGGCGCCAGGTGACGATCCGGCACGCCGACCGGCCGGGCGACCTCGGCTGGGTGGTGATGACCCACGGCGAGCTCTACGACAGGGAGTTCGGCTGGAACGCGGACTTCGAGGCGCTCGTCGCCCGGATCGTCGCCGACTACGCCGTCGACCGCGACCCCGACCGCGAGGCTGCCTGGGTCGCCGAGGTCGACGGCGAGCGGGCGGGCTGCGTCTTCCTGGTCCGGGGCGACCGGCCGGGCGACGCGAAGCTGAGGATCCTGCTCGTCGACCCCTCGGCCCGCGGTCTCGGCCTGGGGACCCGTCTGGTGCGGACCTGCCTGGACTTCGCGCGAGCTGCAGGCTATGAACGCGTGACGCTCTGGACCAACGACGTCCTGGTCTCGGCGCGCCGGATCTACGAGTCGTTCGGGTTCGTGCTCGGCGAGGAGGAGCGGCACCGGAGCTTCGGCCCCGAGCTGGTCGGGCAGTACTGGGCGCTCGACCTGGCGGCACTCGAGGCCCGCGACGTCCCCGGCTAGCGGTACGGGCGGGCTTCGGTCCGGTACCTCCGGGGGACGTGCGGCACCCGTCCGTCTTCCTAGGTTCGCGGCATGTCGAAGACCCCTGCCTTCCCTCTCGTCCTCGCCGCCGTGGTCGCGCTGACCGCCGGCTGCAGCGAGTCGACGTCGGACGATCCCGGATCCAACGGCTCGACCGGCTTGACCCGCGCCGCACGCGGCTCGACGCCGGCCCCGCACCTGCCGGGCGACGTGTTCGACGAGAGTCAGCCGACGATCGCGAACCTCGACCCCGAGCTCCTCGACGCCGTCCAAGCCGCTGCTGAGGACGCGCGGGCGGACGGCGTGCACCTCGTCATCACCAGCGGCTGGCGCAGCCGCGAGCACCAGCAACGCCTGTTCGACGAGGCGGTCGCCGAGCACGGCAGCGAGGAGGAGGCACTGCGTTACGTCTCCACCCCGGACACGTCGGCGCACGTCACCGGCGACGCGGTCGACATCGGCCCGAAGGAGGCGGACGAGTGGCTCATCGAGCACGGTGCGGCGTACGGGCTGTGCCAGATCTTCGCCAACGAGATCTGGCACTTCGAGCTGGCGACGACCCCCGGTGAGGAGTGCCCGCCGATGTATCCGGACAGCAGCTACCGCGGGTGAGTCCTCGTCACGCGCTCATGCCCACAGGGGGCTGAAGGGAACAGCGTGGCCGAGGATCGTCTCCGCCGCGCGGTGCCCGGAGCGCAGCGCGGCGGTCACGGTCGCCGGGTCCTCCGTCCACGTGGCCTCGCCCGCCAGGTGCAGCACGCCTCCGACCGGGGTCGCGAGCACGTCGTGGTCGTCGGGTGACGCGCCCACCGTCAGGTACGCGTACGAGCCGCGGGCGAACGGGTCGTCGCGCCAGCGGGTGACGTGCACGCGGTCCGGTGTCGTCACGGCGTCGCCGTAGATCTCCCTCAACGCGGCGAGCGCCGAGGCGACGACGGCGTCGTCGTCCCAGTCCCGGATCGCCCGCGCGCACGGGCCGGCGGCGAACGTGAGCAGCGTCGGCGCGCCGTCGACCCGGGTCAGGTCGTACCAGGAGTGCCACCACCGGCCCGCGTCGCCCTGGCGCCGTACGGCGTAGACGTCCGCGTCCCAGAAGCGCTCCGCGAACCCGAGCACGACCTTCTCGAAGTCGTTCATCTCGAGCCGCTCGACGGCGCCCGCCAGCGGCTCGGGCAGCGGCGGCTCGATCGCGAAGCCCGGCGACTTGAGGACGCCGATCGGCACGGTCACCACGACGCGGTCGGCGCGGAAGGTGCCGAAGTCGCCGGACACGGTCACGCCGTCGGTCGCCCAGCGCACCCTGTCGACGACGTGGCCGAGTCGCACGTCGAGTCCTTCCGCGAGGTACGTCGCGAGCCGGTCGTAGCCCTGCGGGAACACGACCTCGTCGCCGTCGACCTGGTCGTCGTCGAGCCCGTGTGCGTCGAGGTCGGCGATCCACACGCCGTACTGCTCCTCGGTGCGGTGCCGCAGGAACTCCCGCACCCGCTCGGCGCGCTCGGACGGCCAGTCGAGCCGACCCAGCGCCTCCTCGACGACGGTCTCGTAGGAGTCGCCGGTCGACGACGCCGCGATCGTGTGCGCGAGGTGCTCGTCGACGGTGTGCACGTCCTCGGCGAAGAGCCGGGCCTGCTCGGCGCTCAGCCGTACGCCGTCCGGGTCGTAGTAGGCGATCGGGCGCCCGTCGGGCTGGAAGCTGCCCACGGTGAATTCGGCCATCGGCATGCCGGCGGCGCGGACGACGTCGACCAGCGGGTTGTCGTCGACCCCGTGGATCCACGAGGCGCCCAGGTCGGTGACATGGCCGTCGCGCCGGTCGGTGAGGAGACGACCGCCCACGCGCTCACGTGCCTCCGGCACGACGACGCGCTGCCCTGCGCGGGCGAGCAGGCGTGCGGCTGTCAGGCCGGCCACGCCCGCTCCGACGACGATCGAGTCGTAGTGCGTCACGAACAGGGATTATCCGGTTCGCGACTGCCGGGGGAGTGGGAGCTCACTCCTCCGGCAGCCGCGACTGCGCCAGCAGGTACTGCGTGAGCCTGCCGTCGCGGGAGTGGTCGCGGATGCGGACCGGCTCCGGGATCATCCGGCCTTCGGCCGGATGTCCCAGAACCGGTCGACGCCGTGCGCGACCCCGCGGGCCATCCGGCCGGGAAGCCCGCGGTGGGGGAGATAGGGGTGCGGGCGGGTCGGAGCCGCCAGCTCGGCCTGGTAGATCCGATCGGACAGGTCGTCGCGCGCCTGCTCATCGATCGTCGCGCCGAGACGCTCCACGGCCCTCTCCTCCGCGGTGAGCAGCTCCTCGAACCGCTCGTGGACGTCGGCCCAGATCGACGTCCACGAGCGACGGATGGCGTACGTCGAGCCGTAGAGCTTCGCCTTGGCCTGGGCCATCGCCCACTCCAGCCTGCGGCTCCGCTCCACGAGGTCCTGGGCGACGTCGTGCCCGTCGGGCGAGAGCCTGCGCACGGCCGGCACCAGGACCGCGTTGATGGCGCCGACGTGCCGGCTGGTGCTGGCGAGGAACGTGTCGGTCGTGGGGAACCGGTCCCGGGGCCGCTCCGGCGTCGGCGCACTCTGCTCCGCCCGCCTCAGCCGCTCCCCGAGGACGTGGTGGGTGACCGCGATGCTGCTGGTGAGGTTGTCGCGCATGGTGTGCCCTTCCGAGAGGACCCCCGCTTCTCACTATGCGCCGGTCTAGACCATTCGGCAAGGGCCTCGACGTGGCAGTATCGTAATGACAATCATTCTCAATCATCTGAAGGAGCGCCATGAATCGAAGCGAGCTCACCGCCGCCGTCGCCGAGCAGGCCGGGCTGACCACGCAGCAGGCCGGTGCGGCCGTCGCCGCGACCCTGGACGCGATCACCAAGGCGGTCGCGTCGGGCGACTCCGTCACCGTGCCGGGTTTCGGCACGTTCGAGCCGCGTCAGCGCTCCGCCCGCACCGGGCGGAACCCGCAGACCGGCGAGGCGATGGACATCCCGGCGAGCGTCGCACCGGCGTTCAAGCCCGCGGCGGCCTTCAAGAAGCTCGTCAGCGAGGGCTGATCCCCAGCTCCGGGCGCCCGCGAGGGCCGGACCGTTCTCCTTGCCCGGTCCGGCCCCCGATGGGCTTTCCACGACGATGGACGGTTGGTTTGTTGCCGCGCTGCTCGGGTGAGATCCTGACCCGCGCGGAGGTCGGCACCAGGCGCTGGAGGGACTCGACATGACCACCACGGCAACGCCGGGCACCCACCGACGCGCCGACCCCCAGACCTGGCTCGTCCTCGCCGTGCTGGTGGGCTCGGTCCCGGCGCAGATGCTGCTCGAGGACCGCCTGGGCTCGTCGGCCTTCCAGACCTGGGCCACCGTCTTCCTCGCGGTCGTCGTGCAGTCGATCCCGTTCCTCGTGGTCGGCATCGTGCTCTCCGGCGTCATATCCGTCGTCCTCTCCGAGCAGCTGATCTCCCGCCTGCTGCCGCGCCGGACCGCGCTCGCCGTACCCGCGGCCGGCCTGGCGGGGATCGCCTTACCCACCTGCGAGTGCGCGGTGGTCCCCGTCGCCAACGGCCTGACCCGGCGCGGCATGCCGGCGGCGGTCGCGCTGACGTTCATGCTCGCGGCTCCCGCCGTGAACCCCGCCGTGCTCGTGTCGACGGCGGTCGCGTTCGGTGGCCGGATGGACATGGTCGGGGCGCGGTTCCTCGCCTCGCTGGTGACCGCGATGGTGATCGGCTGGATCTACCTGTGGGCCTCGCGCCGGTTTTCCGCGCTTCGGCCGCCGTCGCTCCGCGACCGCCTCCACCACCACGACGGCGACACCCGGTGGCAGAGGTTCGTCGCCGCGGCGTGGCACGACTTCCTGCCCGCGGCGGCCTTCCTCGTCCTCGGCGCGATGATCGCCGCCGCGATCAACGTCCTCGTGCCGGTCAGGTACGTCGACGCGGTCGCGGGCAACCCGATCCTCGCGGTCGGCGCGCTCACCCTGTTCGCGTTCGTGATCGCGCTGTGCTCCGAGGCCGATGCGTTCGTCGCGGTCAGCCTCACGGCCTTCTCCGACACGGCGAAGCTCGTCTTCCTCGTCGTCGGCCCGGCGATGGACATCAAGCTCGCCGCGATGGAGGCCGGTCAGTTCGGCCGTGCGTTCGCCGTGCAGTTCGTGCCCCTGGTCCTCGTCGTGGCCGCCACGACGGCATCGATCGTCGGGTGGGTGATCCTGTGACCCGCGCGGCGCAGGCCCTCGTCCTCACGGCCCTCGGTGGCATCGCGCTCCGGGTGTCGTGGACCGACGAGTACGCGCGCTACGTCAACGAGTGGATGCGCTGGCCGCTGTTCGCCAGCGGCCTGCTCCTGGTCGGACTCGCCGCGACCGCCGCCCTCGGTCCCATGGCGGACGACGAGGAGGAGCACACGACGACCCGGTTCGCGTGGCTGCTCCTCCTTCCCGTGCTGGTCGCGTTCGTCGTCCAGCCGCCGGCGCTGGGCGCCTACGTCGCCGAGCGCAACGCCAACGACCTCGATGCCAGCGCCTACACCGACGTCGCGGTCGCGCCGCTGCCCGAGGGCGAGGTCTCGGACCTGCCGGTGGCCTCGTTCGTCGCGCGCGCGGCGACCGACGAGGGCTCCTCGCTCGTCGACCGCGACGTCCGGCTGACGGGGTTCGTGACCGTCGACGACGGCGGCAGCTGGTACGTCACCCGCCTGTCGATCGCATGCTGCGCGGCCGACGCCGCCGCCTTCCGCGTGCGTGTCGACGGTGCCGAGGCGCCGCCCGAGGAGCAGTGGATCGAGGTGACCGGCACCTGGGTCGAGGGCACGGGCGTCGGCTCCGGTCGGGGCGAGACCCCGGCCCTGGCTGCCGCTGACGTCGTCACCATCGAACCGCCCCAGCGACCGTATGAGTGACCGCCGCGACCTGTGGTCGCGGGTCGGTGCGGGTCTGCTGATCCTCGTCGTGCTGGCGCTTGTCCTCCTGGTGCGGCCGGGTGGCACCGACGACGCCGGTCCGGGCCCGGAGGCAGACCCCAGCACGTCGCCGTCCGGGCCTGGGCCGACGGGCCCGCCCGCGACCGACGGCGAGTTCTGCCGCGCGTTCCGCGCGCTCGCGGCTGCTCAATCGGTGTACGTCGCGACGCCCGACGCCCGCGGCGCGGAGCTCCTCCGGGAGGCCGCCGCCGCCGTGGTGGCGATGGGACCCCCGGAGTCGATGCCGATCGAGGCGCGCGGCGGACTCTTCACGGCGCTGAGCGGCATCTACGGCTCGCTCGGCGAGACCCTCCCGCCGAGCGCGGTGCCCGGTGCGGCCGACGGACCCCAGGTCGCGGGGTCCGACCAGGCGTTCAGCGGCTGGCTCAACGAGTACTGCCCGGCCTGAGCAGGGTCGATCAGCCCTGGCGGGCCTTGAGGCGCGGGTTCAGCTTGTTGATCACGTAGATCCGGCCGCGCCGGCGCACGACCTGCGCGCCGGGCTGGTTCTTCAGCGACCGGATCGAGTTGCGGACCTTCATCACTTCTCCTTCAGGGACGAGTGGGCTTGCCAGTCGCCGGGTCGACATGACCGGAGCGGACAGCGGCGACCAGGCGCCGCGGCACGCGGTGGCGCACGCCGTCGACGGTGACCGGCACCAGGTCGGGTGCGACCGCCTTCCAGTGCGAGCGCCGGTGGCGGGTGTTGCTGCGCGACGTACGACGCTTCGGGACGGCCATCGCTATGCCACCTCCCGGATCGGGCCGAGCCACGGCTCGAAGCCGTCCTCGGTCACCTGCCACCGCGGGTCGCGCCGGTCGACCTCGCCCGGCTTCGCCACGAGAGCCTCGAACGCCGGCCGCAGCCGTTCGGGTGCGGCGCCGACGCCGGTGACGACGATCCGCGTGAACGGCGTACGCCGGCCCCACGACGCGTGGTCGCCGATGCTCAGCTGACCGCCCGCGCCGTCCCACTCGAGAGCCCGGTCGGGTCGGCTCGGGAGCCAGAAGCACCCGCGGGACCGGTGGTTCCCGGCACCCAGCAGCTCGAGGTCCTCGAGCAGGCGCTCCGGGTGGAAGGGCTGGAGCGACTGCAGGTCGAGCCGCCACACGCCCTCGGCCCGTACGTCGGGGAGCGCGTCGGTGCGGACGGGGCTGGTCCATGCCTCCGTCCGCTGGTGCTGATGGAGGCGCCCGACGAGCAGGCCGGAGTCTAGCCCGTGGGCACCGTCCACGACCGAGGCGTCGGGCCGCGCCAGCGCGGCGACAAGTCCCCTGGCGACGGGATCCGCCGCGCCGTCGAGCACGACGGCGTCGGCGTACTCCACCATCGCCGCGAGCACCTCCCCGACGCCGCGACGGTCGTCGTCGGAGCAGTGGGAGCCGCGGTCGGCGAGCAGGTCGTCGCCGAGCAGGTCCCGGACGGGGTGCTGGGCACTCAGGGCCGTCACGACGGCCGAGACCCGGAGGAAGCGCGCGAGCCGCGTGTCCCACGCGAGGACCGAGCACAGGTGCGCCGCCTCCGCTCCCACCGGGAGGTGCGCGACGATCGATTGCCAGCGCCGGGCGCGGGCGAGCCGCTCGAGCGTGGGCAGGATGTCCTCGCGGATCGCGCAGCTCACGCAGGCGTGCTCCAGCAGCGTCTCGTGCTGCTCGATGACGCCGGTGACGTCGCTGACCGTCCGGGTGAGCACCTGGCGCTCGACGTCGATGTGGTGGCGTACGGCGACCGCGCCGGGCAGGTCGAACTGGAGGCCGACCATCGTGGCAGCCATCGCGTCCGCGTCGACGCCCGAGAGCAGCACGATGGGCGTCCTCATCGGCCCACCTCCCCGATCGCGGCGCCGTACTCGAGCTGGTTCCGGATCTGCATGCCTTGCCTCTCGTATTAGAATGAGAATCGTTCTCATCACTATGACAGAGAGGATCCGGGATGTCACAGGTGTGCCAGGTCACGGGCGCCCGACCCGCGTTCGGCAACAACGTCTCCCACTCGCACCGGCGCACGAAGCGGCGGTTCGACGTCAACGTCCAGCGCAAGCGCTACTGGGTGCCGAGCCTCGGCCGCCAGGTCACCCTCCGCGTCAGCGCGCGCGGCATCAAGGCGATCGACCAGCGCGGGATCGAGGCGGTCGTGTCCGACCTCGCCCGGAGGGGAGAGCGGTTCTGATGGCGAAGAGAGGATCCGACGTGCGTCCGATCATCAAGCTCCGCTCCACGGCGGGCACCGGCTACACCTACGTCACCAGGAAGAACCGGCGCAACGACCCCGACCGGATGGTGCTCCGCAAGTACGACCCGCGGGCACGCCGCCACGTCGAGTTCCGCGAGGAGCGCTGATGGCCAAGCAGAGCAAGGTCGCGGCCGAGGCGCGGCGTCGCCGCACGGTCGAGAGGTACGCCGAGCGGCGCGCCGCCCTGAAGGAGCAGGTACGGCGCGCCGCTCCCGGCTCGCGGGAGCTGGCGGAGGCGGTGCGTGCCCTGTCCCGGCTGCCCCGCGACAGCTCGCCGGTCCGGCTGCGCAACCGCGACCAGGTCGACGGCAGGCCGCGCGGCTACCTCCGGAAGACCGGCACCTCGCGGATCCGGTTCCGCGAGCTGGCCCACCGCGGCGAGCTGCCGGGGATCCGCAAGTCGAGCTGGTGACGTCGCCCGGCGGTCAGGGCGCCTCGACCCACTGGACGAGCTGCCACACGATGCCGTTGTCGTCCGCGAACTGGCAGTAGCGCTCGCCCCACGGCTCGGTCTCCGGCGGCGTCACGACCCGCGCGCCGCCGGAGCGGATCCGCTCGAACTCGGCGTCGATGTCCTCGACGACGAACACGATCAGCGTGCCCTGGCCGGCCGATCCCGCGATGTCCTGCGGCTTGAACGTCTCCAGCCCGGTGCGCAGGAAGATCACGTTCAGTCCGGCCGAGGGGTGCGCCAGGGAGACGAAGCCGTCGGCGGACATCGCTTCCTCGAAGCCGAAGTACGTCGTCGCGAACGTCGCCGACGCCGCGACGTCGGGCACGTTGAGGGAGACGGCGGTGGAGGTGATGTGCATGCAGGGTCCTTTCGACTTAAACATTGTACGCCGTACAACGTACAGTGTTCTAGGATTGTTCCCGCCATGGAGCCGAGATGCCGCGACCTCTGATCGACCTGCTGTGGCGCGACCACCCGCAGGCCCCGAGCGGCGGCCGTCGTGGGCCGCGCAGTCGCGTCGAGACCGGCGCGGTGGTCGACGCCGCCGTACGTCTCGCCGATGCCCACGGGCTGGCGTCCGTCACCATCCGCAGCCTCGGCGCCGAGCTGGGTGTCTCGACGATGTCGGTCTACACGCACGTCAACAGCCGCGACGACCTGCTGGTGCTGATGGCCGACCGCGTCCACCTGTCCGCGGAGCGGCCGGACTTCGGGCGCCGCGGCTGGCGCGGCCGGGTCGGCCTGGTCGCCGCAGCCAACCGTGCGTTGCTGGAGGCGCATCCGTGGCTGCTCGAGGTCGACGACGAGCGCACCGCGCTCGGGCCGGGGACGATCGCGAAGTACGACCACGAGCTGGGCGCGCTCGAGCAGCTCGGGCTCGACGACCTCACCCGCGACGCCGCGCTGACCTTCGTTCTGGACTTCGTGCGGGCCGGCGTCCGTGCCGCCCTGGCCGACGCGCGCTCGGCGGACCTCGCGGAGCACTGGCAGGAGTGGGGCCCGCGCCTCGCGCACTACCTCGGCGACGACTTCCCGCTGGCCCAGCGGGTGGGAGCCGCCGCCGGTGAGGCCCAGGGCGGCGTCCGCGACGCCGACTTCGCGTGGGAGTTCGGGCTCGCGCGGGTGCTCGACGCGCTGGCCGGTCTGCGGCGCCCCTGACCGGCCCTAGAGCGCGGGGTCCGTCCAGGCGATCTGCACGACCTCGACCCCGCGGTCGCGGGTGATGAGCTGGCCGCGGCCGGGCTGCAGGTTCGACGGGCGCACGTTGCCGATCAGCGGCCCCTCGTCACGGCTGCCCGAAAGGAGCAGGCCGGGCATCGCGAGGTCGCGCAGCGACTGGATCACCGGCTCGTAGAGCGCTCGTGACGCACCGCCCGACCGGCGGGCCACCGCCACGTGCAGGCCCACGTCGCGTGCCTGGGCGAGCAGCGGCTGGAGCAGGGCGACCGGCGAGCTCTGCTGGGTCGCCACGAGGTCGTAGTCGTCGACGACCACGAAGACCTCGGCGCCGCTCCACCACGACCGATTGCGCAGCTGCTCGGGCGTCACGTCGGGTCCCGGGATCCGGTTCTCGAGGTACGCCGCCAGGTCCTTGATCGCCGGCTGCGCCTGGTTGGCCGAGGTGAGGTAGTTGAGCAGGTACTCCTCCGGCACCTCGCCGAGCAGCGACCGCCGGTAGTCGACGAGCAGGATCTGCGCCTGCTTGGGCGTGCGGGTGCGCATCACCTCGTGGACGTAGGACCGCAGCGTGGCGCTCTTGCCCGACTGGCCGTCGCCGAACAGCAACAGGTGCGGCTCGGCGTCGACGTCGAGGGCGATCGGCGCGAGCTCCTTCTCGTTGACCCCGAGCAGGAGCCCTCGCTGGGCACCGGGCCGCTCGTCCGCCGTACCGACGCCGGCGACCTCGCGCACCCGGGCCAGGTCGATGCGGTCGGGCAGCAGCCGCAGCTTCGGCCCGGCGGGGCCGCGCCACGCCTTTGCAACCTGGTCGACGAGGGCGTCGACGCCGTCGCCGAGCGTCTCGGCCGACGCGTCCTGGTCGATGCGCGGGAGCGCGCCCAGGAAGTGGAGCTTGCCCGGCACCAGGCCGCGGCCGGGGCGCCCCGCCGGCACCAGGCCGGCGATCTTGCGGTCGACCTCCGAGTCGAGCGGGTCGCCGAGCCGCAGCTCGAGGCGGGTGCCGTACTGGTCGCGCATCGCCGCGCGGAAGTCGGCCCACCGCGAGGCGCCGGCGAGCACGTGGAGGCCGAACGTCAGGCCGCGCGACGCCAGCTGCTGGATCTCGAGCTCGAGGTCGTCGAAGTCCGAGCGCAGCGTGCTCCACCCGTCGACGACCAGGAACACGTCGCCGTAGCCGTCGTCGACGGCACCGCGCCGGCCGGCCTGGAACCGCCGGCGCCGGTAGGTCTCGATCGAGTCGATGCCGTTCTCGCGGAAGTAGGCCTCGCGGCGGTCGACGATGCTGCGCACCTCGGCCACGATGCGGCGTACGACCTCGGGCTCGGCGCGGGTGCCGACGCCGGCGACGTGCGGCAGGTCGGCGAGCGGGACGAACGTGCCGCCGCCGAAGTCCAGGACGTAGAACTGCGACTCCAGCGGGGTGGTCGTCAGCGACAGGCTGGCCGTCATCGTGCGCAGCAACGTGCTCTTGCCGCTGCGCGGGCCGCCGACGACAGCGACGTGGCCCGCCGAGCCGCTGAGCGACACGGTGAGGGTGTCGCGCCGCTGCTCGCGCGGCCGGTCGACGGTGCCGAGCGGCACGGTCAGGCCGCCGACGGAGCGCCACCGCATCGAGACCAGGCCCAGCTCCGGGTGCGGGGCGAGGTCCGGCATCAGCTGGTCGAGCGTGTCGGGCACGTCGAGCGGCGGCAGCCACACCTGATGGGCCGCCGGCCCCATGCCGTCCATCCGGTCGACCGCGACGTCGAGCAGCGAGGCACCGGTGTCGTCGACGGTCTCCGGCGCGGCGCTCTCCTGCGCGGGCTCCGGGTCGAGCGGGGCCTGCACCTCGGAGATCGTGAACGGCAGGATGCCGCGCATGTGGCCGCTCTCGTCGCGCCGCACCTTGGGCCGCCCGGTCGCGGGCGGGCCGGAGACGTACGCCGCCTTGAAGCGGGTCATCGTGGTCGGGTCGGGCTTGAGGTAGCCGAGGCCGGGGATGGCGGGCAGCTCGTAGGCATCGGGTACGCCGAGCACGGCCCGCGACTCCTGGGCGCTGAACGTGCGCAGGCCGACCCGGTAGGAGAGGTGTGACTCCAGCCCGCGGAGGCGGCCCTCCTCGAGCCGCTGGGAGGCGAGCAGCAGGTGCAGGCCGAGGGACCGGCCCAAACGGCCGACGGCGACGAACAGGTCGATGAACTCCGGCTTGGCCGACAGCATCTCGGAGAACTCGTCGACGACCAGGAACAGCGAGGGGAGGGGGGCGAGCGGCTCGCCGGCGGCTCGCGCCTTCTCGTAGTCGCGGATCGACGCGAAGTTGCCGGCCTCGCGCAGCAGCTCCTGCCGTCGCACCATCTCGCCGGAGAGCGCGTCCTGCATGCGGTCGACGAGGGTGAGCTCCTGCGCGAGGTTGGTGATGACCGCGGACACGTGGGGCATCTCGGACATGCCGGCGAACGTCGCGCCGCCCTTGAAGTCGACGAGCACCATGTTGAGCTGCTCGGGGGAGTGCGTCATGGCGAGCCCGAGGACGAGCGTGCGGAGGAACTCGGACTTGCCGGAGCCGGTGGCGCCGATGACGAGCCCGTGCGGCCCCATGCCCTGCTGGGCGGACTCCTTGATGTCGAGGTGGACCATCCCGCCGCCCTCGCCGAGGCCGATCGGTACGCGCAGCCGGTCGCGCGCGGGCCGCGGCCGCCACGCCGCCGCGGGGTCGAACTCGTGCACGTCGCCGAGGCCGAGCAGGTCCATGAAGTCCATCGGGCCGGTGATGTCGCCCCCGGCCTCCTCCCCGACGCCGCTGACGGTGCCGGCGGCGGTGTAGAGGGGAGTGAGCCGGCGGGCGAACGCCTCCGCGGTCGCGAGCGAGCACTGGTCGCCGCGGGCGGGGATCGGCTCGGCCCGCAGTCGCACGGCGCGCATCGGTAGCGTCGCGGAGGGCTCGGCCTCGGGCGCCGGCGGGTCGATCTCCAGCCGCAGCCCGGCGGGGTCGTCGAGCTCGGTCCACCCGGTCGGGAGGTCGAGCAGCGTGACGCCGTGGAGGCCGTCGGCCGGGATCACGTGGTTGCCCGGCGGCAGCGCGGCGCCGTCGATCACGAACAGGATGTGCGGGATCGCCGCCCGCTCGTCGGCACCGAAGCGCGGCCGCTCCGAGAGGTCCTCGGGCAGCATCGCGGCGAGGTCGGCGAGCGACGTGCTGACCATCCGCGCGGGCCCGACGGCGTCGTACTGGTGCTGGCTGTGGGCGTGGGGCAGCCACTTCACCCAGTCCCAGTGGGCGAGCCGCTCGTCGGTGGTGAGCACGGCGACCTGGAGGTTCTCGGGGGAGTGGAACGCGGCCGCCGAGCAGATCAGCGCGCGGGCGAGGGAGCGCGCCTGCTCCTCGGCGCCGAAGAGCTCGACCCGGTCGAACGCGCGGAGGTCGACCGACGCCGGCAGGTCGGGCTGGAGCCGGTGGACGACGAGCAGCCGGTGCAGCGCGGACGCGGCCGCGGGGTCGACGTCCTCGACCGGTGCGCTGTCGGGCGGCACCAGGTCGAGCGCGAGGGGCTGGGCACAGGTGCCGTAGCGGACCTGGAGGAACGTGGGGTCGGTGGTCGACCGCTCCCAGATGCGGCTCCGCTCCTCGGCGAACGACGGCAGCGCGCCCGGCTCCGGGTGCAGCCAGGTCAACGCTCGGCGCTGCTGGTCGGCGGCGTCACGCGCGACCTTGCGGACGCCGGCGAGGTAGCGGAGGTACTCGGTGCGGGTGCCGGTGACCTGCTGCTGGCGCTGCTTCCGGGTCCGGTCGATCTGGATGAAGATGAAGCCGAGCGTCGCGAAGAGGAACATGCCGGCGGCGATGAACCGGACCGGCCCGCCGACGCCGCCGATCGTCGCGACGAGGACGATCGAGCCGAGACTGCCGAGCATCGGGATGGCGTTCATCGCCACGCCGGCCGCGCCCTCGCTGGGCTGGATCTGCGGCGGCGGCTCGAGCCTGAGCTGGCCCACCGGCATCTCGGGCCGCCCGGCCCGTCCACCGCGGAGCGCCCCGCTCTGCGCGCTCGGCTCCGCCGCGCGGCGGCCCAACTGCGTGGAACTCACGTGTGCCCGTCCTCCGATGCCCGATCATCGCGCCCGCGCCGGCGGCGGGCGCCTGCCACAGCCTGCCAGCCGTCGCGAGGTAGGACTACCCTCGCCCCACAGTGGGCAATCATGGGCTGACCAGTTGTCCGGTACGTCCACTTCGTCCGGTTGAGCAGAGCTCGGGAGGCTCGATGACGCAGGCGCCGTCGCGCACCGGGCCCAGGCGCCCTGGGCCGGGAGAGCTGACGCTGCTCAGCATCTACGGTCCCCGCGGCACCGTCGACCTCACCGTCCCGTCGTCCGCCACCATGGCCGAGGTCGCCCAGGTCTACGCCGCGCAGGCGCGGCTCGACCGGGTGCTGCCGCTGCACACCGCAGTGGGCCGGCCGCTCCCGGCCGACACGACGGTCACCGCGGCCGGGCTCGCGTCCGGGTCGGTGCTGATCGCCGTCGACCCGACAGCCCAGCCGGCGCGCCACGGAGGCGCGCGGCGCCGTACCCCTGCGACGGACGAGCCCGGCCTGCGGCCCGGCGCGCTCTCCGCGCTCTGGTGCACGGTCGCCGCCGTCGTCGCACTCCTCGCCGGGTGGTGTACGGCGCAGCAACCTGCCGACGAGCGCACCTTGCCCGTCGTGGTGCTCGCTGTCGCCGCGTTCCTCGGCTCGCTCCCGATCGGGCCGCTGACGGCGCACCGGATCGTGGCGGCCCCCGCGTTCGCCGCCGCGGCGAGCTTCGCGCTCGCGTGGGATCCCGCACCCGAGCGGCTGCCCACCGTGGTGGGCGCCGCCGCCCTCGCCGGCGCGGTGACCGCGGCCGTCGGACGCGCGCTCAACCCGCAGTCCGAGGAGGCGCTGCGGGTGTGGCTGGTCGTGGGCGCGGGGTGGTTCGCCGTCGCCGCGCTGGCCGCGATCGTGTCCCTCCCGCCGCAGGTCGCGTGGTCGGTGCTGTTCCTCGCGGCCGTGCTGGCCGCCCGGTTCGTGCCGATGCTGGCGATCGACGTGCCCGACGACTACCTGATCGACCTCCAGCGGCTCGCGGTGACGGCGTGGTCCGCCCGCGCCCGGCCGACCGGGCGACGGGGGCGCATCGTCGTACCCCCGGAGCTCGTGGACGAGGTCGCGCGCCGCGGCGCCCGGACCGTCACCGCGGCGTCCGTCGCGATCCTCGTGGTCGTGCTGGTGTCGGGCCCGCTGGTGCTGGTGACTACGGACCTCCCGCTCGACCGGATCGGCGCCCGCTGCCTGGTGTTCTTCGGTGGCGCCGCACTCCTGCTCGCCGCGCGGAGCTATCGACACCCGGTCGCGCGCCGGCTGCTCTGGGTGGCCGGCGTCGTCAGCGTGGTCGAGGTGGCCCTCGTGGCGCTCGACCTCGCCGGCGAGCAGACGCGGCCGCTCGCGACCGGCGCCGTCATCGGCATCGCCGCGGTGCTGGTGCTCGTGGCGGTCGTGGTCGGCCGGGGCTGGCGGTCGGCCTGGTGGTCACGTCGGGCCGAGGTCGCCGAGACCCTCTGCGGCGCTTTCGCCGTCTCCTCGCTGGTCGTGGCGGTCGGCTTCTTCCGTCAGCTGTGGGAAATCACGGGCTGAGGTTTAGCGCGTGAGAGGGGTGGGGTAACGCTGATACCTGTCGGCTCCGTGGAATCTCGGGAGCCAGCCAAGCAAGACAACTTCTGCCACGGGCACAGGACGTCTGGTGGCAGCACCAAAGACAAGGAGCAGACATGTCGAACAGCGGCGAGTACGGCCAAGACCATGGAGCACTCACCCGCGCCGCCGGGATGATCGCCGAGGCCCGCACCGACTTCCTCGGCTACAGCAACCGCCTGAGCGGCCAGATCGCCGCGGTGCAGGGCAAGTGGGGCGGCGCCGGTGCGACCGCCTTCTTCACGCTCAACCAGGCGTGGACCGAGAAGCAGAAGGTCATCGTCGACGCCCTCAACGAGTTCGAGGCCGCGCTGACCGACACCGAGCGCGACAACACCGACGTCGACGAGCAGCAGGGCGCTGGCTACACCCAGCTCGCCGGCCGGCTCGACGCCTGATCGCGGCCACCCCCGACCTTTAGGAGAAGCAGAGATGACACTCGACGGAATCCGCGTCAACCACGAGGCCCTCGACCAGGCCGCTCGCGACATGTACCAGACCGTGAAGGACATCGACGACCGGATGAACCGGCTCGAGTCCGAGCTCAACCCCCTCAAGAGCCAGTGGCTCGGCAACCAGCCGCAGGCCTACAACACCGCGAAGGCCAAGTGGGACTGGGCCATCCGCGAGATGCGCGACCTGCTCGACGACAGCCAGCGCACGGTCTACCAGTCGAACGACGAGTACCGCGCGGCCGACCACCGCGGCGCCGCCCGGTTCGAGATCTGACGGCTGGCGACACACGCGGCCGACGAAAGCGGGGAAGGGGCTGTCCTTGAGGGGCAGCCCCTTTGCTCGTGCTCGGACAGGGGACGTGCCACGATGCCCCTGCTGGCGGCGATCGGGCGTCGAAAGGTGAGGAACAGATGAGTCAGGGCCTGAGTCAGGGCACCGGCACCTCGGGACTGGTGCGCGTCACCGTCAGCTCCGGGACCCGCCGCGTGGACCTCGTCCTCCCCGGCGCCGTGCCGCTGGCCGAGCTCCTGCCGGAGCTCGCGCGCAGCGTCGGCCTGCTCGACCCCGCGACCGTCCACGGCGGTTACCGCGTCGTCACCGCCGACGGACGTCGCCTGGGCACCGACGCCGGCCTGACCCTCCAGGGCGTGGAGGACGGCGGACTGCTCACCCTCACCGCCGGTGTCGACGAGCCCGTCGCGCGGGTCTACGACGACGTCGTCGAGGCGATGACCGACGTCGTCGAGCACGATCTCCGCCCCTGGCAGCCGAGCGCCGGCCGGCGTACCGCGCTGGTCGCCGCGGCCATCCTGCTGGTGCTCGGCGCGCTCGCGCTGCTGGTCCAGCGCGAGTCCGACCTGGCCGTGTTCGCCGCCGGCGCGATCTCGCTCGCCCTGTGCGCGGGCGCGATCGTGCTGTCCCGCGCGCAACGGGAGGCCGAGGTCGCGGTCGGCGTCGCCTGGCTTGGCGCGGTGTTCGCGGCGCTCGCCGGCTACATGCTCGCCCCCGAGGACTCCCCGGCGTACGCCGACCCGCTGGCCGCCGCAGGTGCGGGCGCGCTCGTTGCGGGCCTGGTGTGCGTCATCGGGCTCGGCGAGGGACGGATCCTGGTCTTCCCGCCGGTGGTGCTCGGGGCCCTCGCGCTCGCCGCGGGGCTGGTCGTGCGCGGCACCGACGCGGACCCGGCGACGCTGCTCGTCACCCTGCTCGGCGTCGTGGTGCTGCTGGGCAGCGTGTTCCCGTGGCTGGCTCTCGGCGCCACCTCGACCAACGTCGCCCAGCTCTACTCGCCGGCCGACATCACCGCCGACCCCGACGACATCGACCCGGGCAAGGTCGCGTCCGACGCGCGGCTCGCGCACGAGATCCTGCTCGCGATCTCCGGAACGGTGGGGCTCCTGCTGCTGCTCGTCGCGCCGGTCGCGGTCACGCTCGGTGTCACCGGTGCCCTGCTCGCGGTCGACGCCTGCCTGGTCGTGATGCTCCGCACCCGGCAGTACCGCACCGGCTCGGAGGTCCTCGTCGGCCTCGGCTCGGGCATCGCCGGGCTCGCGGTCACTGCGGGCGCCGTACTCGCTCTCCAGCCGGACTGGCGTCCCACCCTCGCCGTCGCGCTCGCGGTCGCGGGTGCCGCGCTGCTGGTCGCGACGATGACCCCCTCCGCGCCGTCGGTGCGCCGTGGCCGCGCCGGTGACGTGCTCGAGACGGTCGCCCTGCTGGCGCTGGTGCCGCTGCTGGTGGTGGCGACCGGCCTGTTCGACTCCGTCGCCGGGTCGCTGTGAGCACCAAGAAGGACCTCGTCGAGGCCTACGCGTTCAGCCGACGCCGGCTGGTCACCGCGTTCGTGTCCGGGGCGCCCGGCGGGCGCGAGGTCGAGCCGGCGCGTCCGGGCCGCACCATCGTGGCGGGCATCGCGATCGCGGTGCTGCTGCTGGCTGGTGCCGCGATCGCGGGCGTCTTCGACAACCGCGACGACGTCGACTGGGACGAGTCGGGGCTGATCGTCGACGCTGACTCCGGCGCCCTCTACGTGATCCTCGAGGACGACATCCCAGGCTTCGACGAGCCGCGGCTGCGGTCGGTCGTCAACGTCACCTCGGCCCAGCTGATCCTCGGCAGCGACGTCGAGGCGCAGGAGGTGTCGGGGGAGGAGATCGGCGGCGAGCCGAAGGGCCAGCCCGTCGGCATCATCGGAGCGCCCGCGACGGTGCCGCCCGCGGACGACCTGATCAACACCGGCTGGACCTCCTGCACGGGCGACGGGTACGGCGTCCGCACGCACGTGGGCGAGGAGTCCCAGGTGACGCCCGCTCCCGAAGCGGGGCTGGTGGTCACGACGGGCAAGGAAAGCTACCTGGTCGCGACCGGGCCCTCCGTCGGCGAGACGCCCGAGACCGCGCGCAGCTACCTGTTGCCGCGCTCTCCCGACAGCCTGCTGCGCGACCTCGGTGTCGACCTGGAGCGCGACGCGGTCCCGGTCGCCGAGGAGTGGCTGTCGCTGTTCCCGACCGGTGCCACGCTGGACGAGAGCGGGCTCTCGATCGCCGGCGCCGGGTCGCGGCTGCCCGACGCGATCGCGGACGAGTACCCGACCCGCACGAGGGTCGGCGACTACTTCGTCGACGACGACGGCCGCTCCTACGTCGTCACCGCCGACGGCGCGCTCGAGATCGGCGAGTTCGGCCTCGAGGTGCTGGTCCACTCCACGCCCGGCGGCCACCGCCCGGCCGAGCGCGCGCCGGACGCGGTCGACCTGACCTTCGCCGACGAGGACCCCGAGGCCACGTTCTGGCCGGTCAGCGGCGACCTCGCTGACGTCACCGACGAGGGCGAGGAGGTGTGCGCGGTGTTGCGGTCCGAGCCCGGCGCCAGGCCCGCCGTCGAGATCGGGGTCGACCCCGACGACGAGGTGAGCGCGGCTGCAGCGGCCGCCGACGCCGGCGAGGCGGGCGTCGAGGACGTCACGGTCGAGTCCGGGTTCGGCGCCGTCGTGCGCCGCGGTGGCTGGGCGGGCGCCGAGTCCGAGGCGCCGTACCTCGTCGACGACCGCGCGACGGCGTACCGGCTGCGCGGCCAGACCGAGGTCGCCAACCTCGGCTACGACGGGGTCTCCGCGGTGGTCGTGCCGGACGTGTGGCTCGAGCTCTTCGCGGAGGGTCCCGAGCTGTCGCAGGACGCCGCGCTGTGCCCGCCGACCACCGACCCGGACGCGCAATGTCGCTAGGGCGCTTCTTGGCCGGGCTGGCGGTCACGGGCGTGGTCGCTCTGTCGGTCCCGCCGGTCCACGCCGCCCCGCCGGCCGCGCTGGCGGAGAACCCCGACTGCGCGGGCGTCGACGCCGAAAGCCCGCGCGAGGAGGTCATTGCCGACAACCTCCCCTACGAGGCCCTCCAGGTGCGGGCAGCGCACGAGCTGCTCGAGCGCGAGGGACGGGCGCCCGGGGCGGGGGTCACCGTCGTGGTCGTCGACACCGGGGTCCGCGCCGACCTCGTCGACGACCAGGAGGTGCTGCGCGGGACGGGTGAGATCCCGAGCCCGCGCGGGACCGTCGTCGCCGGGATCGCCGCCGGGGCCGACGACGGCGACCTGCCGATCGGGGTCGCACCCGGTGCCGACGTGGTCAGCCTCAAGGTCCACGACATCGGCTACGCCGCCGACCCCGACGAGGAGCTCGTCGAACCGTCAGCGGACGCGGTCGCCTCGGGGCTGGAGTGGGTGCGGAGCCGCCGCTCGTCGCTGGGCGACAGGATTGTCGTGGTCGTCCCGCTCGCCGTCGACCGGACACCGGCCCTCGCGAGCGCCGTCCGGGGCCTCGACGCCGCCGGCGTGCTGGTGGTCGCCCCGGGCGGCGACCGCTCCGAGCCCGACGCCGGTTCGCCCCTCGACGGCTTCGCCGGCGAAGAGGGCATCCCGCCCGGCGAGAACGCCGTGGGCGAGGCGTGGCCGGCCGGTTTCCGGTCGGTGCTGGCGGTCGGCGCCTCGCCGTTGGGCGCCGACGCCTCGTCGTCGGTCGCCGTGCAGAACAGCGACGTCGACGTCGCGGCTCCGACGTACGGCGGCGTCTCGTACGGCCTTAACGGCAGCCCCTGCGTGGTGATGACCGTGTCCACCGAGTACGCCGCGGCGTACGTCGCCGGCGTCGCCGCCCTCGTGTGGTCGGGTCGGCCGGCGGACGACGCCGACGAGCTGCGCGACCGGCTGGTCCGCACCGCCGACGGCGGCACCGACCCGTCGGCCGTCAGCCGCGCCACCGGGCACGGGGTCGTGCAGCCCGTCGAGGCGCTCCAGCGCCGTACCCTCCCCGCCGACGGGGCCCGTCGCGACGAGGTCGCACGCCGCGCGGAGCCGCCCGGCGCGCGCGAGGACCTGCTCGCGAGCACCCGCCGCGACGCGGTGTGGTGGGGCCTCGCCGGCGGCACGGCGCTCGTGGTCGCCCTGCTGCTCCGCCCCGTGCTCGCGCGTCGCCGTCGCTGACCCGGGCCCGTATGGTGCCCGAGGGCTCCGGGTATCGCCCGAACATGGGTGCGAGCTTCCTGATCTGGTTCGCGGTGCTGGTCGTGATCGGCGTCCTCGTGTGGATGATCGCCGGGTTCGCCGGCATGGCCACGCCGTTCAACCGCCGTCCTCGTGGCGAGGAGCCGGAGGGACCGACGGTCCGCTACCGGGTGCCCGAGGGGCAGGACCCGGTCGCGGTGACCACGGCCCTTGCTCACGAGGGCTTCCAGCCCGAGCTCGACTACGCCGGCGGCACCGACCGGATCGTGGTCGTCCCGTGCCCGCACGGCGAGGAGGACCGGGAGCACGTGCGCGCGGCGATCGCGACCGCCGGCACCGCTCTCCAGGACTCCGTGCCGGAGCCGCGCCCGGTGCGTTTCCTCGACGAGCCGGCGGCCTGAGACCCGCGGAAATCAGCGACGGCGCCGGGCTGCTGCCCGGCGCCGTGCCGTTCTCTGGCGGAGGTAGGGGGATTCGAACCCCCGAGGGCTATTAACCCAACCCGCTTTCCAAGCGAGCGCCATAGGCCACTAGGCGATACCTCCAGCGGAGGAGGTTACCCGTCGGGTGACCCGCCGATGAAATCGCCTTGACCTCCATCCCTTAGAGTTGCGCCAACCCCCCGTGCGGCGGCATCTCGCCCAACTCCCCCAGGGCCGGAAGGCAGCAAGGGTAAGTGAGCTCTGTCGGGTGCACGGGGGGCCTTTGCGTCTCGGGTCCGACGCCTGGGGAGTGCAGCGCCCGGCTGTCGGGTGCGGTGGTTACTGTTCAGGCGTGGACTCACCGCTCGCGCTCTACCGCCGCTACCGGCCCGAGACCTTCGCCGAGGTCATCGGGCAGGAGCACGTGACCGAGCCGCTGCGCGCCGCCCTCGCCGGCAACCGGGTCAACCACGCCTACCTCTTCTCCGGACCGCGCGGCTGCGGCAAGACGACCAGCGCGCGCATCCTCGCCCGCGCGCTCAACTGCGAGCAGGCGCCGGTCGCCGACCCGTGCGGAGAGTGCGACTCGTGCCGCGACCTCGCCCGCGGCGGCCCGGGCTCGATCGACGTCATCGAGATCGACGCGGCGTCCCACGGCGGCGTCGACGACGCCCGCGAGCTGCGCGAGAAGGCGTTCTTCGCGCCGGTCAAGAGCCGCTACAAGGTCTACATCATCGACGAGGCCCACATGGTGACGACGCAGGGCTTCAACGCCCTGCTCAAGCTCGTCGAGGAGCCCCCGCCCCACCTGCGGTTCATCTTCGCCACCACCGAGCCCGACAAGGTCATCCCGACGATCCGGTCGCGCACCCACCACTACCCGTTCCGGCTGATCCCACCGAGGCTGCTGTCGTCGTACCTCTCCGACCTGTGCGAGAAGGAGGGCGTCGCGATCGAGCCGGCCGCGCTGCCGCTCGTCGTGCGCGCTGGGGCGGGGTCCGCGCGTGACACGCTGTCCGTGCTCGACCAGTTGCTCGGCGGCGCCGGGTCCGACGGCGTGACCTACGCCCTGGCGAGCGGGCTGCTCGGCTACACGCCCGACACGCTGCTCGACGACGTGGTCGACGCGTTCGCCGCCGGCGACGGCGCGTCGGTCTTCAGGGTGGTCGACAAGGTGATCGAGACCGGCCAGGACCCGCGCCGGTTCACCGAGGACCTGCTGCGCCGGCTCCGCGACCTCGTCATCGTCTCCGCGGTCCCCGACGCGCCCGCGACCGGTCTGCTCGACGTCGCCGACGACCAGGGCGAGCGGCTGGTCGCGCAGGCCGCCCGCTTCGGGCGCGCCGAGCTCACCCGCGCCGCCGACCTCGTGGCCGCCGGCCTCACCGACATGCGCGGAGCGACGGCGCCCCGGCTGCTGCTCGAGCTGATCTGCGCCCGGATCCTGCTGCCGGCCGCCGACCACAGCACCGACGGCCTCACCGCCCGCCTCGACCGCCTCGAGCGGCGGATCTCCATCACCGGTACGCCGACCGCGGCCCCCGCCGCGCCTGCCGACCCGCTTCCGGCCCAGGACCGCCCGGCCCCCTCGCGCGCCGAGCGGGCGGCGCCCGAGCGGGCCGAGCGTCCCGCGCCCGCCGAGCCGGAGCCCGCGCCGACCCCGGTCGCCGACCAACCCGATCCCGCTCCGCCAGCGACGCCTGAGCCGCCGAAGGTCGAGGTGCAAAGGGCCCCAGCGCCGAGCCTCGAAACCTCCGGCGCTGCAGCGGCCGCAGAGCCCACTCCCACGGCGACCCCGCCGGCCGGCGGGCTGACCCTGGCCGACGTACGACGCCTCTGGCCCGACGTGATCGACGCCTGCAAGTCGTTGCGTCGCGCCACCTGGTCGCTGGTCGGCCAGACGGCCCAAGTGTCCTCGTTCACCGACGGCCTGCTGACGCTCGGATTCACCTCCGGGGGGCTCCGCGACCAGTTCGTGAGTGGTGGCCACGAGCCGGTGCTGAGCCAGGCGATCGTCGACGTCGTCGGCATCAAGCCGCGCATCGAGGCGATCATCGACCAGGGCGCGCAGCCCGGCACGCCCCCGCCACCCGCCGCAGCGCCGGCGCCGTCCCAGCCGGCCGCGGCCCCGGCAGCGGCCGCCGACGACCCGCCGCCGTGGGCCACCGACGCTCCCGCCCCGGAGCGGCAGGCCGAGCCGGAGCAGAGGGTGTCGCGCCGACCGCCGCCCGAGGCGTTCGCCGCGCCGCCCGAGCCTCCCCCCGAGGAGCCCGGCGACGACCCCGACTCCGCCGTGCGCCTCGACGACGCCGACGCCGACCACGAGTCCGGTGCCGAGCTGCTCGCGCGCGAGCTCGGCGCCCAGGTGATCGACGAATACCCCCGCTCATGACCCGACGAAAGGCTCACCGATGACGCAGCAGCCCGGCTCCCCCGAGGGCAGCAACCCGCTGGAGGCGCTTGCCGCCGGCCTGGGCGGGCTCGACCTGGGCGGGCTCATGCAGCAGGCCCAGCAGATGCAGGCGCAGCTCCAGGACGCGCAGGCGAAGCTCGCCGACACCGTGGTCGACGGCTCGGTCGCCGGCGGTGCCGTCACGGTGAGCGTCACCGGCACCGGCGAGGTGACCGCGGTGGCCATCACCGCCGACGCCGTCGACGGCACCGACGAGCAGGCGCTCGCCGAGCTCGGCGACCTGATCGTCGCCGCCTACCGCGACGCGAAGTCCAAGGCCGACGACCTCGCCGAGCAGATGCTGGGCCCGGTCGCAGGCGGCCTCGGCGGCTCGACCGACACCCCGCCGACGCCGGGCCAGCTCGGCTTCACCTGAGAGACCGACGATGTACGAAGGTGTCGTCCAGGACCTGATCGACGAGCTCGGCCGGTTGCCGGGCGTCGGTCCCAAGAGCGCGCAGCGCATCGCGTTCCACCTGCTGCAGGCGGACCCGGCCGACGTACGCCGGTTCGCCGAGGTGCTCCTCGAGGTCAAGGAGAAGGTGAAGTTCTGCTCGGTGTGCTTCAACGTCGCCGAGGACGACCAGTGCCGCATCTGCCGCGACCCGCGCCGCGACCCCTCGGTCCTGTGCGTCGTCGAGGAGTACAAGGACGTCGTCGCCATCGAGCGCACCCGGGAGTTCCGTGGCCGCTACCACGTCCTGGGTGGCGCGATCTCCCCGATCGACGGTATCGGCCCCGACCAGCTCCACATCAAGGAGCTGCTGTCACGGCTCGGTGACGACGCGGTGACGGAGGTGATCCTGGCGACCGACCCCAACCTCGAGGGCGAAGCGACAGCGACGTACCTCACCCGAATGTTGTCCCCGTTGGGGTTGCGCATCACCCGGTTGGCGAGTGGACTCCCTGTGGGAGGAGATCTCGAGTACGCCGACGAGGTCACTCTCGGACGCGCATTCGTCGGAAGGCAGGCAGCGACATGACCGAACAGCTCCCCGGGCAGGCCGCTCTCGAGGCCCTGCTCGCCGTCGAGTCGGAGAACGTCAGGTTCGCCGACGAGATCGCCGCGTCCGTCTCGGCGTTCGTCGAGGCGCTCCCGGTGATCGCCACCGAGGCGACCGGGGGACAGGCCGTCTCCCTCCTCCTGCTGCAGATCAGCCAGGTCTCCCTTGCGGGAGCGCGGCTCGGCGCGCAGCGCGACTTCGCCCCACGCGACGAGTACCAGCCCGACGTCGGCCCGGAGCCCGACGTCGACAACCTGCGGATGCGGCTGTCCGAGCTGCTCGGCGACCTCGACACCTACAGCTACGTCTTCGACCCCTACGCTCCCGAGGTCGTCGAGGGCCAGCTCTCCGACGACCTCGCGAGCATCGCCAGCGACCTCGAGAACGGGCTGCGCCACTACCGCGCCGGTGACGTCGACGAGGCCCTCTGGTGGTGGCAGTACTCCTACGTCGCCAGCTGGGGCACGCTCGCCGGCGCCGCCCAGATGGCGCTGCTGTCGGTGATCCAGCACGACCGGCTCGACGTCGAGCTCCCCTCCGAGAGCGACGTCATCGAGGCGGCCGAGGCGGCGCTGGACACGACCGGGGTGTGACCCCGACCCCTCGGTAGAATCGCGGCGTCTCTTCCCCGCTGATTCAGGAGTGAGCCCTCGTGGGCATTGTCGTGCAGAAGTACGGCGGCTCGTCGGTCGCTGATGCCGCTGGCATCAAGCGTGTGGCGCAGCGCATCGTCGCCACCCGCAAGCTCGGCCACGACGTGGTGGTCGTCGTCTCGGCGATGGGTGACACGACCGACGACCTGATCGACCTCGCCAACGAGGTCTCCCCGCTGCCGCCCGCCCGCGAGCTCGACATGCTGCTGACCGCGGGCGAGCGAATCTCGATGGCGGTGCTCGCCATGGCGATCCAGAGCCTCGGCCACGAGGCGCGCTCGTTCACCGGGTCGCAGGCGGGCGTCATCACCGACGCCGAGCACGGCCGGGCGAAGATCATCGACGTCACCCCGGGCCGGATCCGCGCCGCCATCGACGAGGGCGCCATCGCGATCGTCGCGGGCTTCCAGGGCGTCTCCCAGACCACGAAGGACATCACCACGCTGGGCCGGGGCGGCTCCGACACCACCGCAGTGGCGCTCGCGGTCGCGCTGAAGGCCGACGTGTGCGAGATCTACTCCGACGTCGACGGCATCTTCACCGCCGACCCGAGGATTGAGCCGCGGGCGCGCAAGGTCCCGCGGATCTCCTACGAGGAGACCCTCGAGATGGCCGCGCAGGGCGCCAAGATCCTGCACCTGCGGTGCGTCGAGTACGCCCGCCGCTACGACATGCCGATCCACGTGCGCTCGTCCTTCTCGGACAAGGAAGGCACCTGGGTCGTGAAGGCCGAAGACGTCCGTCAGGAGGACAGCAGCATGGAAGCCGCGATCATCACCGGTGTCGCCCACGACCGCAGCCAGGCCAAGATCACCGTGGTCGGCGTGCCCGACAAGCCCGGTGAGGCCGCGGCCCTGTTCCGCGCGGTCGCGGACGCGCAGATCAACATCGACATGATCGTCCAGAACGTGTCGGCGGCAGCGACCGGCCTGACCGACATCTCGTTCACGCTCCCGCGCGGCGAGGGCCAGACGGCGATGACGGCGCTCGACCGCATCAAGGAGGCCGTCGGCTTCGACAGCCTCCAGTACGACGACAGCGTCGGCAAGGTCTCGATCGTCGGCGCCGGCATGAGCTCCGCCCCCGGCATCTCAGCCCGCTTCTTCGAGGCGCTCTCGGAGGCCGGCGTCAACATCGAGATGATCTCCACGTCGGAGATTCGCGTCTCCGTCGTGGTCGCCGAGACCCAGGTCCAGGATGCCGTCAACGCCGCGCACGCCGCGTTCGACCTCGGCTCCGACGAGATCGAGGCCGTCGTCTACGGCGGCACCGGCCGCTGACCGCGGCCACCCCCGTTTATCCGCTCGCGTGATCCGCGGGCGTCCGGAAAGGTTGATCCCATGAAGATCGGAATCGTCGGTGCCACCGGCCAGGTCGGCGTCGCCATGCGCCAGATCCTCCTTGAGCGCGACTTCCCCGCCGACGAGGTGCGGTTCTTCGCCTCGGCGCGCTCGGCCGGCAAGACGCTCGCGTTCGGCGACCGCGAGGTCGTCGTCGAGGACGCCGCGACCGCCGACCCATCCGGTCTCGACGTCGCCCTGTTCTCGGCCGGCGCGACCACGTCGCGGGCGCTGGCGCCGAAGTTCGCCGAGGCGGGCGTGATCGTCGTCGACAACTCCTCGGCCTTCCGCAAGGACCCCGCCATCCCGCTCGTCGTCTCCGAGGTCAACCCCGAGGCCGCCGCGGGCGTGATCGAGGCCGGTCACGGCATCATCGCCAACCCCAACTGCACGACGATGGCGGCGATGCCGGTCCTCAAGCCGCTCCACGACGAGGCGGGGCTGGTGCGGCTGATCGCCTCGACCTACCAGGCCGTCTCCGGCTCCGGTGTCGCCGGCGTCGAGGAGCTGGCCACGAGTGTCGCCGCGGCGGGCGACAAGGCCCGTGAGCTCGCCTACGACGGCGAGGCGGTCGCGTTCCCCGAGCCCGGCGTCTACAAGCGCACCATCGCCTACAACGTGCTGCCGTTCGCCGGGAACCTCGTCGAGGACGGCCTCGAGGAGACCGACGAGGAGCAGAAGCTGCGCAACGAGTCGCGCAAGATCCTCGGCATCCCCGATCTGCGCGTCTCCGGCATCTGCGTGCGGGTCCCGGTCTTCACCGGTCACTCTCTGGCGATCAACGCCGAGTTCGCGTCTCCGATGCCGGTCGCCCGCGCCAAGGAGCTGCTCGCCGGCGCCCCGGGTGTCGAGCTCTCCGACATCCCCAACCCGCTCGAGGCCGCCGGCAAGGACCCGTCGTACGTCGGCCGCCTGCGCCAGGACCCGGGCGTCGACGACGACCGCGGCCTCGCGCTCTTCGTCTCCAACGACAACCTCCGCAAGGGCGCCGCCCTCAACACGGTGCAGATCGCCGAGCTGATCCTCGCCTCCCGCTGACCGCCCGCCCGACGAACGGGCACACTTCGGGGCGCGAACGGGCACGGTTGGCGTGACGAACCGGCACGGTTGGCGTGACGGACCGGCACGGTTGGCCGAGCGGGCCCACGAGCGCCAGCTCTGGCGGTTCGGCCGACCAACCCTGCCGGTTCGGCCCACCAACCTTGCCGGTTCGGCCCACTAACCGTGCCCGTTCGGCCCACCAACCTTGCCGGTTCGCACCCCGAACCTCGCCGGTTCGCACCCCGAACCTCGCCGGTTCGGCGAGCCTCAGTCGGAGGCGGTCTCCTCGATGAGGTCGGTGAGCTTGACCGAGCCGACGTAGGAGGCGACGGCCAGGATCGGAACGACGATCGCGATCGGCCAGTCGTCGAGCAGGTCGACGAGGAAGGTCAGTGAGATCGCGGCCACGACGCCAGCGGCGAGGAAGCTGGTGGTGCCGGGTTCCTTGACGGCGAACGTGCGGAGCAGGGCGGTGCCCACCAGCACGCACGCCGCGAACGTCACGAGCAGCAGGATGAAGCCGGGACCGCCGCCGCACGAGGCGGTGCCGCGGACGGCCTCGCAACCGCGGAGGAAGAGCCAGATCAGCGCGACCGCGGCGATGCCCACGACGCCGCCGGTCAGCGCTGCAGCGGGGTAGCGGTCGAGCAGCGGAGCCTCGTCGGCTTCGGCCGCGGCGAGGATCTCGGCGTCCTCGCGCTCGTAGTCGGCCAGCGGCTGCGCCTCCACCGGGCCCGGGTCCGCGACCGCCTTCTTCGCGGCAGGAGCGGTCTTCTTGGCGGGGGGAGCCGCCTTCTTCGCGGCCGGCACCGTTTCCTTCTTGGCAGCCGGCGCGGCCTTCTTCGCCACGGGCTCGACCGGCGTGCTGGCGGCGGCGGGCTTCTTTGCCGGGGCCTTCTTGGCCGGCGCCTTCTTCGCCGCGGCTGCGGGCGGCTCGGCCGCCGGTGCGGGCTCCGGCTCCGGCTCCGGAGCGGGTGTCGAGACCGGGTCGGGCTCGGGCATCGGTGAGGGCTCGGGCGTCGGCTGCGGCTCGGGAGCGGGGTCGGGCGTCGGCCCGGGCTCCGGCTCCGGCTCGGGTCCGGGCTCCGGGGCCGGCTCGACCTCGGGCTCGACGATCGTGTCGGACGTGCTTGCCGCGTCCGCGGGCGTCGGAGCCCACTTCTCCTCAGGCTCGGGCTCGGGCTCCGGCTCGGCCTCCGGCAGGTCGTGCAGGACCTGGGTCGGCTCGGCGGTGTCGGCGCCCGTGGTCGCCGAGACCTCCTCGGCGGGCTCGTCGGTGCTCGGCTCGTCGCTGGTGTCGGTGGGCTCCTCGATGGGCTCCTCGGCGGGGGTAGCGGCCGGCGTCGGGCGGGAGGGACGGCGCGGGGCAGGGGGCTTCGCGGCGGAGTCGCCGGAGGCCGGCTTCTTCTTCCGCCCGAACAGCTTGGGGGGCTCCAGGCTGAGCTTCAGCTTGTCCTGCTCGTCAGACATGGGGTGCAGTGTGTCACGTCGAGGGCGGTCGCCGAGGCGTGCCCGGCTCGTGATCGCGCGCTTCCTGAGGTCCAAAATGACGACCGCCCGGCACCCACCGGAGTGGGGCCGGGCGACTGGTCGGGCTGACAGGATTTGAACCTGCGGCCTCCTCGTCCCGAACGAGGCGCGCTACCAAACTGCGCCACAGCCCGATGTGCTCCGCGGGTGGCGGCTCACAAGGCCCAGAGCGTACCGGAGCGGCGTGATCGGTCCCTAATCGGGCTCAGCCTCGGTCCCGGGCGTCAGCGTGAGCAGCGTGGCCTCGGGCCGGCAGGCCACCCGGACCTGCGCGTAGGGGCTGGTGCCGAGCCCGGCCGACACGTGCAGCCAGGCCGATCCCGGGTCGCCGGGGCGGGATGCGGCGGGGTGCCGGTGGAGGCCGCTGGCCCGCTCAGGGTCCAGGTCGCAGTTGGTGGTCAGCGCCCGGCTCGGCCGGCCCGGCCCGCGCGGCAGGCGGACCTGCCCGCCGTGGGTGTGCCCGGCGAGCACCGCGTCGTAGCCGTCGGCGGCGAACTGGTCCAGGACCCGCAGGTACGGCGCGTGCGTCACCCCGAGCCGCAGGTCGGCGTCAGGATCCGCCGGACCGGCGACGGCGCCCAGGTCGTCGTACTCGAGGTGCGGGTCGTCGACCCCCGCGAACGCGATCCGTGCCTCGCCGGCGTCGAGCTGGGCCCGCCGGTTGGTCAGGTCGAGCCAGCCGGCTCCAGCAAGGCCCTTGGTGAGCTCGCCCCACGGCAGCTGCGGCACCGACGTGTGCCGCTTGCCGGAGTCCGGGAGCAGGTAGACGAACGGGTTGCGGAAGCTCGGCGAGAAGTAGTCGTTGGAGCCGTGCACGAACACCCCGGGCCGGTCGAGCAGCGGCCCGAGCGCGTCGAGCACGAACGGCACGGCGTCCTTGTGGGCGAGGTTGTCGCCGGTGTCGACGACGAGGTCGGGCTCGAGGTCGGCGAGTCGCCGCACCCATTCCTGCTTGCGGCGCTGGCCCGGCGTCATGTGGAGGTCGCTCAGGTGCAGCACCCGCAGCGGCCGCATCCCCGCCGGCAGGGCGGCCGCCTCGACCTCGCGGAGCGTGTACTGCCGGGTCTCCCTGACGGCGTACGCCGTGACCGCGGCGCCGGCGGTGACGCCCGCCCCTGCCAACGCCCCGAGAGCTCGCACGAATCCCACGCGGACAGGTTTCCACACGACCGGCAGAATGCTCACCATGAGCACCCTCAAGGACCGCCTCCGCGCCGACCTGACCGCCGCGATGAAGGCACGCGACGAGCTGCGCTCCGGCACGCTGCGGATGATCCTCACCTCCGTCACCAACGCCGAGGTCGCGGGCAAGGTGGCGAAGGAGCTCACCGACGACGAGATCATCGGAGTGCTGTCGTCCGAGGCGAAGAAGCGCCGCGAGGCCGCGGTGGCGTTCGAGGAGGGTGGCCGCCCGGAGAGCGCGGCCAAGGAGCGCGCCGAGGCGGGCGTCATCGCCGACTACCTGCCCCAGCAGCTCTCTCCCGAGGAGATCTCGAAGATCGTCACCGCAGCGGTCGAGCAGCTCGACGCTGCCGGTGCAGGCCCGAAGGCGATGGGCAAGGTGATGGGTGTCGTCCAGCCGCAGGTCAAGGGCCGGGCCGACGGCGCCGCCGTCGCCGCGGAGGTACGCCGGCAGCTGGGCTGAGCGAGGCGCGCTCAGCCGTTCCCGCGGCCTCCGTTGCCGTTCCCGTTCCCGTTGCCGTTGTTGCCGTTGCCACCGCCGTTGCCGCCACCGCCGTTGCCGCCGCCACCGTTGTTGTCCTTCTTGGGCGGCCGCGCGGGCGTGCCGTCGGAGACGTAGATCGTCACGGTGTCACCCGAGCCGAGCGTCTCGCCGGCTCCGTGACTCGTGTAGGCGACGGTGCCGCGCGGGCAGCTGGAGTTGACGTACGGCCCGGTGACCGCGGAGAAGCCGGCGCCCTCGAGCGTCGCCTCCGCACCGGAGATCGACGAGCACGGCGCGACGTACGGGACCTCGATGAGGACACCCGCGATGTCGGCCGAGTCGGGCTGCACGAACGTCTCGTCCTCGAGGTAGGCCGCGATCTCGCGGAACGCGGTGCCCCAGATGGGCGCCGCCGTACCGGAGCCGGACGTGCTGTAACGGGTGTAGCCGCCGATGACCTTGCCCTCGATCGTCTCCGGCTCCCCGGCCTCGTTGACGCCCGCGACCATCGCCGCACCGGCGAGGTTCGGCGTGTAGCCGGTGAACCACACGGCGGTGTTGTCGGACGTGGTGCCCGTCTTGCCGGCGGCCTCCTGGCCCGGGTGCCAGTCGTCGGCGAAGCCGCCCGGGTCGATGACACCCTGGAGCACGTCGTTGACGGCGTCGGCGACGGGGCCGGGCAACACCTGGGTGCAGTGGGGGTCGTACTCCTTGAGCACGTTGCCGTCGGCGTCCTCGATCTTGACCACCGGGCGCGACTCGCAGTGTTGGCCCCGGGCGGCGAACGTCGCGTAGGCCTCGGCCATCGCGAGCGGGCTGACGTCGGCGATGCCGAGCACGAAGGAGGGCTTGATCCAGTCCTCGCTGAGGTTGAGGCCGAGGTCGTTGGCCAGCTTCCACGGTGCGCAGATGCCGGTGCGCTCCTCGAGCAGCGCGAAGAACGTGTTCACGGACAGCTGGGTGCCGCTGTAGAGGTTCACGGTGTGCCCGGAGAAGTCGTAGTTGCTGACGTCCCAGACGCTGCTGCTCTGGTAGTAGCCGTCGCAGGTCTTGAAGCGGTTCTCGGCGATGTTCATGGTGCCCGGCACCGACTTCGTCCAGGTCAGCGGGATGCCCTGGTCGATGGCCGATGCCAGCACGAACGGCTTGAACGTCGATCCGGACTGGAAGCCGCGCGCGTTGCCCAGCGCCGGCGGGACGGTGTAGTTGAGATAGGTCTGTCCCGCCGCGGTGTCGGCGCCCATCGGTCGCGACTGGGCGACGGCCTTGACCTCGCCCGTCCCGGGCTGGACCAGGGCGAGCGCCCCGATCGCGCCTTCGCGCGGGAAGACGTTGGCCGAGACGGCCCGCTGGGCGGAGTCCTGCATGCGCGTGTCGATCGTCGTGGTGATCGTCAGGCCGCCGCTGCGCACCAGGCGCAGCCGCTCGGCCGGCGTGCGACCCAGGTCGGGGTCCTTCTTGAGGTAGGCGAGGACGTAGTCGCAGAAGAACGGCGCCCGCGAGCTCACGCAGCCGTTGCTCATCGGCTGGGGGTCGAGCTGGAGACCCTGCTTCTTGACCTCCTCGGCCTTCTCCTCGGAGATGACGTTGAGCTCGGCCATCCGGTCCAGGACGATGTCGCGCCGTTCGCGCGCCGCCTGCGGGTTCTCGACCGGGTTGAACGCCTCGGGGCTCTGCACCAGGCCGGCGAGGAGAGCCGACTGCTGGAGGTCGAGGTCCTTGGCGTTGATGCCGAAGTAGTGCTGTGCCGCGGCCTGGATGCCGTGAGCGCTGTCGCCGAAGTAGGCCGTGTTGAGGTAGCGCTCCAGGATCCAGTCCTTGGTGTGCTCCTTCTCCAGCGCGATCGCGTAGCGCAGCTCGCGCAGCTTGCGCGCGTAGGTGTCGTCGGTCGCCGCCTCCTCGGCCTCCTCGTCGCCGGCCAGGAGAGCCTGGTTCTGGAGGGTGAGCTTGACCAGCTGCTGCGTGATGGACGACCCGCCCTGGACCACCCCGTTGGCGGCCTGGTTGGTGAAGAGCGCGCGGAGCGTGCCCTTGATGTCGAGCGCACCGTGCTGGTAGAAGCGGTAGTCCTCGATCGCGACGATCGCCTTCGTCATGATCCGGGAGATGTTGACCAGGTCGACGTTGATGCGGTTCTGGTCGTAGACCGTCGCGATCGTGTTGCCGGCCTTGTCGAGGATCGTGGTCCGCTGCGGCAGCTGCTCGGTCTCGAGCTCCTGCGGCAGGTCGTCGATCGACTCCGACACGTTGCGGGCGGCGAAGCCCAGCACGCCGGCGAACGGGATCGCGAGCCCCGAGACCACCACGCCGAGGACGGCGGCGACGATGAGCATGACCCCCAGGTGGGAGGCCACCTTGGGGGCGCCGAGGCGGTCGGGCCGGGACTTTGACATGGCCCCTAGGGTACGTCGGCGCACCCCGCGCACCGTGCCCGCCGTGGATCTAGTCCGTTGTGACTAGACAGTTGATTCCTAAGAGCGATGTCTTTTTGGGACCCGTGCCTTTACCTTTATGCCCTGAGAAGGGACCAGCGACGCTGTGGGGGCGTCACCCTTCTCGCAGAGTGGGGACAACATGTGGGTCGAAGAATGGGCCATGCGCGCAGCGTGTCGTGAAACGGCTAAGCCGGACGAGCTGTTCGTCAAAGGGGCCGAGCAGAACCAGGCCAAGCAGGTGTGCCAGGGGTGCGTCGTTCGCACCGAGTGCCTTGCCGAGGCGCTGGACAACCAGATCGAGTGGGGCGTCTGGGGCGGAATGACCGAGCGGGAGCGTCGTGCGCTCCTGCGGCGTCACCCCAACGCGTCGTGGCGCAACGTCCTCGAGACGGCGCGCACCAAGGCGCAGCAGAAGGCCGTCACCGCCTGATCCTTCCGCGAGGTCGGACCTGACCTCCTGACGACGACCGGATCGGTCGGCGCCGGGTCGTCAGGATCGGCCGGCGAGGAGGTCGCCGACGCGGCGCAGGCCGTCGAGGTCGTGCACGTCGCCGGCGAGCGCCGGTACGACGGCCGCGGGCACCTGCGGGTGCGCCACGGCGAACTGCTCGCGCAGCCTGCGCTCCCGCTCGACCATGTGGACCCGGTCCGCGTGCAGCCGGAGCAGCCCGGCCGTCAGCGACTGCGGCAAGCGCGCGGCGCCGGCGAGCGCCTCCTCCGCGGAGAGCGTGCCGCCCGGGTCGGGGCTGGCCCGGTTGACGACGAGGCCGGCCAGCGGCATGTCGTCCTCGGTGAGCCGCTCGACGAAGTACGCCGCCTCGCGCAGCGCGTCGGCCTCGGGCGCCGCCACCACCAGGAACGCCGTGCCGTCGGCCTGGAGCAGTGAGTACGTGCGCTGCGCCCGCTGCCGGAAGCCGCCGAAGACGGTGTCGAGCGCGGTGATGAACGTCTGCAGGTCCTTGAGGAACTGCGCGCCCAGGATCTTCGTCATCGCACCCGTCACCAGGCCCACGCCTGCGGTCATCAACCTCGCCGGACCGCGCGCCGGCGCGAGCAGCATCCGCACGAACCGGCCGTCGAGGAAGCTCGACAGCCGCTCGGGCGCGTCGAGGAAGTCGAGTGCCGACCGCGAGGGCGGGGTGTCGACGACGATCAGGTCGTACTGGCCGGTCTCGACCACGCAGTCGCGGTGGATCTGGCCGAGCTTCTCCATCGCCATGTACTCCTGCGTGCCCGCGAACGAGCTCGACAGCGCGATGTAGAACGGGTTGGCCAGGATCTGCTTCGCCTTCTCCGGGCTGGCCTGCGACTCGACCACCTCGTCGAAGGTGCGCTTCATGTCGAGCATCATCGCGTCGAGGCTCCCGGACCCCGCGACGCCCTGGACGGGCCGGGGGGTGTTGTCGAGCTCCTCGATGCCCATCGACTGCGCCAGCCGTCGGGCGGGATCGATCGTGAGCACGACGACCTTGCGCCCCCGCTCGGCCGCGCGCAGGGCGAGGGCCGCCGACGTGGTGGTCTTGCCGACGCCGCCGGACCCGCAGCAGACGATGATCCCCGTCCCCGGGTCGTCGATCAGGGCGTCGACGTCGAGCTCACCGGCGTGCTTCCCGGAGGGTCCGACGCGGACCCGGGACCGTCGTGCCGCCGCGCTCATGCAAGGCCCTGGGCGCGCAGGTGGCCGGCCAGCTCGTAGAGCGCGCCGAGGTCGATGCCGGCGGCGAGCCGGGGCAGCTCGTAGCTCGGAGCGTTGAGCCGCGCGACGATCTCGCGCTGGGAGTCCTCCAGGGCGCGGCGCACTGCGTGGTCCTGCGCCTCGGCGAGCAGGCCGTCGACCAGCGCGGCGTCGTGCTCGACGCCGGCGGCCTTGAGGTCCGCCTCGACGCGACCGCGGTCGAGCGCCCCGGCGCGGGCCGCGGCCAGGTCGTCGGGCGTCAGGTCCTTCGGCCGCACCTGGTTGACGATCACGCCGCCCACGGGCAGCCGCGCCGCCCGCAGCTCGGCGATGCCGTCGGCGGTCTCCTGCACGGGCATCTCCTCCAGCACGGTCACCAGGTGTACGGCGGTCCGGGGCGACCGGAAGAGCGTCATCATCGTGTCGGACTGCGCTTTCACCGGCCCGACCTTGGCCAGGCCGCCCACCTCGCCGCCGACGTTGAGGAACTGCGCGATCCGCCCCGTCGGCGGCGCGTCGAGCACGACCGCGTCGTAGTCGATCGCGCCCTTGTTGCGGCTGTTGCGCTGCACGGCCTCGTAGACCTTGCCGCTGAGCAGCACGTCGCGGACGCCGGGCGCGATGGTGGTCGCGAACTCGATGAACCCGAACCGGTCGAGAGCTCGCCCGGCGCGGCCGAGCCGGTAGTACATGGCGAGGTACTCCAGGAGCGCCGACTCGGCGTCGATGTGCAGCGCGTGCACGACGCCGCGGCCCCCGGACTCGTTGGGCAGGCCGGTCGTCAGCCTCCGCTCTTCGTAGGGGAGCGGGTCGACGTCGAACATCCGGGCGATGCCCTGCCGGCCCTCGACCTCGCAGAGCAGCACGTTCTTGCCGCGACCGGCGAGTGCGATCGCCAGCGCCGACGCCACCGTGGACTTGCCGGTGCCACCCTTCCCGGTGACCACGTGCAGTCGCACCTTCGGCCAGTCGCTCACAGGGGCAGCCTAGGACGTGCCGTGTGGGGCTCCGGGGGTGGAGAGTGTTTCCGGACGGCATGCCCGGGTACCGCAGCGACCGACCGGAGGAGACCAGATGACCCAACTGACCGCCGAGGTCGACGCCGTCGTGATCGGCAGCGGGCCCAACGGTCTCGTCGCGGCGAACCTGCTGGCGGACGCCGGCTGGGACGTCGTCGTGCTCGAGGAGCAGGACCGGGTGGGCGGCGCCGTCGCGAGCGACAGCGCGGTGCGCGACGGCTTCGTGCACGACACGTTCAGCTCGTTCTACCCGCTCGCGGCGGTGAGCCCGACGATCCGGGGACTGGGCCTGGAGAGGCACGGGCTCGAGTGGGCGCACGCCCCGGCGGTGTTCGGCACGCCGTACCGCGCCGGTGCCTGGGCGCTCGTGCACCCCGACCGCGACGACACCGCGGCCGCGCTCGAGGGCCTGCACCCCGGCGACGGCGACGCCTGGCTCGACCTGTGCCGCCAGTGGGACGCGATCGGCGAGCAGGTGATCGGCGCGCTGCTCGCGCCGTTCCCCCCGGTCAAAGCGGGCCTCGGCGCCGTCGCCCGACTGCGGGGCGCCGGCGGGCTCGACTTCGTGCGCGAGATCCTCGCGCCGATGCGGGAGGTCGCCGACCAGCGGTTCCGCAGCGACGGCGCGAAGATGCTGCTGGCCGCCAACGCGGGCCACGCCGACATCGCCATGGACGGCGTCGGCTCCACGGTCATGGGCTGGCTGCTGGCGATGATCGGCCAGCACCTCGGCTACCCGGTGCCCGTCGGTGGCGCCGGGGCGTTCTCGGGCGCGATGGCCCGCCGGCTCGAGGCCGCGGGGGGCCGGATCGTCACCGGCTGCCGCGTCGATCGGGTGGTCGTCCGCGACGGGCGCGCGGTCGCCGTACGGGCGGGCACGGAGGAGGTGCGCGTGCGGCAGGCGGTCGTCGCCGACGTGAGCGCGCCTGCCTTGTACGGCGAGCTCGTCGCCGAGCTCGACCTGCCGGCCCGGATCCGGCGGCGGATGACCCGCTTCAGCTGGGACCCCGGCACGATCAAGGTCGACTGGGCGCTCTCGGGGCCGGTGCCGTGGACGACCGCCCCGGCGAAGGCGCCCGGCACCGTGCACATCGCCGAGCGGATCGACGACCTCGCTCGACAGGGGGCGCAGATCGCCGACGGACTGGTGCCGGACCGCCCGTTCCTCCTCGTCGGCCAGATGGCCGCGGCCGACCCGACCCGGGCGCCCGAGGGCGCCGAGTCGCTGTGGGCCTACACGCACCTGCCGCACCTCGCCCGCGGCGACGCCGGCCCCGACGGCATCACCGGGAGCTGGGACGAGAGCGACGCCGAGCGGATGGCCGACCGCATGCAGCGCCGGATCGAGGACTACGCCCCCGGCTTCGCCGACCGGGTGCTCGCCCGGCGGGTGCTGGGCCCGCGGGAGATGCAGGCGCGCGACGCCAACCTCGTCAACGGCGCGCTCAACGGCGGTACGGCGAGCCTCCACCAGCAGCTGGTGTTCCGGCCCGTGCCGGGACTCGGCCGCGCCGAGACGCCGATCCGCGGGCTCTACCTCGGCTCCGCCTCCGCTCACCCGGGCGGCGGGGTCCACGGTGCCTGCGGGTCCAACGCCGCCCGGGCGGCGCTCGCGCACGCCCGCCTCCGCGGCCTGGTCGCCGCACCCCGACGACTGGTCCACGAGCTGAGGAGCCCGCGATGAGCACGCCGCACGCACGAGGGGTCGTGGTGGTGACCGGAGGCACCTCCGGCGTGGGCCGCGCGGCGGCGCGCGCGTTCGCCGACGAGGGCCACCCGGTCGTCGTGCTCGCCCGCGGGCAGGACGCGCTCGACGCGACCGAGGCGGAGCTGAAGGACCGGCAGCCCGAGTGCCGCGCGATGCGGGTCGACGTCACGGACCGGGTCGCCGTCGACGCCGCGGCCGATCGGATCGAGCACGAGGTCGGCCCGATCGAGGTCTGGGTCAACTCCGCGATGGTCACGGTCATGGGCGACTTCGAGGACGTCGACCCCGACGACTTCGACCGCGTCGTCGCCGTCGTCTTCGGGGGTACGGCGAACGGGACCCGCGCCGCACTGCGCTGTATGCGCCCCCGTGGTCGCGGCCGGGTCGTGCAGGTTGGCAGCGCGCTCGCCTACCGCGGCATCCCGCTGCAGTCGGCGTACTGCGCCGGGAAGCACGCCGTGCAGGGACTGTCGGACTCCCTGCGCAGCGAGCTGTTGCACCAGGGCAGCGCGATCACCGTGAGCGAGGTCAACCTGCCGGCGGTCAACACCCCGCAGTTCGACATGTGCCGCAACCTGCTCGACGCCGCGCCGCAGCCGGTGCCGCCGATCTTCCAGCCGGAGGTCGCCGCCGACGCGATCCTCTACGCCGCGCGCACCGGCGAGCGCGCCGTGCAGGTCTCGTTCGTCACCACCCGCACCGTGCTCGCCGACCGGATCTTCCCCGGTGCGCTCGACCGGGTGCTGAAGGAGACGGGCTACGACGGCCAGCAGGTCGAGCGGCCGGTCCGTGACGGCGACAACCTCTGGGAGCCGCTGCCCGGCGACCACGGCTGCCACGGGTCGTTCGACGACCGGGCCCGATCGCTCTCGGCCCAGGAGCTGCTGCGCCACACGCCGCTCGGCGCCGGGGCGCGGGTGGCCGGCGTCGTCGGCCGCCGGGTCGGCGCCCGGATCCTCCAACGCCTGGTCTGACAGAGGACATGCCGCGGCCCGCTGCGGGTACCTCGGACCCATGAGCCGCACATCGAGGGTCTTCCACTGCCGTCCCGACGACGTCTTCGACGTGCTCGCGGACGGGTGGAGCTACGCGACGTGGGTCGTGGGCGCGGCCCGGATCCGCGACGTCGACGAGGCGTGGCCCGAGCCGGGCAGCCGGATCCACCACTCCGTGGGCGCGTGGCCGCTGCTGATCAGCGACACCACCTCGGTCGAGGCGGTCGACCGGCCGCACGAGATCGTGCTGACCGTGCGGGCATGGCCGGCCGGCGAGGGCAAGGTGCACATCGGCTGCGAGCCGATCGGCGCCGACAAGACCCGGGTGACGATGTGGGAGGACGCCTCGTCCGGCCCCGCGCAGCTCATCATCAAGCCGGTCCGCGACGTGCTCCTCTCGCTGCGCAACGTCGAGGCGCTGCGCCGGCTCTCGCACCTCGCCGAGAGCCGGGCCCGCCGGGCCGACGACACCAACGGCGACGGCTCGGTCGCCAAGGTCCGGTCGCCCGGGACCTGAGCCGCCGCCCCTGGCGTTCAGTCGAGCGCCAGCCCCGCAGCAGGCGCGACCCGCGCCGCTCGTCGGGCCGGCAGCACGCAGGCGACCAGGCCGGCGACCGCCGCGATGACGACGGTCAGGGCCAGCTGCCACCCTGGGAGGACCAGGTCGGCGCCCGCGGCCACTGGCTCGATCATCGCCTCGACGCCGAACCCGGCGAACGCGACGCCGAGCGTCGTGCCCAGCAGGGTCGCGACGACGGCGAGCAGCACCGCCTCGGTCGCGAGCATCGTCCGCAGCTGACGTCGGGTGAGCCCGAGCGCACGCAGCAGGGCGTGCTCCCGGCCGCGCTCGAGCACCGACAGCCCGAGAGTGTTGGCGATGCCGACGAGGGCGATCACGACCGCCACGGCGAGCAGCCCGACTATGCTGCCGGTCATCACGTCGAGCTGCAGGTCGACGTACTCCCGCTTGACCAGGCCGTTCTCGACGTCGGCCGACCGGGCCAGGGCGGTCAGCATGCTGCCGAGCTCCTCGCCGTCGGCCCCGTCGGTGGCGCGCACCCACACCGCCCTCAGCTCGGGGGTCGCGGTCAGCTCCGCGAGCGTCGCCGGAGTGACGAGCGCGGCGTCGCCGAACCCCTCGTCCCCGACGACGCGCAGCTCCTGCTCGCGGTCGCCGACGCGCATGGTGACCCGGCGCGGCAGGTCGGCGGCGAGCTCCCGGGAGACGCGGAGCTGCCGGTCGTCGGTGGCGAGCACCGGCGAGTGCGTGACCTCGCCGGCCTCCGGGGCCAGCACGGTGACCGGCCCGTCCGCGCCCTCGACCTCGGCGACCACGCCGCGGATCGCCACCGCGTCCTCGACGCCGGGGGTGTCGAGGACACCGGTCAGCACGTCGTCGGGGAGGTTCGCGGCGGGCGAGGTGACCGCGACGTCGATCGGGTGGTCCCTGTCCATCAGGCCGTCGAGAGCCCCGCGCGCGCTGGCCGTGCCGGTCAGCACCGCCGTGGTCAGCGTGACGCCGATCAGCAGCGAGGCCGCGGTCGCGGCGGTACGGCGCGGGTTGCGCACCGCGTTGACGCCTGCGAGACGGCCGGCCGGACCGAGCACGCGCCGGAGCGCGGTGCCGGCCGCGCGGATCAGCCCGGGCACCAGGACCGGGCCGAGCACGAGCACTCCCGCGAACGTCACCACGCCACCCACCAGCAGCGCTGGGAGGGCGTGTGCGACCACCGAGAGCACGAGCAGGACGAAGCCGGTCGCCACCGTCGCCACACCGGCCGCGAGCCGCCGCCGGCCGGTGCCGGTCGCGACGGACGCCGAGTCGTCGGGCCGGAGCGCGGCCAGCGGGCTCATGCCTGCGACCCGGCGGGTCGGCAGCGAGGCCGCCAGCAGCGTCACCGCGATCCCGACCGCAGCAGCGCCGAGCACCCAGCCGGCGCCCACCTCGGCCCGACCGAGCAGCACGTCGGGCCAGGCGGAGCGGACGAGGGCGACCAGGCCGTGCCCGGCGCCGAGACCGGCGACGGCGCCGACCGCCGCGGCGACGACACCCAGGGCCAGCGACTCGAGCCGCACCGCGCGCACCAGCTGGCGGCGGGTCGCGCCCACGCAGCGCAGCAGCGCGAGGTCCCGCGCACGCTGGGCGAACAGGATCGCGAACGTGTTGTTGATGACGATGACCGCGACGGTGAGCGCGATCGTGGCGAAGACGAGCAGCACGATGCGGGCGACGTCGACGCCGTTGTTGACCTCCTTCTGCACGCGGCGCACGAAGTCGGCGACGGTCAGCGCGTCTCCGCCGCGGGCGATCCCCTCGACGACGGCGACCTCGGCGTCGTGGTCGCCGGGTCCCGCCCACGCGACGCTGCTGACGTAGAGAGAGTCCTCCCACCGCACCAGGTCGTCCCACCGCAGCCACACGGCGGCAGAGGAGAAGGCCGACGGCGACTCGGCGAGCCCGACGACCTCGACGTCGAGCGCGCGATCGCCGGTGCCGATCGTGAGCCGATCGCCGACGACCACGCCGGCGGCGCGCGCCGCGTCGTCGTCGACGAGCGCCTCGCCCGACCGCTCGGGGAAGCGACCGTCCTCGAGCAGCTGCCAGCGCCGATCGGCCGGGTCGGGCACCTGCGCGATGTCGGCCTCGGCGTCGAGGACGGTGCCGTCCCGCGCGACGGGCTGCATGGTCCAGCCGACCAGCCACGCGTCGGCGTCGTGCCCGGCCGCCTCGTCCAGGAGCCGTACGGCGTCCTCGGCCGGCGGCTTGTCGACCACCACGTCGGCGCCGGCGTAGGGCTCGTCGAGTCCCGCGACCAAGCCGTCGCGCGCGGCCGAGGACAGCGCGGCGGTCACCACGACGAAGGCGACGCCGATCGCGACGGCGAGCAGGGCGGCGACGTACCTGCGCGCGTGGACGCGGAGCGACGCCAGGAGCACGGTGCGCATCAGGCGGCACCGCCCTTGAGGGCCGCGACCAGCTCGGCCGGTGTGGGCTCGGTCAGGCGCGCAGTGATGCGGCCGTCGGCCAGCACCACCACGTCGTCGGCGTACGCCGCGGCGTCCAGCTCGTGCGTCACCATGACCACCGTCTGGCCCAGCTCGCGCACCGACCTGCGCAGGAAGGAGAGGACCTCGGCGGAGGCCGAGCTGTCGAGGTTGCCGGTCGGCTCGTCGGCGAAGACGATCGCGGGCCGGGCCACGAGCGCCCGTGCGATCGCGACGCGCTGCTGCTGGCCGCCGGACAGCTCGGCGGGTCGGTGGCCGAGGCGGTCGGTAAGCCCGAGGGTCTCGACCACCTCGTCGAACCGGCCGCGCAGCTCGCCCGGCGTGCGGCCCGCGAGCTCGAGCGGGAGCCAGATGTTCTGCTCGGCGGTGAGCATCGGCAGCAGGTTGAACGCCTGGAAGACGAAGCCCACGTGGTCGCGCCGGAAGCGGGTCAGGTCGTCGTCGCTCAGGGCCTCCAGGCGGGTGCCGGCCACGGTGACCTCGCCGGCGGTGGGCTGGTCGAGCCCGGCGAGGCAGTGCATGAGGGTCGACTTGCCGGAGCCGGACGGCCCCATGATCGCGGTGAACCGGCCGGGGGCGAGGTCGAGGTCGACGCCGCGCAGGGCGTGCACCTCGACGCCGCCGCGGCCGTAAGTCTTGGCGAGCCCGCGGGCGCTGGCCGCGGTCGTGGTGGAGGCATTCGTGTCGGTGAGGGTCATGCCGACGAGCCTCGTCGCCGGCGGCGTCGGAGTCGTCGGGCCGCAGTTTGATCCCGCCGTACGACGAGGGTCTGACTCAGGAGGGCCGGACCAGCCCGGTCTCGTAGGCGAGGACCACCAGCTGCACGCGGTCGCGCGAGCCGGTCTTGGCGAGCAGCCGGCCGACGTGCGTCTTGACCGTCGCCTCGGAGACGGTGAAGGCCTCGGCGATCTCGGTGTTGGACAGGCCGCGGCCGACGAGCACCAGCACCTCGTGCTCGCGCTCGGTCAGGGAGTCGAGCCGCCGGTCGGGAGGAGGGGCGGCGGGATCGGGCAGCGCTGCTGCGAAGTGCTCGAGCAGGCGTCGCGTGGTGCTCGGCGCCACGACGGAGTCGCCCGCGTGCACGGCGCGGACCGCGCCGAGCAGAGTCTCCGGGTTCGCGTCCTTGAGCAGGAACGCGGCCGCGCCAGCCTTGATGGCGGCGAACGCGTACTCGTCGAGGTCGAACGTCGTCAGCACGATCACCTGCGGCCCGTCGCCGCGCGCGGCGAGCAGCCGGGTCGCCTCCACGCCGTCCATCCGCGGCATCCGCACGTCCATCAGCACGACGTCGCAGCGGGTGGCGGCCAGCCGCTCGACCGCCTCGCGGCCGTCGCCGGCCTCGCCGACCACCTCGAGGTCGGGCTGGCTGTCGATGAGCATCCGGAAGCCGGCGCGCACCAGCTCCTGGTCGTCGACGAGGAAGACCCGGATCGGCTCACTCACTGCTTGCTCCCGCCCGCCACCCCGCGGGTGGCGCCTTTGTGGGGGATCCTCGCCACGACCTCGAAGCCGCCGCCGGCGCGGGGTCCGGCGCGGAACGTGCCACCGTGCACAGCCGCCCGCTCGCGCATCCCGGCGATGCCGTGGCCCCGCCCGTCGTCGGGCGCCGTCGCGCCGCGTCCGTCATCGGTGACGGTGACGTCGACGGCGTCGGCAGCGACGCGGACCGCGACGCGGGCCCGGGCCTCGGGACCGGCGTGCTTGCGGACGTTGGTCAGCGCCTCCTGCACGATGCGGTACGCCGCCAGCCCCACGCCTGGCGGGACCTGGACGTCGGCGCCGGGGAGGTCGGCGGAGACGCCCTCCTCGCCGGCCACGAGGCGCGGGAGGTCGGAGAGGGTCGGCACCGGAGCGGTGCCGGTGTCGTCGGACCGCAGCAGCCCGAGCAGGCTGCGCATCTCGGTCAGGGACTGGCGACCGGTCTCGGAGATGGTCGCGAGCGCACGGCCGGCGGTCTCGGGGGAGGTGGCGGCCGCATAGCGGGCACCGTCGGCCTGCACCACGATCGTGGTCAGCCCGTGCGCGACGACGTCGTGCATCTCGCGGGCGATCCGGGCCCGCTCCTCCTGCGCGGCCAGCTCGACCCGCTGCTCGGCGTCGCGGGCGATCCGCTCGCCCCGCTCGATGAGCGCGGCGACGTACGCCTCCCGGGTGCGGCCGAGCGCACCGAGCGCCCAGGCCGCGACCACCACGGTGACCATGCTGAGGAAGTAGGACACGTAGGCGGCGCGGCTGGTTTCGTCGTACTCCTTGAGCCAGTCCCAGGACGCCACGCCGGCGGCCGCGAAGCCGACGACGACCGCGGCCGCCGTCGCCGCGGGCCGGCCGTAGCGCGCCACCGAGTAGAGCGCGATCGGGAACGCCGCCTGGCCGCTGGTCGGGAGGTCCAGCACCGCCACCTGGGCGAGGCTGGCCATCGCGATCGCGGCGAAGACCAGCGCCGGGCGGCGGCGGCGCCACAGCAGCGGCAGGGTCTCGAGCAGGATGAAGACGCCCACGTCGACCGACTCGTTGACGAGGAACGCGAGCGCCGGCAGCGCGAGCACGGCGACCAGCGCGACGTCGAACCAGCGCTCGCCGCGCGGCCCCAGCCGCCACGGCTGGCGGTCGGTGGTCAGCGCGGTCACGCCGCCACGGTAGACGGGCGCCGGGGTGCGGACGTCAGACCGTGGGTGGATCCCCGGGTCGGACCCGGGTCGCACCTGTCAGGCCTGGTGGGGTCACGCCATCTTGTCGGCGAGCACGATCCAGGTGAAGAACGAGATGCCGAGCAGCATCCCGACGTGGCCGAGGATGGACAGGCCGGGTCCCTGGCCCCAGGAGTCGCCGGTGGCGTCGGCGGCGTGCTTGCTCGGGCGCGCCATCCAGCGGCCGAGGATCAGCAGCCCGATGGCGACCTCGATCCACCAGGCGACGAGGGTCACGATGCCGAGCGTGGTGCCGGGAGAGCTGAGGTAGAAGATCCAGGTCCCGAGAGCGACGATGCCCATGAGCGTGTGGGCGTTGACGATCTCGTGCGGGACCGTGGCGTGGCCCGCTTGGCTCTGCTCGTTGGACAACCGCGACCGGGTCAGCAGCACGACCACGGCTGCCAGGCCGGTGAGGAGCCACACGGCGTTGTCGAGATTCATCCGGGCATCGTGGCACAACCCGTGACCGGCGCCACAGCACCGTGTCCACCGCCGGGACGGGCTGAGTAGGGTGCGGGGCATGACCAAGTGGGAGTACCAGGTGGCGCCCGTCCTCAACCACGCCGCGGCGCAGATCCTCAACAACTTCGGCCAGGACGGCTGGGAGCTCGTCACCCTCGTCCCGAGCCCGCAGGGCAACGACATCGCCTACTTCAAGCGCCCGGCCGAGTGACGGGGCGGGCTGAGACGTGACATCCCCCGAGGAGAACCTCGCCGCGCTCGGTCTCACGGTGCCCGACGTGGTGCCGCCGGTGGCGGTCTACGTCCCGGCGGTCCGGTCCGGCTCGCACGTGTTCACCGCCGGCCAGCTCCCGATGCGCGACGGCCAGCTCATCGCCACCGGCAAGGTCGGTGGCTCGGTGACGCCGGAGGAGGCCTACGAGTGCGCGAAGCAGTGCGCGCTCAACGGGATCGCCGCGATCAAGGCGGAGATCGGTGACCTGAGCGCCGTCAAGCGCGTCGTCAAGGTGGTCGTCTTCGTCGCGTCGACGCCCGAGTTCACCGCCCAGCCGGGCGTCGCCAACGGCGCGTCCGAGCTGCTCGGCGAGGCGTTCGGCGAGGCCGGCATCCACGCCCGGTCCGCGGTCGGCGTACCCGTGCTGCCGCTCGACGCTCCGGTCGAGGTCGAGCTGGTGGTCGAGGTCTGAGGGTGCGGATCCCCCTGCCGCCGGTGCCGCTGCCCGACGACCTCGCGGCGATCGCACGTGAGTACGACGACGGCACCCGCGAGCCGGCCGAGCCCCGTGCGGCGGCAACGGTGGTGCTGCTCCGCGACGGCTCGGCCGAGTCGTCGGGGTCGCCGGAGGTCTACCTCCTCCGCCGGCACGTCACGATGGACTTCGCCGGCGGCATGTGCGTCTTCCCGGGCGGCGGCGTCGACCCGCGCGACTTCGACGCGTCCGTGCAGTGGGCGGGCCCGTCGCCGCAGGAGTGGGCGGAGTCGCTCGGCTGCGACGAGGAGCTGGCCCGGGCACTGGTGTGCGCCGCGGTGCGCGAGACGTTCGAGGAGTCCGGGGTCCTGCTCGCCGGCGCGTCGCCCGACGAGGTCGTCGCCGACACCACGGGTGAGGACTGGGAGGCCGACCGGGTCGCGCTGGAGTCGCGCGAGCTCGCGATGACCGACTTCCTCGCCCGTCGCGGGCTGGTGCTGCGCACCGACCTGCTCGGCGTCTGGGACGGCTGGCAGACGCCGGTCTTCGAGCCCAAGCGCTATCGCACGTGGTTCTTCGTCGCGCACCTCCCGGAGGGCCAGCGCACCCGCGACGTCTCGACCGAGTCGGACGCGGTCGTCTGGATGCCGGCCGCGGAGGCGGCCGACCGCGCCGACGCCGGCACCCTCGCGATGCTGCCGCCGACGTACCTCACCTGCCTCGAGGTCGGCCAGCACGGGACGGCCGGCGAGGTGTTCGCGGCCGCCGAGGGACGCACCGTCGACATGTTCACGCCTGCGGTCGAGCCGCTGGGGGAGGGCTTCACGCTGTCGATGCCCGACCGGCTCCGGCCCCTGGTCGCCGCGCGCCGGGGCGCGTCGTCGTGACGACCGCACCGCCGCCGACGCCGACCGGACCCTGGAGCGGCGGCGCGTACGGCGACCGCGGCCGCTGCGTGCTCGCGCCGAACCCCGGCATCATGACGCTCGACGGCACCAACACCTGGGTGCTGCGCGAGCCTGCGGCCGAGCGGTCGATCGTGGTCGACCCCGGGCCGCTGCACGACGAGCACCTCGACGCCGTCGCCGAGGTCGCGGGCCAAGTGGACACCGTCGTCGTCACCCATCACCACATCGACCACACCGAGGCCGCGCGCAGCTTCGCCGAGCGAATGGGCTGCGGCGTCCGCGCCCTCAACCCCGACCAGTGCTGGCGAGCGGACCCGCTCACCGACGGCGAGATCCTCGACGTCGCCGGCCTCCGCGCCGAGGTCGTCACCACGCCCGGCCACACCGCCGACTCGATCTCGCTGCTGCTGCCGGCCGACCGCGCGCTGCTGACCGGCGACATGGTGCTGGGGCGCGGCACGACCGTCGTCGTGCACCCGGACGGCCAGATCGGTCCCTACCTCGACTCGATCGGCCGGATGCGCTCGCTGGTCTCCGACGGCCGGGTCGCCTCGCTCTGGCCGGCGCACGGCCCGGTCCTCGACGACGCGGCCGCGGTGCTCGACTACTACCTCGTGCACCGGCGCGAGCGGCTCGACCAGGTGGAGGCCGCGTTGGCCCGGCTCGGTGTCGACCTCTCCGGGCTGGGCCCCGAGGTCGCCGAGGACCCCGAGCTGCCGCGGCAGGTCGTCGAGGTCGTCTACGCCGACGTCGACGAGTCGCTGTGGGGCGCCGCCGAGTGGTCGGTGCGCGCGCAGCTGGCCTACCTCGCCGAGTCGTAGGAGTGAGAGTGACCTATAGGTCACTCTGAGTCCTACGACCTCAACGGTCGGGCGCTCAGCGAGCCCGACGGGTCATCCGCTCCATGTCCATGATCACGACCGACCGCGGCTCGAGCCGCAGCCAGCCGCGCGAGGCGAAGTCGGCGAGCGCCTTGTTGACGGTCTCGCGGGAGGCGCCGACCAGCTGGGCGAGCTCCTCCTGGGTGAGGTCGTGGTGCACGTGCACGCCGTCGTCCGCCGTACGGCCGAAGCGCTCGGCGAGGTCGAGCAGCGCCTTGGCGACGCGGCCGGGCACGTCGGAGAACACGAGGTCGGCGACGACGTCGTTGGCCTTGCGCAGCCGGCCGGCGAGCTGCGCGAGCAGGCCGCGGGCGACCTGCGGGCGGCCCTCGAGCCAGCGCAGCAGGTCCTCGTGGGACAGCGAGGCGAAGTCGGCGTCGGTGACCGCGGTGACGGTCGCGGAGCGCGGGCCGGGGTCGAAGAGCGAGAGCTCGCCGAACATCTGGCCGGGGCCGAGGATCGCGAGCAGGTTCTCGCGGCCGTCGGACGAGGTGCGGCCGAGCTTCACCTTGCCGTCAAGCACGATGTAGAGCTTGTCGCCGGAGTCGCCCTCGTGGAAGAGCACCTCCCCGCGGCGCAGCCGCGTCTCGGACATGGACGACCGCAGCGCGGACGCGGCCTCGTCGTCCAGGGCGCTGAACAGCGGTGCCTGACGGAGCACGTCGTTGTCCACGGATCCTCCAGATGAATCGGTAGGGCTCGGAGTACGGCGCTGCCGGTGGCCCAGCGCCGCGTGGTGCTGTTGAGCAGGTTCCCCCGGGACAACCCGCGAACACGGGCGGTCGGCACGCATCCTAGCCAGTGGGCCACCTCACACCTAGCATCAGCGCCGCGCTGGAGGTCGCCGTCGTCCGCAGGCGGCCCCGCTGGGAGGGTGCCCTTCGTCCACACCCGACCCGCGGTTGTCCCCAGGCTTGTCCACAGGCTGTGGGAGTGAGTGCGACGCGCGTCACACTCGGCCGGGCCGTGCGCTGGGAGCCTGTCGGGAGCACCGCATAGGCTGGCCCGCGTGCCGGCCAGTGTGACGCCTACCCCCGGGGTGAGAGCGGAGGAGACCCGCACCCAGCTGGTCCGCCGGGCTCGCAAGATCAACCGGGTGCTCGCAGAGACCTATCCCGACGCCCACTGCGAGCTCGACTTCGACAACGCCTTCCAGCTGCTCGTGGTCACCGTGCTCTCCGCGCAGACCACCGACAAGCGGGTCAACGCAGTGCGCCCGACCCTGTTCGCGGCCTACCCGACGCCGGCGGCGATGGCTGCCGCCGACCGCGTCGACCTCGAGACGATCGTCGGGCCGCTCGGGTTCTTCCGCGCGAAGACCGAGGCGCTGCTCAAGCTGAGCGCCGCGCTCGTCGAGAACTTCGACGGCGAGGTGCCCGGCCGCCTCGACGACCTGGTGACCCTCCCCGGCGTCGGCCGCAAGACCGCCAACGTGGTGCTCGGCAACGCGTTCGGCGTCCCCGGCATCACCGTCGACACCCACTTCGGCCGGCTGATCCGGCGCTTCGGCTGGACCGAGGAGACCGACCCGGTCAAGGCCGAGCACGCGATCGGCGCGCTGTTCCCCAAGTCCGACTGGACGATGCTCAGCCACCACCTCATCTGGCACGGTCGCCGCCGCTGCCACGCCAAGAAGCCGGCGTGCGGCGCCTGCCCGGTCGCGCGCTGGTGCCCGTCGTACGGCGCGGGTCCCACCGACCCGGCCGAGGCGGAGAAGCTGGTGCGCACCGAGGGGCCCAATTGAGGGCGGTGACCGGTACGGCGCTGCTCGCGGTCGCGGTACTGCTCGCCGGCTGCGGCTCCGACGACCCGGCAGCGGCCTGCGAGGTCGACGTCACCTCCTCGGACCTGGTGGCCGACCGGGAGGCCGCCGGCGTCCCCGACTGCGCGCCGGGCGGGGGAGACGCCGACCTGCCCGACGTGGCGCTGCCGTGCCTCGGCTCCGACGAGGAGGCCACGCTCTCCTCGGTCGAGGGCCCGGCCGTGATCAACTTCTGGGCGTCGTGGTGCGAGCCGTGCATCAAGGAGATGCCGGCGCTCGCCGAGTTCCACGAACGGTACGGCGACCAGGTCGCCGTGGTAGGAGTCAACTGGCAGGACGGCTACCCGGCGGCCGCCATCGACCTCGCGCGGACCAGCGGCACGGCGTACCCCTCGCTCGCCGACCCGTGCGGTGCGTTGTCCGAGACCGACCTCGCGATCGTCGGGCTGCCGCAGTTCGTCTTCGTCAAGGAGGACGGATCCGTCGAGCTGGCCAACGGCGGCAAGGAGTCCCTCGACGAGGTGGTCGACATGGTCGAGGCCAAGCTCGACATCGACCTGGAGCGGGCACGGTCGTGACCCGCGACCAGCTGCCCGCCTGGCTCCGGCCCGTCGCCGACGCGGCCGACGCGATCGAGGGCCGCCAGCTCAGCCAGTTCCTCCCGCCGGAGGGCTCCGACCCGCGGCGGGGCGCGGTGCTGATGCTGTTCGGCGACGACCCCGGCGACGCGATCGGCGGCGACCTGCTGCTCACCGAGCGCGCCCACGACATGCGCTCCCACCCCGGTCAGGTCTCGTTCCCCGGGGGCTCCATCGACCCAGGAGAGACCGCCGTGGAGGCGGCGCTGCGCGAGGCGCACGAGGAGATCGGCGTCGACCCGGCCGGTGTCGAGGTGTTCGGCGAGCTGCCCGAGCTGTGGCTGCCGCCGTCCAACTTCGCGGTCACCACGATCCTCGGCTGGTGGCGCGAGCCGAGCCCGATCCGCGTCGCGAGCCCCGCCGAGGTGCACGAGATCCACCGGGTGCCGCTCGGCGAGCTGGTCGACCCCGACCACCGCATCCAGGTGCGCCACCCCGGCGGCTGGGCGGGGCCGGGCTTCCTGATCGGCGACGACAAGGACGTCATCCTCTGGGGCTTCACCGGAGGCATCATCACCCGGTTCTTCGCCGCGCTCGACTGGCTGCCGCCGGTCGACGACCCGCCGGTGCACGACCTCCCCGACTACATGCTCGCCGAGTACCGTGCCTTCGTCGCCCGCCACGAGGCGGGCGCCCAGGGTGCTGACGGGCTCGACCTGCTCGAGCCGAACGACGATGACGACGCCGACGACCCCGACGACGTCGCCCCGGCCCCGCCGTACGATCCGGAGGCCGACAGGTGAACATCCTCGACTGGGCGCTGCTGCTGCTCGTCGCCGCCTACGCGCTCTCGGGCTACTGGCAGGGGTTCGTGACGGGCGCGTTCGCCACGGTCGGCCTGCTCCTCGGCGGCATCTTCGGCATCTGGCTGGCGCCGATGGTCCTGGGCGACGCGGCGCCCTCGCTCGGGGTGTCGCTCGGCGCGCTGTTCATCGTGATCCTGGCGGCCTCGCTCGGCCAGGCGCTGCTCCAGTACGCCGGCGCGCGGGTCCGCGAGAAGATCACCTGGCAACCCGCGCGAGCCCTCGACGCGGTCGGTGGCGCGGCGCTGAGCGCGGCCGCCGTGCTCCTGGTCGCCTGGGCCCTCGGCGTCGCCGTGTCCGGCACCCGGATCGGCGCCGTCACCGAGCAGGTGCGCGACTCCGCGGTGCTCGAGAAGGTCGACGGGGTGCTTCCCGACGCGGCGCAGGCGGCGCTGCAGGCGTTCAACAACGTCGTCGGTACAGGGTTCTTCCCGCGCTACCTCGAGCCGTTCGCCGACGAGGACATCGTCGAGGTCGGCCCCGGCCCCCGGCGGCTCCTCGACGATCCCGAGATCACCGCCACCGAGTCGAGCGTGCTCAAGATCCTCGGCGCCAACGACTGCGGTCGCGGCGTCGAGGGCACCGGCTTCGTCTACGCGCCGGGCCGCGTGATCACCAACGCGCACGTGGTCGCCGGCGTCGACGACCCCGAGGTGCAGGTCGACGGGGGCACCGAGCTGGCGCGGGTCGTCGTCTACGACCCCGAGCTCGACCTGGCGGTGCTCGACGTCGACACCGGCAGCGCGCCCGTGCTCGACTTCGACATCGAGGCGGGTGGAGCCTCCGAGGCGGAGGACCCGGTCGCGATCGTCGGCTATCCGCAGGACGGCCCGTTCGACGTACAGCCCGGCCGGATCCGGCAGCAGCAGACGCTGCGGTCGCCCGACATCTACGGCAGCGGCACCGTGCTGCGCGAGGTCTACTCCGTGCGCGGCCTGGTGCGGCCCGGCAACTCCGGCGGCCCGCTGGTCACGCCCGAGGGCGACGTCGCGGGCGTGGTCTTCGCGGCTTCCGTGACCGACCCCGAGACCGGATATGCGCTCACCTCCGAGCAGGTCAAGGAGGTCGCCGACCAGGGGGAGGGTGACGAGACCGAGGCCGACACGGAAGCATGCGCTTCATGAAGCCACCCCACGACGTTCTTCGTCTCCCCCGCTTCGCTCCTCCGACGAACAACGCCGCGGGGACCCCGACGACTCGACCTAGGTGATGACGACGTGAACCAGCCGATGTATCCCGCCTACCCGGCCCCCAGCGCCCGCGCGCAGGAGCTGTACGACGCGATGCTCGCGTTCGTGCGCGACGAGGTGCTCCCGGCGGAGGCGTCGTACGCCGCCTACCGCGCCGAGCGCGGGCCGGCCGACCACACGCCGCCGCCGGTGCTGGAGGAGCTCAAGGAGAAGGCCCGCGCCCGCGGCCTCTGGAACCTCTTCCTCCCCCACGAGTCCGGGCTCTCGCAGCTGGAGTACGCCCCGATCGCCGAGCTCTCCGGCTGGAGCCCCGAGCTCGCGCCGGAGGCGATCAACTGCGCCGCGCCCGACACCGGCAACATGGAGCTGCTCCACCTCGTCGGCACGCCGGCCCAGCAGGACCGGTGGCTCAAGCCGCTCCTCGACGGCGCCATCCGCAGCGCGTTCGCGATGACCGAGCCGGCCGTCGCCTCCTCCGACGCGACCAACATCGAGACCCGGATCGACCGCGACACCGACGAGTACGTCATCAACGGGCGCAAGTGGTGGATCACCGGCGCGGCCGACCCGCGGTGCGCCGTGCTCATCGTGATGGGCAAGACCGACCCGACCGCCGAGCTCCACCGCCAGCAGTCGATGGTGATCGTCCCGGCCGACACCCCGGGCGTCGACATCCAGCGCTCGCTCCCCGTCTTCGGCCACCACGACCAGCACGGCCACTGCGTCGTGCAGTTCACCGACGTGCGGGTGCCGGTCGAGAACCTCCTCGGCGAGGAGGGCGGTGGCTTCGCCGCCGCGCAGATGCGCCTCGGGCCCGGCCGCATCCACCACGTGATGCGGGCGCTGGGCGCCGGCGAGCGCGCGCTCGCGATGATGGTGCGCCGCGCGACGACGCGCGAGGCGTTCGGCGGCCCGCTGGCCAAGCAGTCGTCGGTGCGCGAGCGGATCGCGGAGTCCCGCATCGAGCTCGACCAGGCGCGGGCGTTGTGCCACCACGCGGCGTACGTCGTCGACAGCCAGGGCAACAAGGCCGCCCGGCACCTGATCGCTGAGGCCAAGGTCGCCGTACCGCGCGCGGTGCTCTCGGTGATCGACCGTGCGATCCAGCTCCACGGCGGCGCCGGCATCGGCGACTCCACCGTGCTCTCGCAGCTGTGGGCCTGGCACCGCGCCATGCGGATCTTCGACGGCCCCGACGAGGCCCACCTCGCCACCCTCGGTCGGGCCGAGCTGATGCGGGCCCCGCTCTTCGAGCTGCCGCCGACGATCCACGACCAGTTCGCCTGAGTTACCCCACGCGCCGCGCCGCCGCCGCTCGCCCCACGTCCCGAGGAGGACCTCATGACCGACTTCGTCCGCTACGAGTACGCCGACGGCGCGGCCCGCGTGACGCTGGCCGACGGTGACGCCGGCAACCCGCTGCACCCGGAGTCGGGGCGGCAGCTGTTCGAGGCGGTGCTGCGGGCGAAGGCCGACCGGGCGCGGGTGATCGTGCTCGCGGCCGAGGGCCGGTTCTTCTCGGTGGGCGGCGACCTGGGGTCGTTCGGCCGGGCCGGTGACGACGAGCTCGAGCCGATGCTCCTCGAGCTGGCGGAGGCGGCGCACCGCACGATCGTCGAGCTGGTGCGCGGCGACGCGATCGTGGTGAGCGCGGTGCAGGGCACCGCGGCCGGCATCGGCTTCCCTCTGGCCGCCGCGGCCGACGTGGTGCTCGCCGCCGACACCGCGAAGTTCAGCCTCGCCTACACCAAGGTCGGCCTCAGTCCTGACGGCGGCGGCAGCATGCTCGTGCACACCCTCGGGCTGCACCGGGTGCTGCGGCTCGCTCTGCTCGGCGACCTGCTCACCGCTGCGGAGGCCCACGCGGCCGGCCTGGTCGCCCGCGTCGTGCCGGCCGACGAGCTGGCCGCGGCGACCGACGAGGTCGTCGCCAACCTGCTCGCCGGGTCCGGGCAGGCGCTCGCCGCGACCAAGCGCCTGGTGCGCGACGTGGCCGAGCCGGCTCCCGAGACCGCCCTCCGCAAGGAGGCCGCCTCGATCAGCCGGCTCGGCGGGTCGCCGGACGGGCGTGAGGGGATCGCCGCGTTCCTGGAGAAGCGCGCCCCGAAGTTCGGCTCCTGATCAGGCCGCCGGCGGGGCAGCCGTCTCCGCAGGCTCTTCCCCGGCGAGGGCGGCGACCAGCCGGTCGACGGCGATCTGGGCGAGGCCGGCGTGCATCTCCGACTCGTCACCGAGGTCGAGCGTCCCGACCTGGGTCAGGACGTTGCCGATCCGGGAGATCGACACGTGCTGGCTGATGTTGTTGGGGGTGCCCTCCTGCGTGATCGTGCCGGCGATGACGATGTTGATCTGGTCGTCGACCTCGTCGCTGATCGGCTCCTCGTCGGAGGTGATCGTGACGTCGAAGGTGATGCCCTCGTCGCTGGTCTCGTTGATCTCGGTGCAGGAGGCGAGGCCCTCCTGGACCTCGTCGAACTTCTCCGTGATGGCGCCCTCGTCCTCGAAGTAGAGGACCTCGTGGCTCACCGACGGTAGGCCGATCGTGCTGTCCTCGAACTGGTGCTTGGACTCCAGCGTCGGGTCGAGCTCGTCGATCGAGTCGCCGATGTCGCCGAAGCAGCCGGGGGAGTCGTTGTCCTCGTCGTCCTCGTGCGGCACCTCCTCCCAGTCGTCGCCCGTGAAGTTCTCGAGGGTGAGCGCGGCGGCGTCGAGCTGCTCCTGGGTCACCGACGGGGAGTCGCCGGAGTCGCCGGAGTCGCCGGACTTCTCGTCGTCGCCGCACGCGGCAGCGGTGGTCGCGACCAGCGCCAGCACGGCGACGGCGGCGAGGCGGCGGAACGGGGCAGGGGTGGTGCGCATGAGTCCTCCAGGGACGAGGTGGATGGTGGCATCGTGGCAGGACCCGAGCCGCCGCGGGGGACTCTTGCCGCCGTGCGGACGGCAAAACCATCCCTAGGGAGGGTTTGCGGCAGTCAGGCCCCGGTGGTCGGGGCCGTCGACGCGGCCGGCCGCTCGTCCGTCGCCGCGTGCGGCACCGGGCAGCCCGCGGCAGCAGCAGCGCCGAACGGCGTGAACGTGCCGAGCTCGGCGAGGTCGTAGCCGCCGGGATAGCTGCGGATCCGGTTCATGTCCTGGAGGTACGTCGGCTTCCGCTTGCTCGGCAGCAGCCGCAGCAGGCGGGCGCGGGCACGGAGGCCGGCGCGCGTCGCCGCGCGCACGCGGGGACCGGGGTCGTCGTACCGGAAGGCCTCGCGGAGCGGCTCGTCCATCAGCGCCCGGCTGGTCGCGTTGACCGCCTTGCGCAGCGGGCGCGGGTAGAACTCGTCGAGGAGGGCGAGCGTGGCGTCGGCGACGCGGCGGGCGCCGGCGTCGAAGGCGAAGTGCCGCCGCTCGTAGTCGTCCATCAGGTGCATGAAGCCGTCGTAGGTCTCGGGGATCTCGCGGATGCCCATCCGGCTGCCGAGCTCGCGGTAGTAGTTGACGGTCGCCCGGATCTCGTTGTCGGTCAGCTGCCGCCAGCCCCAGGCGTCGATCCACCGCTTCGGCACCACAACGAACGTCGACAGGACGTAGCGCATGTCGTCGTTGCTGATGTCGTACATGCGGTGCATCTGGTTGATCCGTCGGATGCCGGTGCGCCCCTCCGGGCTGTCGAAGCCGTGCACGAACGGTGCCTCGAGCAGCAGCGCGGTGTCGTCGTACCGCTTCTGGCAGTGCTGCGCGAACTGCTGCGTCTGGTCGAGCAGGCGGCCGATGCTCGGCACCGCGTAGGTGCGGAAGAGCGCGAAGCTGAGCGCCTGGGTGAGGTCCCAGGTGAACTCGTAGAGCGTCAGGTTGCGGACGATCTCGACGTAGTCGGCGTCCGGGTCGAGTGCGTCGTTGCGGTCGCGCCACAGCGTCTTCGCCATGCCCCGAGGTTACTGGCACTCTGCCAATTGCGACACTGCCCGTCTACACGAGAAACTAGAACGCGTTACATTTCCGTCGTGACCCCCGACGTCTTCAGCCCCGTGAGCCTCGGTCCGGTGCGGCTGCGCAACCGCACCGTGAAGGCGGCCACCTTCGAGGGGCGGACGCCGCAGGGCCAGGTGACCGACGAGCTGATCGCCTACCACGTCGCGCCCGCTGCCGGCGGCGTCGGCATCACGACGGTCGCCTACCTCGCGGTCGCTCCCGAGGGTCGCACCCACAAGGACGTCATCGTCGTCGGCGACGACACGCTGCCCGGCCTCGCGCGGCTCGCCGACGCGGTCCACCAGGAGGGCGCCGCGATCGCGGGCCAGGTCGGTCACGCCGGCCCGGTCGCCAACGGCCGCTCCAACGGGGTGCACGGCATCGCCGCGTCACGGATGCCGAGCCCGCTGTCGATGCAGATGGTGCGCGCTGCGACCGAGCAGGACCTGACCCGCGTGACGAAGGCGTACGTCGACGCGGCCCGCACGCTCGTGCGCGCGGGCTTCGACGTGCTGGAGCTGCACATGGCGCACTCCTACCTGATCTCGTCGTTCCTGGCCCCGGGGCTCAACCGCCGCCGCGACCGGTGGGGCGGGCCGCTCGAGCGTCGTGCCCGGCTCGGACGCCAGGTCGCGCGCGCCGTACGGGAGGAGGTCGGGGACGCCTGCGCCGTCACCGCCAAGGTGTCGGTGAGCGACGGCTTCAAGGGCGGCGTGACGACCGAGACCGGCCTGGAGTTCGCGCAGCTGCTGGAGGCCGACGGCCACCTCGACGCGCTCCAGCTCTCGGGCGGCTCCTCGCTGATGAACCCGATGTACCTCTTCCGCGGGGGCGCGCCGGTGAAGGAGTTCGCGGCCGCGATGCCCGCGATCGTGCGGTGGGGGATGCGCACGCCGGTGGGCAAGGGCTTCATGAAGTCCTACCCGTTCGAGGAGGCCTACTTCCGCGAGAAGGCGCTGCGCTTCCGCGAGGGCCTGTCGGTGCCGCTGATGCTGCTCGGCGGCGTCAACACCGTCGCGACGATGCAACAGGCGATGGCGGAGGGCTTCGACTTCGTGGTGATGGGGCGCGCGCTGCTGCGCGAGCCCGACCTGCTCCTGCGGATGCAGACTGGCGAGGTGACCTCCGGGATCTGCATCCACTGCAACCGCTGCATGCCGACGATCTACTCCGGCACCAGCTGCCCGGAGTGGGAGCCGGAGCGGGTCATCCCGGTCCCGGCGGTCACGGCGACCTGAGCAACACCCTTCCGCCGAACTAGAACCTGTTCTACATTGACCTGCATGTCGCAGGTCATCCCCGAGAAGCCCCTCCGCGTCGTCGTCTGGTCCACCGGCACGATCGGCCGGCACGCCATCGCCGGCGTCGACGCGCACCCCGACCTCGAGCTGGTCGGCGTGTGGACGTCGACGCCCGAGAAGCACGGCAAGGACGCCGGCGAGCTCGCCGGCCTCGGCCGCGAGCTCGGCGTCAAGGCGACCACCGACCGCGACGAGCTGGTCGCGCTCGCGCCCGACTGCATCGTGCACGGCGCGATGACCGACGACCGCGTCTTCGAGTCGATCGCCGACCTCACCGCGCTCATCCGCGACGGCGTCAACGTGGTGTCGAGCGGCCCGGTGATCCTGGTGCACCGCGACGGCACGCTGCCGGCGGAGATGATCGAGGAGATCGACGAGGCGGGCCGTCAGGGCAACGCCAGCCTCCACGTCAACGGCATCGACCCGGGCTTCGCCAACGACGTGCTGCCGCTGGTCATGACCTCGCTCTCGCAGCGGATCGACCACGTCAAGGTCAGCGAGATCGCCGACTACTCCACCTACTACCAGCCGGTCGTCATGAAGGACCTGTTCGGGTTCGGGCAGCCGATGGACGCCAAGCCGATGCTCTGGGAGCCCGGCATCCTCTCCACCGCGTGGGGCCCGGTGGTCCGCCTGATCGCCGCGGGCCTCGACGTCACCCTCGACGAGCCGCTCGTCGAGCACGTCGAGCGCCGGCCGGCCGGGCGCTCGATCTCCACCGCGTCGGTCGACATCGAGGAGGGGACGATGGGCTCGGTCCGCTTCCAGGTCGTCGGCACGGTCGACGGCGTCCCGCGGGTCACGCTGGAGCACGTCACCCGCACCGACGCAGCGAGCGACCCCGACTGGGCGCGGCCGCTCGAGGGCGACGGCTGCTACCGCGTCGAGATCGAGGGCGAGCCGATGATGAAGGTCGACTTCACCCACCACGGCGAGCACGGCGACCACAACGTGTCCGGGATGATCGTGACCGCCCAGCGCCTGATCAACGCGATCCCAGCCGTCGTCGCTGCGAAGCCCGGCCTCGTCACGCCGCTGGACCTGCCGCTGGTCACGGGTCGCGGTCTCGTCACCGGCACGGGAGGCGCCCGGTGAGCATCCTCGACCGCTTCACCCTCACCGACCACGTCGCGATCGTCACCGGCGCGGGCCGGGGCATCGGGGCGGCGACCGCGGTCGCGCTCGCGGAGGCCGGCGCCGACGTCGTCATCTCCTCCCGCACCGAGTCGCAGCTCCAGGAGGTGGCGGCCCGGGTCGAGGCGGTCGGCCGGCGTGCGGTCGTCGTACCCGCCAACCTCGCGCACACCGAGGAGGTCGCGGGCCTGGCGCAGCGTGCGTACGACGAGCTCGGCCGGCTCGACATCGTCGTCAACAACGTCGGCGGCACCATCCCCAACGCGTTCCTCGACACCGACGTCGCCTACCTCGAGGAGGCGTTCCACTTCAACGTCAGCACGGCGCACGCCCTCACCCGCGCCGCCGTGCCGCTGATGCTCGCGTCGATGGACACCGACGAGGAGCCTCGGCAGAAGTCGATCACGTCGATCAGCTCGATGATGGGCCGTACGGCGGACCGCGGCTACGTCGCCTACGGCACGGCCAAGGCGGCGCTGGCCCACTGGAGCCGGCTCGCCGCCACCGACCTCGCGCCGCGGATCCGGGTCAACGGCATCTACGTCGGCTCGGTGCTGACGAGCGCGCTCGAGTTCGTCGCCGGCGTGCCCGAGGTGCGCGACGAGATGGAGGGCAAGACGCCGCTCGGCCGGCTCGGCGAGCCGGAGGACATCGCGGCCGCGGTGGTCTACCTGTCCTCGCGAGCGGGCCAGTTCCTCACCGGCAAGATGCTCGAGGTCGACGGCGGCATCCAGGTGCCCAACCTCGACCTCAAGCTCCCCGACCTCCAGCCCACGGAGTCGCCGGAACCGGTCGGCCCCTAAGGTCGGCCGGGTGACATCAGGAGGAGTCAGCACCGCCCACGCCGTCTCGCCCGACTCCGGCGAGCACTGGACAGCCGAAGGCGCGTGGCAGGTCGCGCCCGGGATCCACCGGATCCCGCTGCCGCTGCCGATGGACGGACTCCGTGCGATCAACGTCTACGTCGTCGAGAGCGACGACGGGCTGACGCTCATCGACGGCGGCTGGGCGATCCCGGTCGCGCGGGAGCTGCTCGACAGCTGCCTGCGCTCGATCGGCTCGGGCTTCGGCGACATCCGGCGGTTCCTCGTCACCCACGTGCACCGCGACCACTTCACGATGGCGAGCGTGCTCGGTCAGGAGTACGGCGCCGAGGTTGCCCTCGGTGAGGGCGAGAAGCCCGCACTGGAGCTGCTCCAGGCCTCCGGGCGCGGCGAGGTCACGGAGAACCCGTTCGCGGTCGTGCTGCGCTCCGCGGGTGCGGCCGACGTCGCCGAGGCCTGGACCGCCGGCCGGACCGACGCCGACCTGCCCGACCCGAAGGACTGGCAGTTCCCCGACACGTGGCTCGCCGGCGATCACGAGGTCGTCGTCGGGCGCCGCACGATCGACGCGGTGCACACCCCCGGCCACACGCCGGGGCACTACGTCTTCGCCGACCGGGCCGACGGGCTGCTGTTCGCCGGCGACCACGTGCTGCCCACGATCACGCCGTCGATCGGCTTCACCGTCCCGGCGGAGCCCGACCCGCTCGGGCACTTCATGGCCTCGCTGACCAAGGTGCGGTCGCTGCCCGACCTGCGGATCCTGCCGGCCCACGGGCCGGTCGCGCCGTCCTCGCACGCGCGCGTCGACGAGCTGCTCGCCCACCACGAGGACCGGCTGGTGCGCTGCCGGGAGTCGCTGCGCCGGCGCGGTCCGTCGTACGCCGCCGTCGTGGCCACCGACCTGGGCTGGACCCGCCACGAGCGGTCCTACGACGAGCTCGACCTCTTCAACCGGGGCATGGCGGCGATGGAGACCAAGGCCCACCTCGACCTGCTCGTCGCCCGCGGCGAGGCGGTCGCGGACGAGACCGCCGACGGGGTCGTCTACCGAGCGCATTAGTCTGGGAGCACAAGACAGGGGAGCCCGCTGTGCGGGCTGAGAGTGCGGAACCGCCGCAGACCCTCCGAACCTGATCCGGCTAGCACCGGCGAAGGGAGTCAGCATGAAGACCATTGCGTCTGCAGTCCTCGCGTCCACGTTCCTCCTGGGCGCGTGCTCGCTGAGCGGCGAGAACGATCGGGCCGAGGACGAGGCCGGCGGCAGCACGCCCGACTCGCCCGCCGGCACGGGCGAGGTCGTGCTCGTCACGCACGACTCGTTCTCGCTGCCGAAGAAGCTGGTGGCGAGGTTCGAGCAGGAGACCGGCTACACGCTGGTGCAGTCGCCCGCCGGCGACGGCGGCGAGCTCACCAACAAGCTGGTGCTCACGAAGGGCGACCCGCTCGGCGACGTCGCGTTCGGCATCGACAACACCTTCGCGTCGCGCGCACTCGACCAGGGCGTGTTCACGCCGTACGCGCCGGAGCTGCCCGAGGGCGCCGAGGACGAGCGGCTGCCCGGCGACGTCGAGGGCGCGCTGACGCCGATCGACCACGCGTCGGTCTGCGTCAACGTCGACGAGAAGTGGTTCGCCGACGAGGGCCTCGAGCCGCCGGCGACGTTCGAGGATCTCGCCGACCCGGCCTACGAGGATCTCTTCGTGACCCCCGGCGCGACCACGAGCACGCCCGGCCTGGCCTTCATGCTCGCCACGATCGGCCACTTCGGCGACGACTGGCTCGGCTACTGGGAGGACCTGCTGGCCAATGGTGCGAAGGTCGTGAAGGGCTGGGAGGACGCCTACTACGTCGACTTCACGTTCTCCGGCGGCGACCGGCCGATCGTGCTGTCCTACGACTCCTCCCCGGCCTTCACCGTGCCGAAGGGCGGCGGCGACAGCACCACGAGCGCGCTGCTCGACACCTGCTTCGAGCAGGTCGAGTACGCCGGCGTGCTCGAGGGTGCCGCCAACCCGGAGGGCGCGCAGGCCGTCGTCGACTGGCTGCTGAGCCCCGAGGTGCAGGCGGCGCTCCCGACGAGCATGTACGTCTTCCCCGTCGACGACTCGGCGCGGCTCCCGAAGGACTGGGCCGCGCACGCCGTACAGCCGGAGGAGACGGAGGAGGTCGACCCGGCGGAGGTCGCCTCGATGCGCCAGGAGTGGCTGCAGGAATGGACCGACGTCGTCACCCGGTGAGCCGTCCGGTGGTTGAGGTGCGAGGAGCGCTAGCGACGAGCCTCGAAACCTCCGGACGTGGTCTGGAGAAGGTGGTGTCGCCCGTGGCGGCCCGGATCCGCGGGAACCCGCCGGCCGGGCTTGCTCGCTCCGCCGCGCGGCGGCGCTCCGTGGCTGCGCGCCGCGGGGGTCGGGGCGCCGGCGCGTCGTCGCGAAATCGCCCGGCCGTCGGGTTCCGTCGGATCCGGGCCGGCGCGTTCGCATGATGCGCCGGGTTGCCTTCGTCGCGCTGGCGCTCGTGCCGGTGGCGGTGTTCGCCGTGTTCTTCGTGCTGCCGGTGGCGGGGATGCTGGAGCGCGGGCTGTGGGTGGACGGGCGGTTCGAGCCGGGTGCGGTCGTCGACGTGCTGGCGCGGCCGCGCACCGGCCGGGTCGTGTGGTTCACGGTCTGGACGAGTGCCACGGCGACAGCGGTGTCCGTGGCACTGGGGCTCCCGGCGGCGTACGTGCTGCACCGGTTGTCGTTCCCGGGGCGTGGCCTGGTGCGGGCGCTGATGCTGGTGCCGTTCGTGCTGCCGACGGTGGTCGTCGGCGTGGCGATGCGTGAGCTGCTCGGTGAGTCCGGCCCGCTGGGCTTCCTCGGTCTCGACGGCACGCCGGCGGCGATCATCGCGGGTCTGGTGTTCTTCAACGTGGCCGTCGTGATCCGGACGGCGGGCGTCGCGTGGGAGGGCCTCGACCGGCGGCCCGCCGACGCCGCGGCCGCCCTCGGCGCGACGCCGCGGCAGGTGCTGTGGACGGTCACCCTGCCGGCGCTTCGTCCGGCGATCGTCTCGGCGGCGAGCGTGGTGTTCCTGTTCTGCGCGACCGCGTTCGGCGTGGTGCTGACGCTCGGCGGGGTGCGCTACGCGTCGGTCGAGACCGAGATCTACCTGCTCACCACCCAGCTGCTCGACCTGCCCGCCGCGGCGGCCTTGTCGCTCGTGCAGCTGCTCGCGGTCGTCGCGCTCCTCGTGCTCGCCGGCCGGCTGCGGGCCGTGCCGGACCCGACCGTACGGCGCGCGCTGGCGGCTCCGGCGCGTCCGCGGGCGTCGGACCTGCCCGCGGTGCTCGTCACCGCCGTCACCCTGGTCGCCGTCGCCGCGCCGATCGCCGGGCTGGTGCTCGGGTCCGTGCGCGACGACGGCCGCTGGACGCTCGCGTTCTACCGGGCGATGACGGGCACGGGGGAGGACGTCGGCGGCGGGCTCGGCGACGGGCTGTTCCGGGTGCCGGTCACCGAGGCGCTCACCAACTCGCTGCGGATCGCCGTCGACGCCACCTGGATGTCGTTGCTGCTCGGGCTGGTCGTCGCGTTCGTGGTCACGCGCCGCGTGCGCACCCGCACCGGTCGCACCGCGCGCGGTGCGCTCGACGCGCTGTTCATGCTGCCGCTCGGGGTCTCGGCGGTGACGCTCGGCTTCGGCTTCCTGATCACCCTCGACGAGCCGCCGCTCGACCTGCGGTCGAGCCCGCTGCTCGTGCCGGTCGTGCAGGCGCTGGTCGCGCTGCCGATCGTGGTGCGCACCCTGGTGCCGGTGCTCGGCGGCATCGACGACCGGCAGCGCCAGGCCGCCGCGTCGCTCGGCGCCGGCCCGCTGCGCGCCGTACTCACGGTGGACCTGCCGGTCGTGTGGCGGCCGCTGCTCGCCGCGGCGGGCTTCTGCTTCGCGGTGTCGCTCGGGGAGTTCGGCGCGACGTCGTTCATCGTGCGGCCGGAGGTCCCGACGCTGCCGGTGGTGATCTTCCGTCTCATCGGCCAGCCCGGCGAGCTCAACTACGGCACCGCGATGGCCGCGTCCGTCGTGCTCGCCGCCGTGACCGCGCTGGTGGTGCTCCTCGTCGAGCGGGTCCGGGTGCCGGGGGTGGGCACGTGGTGACGGCTGCTCTCGAGGTCTCGTCGGCCTCGGTGTCCTTCGACGGCGTGCGCGCCGTCGACGACGTGAGCCTGAGCCTGCCCGACGGCGAGGTGCTGGCCGTGGTCGGGCCGTCCGGGTGCGGGAAGTCGTCGCTGCTCCGCGCCGTCGCGGGCCTCGAGCCGTTGTCGTCGGGACGGGTCTCCTGGGCCGGGCAGGACCTCGCCGGCGTCCCGACGCACCGCCGCGGCTTCGCGCTGATGTTCCAGGACGGCCAGCTCTTCGACCACCTGACGGTGGCGCGCAACGTCGCCTACGCCCTGCGGCTGCGGCGCGTCTCCCGCGCGGAGACGGCGACCCGGGTCGAGGAACTGCTCGAGCTCGTCGGACTCGGCGGGTACGGCGCCCGCCTGCCCCGCACGCTCTCCGGCGGGGAGCGGCAGCGGGTCGCGCTCGCCCGGTCGCTCGCTGCCGAGCCCCGGCTGCTCCTGCTCGACGAGCCGCTCAGCGCCCTCGACGCCGGGCTGCGCACGCGGCTCGCCGCCGACCTGCGCCGGATCCTCCGCGAGGCCGGCACCACCGCGCTGCTCGTCACCCACGACCAGGAGGAGGCGTTCACGATCGCCGACCGGCTGGCGGTGATGCGCGCCGGCCGCGTCGTACAGCAGGGCACCACCGCCGAGGTGTGGGCTGCCCCCGCCGACCCCGAGACCGCCCTCTTCCTCGGCTACGCCGCGGTGCTGGAGGGGCCGGCCGCTGATCGCCTGATGTCGAATCCGCCCTCATGGTCCGCCGAATCGTCATCGGTGGTTCGCGCGCCGACCACCACGTCCGACTCGACCGACCATGAGGGCGGACTCGGCGAACCATCAGGCACAACTCGACGGGTCGCCGTACGGCGCTCCGCGGTGACGGCCCTACCGGCGCGGGACCACGGTGCGGGCGGCCTGACGGGGCGGGTGGTGTCGGTGCAGCCGACGCCGGACGAGCTGCGGCTCGTCGTCGACGTCGCCGGGATCGGCGAGCTGCCCGCGGTCGGGACGGCCGGATGGTTTCCGGAGGCCGGCGAGACTGTCAGCCTGCGGGTCGATCGTGTGCGCCTCGCCATACTCCCCGAAACCCGGGGGAAATGATCTGACGTGACTCCCTAGACTGTCGCGGGTGTACCGCCGCGCCTATACCCTCCTGATCGCCACGGCGCTCATCATGGGTGGGCTCGCGGTGTTCGTCTCGGTCAAGTACGACCGTCCGCTCCTCGACCCCGAGGGCAGCTTCCTCGGGCCGTCGTGGGTCCGGCTGCCGCTCCTGCTGCTGCTCGCCCTCGCTCTCGACATCGTCCCGCGCACGCTGTGGCTCTCGCGTGGCCTGCCCGGCCGGTTCTGGCCGCTGGCCCAGGAGCGGCTGAGGAAGCACTGGGACAAGGAGCGGATCATCCTGGTCGCGCTGGGGATCGTCTCCTTCTACGTCACCTACGTCAGCTACCGGAACCTCAAGTCCAACCTGCCGTTCGTGCGGGACACCGATCCCGATCCGGACCACGTCAGCCCCCTGGAGTACGACTGGGAGCTGCACATCATGGACAAGGTGCTGTTCTTCGGGCACGAGCCGTCCGACGTGCTGCACGGTTTGCTGGGCACGAACCTCACCGCCAACATCCTGTCGCCGATCTACCTCTTCTTCCTGCCGATGGTGCCGATCGGCGTCACCCTGTGGCTGGTCTGGTCGCGCAACCTCTCCTACGGCTACTGGTTCGTGACGTCGCAGTGCCTCTGCTGGTCGCTGGGGACGCTGTCCTACTACCTGCTGCCGACGGTCGGGCCGGGCATCGAGCGGCCCGGGGACTTCGAGGGCCTCGACCACACGGCGACGACCGACCTGATGAACTCGATCGCCAACGCGCGCGGACAGATCCTCAACGACCCCACCCAGACCGAGATCGTGAACTCGGTCGCCGGCTTCGCCAGCCTGCACTGCGCGATCACGCTCCTGCTGGCGCTGATGGTGCAGTACACGCTGCGCTCGAAGACCCTCAACTGGATCGTGTGGATCAACTTCGCGCTGACCGTGGTGGCGACGCTCTACTTCGGCTGGCACTACGTCGCCGACGACATCGCCGGTGTGGCGATCGCGATCATCTCGTTCTACGTGGGCGGCATCGCCAGCGGGCAGAAGTTCGGCCTGGACAGAGGCGGGCTCCGCACGCACCCCACGACCACCACCTCGAAGGTGCCCGTCGACGCGGACTGACGCGGAGCGAAGGGCGCCCACCGCCATCCGCGAGAACTACATCGATGTAGTTCGCAAGCCGACACGCCGATACTTCTGAGATTTCTGTTTCTTTCTGTTCCCAATGTGACGAAAGTGGCCTAGCGTTCCACGAGTTGCTCCGGGTGATGGGGAAGTCGTGCCGGGGCTCGTGACCTGACCTCGACGAAACAGGAGCTCCCTGTGCGCCGCGCGCTGCCGTCTGTCCTGCTTGCCCTGACGCTGGCTGCTGCCGCCGTCATCCCCGGCGCCCAGGCCGATCCCGGCGACCCGAACCCGCCGAGCCGGGCCGAGGTCCGCGACGCCCGCGACGAGGCCCGGCTCGCCGCCGACGACGTCGACTCGATCCAGGCCGCGCTCGACGCCGCGAACGCCGAGCTCGCGAACGCGGAGATCGCCGCGCTGCAGGCGGCGGAGGCCTACAACGGGGCGCGCTACCGGGCGCAGCAGGCGCGGATCGCGGCGCAGCGCGCGGAGCGAGAGTCGCGGCGGGCCGACCGGGCGCTGGCGGAGCAGAAGGACTCCTACCGCGGGACGGTGCTCTCGTCGTACGGCGCCGGGGTGGAGCTCGATGCGCTCGACGGGATCCTCGATGCCGACGGCATGAGCTCGGTCATCGACCGCAGCGTCGCCGCCGACGTGGTGCAGGAGCGCCTCGACGAGCAGCGCGACGACTACCTGGTCGCCGCCGACGAGGCCGACGCCGCCGAGCAGGAGGCCGAGGACACCGCGGACGACGCCGCCGCGGCGGAGGACCGGGCGCGCGAGGCGCACGCCGCCGCCCAGTCGGCCGCCGACGCGGCCGCGGCCGCCGCCGCGTCGATCGCCGGCGAGAAGGAGGAGCTGATCCGCCGCCTCGCCCGGCTCGAGGGAATCAGCATCGACCTCGCCGAGGAGCGGCAGGCTGCGCTCGAGGCGCAGCGGCTCGAGGAGGAGCGCGAGCAGCTGGAGCAGGAGCAGCAGGACGAGCCCGACACCGACGACCCCGGCGACGGTGCCGACGAGCCCGACGCGGAGGTGCCGGACGGCGACACCGGTGACGACACCGACGAGCCGGCCCCGCCGGCCGACGCCGGGGCAGCCGAGGCGATCGCGTTCGCCCGCGCCCAGCTCGGCGAGCCCTACGTCTGGGGTGCCGAGGGTCCGGGCTCGTGGGACTGCTCGGGCCTGACGATGGGCGCCTGGGCCGCCGGCGGGATCGCGCTGCCGCACTACTCGGTCGCGCAGTACCAGCAGTCGACGCCGATCTCGGTCGACGACCTGCGGCCGGGCGACCTGGTGTTCTGGAGCTCGTCGAGCAGCTCCTCGGGGATCTTCCACGTCGCGCTCTACACCGGCGACGGAATGATCATCCACGCGCCGCGCACCGGCCGGCCGGTGACGGAGGAGTCGATGTACTACTGGATCCCCCCGACGCACTTCGCGAGGCCCTGACCGCCAGGCACTAGGTTCTTGTCATGTCGTCCACTGACGAAGTCACCGGTGCAGAGACCCCGACCGTCGAGGCCGAGACCGAGGTGCCGCCGCTCACAGTCGACGTTCCGGCGCTGGCGGACGTGCTCGACGGCGAGTACGGCGAGATCCGCGCGGCGGTGCGCGAGCAGCTGGCGGCGTACTCCTCGGTCCTGAGCGACGCCGAGACGATGACCCGCGAGGAGTTCCGCGAGCGCGTCAAGGACGTGGTCGTGGAGGTCGCGGCGACCGGCCAGACCGGCTTCGGTTTCCCCAAGGAGTACGGCGGCGGCGGGGACATCGGGGCGTCGGTGGCGGCGTTCGAGACGCTCGCGTTCGGCGACCTGTCCGTGCTGGTGAAGGTCGGCGTGCAGTTCGGCCTCTTCGGCGGCGCGATCCTGATGCTCGGCACCAAGGCGCACCACGACGCCTACCTCGAGCCGCTGATCAAGGGCGAGCTGCTGGGCTGCTTCGCGATGACCGAGACCGGCCACGGCAGCAACGTGCAGGCGCTCGGCACGGTCGCGACCTTCGATCCCGACACGGACGAGTTCGTGATCGAGACGACCACGCCGGCGGCGACCAAGGACTACATCGGCAACGCGGCCCGCCACGCGCGGCTGGCGGTCGTCTTCGCGCAGCTCGACGTGGCCGGCGTGCGCCACGGCGTGCACGCGTTCGTCGTACCCCTGCGCGACGAGAGCGGCGCCGTGCTGCCCGGGATCGAGATCACCGACGACGGCCTGAAGATGGGCCTCAACGGGGTCGACAACGGCCGGATCCGGTTCAGCGGGGTGCGGGTGCCGCGCGGGGCGCTGCTCAACGAGTTCGCCGACGTCACCGAGGACGGCACCTACGTCAGCGAGATCGAGAACCCCAACCGGCGCTTCTTCACGATGCTCGGCACCCTCGTGCAGGGCCGGGTGTGCGTGGGCGCGGCGGGCATCAGCGCGGCCAAGGTGGCGCTGACGATCGCCGTCGAGTACGGGCTCCGCCGCCGCCAGTTCGAAGCGACTTCGGAGGAGCAGGAGGAGCTGCTCCTCGACTACGGCATGCACCAGCGACGGCTGCTGCCGCTGGTGGCGCGCACCTACGCGCTGCACTTCGCGCAGGAGGTCCTCACCGCGCGGCTGCACGAGGTGTTCTCCGGCATCACGACCGACGAGGTCACCCGGCGCCAGCTGGAGGCCCGCGCCGCGGGCACCAAGGCGCTCGCGACGTGGCACGCGACCCGCGCGATCCAGGAGAGCCGCGAGGCGTGTGGCGGTGCGGGCTACCTCGCCGTCAACCGGTTCACCGCACTCAAGGCCGACACCGACGTCTTCACCACGTTCGAGGGCGACAACACCGTCCTCCTCCAGCTCGTGGCCAAGGGGCTGCTGACCGACTACGCCAGCGACTTCTCCGACCTCGACCAGCTCGGCATGGTGAAGTTCGTCGCTGGGCTCGCGGTCGAGACGGTGCTGGAGAAGTCCCGCGCCCACAAGCTGCTCGAGGCGATCAAGGACGCGCTGCCGGGCGGCGACGAGTGGGACCAGGACGCCGGCCTGCTCGACCCCGACTACCACCTGGCGATGTTCGAGTTCCGCGAGGAGCACCAGATCAGCGGCGTGGCGCGGCGCCTGAAGCGCGGCGTCGACGCCGGCATGAACCCCGGCGAGGTGTTCTCGCGCGTGCAGGACCACGTGATTTCCGCCGCCCGAGCGCACGTGGAGCGGCTAGTGCTCGAGGCGTTCATCGACAAGGTGCGCTCGCTGCCCGACGGCGACCTCAGGGTCGCGCTCAACGCGGTGTGCGATCTGCACGCGCTGTCCTCGATCGAGGCCGACCGCGCCTGGTTCATGGAGCACGGCCGGCTGACGACCCAGCGGTCGAAGGCGATCACCCGCGAGGTCGGCGCGCTCTGCCGCCGGCTGCGGCCCGTCGCCGGCGACCTGGTGGCCGCGTTCGGGGTGCCGCGCGAGGTGCTGCGCGCCGAGGAGCTGCTGAGCTGGAGCGACGCATGATCGCGCTGCGGCACGTGCCCGGCCTCGGTGGCTGGTCCGACGACCCGGCGTGGGCGCACATCTACGACTGGTCCGTCGAGCACCGCAGGCTCGGCGGCCTCGGCTGGCGGCTCGCCCTCCAGAGCGATCTCGGCAAGCTGTACGCCGCCACGGCCGCGATCGGCCGCCAGCAGGCCGGAGCGCGGATCCTCGACATTCCCTGCGGCGGAGGCGTGGCGCTGCGCGGGCTGAAGCCCGGCCAGGGGGTCGAGTACGTCGCCGCGGACATCTCGGAGCGGATGCTGGAACGGACCCGCCGGGCGGCCGAGCGCCGCGACGTCGCCGACCAGGTGCGGCCGCAGGTCGCCGACGTGGGCGACCTCCCGTGGGACGACGGCTGGTTCGACATGGTCGTCAGCTTCACCGGCCTGCACTGCTTCCCCGACCCGGAGCGCGCGGTGGCCGAGGTGGCGCGGGTGCTGAAGCCCGGCGGGGTGCTCACCGGCAGCACGCTGCTCAACGACTCCGGCATCCAGCACGCCCCGATCCGCGCGGTCGGGCGGGCGGCCGGGCTGCTCGGCCCGGGCTGCACGGGCGAGCAGCTGCTCGGGTGGCTCGACGACCGGCAGGTCGCGGACGTCGTACTGGACCGGAGCGGGGCGATCGCCTACTTCAGAGGCGTCAAGCGCGCCTGAGGCTCAGTGGCCGCCGTTGCTCTTGAAGCGCTCGAAGGAGGCCTGGACCTCGGCCTCGGCCTCGGTGCGGCCGACCCAGTCGGCGCCCTCGACGGACTTGCCGGGCTCGAGATCCTTGTAGACCTCGAAGAAGTGCTGGACCTCGAGCCGGTCGAACTTCGGCACGTGGTTGATGTCGCGGAGGTGCTCCATGCGCGGGTCGTTGGACGGCACGCAGAGCACCTTGTCGTCGCCGCCGGCCTCGTCGGTCATGCGGAACATGCCGATAGCGCGGCACTTGATGAGGCAGCCGGGGAACGTCGGCTCCTGGAGCAGCACGAGCGCGTCGAGCGGGTCGCCGTCCTGGCCGAGCGTGTCCTCGATGTAGCCGTAGTCGGCGGGATACATCGTCGAGGTGAAGAGGAAGCGGTCCAGGCGCATCCGACCGGTCTCGTGGTCGACCTCGTACTTGTTGCGGCTCCCCTTGGGGATCTCCACGAGCACGTCGAACTCCAGCACTTCTTCCTCCGCGTCAGCCTCGGGGACCGAAGCCCACGAACGGCCCCGATCGGTTGTCTGGGCACATCCTCGCGCACAATGGCCCCGATCGCGCAGTCGAGACGGGAGTGGATGTGGGCAGGAGTGACGTGGAGCACGGCCGTCGCGGCTGGCTCAAGTGGCTCGCCGCCCTGCTCGTGGTGCTCCTCGTCGCCGCCGGCGCGGTGTCGTGGCGGCTCGGGTACGCCGAGGACTGGATCGACGCGCTGCGCGGTGACGACGACCCGCCGGCCGACCCCGCCGACGTCGCGCCGCCGCCCGAGGTCGACATCCCGCCGGTCGACCCCGCCCCGCCCGCGGTGGCCCGCGCTGCCGACGGGAGGGGACCGCTCGACCGCGCCGCGATCGAGCGCGCTGTGGCCCGCTTCCTCGGCGACAAGGACCTCGGCAAGCACGTGATCGGCGCGGTCGCGCCGCTGGAGGGGCGCGGTGCGACGTACCTCCTCGGCCAGGGGGTCGCGACGCCCGCCTCGACGACGAAGGTCGTGACGTCGGCCGTCGCGCTGTTCCTGCTCGGTGCCGAGCACACCTTCGAGACGTCGACCGTGCTGCAGGGCAGCGGCCGGACGCCCGAGCTGGTGCTGGTCGGTGGCGGCGACCCGTTCCTGCTCAGCAGCCAGGACGCGCTCTGGGGCACGTCGACACCGGCGACGTACGTCCCCGAGAAGGCCGACATCGCCACGCTTGCGCGGCGGACCGCGCGCGAGCTGCGCGCCGACGGGGTCACCCGGGTGCGGCTCGGGTACGACGACAGCCTCTTCTCGGGCCCGGCGGTGAACCCCGAGTGGGAGCCCGACTACGTCCCCGACGGCGTGGTCTCGCCGATCACCGCGCTGTGGGTCGACGAGGGACGCGACCCGAGCGGCTACGGGCGGGTGGCCGACCCCTCGCTGTCGGCCGCCAACGTGTTCGCCGCGGCGCTGAAGACCAACGGCATCACCGTCGCCGGGTCGGCGACGCACGTGGTCGCCGGTGGGTCGGCGACGGACGTGGCGGAGGTCGAGAGCCCGCCGCTCGCTCAGATCGTGCAGCGGCTGATCGAGGTCAGCGACAACGAGGCGTCCGAGGTGCTGCTGCGCCACATCGGCCTCGCGTCCGTGGGCGAGGGGTCGTCCGACGCAGGGCAGCGCGGCGTCGAGAAGGTGCTCGAGGCCAACGGCGTCCCGATGCGCGGCTCGGTGCTGTACGACGGCAGCGGCCTGTCCCGCAACAACCTGATGTCGCCGCAGCTGCTGCTCGACGTGCTCCGCTTCGCGGCCGACGACCAGCACCCCGACCTGCGCGCGGTGATCAGCAGCCTCCCCGTGGCGGCGTACACCGGGTCGCTCTCCGACCGGATGGGGGAGGGTGCGCCGCCGGGCCGCGGCCGGGTCCGCGCCAAGACCGGCACGCTCACCGGCGTCACCTCGCTCGCCGGTGTCGCGGTCGATCTCGACGGCAACCTGATGGTGTTTGCGCTGATCGCCGACAAGGTGCCGCCGCCCCGCTCCGGGATGGCGCAGACCGCGATGGACAACGCGGCCGCTGCGCTGGGCGCCTGCCGCTGCGGCGGCTGAGCGCCCCCTGTTGGGCGAGAGCCCTAGGCTTCCCGCATGACCGAAGCGCCCGACCTCCCCGCCGTCATCGACTGGCGGCTGGCGGTGTCGCTCGGGTCCAAGATCGCGGGTGAGGGCCCGGAGGTCAGCCGCGACGAGGCGGCCGAGGTCGTGGCCGAGCTGCGCGCGGGTGCGGCCCGCTCCACCGGGCTGGTGCGCGACTTCACCGGGCTCGACGCGCCCGACGGCACCGCGCCGGTGCTCGTCGTCGACCGGCCGGGCTGGGTGCAGGCCAACGCCGAGGGGTTCGCGGTGGCGACCCGGCCGATGGTCGAGAAGATGGTCGCCAAGAAGCCGCCGACCGGGCTCTCCCTGAAGGTCGGCTCCAAGGTGACCGGCGCCGAGGTCGGTGGCCTCCTCGGCTTCCTTGCCGGCAAGGTCCTCGGCCAGTTCGACCCGTTCTTTGAGCCGTCGGGGCGGCTGCTCCTGGTGGCTCCCAACATCGCCCACGTCGAGCGCGAGCTCCACGTCGACCCGCACGACTTCCGGCTCTGGGTCTGCCTGCACGAGGAGACCCACCGGGTGCAGTTCACGGCAGTCCCGTGGATGCGCGACCACCTCTTCTCCGAGATCCGGGCGATCAGCGACACCGTCGAGCCCGACTCGATCGTCGAGGGCGGCATCGAGCGGATCGCCCAGGCCATCAAGTCGACGAGGGCCGGCGGCAGCATCATCGACATGGTCAGCACCCCCGAGCAGCGGGAGATCCTCGACCGGGTCACCGGCATGATGTCGCTCCTCGAGGGCCACGCCGACGTGGTCATGGACGACGTCGGCCCGACCGTCATCCCGTCGGTCAAGGAGATCCGCGAACGCTTCACCAAGCGGCGCAAGGGCGTCGGCACCCTCGACCGCCTGCTGCGCCGGCTGCTCGGGCTGGAGGCGAAGATGGCGCAGTACCGCGACGGCGCCAAGTTCGTCCGCGCCGTCGTCGACAAGGTCGGCATGGACGAGTTCAACGCCGTCTGGGCCGCCCCCGAGCACCTGCCGTCCAAGGCCGAGCTCACCGACCACGACGGCTGGGTCCGTCGCGTGCTGGGCTGACCGATGCTCGACGTACCTGACGTATTGGCTCTCCGGCGGCCGGATTTCGCGCCAGAACGTCAGGTGCGTCGCTGATGAGCCTGCACCCGGCCGTCGCGGCCGTACGGCGCTGCGTCCGCCGCAGCCTCGACGGGCTCGAGCCGGGCGACACCGTCCTCGTCGCCTGCTCCGGCGGCGCCGACTCGCTGGCGTTGCTGAGCGCCGCCGTGTTCGAGGGGCGCAAGCTCTCGCTGCGCGTCGTCGGCGTCACGGTCGACCACGGCCTCCAGGACGGCTCGGCCGACCAGGCGCGCAAGGTCGTCGCCCAGATGGCCGAGCTCGGCGTCGACGAGACCGGCTCGGTCCGGGTGCAGGTCGAGGGCACCGGCGAGGGGCCGGAGGCCGCGGCGCGCCAGGCCCGCTACGCCGTGCTCGAGCAGATGCGCGAGCACCTGGGCGGGTCGCTGGTGCTGCTGGGCCACACCCGCGACGACCAGGCCGAGACCGTGCTCCTCGGGCTGACCCGCGGCTCCGGGGCGCGCTCGCTGGCCGGCATGCGCCGCGGGTTCGACCACTACCGCCGGCCGCTGCTCGACGTGGGCCGCGACGACACGGTCACCGCCTGCCAGGTGCAGGGCATCGACTTCTGGGATGACCCGCACAACGAGGACCCCGGCTACACGCGGGTCCGGGTGCGCCGCACCGTCCTTCCGGTCCTGGAGGAGCAGCTCGGCCCCGGGGTCGCCGCGGCGCTCGCGCGCACCGCCGACCAGGTGCGCGACGACGTCGAGGCGCTCGACGCGCTGGCGCAGGCGGCGTACGACGAGCTGCGCGGCGGCGACGGACTTCCCCTCGACGCCCTTCACGACCACTATCGGGCGATCGCCTCGCGCGTCCTGCGCCTGGCCGCTCTGGACGCCGGCGCGACTGACAGCGAGCTGTTCCACGCCCACGTCCGCGCTCTGGTCGATCTCGCGGCCGGCCGGACTCGCGGCGACGTACAGCTGCCCGGCCACGTCACGGCGTACGTCGAGGACCGTTGCCTGCGGTTCCGCACCACCGCTGTGACACCATGACCGCCATGGACTCCGCGGCCGTCGAGAACGACCTCGTCGAAACGCTCTTCACCGAGAAGCAGATCCAGGACCGGCTCGGCGAGCTGGCGCAGGAGATCGAGCGCGACTACGACGGCAAGGACCTCGTCATCGTCGGCGTCCTCCGCGGCGCGGTCATGGTGATGGCCGACCTGGCGCGCGCCCTCGACCGGCACGTCGAGATGGACTGGATGGCGGTGTCGTCCTACGGCTCCGGCACCAAGTCGTCGGGCGTCGTGCGGATCCTCAAGGACCTCGACGGCGACATCACCGGCCGCCACGTGCTCATCGTCGACGAGATCATCGACACCGGCCTCACGTTGTCGTGGCTGACCTCCAACCTCGGCTCGCGCGGCCCCGCGAGCGTCGAGATCTGCACGCTGCTCCGCAAGCCGGAGGCGCTGCAGATGCCGGTCGAGGCCAAGTACGTCGGGTGGGACATCCCCAACGAGTTCGTCGTCGGCTACGGCCTCGACTACCGGGAGCGCTACCGCAACCTCCGCGACATCGCGACGCTCGCACCCCACGTCTACAGTTGACAGTTCAGAACGTCTGGACATTGGAGCGGATGAGTCAGTGAAGCGCGTTTTCAGGGGCCCCTGGCTCTGGATCGTCGTGGCGGTCGTGACCGTCCTCCTCGCCCTGGAGTTCCTCGCTCCGGGTGGGGGACACGACGAGATCACGACGTCCCAGATGAGCACCTACATCGCCGAGGGCGACGTCGACGAGATCAAGTTCATCGACGGCGACCAGACGATCGAGGCGACCCTCGACAAGGGCACCCGCGACGAGGGTGACCAGGTAATGACCCACTACATCCAGGGTCAGCAGGAGGGCATCCTCGCCGCCGTCGACGAGCAGCTCGCCGAGGGCACCATCGAGAAGTCCGACTCCGAGAACCCGCAGCCGAGCCTGCTCGGCTCGATCCTCGCGACGCTGCTGCCGTTCGCGCTGATCATCCTGCTGTTCATCTTCCTCATGAACAACGTCCAGGGCGGCGGCCGCGGCGTGATGCAGTTCGGCAAGTCCAAGGCCAAGCTGATCGCCAAGGACATGCCCAAGACGACATTCGCCGACGTCGCCGGCTGCGACGAGGCGATCGAGGAGCTCGGCGAGATCAAGGAGTTCCTCTCCGAGCCGGCGAAGTTCCAAGCCGTCGGCGCGAAGATCCCGAAGGGCGTCCTGCTCTACGGCCCGCCGGGCACCGGCAAGACCCTGCTCGCGCGCGCCGTCGCCGGCGAGGCGGGCGTGCCGTTCTACTCGATCTCCGGCTCCGACTTCGTCGAGATGTTCGTCGGCGTCGGCGCCAGCCGCGTGCGCGACCTGTTCGAGCAGGCCAAGGAGAACGCCCCGGCGATCGTCTTCATCGACGAGATCGACGCCGTCGGCCGCCACCGCGGCGCCGGCATGGGCGGCGGCCACGACGAGCGCGAGCAGACGCTCAACCAGCTCCTCGTCGAGATGGACGGCTTCGACGTGCGCGGCGGCGTCATCCTGATCGCGGCCACCAACCGGCCCGACGTGCTCGACCCCGCGCTGCTGCGCCCGGGCCGCTTCGACCGCCAGATCGGCGTCGACGCCCCCGACCTCGCCGGTCGCCACCGCATCCTCCAGGTCCACTCGCGGGGCAAGCCGCTCGCGAGCGACGTCGACCTGATGTCGACCGCCCGCCGCACGCCGGGCTTCTCGGGCGCCGACTTGGCCAACGTGCTCAACGAGGCCGCGCTGCTCACCGCCCGCAACAACCAGAAGCTGATCACCGCGCAGGCGCTCGACGAGGCGATCGACCGGGTCATCGCCGGCCCGCAGCGCCGTACCCGCCTGATGAGCGAGCAGGAGAAGCTGATCACGGCCTACCACGAGGGCGGCCACGCCCTCGTCGCGGCGGCGCTGCCGGGCACCGACCCGGTCCACAAGATCACGATCCTCCCGCGCGGCCGGGCGCTCGGCTACACGATGGTGCTGCCCGACGAGGACAAGTACTCCCAGACCCGCTCGGAGATGCTCGACAAGCTCGCCTACATGCTCGGCGGGCGCGCGGCGGAGGAGATGGTCTTCCACGACCCGACCACCGGCGCCGGCAACGACATCGAGAAGGCCACCAACCTGGCCCGCGCGATGGTCACGCAGTACGGCATGACCGAGCGGCTCGGCGCGATCAAGCTCGGTGAGTCCAACTCCGAGCCGTTCCTCGGTCGCGACCTCGGCCACTCGCGCAACTACTCCGAGGACGTCGCCGCGATCGTCGACGAGGAGACCAAGAACTTCCTCGCCGCCGCCCACCAGGAGGCGTTCGACATCCTGGTCGAGAACCGCGACGTCCTCGACGCGCTGGTGCTGGCGCTGCTCGACAAGGAGACCCTCGACAAGGCGGAGGTCGCCGCGATCTTCGAGGCGCTGCGCAAGCGGCCCGAGCGTCCGGCGTGGACCGGCTCGCCCACCCGGGTCCCCTCGGACATCCCGCCCGTCGAGATCCCCGAGGAGATCCGCCGCCGTGCGTTCCAGAACGGCAACGGCGCGGCGCCCGAGCCCGGCGAGGAGGGCGGCTCGATCCTGACGCCGCCCGGCCCCGGCGGCGACGTCTACGGCGGCCCGCCGATCGCGCCGCCGAGCGATCCGACGCCGCCGACGCCTCCGTCGGGGACCTAGAGTTCGCGGCATGGCCGACCCGATCTCCCAGCCGGACCGGGCTCCCGAGGACGTCCCGCCGTTCGACCAGCCGCGCGCCGAGGCCGCGGTCCGCGAGCTGCTCGCGGCGATCGGCGAGGACCCGGAGCGCGAGGGGCTGCGTGACACTCCCGCCAGGGTGGCGCGTGCGTACGCCGAGCTCACCCAGGGCCTGCGGATGCGTCCCGAGGACGTGCTCACGACGACGTTCGACCTCGGCCACGACGAGATGGTGCTCGTCCGCGACATCGAGCTGTGGTCGATGTGCGAGCACCACCTAGTGCCGTTCACCGGCGTCGCGCACGTGGGCTACATCCCGGCCGAGACCGGCAAGATCACGGGTCTGTCCAAGCTGGCGCGGCTCGTCGACCTCTACGCCAAGCGACCGCAGGTGCAGGAGCGGCTGACCACCCAGATCGCCGACTCCCTGATGGAGATCCTCGAGGCCCGCGGCGTGATCGTGGTGATCGAGGCGGAGCACCTCTGCATGACGATGCGCGGCGTGCGCAAGGCCGGCGCCCGGACGATCACCTCGGCGATCCGCGGCACCATGCACAACGCGGCCACCCGCAACGAGGCGATGAGCCTGATCATGCACGGCACCCGCTGAGCAAGGCCGGGTCAGTCCGGACCGAACCGTCGTTCCACCCACGCGCACCCGAGGACGCGGGTCCCGGGGTCGCCGACCGACCGGACGTCACCGGTCTCGATCGACAGCACGGCGAGGTCCCCGCCTCCGGTCAGCAGTGCCTCGGTCCCGTCAGGGCTGAGGCAGCCCGCTCGACGGGCCGCCGGCGGGAGCCGCTCCGCTGGGCGACCGGGCTCCCAGAGGAGGGCAGGCGCGCCCCTGTCGCCGAGCAGCAGCAGGGGTCGACCGTTGTCGCGCACCCCGTAGTCGGCGGGCACGTAGCGTCCCGGGGCGACCGCGTGGCGTGGGCCGACCCGTCCGTCCTCCACCGTGATGGCGCGCCAGGTCGTGTGGCCGTCGTGGGTGTCGACCACGGCGAGGGTCGTCGGGTCCAGCCACGCGGCGCGCGCCGTCGGCCCGCCGCCGAGGCGGCGCCAGGCACTCGTGTCGCGCTCGCGCAGCATGAGCTCCCACGACCGCTTCCCGACGGGGCGCAGGGCCACGAGGTCACCACGGTTGCTGATGTCCGGGGACGATCCTCGTGCCCGGGGGACCGGCTCCAGGTGCCCGTCGCTCGTCATCAGGGCGATCTCGTCGACGCCGTGCGGCGCTTGGGCCGCCACGAGTCCGGCGCGACTGACGGAGAAGGTCGACACCCCGAACGGCCCGGGGACGTCGGTGACCTGCGTGGCGTCTCCGGTGGCCAGGTCGACGCGGAAGATCTCGTAGTGCCGGGATCCGTCGGTGTTGACCTGGAGGTACAGGTGGCCCTCCGATCCGACCTTCGTCCAGTCGCCTTCGAGCCGAACCGGATCGGCCTCCGTCGTGGCCGGCCGGGCCGGCTCGTCGTCGCACCCGGCCACGCCCGCGCCCACGAGCACGAGCGCGGCCACCAGCGCGCCCCTCATCAGTCGAACGACTCGCACCGGCGGCCCAGGACCTGGAACCACTTCGTGCAGTGGGCGCTGATCTTGGTCGCGATCACCCAGGAGAGCGCACCACGCCGACGCTGCGGCAGCTCGTACAGCACGTGGACGACGTTGCCCACCCACCTGCCGGTGCCCTGGAAGGTCCAGTCGTCCGAGGAGGTGTAGTAGCCGTTCACCTGGTTGGCATCGACGTACTCGGCCGGGACGTAGAGCCGGGAGTCACTGCCGTTGGTGCCGGTGAAGCGGAGGTCGTCGTCGATCCCGACGGGTGCGGTGGCGCTGATGCTCGCGATGCCCGCCGAGAGCTGGAACCCGAGGGTGGCGTGGATGCCGCCGTCGTCGGAGACGGTCTCGCCCCAGCTGCCGCCGAGCTTGATGTCCGGCCGGTCCTTGATGGAGACCGCAGCACCCTCGAAGTTGGCGTTCCACTGGTTCTCGGTGTGCCCACCGCCGGTCGCGCAGAACTCGAACTGCTTCATCCATCGATCCTTCCTGCCCCGGGTCCGCGCGCGGTTGACCTTGTAGACGAACAGCTTCCACTGGTGGCTGAACGAGTGTCCCGCCATGTTCACCGAGCGGGGATGGAACGCGATCACCCGGGACGAGTTCTTCACGCACGCGAACGACAGCCGCCCGTCTGATCGGTCCTCCGGTGAGGGCGGTTCGGGGTGCAGCTGTGAGCTGGTGTACTCGACGTCGGTGATCTGGTGACGGCGAAGGCCGACCTTGCCGTACATCCGCATCCATTCCGACGCCCGCTGCTTCACCTTCTTCTTCCGCGGCCGCTCGGCCTCGGCGGCGGAGCTGGAGGTGACCGGGTCGGCGGCGGCGAGTGCCGCCTCCGCAGGGAGGGTGAGACAGGCCAGCAGGACGAGGATCAGAATGCGACGCATCGCTTCGCTCCTTGTGAGTGCGCCGCACCGAGCCGGCGGCGCTCCGAGATGCGAGGAGTCAAGGCGCGGGGTCCGACATTGGACAGCCCCGGTCGACGAGCCTGTGGACAACCGCCTGGGCGACCGCCCGATAGCCTCGCCCGCATGTCGATGTCACGACCGTTGGTGATGGGGGTCGTCAACGTCACGCCCGACTCCTTCAGCGACGGCGGGCTCTATCTCGACACCGAGCGCGCGATCGGCCACGGGCGTCGCCTGCTCGACGAGGGCGCCGACATCCTCGACATCGGCGGTGAGTCGACCCGGCCCGGCGCCACGCGCCCGCTGGCCGAGGAGGAGCTCGGGCGGGTGGTTCCCGTGATCACCGCGCTCGCGAAGGACGGCGCCGTGGTGTCGGTCGACACCATGCGGGCCGAGGTCGCCGCGGCCGCGCTCGACGCCGGCGCCCGGATCGTCAACGACGTCTCCGGCGGCCTGGCCGACCCGGCGATCCTCGACGTGGTCGCGGGCTCGCGGGCGACGTACGTCGCGATGCACTGGCGCGCCCACAGCGACCGGATGCAGGAGTTCACGTCGTACGACGGGCCGGTGGCGGACGTGGTGGCGCGCGAGCTGCGGGAGCGGGTTGCGGCGATCCGCGCCGCGGGTGTGCCCGACGACCGGATCGTGCTCGACCCCGGGCTCGGGTTCGCCAAGACCGGCGACCAGAACTGGGAGCTGCTCGCCGGCCTCGACGCCGTGCAGGAGCTGGGGCTGCCGGTGCTCGTCGGGGCGAGCCGCAAGCGGTTCCTGGGCACCCTGCTGGCCGGGCCCGACGGCGAGCCGCGGCCGGTCGACGAACGGGAGCTCGCCCACGCCGCGATCGTGACCGTGCTCGCCCAGCGGGGCGTGTGGGGGGTGCGCGTGCACGACGTACGAGCCACCCGTGATGTGCTGGCGGTGATCGAGCGGATGGAGGCGGAGCAGTGAGCAGTGGAGCCACCGACGAGCTCAGCGTGCTGGGCATCGAGTGCTTCGGCCACCACGGGGTGTTCGACCACGAGAAGCGGGACGGTCAGGTGTTCGTGATCGACCTGACGCTCGGTGTCAACACCCGTCCCGCCGCGGCGTCGGACGACTTGCGCGACACCGTCGACTACGGAAGTCTCGTGGGCCAGGTGACGGCGGCGGTTACTCGGGACCCTGTCGATCTCATCGAGACACTTGCAGAGCGGGTGGCCGGTGTGTGCCTCTTGGACTCTCGTGTTGAATGGGCGCGGGTGACCGTGCACAAGCCGGACGCGCCGATCGAGGCAAGGTTCTCCGACGTGACGCTGACGATCACCCGCCACCGTCACGACGAACCTGCCGGACAGGGAGAGGGCCACCGATGACCGAGACCCCCAATCCGAACATCATCGACGCAGACACGCTGACCGGTGAGATGCGCCCGATCCGCCGGGTGGTGATCGGGCTCGGCTCCAACCTCGGCGACCGGCTCGGCAACCTGCAGGGTGCCGTCGACGCGCTCAGTGACACCCCCGACGTCTGGATCACCGGCGTCTCGCCCGTCTACGAGTCGACGCCGGTCGACTGCCCGCCCGGCTCCGGCGACTTCCTCAACGCCGTCGTGCTCGCCGACACCACGCTGGCCGCCAACCGCCTGATGGACCGCGCGCTCGCGATCGAGGACGCCTACGACCGCGACCGCAGCCACGGCGTCAACGCGCCGCGCACCCTCGACGTCGACCTGATCGTCGTGGGTGACCGCCGCAGCGACACCGAGTCGCTCAAGCTCCCGCACCCGCAGGCGCACACGCGCGCGTTCGTGCTGCAGCCGTGGCTCGACCTCGAGCCCGACGCCGAGTTCCCCGGCAACGGCCCGGTCGCCGACCTGCTCGCGAAGGTCGGCACCGAGGGACTCAAGCGGCGCGACGACATCACGCTCGACATCGAGTAGGACCGCTCTGCGGTGAGGGACGAGCCCCCGGCTCCCGACGACACCGACCCGGACCGGGACGAGCAGCACGGCTCGCTGCGGCCGACCTCGGTCGCCGCGCTCGCCGGCTGGGCCGTGGTCGGCCTGGTGTGCGGCTGGGCGGTGCACCCGATCAGCGAGCGCCTCGGCACCGTAGCGCCGGTCATCTCCTGGCTCCAGCCGCTGACCCTGTGGCTGCTCGCCGCCATCCTCGGCTTCACGGCGTGGGCGACCTGGCGGTCGGTGCAGGTGCGCCAGGAGCGGCTGCTCGCCCACCAGGCCGTCAACCGACTGGTCCTGGCTCGCGCCTCGGCGATCGTGGCCGCCCTCGTCGCGGGCGGCTACGTCGGCTACGCGCTGAGCTGGCTCGGGGAGTCCGCCGAGATGGCCGACGACCGGGTGCTGCGCTCCCTGCTCGCCGCGGGCGGTGCGGTCGCCGCTGTGGTCGCGGCGCTGCTGCTCGAGCGCGCCTGCCGTGTGCGCGGCGAGTCGCCGGATGCCTGACGATTTCTGTGTCTAGTGTGAACAATGTGACTCCCGTCAATGGCTCCCGTCGCCGTCAGCGGTCGACCCGTGTCGCGGTCGCCGTCCTGCTCCTCGTGCTCGCGGCGGCCGCCGTCGCGGGAGCCGCTGTCACGGGCTCGTGGGTCGCCGTGACCATCGCGGGCGCCGCTGCCGTCCTGCTCGGTGCGGTCGCCACCAAGATCACCCACTCCGAGCTGATGGCCTCTCGTCGCGACGCCGCCCGTGACCGCGCCGAGCAGGCGCAGGCCTTCCGCGAGGTCGACGAGCGCCGCTCGCTGGAGGGCGTGGAGTTCGCCGCCGACATGCAGGGCCGCATCGCGCAGCGCGAGGCCGTCGTGTCCCGCCTCGAGGGCCGCCTCGCCGACGCCGCCGCCGAGCTGGCCGAGGCTCGCCGCCAGGTCACCGCCGAGCAGGAGCGTGCCGAGACTGCGGAGAAGGAGACCGGTCGCCTCGCCGAGCGGCTCGCTGACGCCGAGGAGCGCGCGAGCGACGCCGTCGTACGGGTGGCCGAGCTCGAGCAGGAGATCGACGTGCTGACCGCCCAGTGGCAGGCCGCCGAGGCCGCCCTCGCCGAGCAGAACCGGATGCGCAAGGGCGCCTGAGCTCTCGCCGGATCCGCCACCAACCACGAGTGCGGATTCGACGCGCCACGAGGGCGGATTCGACGCGCCACGAGGGCGGATTCGACGACCAGGGATAATCAGGCCCGATGATCCCGGACGAGTCGCGATTCGAGAGTGATCCCCTGGTGGCCCTCGGCCCCCGCCCCCCGCTGCCGGAGGGCTGGACCGTCGGGAGCCCCGACCCTCACGACCCCGAGGACCTGGCGCGGCTCACCGCGCTGCTCCGGGCCCACGAGAAGCACGGCCGCGGCTGGGCGGGCGCGAGCGTCGACGACGTGCTCGTCGAGGTCTCCGAGGAGGGCCTGCGCATGCGCGAGAACGTCGTCGTCCGCGACAGCGCCGGCGTGATCCATGCGTGGGGCAGCAGCCACGACCGGGCGGGCGGGCGGATGCTGTTCGTCCACGTGGTCGAGCGCGGCCTGCCCGACGACGACGCGCAGGCCTGCAGCGACGTACTGGTCGACTGGGCCGTCGCCCAGGCCGAGGCCGTCGGCGCCGCGCGCGGTCTCGAGGTCCAGCAGATCGATACCGGCGCGTTCGCGGACGACGACCGCCAGCACCGGTGGCTCGAGACAGCCGGCTTCGAGCGGGTGCGCCACTGGTGGCAGATGAAGCGCCCAGTCGCCCCCGACGAGGCCGGCCTGGTGCCCTCACCCGACGGCTGGGAGGACCGCGGCGTCCGCTTCCGGCTGGTACGGCGGGGGCCCGACGGCATGCCCGACCACGACGACCTGCGCGAGGTGCACGAGGTCCTCGAGGAGGCGTTCCGCGACCACTTCAACTCGTGGGAGGAGACCTTCGACGAGTTTCTCCACCGGCTGCGCGAGGACCCGGGACACCGCTGGGACCACTGGTGGGTCGCCGAGCTGGTCGACGACCCGGAGCACCCCCGGCCGGTCGGCGCCCTGGTCGGCACCGAGACCGGGTCCGAGGACGGGCCGAGCGGCTCCTACGTCGCCTACCTCGGCGTGCTCGAGGCGGCGCGCGGGCGCGGGGTCGGCAAGGGCCTGCTGCGCACCGTGATCGCCGACGCCGCTGTCCGCGGCCGCGACCGGGTGGGCATCGAGGTCGACGCCGACTCGCCGACCGGCGCGCACGAGCTCTACCTCGCCATGGGCTGGGAGACGTCGTACGTCACCGAGTCGTGGCACCGCGAGGTGCCGGTGCCGAAGGGCTGACCGGGCCCGCTACGCCTCGGCGCGCAGCGATCCCCGCAGCGCCCGGTGGATGCCCTCCGGCGTCAGCACCCCCACGAACCGCGGGCCGTCGGTCACGCCGACCGCCGGCCGGTCGTCGCGCAGCATCACCGCGAGCGCCTCGCCGAGCGAGACCCCGAGCTCGACGGTGGCCCCCAGCGCCGACGCGGGTGTGCCGTCGACGGGGTCGACGTGAGCGGCCTCGACCCGGGTGACCGAGAGCCGCCGGAGCCCGGCGTCGGCGCCGACGAAGGTCGCGACCTCGTCGGAGGCGGGGAAGCCGAGCAGCCGCGCGGGGGTGTCGTACTGCAGCAGCCGCCCGCCCTCGCCGAACACGGCGACGCGGTCGCCCAGCCGGACGGCCTCGTCGATGTCGTGGGTCACCAGCACGACCGTCTTGTCGAGCTCGCGCTGGATGCGGAGGAACTCGTCCTGGAGCCGGCCCCGGATCACCGGGTCGACCGCCCCGAACGGCTCGTCCATCAGCAGCACCGGCGGGTCCGCGGCGAGCGCCCGGGCAACGCCGACCCGCTGGCGCTGCCCGCCCGACAGCTCGTGGGGATAGCGGTCGCCGTACTGCGCGGGGTCGAGGCCGACGAGGTGCAACAGCTCCTCCGCGCGCGCCCGCGCGGTCGCCTTCGACTCGCCGTACAGCAGCGGCACGGTCATCGTGTTGGTGATGACCTTCTGGTGCGGGAAGAGGCCGACCTGCTGGATGACGTAGCCGATGCCGCGGCGGAGCTGCACCGGGTCGACCCGGGTGACGTCGCGGCCGTCGACCTCGATCGTGCCGGTGGTGGGCTCGACGAGCCGGTTGATCATCTTCAGCGTCGTGGACTTGCCCGAGCCCGAGGGGCCGACCAGGCAGACCAGCTCGCCGCGGGCCACGTCGAGGTCGAGGTCGTGCACCGCCACCGTGCCGCGGTAGGACTTGCTGACGCCCGTCAGCCGGATCATCGGCCCGGTCGCGCCGTCCTGTCCGCGGTCTCGGCTAGCGTCCATGCGCGTGAGGCTACCGGCGAGCGACGACGGTGAGCGCGGATGACGTGCTACGGGCGGTTCACCGGCAACAAGTGGATCTGCGACGACTACGTGCGCGACCGCTGGGACGAGATCGTCGACGCGACCGTCTCCCACCTGGGCCTGACCGTCTCCGCGGTCCTGCTGGGCATCGTGCTCGCGCTGCCCCTGGCCCTCCTCGCACGCCGCTCGCCGCGGCTCGAGGCCGCGGTGCTGGGTGTCGCGTCGGGCATCTACACGATCCCGTCGCTGGCGCTGTTGCCGCTGCTGGTGCCGTTCACCGGGCTGACCGCGACGACGGTGGTGATCGGGCTGGCGCTCTACTGCCTGACGATCCTGGTGCGGGCGTTCCTCGACGGGCTGCGGGCGGTGCCCGACGACGTCAAGGAGTCGGCGATCGGCCTGGGCTACGGCCGCGCGCGGCTGCTCACGCGGATCGAGCTGCCGCTGGCGCTGCCGGTCGTGCTCGCGGGCGTGCGGGTCGCGACGGTCTCCACGGTCGCGCTCGCGACGGTCGGGACGATCGTCGCCCACGGCGGTCTCGGTGACCTGATCAACCACGGCCGGCTGACCGACTTCAAGGCCGAGCTGCTCACCGCCTCGGTGCTGTGCGTGATGATCGCGCTGTTCCTCGACGGGCTCCTCCTCGCGCTCCAGCACGTGCTCACCCCGTGGGCCCGCACGCGGGGCCTGGAGGTGTCGCGCTGATGGACGTCTTCGGCGATGCCTGGACCTACCTGACCGACGGCGCGAGCTGGACCGGCAACGGCGGCATGCTCGAGCTGCTGGTGCAGCAGCTGCTGCTGAGCATCACGGCGCTGGTGCTGGCGGTCGTCGTCGCACTCCCGATCGCGTTCTGGCTCGGCCACATCGGCAAGGGCGGCTTCCTCGCGGTCAGCATCTCCAACATCGGCCGCGCGGTGCCGACGCTCGCGCTGCTCGCCATCCTGGTCCGGGCCGAGTGGCCGGGCACGGCGCACCTCGGCCCCTACGGCCGCGCCGGGCTCGCCACGCTGATCGCGCTGGCGCTGTTCGCGCTGCCGCCCCTCATCACGCAGACGTACGTCGCCGTGCGCGAGGTCCCGGCCGACACCAAGGAGGCGGCGGTCGGCCTGGGCATGACCGGCTGGCAGCTGTTCCTCCGCGTGGAGCTGCCGCTCGCGCTGCCCCTGGTGCTCAGCGGGGTGCGGCTCGCGATCGTGCAGGTCTGGGCGACGGCGACGATCGCCGCGCTGGTGGCCGGCCCCGGGCTCGGCAACGTGATCACCGCGGGCTTCGCCAACCAGCGCTACGGGCAGGGCATCGCGGGCGCGATCGTCGTCGCGGCGGTCGCCCTCGCCCTCGAGGTCGCGGCCGCGCTCGCCGTACGAGCGATCACTCGGGAGCGAGCAGCTGACCCGGGATCGACGCCTCGTAATAGCGCCGCCCCGCATCCAGCTGGGTGAGGCCCCGGAGGCGGGTGCGCTCGCCGTCGTGCTCCCACCAGTAGGCGAAGTCGTGACCGGGGATGCGCCCGCCTCCCTTGCGCTCCAGCGGGACGGCGACGATCCGGTCGGCGGCTCCCTGCCACCAGGAGACCTCCTCGTCGCTGTCCTCGACCATCGTCCACCCGTCCTCGTCGAGCACCCACGTGCCGCGCTGCTCGAGCCACTGCCAGGGTCCGCGCGTGCCCGGCTCGGGGAACTCCGTCTCCTCGAACCGCACGGCGATCCGGGCGCCGACCTTGTCCACCTCCCGCACGTCCCAGTTCTCGTCGTAGGCCTCCGGCAGGTCGTACGTCGCGAGCGCCGTCCCGTCCTTCGGGTCGATCTCGACCAGCTGCTGGGTGACCTGGCAGCCGCCGCACGGGTCGCCGGAGACGCGCCGGGTCGCGAGCAGCGAGGAGCCGTCGGCCGCCAGCCAGAGCGCGATCACCGGGACGTCCTCGAGGACCTGCTTGATGTCCTCGCCTTCAGGGCCGACGCGCAGGATGCCGTAGTCGTCGTACTCCTCGAGCTCGCTGTTGTCGTACCAGTAGAGGAACGTCGCGCCGTCGATGGTGTGCGCGGACTTGTACATCCGCTCCACGTCCTCGCTGTCCTCGGGCGCGACCTCGGCCTCGGGCAGGTTGACCCGCCACTGCTCGTCGCCGTCGAGGTCGTAGGCGACGAGCTGGAAGGGATCGTCGCCCTTCGGGTGGGCCGGCTCCACCAGGGAGATCTGGGTGACCGAGCGGTTGGGATCGCCGAGCCGCACCGGGGTGACGTCCCCGGTCGCCGGGTCCCAGATCCCGCGCTTCGACCAACCGCGGCCCAGGAGCGCCCGCCCGCCCGGGAGCCACTCCGCCGACGTGTAGTCGGCGAACGTGCTGCGTGCCTCGCCGGAGCGCAGCGCGAGCCCGTCCCGGGTGGCGAGGGCGTAGGTCGGCGCCGCGAGGTCGAGCGGGACGGGATCGACCTCGCCGGCCACCGGTGAGTCGGTGTCGCCGCCGCAGGAAGCCAGCCCGGACGCCAGCAGGACGAGGGCGACGGCGGACGTCGTCCGAGACCTGAGGCGCACCGGCCGAGCATAGGCGGCGGACCTTCCCGGAAGCGGGATGTCGGTCGATGCCCCTAGGGTGCTCGAAGTGCCTGTGCTCGGCCCTGCCCGCAGGCGCTTCCCAACCGGACACGCGTGGCCGCCGGCCACGGGACACAGAAGGTGAAACCCCACGATGACCGCTCAGCTCCCCACCCACTTCCGCCGGGTCCTCGCGACCGGCCTGACCCTCGGTGCGCTCCTCACCGCCACGGCCTGCGCCGGTGACGACCTCGCCGAGGACGACAACGCCTCTGGTGGCGGCGAGGCGAGCGGCACCGTCCGCATCGCCAGCCAGTCGTTCGACGAGGCGGCGCTCGTGACCGCGATGTACGAGGCCGTGCTCACCGACGAGGGCTACGACGTCGAGAAGACCCTCGTCGACACCCGCGACGTCTACATGGCGAAGTTCCCCGCCGACTTCGACGTCGTGCCGGAGTACGTCGCCGGGCTCGGCGACTTCCTCAACATCGAGGCCAACGGCCCCGAGGCCGAGACGGTCACGACCAACGACGCCACCGAGTCGATCGAGGCGATCAAGCCGCTCACCGACGAGGCGGGCATCACCCTGCTCGACCCGTCGCCGGCCGCGTCGCAGAACGCCTTCTTCGTCACCGAGGACTACGCCTCCGAGAACGGCGTCTCCGCGCTGTCCGACCTCGAGGGCGAGTCCGTGGTGCTCGCGGCGGCCCCCGACTGCGAGGGCCGGCCCGACTGCGAGGGTGGCCTGACCAGCGTCTATGGCATCGAGATCAGCGAGCTGCTGCCGCTCGGCTACGCCAGCCCCGAGACCTACCAGTCGGTCATCGACGGCGAGTCCGACCTCGGCCTGACCGGGACGCTCGACGGCACGCTCGACGACCAGGGCCTGGTGCTGCTCGAGGACGACCGCGGCATCCAGCCCGCGCAGAACCTGATCCCGGCGGTCTCGACCGAGTTCCTCGACGAGCACCCCGAGGTCGCCGAGCCGCTCAACGGCCTGATGGCCGCGCTCGACAACGAGACCCTCGGCGAGCTGATCGCGCGGGTCACCGTCGACCGCGAGAAGCCGGAGGACGTCGCCAGCGACTTCCTCACCGAGGAGGGCCTGATCGGCTGACGCCGACTAGAGCTCCTCGTCCCTGACGAGGAGCGCCTCACGGGCGACGGTCCGCGGGTCCAGGCCAGGTACGTCGACCCGGGTCTCACCGTTGGGCATCCGCACCCGCGGGAGCGGCTTCCCGTCGAGCGCGGCGACGTGGCGCATCACCAGCGCCACGTCGTCGCGCCGGCCGTTCTCCACGAGCCAGCCCGCGAGCCGGTGGACGGGCGGCAGCACGCTGTGGGTGAGCGACCGGTGGCCGCCCCAGAACTCGCGGACGCCGCTGACGAGGAGCTGCCACCACGCGTCGCCCTCGCTGCCCTCGAGGCCGGGCACGAGCAGGAAGTAGCGCCACAGGTCGCCGGGCAGGACCTTGTCGAGGAAGACCCGCGACACGGTGGCCGACCCCAGCCCCTCGACCGTCGCGAGCGACATCCGCTTGGTGGTCCACCGGTCCTCGAGGTCCTGGAGGCTGGCGCGCTGCTGGGTGATCGAGGTGCCGTCGTCGCGGATCCGCCAGTGGTAGACGACGTCGGGCACCACGCCGATCCGACGCGCGCGGACGTAGGCCTCGGTCATCGCCGGCTGGTCCTCGTAGCGCACGCCCTCGGGCCACGACAGGCCCGCGCCCTCCCAGAACTCCCGCCGGAACAGCTTGTTCCACGCGAAGACGTCGCCGAGCAGCTCGGGCTGCTGCTCGATCACGACCGCCGACCGGTCCTTGTGCAGCCGCCGCATCCAGCGGATCGGGCGCAGCTGCTCCGCCCCCGCGGGCCCCTCCAGGCGGGCGACGTCGCCGGTCACCAGGTCGGCGCCGGTACGGCGCAGCTGGCCCACGAGCGCGGCGACGGCACCCGGGGGCACGACGTCGTCGGAGTCGGCGAACCCGATCACGTCGCCGCGCACGTGCCGGAGCCCTTCGTTGCGGGCGCCACCCAGGCCGCGGTTGACGATGTGCACCACCCGCACGCGGGGGTCGCGGCCGGCGTACTCCTCCGCGATCGCGCCGGAGTCGTCGGGCGAGCCGTCGTCGACGACCACGACCTCGAGGTTGCGGTGCGTCTGCGCCAGCAGGCTGTCGAGGCACGCGGGCAGGTAGGCGGCCACGTCGTACGCCGGGACCACCACGCTGACCAGCGGCTCGGAGCGACGGAGGAGGGCCACGGCAGCACGCTATCCGGCCGGCGCGGAGGGTGGTGCACGTCACCCAGGCGCCACCTATCGCCCTGCCCGGGAGCGACCTAGCCTTGATGGTGCAACCGAGAAACACGTCCGGTACCCACACCGGCCCGCCAGCGGGTGGTCGGAGGGACTGGAACGAGGAAGGTTCGACATGGGCACCACGAGCGCGCTCTCCATCGGCGTCATCGGCGCAGGTCGCGTCGGCGCCGTTCTCTCGGCCCGGCTCCGCGCCGCCGGCCACCCCGTCGTCGCCGTCGCCGGTGAGTCCGACGCCTCGCGCGAGCGCGCCGCCGCGCTGCTCCCCGGCGTCCCGCTGATGAAGCCCAGCGCCGTCGCCCGCGCGAGCGACCTGCTGCTCCTCACGGTGCCCGACGACATGCTCCCCAACGTCGTGCAGGTGCTCGCCGACTCCGGCGCCCTCCGCGCCGGCCAGGTCGTCGTGCACACCTCCGGCCGCCACGGCCTCGCCGTCCTCGCGCCGGCCGCCGCCGTGGGCGCCCGCGTGATCGCGCTGCACCCGGCGATGACCTTCACCGGCACCGAGGTCGACCTCGACCGCCTCACCGGCTGCGTCTTCGGCCTGACCGCGGGCGCCGCCGAGCGCGGGCTCGCCGAGGAGCTGGTCGCCGAGCTCGGCGGCCGCCCGACGTGGGTCCCCGAGGAGATGCGCACGCTCTACCACGCCGGCCTCGCCCACGGTGCCAACCACCTGGTCACCCTGGTCAGCGAGGCGATGGGCCTGCTGTCCGCCGCCGGCGTCTCCGACCCGGCCGGCACGCTGCGGCCGCTTCTCGACGCGGCGCTCGACAACGCGCTCGCCCACGGCGACGCCGCGCTCACCGGCCCGATCGTGCGCGGCGACGTGAAGACGATCCGCGCCCACCTCGCCGACATCACCGCCAATGCGCCCGACACCCTCCCGTCGTACGTCGCCCTGGCGCGCGCCACCCTCGACCGCGCGGTCACCGACGGCCGCGTCCTCCCGATCCAGGCGCACAAGATCGTGCGCGCCCTCGACGAGGCCACCTGGTCGGTCTCGGTCCAGGCGCAGTAGCACGTGGCGGTCCAGGTCGCCGGCACCCGCGAGGAGCTGGCCACGCTGCTCGGCGCGCGCGGGGGCGCAGGCGCGGTCGCGCTGGTGCCCACGATGGGTGCGCTGCACGAGGGCCACGCCAGCCTGATGGGGCTGGCGCGGGAGCGCGCCGGTGCCGAAGGCACGGTCGTCGTCTCGATCTTCGTCAACCCGCTCCAGTTCGGGCCGGGCGAGGACCTCGACCGCTACCCGCGCACCTTCGACGCCGACCTCGCGGTGTGCGAGCGACAGGGCGTCGACGTGGTCTTCGCGCCCGCTGCCGACGAGGTCTATCCCGGCGGGGAGCCGCAGGTGACGGTCGAGCCGGGGCCCCTGGGCACCCTCCTCGAGGGCGCGTCGCGGCCGGGCCACTTCCGCGGTGTCCTCACGGTGGTCGCCAAGCTGCTGGGGCTGGTGCGCCCCGACGTCGCGATCTTCGGCCAGAAGGACTACCAGCAGCTCGCGCTGATCACCCGGATGGCGAGCGACCTCTGCCTCGGCGTCGAGATCGTGGGTGCCGAGACCGTGCGCGAGCTCGACGGCCTCGCGCTCTCCAGCCGCAACCGCTACCTCGACGCCGAGCAGCGCGAGCGGGCCACGGCCCTCAGCCGGGCGCTGTACGCCGCCCGCGACGCCGGGCCGCGCGGGCTCGCGGAGGCGCTCGCCGCCGGTCGGGCGGTGCTCAGCGAGGCGGAGGGCGTGGAGCTCGACTACTTCGAGATCCGCGCCGTCGACCTCGGCGAGCTCGCGGCCGCCGTCCCCCCGCAGACTCCCGCCCGGGCCGTGGTCGCGGCCCGTGTGGGCACCACCCGCCTCATCGACAACATGCCGCTGGTCATCGGGACCGCGGCTGCCGAAGGGAGCAGCTGATGCTGCGCACGATGATGAAGTCCAAGATCCACCGCGCGACCGTGACGCAGGCCGACCTGCACTACGTCGGCTCGGTGACCGTCGACGAGAACCTGCTCGAGGCGGCCGACCTGCTGCCCGGCGAGCTCGTCCACATCGTCGACATCACCAACGGCGCCCGGCTCGAGACCTACACGATCGCCGGCGAGCGCGGCAGCGGCGTGATCGGCATCAACGGCGCGGCGGCGCGGCTGGTGCACCCCGGCGACCTGGTCATCCTGATCGCCTACGGCCAGATGACCACCGAGGAGGCGAAGGCCTACCAGCCGCACGTGGTGTTCGTCGATGCGGACAACAAGGTGGTCGGCACCGGCGCCGACCCGGCGGACACCTTCGGCGACCCCGGCCTCAACCGGGGAGACCTGGTCGCCGCGGGCCGATAGCCTGCGCGGATGCACGCCTCCACCCGCCGGCTGCCCGGCCGGCTGACCGCACCGGAGCCCGGCTGGACGACGCGCGCGGACGTCGTCGTCATCGGGTCCGGGATCGCCGGCCTCACCGCGGCGATGCGCCTGCGCAAGAAGGTCGACAAGGTCATGGTGGTGACCAAGGACGTGCTGTCCGCGGGCTCGACACAGTGGGCGCAGGGCGGCATCGCCGCGGCCCTGGGGCCGGGTGACACCCCGGAGCAGCACGAGGTCGACACCCTCGTCGCGGGTGCCGGCGCCTGCGACCGCGAGGCGGTGCAGGTGCTGGTCAACGAGGGGCCGGCGGCCGTGCGCGAGCTCATCAAGCGCGGCGCCAACTTCGACCTCGACGAGGGCGGCGACCTGTCGCTGACCCGTGAGGGCGGCCACCACCGCGACCGGATCGCCCACGCAGGTGGCGACGCCACCGGCGCCGAGATCCAGCGCGCGCTGATGGAGGCGGTCGCCGCCAACCCCAACATCGAGGTCATCGAGCACGCGCTCGCCGTCGACCTGCTCCTCGCCGCCGACGGCGGCGTCGCGGGGCTGACCCTGCACGTGATGGGCGAGGGCCAGCGCGACGGTGTCGGCGCGGTCCACTGCCGCGCGGTCGTCCTCGCCAGCGGCGGCCTCGGCCAGGTGTTCTCGCAGACGACCAACCCGGCGGTGTCGACCGGCGACGGCATGGCGCTCGCGCTGCGCGCCGGCGCCACCCTGCGCGACCTCGAGTTCGTGCAGTTCCACCCGACGGTGATGTACCTCGGCCCCGACTCGCGCGGCCAGCAGCCGCTGATCTCCGAGGCGGTGCGCGGCGAGGGGGCGTTCCTGGTCGACGACGAGGGCGTCCGCTTCATGCAGGGCCAGCACGAGCTCGCCGACCTCGCTCCGCGCGACGTCGTCGCCAAGGCGATCATGAAGCGGATGCTCGAGACCGGGCGCCCCCACATGTGGCTCGACGCGCGGCACCTGGGAGCGGCGTTCTGGGAGCGCCGGTTCCCGACAATCCTCGCGACCGCGCGCTCCCACGGCGTCGACCCGGTCACGCAGCTGATCCCCGTCGCGCCGGCGTGCCACTACGCCTCCGGCGGCGTCCGCACCGACCTCGACGGCCGCACCGACCTGCCGGGCCTCTACGCCACCGGCGAGGTCGCCTGCTCCGGCGTCCACGGCGCCAACCGGCTCGCGTCCAACTCCCTGCTCGAGGGCCTCGTCTTCTCGCGGCGGATCTCCAAGGTGCTCCCCGGCGAGCTGCGCCCCTGGCAGGAGCCCGTCGACGACGGCCGCTCCGTCGGGCTGGTGGCGGGCGCCGTACGACGCGACCTGCAGGAGACGATGACGTCGAAGGTGGGCGTGCTGCGCTCCGCGCCGGGGCTCGCCGAGGCGGGCGCGATGCTCGACAAGCTCGCGTCGGAGACGGCGGAGCAGGTCGACCAGGCGTCGTGGGAGACCACCAACCTGATCACCATCAGCGCCGCGCTGGCCGACGCGGCCGCGCTGCGCGAGGAGACCCGCGGGTCCCACTGGCGCGACGACTTCCCCGAGCGCGACGACGTCGACTTCGCCGGCCACTTCGACGTCCGCATGCACGACGGCGCAACCACCGTGTCGTTCAGCCCGTCGCCTGCGACCGACACCGACCTGCCCGCCGTGGAGGCGCACTGATGGCTCTCTCGCTCACGCCGTTCTCCGACCTCCCCGACGCGCTCCTCAAGGAGCTCGCCGAGATCGGCGACCCGCGCTCGGTCTACGACCTGGTCGCGGGAGCGCTGCACGAGGACGTGCCGACCGAGGACGTCACGAGTGCCGCGACGATCGGCACCGACGTCCACGGTGTCGCCGACTTCAACGCCCGTGAGCAGGGCGTCGTCGCAGGCCTCGCCGTCGCCGAGCTGGTCTTCCGCATGGTCATGGGCGACACGGTCTCGATCGACCAGCGCACCGCCGACGGCAGCCGGGTCGTCCCCGGCGACGCCGTGCTGACGGTCTCGGGCCCGGTCCGCGGACTGCTCACGGCAGAGCGCACCGCGCTCAACATCGCGTGCCACCTCTCCGGCGTCGCCACCGCCACGGCCGCGTGGGTCACCGCGCTCGAGGGCACCCGGGCCCGGGTGCTCGACACCCGCAAGACGCTGCCCGGACTTCGAGCCCTGCAGAAGTACGCCGTCGCGTGCGGCGGCGGCGTCAACCACCGCTTCAGCCTGTCCGACCGCGCGATGGTCAAGGACAACCACGTGCTCGCAGCCGGCGGCGTGGTGCCGGCGTTCGAGGCCGTGCGGACGGCGTACCCCGACTTGCGCGTCGAGGTGGAGGTCACCGACCTCGACCAGCTGCGCGACCTGCTCGCCGCCGGGTGCACTGAGATCCTGCTCGACAACATGAGCAGCGAGACCATGGCCGAGGCGGTGCGGATCCGCGACGAGTCGGGCGTGGCCGCGACCCTGGAGGCCTCCGGCGGGCTCACGCTGGAGCGCGCGGCCGAGGTCGCGCGGACCGGTGTCGACTTCCTCTCTGTCGGCGCGCTGACCCACTCGGTCGTGGTCTTCGACCTCGGCATGGACCTGCGCGAACAATGAGCCTGCTGGCCGCCGACATCGGCAACGCGCACACCGTCCTCGGCCTCGTCGCCGACGGCGAGGTGACCGCGGACTGGCGGGTCGCGACCGACGAGCACCGGACTGCGGACGAATGGGCCGTTCTGCTTCGCGGATTGCTGGGCGCCCAAATATCAGATGTATCGGGAATTGCCGTGTGCGCGACCGTGCCCGCCGTGCTGCATTCCTGGCGCGAGATGCTCGAGCGGCATTTCGGAGATGTCCCGCGGGTGATCATCGAGCCCGGTGTGCGCACCGGGGTCCCGATCCTCGTCGACAACCCCAGGGAAGTCGGGACCGATCGCATCATCAACGCTCTCGCGGCGGTCAATGATTACGGCGGCCCCGCGATCGTGGTCGATTTCGGTGGCACCGCGACGACTTTCGACGTCGTCGACGCAGACGGGCGCTATGTCGGCGGCGCGATCACCCCCGGGATCGAGATCTCGCTCGAGGCGCTGGGCCGCCGTGGCGCGCAGCTGCGCCAGGTCGAGCTGGTCCGCCCGCGCAGCGTGATCGGCAAGAACACCGTGGAGGCGCTGCAGTCGGGAATGATCTTCGGGGTCGCAAGCCAGGTCGAGGGAGTCGTCGAGCGGTTGATCTCCGCGCTCGGCGCCGACGCGGCCGACGTACGCGTGATCTCGACCGGATATCTCGCGCCGCTCGTCGTCGACGAATGCCGGTGTTTCACCGACCATTCGCCGTGGCTCACCCTGCGCGGGCTCGAACGCGCATTCCTGCGCAACGCGAAATGAGGAAATAGCGTTAAAGGTGGGCCGATCATCGCCTCGAAGTCGGCGTTATGCCATGATCTCGATATGGCCCAGAAAGTGAACATCACCCTCGTCGACGACATCGACGGAAGCGACGCCACCGAGACCGTGACTTTCGGTCTCGACGGAGCGACCTACGAGATCGACCTCAACGACAAGAATGCGTCTGCTCTCCGCGACGCCCTCGCCACTTATGTCGGGCACGGCCGCAAGGTCAGCACGGCCCGCCGTGCCCGCGCGTCCGCGCGCTCCGGCGCCGCGGCCGGCGGCGCCCCCGCCAGCGAGGTGCGCGAGTGGGCGCGGGCCAACGGTTTCACGGTCCCCGACCGCGGCCGGATCCCGTCCGACGTGCGCTCGGCGTACGACGCCGCTCACTGATCGTTCCGCGCGGCGGCGGACCTCGTTCCTCGGTCTGCCGTCGCGCTCGGGCGTTCGCTCTGAGCGGACGGCGTTTTCCCGTCACACGGAACGCGTAGGCTGGTCCAGCGGTTGTCCCCTTCGACAGCCTGCGTGACGTGTGAGGAGCGATGCAGATGTTCGAGCGGTTTACCGACCGTGCCCGCCGGGTGGTCGTGCTGGCCCAGGAAGAGGCCCGCATGCTCTCCCACAACTACATCGGGACCGAGCACATCCTCCTCGGTCTCATCCACGAGGGGGAGGGCGTCGCCGCCAAGGCGCTGGAGTCCCTCGACATCTCGCTCGAGGCGGTGCGTGCCCAGGTCGAGGAGATCATCGGCCAGGGCCAGCAGGCGCCGAGCGGCCACATCCCGTTCACTCCGCGCGCCAAGAAGGTGCTCGAGCTGTCCCTGCGCGAGGCGCTGCAGCTCGGCCACTCCTACATCGGCACCGAGCACATCCTGCTCGGCCTGATCCGCGAGGGCGAGGGCGTCGCCGCCCAGGTGCTGCAGAAGCTCGGCGCCGACCTCAACCGGGTGCGCCAGCAGGTCATCCAGCTGCTCTCGGGCTTCCAGGGCAAGGAGTCCGGCCAGGCCGCCGCCGCGACCGGCGCCAGCAGCGGTGACGCGCCGTCGTCGAGCCTGGTGCTCGACCAGTTCGGCCGCAACCTGACCCAGGACGCCCGCGAGGGCAAGCTCGACCCGGTCATCGGCCGCTCGCAGGAGATCGAGCGGGTCATGCAGATCCTGTCCCGCCGTACGAAGAACAACCCGGTCCTCATCGGCGAGCCGGGCGTCGGCAAGACGACCATCGTCGAGGGCCTGGCCCAGGACATCGTCAAGGGCAACGTGCCCGAGACGCTCAAGGACAAGCAGATCTACACCCTCGACCTGGGTGCGCTGGTCGCCGGCTCGCGCTACCGCGGCGACTTCGAGGAGCGCCTGAAGAAGGTGCTCAAGGAGATCCGCACCCGCGGCGACATCGTGCTGTTCATCGACGAGATCCACACTCTCGTCGGCGCCGGCGCCGCCGAGGGCGCGATCGACGCCGCGTCGATCCTCAAGCCGATGCTGGCCCGGGGCGAGCTCCAGACCATCGGAGCGACCACCCTCGACGAGTACCGCAAGTACCTCGAGAAGGACGCCGCGCTCGAGCGCCGCTTCCAGCCGATCCAGGTCGCCGAGCCGTCGATCGCCCACACGATCGAGATGCTCAAGGGCCTGCGCGACCGCTACGAGGCGCACCACCGGGTGACCATCACCGACGAGGCGCTGGTCTCCGCGGCGACGCTGGCCGACCGCTACATCTCCGACCGGTTCCTGCCCGACAAGGCGATCGACCTGATCGACGAGGCCGGCTCGCGGCTGCGGATCCGCCGGATGACGGCGCCCGCCGACCTGCGCGAGTACGACGACAAGATCGGCGAGGTGCGGCAGCGCAAGGAGGCGGCGATCGACGGGCAGGACTTCGAGGCCGCCGCCCGCCTGCGCGACGAGGAGAAGCAGCTCATCCTGAAGAAGGCCGAGCGCGAGAAGCAGTGGCGCGCCGGCGACATGGACGAGGTCGCTGAGGTCGACGAGGAGCTGATCGCCGAGGTGCTGGCGGTCGCGACCGGCATCCCGATCGTGAAGCTCTCCGAGGAGGAGTCGACCCGGCTGCTCAAGATGGAGGACGAGCTCCACAAGCGCGTCATCGGCCAGGACGAGGCGGTCAAGGCGCTCTCGCGCGCGATCCGCCGTACCCGTGCCGGCCTGAAGGACCCGAAGCGTCCCGGCGGCTCGTTCATCTTCGCCGGCCCGTCCGGTGTCGGTAAGACGTGGCTGTCCAAGACGCTCGCGGAGTTCCTCTTCGGCGACGAGGACGCGCTGATCCAGCTCGACATGTCCGAGTTCGGCGAGAAGCACACCGTCTCGCGGCTCTTCGGCTCGCCCCCGGGCTACGTCGGCTACGAGGAGGGCGGCCAGCTCACCGAGAAGGTGCGCCGCAAGCCGTTCTCCGTCGTCCTCTTCGACGAGGTCGAGAAGGCCCACCCCGACATCTTCAACAGCCTGCTGCAGATCCTGGAGGAAGGTCGCCTGACCGACTCCCAGGGCCGGGTGGTCGACTTCAAGAACACCGTCATCATCATGACCACCAACCTCGGCACCCGTGACATCGCCAAGGGCATCAACCTCGGCTTCCAGCAGGCCGGCGACAAGCAGGGCTCCTACGAGCGGATGAAGAGCAAGGTGTCGGAGGAGCTCAAGCAGCACTTCCGGCCCGAGTTCCTCAACCGTGTCGACGAGATCATCGTCTTCCCGCCGCTGTCGCAGGAGCAGATCGTCGCGATGGTCGACAACATGATCGCCGCGGTGGAGGTCCGCCTGAAGGACCGCGACATGAGCATCGAGCTGACCCAGAAGGCGAAGAACCTGCTCGCCGAGCGGGGCTTCGACCCGGTGCTCGGCGCGCGGCCGCTGCGCCGTACCGTCCAGCGCGAGATCGAGGACGTGCTCGCCGAGAAGATGCTGTACGGCGAGGTCGGCCCCGGTCAGCTGGTGCTGGTCGACGTGGACGGCGAGGGTCCGACCGCGACCTTCACGTTCGAGGGCCAGAAGGTCAGCGAGCTGCCCGACCTGCCGCCGCTGGAGACCGTGTCCGAGGGCGGCGCCGCGGAGGCGCCGACCGAGGAGGGCGGCCCGACCGACGTGCCCCGCTCCACCGGCACCGAGTAGGCGCGAGTCGGCAGAAGTTCTCAGCCTGAGGGCATCGAGTCGGCAGAAGTTCGCAGGACTGGCGCGAACTTCTGCCGACTCGGTCGTTTCTGAGCGCCGGTTTCTGCCGACTCGCGGGGTGCGACACAATGCGAGGCATGTCTGACGGACCGGTCTACCTGCACATCGGGCTGAAGAAGACGGGGACGTCGTACCTCCAGTCGCTGCTGCGGGCCAACCCCGACGCGCTCGGCGCGCAGGGGCTGACGATGGTGCCGCACAACCAGATCGCGAGCCGCCAGCTGGTGCGGGCGCTCAAGGACCAGCTCCAGGAGGGCGTCGACGCCCCGCGGGCGAAGCGGGCGCTCGAGCGGTTCCCGCGCGAGCTCGCGTCCGCCCCGGGCGACCGGGTGCTCGTCAGCGACGAGGTCTTCGGCGGCTCGACCGAGGAGCAGGTCGCGCGGCTCGGCGAGGCGCTCGGCGGCCGCGAGGCCCACCTGCTGCTGACCGTCCGCGACATCGCGCGCACGATCCCGTCGGCCTGGCAGCAGACCGTCAAGGGTGGCTCCCAGGTGCCCTACGAGGCCTTCGTCGACGCCGTGGTGTCCCGCGAGGGCGAGGTGGCCGCCGGGTTCTGGCGCGCCTACGACGTGCCCGCGATGCTCGCCCGCTGGAAGGGCCTGGTCGACCCGTCGCGGATGCACGTCGTGCTGCTGCCGCCGCCGGGTGCCGCGCCGACCGTCCTGCTCGACCGCTTCTGCGGGGTGCTCGGCATCGACCCGGCGTCGCTGACCGCCGAGAGCGTGCGCGCCAACGAGTCGCTGGGCCGCGCACAGGCCGAGCTGCTGCTGAGGATCAACGGGCTGCTGGCGCCCCCGACGTTCCGCCGCGACCTGCACGGGCCGGTGCTCAAGCGAGGCTTCGCGATCGGCGTCCTGGCGCCGCAGAAGGGCGACCGGATCCCGATGCTCGCGCAGCACCGCGCGTGGTGCGAGGAGCACGCGCGGGGCGTGATCGAGGCTTTGGAGAGCGGCGGCTACGACGTCGTCGGCGACCTCGCCGAGCTGCACCCCCACGACTCGGCGTTCGCCGACGAGCTGACGCCGGTCGACGAGCGCGAGGTGACCGACGCCGCGCTGCGGGCGCTGGCGACGATCCTCGACGGCCAGGTCGCCGACCTGCGCCGCGAGCGTGACGCCAACCGCGCGGCACGCGCACAGCAGCGTGACCGGTCCTGACGGGAGCTCCGGCATGGCTGACCAGGGCGGCATCGTCGCCGCGGTCAGCACGGTCAAGGACACGCTGCCGCGCCTGGAGCAGTACGTCGCCCGCAACCTCGCGGGTGGGGTCGACCACCTGTTCGTGCTGCTCGACGCGGACCAGCCGGAGGTCGCTGAGGGCTTCGCGGCTCATCCGCACGTCACCTGCATCCGCACCGACGACGCCTGGTGGCAGGGTGGGCGGCCGCCCGAGCTGAACCACAGGCAGCGCATCAACGCCAACGCGATCCGCCACCTCCTCGGCGAGCTGGGCTGGGCGTCCTGGCTCTTCCACGTCGACGGCGACGAGGTGGTGCGCGTCGACCGCGACCGCCTCGCCGCGGTGCCCCCATCGGTCCCCGCCGTCAGGCTCGAGGTGCGTGAGGCGGTCAGCCGGCTGCGTTGGGAGCGACCGCCCACCTGGTTCAAGCGGCCCCTCGAGAAGCCCGAGCTGCGCCGCCTCGTCCGGCGCGGCGTGATCGAGAAGCCCACCAACGGGGCCTTCCTGCACGGGCACGCCGACGGCAAGTCCGGCGTGCGACCGGGCACTGACACCTGGCTCACCCTGCACGACCCCGTGGGCGCCGACGGGGGAGCGGTGGACACCGCCGCGGACCCGTCGTTCCTGGTGCTGCACTTCGAGTCCTACTCGGGCGAGGAGTTCGCGCGGAAGTGGACCGCCCTCGCCCAGGCCGGGCCGGACACCAGGCTGCGTCCCATCCGGCAGCGGACCATGGACGCCGTGCAGGGCCTCCTCGCCCGCGGCCTGCCGCCGGAGGCGCTGGAGCAGGAGCTGCTCGCGCTCTACGAGCGCACGATCGCCGACGACCTCGACCTCCTGCGGAGGCTCGGCGTGGTCGACGAGATCGACGCCGACCGCGGGACCCACGAGCCGGCCGCGCCGAGCGCGGACCAGCGGGCCGCGCTCGACGCCGCGCTTGACCGGCTGCGGGAGACGCCGAAGGACGGGTTCCGGCCGCCCGCGAACCGGCCGGTCGAGACCCCGGGCGCAGCGGCGCCTACGGCAGCGCCACGCCCCCGTCGGCGGTCCTGACCGCCAAGCCGTCGGCGAGCAGGGACTCCAGGCAGCGGGCGCGCTGGGCCGCGTCGTCCCACACCGCGTCCAGCCGGTCGGACGGTACGGCGCCCTCGGCGTCGCGCAGCACGGCCAGCAGCCGGCCCCGGCACTGGCGGTCGGTGCCGGCGTAGGTCTGCACCGGGCGGGGCGGACCGTCGTACGCCGGCCGCCCGGCGGTGTGCCACGCGCACAGCGCGACCACGGGGCAGGCGTCACAGCGGGGCCGGTCCGCCGTACAGACCAGGGCGCCGAGCTCCATCACCGCCACCGACCAGGTCGCCGCGGTCGGCTCGTCGTCGGGCAGCAGCGCCGCAGCCACGTCGCGCTCGGCGCGGGTGACCGAGCGGGCCGGGAACTCCACGCCGCTCACCGCGCGGCCGAGCACGCGCCGGACGTTGGTGTCGAGCACGACGTGCCGGCGACCGTGGGCGAACGTCGCGATCGCGGCGGCCGTGTAGTCACCCACGCCGGGCAGCGCGAGCAGCGCGTCGTAGTCGGCCGGCACCTCGCCGCCGTGCTCGTCGCGGATCGCCGTCGCCGCCGCGTGCAGCCGCAACGCGCGCCGTGGGTAGCCGAGGCGGCCCCAGGCCCGCACCGCCTCGCCGGTGGGTTCCGCCGCGAGGTCCGCCGGTGTCGGCCACCGCTCGAGCCACGTCTCGTGCACCGGGAGCACCCGGTTGACCGGGGTCTGCTGGAGCATGAACTCCGAGACCATCACCGACCACGCGCTGGCCTCGGGCCGCCGCCACGGCAGGTCGCGCGCGTGCTCGTCGTACCACTCCAGGACCGGCGCCACCAACGGTGACGATCCCGGCGCGGTCTGGCTGCTCACCGTCCAATTGTGCCGAGTCGGCGCATCTTCACGCGTCTGGGGCTCCGAGCCGGCTCGTCTTCACGCGTGTGGGACGCCGAGTCGGCTGGTGATCACGCGGCGACTCGGCGATGCACGGTGTGGGACCGACGATCGGGGGCGTCCCGCGGCTAGCGTCGGATCCATGGCGCAGCTGACCCGGGGACCGCTGCCGCCGGAGGTCTACTGGCGGCGGCGCCTGTTCGTGCTCACGCTCGCCGCGAGCCTGCTCTTCGTCATCGTCAGCGTGCTGCGCGGTGGCAGCGACGCGTCCGACGATGCCCCCGTCGCCCAGCAGGCCGGCGCCGACGTCGAGCCGTCGCAGACCGTCACCGTCGAGCCGAGGGACGAGCAGCGCCGGCGGGAGCGCCGCGAGCGGCGGGCCGGGCCGACGTACGGCCCGACGTTCGACCCCGACGTGCTCGCCCAGCCGGACGGCTACTGCAAGGCCGCCGACGTGCTGATCACGCCCGAGGTCGACGAGGCCGTCGCCGGGCGCGACGTGACGATCGGCCTCAGCCTGAGGTCGACCGGACCCGCGGCGTGCCTCTGGCGGCTCAGCGACGAGCGCATCGTCGTCCGCGTCACCCGCGGCGCCGAGGAGGTCTGGACCACCCGTGAGTGCGGCGACGCGATCCCGGAGCGGGTCGTCACCGTGCGCGACGTGGTGGCGACGGTCGTCGAGATGACCTGGGAGGAGGCCAAGGAGTCCGACCCGGGCTGCCCCGGAGGCTCCGAGTGGCTCCAGCCGGGTGATTACTCCGTGGCGGCGGCGACGCTCGGCGGTGAGCCGGGCGAGACCGACTTCGAGCTCGAGACGCCCACGCCGGCGACGGTCACGCCGGACGCCGACCCGACCGGGCCGGAGGGCGAGGACCGCGAGCCGGGCGAGAAGGGCGACCGTGGGCAGAAGCAGCCGCAGGATGGCGAGCAGTCCCCGGAGGGTGGCGGCGGTCAGCAGCCGGAGCACGGCGACCGCCAGCAGGACGTACCGATCCGCTGAGCAGGCGGCTGGCTGTGAGCGGTCGCTGATCGAGGTTTCGAGACGCGCGGTCGCTCCTGCTCGCACGCTCGCAGGAGCGCGCGCCCTCAACCTCTTCGGCCGACGGGACCTCCCTCGTTCCTCGGGCGGTCCCTGGCCTCAGACGTACCGCTCCAGGATCGTCGACTCGGCCAGCCGCGACAGGCCCTCGCGCACGCTGCGCGCGCGCAGCTCGCCGACACCCTCGACGGCCTGGAGGTCGTCGATGCCGGCGGAGAGCAGCTTCTGCAGGGTGCCGAAGTGGTCGACCAGGCCCTCGACGACGACCGCGGGGAGCCGCGGCACCTTCGCGAGCAGGCGGTAGCCGCGCGGCGCGACCGCGCCGTCGAGGTGCTCACCGGTGCCGATGCCGAGGACGCGCGCGACCGAGGCGGGGTCGACGAGCTCGGTGGCCGAGAGCCCCTCGAGGCGGCCGAGGAGCTCGTCGGGCTCGCGACTGCGCTTGCGCGAGGGGACGTAGTCGCGGATGACCAGCTCGCGCTCGATGTCGACGCCGGTCACGAGCTCCTCGAGCTGGAGCGACAGCAGCCGGCCGTCGGTGCCGAGCTCGAGCACGTAGTCCTCGATCTCGCGGGCGATCCGGGTGACCATCTCGAGCCGCTGTGCGACCACGGCGACGTCGCGGACCGTGACGAGGTCCTCGATCTCGAGCGCGGACAGCGTCGAGGAGACCTCGTCGAGCCGCAGCTTGTAGCGCTCGAGGGTCGCGAGCGCCTGGTTGGCGCGGGACAGGATCTGCCCGGAGTCCTCGAGCACGTGGCGGATCTCGCCGACGTACGCCGCGATGATCTGCATCGACTGGGACACCGAGATCACCGGGAAGCCGGTCTGGCGCGCGACCCGGTCGGCGGTGCGGTGCCGGGTGCCGGTCTCCTCCGACGGGATGGTGTGGTCGGGCATCAGGTGCACGGCGGCGCGGATGATCCGCGTGAGGTCGCGGTCGACGATGATCGCGCCGTCCATCTTGGCCAGCTCGCGGAGCCCGGTGGCGGTGAACGGTACGTCGAGCTCGAACCCGCCGGTCGAGATGCCGTCGACGATCTTGTCCCGGCCGAGCACGATCAGGGCGCCGGTGCGGCCGCGGAGGATCCGCTCGAGGCCGTCGCGAAGCGCGGTGCCGGGCGCGATCAGCGCGAGCGTCTCGCGGAGCCGGGCGTCATCCGGCCGCTCGGTCACCACTGCAGTCTCACTCCTCGGCTCGCGGGGCGCTCGACACGCCTCCGGCGTAACCCTAAGCCACGGGGTGTCCCGCTCGGGTCACCTGTCCTCGACAGCGGTGAGCGGGCGCTGGCCGCGACGATGGACGTCGAGCACCTCGAGCGCGGTGGTGATGTCGGGGACCTCGATGACGCTCATGCCGTCGACCACCCGGCCGGTGCGCACGCGGTGCGGCCCGCTGCGCGCCTCGGCGTCGGCCGGGACGACGGCGGTGGTGAAGCCCAGGCGTGCCGCCTCGGCCAGCCGGAGCTCCAGGTCACGGACCCGCCGCAGCTCGCCCGACAGGCCGATCTCGCCGAGCGCGACGACTCCCGCGGGCGCCGGCGCTCCGGAGTCGGCCGACGCGAGCGCGATCGCCAGGGGCAGGTCGGTGGCGGGGTCGACGAGCCGGGCGCCGCCGACGGTGGACGCGAACACGTCGCGCTTGTGGAGGGGCACGCCCGCGTGACGCTGCAGCACGGCCAGCACCAGGGCGAGCCGGGACCCGTCCAGGCCCGAGGTGGTACGGCGCACGCGGTCCTCCCCGGCAGGGACGGTCACCAGTGCCTGCACCTCTGCCAGCATCGGCCGGCGGCCCTCCATCGACACCGCGACGCAGGTGCCGGGCACGCGGGTGTGGTGCTGCTCGACGAAGATGCCGGTCGGGTCCTGCACCGCGGTGATGCCGTCGGCACCGAGGTCGAAGCAGCCGACCTCGTCGACCGGACCGAACCGGTTCTTGACCGCGCGGACCATCCGGAACCGCGAGTCGCGGTCGCCCTCGAAGTGGAGCACGACGTCGACGAGGTGCTCGAGCACCCGCGGGCCGGCGATCGAGCCGTCCTTGGTCACGTGGCCCACCATCACGACGGTGATGTCGCGGGTCTTGGCGACCCGCACGAGCGCGGCCGCGACCTCCTTGACCTGGGTGACGCCGCCGGGCACGCCGTCGACTCCGGACGCGCCGATCGTCTGCACCGAGTCGATGACGAGCAGCCTGGGTCGCACCTCCTCGACGTGGGTGAGGACCGCGCCGAGATCGGTCTCGGCCGCGAGGTAGAGCTGGTCTTGCACCGCGGAGGTGCGGTCGGCGCGCAGCCGGACCTGCGCCGCGGACTCTTCGCCGGTGACGTAGAGGGTGCGCTGGGCCCGGCGGGCGGTGCTGGCCGCCACCTCGAGCAGCAGCGTCGACTTCCCGACGCCCGGCTCACCGGCCAGCAGCACGGCGGCGCCCGGCACCAGACCGCCGCCGAGGACGCGGTCGAGCTCGGGCACGCCGGACGAGTGGTGGACGGCCTGCTCGGCGGAGACCTGGCCGATCGGCACCGCCGGTCGGGTCACCGGCGCCGCCTGGGTGCGGCCGGTGGGCTCGCTCGCCGCGGCCTCCGCGACGGCGCCCCACGCCTGGCACTCGCCGCAGCGGCCCACCCACTTCGCGGTCGTCCAGCCGCACTCGCTGCACCGGTAGGTCGCGCGCGTGCGGTTCGATCGGGTGTTCGAAGACGCCATGGACGTGACGTTAGAGGATCGGCCCGACACAGTGGCGCAGGCGGCGCCGTACGCCCTGGGCAGAACCGGTCGTGATCGAGCGGCCGCGTTGGCTAACGTCCGCCAGGTGACGCTGCGCGACCACGCCTCGGCCCTCCGGGTGGCGAACTTCCGCTGGTTCTTCGCGGGCGAGATGGTCAACGCGGCGGGCACGTCGATGTCGCCGATCGCACTGGCGTTCGCCGTCCTCGCGATCACCGACTCCGCCTCGGCGCTCGGCCTCGTGATCGCGGCGTGGACCGTGCCGATGGTTGCGTTCATGATGATCGGCGGGGCGATCGCCGACCGGCTGCCGCGGGGCGCGGTGCTCCGCGGCGCCAACGTCGTCCAGGCGCTGCTGCAGGGCGCCACGGCCGCCCTCGTGCTGACCGACGTGGCCGAGATCTGGCACCTCGCGGCGCTCCAGTTCCTCAGCGGTACGGCGTTCGCGGTCAGCTATCCGGCGTTCCACGGGATGGTGCCGGTGCTGTTGCCCGAGTCCGAGCGCAAGTCGGCTTACCTGCTGATCGGCCAGACCGAGAGCCTGCTCAGCATCTTCGGCCCCGCCCTGTCGGGCGTGCTGGTGGCGACCGTCGGGCCGGGCTGGGCGATCGCCGTCGACGCCGGGACCTACCTCGCGGCCGCGGGCTTCCTCGGCCTGATGCGGATCCCCGTCGGCGCCCGCCCGGACAAGCAGGACAGCGTGCTTGGCGACCTGCGGGCCGGCTGGTCGTTCGTGCGCGCTCTCGGCTGGGTGCTGCCGGTGGCCACCTGCTCGCTGATCTTCAACGCCGCGATCAGCGGCGCTCTCGGCGTGCTCGGGCCGGCGATCGCCGAGGACACCATCGGCTCGTCGGGGTGGGGCATCGCGCGCGCCGCCCAGGCGGCGGGCATCTTCCTGTTCGCCTTCGTGCTCGCGCGGATGACCCTGAGGCGGCCGCTGCGCGCCTGCGTCATCGGGTTCACCGCCAGCGCCGCGCCCATGCTGGTGCTCGGCACCTGGGTCGACACGGTGGTGCTGGCGGCGGCGTTCCTCCTCGCCGGGGCGGGGCTCGCCGTCGTCAACCTCGCCTGGAGCCTCACCGTGCAGGAGAAGGTGCCGGAGGACATGCTGTCGCGGGTGATGTCCGTCGACGGCTTCTTCTCCTTCGTCGCGATGCCGATCGGTCAGCTCGTCGTGGGACCGCTGGCGATCGCGTTCGGGCTGGGGCGGGTCGAGATCGGCGCCGCCGTGCTCTGCGTCCTGGTCGGCATCATCGGCGCGACCCGGCCCGCGATCGCGGGGGTCACCCTCAAGCCCGCGGACCCGGGCGGCGAGCCAACATCGGCATCTCCGTGAGGCGCGGACCGCGGCCGCCGTACGCTTGACCGGTGAGCGACACACCCCCGCTGCCGCCCACGCTCGCTGACGTCGCCGAGCGGGCCGGGGTCTCCCGGCAGACGGTCTCGAACGCGATCAACAGCCCGCAGCTGCTGCGCCCCGACACCCTCAGCCGCGTCCAGGACGCGATCGAGGAGCTCGGCTACACGCCCAACCGGGCCGCCCGGCACCTGCGCACCGGCTCCTCGCGACTGATCGGGCTGCGGATGCCGGCCGCCCAGGAGTACACCGCCAACGCCGCGATGGACCGCTTCATCCACGCGCTCGTCGAGGCCTCGCGCACCGCCGGCTACCACGTGCTGCTGTTCTCGGGCGGGCAGCAGGTCGAGGGGGTGCGGCCCGACCCGCTCGCCGGCTACGACGCGCTGCTCCGGTCGACGGCGGTGGACGCCTTCGTCGTGACCGACACCTACCTCGGCAACCCGCAGGCGGCCTGGCTCTCCGAGCGGCGGGCGCCGTTCGTCGCGTTCGGGCGCCCCTGGGGCGACGCGGCCGCCGCGCACCCGTGGGTCGACGTCGACGGCGCCGCCGGGGTCCGCGCGGCCACCGAGCACGTGCTCGACCGTGGCTACGAGCGCGTGGCCTGGCTCGGCTGGCGCCCGGACTTCCACCTCGGTGAGGACCGGCGCTCGGGCTGGGAGCAGGCGATGGCCGCTCGGGGCGGGTACGACGGCGCCCTCGCCGTACGCACCGACGACACCGTGCACGCCGGCATGACCGCCGCCGCCGAGCTGCTCGACGGCCCGCGCCCCGACGCGTTCGTCTGCGCGTCCGACACGCTCGCGATCGGCGTGCTGCACACCCTCGCCCAGCGCGGCCTCTACCCCGGCCGCGACATCGGCGTCGTCGGCTTCGACGACTCGCAGGTCGCGCAGGTCGTGCCGCCCGGCCTCACCTCGGTGCGCCAGCCGCTCGAGCAGGCCGCGATCGAGCTGGTCCGTGCGCTGCGGGCGCTGCTCGCGCACGAGCCGTACGACGGCGGCGGGGTGCTGCTGGCCCCGACCCTCGCGGTCCGCGGCTCGACCGCGCGCTAGAAGCGCTTCGACCAGAGGTTGACCGCGTAGTCGACCTCGGTGCCCTCGTGGAGTCGCAGCACCTGCTCGGCGGTCGTCCTCGGGAGCTCGATCCGGACGACGGCCTCGAGGTCCGCGCGCGACGCGAAGCGCCAGCCCATGTCGACCGGGGTGCGGGTCCACCCGTGGGTCGACCAGAACTGCTCGATGACCGCGGGGGAGTCTAGGTGCGGGAACCCGCGCCGGAACCAGGCGCCGAACGTCGATCGCGAGCCGTCGTTGTCGATGATCATCGCGGTGCCGCCGCGCCGTACGACCCGGTCCAGCTCGGCGAGGCCCGGCTCGCAGCCCGGCCCGAAGAAGTAGGCCCACCGCACGTGCACGACGTCGACGGACGCGTCCGGCAGCGGGATCTGCTGCGCCGTACCGGAGACCAGCTCCACGTTGTCGAGCCGGCGGGTACGGCGCTCGGCGAGCCGCAGCAGGTCGGGATGCGGCTCGACGCCGACCACCCGGCCGGCGGTCTCGGCGAACCGCGGCAGGTGGAAGCCGGTGCCGCAGCCGAGGTCGAGCACGGTGCGTCCCGACCAGTCGACGAGCGACGTCATGGCCGACCAGAGCCGGCCGTCGGGGTCGGCGGCGCGGTTCTCGATCTCGTACGTCGCCGGCGTCCGCCAGATGTTCGGGCTCTCGATGGCGCCCTTGGGGAGCCGGCTCAGATGCGGACGATCCCGTTCGGGGTCTGCACCTGGGCGGCGAGGATGCCCGGCGTGCCGTGCGGGGCGACCCACTCGACCTTGACGTCCTCGAGGGGGGCCTCTACGGTCTCGCCGAGCCACTCGCTGACCCGCTGCGGGTCGCCCGCGATCTCGATCCCGGCGAGGGAGAGCGAGCCGTCGGCGCCGGCCGACGGGTGCAGCGCCGCGTCGGTCTCCCACTCGATGAAGAACGGCAGCTGCGGGTCGGCGATCAGGCCGTTGACGCCGATCTGGCGCCAGCGGAGCTCGGTGCCGTCGGGGCGGTGCCGGCTGCCGATGGCCGCGGCGCGGCCGAGCCGCTCCTCGACGGGGGCGAGGTCGTCGACCGCGACGACCCAGCCGAGCCAGCCACCGCCGAGGGCGGAGCGCGCCTTGACGGCCTGGCCGAACGGCGCCTTGTCGGACGCCGGGTGGTCGAGCGCCGCGACGACCTCGATGTAGGTCCCGTCCGCGAGCGGCAGGATCATGTTGGTCGTGCCGAACCGCGGGTGCACCCCGCCGTCGATGAACTCGTGCCCGATCGCCTGGCCGAGGCGGGCTGCGGTAGCGGCGAGGCCGTCGGGTCCGGCGGCGTAGGAGAGGTGGTCCAGGCGCATGTCAGACATTGTCGACATATGACGGACGGCACTCGTCGCCGGGGTCGGGTTCTCTCGACATCAAGAGGTACGTCGCCGGGGAGCGGTGAGTTACCGCAATGGCCGGTCGGCGGGGTGGAGCGCCAGCGCCGACCGCGACCGCACGTGTGCCTCGCAGTGGCGCACCAGCTCGTCGTACGCCGGCTGGCCCATCAGCGCGACGAGCTCGGCCTCGTTGGTGACGTAGACCGGCTCGACGGCGACGTGCGCCTCGGTGTTGCCGGAGCAGTACCAGTCGAGGTCGTGCCCGCCCGGGCCCCAGCCGCGGCGGTCGTACTCGCCGATCGAGGTCTCCGTGTACGACGTGCCGTCCTGCCGCTCGACGGTGCGGAAGGTACGCCGGATCGGCAGCTGCCAACACACGTCGGGCTTGGTCTCGAGCGGGTTGCGCCCCTGCGCGAGGGCGAGCGCGTGGAGCGCGCAGCCCTGGCCGCCTGCGAAGCCCGGTCGGTTGGCGAAGACGCAGCCGCGCTGCCCGTCGACCTCGAGGGCCAGCGTCTTGCGCTCGCCGTCCTCGTCGACCTCGATCCAGTGCTTCTTCTTGATCTTCCCGCCGGGGTGGAGCTGCCACAGCTCCGGCGTGAGCTGCGCGACGAAGCCGGCGACGCGCTTCTCGTCGTCGTCATCGGCGAAGTGCGCGCCCAGCGTGCAGCAGCCGGTGTCGGGGGAGTCGGCGTAGATGCCCTTGCAGCCGGAGCCGAAGATGCAGGTGTAGGACGAGGTCAGCCAGGTGAGGTCGCAGCGCAGCACCTCGTCGGCGTCGTCGGGGTTGACGAACTCGACGAACGCTCGCGGGAAGTCCAGGGGCACCTCGGGCACAACGCAAACGGTACGGCGCGGGGCTACTCCTGACCGACGGCGGTACCGTTGAGGTATGCGTCTGGGCGTGCTCGACATCGGCTCCAACACCGGGCACCTGCTCGTCGTTGACGCCCACGACGGCGCCGCCCCGCTGCCGGCGTACTCGCACAAGCAGCCGCTGCGGCTCGCCGAGCACCTCGACGACCAGGGTGCGGTCACGGCGTCGGGCATCGCCGCGCTCACCGAGTTCTGCGCCGAGGCCCTCGTCGTCGCCGACGAGAAGGGCTGCGAGGAGATGCTGCCGTTCGCGACGTCGGCGGTGCGCGACTCGGCCAACTCCGACGAGGTGCTCGCCCACGTCCGCCGCGAGACCGGCGTCGCGCTCGAGGTGCTCTCCGGCGAGGACGAGGCCCGGCTGACGTTCCTCGCCGTACGGCGCTGGTTCGGCTGGTCCGCCGGCCGGCTGACCGTGTTCGACATCGGCGGCGGCTCGCTCGAGATCGCGGCCGGCACCGACGAGGCCCCCGACGTCGCGCAGTCGCTCCCGCTCGGCGCCGCCCGCCTCGCGCGCGCCCACTTCGAGGACGGCATCGACGAGCTCCAGCTCCGGGCGATCCGCAAGAAGATCCGCGCCGCGATCGCCAGGGACGCCGGCTACGTGCTGCGCGCCGGCGCCCCCAACGTCGCGGCGGCGACGTCCAAGACCTTCCGCTCGCTGGCGCGCATCTGCGGCGCGGCGCCGTCCGACCAGGGCCCCCTCGTCGAGCGGGTCCTCGCACTCGACGACCTGCGCGACTGGATCCCCAAGCTGGTGGGCATGTCCGCAGACGAGCTCGCCGACCTGCCCGGCGTCTCCCCGAGCCGCACCCACCAGATCGTGCCCGGCGCGCTGGTCGCCGAGGCCGTCATGGACATCTTCGACCTGAGCGAGCTGGAGATCTGCCCGTGGGCCCTCCGCGAGGGCGTCATCCTGGAGCGCATCGACAAGCTCGGCATCACCGACGAGGGCTGACGCCGGGATGTCCAGCCCAGGCCATCCGCGGCCCCGCATCGGACTCTCGACGGTCTCGGTCTATCCCGAGTCCACCGCCCACGCCTTCTCGTACGCCGCCCGCACCGGCTACGAAGCGGTCGAGGTGATGGTCGGGATCGACGCGCTCTCCCAGCAGGCGAGCGCGATCAAGCAGCTCTCCGACCACCACGACATGCCGGTCAGCGCGGTGCACGCGCCGTGCCTGCTCTTCACCCAGCGGGTCTGGGGCCTGGAGCCCTGGGGCAAGCTCGAGCGGTCGGCGGAGATGGCCCACGACGTGGGAGCCGAGGTCGTCGTCGTGCACCCGCCCTTCCGGTGGCAGCGCGACTACGCGCTCGGGTTCGTCGAGGGCATCGCCGCGCTGGAGGAGGCGACCGGCATCCGGTTCGCGGTCGAGAACATGTATCCCTGGCGGGCCTCCTCGCGCCGCAACCGCCGCAGCCTCGAGATGTACGTCCCCGGGTGGGACCCGTCCGACCACGAGTACGCCAACACCTGCATCGACCTCTCCCACGCGGCGATCGCGCACAGCGACGTGGTCGCGATGGCCGAGCGGCTCGGGCCGCGGCTGCGCCACATCCACCTCACCGACGGCACCGGCAGCGCGAAGGACGAGCACCTGGTGCCCGGCCGCGGCACCGTCGGCGCCGACGCGTTCCTGCGTCACCTGACCGCCTCCGGCTTCGACGGCGAGGTCGTGCTGGAGATCAACACCCGCCGCTGCCGCACGGTCGCCGAGCGGGAGGCCGATCTGCGCGAGTCCCTGGAGTTCGCGATCGAGCACCTGTCCGCCGTACCCGCCTCAGGGACATGAGTACGGCGCAGCGCCGGGGCAGGCGGCCCGGCAGCCCCGACACGCGCGCCGCCATCCTGTCCGCGGCGCGCGAGCACTTCGCGGCCGCCGGGTTCGGCGGCACGACGATCCGGGCCATCGCCGCTGACGCCGGCGTCGACGCGGCGCTGGTGCACCACTACTTCGGCTCGAAGGACGACCTGTTCGTCGCGGCACTGGCGCTGCCCGTCGACCCGCGCGAGCTGCTCACCACCGCGACCCTCGGTCCGGCCGAGCAGGCGGCCGAGCCGCTGCTGCGTACGTTCCTCTCGGTCTGGGACGACCCCGGGCTGCAGCCCGGCCTGCTCGCCACGGTCCGGCGCGTGCTCGAGCCCGGCGGCGACAAGCTGATCCGCGAGGGCTTCCTGCCGGTCGTGATCATCCCGATGGGGGAGCGGCTCGGCGTCGACCGCCCGGACCTGCGCATGCCGCTCGTCGCCAGCCAGGTCATCGGCCTGATCCTCGCCCGCTACGTGCTGCGCATCGAGCCGATCGCCTCGCTCGGCACCGACGAGCTGGTGGGGATCTACGGCCCGGTCGTCCAGCGCTACCTGACGGGTGACCTGCCGGTTCAGTGACGGTGGTAGACCTTGTTCGCGATCCGCCAGCCGTCGGCCGACCGGACGAGCAGGAACTGGTCGGTGAAGGTCGCCTCCCCGTGGAAGAGCTCCATCGACGCCATGGCGATGGTCCCGCTGACCGAGAGGCTGCGCAGCTCGCGCCGGCGCGCGTCCTCGTCTGGCGCCGGCGTTCCGTCGAACAGGCCGACGTACTCGTCGACCGTCCAGGACACGAACTCCCCGTCCCGCAGGCCCTCGATGTGGGCGCTGGGCAGGAACGCCTCGCGGAAGTGGGCCGGGTCGCCCGTGGCGTGGCCGCGCACGTAGGCACGGAGCGGCGCTGCGACCGCGGCGTCGACGCCGTCGGCCCACAGGAGCGTGCTCGAGGTCGGGGTCGGCGAGTAGTCGCGCCCCGGCCGGGCCACGCCGGCGATGTCGTTGGCGCCCAGGGTCCCGTCGTGGGCACTTCCTGACGCGGTCGCGTCGCGCAGGCGCTGGAGCACGGTCTGAGCGGCGGGCGTCTCCGCAGCCAGCAGCTCGATGTCCTTGTGCAGCGCGTCGATCGTGAAGTCGGCCGGCTCCTGGTTGCCGGACGCGATCCGGCCGCGCTTGCCCGCGACCAGCCCGCCCAGCGCCGTGTGCTGGAGCACGTCGAGCGCGACCTCCTGCGACAGCCCGAGCCCGACCGCCTGCTGGAGGCCGTCCCGGATCGCCAGGAGCGCGTTGGTCAGTGCTCCGTTGGCGAGCAGCTTCGCGCGGGCGGCGTCGCCGGGCGTTCCGACGCGGACGACCGTGCCGAGCGTCCCGAGCAGCTCGTCGACAGGGGGCTCGCCACCGGTCCCGGCGAGCACGACGAGCTTGCCCGCGAGCGCCGGCGCGACGGTGCCGACGACGGGCGCATGGACGTAGGTCCCTCCGGCGGCGTCGACGGACGCCGCGAGCTCCTCGGCCTCGGCCGCGCCGACGGTGCTGAGGTTGACGACCGTTCGCCCGGTCACCTCGACCTGGGCGAGCGCCTCACGACAGGCGGGGCCGTCGTACAGGACGAGCACGACCGTCCCTGCCGCGGCGACCGCCTCCTGTGCCGAGCCCGCGGGCTGCACGCCGTCGACGGTCGCGCCGGAGCGCGTCCAGCCGACGACCTCCCAGCCGGTGCCGGCGAGCCGCCGCGCGACCGCCCCTCCGAGGTTGCCGAGCCCGAGTACGGCGACGTCGCGTCCCATGCGGCGATCGTGTCCGCCGGTCCATCGCCAGGCAAGTGAATTGCTGATGACCGCGCTTGCATCACCGCGCGGACAAGCGCATTATTCAACACATGATGAATAACGCGATCGAGGGCTCGGCCCTGGTCGTCGTCCGCGGCGGCCGCGAGGTCCTGCACGGGCTCGACTTCTCGGTGCCCGCCGGCGAGGTGACCGGCCTGCTCGGCCCGTCCGGGTGCGGGAAGTCGACGTTGATGCGCGCGATCGTCGGCGTCCAGGCCGGCGTCACCGGCACGCTCACGGTCTTCGGCGAGCCCGCCGGATCGGCGTCGCTGCGGAGCCGGATCGGCTACGTCACCCAGGCGCCCAGCGTGTACGACGACCTCAGCGTCACCGAGAACCTCGCGTTCTTCGCCCGCGTGCTCGGCGTGGGCAGGGACGAGGTGGATCGGTGCGTCGATGCCGTCGACCTGCGCAGCCACGCCGACCAGGTCGTCGCCAACCTCAGCGGCGGCCAGCGCTCCCGCGCGAGCCTGGCGGTTGCGCTGCTCGGCAGTCCCGACCTGCTCGTGCTCGACGAGCCGACCGTCGGCCTCGATCCGGTTCTCCGCGAGGAGCTGTGGGGCATGTTCCACCGGCTCGCGGAGGCCGGCGCCGCCGTCCTCGTGTCGAGCCACGTCATGGACGAGGCCGAGCGCTGCGACCGGCTGCTGCTCATGCGCGACGGGGTCTTCCTCGCCGACGGCACGCCTGCCGAGATCAAGGAGAAGGCCGGCGTCGACGACGTCGAGCAGGCGTTCCTCGCCATCGTGAAGGGAGCGGCATGAACCTCCGGACCACCCTCGCCGTCGCCGCCCGCGTGCTGACTCAGCTGCGCCGCGACCACCGCACCCTGGCAATGCTGCTGGTGCTGCCGTGCCTGCTGATCAGCCTGCTGTGGTGGATGTTCGACGCCACGCCGGTCGTTTTCGACCGCCTCGGGCCGGCGCTGCTGGCGGTCTTCCCGTTCTTCGTCATGTTTCTCGTGACGAGCGTGACGACGCTGCGCGAGCGCTCGGGAGGCACCCTCGAGCGGCTGCTCGCGATGCCGATGGGCAAGTTCGACTTCCTCCTCGGCTACGCCCTCGCGTTCGGGCTCGTCGCCGCCGTGCAGGCCGCGCTCGCGGTGGGCATCAGCGTCGGCCTGCTCGACCTCGACGTCAGCGGCCCGGTCTGGCTGCTCGGCGTCGTCGCCGTGGTCGACGCGGTGCTCGGCACCGCGCTCGGGCTGTTCGTGTCGGCGTTCGCGCGCACCGAGTTCCAGGCCGTGCAGTTCCTGCCCGCGGTCGTGGTGCCGCAGATCCTGCTGTGCGGCCTCATCGTCCCGCGTGACCGGCTCCCCGACGTGCTCGACGCCGTCTCCGACGTGCTCCCGCTCTCCTACGCGGTGGACGCCATGGAGCGCCTCGCGTCGACCGCGAGCACCGGCGACGTGTGGGCCGACCTGGCGGTCATCACCTGCTTCGCGCTTGCTGCGCTGGCGCTGGGGGCGGCGACGCTGCGGCGGCGTACGGCGTAGTGCCACCTCGACTGCGCCGACTCCCGCTCGCTCACATAACGTGGGAGCCATGAGACCTCTCCGGGACGCACTGCTGCTGCTGTCACGCAGCGGCGCCGTCAAGCGCGTGGTGACGTCGATGCCGGTCTCCGCGGGGATCGTGCGCAGCTATGTGCCCGGCGAGACGGTCGACGACGTCGTCGAGGCCGTGGCCCGGCTGGCCGCCGACGGGCTGACTGCGACGATCGACTACCTCGGCGAGGACACCCTCGAGCTGGACCAGGCGGAAGCGACGGTCGCGGCCTACCGCGACCTGCTCGACCGGCTCTTTGCCCGCGACCTGACCAACGTCGCCGAGGTGAGCGTGAAGCTGACCGCCATCGGACTGCGCCTGAGCCACGACGACGCCCCGGGCGGCGGCTACAAGACCGCGCTCGAGAACGCGCGCGACATCTGCCGCGCGGCCCGCAACGCCGGCACCACGGTCACTCTCGACATGGAGGACCACACCGCCACCGACGAGACGCTGCGGATCCTGCGCGACCTGCGCAAGGACTTCCCCGAGACCGGCGCCGTGCTCCAGGCCTACCTGCACCGCACCGAGGCCGACTGCCGGGCGCTCGCCGGGGAGGGCTCGCGGGTGCGGCTCTGCAAGGGGGCGTACGACGAGCCGGCCGAGGTGGCCTTCACCGACGCCGACGAGGTCGACCGCTCCTACGTGCGCTGCCTGAAGGTGCTGCTCGGCGGCGAGGGCTATCCGATGATCGCGACCCACGACCCGCGGCTCATCGAGATCACCTCGTCGCTCGCGAGCCGCTACGGCCGCGCGCCCGGCAGCTACGAGTTCCAGATGCTCTACGGCATCCGGCCGCTGGAGCAGAAGCGCCTGGCCGACGCGGGGGAGACCGTCCGCGTCTACGTGCCGTACGGCGCGGAGTGGTACGGCTACCTCATGCGCAGGCTCGCCGAGCGCCCGCAGAACCTGACGTTCTTCGCGCGCTCGCTGATCTCGAAGAAGTAGCCCGGGTCAGATCCGCAGCCGGCCCCGACAGACCTCGCCCTTATGGGTCGCGCGGAACCGGAAGGTGTCGGTGCCGTCGGCGTTGTTCGTGCGCCGCTCGACCTCGAACGAGCCGCTCGGCGGCCGAGTGCGGGAGACGCCCCGGTCGACGACGTCGCCGTTGTGCCGGAGGACCCACTTCCAGCGCTGCCCGCGGCGGTTGGAATCGACCTCGGCCTCGACCTCCAGCCCGCCGTCGCGCGCCTTGGCCTGGAGCTCCCAGTCCGACCGGCCGGAGCAGGAGCCGTTGCGCTCGACCCCGTCGTCGCCGGCGTACGCCGGGACGCCACCCAGGAGCGGGGCGCCGGCGACGACCAGCGAGCAGAGTGCGAGCCGGATACTGGGCTGTTTCATGGGTCCGTCCCTTCTAGGGTCTACTGGTCACGAACATTCATCGGCGTGCGAGACACGTTCCCTGAGTTACCCGGAGAGATCCAGCAGATGCAGAAGACAGCCGTCATCGGCGCCGGCGTGATGGGCGAGACCCTGCTCTCCGGCCTGGTGCGCGCGGGCCGCCGCGTCGACGACCTCCTGGTCGGCGAGAAGCGCGCCGAGCGTGCCACCGAGCTCGAGGAGCGCTACGGCGTCACCGTCGTCTCCAACGTGGACGCGGCAGCCAAGGCCGACACGGTCGCGCTCGTCGTGAAGCCGCAGGACATGGCCGACGTGCTCGGCGAGATCGCCCCCTCGCTGCGGGCGGGGCAGCTGCTGGTCTCTCTCGCGGCCGGCATCACCACCGCATTCATCGAGTCCTACGTCCCTGAGGGCGTCGCCGTCGTCCGCGTCATGCCGAACACCCCGGCGCTCGTCGACCAGGGCATGTCGGCGATCTCCGCCGGCTCCCACTGCGACGAGGCCCACCTCGCCGAGGCCGAGTCGCTGATGGCCTCGGTCGGCCGCGTGGTGCGGGTGCCCGAGAAGCAGCAGGACGCCGTGACCGCCATCAGCGGATCCGGGCCCGCCTACGTGTTCTTCGTCGTGGAGTCGATGATCGAGGCCGGGGTCCACCTCGGCCTGCCCCGCGCGACCGCCCACGAGCTCGCCGTGCAGACCCTCGTCGGGTCCGCGGCGATGCTCAAGGAGACCGGCGAGCACCCGACGGTCCTGCGCGAGCAGGTCACCTCCCCGGGCGGTACGACGGCCGCGGCCCTCCGTGAGCTCGAGGTGCACCGCGTGCGCGCGGCCTTCCTCGCCGCGCTCGAGGCCGCCCGCGACCGCTCGCGGGAGCTGGCTGGGGGCTGACCCTCGCCTTGACAGACGACGGCGCCGGCCAGGTCCTCCTGGCCGGCGCCACGTCTGTTGCTGCTCAGTCGAGGGTCGCCTTCACGACGCCCGCGGCGACCGTGCGGTTGCCCTCACGGACCGCGAACCCCAGACCGGGCTCCATCGCCACCGGCTTGCCGAGCTCGACGGCCACCTCGACCGTGTCGCCCGGGTGCACCAGCTCGACCTCGCCGAGGTCGAAGCCCCCGGACACGTCGGACGTGCGGAAGTAGAACTGGGGCTTGTAGTCGGCGGCGAACGGCGTACGCCGCCCGCCCTCGGCCGCGGTCAGCGCGTGCAGGTCGGCGGTGAAGCGCGCGTGCGGCCGCACCGTGCCCGGCACGACCAGCACCTGGCCGCGCCGCACGTCCTGACGGCGGACGCCGCGGAGCAGCACGGCGGCGTTGTCGCCGGCCTCGACGGAGTCGAGCGTCTTGCCGAACGACTCCATCCCGGTGGCCACCGACGCCACCGTCGGGCCGAGCCCGACCAGCTCGACGGCGTCGCCGGCGCGCAGCCGGCCGCGCTCGACCGCGCCGGTGACGACCGTGCCGCGGCCGCTGATGGTCAGCACGCCCTCGACGGGCATCAGGAACGGCTCGTCGACGCTGCGCACCGGCGTCGGGACGTAGTCGTCGACGGCGGCGAGCAGCGAGCGGATCGAGTCCTGCCACCGCTCCTCACCCTCGAGGGCGCGCAGCGCCGACACCGGCACGACCGGTACGTCGTCGCCGGGGAAGCCGTACTCCGTCAGCAGGTCGCGGACCTCGAGCTCGACGAGGTCGAGCAGGTCGGGGTCGTCGACCGTGTCGGCCTTGTTGAGGGCGACGACGAGGTAGGGCACGCCGACGCGACGAGCGAGCAGGACGTGCTCGCGGGTCTGCGGCATCGCGCCGTCCTGCGCCGAGACCACCAGGATCGCGGCGTCGACCTGCGCGGCGCCGGTGATCATGTTCTTCACGTAGTCGGCGTGGCCTGGCATGTCGACATGGGCGTAGTGACGGGTCGCCGTCTCGTACTCCACGTGGGCGATGTTGATGGTGATCCCGCGCTCGACCTCCTCCGGCGCGCGGTCGATGCCGTCGAACGCCACGAACCGCGTCGCGCCCGGGTCGGTGTCGGAGAGCACCTTGGTGATCGCGGCGGTCAGCGTGGTCTTGCCGTGGTCGACGTGACCCATCGTCCCGATGTTGAGGTGCGGCTTGGTGCGGATGAACTGGCTCTTGGCCATGAGATTTCTTTCTGCAGTCAGTTGGGTGGACGTGCAGGACCCACGGACGGGACGACCCGCCCCCGTGGGGTCCTGCTGGCTGGCTGCAGGGGGAGGGTCAGCGTCGGGCTGAGGTGAGTGAGAACAGGTCCGCGCACACGTCGGCGCCCGGCAGGCGAAGGCCTGCCAGGTGAGCGCCGGGGGCGGTGATCATGCTCGTCACGTTAGGCACCAACACCGGAAGCCGCCACCGGATTCCGCGGGCTGCGGGCACCCGCTTCAGCAGACTCCTAGGTCCAGGCGAGCTCGGCGAGCGACCGGATCCGCCGTACGCCTGCGACGTCGGCCGGCCGCCGGTCGTAGCGCCCGTAGCGGTCGACGAGCACGCCCGCCAGCCCGGCGTCGGTCGCGCCGCGGACGTCGTGTCGCAGCGAGTCGCCCACCATCACGCACCGCTCCGGCGCGACCCCGATGGCCTCGCAGGCGGCGTGGAACGCGCGCGCGTCGGGCTTCGCCGCGGCCAGCGACGACGACGCCACCACGGGCACGCCGTAAGACCCGAGGCCGGTCCTGCGGACCTTCGTCTCCTGCACCGACTGCTCGCCGTTGGTCAGGATGCCGACCGGCAGCCCGGCGGCGAGGGCGGACTCGAGCGCCGCGGCCGCGTCGGCGAACGCCGACCAGGCTGCGCGATAGAAGCCGAGGTAGCCGGCGAAGGTGTCGTCGGCGACCGCGTCACGGGCGAGGTCCTGCTGCGGGAAGAACGCCCGGATCCGGGCGCGGCGGTGCTCGACGTGGCTGATCTCGCCGCGCTGGAACCGCTCGTGGTGGAGCGTCTCGAGCGCGAACCAGCGGTCGACCTGCTCCTCGATCTCGCCGTCGAGGCCGAGCGAGGCCAGCCAGGCGCGCACCCCCCGCTCGGCGGCGCTGCGGTGGTCGAACAGCGTGCCGTCGAGGTCGAACAGCACGCCCCCGGTCACCATGACGACAGTCTCGCAGCGACCGCCGACAACACAGGCACCGCCGTCGGCCGGCCGGACACCGGTAGCGTCGGTAGCGTGATCGCGTGCACAGGGCCGTCCACGGTCGTCTTCGACCCGACCCTGACGGAGTACGACTTCGGGCCCGATCACCCGATGACGCCGGTGCGGGTCGACCTGACCATGCGGCTCGCGACGGAGCTCGGCGTCGTCGGCGCCGGCGGGCTGGTCACCGTGGCCGCGCCGATGGCCTCCGACGACCTGCTGGCCACCGTCCACGAGCCCGAGCTGATCGACGCCGTCCAGCGGATGAGCGCGAAGCCCGGGCCGGGGGAGGAGCTGCGCGGCCTCGGCACCGACGACAACCCGGTGTTCGCCGGGATGCATCACGCCTCCGCGCACATCGTGGGCGCGAGCGTCGAGGCGTTCCGCCAGGTGTGGACCGGCGACAGCCTGCACAGCGCCAACATCACCGGCGGCCTGCACCACGCCATGCCCGACCGGGCCAGCGGCTTCTGCATCTACAACGACGTCGCGGTCGGCATCCGGTGGCTGCTCGACCAGGGCGCGGAGCGGGTGGCGTACGTCGACGTGGACGTGCACCACGGCGACGGGGTCGAGCGCATCTTCTGGGACGACCCGCGCGTGCTCACGATCTCCTTGCACGAGACCGGGCAGTTCCTGTTCCCGGGCACCGGGTTCCCCGCCGACACGGGCGGGCCCGACGCCGCCGGGAGTGCGGTCAACGTGGCCCTGCCGCCCGGTACGAGCGACTCCGGTTGGCTGCGCGCCTTCCACGCCGTCGTGCCGCCTCTGGTGCGCGAGTTCGCGCCCGACGTCCTCGTCACCCAGCACGGGTGCGACTCCCACGCCGACGACCCGCTCGCCCACCTGATGCTCAGCGTCGACGGCCAGCGCGAGGCCTACCTCGAGCTGCACGACCTCGCCCACGAGGCCGCGGGCGGCCGCTGGGTCGCGACCGGGGGCGGCGGCTACGCGGTCACCTCGGTCGTGCCGCGCGCCTGGACCCACCTCCTCGCCGCGGTCGCGGGCAGCCCGGTCGCCCTCGGGCAGCCGGTGCCCGAGGCGTGGCGCGAGCACGTCAGGTCGCGGTTCGGCGGTACGCCGCCGCGTCGGATGACCGACGAGCGCCCCGTCGGCTACCGGCGCTGGGAGGACGGCTACGACCCGGAGGCGTGGCTGGACCGGGCGATCAACGAGACCAGGATGGCCGTGTTCCCCCTCCACGGGCTCGATCCGCTGCCCTGACGCCGCCATGAGCGCGCCGTGACTGAGGCGTAGCGTCAAGACGACACGCCGTATTCACAGAAGTTCCTCTGGTGAATCTCTTCCCCATGAGTCACATCTGGCCCTATTCTCACGCCCAGGGCATCCGCCATTCACTGCTGGGGAAGGCGGTGACGGGTGCGCGGAAAGTGTGGTTGACCATGGCTCCCTCGTCGCGCGAGCGCTCCGAGTCGCTTCCGGACCCCAAGTTCCTGACCATCGCCGAGGTCGCGTCCATGATGCGCGTCTCGAAGATGACCGTCTACCGCCTGGTGCACGGCGGCGAGCTGCCCGCCGTCCGCGTGGGCCGCTCGTTCCGCGTGACCGAGGACGACGTCAACGACTACCTGCGCAAGAGCTTCTTCAACGCCGGCTGATCGACTGCCGGAGGTGGGAGGTTCCTCTCATCGTGAACGCTGATTCACCGGGGCCTCGCCTGCCCGGATAGGCTGTGCCGGTCACCCGTCCACCGTGGGCGGGACCAGCACGACCGCCGGCATCCGGCATATCGAGAGGTTACACGTGGGTTCTGTCATCAAGAAGCGGCGCAAGCGCATGGCCAAGAAGAAGCACCGCAAGCTTCTGAAGAAGACGCGGGTGCAGCGCCGCAAGCTCGGCAAGTGACCGACGCCAGGTCCTGACAGGCTCCTCGGGATGGCGGACGGTCGCACGGTCCTCGTGACCGGGGTCTCCCGTGACCTCGGTCGGACCTTCGCGCGCACCCTCGCCGCCGATCCTTCCGTCGACCGCGTCGTCGGCGTCGACGCCGTGCCGCCGCGCGGCGACATCGGCGACGTCACCTTCGTGCGCGCCGACATCCGCAACCCGGTGATCGCCAAGATCATCGACCGCGAGGACGTCGACACCGTCGTCCACATGAGCGTCATCGCGACGCCCGGCTCCGCGGGAGCACGGGGCACGATGAAGGAGCTCAACGTCATCGGCACCATGCAGCTGCTCGCTGCGTGCCAGAAGTCGCCGCGCGTGCGCAAGCTCGTGGTGAAGTCGACGACCACCGTCTACGGCTCCAGCAGCCGCGATCCCGCGATGTTCACCGAGGACATGGAGCCGCGGCGCGCGGCCCGCTCGGGCTACGCCAAGGACGTCGCCGAGGTCGAGGGCTACGTGCGCGGCTTCGCGCGCCGGCGCCCCGACGTGGTCGTCACCATGCTCCGCTGCGCCAACGTGATCGGTCCCCGGGTCGTGAGCCCGCTGACGTCGTACTTCCGGATGCCGGTCATCCCGACCGTGCTCGGCTTCGACCCGCGGCTCCAGTTCCTGCACGAGCACGACCTCAACCGCGCCCTGCGCCACGCCGTGCTCGAGGAGAGTCACGGCACGTTCAACGTCGCCGGTGACGGCATCATGCCGCTCTCGCAGGCGCTGCGCCGCCTCCAGCGGCCCGGCGTCCCCCTGCCGTCGATCGCGTTCGGCGGCCTCGGGTCGGCGCTGCGGTCGGCCCGCCTGGCCGACCTGTCGCCCGAGCTGATCTCGTTCCTCACCTTCGGGCGCGGGGTCGACACCACGCGGATGCGCACCGAGCTCGGTTTCGAGCCCCAGTACTCCACCGCCGAGGCGTTCTGCGAGTTCGCCAGCACGCTCACGCCGACCGGCGGCCACGCCGTCCGCATGCTCGACAGTGTCGCCGAGCGACTCCCCGAGCCGGAGGAGGCGCCGCTGCCCGGCGCACCCCGGCTGAGCATCGCAGGAGGCACCGATGGGTGAGCCCGAAGGCGCACAGATCATCCCGCTCGGCACGCGCGGTCGCCCCGGCCGCGGCACCGGCACGCGGCCGTCGGCCGCCGCCCGCGGCCTCGCGCCCCAGTCCCGGAAGGCCGCGCAGAAGCCGGCTGCCGACGTCGAGGGCACGGTCGTCGAGCCGTCGGAGGGCGTGGCGCCCGACGAGAGCACGGGCCGTGACACCTCGGAGGCCCGGCCCGGCGCGGAGACCGACGCGCCGGCCGCGGCCGGCGCGACCGACCCGCCGGCGATCCAGGTCTCCGACCGCGAGCCGAAGGGCGGGATCCCCGTCGGCGACCTGCTGATGGCCTTCCAGAGCGCCAGCCGTGAGATCTTCGGAGCCGACTGGGAGCCGCAGCTCGCCCGCTTCCTCGCGTTCCTGCGCCGGCGCCTCACCGGCGACTACGTCGTCGACGAGTACGGCTTCGACCGCGAGATCACCGAGCGGTTCTTCATGGCGGCGGTGCGGCCGATCGCGCAGAAGTGGTTCCGGATCGAGGTCCGCGGCGCGGAGAACATCCCGGCCGAGGGAGGTGCGCTGGTGGTCTCCAACCACTCGGGCACGATCCCGGTCGACGGGCTGATGACGATGGTGTCGATCCACGACCACGTCGGGCGTCACCTGCGGCCGCTCGGGGCCGACCTGGTGTTCAAGATGCCCGTCGTGGGCGCGGTCGCCCGCAAGGGTGGCGCGACGCTGGCGTGCAGCGAGGACGCCGAGCGGATGCTCCGTGACGGCGAGCTCGTCGGCGTGTGGCCGGAGGGCTTCAAGGGCATCGGCAAGCCGTTCTCCGAGCGCTACAAGCTCCAGCGGTTCGGGCGCGGCGGCTTCGTCTCGGCCGCGATCCGCACCGGGGTGCCGATCGTCCCGCTGTCGGTGGTCGGCGCGGAGGAGATCTATCCCCTCGTCGGCAACGTGCCGTCGCTCGCGCGACTGCTCGGGATCCCCTACATCCCGATCACGCCGCTCTTCCCGCTGCTCGGCCCGCTCGGCCTGGTGCCGCTCCCGTCGAAGTGGTACCTGGAGTTCGGCGAGCCGATCCGCACCGACGAGTACGACGCCGGCGCCGCCGACGACCCGATGCTGGTGTTCAACGTGACCGACCAGGTGCGGGAGACGATCCAGCAGACCCTCTACACGCTGCTGCGCGAGCGGACGTCGGTCTTCCGCTGACCGCGGGTCGAGCGGCCTGACGAGCGCGCCACGCGCTCGGTCCGGCAGGGCTCAGTTGCCGCCGAGCAGTCCGCCGAGCAGGCCGCCGACTCCGTCGACGACGTCGCCGACGAGGCCCTTGTCGTCCTCGGTGTCGTCGGGCTTCTTGCCGCCGTCCTTGTCGCCGCCGAGCAGGCCGTCGGTGATGTCGCCGATCGGGTCGTCGTCGGGCAGGTCGGTCGGGTCGTCGGCGTCGGGGAGGACCGTGTCCTCCTCGGTCGGCTGCTGCCTGCCACCGTTGTCGGAGCCGACGTTCTTGCGCGGCTCGTCGCGCCGCTGCTGCTGCGGCGGCTGCTGCTGGGCGGCGAGCTCGGCCGCCGCTGCGTCCTCGCTCACGCCGCTGAGGATGTCGGTGAGCGCGCGCGTGGCGAACTCGGGCAGGTCGGTGACCGTGCCGCCCTCGCAGGTCGGGCAGACCTGCTGCGCCGCACTGTCGACCTGGCGCACGGTCTGCGCGGCGGTGATCAGCGCCGGCCGGATCTCGTCGGGCAGGCGGTCGCCGAGGTCGGTGAGCTGGCCCATGCTCTCGTCGGCGAACGTGCGCACGTCCTGGAGCGACTTCTCGTCGCCGCTGGTCTCGAACTCGTCGATGGCCAGGGACGTCGCCTGGTTGGTCTGCTCGCTGAAGTCCTGGAGCGTCGAGGAGATCTCGTCGGCGACGTCGCCGTCGCGCTCGCTGAGCGCTTCGACCTCGACGAGCCGCTGCTGCGCGTGGGCGAGCAGGGTCTCGGCCTTGGCGGCCTCGTCGGACTGGAGGTTGGTCTGTGCGTTCTCGATGGCCCGCTTCATCGGGTAGAGCACGTCACCCGGCAGCGCGGCCTGCGAGGCCATCGCCATCGAGCCGGTGGCGGCGACCACGGCGAAGCCGCCCAGCAGGGTGGCGAGGCGACGCTCGTTGCGGCCGCGGGTCTGGGCCGGAGTGAGGCGGGCGACGAGCGCATCGTCGACGGGCCGGCGGGTGGCCGCCTGGACCGGCTGGGCGGCCGCCTCGGCGACCAGGCGCTCACGCAGGTCGGCGACGAACTCCGGGCGGGCGGTGACCTCGGGCACGGACCGCAGCGCACCGACGATCTCCAGCAGGTCGTCGAACGCGGGGTCGGCCGCGGGGCCCTTGCCGTCCCGGGCGCGGGACAGCTGGGCATCGAACTCGTCGGCGCGCCGACGGCTCACAAACCCGCCCGTCATGATTCCCGTCCCTGCTGTCGTGGTCCATCGATGTGATCGTTCAACGAGGCCCGGCCCGTGCAAGTTACGAACTTTGCCGTGTGATCGGTGATACGTGGAACGGTGCGCCGGATGCTCATCGCAGGCCCTCCGGCATCAGCTTGGCCAGGTTGCGCACGCCGCGCAGCTGGAGCTGCTTGATCGCACCGTCGCTGCGACCCAGGGAGGCGGCCGTCTCGGCGATGCTCATCCCCTGGAGGAAGCGCATCACGAGGCAGTCGCGCTGCTCGTTGGGCAGCTTGGTCAGCGCGTCGAGGAGGATCTCGTTGGTGAGCGACTGGAGCACCGCGTTCTCGGGGCCCTCGGTGGCGTCGTCGTGCTGGCCCATGTCCTCGGTGGTCAGCTCGAGGCGGGTGCGGCCGGCCTTGAAGTGGTCGGTCGCGAGGTTGCGCGCGATCGTCATCAGCCAGGCGCCGAAGTCCTTGCCCTGCCAGCGGAACGACGAGATGTTGCGCAGCGCCCGGAAGAACGTCTCGGAGGTCAGGTCCTCGGCGATCACGCTCGAGCGCGTGCGGTAGTAGAGGAACCGGTAGACCGACGACTGGTAATGGTCGTAGAGCATCCCGAACGCCTCGGCGTCGCCCTGCCGGGCGAGCTCGACCAGGCCGATCAGGCGCTCGCGCTCCTCGGGCGAGTCCTCCGAGGACGTCGCGAGCGGCGCGTCGCCGTACGGGCGCTGTCCCTCGGTGTCGAAGCTGTCGTCGACCTCGGTCAGCAGCCAGTGGCCGGGCGGCGTGGCGCCGGAGCCGGCACCACCGGTCGCGATCGCGAGCGGGGCCGGCGCGAAGGGGTCGCTGAGGAGGGACGCGACAGCGTCGCGAAGGGCATCGAACCCTCGCGCGACTTGCTCCCTCTCCCAGGTCATGGAGTGACCCCCCTTTGCTCCCCCGCACGGCATCCTAGGCGGGATCTCGCGCGTTGTGAACAAAACGGGAGAACCCGTCTACTGACGGGTAGCCAAGCCTCAGACGCCGAGGCGGCCTCCCAGCCGCCGGCGCAGCTGCCGCTTGGCCACCAGCCCCGCGACCGCCGCGCCCGACGCCGCGGAGCCGAGCACGAGCCCGGCCCGCGCGGCCTTCCGGCCGGTGCGGTAGTCGCGGATCCGCCAGCCGTGCTCGCGGGCGTGCGCCCGCAGCTTCGCGTCCGGGTTGATCGCGCACGGGTCGCCGACGAGGCTGAGCATCGGCAGGTCGTTGGCGGAGTCGGAGTACGCCGAGCAGCGGGCGAGGTCGAGTCCCTCGCGCTCGGCGAGCGCCTTGACCGCCTCGGCCTTCGCCGGGCCGTGCAGCATGTCGCCGACCAGCCGGCCCGTGTAGACGCCGTCGACGTGCTCGGCGACGGTGCCCAAGGCGCCGGTCAGGCCCAGGCGCCGCGCGATCAGGGTGGCGATCTCGATCGGGGCCGCGGTGACGAGCCACACCCGCTGGCCCTCGTCGAGGTGCATCTGGGCGAGGGCTCGGGTGCCGGGCCAGATCCGGTGGGCCATCGCCTCGTCGAAGATCTCCTCGCCGATCTCCTCCAGCTCGGCGACCGTGTGCCCGGCGATGAACGCGAGCGCCGAGTTGCGGGCCTCGGCGACGTGCTCGGGGTCCTCGACCCCGGCGATCCGGAAGTAGGCCTGCTTGTAGGCGGCGCCGACGATGTCCTTGGTGGTGAAGAACTTCCGGCGGTAGAGCCCGCGGGCGAGGTGGAAGATGCTCGCGCCCTGCATCACCGTGTTGTCCACGTCGAAGAACGCCGCGGCCGTGGGGTCGGACGGGTGGTCCAGCGCGGACTCGACCTCGGCCACGGCAGCCGCGGCCTCGCCGGCCAGCGTGGAGCGCTGCTTGAGGTTGAGCCGGCGACTCCGGTCCGATGGCGCGGCCATGAGGTCACCCTAGTGCGCCACCTCCCCCAGGCGCGCGGCCTAGGATCGCTCCTATGCCTGTCTCCGACGTCGCCGAGCTCGTGAGCGCGGCGGCCGCCGACGTGCCCGAGCGGCTGGCGGTCGTCGAGGCCGGTGGTCGCGGCCTCACCTGGGCCGAGCTCGACCACGAGGTGGACCTGGTCGCGAGCGGCCTCGGCGCCGCCGGGATCGTCGGCGGCCACCGGGTGATGATCGTGACCGGCAACCGGATCGAGTTCGTGACGACGTACCTCGGCGTGCTGCGCGCGCAGGCGGTCGCCGTACCCGTGAACCCGCAGTCCACGGCGGCCGAGCTGGCTCGGATGCTCGGCGACTCCGGGGCGCGGCTCGTCGTGGCCGACGCGTCCACGGTGTCCGTCGTGCGGGAGGCGGCGCAGGTGTCAGAGCAGCCCGTGCCCGTGGTTGTCGTCGGCGCACCGGCTCTGGACGGGGAGCTGTCGTACGACGGCCTCCGCGCCACCGCCGTTCGCGCGGTCCCGCCGATCCCGGACCCGGAGAAGCTCGCCGTCCTCCTCTACACCGGCGGCACCACCGGCGTCCCGCGCGGCGTGATGCTCACCCACCGCGCGCTGCTCGCCAACATCGAGCAGGTGGCGGCCGTCGAGCCGCCGATGATCCACCCCGACGACGTGGTGCTCGGCGTGCTGCCGCTCTTCCACGTCTACGGCCTCAACGCGGTGCTCGGCGGGGTGATCCGGCACCGCGCCAAGCTGGTGCTCACCGACCGGTTCGACCCCGAGGGCACGCTCAACCTGATCGAGGACGAGGCGTGCAGCGTGGTGCCCGTGGCGCCACCGGTCTTCGCGCACTGGCAGCACGTCGAGGCCCTCGCCGAGCGGCTCGGGCCGGTGCGGCTGGTGCTGTCCGGCTCCGCGCCGCTGTCGGCCGAGACGGTCACCTGGTTCAGCGAGCTCACCGGCATCCCCGTGCACCAGGGCTACGGCCTGACCGAGGCCGCGCCGGTGGTGACGAGCACGCTGTGCTCCGCCGACCCGCAGCCGGGGTCGGTCGGCGCCGCCCTCGGCGGCATCGAGCTGCGACTCGTCGACGAGGACGGGAGCCCGGTCCTGGGCGCCGCCGCCGACGACCCGGGCGAGATCCAGATCCGCGGCGGCAACCTGTTCACCGGCTACTGGCCCGACGGGGGCGGCGGACCCGACGGCGACGGCTGGTGGTCCACGGGCGACCTCGGCTTCCTCGACCCGGCCGGCGACCTGTTCCTGGTCGACCGCGTCAAGGAGCTGGTGATCGTGTCCGGCTTCAACGTCTACCCGACCGAGGTCGAGGCGGTGATCGAGGAGGTCCCCGGCGTCCGGCAGGCCGCGGTCATCGGCGTCCCGGACGAGACGACCGGCGAGGCGGTGGTGGCGTACGTCGTACCTGACGATCCCGGCGCCGACGCAGGCCGGGTCGCCGACGACGTACGCGCGCGGTGCGCCGACCAGCTCGCGCGGTTCAAGCACCCCGCGCGGATCGAGGTCGTCGAGACGCTGCCGCGCACCGTGACCGGCAAGGTGCAGAAGGGCCGGCTGCGCGGCGAGGAGCGCCGCCGCACGCTGGGGCTGATCTAGTGTCTCGTGACGATCGCGGGGAGGCCTCCTCGACAACCGGTCCCCGGGTCACGCTGTACTCCCGGCCGGGATGCCACCTCTGCGACGAGGCCCGGGCGGTGATCGAGGCCGTGTGCGCCGAGGTGGGGGAGTCCTACGAGGAGGTCTCGATCGTGGGCGACGCCGATCTCGAGCAGCGCTTCGCCAACGAGATCCCGGTGACGTTCGTCGACGGCCGGCAGCACGACTTCTGGCGGGTGAGTCCGGTGCGGCTGCGGGCCGCGCTGCGCGGCCGCTGATCCTTCCGGCGCGCACGGCTCGCGCTGGTGTGTTGGGGGGCGTTGATCGGATCTCGATACGACTCCGGTCACCCCGTCGCTGGCGCTCCGGGGTGACCTTCGTCTACTCGATCTCCTCGGCCGAGCGGGCCGTTCCTCGTGCCTCGGAACGGCCCGGCCTCGGATTTTGTTCTCGCGTTCACAAACTCCTACAGTGAGTGAGCCGCGCCCGCCGTGAGTGTGGCTAGGAAGCAGAGCTGTGAGCGCACGGAATTCGAGCGAGACCGCCCGGGTCATCCCCGAGGCCACGGTCGCCCGCCTGCCCGTGTACCTGCGTGCCCTCACCGCGCTCTCCGAGTCGGGGATCCGCACCTGCTCCAGCGAGGAGCTCGCGACCGCCGCCGGGGTCAACAGCGCCAAGCTCCGCAAGGACCTGTCCTACCTCGGCAGCTACGGCACCCGCGGCGTGGGCTACGACGTCGAGTACCTCCGCTACCAGATCGCGCGCGAGATCGGCGTGACGCAGGACTGGCCGGTCGTCATCGTCGGCATCGGAAACCTGGGCCACGCGCTCGCCAACTACTCCGGCTTCCGCAGCCGCGGCTTCCGGGTCGTGGCGCTGCTCGACGCCGACCCCGAGCGCCACGACGAGCTGGTGGCCGGCGTCGCCGTACAGCCGTTCGACGACCTGGAGTCGATCGTCGAGGAGCACGGTGTCGCGATCGGCGTCATCGCCACGCCCGCGCTCGCCGCGCAGAACGTCGCCGACCGGATGGTCGCCGCCGGCATCTCCAGCATCCTCAACTTTGCGCCCGCGGTGCTCACGGTGCCCGAGGGCGTCGACGTGCGGAAGGTCGACCTGTCGATCGAGCTGCAGATCCTGGCCTACCACGAGCAGCGCAAGGCCCACGGCGCCCAGGGCTCGTTGCCCGACGGCGTGGCCGACGGCGTTCCCGAAGTGACGGAGGCGGCCCTGTGAGCGTCCTCGTGGTCGGCATCTCCCACAACTCCGCCCCGGTCTCCCTGCTCGAGCGGGTCGCGCTCGACGACGACGGCGTGCAGAAGCTCATCGCCGACGCCGCCGCGTCCGAGCACGTCTCCGAGGCGACCGTGATCTCGACCTGCAACCGGCTCGAGATCTACACCGAGGTCGACCGCTTCCACGGCAGCGTGGAGGCGATCTCGCGGCTGCTCGTCGAGCGCGCAGGCGCGCAGACCGAGGCGATGCTGCCGCACCTCTACGTGCACTACGACGACGGCGCCATCTCGCACCTGTTCCAGGTCGCGGCCGGCATGGACTCGATGGCGGTCGGCGAGGGCCAGATCCTCGGCCAGACCCGGGAGGCGCTGCGCCGCGGCCAGGAGCTCGGCACGGTCGGCTCCGCCCTCAACGTGCTCTTCCAGCAGGCCCTGCGCGTCGGCAAGCGGACCCGCGCCGAGACGGGGATCGACCAGGTCGCGCCGACGCTCGTCACCGCGGCCCTGACGCAGAGCGGCACCCGCGACCTGGCCGGCAAGTGCGTGGTCGTCGTCGGCGCCGGCGCGATGGCCGGCCTCGCCACCGCGACGGTCAGCAAGCTCGGCGCCGCCGACATCGCGGTGGTCAACCGCTCGACCGAGCGTGCCGAGCGACTGGCCGCGCAGTACGGCGGCCGCGCCGTCGCGCTCGAGCAGCTCGCCGCCGAAATCGGCGGAGCCGACGTCCTCATCAGCTGCACCGGCTCCGCCGGCACCCTCATCGGCCGCGAGCTGGTGGCGTCGGCGCGCGAGACCGATCGCCCGCTCACCGTCATCGACCTGGCACTGCCCCACGACGTCGACCCCACGGTCGCCGAGCTGCCGGGCGTCACCCTCGTCGGCCTCGCCGAGCTGGCCGAGGCGCTGCACGACAGCGAGACCGGCGCCGAGGTGCTGGAGGTGCGCCGGATCCTCGGGGAGGAGGTCACCGCCTTCCTCGCCGCCCGCCGGCAGGCCAACGTGACCCCGACGGTCGTCGCCCTGCGGTCGATGGCGACCGCCGTCGTCGACGCCGAGATGACCCGCCTCGAGACCCGCCTGCCCGACCTCGACGGCCCCGAGCTGGCCGAGATCCGGCAGACCGTGCGCCGCGTCGCCGACAAGCTCCTGCACGAGCCCACCGTCCGGGTGAAGGAGCTCGCCAACGAGCAGGGCGCCGTCTCCTACGCCGCAGCGCTCGCGGAGCTGTTCGCGCTCGACCCCGAGGCCGTCGACGCCGTCACCCGGCCGATCGGCGTGCCCGAGGACGGTGGGTCATGACGACCGCCACCCGCACCATCCGGATCGCGACGAGGCGGAGCCTGCTCGCGACCACCCAGTCCGAGCACGTTGCGGCGCTGCTGCGCGACCGGCTGGGCGTCGCGACCGAGCTGGTCGAGATCACCACCGAGGGCGACCGGTCCCAGCAGGCCGGCACCTCGCTCGTGGGCTCCAGCACCGGGGTCTTCGTCAACGCCCTCCGCGACGCCCTGCTCGCCGGTGACGTGGACGTCGCCGTCCACTCGCTCAAGGACCTGCCCACCCTCCCGGCCGAGGGCATCGCGCTGGCCGCCGTACCTCCGCGCGAGGACCCGCGCGACGTCGTCGTGGCCCGCGACGGCCTCACCCTCGGCGAGCTCCCGGCCGGCAGCACGGTCGGCACCGGCTCGCCGCGTCGTGCGGCGCAGCTGCACGCGCTCGGGCTCGGCGTCGACGTGGTCGGGGTGCGCGGCAACGTCGACACCCGTCTCGGCAAGGTGACCTCCGGCGAGCTCGACGCGGTCGTGCTCGCGCGCGCCGGTCTCGCCCGCATCGACCGTCTCGACGTGGTCACCGAGGTCCTCGACCCGCTCCAGATGCTGCCCGCGCCCGGCCAGGGCGCGCTCGCGGTCGAGTGCCGCGCCGACGACGCGCTCGTCGAGGCGCTCGCGGCCGTCGACGACGTACCGACCCGCGCGGCCGTGGCCGCCGAGCGCTCCGCGCTCGCGACCCTGGAGGGCGGCTGCTCCGCGCCGATCGGCGCCCTCGCCGACATCGCCGAGGGGGAGGAGGGACCGGAGCTGTGGCTCCGCGTCGTGGTCCTCTCCACCGACGGCTCCCTGTCCGTCCGACGCTCCGCGTCGGCGCCGCTCGCCACCGACGACCCGCAGCGCTGGGAGGACGCTGCGGTCGCCCTCGGCGCCTCGCTCGCCGAGGAGATGCTCGCCGAGGGTGCCGGACGCCTCGACGAGACCGACCCGCACGACCCGGCCACGCCCCCGAACCCTTCCCCTGACCCCGCCCACGAAGCAGGATCTGCAGAGGTGCACAACGCATGACGCGCAAGACAGCCCAGGCTGCCCCCAACACCGCTCCCTCGACCACCGCCGGGGGTGTGGCGTTCGTCGGCACCGGCCCCGGCGACCCCGACCTGCTCACCGTGCGGGCCCTGCGCCTCATCGAGGAGGCCTCGGTGATCATCACCGAGGCGCCCGAGCACGCCGACCTGATCCGGGTGGTGCGCGGCACCACCGGTGACGAGGCGAGCGCCGAGGCCGGCTTCGAGGTCGTCGACGGCGGCTTCGGCGAGGACGGCCAGCCGCTCACCCACGCCGCCCGCGCGAAGGTGGTGGTCCGCTACGCGAAGAAGCACGCCCGCGTCGTGCGGCTGCTCGCCGGCGACCCGTTCCTCTACGCCTCCGGGCCCGAGGAGGCGCAGGCCGTCGCCAAGGCCGGCATCTCCTTCGAGGTCGTCCCCGGCGTCTCCTCGGTCGGCGCGGTCCCGGCGTACGCCGGCATCCCGCTCACCACCAAGGACCACCGCGAGGTCGCCGTCGTGACCTGCGGCGAGAAGGTCGACTGGAGCCGCTACTGCGACACCCCGACCCTGGTCCTGCTCTCCGCGGTCGGCCAGATCGGCGAGATCGCCCAGCAGCTGATCGAGACCGGCCGCTCGCCGCAGACGCCGGTCGCGATGACCCAGGTCGGCACGACCACCGAGCAGCGCACGGTCACCTCCACCCTGGAGAACATCGCCGCCGACGCGCGCGCCCAGCGCGTGTCGCCGCCGGCCGTGACCGTGATCGGCAAGGTCGTCGACCTGCGCGAGACGCTGTCGTGGTTCGAGACCAAGCCGCTCTTCGGCTGGCGGGTCCTGGTGCCCCGCACCAAGGAGCAGTCGGCCTCGCTCTCCAACCGGCTGCGCCACTTCGGCGGCGTGCCGGAGGAGGTCCCGACCATCTCGGTCGAGCCGCCGCGCAACCCGCAGCAGATGGACAAGGCCGTGCGCGGCCTCGTCGAGGGCCGCTACGAGTGGATCGCGTTCACGTCGGTCAACGCGGTCCGCGCCGTACGCGAGAAGTTCGAGGAGTACGGCCTCGACGCCCGCGCGTTCTCCGGCCTCAAGATCGCCGCCGTCGGCGACAAGACCGCCGCGTCGCTGCTCGAGTGGGGCCTGCGGCCCGACCTGGTGCCGCCCGCCGAGTCGCAGTCCGCCGCCGGCCTGCTCGAGGTCTGGCCCGAGTACGACGACGTCCTCGACCCCATCAACCGGGTCTTCCTGCCCCGTGCCGACATCGCGACCGAGAACCTGGTCGCGGGCCTGATCGACCTCGGCTGGGAGTGCGACGACGTCACCGCCTACCGCACCGTCCGGGCCGCGCCGCCGCCGGCGCCGACCCGCGACGCGATCAAGACGGGCAAGTTCGACGCGGTCGTCTTCACCTCCTCCTCGACCGTGCGCAACCTCGTCGGCATCGCCGGCAAGCCGCACCCGTCGACGGTCATCGCGGTGATCGGCCCCGCCACGGCCAAGACCGCCGAGGAGCACGGCCTGCGGGTCGACGTCATGGCCGACAAGCCCGACGTCGAGGTCCTCGCCGACGCCCTCGCCGGCTTCGGCGCCGCCCGCCGCGCCGCCCTGTTGGAGGCCGGCGAGCCGGTCACCAAGCCGTCGGACCGCAAGCCGTCGGGGCGCCGCCGCAAGGCCGAGTGAGCCGAATCGGCCGTCGTGGTCGGTCGAATCAGCCGCGATGGTTCGCCGAATCGACCCTGATGGTCATGCCGTGGCTTGGGGTACGCCGACCGCAGGACGCGCGCCATCAGCGATGACCACACGGCGAACCACGAGGCCCGCTTCGACGAACCATGACGGGTGATTCGAAGGACCATGAGGGGCAACTCGGCGAACCATGGAGGGCGATTCGGCCAACCATGGAGGGTGATTCGGCGGTGGGGGAGAATCGGCGCATGAGCGAGTTCGAGCGGCCCGTGATCCGACCGCGGAGGCTGCGCCGTACGCCGGCGATCCGGGCGATGGTGTCCGAGACGGCGCTGCGGCCCGAGCAGCTGGTGCTTCCCGCGTTCGTGAGGGAGGGCATCGACGCGCCACTGCCGATCGGGTCGATGCCGGGCGTCGTGCAGCACACCCGCGACACGCTGCGCAAGGCGGTCGTCGAGGCCGCCGAGGCCGGGGTCAAGGGCGTGATGCTCTTCGGCATCCCGGAGACCAAGGACTCGATCGGCTCCGCGGGCACCGACCCCGAGGGCATCCTCAACGTCGCGATCGCCGACGTGAAGGCCGAGGTCGGCGACGCGGTCGTCGTCATGAGCGACCTGTGCCTCGACGAGTTCACCGACCACGGCCACTGCGGGGTACTCCGCGAGGACGGCGAGGTCGACAACGACGCGACGCTGGAGCGGTACGCCGCCATGGCCGTCGTGCAGGCCGCGGCGGGTGTCGACATGGTCGGCCCCAGCGGCATGATGGACGGCCAGGTCGCGGTGATCCGCGACGCGCTGGACGCGACCGGGCACACCGACACCGGGATCCTGGCGTACGGCGCGAAGTACGCCTCGGCCTTCTTCGGGCCGTTCCGCGAGGCCGTCGACTCCAGCCTCCAGGGCGACCGTCGTACCTACCAGCAGGACTACGCCAACGCGGTCGAGGGCGTGCGTGAGTCGCTGCTCGAGGTCGAGCAGGGCGCCGACATCGTGATGGTGAAGCCGGCGCTCGCCTATCTCGACGTGATCCGGCAGGTCCGCGACGCGGTCGACGTGCCCGTCGCCGCCTACAACGTCTCGGGGGAGTACGCCATGGTCGAGGCCGCCGCCGCGAACGGCTGGATCGACCGCGAGCCCGCGATCCTCGAGACCCTCACCGCGATCCGTCGCGCCGGCGCCGACGTGATCCTCACCTACTGGGCCGTCGAGGCGGCCCGCTTGCTGCGCTGAGCGCCGCCACCTCGGTCCTCCGCCCGACCCCGAAAAAGGTCTCGACCCCGGAACCTAGGGGGGTGGGTCCGGGGTCGAGCGTGTCGAGCGGAGAGCTCGCTCAGCTGGTGGGCATCACTGGTAGGACGCGATGCACTTCTGTCGCATCTCGGCGTTCAGCGGGTAGGCCAGTGTGCACGAGACGTTGACCAGGGTGGCGTCGAGCGGGCCGAGCAGGCCGTCGACGAGGTTCTCGATCGGCTCGTCGAGGTCGGTGCCGGTGTCGGGCGCGTTGTTGTTGTCCGGGTCGAGCAGGCCGCCGCCGCCACCGCCGTTGTCGCCGTCGGGGTCCTCGCCGTCGGGGTTCTCCCCGTCGGGGTTCTCGCCGTCGGGGTTCTCGCCATCGGAGTCGCCGTCCGGGTCGATGCCGTCGCCGCCGCCGTTGTCGCCCTCGCCCTCGAACTCCTCGTTGTTGTCGTCGGAGGACCCGCCCCCGCCGCCGCCGTAGTAGTCGCCGTAGTCGGGGAGGTCGGGGTAGATGTAGTCCCCGGCCATCGTGTTGTCGGGGATCGTCTGGAAGTCGCCCTCGAGGTAGGCCTCCATGATGGAGAGCACGAGGTCGACGTAGGTCTGGCTGTGGTTGTAGCGGTAGACCGCGGAGCGCTGGCCGGTCAGGGTCGACAGGTCGTCGTCACCCGAGCAGAGGTAGACGGCGCTGGCGAGGGCCGCGTCGTCGATGTCCTGCGGGTTGCGCTCGGAGTCGTTGTCGGCGTCGACGCCCACGACCTGCCAGGTCGAGGGGATGAACTGCATCGGGCCGACCGCGCGGTCCCAACGGGTGTCCTCGTCGAGCTGGCCGGCGTCGGTGTCGGAGATCGCCGTGGTGCCCTTGGTGCCGTTGAGCGGGTTGCCGTAGAGGCCCGGGCGCGCGACGCCGTCGTCGTCGAGGACGTTGCCGCCGGAGCGACCGTGGTTGGACTCCACGCGGCCGATCGCGGCGATCAGCTGCCAGGTCACGTTGCACGACTTGTCGGCGGCGTTGATCACCGTCTCGGCGCGCTGGTAGGCGGCGAGCGCGGAGGAGGGGATGTCGTTGGTGGACGCCGCGTTGACGATCTCGCCACCCCGGACCGAGCCGGGGTTGGGGTTCGTGACGCTCGCGGGCTCGTCCATCTCGTCGGTCGGCACGCTGATCGTGTCGTCGACCGGCTCCTCGGCCGCGGAGATGGGCGCCGTGACGCCGCCGATGCCGTAGACGCTGGCGGTCCAGGCGATGGAAAGCAGCGCCAGCGGCACGATGGTCGCTGCGCGCTGAACCTTCCCAAGACGCTTTGTCGACATGGTGTGTCTCTCTCCCCCTGGCCTGGCCGGGCCGAACTCTTTGCGCAGGCCATCCCTCGAGGCCCGCTCGTCGCCGGCCGCCACGCCTCCCGCGCGACCAGACTCGCCTACAACGAATGGTGGCACAGGGGAGTTACGGGTGTCACATGTCTGTGGGCCCGCTCACGGCGCGCCTCCAGCGCCGCGACCCGACGATGCCCTATCGACGACCCCGGCCCGGATGTGGGTTCCTCGGGCCCATCGGCGACAATGAGTCGGTGACGACCGCTCCGACCGCCCGCAGCACGACCGCCTCGGACGCCCTGTTCGACCGGGCGCGCGCGGTGACGCCGGGCGGGGTCAACTCGCCGGTCCGCGCGTTCAACGCGGTGGGCGGCACCCCGCGCTTCATCACCTCGGCGCACGGGGCCTGGCTGACCGACGTCGACGGCAACGAGTACGTCGACCTGGTGTGCTCGTGGGGGCCGATGCTCCTGGGTCACGCCCACCCGGAGGTGGTGGCGGCCGTCCAGGCGGCGGTGGCCCGCGGCACGTCGTACGGCACGCCCACCGAGGGCGAGGTCACGCTGGTCGAGGAGATCGTTGCCCGGACGCCGGTCGAGCGGCTCCGGCTGGTCTCGTCGGGCACCGAGGCGACGATGTCGGCGATCCGGCTCGCCCGCGGCTTCACCGGCCGCGACGTGGTCGTGAAGTTCGCCGGTTGCTACCACGGCCACGTCGACTCCTTGCTCGCGGCCGCGGGCTCCGGGCTGACCACGTTCTCGATCCCCGGCACGCCCGGCGTCCCCGCCTCGTCGACGGAGCTGACGCTGGTGCTGCCCTACAACGACCGCGAGGCGGTCGCGGCCGCGTTCGCCGAGCACGGCGACCGGATCGCCTGCCTGATCACGGAGGCGGCGCCGGGCAACATGGGCGTCGTCCCGCCGGCTCCTGGGTTCAACCAGTTCCTGGCGGAGACCTGCCGCGCCCACGGTGCGCTCTTCATCAGCGACGAGGTGATGACCGGCTTCCGGGTGTCGCGCAGCGGCCAGTGGGGCACCGACGGCGCGGTCGAGGGCTGGACGCCCGACCTCATGACGTTCGGCAAGGTGATGGGCGGCGGCCTCCCGGCGGCAGCGTTCGGCGGCCGCGCCGACGTGATGCACCACCTCGCGCCCGAGGGTCCCGTCTACCAGGCCGGCACCCTCTCCGGGAACCCGATCGCCACCGCGGCCGGCCTGGCCACGCTGCGGCTCGCGACCGACGAGGTCTACGCCCACCTCGGGGCCGTCGCCGACACCCTGCGGCCCGCGGTCGCCGACGCGTTCGCCGCGGCCGGCGTACCCCACGTCATCCAGTCCACCGGCTCGATGTTCTCCGTGTTCCTCACCGACCGGCCGGTCACCGACTACGCCGAGGCGCAGCGCACCGACTCGGCCGCCTACGGCGCGTTCTTCCACGCCATGCTCGACCGCGGCGTGCACCTGCCCCCGTCGGCCTACGAGGCGTGGTTCCTCTCCGCCGCCCACGACGACCGCGCGGTGCAGGCCGTGCTCGACGCCCTGCCCGACGCCGCGCGCGCGGCAGCCGCCGCTGGAGGCAACTGATGGCCACACCCGACACCGTCGTCCACCTGGTCCGCCACGGCGAGGTCCACAACCCTGAAGGTGTGCTCTACGGCCGCCGCGACGGGTTCCACCTCTCCGACCTCGGCAAGCAGATGGCGCTCAAGGCCGCCGAGGCGCTCTCGCAGCGTGACGTCACGGTGCTGCGCTCCTCGCCGCTCGAGCGCGCGCAGGAGACCGCCGCGCCGCTCGCCGACAAGCTCGGCCTCACCGTCGACCTCGAGGAGCGGGTGCTCGAGTCGACCAACGTCTTCGAGGGCCACCAGTTCGGCAAGGGCCGCAACGCGCTGCGCAACCCGCTGCTGTGGCGCCACCTCTACAACCCGTTCAAGCCGTCGTGGGGCGAGCCCTACAAGGAGATCGTGGCGCGGATGATGGCCGCCGTCCACGACGTACGCCGCGCCGCGGCGGGCCACGAGGGCGTGCTCGTGAGCCACCAGCTCCCGATCTGGACCACGCGGCTTCACGTCGAGGGCCGGTCGTTCCTCCACGACCCGCGCAAGCGGCAGTGCACGCTGTGCTCGGTGACCTCGCTCCACTTCGTGGGTGACCGGGTCGCGCAGGTGTCCTACTCCGAGCCCGCGATCGACCTGGTGCCGAAGGGCGACCGGGGCGCGCCGTTCTCGGCGGGCGACGCCCCCGAAGAGGTCAAGCCCGAGGGGAAGCGAAACTGAGCTCCTCCGCTCGTCTCCGCGTGCTGGTCGGCGCCCTGCTGCTCGGGGCCCTGACCGGCTGCTCCGACGTCTCGGGCACCGGCGACCTCGACTACGTGCCGGGCGACGGCCGGGTGATCGAGGTGGACGCGGCCGACCGCGAGGACCCGGTGGAGATCAGCGGCGAGACGGTGCAGGGCGACCACCTCGACCTCGCCGACCTGCGCGGGCAGGTCGTCGTCGTCAACATGTGGTGGTCCAACTGCGGGCCGTGCATCAAGGAGATGCCGATGCTCGTCGAGGCCGAGAGCGAGCTGCCGCAGAAGGACACCGAGTTCGTCGGCATCAACATCCGGGACCTGTCGACCGCGACCGCGGAGGCGTTCGAGCGCAGCCGCGGCGTCGACTACCCGTCGATCTACGACCCCGGCAGCGAGACCCTCGCGCGCTTCGGGTCCTACGAGCCCTACTCCCCGCCGGCGACGCTGGTGCTCGACCGCGAGGGCCGGGTCGCCGCGCTGATCAACGGCCCGGTGCCGTCGAAGACGACCCTCACCGCGCTCGTCGAGGAACTGGTCGCCGAAGAGAGCGCTGATGGGTGAGTGGTTCGAGACCCAGGCGGCCGCCGGCTCGCTCGCGCTCGCGATCCCGGTCGCCGTCGTCGCCGGTCTGGTGTCCTTCTTCTCCCCCTGCGTGATCCCGCTGCTGCCGGGCTACCTCTCCTATGCCACCGGGCTCTCGGGCGCGGACCTCGCCTCGGGTGTGGCCGCTCGAAAGCGCGGCCGGATGCTGGCCGGGTCGCTGCTGTTCGTGCTCGGCTTCGCGGTCGTCTTCGTGTTCGCCGGTACGGCGTTCGGCGGGCTCGCCGGCGAGCTACAGCAGTGGCAGGACACCCTGACGATCGTCCTCGGGGCGGGCCTGGTCGTGCTCGGGCTCGTCTTCGCCGGCGTCGTGCCGTGGCTGCAGCGCGAGTGGCGGGTGCACAAGGTGCCGGCCGTGGGGGTCGCGGCCGCGCCGCTGCTCGGCGCGCTGTTCGCGATCGGCTGGACTCCCTGCATCGGCCCGACGTTCGGCGTCATCATCAACCTGACCTACGCCGACGGCGGCACGGCGGCGCGGGGTGGCCTGCTCGCCCTCTGCTACGCCATCGGCCTCGGGCTGCCGTTCGTGGTCGCGGCGGTCGCCTACGAGCGCACCCTCGGCGCGCTGAAGTGGGTGCGCAAGCACCAGGTGTGGGTGATGCGGATCGGCGGCGCGATGCTCGTGATCGTCGGCGTCCTTATGCTCACCGGCTCCTGGGACCACCTGGTGCAGTGGGTGCAGCGGCACCTCGTCTCCACCTTCGAGGTGTCGGTGTGAGCAAGTCCGACGAGCCGGAGGTTTCGAGGCTCGGCGCTAGGGCGCCTCGCACCTCAACCACCGGTCGGAAGCCGGGGGAGCTGACCGCCCGCGAGCTGCTGCGCTGGACCTGGCGCCAGGTCACCTCGATGCGCACTGCGCTGGTGCTGCTCCTCCTGCTCGCGCTCGCTGCGGTGCCCGGCTCGGTCATCCCGCAGAGCGGCGTCGACTCGCTCGCGGTCTCGCGGTGGAAGGACGAGCACCCCGACCTCACGCCGATCTACGAGAAGCTCGACCTGTTCTCGGTCTACGACTCGGTGTGGTTCTCCGCGATCTATTTGCTGCTCGTGGTGTCGCTGGTGGGCTGCATCATCCCGCGCACCCTCGTCTACCTGAAGGCGTTCCGTGCCGAGCCGCCCGCGGCGCCGCGCAACCTGCAGCGGATGCCGGACGCGACGTCCTACGAGACCGACCTCGCGCCCGAGATCGTGCTGGAGCGGGCGAGGGAGGTGCTCGGACGCAGGCACCGGCTCCGCCGTACGGCCGCCGGCGACGACTTCGTGGGCGGCGAGCGCGGCCGGCTCCGCGAGGTCGGCAACCTGGTGTTCCACCTGTCCGTGCTGGTCGTGCTGGCCGGCTTCGCGATCGGCGGCCTGTTCGGCTACCAGGGCGGCGTGATCATCGTGCAGGCGAACGACGACTGCGCGAAGTGCGGCGTCTTCAGCAACACGCTCACGCAGTACGACGACTTCGACCCCGGCGGCCTGTTCACCCCCGACCAGCTCGACGAGTTCGGGTTCACCGTCGAGGACTTCGACGCCACCTGGCTGCGGGAAGGGCCCAACGCCGGCACCGCGCAGGGGTTCTCGGCCGACGTGAGCTATCACCAGGGCAAGGACGGCGAGGAGAAGCAGTACGACCTCCGGGTCAACCACCCGCTGTCGATCGGCGACACCGACGTCTTCCTCATCGGCCACGGCTACGCACCGGTGATCACGGTGCGCGACGGGGAGGGCAACGTCGCCTACAGCGGGCCGACGGTCTTCCTGCCGCAGGACGCCAGCTTCGTGTCGTACGGCGTGATCAAGGCCCCGGCGGCGCAGCCCGAGCAGATCGGCCTCGACGGCCTGCTCTACCCGACGTTCGAGATGGTCGACGGCAACCCGGTCTCGGTCTTCCCCGACGACCTCTTCCCCCTGGTCTCGATGCTCGTCTACAGCGGCGACCTCGGGCTGGACGACGGAGCGGCGCAGTCGGTCTACGTGCTCGACAAGGACAGCGCCACCCAGGTCACCGACGACGACGGCAAGCCGGTGCGGCTCGACCTCCGGCTGGGGGAGCGGAAGAAGATCCCGGGCCTGGGCAGCGTGGAGTTCGAGAGCGTCCAGCCGTGGGTACGGGTCCAGATCAGCCAGACCCCCGGCAAGGAGGTCGCTCTCGTCGGCGTCGTGCTGGCGCTGATCGGGCTGTGCGGGTCGCTGTTCATCCGGCCGCGCCGGGTGTGGGTGCGGGCGCGCACCGTGCCGTCGGGGCCCGCGGGCGAGGGCAGTGCGGACGAGGGTGCCACCATGGGGCGGACGCTCGTCGAGGTGGCGGTCCTGGACCGCTCGGGCAACGACGAGGTCGGCGAGGTCGTCGCGGACATCGTGAGGCGTTTGCAGGAGGAACAGGTGAGCCAGGCATGAGCAACGAGGCGTGGGAGACGCTGAGCAACCAGGCGATCGGCGCTGCGGGGATCGTGTACTTCCTCGCGCTGCTGGTCCACCTGGCGGAGTGGGCCTCGCTGCGGAAGCCGAAGGCGGTGGCCCTCCCGGAGGAGGCGCTGGTCGGCGCCGACACGTCGGAGGTTTCGAGGCTCGGCGCTGGGGCGCCTCGCACCTCAACCACCGACGGCGAGGGCGGTCGCCGTACCGACTCCGAGCGTGCCGAGTTCCTCGGCCGGGTGGGCCTGCTGCTGACGGTGATCGCCGCGGGTGCCCACCTGATCGCCCTCGTGGGCCGCGGGATGGCCGCGTCGCCCAACCGGGTGCCCTGGGGCAACATGTACGAGTTCACGATCTCGGGCACGTTCGTCGTGTCCCTGATGTACCTCGTGCTCTACAAGCGGTTCCGGCTCCACTGGATGGCGCCCCTCGTCGTCGGCTTCGTCCTGACCACGCTGATGGTCGCGGTGATCTGGCTCTACAAGCCGGTCGCGCCGCTGATGGACTCGCTCCAGTCCTACTGGCTCGTCATCCACGTCGTCTCCGCCATCATCGCCACCGGCGCGTTCACGATCGGCGGCATCGCCTCGGTCGTCTACCTGGTGAAGAAGCGCGCCGAGAGCCGCCTCGGCGAGGGCGAGGAGCTGGCCGGCTGGCTCGGCCGGGTGCCGACGCTCGACGCGCTCGACAAGCTCGCCTACCGGGTGCACGCGTTCGCGTTCCCGGTGTGGACGTTCGCGGTGCTGATCACCGGCCCGATCTGGGCCCACGAGGCCTGGTCGCGCTACTGGAACTGGGACCCGAAGGAGGTGTGGGCGTTCATCACCTGGGTGGTCTACGCCGGCTACCTCCACGCGCGAGCGACCGCCGGGTGGAAGGGCCGCAACGCCGCGATCCTCGCCCTGGTGGGCCTGGCGACCCTGTGGTTCAACTTCATCGGCGTGAACTTCTTCGCCGGCAACTCCAGCCAGCACTCCTACGCCGTCGAGCGCCCCGTCGTCGACCATCGGTGGTCGAGTAGTCCGAGCCGCTAGGCGAGGACGTATCGAGACCGATCAGCTTTCGTCGGGATCCGTCGGGTGCCGGCGCTTGCGGTCGAGGTCGCGCAGGAAGTCCATGTCGTCGTCGGGCGCGATCGGGCGCGGCGGCTGCGAGGGTCGCTGCGGGCGGCGCCGTACGGCGGGGCCGCCGCCCTCGCCGCGCTCCTGAAGCATCCGCGTCACCAGGTAGGTGACGGCGGCGAACACCGCGATCACGATGAAGAACTTCAGCACCCCTCCAATGTAGGTCGCCCGGAAAGCCCGCGGACCGATCCGGGGTCACGAATCGGGAACACCTGCCGGGAACACCTGGCGGCTTCGCCGCCGGCTCGCTCGCTCGCCTACCCTGGCGAGGTGAAGGAGTTCTGGATCTACACCTTGCTGCGGCTCGGTCTGTTCGTCGGTTCGTTCGCGATCGTGTTCGGCATCTGGTTCCTCGTTGCCGACTCGGTCACCCTGCTGTGGGTGATCGTCATCGCGTTCGTGATCAGCGGGATCGCGTCGTACTTCCTGCTCGAGCGGCAGCGCGAGGCGTTCGCAGTGAAGGTCGAGGGACGGGCAGGCAAGGTGGCGGACAAGCTCGAGGAGAGCCGGTCCAAGGAGGACACCGACTGACCGTCGGTCAGCGGCCGATGACCAGTCCGGCCGCGGCGCCGGCCGCCCACAAGAGCTCGGCCACGCCGGTCTTCTGGAGGACCGGGATCAGGCCCGGGCCGCCGGCCCCGCCGAGCACGATGCGCGCGGCCGGCACGGCCGGCAGCGCGAGCACCAGGCCGAGGAGCGCCCACCACGTCGTGCAGCAGGCGAGGGCCACCAGCGCGGCGACGGCGAGGACCAGCAGCGCGGCGTACCACCAGCGCGTGAGCCGGTCGCCGAGCCGGACCGCGAGCGTCATCTTGCCGGCGACGCGGTCGGTGGGGATGTCGCGCAGGTTGTTGGCGACGAGGATGGCGCACGCGATCGACCCCACGCCGACTCCCGCGAGCAGGGCGGGGACACCGCCGTCGGACCACTCCTCGGTCTGGACGTACGTCGTGCCGACCACCGCGACGAGCCCGAAGAACACGAACACCATGACCTCGCCGAGGCCGAGGTAGCCGTAGGGCTTCGAGCCCCCGGTGTAGAACCAGGCGGCAACCACGCTGACGGCGCCGACCGCGAGCAGCCACCACGCGGTGGTGGCCGCGAGCACCAGCCCGGCCACGCCCGCGACCCCGAAGGCCAGGAACGCGGCCCGCTTCACCGCGGCGGGCGAGGCGAGCCCCGAGCCGACCAGCCGGAGTGGGCCGACGCGGTCGGCGTCGGTGCCGCGGATGCCGTCGGAGTAGTCGTTGGCGTAGTTGACGCCGACCTGGAGCGCGAGGCTCACGACGAGCGCCAACAGCGCCTTCCACCAGACCGCCTCGTCGACGTGGACGGCGACGCCGGTGCCGGCGAGCACGGGCGCGACGGCCGCGGGCAGGGTGCGGGGGCGGGCTCCGGCGAGCCAGTGTGCGGGTGTTGCCATGGTGCAGCGATCTAAGCAGGCTGCGTGATGCCCTCGCGCTCCAGGTGCCGCTCGGCGGCTCTCGCTGCCGGATGGATGAGGACGGTGGCGAGCACGATGATCGCGGCGATGACGATCCAGCCCTCGGTGCCCCACTCCATCGCGAGGAAGGTGTAGGCCGCGGGCGCCCACACCGTGCCGACGGTGTAGCCGAGCTGGGAGACCCCTTGGTACTCGCCGCGTCGATCGGGGTCGGAGAGCTCGGCCTGGAGGCCCCACTCGCCGGCGGACTGGAACAGCTCGGCGCCGGTCACGGTGACGTGGCCGATCCAGACGAGCGCGATGGTGACCCAGCCGACGGTGTCGTGGGTGACCGCGACGATCCCGCAGGACAGCAGGAAGAAGTAGGCACCCCGCCGCTGCGCTCGCAGCGAGTCGGCCACGGTGACGATGCCCCGTGCCGCGGCGACCTGCAGGAAGACCGCCATGAGTGTGTTGGTGCCGAAGAGCCAGGCGATCAGCACCCGTGGCGCGTCGGTCTCGTCGACCAGCCACAGCGGGATCACGACGTTGAGGAGCACCTGGTGGGTGCCGAGCACACCGCCGAGGATCGCGGTGGCGAGGTAGCCCCGGTTGCGCAGCGCGCTGCGCCGCGACCCGGCCTCCTCGAGCGCCTCGGCGAGCGGCTGCTCCTCCACGTGGTGGGCGACGGTCGGCAGGCGGGAGATGAGCAGCGCGTTGAGCAGGAGCAGGACCGCAGTCACCACCGGGACGAGCCGGATGAGGGCGTCGTTGTCGAACGCCAGCGCGACACCCGCGAGCAGTGCGCCGAGCGTGTAGCCGACGTTGCGGGCGGCGCGGAAGTAGGCGTTGGAGGAGACCCGCTCCTCCCGCGGGAAGATGTCGAACCGGTAGGCGTTGCGCGCCGAGCGGCTGCTGGAGATCACGACCTCGAGGACGATCAGCATCGCGACGAACGTGAGCATCCCGCCGACCGCGAGCCAGGCGACGTACAGCAGCGCCTCGAGCGCCGACGAGACGACCCAGACGCGCTTGGCGCCGTACCTGTCGCTGAGCTTGCCGAGCGGCACCGCGACGAGGAAGGTGGCGACGCCCGCGATCGTCAGGCCCAGTCCGACCTGGGCCGCGGACAACCCCACGATCTGGGTGAAGAACACCGCGCTGCCCGTGAGGAAGACGCCGTCGCCGAACGCCGACAGGATCGACTGCTCCGAGAGCCGCCGGACGAGGGGCGTGGGGCCGAGGAGGCGCAGGAGCCGCCCGGTCATGCGGGTTCGAGCGGGTCGGGCGTCGGGCCGGCCTGGTCGGGCGTGGGCATGACCACGCGCGGCTCGGTCGGGGTCTCGTCCGCCGCCTCCGGGAAGTGCTGGTCGCGGAACCGCTCGGCCAGGCGCACCGACGGGCGGATGCCGATCGTCGCTGCGACGATGATCGCGGCGATCACCAGCCAGCCCTCGCCGCCGTGCCAGCTGAAGGCGAGGAACGTGTACAGCGCCGGAGCCCACTGGAAGCCGAGCGCGCCGCTCACCTGCTGCACACCCTGGTACTCACCACGGCGGTCGGGGTCGGACAGCTCGGCCTCGAACGACCAGCTTGCGCCGGAGATCGCCAGCTCCGCGCCGGTCACCGTCACGTGGCCGAGCCACACCAGCAGGACCGTGATCAGGCCGACCGTCGAGTGGGTGATCATCGTGATCACGCACGAGACGATGAAGAACGCCGAGGAGACGTAGGTGTAGCGCAGGGCGTCGTTGATCGTGCGCACGCCACTCGAGGTGTACGCCGGCAGGAAGATGCACAGCACGGTGTTGGTGCCGAAGAGCCACGCCAGCAGCACGTCGGGCGCGTCGGTCGCCACCACGAGCCACAGCGGGATCACGACCTGGAGCAGGGTCTGGTTGGTCCAGAGCACGCCCATGAAGAACGTGGTCAGGATCCAGCCCGGGTTGCGGAGCGGCCCGGGGCCGGTCGGACGCGTCCGCCGCTCACCGCTGGCCGCGCGCAGGTCGTGGGGGGCGGCGGGGAGCCGGCTGATCCAGAAGGCGTTGGCCAGCATCATCGCGGCGGCGAAGACCGGGGTCCACTGGATGACGTCGAGGCTCCCCGTGGCGAGCGCGAGGCCGCCGATCCCCGCGCCGAGGGTGTGGCCGACGTTGAGCGAGGAGTACATGTAGGCCTGCGTCTCGACCCGCTCGCCGCGGGGAAGGACGTCGTAGACGTAGGCCTGATGGCTGGACTCGCCGATCGAGCCGAAGATCGCGAAGACGATGGCGACGCCGACGTAGGCGCCGAAGCCCTCGACGAACGGCAGGGCCAGGAACGCCGCCGCCCGCCCGACGGTCGACAGCGCCCACATCCGGCGTGGGCCGAAGCGGTCGACGACCCGGCCGGCGGGATAGGCGAACAGGAACTCCGCCACGCCCATGATCGTGAGCGCGATCCCGACCTTGCCGGGCGACATCCCGACCACCTGGGTCAGGAAGACCGCGCTGCCCGTCATGAACGTGCTCTCGCCGGTCGCGAACAGCGCCGACTGCGTCGCGAGGCGGCGGGACAGCCCGGTGGGTGGGATCAGCCGGCGAAGGAAGCCCCGCTGGTCACCCGAGGTCGTCGTGCTCATCGTGGAGAATCCTTCCGCCGCCCGGTCACGCCGGCTCGAGCGGGTCGACCGGCACCGGCGGCGTGTAGCCCTCCTCCGGGGTCGGCTCGGGTACGCCGTCGTCCATCTGGTCGGCGAAGTGCTGGTCGCGGAATCGCTCGGCCAGTGCGACCGACGGGCCCATCGCGACCGTGGCCACGAGGATGATGCCGGCGATGACCAGCCAGCCCTCGCCTCCCCACGACACCACGAGGAGCGTGAACAGGGCCGGGGCCCAGATCGAGCCGAGCTGCTTGCTGACCTCCTGGACACCCTGGTACTCACCGCGGCGGCGCGGGTCCATGAGCTCGGCCTCGAACGCCCAGCTGGCGCCGGAGATCGCGAGCTCCGCGCCGGTCACCGTCACGTGCCCGAGCCAGACCAGGGCGATCGTCAGCAGGCCTTCCGTCGAGTGGGTCACCGCCGTGATCAGGCAGGAGCCGACGAAGAACGCGGTCGAGATCCAGACGTAGCGCATCGCGTCGCGCACGTTGCGGACGCCCTTCGAGGTGTAGGCCGGCAGGAAGATGCACAACACGGTGTTGGTGCCGAACAGCCAGGCGAGCAGGCCCCAGGGTGCGTCGGTGTAGTCGACCAGCCACAGCGGGATCACCACGTTGAGCAGCACCTGGTTGGTCCACAGCGTGCCGCCGAAGAAGGAGACCAGGATCCAGCCGACGTTGCGGATCGGGCCCGGGCCGGACGGCCTGACCCGCGCCTCGCCGCTGGCGACCCGGAGGTCGTGCGGGGCCTTGGGCAGCAGCGAGATCCACCACGCGTTGACCAGCACCAGCCCGGCCGCGAACCCCGGCGTCCACCGGATGACGGTGAGGCTGTCGAAGGCCAGGGCGATGCCGCCGATGAGCGCCCCGAGGGTGAAGCCGACGTTGAGCGCCGAGTACATGTAGGCCTGGGTCTCGACCCGCTCCTTCCGGGGGAGCACGTCGAGGACGTAGGCCTGGTAGGCCGAGAAGCCGGCCGACCCGAAGACGGCGAACGCCAGGCCGACGGCGACGTACTGGCCGAAGCCCTCGACGAACGGCAGCACGACGAAGCAACCGGCCCGCCCCAGGGTCGTGACCGCCCAGACCCGCTTGGGGCCGAGCCGGTCGACCAGTCGGCCTGCCGGGTAGGCGAGCAGGAACTCGGCGATCCCGACCACGGTGAGAGCGAGGCCGACCTTGGGCACCGACATCCCGACGACCTGGGTCAGGAAGACCGCGCTGCCGGTCATCCAGGTGCCCTCGCCGGTCGAGAACAGCAGCGAGTTGGTCGCCAACCGCTTGGACATCGGCGTGGGCGGGATCAGCCGGCGGAGGAAGCCCCGCTGGTCGCCCGAGGTCGTCGTGCTCATCGCGCAGAATCCTTCCCGAGACCGCCGACATCCGCGACCGGATTTCAGGCAACGGTGACCGAGAGCACGAAGGTCTTCTCTCGGTAGGTTCAGCCTGTGAGCTTCTGGACCCCGCAGGACGCCGCACCCGAGGTCGTCGACCAGGTGCGGGCCTGGCTCGACGGGCCGTCCGGGGTCCGGCTCGTGGTCGCCACGTCCGGGTCGACCGGGGCGCCGAAGGAGGTCGCACTCGGGCGCACGGCGGTGCTCGCCTCGGTCGAGCTCTCCGCCCGCCGGCTCGGCGCCACCGGCCGGTGGGTGCTCGCGCTGCCGCCGACGTACGTCGCCGGCGTGCAGGTGATCACCCGCTCCCTGGTCGCCGGGCACGACCCGGTCTGGCTGGAGCGCGACGGCTGGCCGGACGACGAGGGGTGGTTCGTCTCGCTCGTGCCGACCCAGCTCGCACGGATGCTCGCGTCGCCCCAGGACACCGACGCCCTGCGGCGCGCGCACACAGTCCTCCTCGGCGGCGGCCCGATCGACCCGGCCCTGCGCGAGCGGGCGGCCGCGGCCGGCGTACGCACGGTGGCGACGTACGGCGCCGCGGAGACCGCGGGCGGCTGCGTCTACGACGGGGTGCCGCTCGACGGCGTCGCGGTGGCGCTCGGCGAGGCCGGCCGGATCCGGATCACCGGGCCGACACTGTTCGACGAGTACCTCGACCAGCCGGAGCTGACGCGCGAGACGCTGGTCGACGGGTGGTACGTGACGTCCGACGCCGGCCGGTTCGACGACGACGGCCGGCTGCGGGTGCTGGGGCGGGTCGACGACGTGATCGTCAGCGGCGGGCTCAACGTGCCCGGCCCGGCCGTGGCCGCCCGCCTGCGGCAGCACCCGGCCGTGCGGGAGGCGGAGGTGCTGGGCGTGCCCGACGAGGAGTGGGGGAGCCGGGTGGTCGCCTTCGTGGTCGGCAGCGCGGGCCTCGACGACCTCCGCGACTGGGTCGCCGACGCCCACCCGCGCCCCTGGGCACCGCGCCAGCTCGTCGTGCTCGACGAGATCCCGCTGCTGCCCAACGGCAAGCCCGACCGCCTCGCCCTGCGGGAGCTCGTGCGATGAAGGTGCTCTCGATCCCGATGCGGACCCGATTCCGGGGCATCACCGTCCGCGAGGTCGCGCTGCTCGACGGTGTGGCCGGGTGGGGCGAGTGGAGCCCCTTCCTGGAGTACCCGCCCGAGGTCGCCGAGCCGTGGCTGCGCTGCGCGGAGGAGGCCGCGGCCGGCGACTGGCCGGCGCCGCTGCGCGACCGGGTGCCGGTCAACGCGACCGTGCCCGCCGTCGGCCCCGAGCAGGCCCACGCGATCGTCAGCGGCTCGGGCTGCCGCACCGCCAAGGTCAAGGTGGCCGAGCCCGGCCAGACGCACGCCGACGACGAGGCCCGGCTCGAGGCCGTCCGCGACGCACTCGGCGCCGGCGGGAAGGTGCGCATCGACGCCAACGGCGCCTGGTCGGTCGACGACGCCGTCGCTGCGATCGTCGCGCTGGACCGCGCCGCCAGCGGTCTTGAGTACGCCGAGCAGCCGTGCGCGACGGTGGAGGAACTGGCCGCCGTTCGACGCCGCGTGGACGTGCCGATCGCCGCCGACGAGTCGATCCGCCGGGCCGCGGACCCCTACCGGGTGCGCGACCTCGCCGCCGCCGACGTCGCGGTGCTGAAGGTCCAGCCGCTCGGCGGGGTGCGGGCCTGCCTGCGGATCGCCGAGGACATCGGTCTGCCGGTCGTGGTGTCGTCGGCCTTGGAGACCTCGGTGGGAATCGCGGCGGGTGTCGCGCTCGCGGCCGCGCTGCCGGAGCTGCCCTACGCCTGCGGGCTCGCGACCGTCTCGCTGCTCGAGGACGACGTGGCGGTGGAGCCGCTGCTGCCGGTCGACGGTGCTCTCCCGGTCCGGCAGCCGGCGGTCGACCCGGCTGCTGCGGAGGCGCTGGCCGCCGCGCCCGACCGGGTCGAGCACTGGGAGGCCCGCCTCGCCGCCGTACGCGCCCTGCGTGAGAGCCTGCGACGGTGAGCGAGCGCGTGGCCGGGGTCGAGCTCGGAGCCGCCGTGGTCGACCGGCTGCTGGCCGCCGGGGTGACCGAGATCGTGCTGGCGCCCGGTTCGCGCAACGCGCCGCTGGGGTTCGCTGCCTGGGCCGCAGCGGAGGCCGGTCGGCTGCGGCTGCACACCCGTATCGACGAACGCTCCGCGGGCTTCCTCGGGCTGGGTCTCTCGAAGGTCGGTGCTCGCGCCGCCGTGGTGTGTACGTCGGGGACGGCCGTCGCCAACCTGCACCCCGCCGTGCTCGAGGCGGCGCACGCCGGGATCGCAGTCGTTGTCGTCACCGCCGACCGGCCCGCGCGGATGCGGGAGACCGGCGCCAACCAGACGACCGACCAGGTGGGGATCTTCGGGCCGCTCGTGCGGACCCACGATCTCGCGACCATCGACGACCTCGCCGACGTTCCGTGGGCGGAGGACGGGCCGACCCACGTCAACGTGCAGCTCGATGTGCCCTTGGTGCCCGGAGAGCTCGAGGTGGCGGCACCCGCGACGCCGGCTGCACCGGCTCCTCCGGCTGCGCCGGAGGGCCCTCCGGTCGCAGAGCGTCTTGCCGCGCGCGGCTCTGTGGTCGCGCAATCCGGTGGCTCCGGCCGGCGCGTCATCGACGATGCTCCCGCCGGGCCCTCCGGCTCCGCCGGATCCACCGGCTCCGCCGGCGTCGCGGGCGCCGCCGCGGTGGCTGGCGTTGTCCGCCTGCGTGGAGGCCCGCGGACCGTGGTCGTGGCGGGCGACGACGCGGGCCCACCCTCGCGAGTCCTGGCCGAGCGAGCAGGATGGCCGCTGCTGGCCGAGCCGTCGAGCGGCGCACGCACGGGCGACAACGCGATGCGCTGCTACCGCCCACTACTCGCCGGGCCGCTGGGCGCCGAGATCGAGCGGGTCGTGGTGTTCGGGCGCCCGACACTCTCCCGGCCGGTGACCGCGCTGCTCGAGCGCAGCGACGTCGAGGTGCTCGTCGTGCCGGGGCGTGGCGTGTGGCCGGTGCGACCGCCCGGCGCGACCGTGCTCGACGGACGGCCGGAGGCCGAGAGCGCCGACGACTCCGACTGGCTGGACCGCTGGCGCGAGGCCGACCGGGAGGTCGGGCGACGGCTCGACGCGCTGCTCGCGCAGGAGCCGTTGACGCCGTACGCCGTTGCGGGGGCGGTGTCGCGGGCACTGCCGGCCGGCGGCCTCCTCGTGGTGGGGGCGTCGAGCCCGATCCGCGACCTCGACCTGATGCACCGGCCGGCGACCGTGGGCGAGAGGCGCAAGATCATCGCGAACCGCGGGCTCGCGGGGATCGACGGCACCATCAGCACCGCGATCGGCGCCGCGCTCGGGCGGCCGGACTCGACGCGGGCGCTCGCGCTGATGGGCGACGTGACGTTCCTGCACGATCAGTCGTCCCTGGTGCTCGGGCCGCAGGAGCAGCGGCCGGACCTGACGATCGTGGTGCCCAACGACGACGGCGGCTCGATCTTCGCGATGCTCGAGCAAGGGGCCGCGCCCCTGGCGCCCGCGTTCGAGCGGCTCTTCGGCACCCCGCACGGCGTGGACCTCGGTGCCCTCTGCGGCGCGACCCGCACGCCGTACCTCAAGGTCACCTCGCTGCCCGAGCTCGAGCAGGCCCTCGCCTCGCCCAACGGCGGCATCGAGGTCATCGAGGCCGTCGTCTCCCGTGCCGACCGGCGTGGGCTGGACGAGCGGATCCGCGCGCTCGCCCACAGGTGAGAATGTGGCCATGGAGATCGCGATGCTGCTCGTGGCCGTCGCGGTCACCGTGCTGGCCGTCACCGCCGTCGCCGAGCGCTACGGGCTGGCGGCGCCGATCCCGCTGATCATCGTCGGGTGGGCGGCGTCGTACGTGCCGGGCGTGCCGGAGATCCACCTCGAGGCCGAGGTCGTGCTGCTCGGGCTGCTGCCGCCGCTGCTGTACGCCGCGGCGATGTCGACGTCGCTCGTGGACTTCAACGCCAACCGGCGGCCGATCCTGCTGCTGTCGGTCGGGCTGGTGGCGTTCACGACGGTGGGCGTCGGACTCGTCGTGCACGCGATCGTTCCGGAGGTCGGCTGGCCGGGAGCCTTCGCGATCGGTGCCGTGGTGGCTCCGCCCGACGCGGTCGCGGCGACCGCCATCGGCCGCCGGATCGGGCTGCCCCGGCGGATCGTGACGATCCTCGAGGGCGAGTCGCTGCTCAACGACGCGACCGCCCTGGTGGGTCTGCGTACGGCGATCGCGGCCGCCGGGACGGGGATCACCGCGTGGGAGGTGGGCAGCGAGTTCGTCGTAGCGGCGCTCGGTGGCGTGGCCGTCGGTCTGGCCGTGTTCATCGTCGTCGCGGCGGTGCGGAAGCGGCTGGAGGACCCGCTGGTCGACACCGCCCTGTCGCTCGTGGTGCCGTTCGGCGCCTACCTGGCGGCCGAGGAGATCCATGCGTCGGGCGTCATCTCTGTGGTCGTGACCGGGCTGCTGCTCGGGCACAAGGCGCCGATCCTCCAGAGCGCGCAGGCGCGGATCTCCGAGCGCATGAACTGGCGCACGATCGCGTTCGTCCTCGAGAACACGGTCTTCCTGCTGATCGGGCTCCAGGCCCGGGTGCTGATCGACGACGTGCGCGAGAGCCCGCTCCCGACGAGCACGATCGTCGCGGTGTGCCTCGCGACGCTCGTCGCGGTCGTCGTACTGCGGATGGCGTGGGTGTTCCCGGCCCGCTACCTGCTGATCCGGCCAGGCCCGGACCCCGACACGGGCAAGCCGCCGCCGTGGCAGTACACGTTCCTCATCGGCTGGGCCGGCATGCGCGGCGTGGTGACGCTGGCGGCCGCGTTCGTCATCCCGGAGTCGTTCGAGCACCGCGAGGTGCTGCTGATGATCGCGTTCACCGTCGTCGCCGGCACGCTGCTGGGGCAGGGCATGACGCTCGGCTGGGTCGCCCGGCGGATGCGGGTGCCGTCGCCGGACCCGACCGACGACGCGCTCGCCCGGGCGACGCTTCTGCAGCAGGCGTCGAAGGCCGGCAACAAGCGGCTGAAGGAGCTGGAGTTCGACGACCCGCACGACGTACGAGCGCTGATCGAGCAGCGGGTCGAGCAGCGCAACTTCGCCGCGTGGGAGCGGCTCGGCACGGCCGCCGACGTCGAGAGCCCCAGCGCGCTCTACTCCCGTGTTCGCGAGGAGATGATCCAGGCGGAGCGGGCCCGGGTGCTCGAGATCCGGTCCACCGGGTCTGTCCCGTCCGACATCGTCAGCGACGTGCTCGCGATGCTCGACATCGAGGAGTCGATGCTCGAGTCGGCGGACGAGGAGCGGGCCAACGTCGAGACCAGCCGGAGGTCCCGGCCCGCGGGCGCGTCGTGCGAGCACCTCGAGAGCACGCCGCTGCGCGACCCGGACGGCGCCCTGGTCTGCCAGGACTGCATCGACGCCGGCGTGCAGTGGGTGTCGCTCCGGATGTGCCTCGACTGCGGCAAGATCGGCTGCTGCGACTCCTCCCCGCTGCGCCACGCCACGGCTCACTTCCGCGAGGAGACCCACCCGGTCATGCGATCCGTCGAGCCGGGCGAGGACTGGCGCTGGTGCTTCGTGCACCACGCCACGGGGTGACGGCTCGGCACGCCAACCGTGCCGGTCGGCCCGCCAACCGTGCCGGTTCGTCAGTAACGTGGAGGGCATGCGACTGACGAAGCTCGGACACGCATGCGTACGGGTCGAGCACGGCGGTACGACGCTGGTGCTGGACCCGGGGGTGTTCACCCAGGAGGACGCGGCGGAGGGGGCCGACGCGATCCTGATCACGCACGAGCACCCCGACCACTACGACCCGGAGCGGCTGCGCCGTACGGACGCTCCGGTGTTCACGATCGGCGCGGTGGCGGCGCGGATCCGCGAGGAGGCGCCCGACGTGGCCGAGCGGGTGACCGTCGTGCAGCCCGAGGAGGCGTGGGCCGTCGGCGGCTTCGGCGTCGAGGCGGTCGGCGAGCTGCACGCGGTGATCCACCCCGACCTGCCGCGGTTCCACAACAGCGGCTACCTGATGACGCTCTCCGACGGTCCCGACGACAGCGCCGGCACCACGGTCTTCCATCCCGGAGACGCCCTCACCGGACCGGGCGTGCCCGTCGACGTGCTCCTCGCGCCGGTCAGTGCGCCGTGGATGAAGATCTCCGAGGGCATCGACTTCGCCCGCACGATCGGGGCGGCGCGCAACGTCGCGATCCACGACCGGGTCTACTCCGACGCCGGCCTCGGGATCGCCGACGGCCACTTCGGCCGGATCCTCGGCGCCGCCGGACTCGACTACGTCCGGCTGGAGGACGGCGCCGACCTGTAGCCCCCTCCTCGCGGTCTCCACGCGTCCGCCGGGCGACCCGGGTACCGGGCCGGCGGCGGACGGCAGGCATCATGTCGGAATGCCTATCGCGCGCTCCTCCATCGTCGGAATCCTTGCCGGAGTCCTGGTGCTCGTCGGCTTCGTCGGCTTCGTGGTCGGGCTCCCGGAGGTGGTCGGCGACTCGACCGAGGCGTCGGCCGAGCCGACGCACCCGCCGCTGGAGGAGCTGCTCCCCGACGAGCTGCTCGACCGCGGCCTGGTCCGGATCGGCGAGGTCCGGCCCGATGCCGCTGAGCAGGTCAAGGAGGCGGACGACTACAGCTCGGAGACGCTCACCGAGGCCTTCGAGGCCGAGACCGCGGTGGCGCGCTACGCCGACGCCGACGTCCAGACCCAGATGAGCCTGACCATCACCGAGGCGGACTCGGCGTTCTTCCTGCAGAACGGCCCGCCCGCCCCGGCCGAGCTGACCCTGGCCGCCCAGGGCTTCTCGCAGGACCTGGTGCGGATCGGCGACGCCGTCTGCGGCCAGATGTTCCAGGCCACCCAGGACGGCACCGACCCCGCCGAGAGTGTGCCGTTCCAGGTGCAGTGCCAGGCGGAGGCGCTCGGCCTGACGTTCAACGTGTACGCCAACGGGCTCACCGCCGAGCAGTCCGTCGACGCGCTCAACGACGCGATCGCCCAGGCCGAGGCGGCCTCCGCGGACGAGAACGAGTAGTCAGCTCCAGTAGACGATGACCTTGTCGCCCACGGCGACCTGGTCGAACAGCCACGCCACGGCGTCGTAGTCGCGCACGTTGACGCAGCCGTGCGAGGCGCCGGCGTAGCCGACCGCCGCGAAGTCGGCCGAGTAGTGCACCGCCTGCCCGTCAGAGAAGAACATCGCGAACGGCATCGGGGTGTCGTAGAGGCTCGACACGTGGTCGCGGCTCTTGTAGGTGACCGAGAACGCGCCCTCCCGGGTCGGCGTGAGCTCGCCGCCGAACCGCACGTCGACCAGCTTCAGGACCTCACCGTCGACGACCCAGCGCAGGGTGTTGGTGGACTTGTCGACGCACAGCGCGCGTCCGGTCTCGCAGCGCGGGTCGAGCGGGCCGGGCACGTTGCCCGACGCGGTGCCGCTGAGCTCGGCCTCGGTCGGCTCGGTGGTCATCCCGTGCAGCCGGTCGAGCGTGCGCCGGTCGACCTCGCCGGTCACCGGGATCTCGCGCTTGGCCTGGAAGCCGCGCACGGCCTCCTCGGTCACGTCGCCGTAGTAGCCGGTCACGTCGGCGTCGAACCAGTCGATCTGCGCGAGCCGCGCCTGCAGGTCGCGGACGTCGTCACCCTCGTCGCCGGGGGAGAGCAGCGCCGGCCCGGGCTTCAGCTCCGGCTCCGGCTTCGGGGTGGGCTCGGGCTCGGGCGTCGGGTCCGGCGTGTCGGCCGGAGGTACGGCGTCCGGGTCGGCCGCGCCGCCGGCCGGGTCGTCGGGGTTCGGCTCCTCCGCGGCGAGCGTGGGGCCCTCGGCGGCCTCCGCCCACGGGAGCTGTCCGTCGCGCACGAGCGCGCCGGCGCCGTACGCGATCGAGGCGCAGAGCGCGGCGACGAACGCGACCAGGGTGAGGCGGCGCAGGACGGACATGGCGGTTCCTTCGGTAGATCCGGTGGTGTTGGTACCTCCATGACGCGGTGCCCGGCTTCTTGGTTGCACCGATCTGCCGGAAGTGGCGCGCATCGCACGACGTAGGGTGCGGACGTGGCCCGCGCAGCGCTCGACAAGAAGCCCGCCGACGTCCGTCGCATGTTCGACACCGTCGCGCGGCGCTACGACCTCACCAACGACGTGCTGTCGTTCGGCCAGGACCGCCGCTGGCGCAAGGTCGTGCTCGACGCCGTCGACCCGCAGTACGGCGACCGCGTCCTCGACCTCGCGGCGGGCACCGGCACCTCGAGCCAGCCGTTCGCCGACGCAGGCGCCACCGTCGTGCCGTGCGACTTCTCGCTCGGGATGCTGACCGTCGGCAAGCAGTCGCTGCCGCACCTGCCCTTCACCGCGGGCGACGGCACGCGGCTGCCGTTCCGCGACGACACGTTCGACGCGGTGACGATCTCCTTCGGGCTGCGCAACATCGTCGACCCGGTCAAGGGCCTCGCCGAGATGCGCCGGGTCACCCGCCCCGGCGGGCGCCTCGTGGTCTGCGAGTTCAGCCACCCGACGTGGGGCCCGTGGCGGCAGGTCTACCTCGAGTACCTGATGAAGGCGCTGCCGCCGATCGCCCGCACCGTCTCGTCGGCCCCGGACGCCTACGTCTACCTCGCCGAGTCGATCCGCGCCTGGCCCGACCAGGCCGGCCTGGCGGCCATGATCCGCGAGGCCGGCTGGCAGGCGCCGGAGTGGCGCAACCTCTCCGGCGGCATCGTCGCGCTGCACCGGGCCACCGCCTGACCCAGGGACGCCCTGATTTAGGGCAGGCGGACGTGCGGTAAATCCCCTGGCCAGGGCGTGATTTGCGCTCCGCCGACCCCCTTGCGCAGGCGCCTCCGGGGGGTGGCAGTATGTGTCTCACGCCACTCGTGATTCTGTTCACAAGATCACGAACCGGACCGGACATCACACCCGGGGAGGGACGCCGATGGAGCTCTACACACCGGTGCTGGTGCTTGCCGCACTGGCCGCTCTGTTCGCCGTGGGCTCGGTGGTCATGAGCGCCTTCGTCGGGCCGTCGCGCTACAACCGCGCCAAGATGGACTCCTACGAGTGCGGCATCGAGCCGACGCCGCAGGCCATCGGCGGCCGCTTCCCGGTGAAGTACTACATCACCGCGATGCTCTTCATCGTCTTCGACATCGAGATCATCTTCCTCTACCCGTGGGCCGTCTACTTCGACTCCATGGGTCTGTTCGGTCTGCTCGAGATGGTCGTCTTCATCGCCACTGTCTTCGTCGCGTACGCCTACGTATGGCGCCGCGGCGGGCTCGATTGGGACTGAGGTAGCTGCACTCATGGGTCTTGAAGAGAAGCTCCCGAGCGGAGTCCTGCTCACCACGGTCGAGGGTGTGGCCGGCTACATGCGCAAGGCCAGCTTCTGGCCGGCGACGTTCGGCCTGGCCTGCTGCGCGATCGAGATGATGACGTCCGGCGGGCCGAAGTACGACCTCGCCCGCTTCGGCATGGAGGTCTTCCGCGCCAGCCCGCGGCAGGCCGACCTGATGATCGTCGCCGGCCGCGTGAGCCAGAAGATGGCTCCGGTCCTGCGCCAGATCTACGACCAGATGGCCGAGCCCAAGTGGGTGCTCGCGATGGGCGTGTGCGCGAGCAGCGGCGGCATGTTCAACAACTACGCGATCGTGCAGGGCGTCGACCACGTCGTCCCCGTCGACATGTACCTCCCCGGGTGCCCGCCGCGGCCCGAGATGCTCATCGACGCGATCCTCAAGCTCCACGACAAGGTCCAGCACACCAAGCTGGGCGCCAACCGCGAGGCGCAGATCCGCGAGCTGGAGGCCGAGGGTCTCGTCGCCCTGCCGACGAGCGACATGAGGGGCATGCTCCGGTGACCGACGCGGACAAGAAGGCCGACCAGCCGGCCGAGGCCGTCGAGCAGCCCGCCGTCGACCAATCGCCGGAGAACGTCCCCGCCCCCCGCGACGAGATCCGCCAGGTCGGCGAGCGCCGCGGCATGTTCGGCACCAGCGGCACCGGTGACACCAGCGGGTTCGGCGGCCTGGTGTCGGCGGTCGTGCTGCCCGGCGCGGCGCAGCGGCCGTACGGCGGCTGGTTCGACGTCGTGGCCGACGGGCTGGACCCGCTCATCGACCAGGTCGTGATCCACCGGGGCGAGATCACGTTCCACATCTCGCGCGACAATCTGCTCGCGGCGGCCAAGCTGCTGCGCGACGACCCGGCACTGCGCTTCGAGCTGTGCTCGGGCGTCAGCGGCGTGCACTACCCGGGCGACACGGGCCGCGAGCTGCACGCCGTCTACCACTTCACGTCGATGACCCACAACCGGCGGATCCGGGTGGAGGTCAGCGTCCCCGACGCCGACCCGCACCTGCCGTCGCTGTGCGGCGTCTACCCCGCCGTCGACTGGCACGAGCGCGAGACGTTCGACATGTTCGGGCTCGTCTTCGACGGCCACCCGGCCCTGACCCGGATCCTCATGCCCGACGACTGGCCGGGCCACCCCCAGCGGAAGGACTACCCGCTCGGCGGCATCCCCGTCGAGTACAAGGGCGCGTCCATCCCGCCGCCGGACCAGCGGAGGAGCTACTCGTGACCACAGATCAGGATCTCTACGCAGGCACGTCCGAGACCAGCGAGGGCAAGGTCTTCACGGTCAGCGGGCAGGACTGGGACGAGATCGCGTCCGGCCTCGCGGCCGAGGGCGGCGACGCCCAGGAGCGGGTCGTCGTCAACATGGGCCCGCAGCACCCGTCGACGCACGGCGTGCTCCGCCTGATCCTCGAGCTGGAGGGCGAGACGGTCACCGAGGCCCGGTGCGGCATCGGCTACCTGCACACCGGCATCGAGAAGAACATGGAGTACCGCTCCTGGACGCAGGGCGTCACGTTCTGCACCCGGATGGACTACCTCTCCCCGTTCTTCAACGAGATGACCTACGTCCTGGGCGTGGAGAAGCTCCTCGACATCGAGGACGACATCCCCGAGAAGGCCCAGGTCATGCGGGTCCTGCTCATGGAGCTCAACCGCATCTCCTCCCACCTGGTCTGCATCGCGACCGGCGGCATGGAGATCGGCGCGCTGACCGTGATGACGATCGGCTTCCGCGAGCGCGAGCTGGTGCTCGACCTCTTCGAGCTGATCACCGGGCTGCGCATGAACCACGCGTTCATCCGGCCCGGCGGCGTCGCGCAGGACCTCCCTCCCGGTGCCCTCGACGAGATCCGCGGCTTCGTGGAGCTGATGAAGAAGCGGCTCCCCGAGTACGCCGCGCTGTGCAACGCCAACCCGATCTTCAAGGCGCGCCTCGAGGGCGTGGGCCACCTCGACCTCGAGGGCTGCCTCGCTCTCGGCCTCACCGGCCCGGTGCTGCGCAGCACCGGCTACCCGTGGGACCTCCGCAAGACCCAGCCCTACTCCGGCTACGAGACCTACGACTTCGACGTGCAGACCTGGGACACCGCCGACTCCTACGGCCGGTTCCGGGTGCGCCTCAACGAGATGCACGAGTCGCTGCGCATCATCGAGCAGGCCGCCGACCGCCTCGCCAAGCTCGAGGGCGCGCCGGTCATGGTCGCCGACAAGAAGATCGCGTGGCCCGCGCAGCTCGCGATCGGCAGCGACGGCATGGGCAACAGCCTCGACCACATCCGCCACATCATGGCGGAGTCGATGGAGGGCCTGATCCACCACTTCAAGCTGGTCACCGAGGGTTTCCGGGTCCCGGCTGGCCAGGCCTACGTGCCGATCGAGTCCCCCCGAGGCGAGCTCGGCGCCCACGTCGTCTCCGACGGCGGGACCCGCCCGTTCCGCGCGCACTTCCGTGACCCCTCGTTCAACAACCTCCAGGCCATGGGCGTGATGAGCGAGGGCAGCATGATCGCCGACGTGATCGTCGCGATCGCCAGCATCGACCCCGTGATGGGAGGCGTCGACAGGTAATGGCGCTCGACGACAAGACGATCAGCGAGCTTCGCGAGATCGCGGACCGCTACCCGGAGAAGCGCTCCGGCCTGCTGCCGATGCTCCACCTGGCGCAGTCGGTCGAGGGTCGCATCACTCCCGAGGCCATCGAGGCCTGCGCCGACATCCTCGACATCTCGGCGGCCGAGGTGAGCGGCGTCGCGACCTTCTACACGATGTACAAGCGGCACGGCGTCGGCGACTTCCACGTCGGCGTCTGCACCAACACGCTGTGCGCGGTCATGGGCGGCGACGCGATCTTCTCGCGCCTCAAGGAGCACCTCGGCGTCGGCAACGACGAGGTCGCCGAGAAGCGCCAGGGCGACCAGTACTCCGTCAGCCTCGAGCACGTCGAGTGCAACGCCGCCTGCGACTACGCCCCGGTCGTGATGGTCAACTGGGAGTTCATGGACAACCAGACCCCCGAGTCGGCGGTCACCATGGTCGAGTCGCTGCGCACCGGCAACGACGTCCACTCCACGCGCGGTCCCAAGCTGTGCACCTGGCGTGAGGCCGAGCGCGTGCTCGCCGGATTCCCCGACGGCCGGGTCGACGAGGGCCCCACCGCCGGCGAGGCGAGCCTCGCCGGGCTCCGCATCGCGCGCGAGCGCGGCTGGAAGGCTCCGGAGGGTACGGCGACCGCGGCCGCCGTCGCGGCTCCCGAGAGCAAGCAGGGCGCGGTCGCCGAGGCCGACACGAGTCGCGCCGAGTCCGAGACGGTCGACGAGAAGGCGAGCTCCACCGAGTCCGGGGCCGAGAAGAAGGAGGCGCAGTGACCGACGTGCTGACTCCGGTGCTCACGGACATGTGGGACGTCGACCGCGGGTGGACGCGGGCGGCGTACGAGGAGAAGGGCGGCTACGGCGCGCTCGACAAGGCGTTCGCGATGTCGCCCGACGACGTCATCACCGCCGTCAAGGACTCCGGCCTCCGCGGTCGCGGCGGCGCGGGCTTCCCGACCGGCATGAAGTGGTCGTTCATCCCGCAGGACAACCCCAAGCCCAAGTACCTCGTCGTCAACGCCGACGAGTCCGAGCCGGGCACCTGCAAGGACATCCCGCTGATGATGGGCAACCCGCACGTGCTCGTCGAGGGCGTGATCATCAGCTCCTACGCGATCCGCGCCAACAAGGCGTTCATCTACATCCGGGGCGAGGTCCTCCACGTGATCCGCCGGGTGCAGGCCGCCGTGCAGGAGGCCTACGACGCAGGCCACCTCGGCAAGAACATCCACGGCTCCGGCTACGACCTCGACGTCGTCGTGCACGCGGGCGCCGGCGCCTACATCTGCGGCGAGGAGACCGCGCTCCTCGAGGGCCTCGAGGGTCGGCGTGGTCAGCCGCGGCTCCGGCCGCCGTTCCCCGCCGTCGCCGGCCTCTACGCCAGCCCGACGGTCATCAACAACGTCGAGTCGATCAGCTCGGTGCCGAGCATCATCGCCAACGGTGCTGACTGGTTCGCGTCCATGGGCACCGAGAAGTCCAAGGGCTACGGCATCTTCTCGCTGTCCGGCCACGTGAAGCAGCCGGGTCAGTACGAAGCGCCCCTCGGCATCACCCTGCGCGAGCTGCTCGACCTCGCTGGCGGCATGCGCGCCGGCCACGACCTGAAGTTCTGGACCCCCGGCGGGTCCAGCACCCCGCTGCTGAACGCCGAGCACCTCGACGTACCGCTCGACTTCGAGGGCGTCGGCGCGGCCGGCTCGATGCTCGGCACCCGCGCGCTCCAGATCTTCGACGAGACCGTGTGCGTCGTGCGCGCGGTCCTGCGATGGACGGAGTTCTACAAGCACGAGTCCTGCGGCAAGTGCACGCCGTGCCGCGAGGGCACCTGGTGGCTGGTGCAGACGCTGGCCCGGCTCGAGAAGGGCGAGGGCAGCGAGGCCGACCTCGACCTGCTGCTCGACCAGTGCGACAACATCCTCGGCCGGTCGTTCTGCGCTCTCGGCGACGGCGCGACCAGCCCGATCTCGAGCTCGATCAACTACTTCCGCGACGAGTACCTCGCCCACCTGACGCAGGGCGGGTGCCCGTTCGACCCGGCGCGGTCCACCGCATGGGCAGGCCAGGAGGTGCACGCATGACCACGGCCCCGGAGCAGGCGACCGACCTGGTCAACGTCACGATCGACGGCATCCAGGTCGCCGTCCCGAAGGACACCCTGGTGATCCGCGCCGCCGAGCAGATCGGCGTGCAGGTGCCGCGCTTCTGCGACCACCCGCTGCTGGCGCCCGTCGGCGCCTGCCGCCAGTGCCTGGTCGACGTGCCCGACGCCGGCAACGGCCGCGGCTTCCCGAAGCCGCAGGCCTCCTGCACCCTTCCGGTCGCGGAGGGCATGGTGGTCAATACGCAGGTGACCAGCCCGGTCGCCGACAAGGCGCAGCAGGGCGTCATGGAGTTCCTGCTGATCAACCACCCGCTCGACTGCCCCGTCTGCGACAAGGGCGGCGAGTGCCCGCTGCAGAACCAGGCGATGTCCAACGGTCGCGGCGAGTCCCGGTTCTCCGGCGGCGACAGCCCGGGCGGCGCCCACAACACCAAGCGCACCTTCCCGAAGCCGATCAACCTCTCGCCCAACGTGCTGCTCGACCGCGAGCGGTGCATCGTCTGCCAGCGCTGCACGCGCTTCGCCGACGAGATCGCCGGCGACCCGTTCATCGCGCTCGTCGAGCGCGGGGCGCAGCAGCAGATCGGCATTGCCGAGGACGCCCCGTTCCTCTCCTACTTCTCCGGCAACGTCATCCAGATCTGCCCGGTCGGCGCGCTGACCTCGGAGGAGTACCGCTTCCGCTCCCGCCCCTTCGACCTCGTCTCCACGCCGGGTGTCGCCGAGCACGACGCGTGCGGATCCGCGATCCGCGTCGACCACCGCCGCGGCAAGGTGATGCGCCGCCTCGCGGGCAACGACCCAGAGGTCAACGAGGAGTGGATCACCGACAAGGACCGCTACGCGTTCGCCTACGCGCACGGCGACGACCGGATCACCTACCCCCAGGTGCGTGACGAGGACGGTTCGCTCCGTCCCGCGTCGTGGCCCGAGGCGTTCGCGGTCGCGGCGCGCGGCCTGGCCGCCGCGAAGGAGGCCGGCGGGGTCGGCGTCCTCACCGGTGGCCGGCTGACCGCCGAGGACGCCTACGCCTACAACAAGTTCGCCCGCGTCGCGCTCGGCACCAACGACATCGACTTCCGCGCGCGCCCGCACTCCGCCGAGGAGGCGGCGTTCCTCGCCAGCCACGTCGCGCTGTCGACGGCGGTCACGTACGGCGACCTCGAGTCGGCGTCGCGGGTGGTGCTCGTCGGGCTGGAGCCCGAGGACGAGGCCGGCGCGATCTGGCTGCGGCTGCGCAAGGCGACGCGTGCCCGCCGCACGCAGGTCGTGGCGCTCGCGCCGTACACCACGCGCGGCCTGCGCAAGCTCGGTGCCCGCGTGGTGCCCACCGCGCCCGGCGACGAGGCTGGCGCGATCCGGTCGCTCCTCGAGCAGAGCGAGTACGGCGTCGACGCGTCCGCCGTGGTTCTCGTCGGCGAGCGTCTCGCCACCGTGCCCGGCGCCCTCGCCGCGGCCGCCGAGCTGGCCGCCAAGTCCGGCGCCCGGCTCGCGTGGGTGCCGCGTCGCGCCGGCGACCGCGGTGCCGTCGAGGCCGGCTGCCTGCCGAACCTGCTGCCCGGCGGCCGCCCGGTCGCCGACGCCGGTGCCCGGGTCGACGTCGCGACCGCGTGGGGCGTCGACCACCTGCCCGAGGCCGAGGGTCGCGACGGCGACGCGATCGTCGCCGCCCTGGTTGCCGGCGAGCTCGGCGGCCTGGTGGTCGCCGGGGTCGACCCGCGCGACACGGCCGACCCGGCCGCGACCCGGGCCGCGATCGAGGCCGCGGGCTTCGTCGTCGCGCTCGACCTCCGGTCCACCGAGGTCACGCAGGCCGCTGACGTCGTCCTGCCCGTCGCGCCGGTGACCGACAAGGCCGGCACGTTCGTGACCTGGGAGGGCCGCCCGCGTGCGTTCGCGCAGGCGCTCGCCAACCCGGCCTCGCTGCCCGACCTGCGCTCGCTCTCCGGCATCGCCGCCGAGATGGGTGCCCCGCTGGGGTTCCGCACCGTCGAGGAGGTGCGGGCGGAGATGGAGAGCCTCGGGCCGTGGGACGGCGAGCGACCGGGTCTCGATACGCCCTCGCCTAGCGGCTCGGACTACTCGACCAACCTGGGCGAGGCGTTGCGGCTGGCGAGCTGGAAGCAGTCGGTCGACAACGGCGTGATGCAGGACGGCGACAAGTACCTCAAGGCCACCGCTCGCCCGCCGGTCGCGCTGGTGTCGACGGCGACGTTCGACCAGCACGGCGCGACCGTCACGCTGACCGGCGACCGCGGGTCGGTGACGCTGCCCGCAGAGGTCGCCGACGACCTGGTCGACGGCGTCGTCTGGGTGCCCGCCAACTCGTTCGGCAACGGCGTGCTGGCCGACTTGGCCTCGCCGGGCTCGACCGTCACGATCAGTGGAGGTGAGGCATGAGCCTCGACGCGTTCGGCAACGACCCCTGGTGGGTCGTCGGCCTCAAGACGCTGTTGATCTTCGTCGTCCTCGTGCTGCTGACGCTCTTCAACATCTGGTGGGAGCGCCGCGTCGTCGCCCGGATGCAGCACCGCATCGGGCCCAACGTGCACGGCCCGTTCGGCCTGCTGCAGTCGCTGGCCGACGGCGTGAAGCTGGCGCTCAAGGAGGACCTGACGCCGAAGGCCGCCGACAAGGTGGTCTTCATCCTCGCGCCGGTCATCGCCACCGTGCCTGCCTTCGTGACGTTCGCGGTCATCCCGTTCGGGCCCGAGGTGAACTTCTTCGGCGAGCACACGCCGCTCCAGCTGACCGACATGCCGGTCGCCGTGCTGTTCGTGATGGCGATCGCGTCGATCGGCATCTACGGCATCGTGCTCGCCGGCTGGTCGAGCGGGTCGACGTACTCCCTCCTCGGCGGCCTACGCTCCAGCGCGCAGATGATCTCCTACGAAGTCGCTATGGGCCTGGCGCTCGTCTCGGTGTTCCTCTACGCCGGCTCGATGTCGACCAGCGAGATCGTCGCCGCCCAGGACGACCTGTGGTTCGGGCTGATCCTGCTGCCGTCGTTCGTGATCTACACGATCGCGATGGTCGGCGAGACCAACCGCGCGCCGTTCGACCTGCCCGAGGCCGAGGGCGAGCTGGTCGGCGGCTTCCACACCGAGTACTCCTCGCTGAAGTTCGCCCTGTTCTTCCTCGCCGAGTACATCAACATGGCGACGGTGTCGGCGCTCGCGACCACTCTGTTCCTGGGCGGCTGGCACGCGCCGTTCTGGATCGACGAGGTCTGGGCCGGCGCCAACTCCGGCTACTGGCCGGTGCTGTGGTTCTTCGGCAAGGTGATGTTCTTCATCTTCATCTTCATCTGGCTCCGCGGCTCGCTGCCCCGGCTGCGCTACGACCAGTTCATGGCGTTCGGCTGGAAGCGCCTCATCCCGCTTGCGCTGGTGTGGACCGTGGCCGTGGCGTTCATGCGGCTCGCCCGCAACGAGGGCTGGCTCGACCAGGACACGCTGCAGGAGCCGCGCACGCTCGCGATCCTCGTGGGTGCCATGGTCGTGCTGCTGCTGGCGACCTTCCTGCTGCCGGAGAAGGGCGCCAAGGCCGAGGCCGCGGCGACGACGGACGGCCCCGCCCGCACGGGCGGCTTCCCCGTGCCGCCGATGCCCGCCGGCGGCGCGGTCCGTGGCGCGGCGCAGCCGCTGGTGTTCGAGAGCAACGTGACCAAGGTGACCGACGTGAGGGAGCCCGAGGAGTCAACGCATGGCTGAGCAGTCGCAGAAGGGCCCGTCCCTCAAGGAGCAGTTCTGGGACCCCGTCGCCGGCTTCGGCGTCACGTTCCGCACGATGTTCCGCAAGGTCGTCACGGAGCAGTACCCCAAGGAGAAGTTCCCGACGGCGCCGCGGTTCCACGGCCGCCACCAGCTCAACCGGTGGCCCGACGGCCTCGAGAAGTGCGTCGGGTGCGAGCTCTGCGCCTGGGCCTGCCCGGCCGACGCGATCTACGTCGAGGGCGCGCAGAACGACGACACCCCCGACGCCGACGGCAACAGCCAGCGCTACAGCGCCGGCGAGCGCTACGGCCGCGTCTACCAGATCAACTACCTTCGCTGCATCCTGTGCGGGCTCTGCATCGAGGCGTGCCCCACCCGCGCGCTGACGATGACCAACGAGTACGAGCTGGCCGACGACAACCGCGCCGACCTGATCTACGAGAAGTCCGACCTGCTGGCGCCGCTGCTGCCCGGCATGGAGCAGCCGCCGCACCCGCAGCGGCTGGGCGACGAGACGGCCTACTACCGGGGCGAGAACGCGGCGACCCCGGTCGACGCCGGCGACCGACCGGCGGCCTCCGTCGCGGCCCAGGCGCCCTCCCAGGAGGAGACCGCATGATCGCGTTCTGGATCCTCGCCCCGCTGATGGTGGTCGCGGCGCTCGGCATCCTGTTCGTCCGCAAGGCCGTGCACGCCGCGCTGCTGCTGGCGGTCGTGATGATCAGCCTCGCCGTGCTCTACGCCGTCCTCGAGGCGCCGTTCCTGTTCGCGGTCCAGATCATCGTCTACACCGGCGCGATCCTCATGCTGTTCCTCTTCGTGCTCATGCTGGTCGGCGTCGACGCGTCCGACTCGCTCGTCGAGACGCTGCGCGGCCAGCGGCTGATGGCCTGGATCTCGGGTGTGCTGTTCGCCGTCGTGCTCCTGGTCGGGCTCACCCAGATCACCCTCGGCAGCTCGGCCGGGCTCGAGGAGGTCAACGCGGGCGGCAACGTGCAGGCGCTCGCCGACGTGCTCTTCTCCCGCTACGTCTTCGCGTTCGAGGTCACCAGCGCCCTGCTGATCACCGCGGCCGTCGGGGCGATGGTGCTCGCCCACCGCGAGCGCCTCGCGCCCAAGGAGTCGCAGGCCGACATCGCGGCGCGCCGGGTGCGTGACTTCAGCGAGAAGGGCGCCCACCTCGGCCCGCTGCCGCCGCCGGGCGTCTACGCCCGCCACAACGCGGTCGACACCCCCGCCCTGCTCCCCGACGGTACGCCGGCAGCGGCCTCCGTCTCGCGGGTCCTGGCCGCGCGCGGCGACATGCGTGCCCCCGCGGGCTACGCCGACGACATCGACGAGGTCACCGGCGAGCTCGGGCAGGACCCGAGCCGGATGCCCGAGACCAGTGGCAAGGACTCCGCCACGGCGTCGAGCGAAGAGGATGTGAAGTGACCGATGACTGAGTACGTCGTCCTGAGCGCGATCCTCTTCACCATCGGCAGCATCGGCGTGCTCACGCGCCGCAACGCGATCGTGGTGTTCATGTGCGTGGAGCTGATGCTCAACGCCTGCAACCTCGCGTTCGTCGCGTTCGCCAAGCAGCACGGCAACCTCGACGGCCAGATCGCCGCCTTCTTCGTGATGGTGGTGGCCGCGGCCGAGGTCGTCGTCGGGCTCGCGATCATCATGACCATCTTCCGGACCCGTCGCTCGGCCTCGGTCGACGACGCCAGCCTCCTGAAGTTCTGAGGTAGCAATGCACGAGGTTCCCGTGGTCCACCCTGTCGACGCCGACGGCGTGTTCTCGCTGCTGTGGCTGATCATCGCGCTGCCGGCGTTCGGCGCCGCGGTCCTGCTGCTCGTCGGCAACCGGCGCAGCCAGGCCTTCGGCCACTGGCTCGGCCTGGCGACGATCTCAGGGTCGTTCGTGCTGAGCCTGGTCATGTTCTTCACGCTGCTCGGGCGTGACGAGCACGAGCGCCAGGTCGGCCAGCACCTCTGGACCTGGATCGAGACCGGTGGCCTCGACATCGGGATGGACCTGCTCTACGACCCGCTGTCGGCGCTCTTCCTGCTGCTGATCACCGGCGTCGGCTCGCTGATCCACCTCTACTCCGTGGGCTACATGGCTCACGACCCGCGTCGGCCGCGGTTCTTCGCCTACCTCAACCTGTTCGTCGCGGCGATGCTGATGCTGGTCCTCGCCGAGAACTACGTGGGGCTGTTCCTCGGCTGGGAGGGCGTGGGCCTCGCGTCGTACCTCCTGATCGGCTTCTGGCAGCACAAGCCGTCGGCGGCCGCTGCCGCCAAGAAGGCGTTCGTGATCAACCGGGTCGGCGACATGGGCATGTCGCTCGCGATCTTCCTGTTCATCGCGACGTTCGGCTCGACCAGCTTCACGGTCATCAGCGCCCAGGTGCACGGCGCGTCCGAGGCCACGCTGACCTGGCTCGGGGTGCTGCTCCTCATCGGCGCGTGCGGCAAGTCGGCGCAGGTCCCGCTCCAGTCCTGGCTCCTCGACGCCATGGAGGGCCCGACCCCCGTCTCCGCGCTGATCCACGCGGCCACGATGGTGACGGCCGGCGTCTACCTGATCGTCCGGTCCAACTTCGTCTTCGAGCTCGCCCCCGACGCGCAGACCGCCGTCGTGGTCGTGGCCACCGTGACGCTGCTGTGGGGTGCGATCATCGGGTGCGCCAAGGACGACATCAAGAAGGGCCTCGCCGGGTCGACCATGAGCCAGATCGGCTACATGATGCTCGGCGCCGGCCTCGGTGTCGCCGGCTACGCGTTTGCGATCTTCCACCTGCTCACCCACGGGTTCTTCAAGGCCAACATGTTCCTGGGCGCCGGCTCGGTCATGCACGCGATGGACGACGACGTCGACATGCGCCACTACGGCGGCCTCCAGAAGCTGCTGCCCGTCACGTTCCTGACGTTCGCGATGGGCTATCTCGCGATCATCGGCTTCCCGGGCTTCTCCGGCTTCTGGTCCAAGGACAAGATCATCGAGACGGCCCTCGTCGAGAACTGGGTGGTCGGCGTCTGCGCGATCCTCGGCGCCGGCATCACCGGCTTCTACATGACCCGGATGATGCTGATGACCTTCTTCACCGAGAAGCGGTGGGCGGACGGCGTGCACCCGCACGAGTCGCCGAAGGTGATGACGATCCCGCTGATCGTGCTCGCCGCGCTGTCGGTCCTCGGCGGCTTCCTGCTGCTCGGTGACTGGATCACCGAGTGGCTGACGCCGGTGGTCGGCCACGCCGCCCACCACGACCCGCCGATCCCGGCGCTCGCGGTCACCGCGATCATCGTGGTGGTGGTCGCGTGCGGTGCGGCCCTGGCCTGGTTCCTGGTCGGGCGCAACGAGGTGCCGCGCGAGGCTCCCACCGACGTGTCGTTCGCGACCCGCGCCGCCCGCGCCGACCTCTACGGCGACGCGATCAACGACACTCTCGTCGTGCGCCCCGGCGCCGGCCTCACCCGCGCCCTCGTCGCGGGCGACCGCGCGGTCGTCGACGGCGCCTTCATGGGCGGCGGCACCGTCGTGAGCGGCGTCGGCCAGGGCGTGCGGCGCCTGCAGACCGGCTACGTCCGCTCCTATGCCCTCTCCGTGCTCGGCGGCGCCCTGCTGCTGGTCGTGACCCTCGTGGCGGTGAACCTCTGATGCTCTCGGTCCTGATCCTGCTGCCGCTGGTCGGCGCGATCGCCGTCGCGTTCCTGCCGCGGCACCTGAGCAAGCTGCTCGGCCTCGCGGTCTCGGCGGCGACGCTGGTGCTCGCGGTCGTGGCGGCCTTCCGCTTCGACGTCGGCGGCGGCATGCAGCTCGAGGAGGAGCAGCCGTGGATCGAGGCGTTCGGGGTGCACTACGCCCTCGGCCTCGACGGGCTGGGCCTGCTGATGGTGCTGCTCACCGTCGTCCTCGTCCCGCTGGTGCTTGCGGCGGAGTGGACCAAGGCAGACGACGCCGCGGGTGGCGGAGCGCGGGCGTTCGTCGCCTGGACCCTCGCCCTCGAGGGCCTGTCGCTCGCGGTGTTCTGCGCCACCGACGTCTTCCTCTTCTACGTCGTGTTCGAGGCGACGCTGATCCCGGCCTACTTCCTCGTCGGCGGCTTCGGCCGCGAGGGGCGTGGGGCCGCGGCCGTGAAGTTCCTGATGTTCCAGCTCGCCGGTGGGTTGGTGCTCCTCGCCTCGGTGATCGGCCTGTACGTCGTCTCCGCGGAGTCCGGCGAGCCGTCGTACCTCCTGTCGGACCTGATGGCGCTCGACATCGACACGACCGCCGGCCGCTGGCTGTTCGCCGGTTTCCTGTTCGCGTTCGCGGTGAAGGCACCGCTGTTCCCGCTGCACACCTGGCTGGCCGACACCACCGAGAAGGCGACCCCCGGCACCTCGGTGCTGCTGGTCTGCGTGCTCGACAAGATCGGCACGTTCGGCATGCTGCGCTTCTGCCTCGGCATCTTCCCCGAGGCCTCGGAGTGGGCGACCCCGCTCGTCGTCACCCTGGCGCTGATCTCGATCGTCTACGGCGCGTTCGTGGCGATCGGGCAGGACGACGTGCTCCGCCTGATCGGCCTCACCTCGCTCAGCCACTTCGGCTTCATCACCCTCGGCATCTTCGTGATGACCCCGCAGGGCGGCTCGGGCGCGGTGCTCTACATGGTCAACCACGGCCTCGGCACGGCCGTGCTGTTCCTCGTCGCCGGCTACCTGCTCCAGCGGCGCGGCACCACGTTGATCAGCGAGATGGGCGGCATCGAGAAGGTCACCCCGGTGCTCGCCGGACTGTTCCTTGTCGCCGGCTTGGCGACGCTCGGCCTGCCGGGCCTCAGCCCGTTCGTCTCCGAGTTCCTCGTGCTGGCCTCGGCGTTCGACTACGCCTGGTACGTCGGCGCGATCGCCGTCACCGGCATCGTGCTGGCCGCGATCTACGTGCTCTGGCTCTACCAGCGCACGATGACCGGTCCGACACCGCCCGAGGTGGAGGCCACCCCCGACCTCGGCTGGCGTGAGATCGGCGCGGTCGCACCGCTCGTGCTGGCGCTGGTGGTGTTCGGGTTCTACCCGGCGCCGCTGCTCGACGCCGCCAACCCGATGGTCGACGAGCTGTTGGCCCACGTCGGGGTCGAGGACGACGGGCCGACGGTCCCGGCCGAAGAAGCCGTTCCCGCGGAGGAGGGCCACTGATGCTCGAGTTCACCAAGCCCACCATCGAGTACGTCGAGCTGCTGCCGCTGCTGATCGTCCTCGGCGGCGCCTGCCTCGGCATCATCCTCGAGGCGTTCCTGCCCCGCGGGAAGCGTTGGCTGCCGCAGGTCGCGCTGACCCTGGTCACCATCGGCGCAGCGCTCGGTTCGACCATCTGGCTCGCCACCGACCTCGAGGAGCGCGCGGACGGCGCCGCCCGCGGCCTGGTCGGCGCCGAGGGCAGCATCATCGTCGACGGCCCGAGCCTCTACCTGTGGGGCCTGATCCTCGTCTTCGCGCTCGCCGGCACCGCGCTCTTCGCGGAGCGCCGCCTCGAGCACGGGGTCTCCGCGTTCGCGGGCCAGGCCGCCGCGCTGCCCGGCTCCGAGGCGGAGCGGGAGTCGTCGGCCCAGGGCCTCGAGCACACCGAGATCTACCCGCTGCTGCTCTTCGCCGTCAGCGGCATGCTGCTCTTCCCGGCCTCCGGCGACCTGCTGATGATGTTCGTCGCGCTCGAGGTGCTCTCGCTGCCGCTCTACCTGCTCTGCGGGCTGGCGCGCCGTCGCCGGCTCCTCAGCCAGGAGTCCGCGCTCAAGTACTTCCTGGTCGGCGCCTTCTCCTCCGGCTTCTTCCTGTACGGCGCCGCGCTGGTCTACGGCTACGCCGGCTCGGTCACCTTCGCAGGCATCAACGAGGCCGTGCGCAACAGCGCCGGCGACCGCACGCTGCTGCTCGCCGGCATCGCGCTGCTCTCGGTCGGCCTGCTGTTCAAGGTCGGCGCGGTCCCGTTCCAGTCGTGGACGCCGGACGTCTACCAGGGCGCCCCCACGGCGGTGACCGCGTTCATGTCCGCCGCCACCAAGGTCGCCGCGTTCGGTGCCCTTCTGCGGCTGCTGTACGTCGCGTTCGGGGCCGAGCGGTGGAGCTGGCAGCCGATGCTGTGGGTGGTCGCGATCGCGACGATGATCGTCGGCGCCGTGCTGGCCGTCGTGCAGACCGACGTCAAGCGGATGCTGGCCTACTCCTCGGTCGCCCACACCGGTTTCCTGCTCACCGGCGTGCTGGGCGTGCAGAGCGCCGGCGACCTCGCCGAGGGGCAGTACACCTCCCTGGAGGGCGTGCTCTTCTACCTGACGACCTACGGGTTCGCCACGGTCGGCGCGTTCGCGATCGTCAGCGTCGTGCGCGACGCCGGCGGCGAGGCCACGGGCTACACCCGCTGGGCGGGCCTCGGCAAGCGCTCGCCGCTGGTCGCCGGGGCGTTCGCGTTCTTCCTGCTGTCCATGGCCGGGATCCCGCTCACCGCGGGCTTCATCGGCAAGTGGGCGGTCTTCACCTCGGCGATGTCCGCCGGAGCCTGGCCGGTGGTCCTGGTGGCGATCGCGGCGAGCATCATGGCCGTGTTCTTCTACGTCCGGCACATCCGGCTGATGTTCTTCTCCGACCCGGAGCCGGGCGAGGTGGGAGCGGTCAGCAACCCGTCGGTCCTGACGACCGCCACGGTCGCGATCTGCCTCGCGGCCACGGTCGTGCTGGGCGTCGTACCGGGGCCGGTGCTCGACCTGGTGACCCGTACGGGAGACTTCATCAGGTGAGACCACCTGCTGCATCCGCGAGCGACCTGGCGCTGCCCATCGACGACGCCGCGCTGGCGGAGCGGTTGCGGGCCCGGCTGGCGAAGGTCGAGACAGCGCTGTTCGAGCACGCCCAGAGCCGCGCGCCGTTCGTCACCGAGGCGGCCCGCCACCTGCTCAGCGCCGGCGGCAAGCGGTTCCGGCCGCTGCTGGTGCTGCTCGCCGCCGAGACCGGCGACCGGCCCGACGCCGACGAGGTCATCCAGGCGGCGTGCGTCGTCGAGATCACCCACGTTGGCTCGCTCTACCACGACGACGTCATGGACGAGGCCGCGCTGCGCCGCGGCGCCGACTCCGCCAACTCGCGCTGGGACAACCTGGTCGCGATCCTCACCGGCGACTGGCTCTTCGCGAAGTCCTCGGAGCTCACCGCCGCACTCGGCCCGGAGGCCGTGCTGATCCAGGCCGAGACGTTCGGCCGCCTCGTCGAGGGCCAGATCCTCGAGACGGTGCCGCCCGGGCCGGGCGACGACCCGCTCGCGCACCACCTCGAGGTGGTCGCGGGCAAGACCGGCTCGCTCATCGCCACGTCCGCGCGCTACGGCGCGATGTTCGGCGGCGCGTCGCCGGAGGTCGTCTCCGCGCTCACCGAGTACGGCGAGCTCGTCGGCACCGCCTTCCAGCTTTCCGACGACATCCTCGACATCGCCTCCGACTCCGAGGAGTCGGGCAAGACCCCCGGCACCGACCTGCGCGAGGGCGTCCCGACGCTGCCGGTGCTGATGGCGCGCGCCTCCACCGACCCCGCCGACGCGCGGCTCCTCGAGCTGCTCGACCCGGAGCAGAGCGACCTGGCGGCCGACGACGCCCTGCACGCCGAGGCGCTCGACCTCCTGCGCAAGCACCCGGCCATGGACGAGGCCCGTGCCTACGTCGTGGCCCGCGCGCAGGAGGCGAAGGCGCTCCTCGTCGCGCTGCCGGAGGGGTCGGTCCGCACGGCGCTCGAGGCGTTCGCCGACGTCGTCGCGACGCGCACGGCGTAGGTAGCAGCCTGCGCGGGTGACGTCGCGCGCCGCGGTTGTCGAGGTTCGTACGGCTGGGCACGAGGGAGCGCCGCAGCTGGTTGCGCCCTGCGGTCGGCTGCCGGCAGACCGGATCCTTCCTTGCCTGACGTCAGTCAACGCTGAGGTTGCCTGACGTCAGGCAGGGCAGCAGGCCCGTCGCCCGAACGCCGCGCGCGACTACGCCCGTTGACCCTGGATCTACGCCGCGCTCGCCTCCGCCACGAGCGCCAGCTGCCGCCGTCGCCGCTCGCGCAGCGCCTCGAACGTGAAGATGCTCAGCGCGACCCACACCAGACCGAAGCCGATCCAGCGGCCGGCGGGCATGTGCTCGCCGAGCACGGTGACGCCGAGCGCGAACTGGATCACCGGCGCGAGGTACTGCAGCAGCCCGAGCGACGTCATCGTCACCCGGGTGGCCGCGGCCCCGAAGCAGAGCAGGGGCACGGCGGTGACCAGGCCCGTGGTCATCAGCAGCACGGTGTGCCCGGCGCCGAGGTCGACGAAGTGGCCCGCGGACCCGAGCACCAGCAGGTAGACCAGTGCGAACGGGGCGAGGACCGCCGTCTCGAGCGCCAGGCTCTCGACCGCGCCGGCGCCGGCCGACTTCTTGAGCAGGCCGTAGGTGCCGAACGAGAACGCCAGCACCAGCGCGACGTACGGCGGCCGTCCGTAGTCCCAGGTGAGCACCGAGCACGCCACGAAGCCGATGCCGAGCGCGACCCACTGGAGCCGGCGCAGCCGCTCGCCCAGGATCAGCACGCCCATCAGTACGGTCACCAGCGGGTTGATGAAGTAGCCGAGCGACGTCTCGACGACGCGACCCGTGGTGACGCCGTAGATGTAGGTGCCCCAGTTGAACGTGATGACGACGGCCGCTCCGACCAGCAGCAGTGTGGTGCGCCGATCGGCGAGGATCGTGCGCAGGGTCGCGGTGCGGCGCAGGACGAGCAGCAGCAGGCCCATCGTGACGGCCGACCAGACGATGCGGTGCGCCAGGATCTCGACGGCCCCGCTCGGCTCCAGCAGCGGGAAGTAGAGCGGGAACGCGCCCCACATGACGTAGGCGGCAGCGCCGAGCGCGAGGCCGGACGAGTCCTGCTTCGCGCTCACGACCGGAGCCTACGAGGCACCATCGACTCCCCGAAATGCCGACGTCCCCCCGCTCCCGGAGGAGCGGAGGGACGTGGCTGGACGAACCCGTCGTCGATCAGCAGTAGAAGGTCTTCTTCGTGTAGATCTTCGCCGAGGGGCGGCCCTTTTTCTTCGCACGGAGGAGGAACTGCTTGCCCGTGCAGGGGATGTCCGCGCCGGGGACGAGCTTGACGCTGAAGTTGCCCCGGCCGTCGGTCTTGGGCTGCGCGACGGTGGTCCAGTTCCTGGTGCCCTTCGGCGCGCGCTGGATCTGCACGGTCTTGCGCCGCCAGTTGTTCGCCTGGCCCTTCGCGATGACGCGGGTGCCGGCGGAGTTGACCTTCGCGATGAAGGTGCCGAAGCCGGCCTGAGTAGAAGGTGCGCTGGCGTTGGCCGGCGCCAGGGTGACCGTGAGCGCGAGGCTCGCGACAAGGGCGACGAGCGCAGCGAGGGTCCGGGTCATTCGCATGATCGGTGCCTTTCGTAGAAAAAGTTGGATCGAACCAGCACTTCCCCCGGGGCCACCAGTTCAATCCACCCGAGCAGGACGCGTGCCGGCTAGCAGGTTATCGTCTGCGCCATGCCCGCCGTACGCCGCCTCGTGGCCGTCGCCGGCGCGGTCGCTCTCGGCTCCGTGCTCACGAGTACGGCGGCCGCCGGTCCCTCGACGACGGTGGCCATCGATGCCGAGATCTCGTCCGTCCAGGGTGAGTTACACCTGGTCGGCACGGTCGCCGGCAGCAAGGACGACGTCGTCGTCTACCGCGCGTCCGAGTGCACGATCACCCGCACCGGCGCGGTGGAGTGCGACTTCGAGCGCTACCGGAAGGTCGAGCAGGAGCGCGATGGCGGGTTCGCCGTACCGCTCGAGGTGCCGGAGAAGGCCGGCGTCGGCAAGGCGTTCTTCTGGCAGGCCCGGGTGGCCGGCGCCGACACCGACGTCTGGCGCACCTACCGCCTGGATCCCTGACCGGCGGGTCAGCCGACCTGCCAGGTGTCGCCGGCGCCGATGAGCGCGGTCAGGCGCTCCTCGGGGGTGCCGGTCACCGCCGCCTGGGCGTCGGTGACCTGCGCGCGGGCGCCGTCGTCGTACGTCGGGCGCTCGACCTGGCGGAAGATGCCGATCGGGGAGCGGTTGAGGTAGCCGGCGTCGGTGAGTCGCGAGATCGCGAAGGCGGTCGACGGGTCGGGGTTGTGGGCGTCGTGGACCAGCAGCTGCTCGGCGTCGACAGCTGCGGTCTCGACGACCTCGACCCCGCCGCTCGCGGCACGGACCAGGCCCTTGTCGCCGAGGCCGGTGGCCTCGTCGCGGGTGCCGAACGTGATCGGCTGGCCGTGGGTCAGCGGGATGATCGCGTGCTCCTTGGTCTCGTTGTCCTTGATCGCGTCGAACGCGCCGTCGTTGAAGATCGGGCAGTTCTGGTAGATCTCGACGAACGAGGTGCCCCGGTGGGCGGCTGCGGCGGCGAGCACGGAGGTGAGGTGCTTACGGTCGGAGTCGATGGTCCGGGCCACGAAGGTGCCCTCGGCGCCGAGCGCGAGGGAGACCGGGTTGAACGGGTGGTCGACCGAGCCGACCGGGGTCGACTTGGTGACCTTGCCGACCTCGGAGGTGGGGGAGTACTGGCCCTTGGTCAGGCCGTAGATCCGGTTGTTGAACAGCAGGATCGTCATGTTGACGTTGCGGCGCAGGGCGTGGATCAGGTGGTTGCCACCGATCGAGAGCGCGTCGCCGTCGCCGGTGACGACCCACACCGAGAGGTCCTCGCGAGCCGTGGCGATGCCGGTGGCGATCGACGGCGCCCGGCCGTGGATCGAGTGCATGCCGAACGTGTCGAGGTAGTAGGGGAATCGCGACGAGCAGCCGATGCCGGAGACGAACACGATGTTCTCGCGGCGCAGACCGAGGTCGGGCAGGAACGACTGGACGGCCTTGAGGACGGCGTAGTCACCGCAGCCGGGGCACCAACGGACCTCCTGGTCGCTGGAGAACTCCTTCGCCGTCTGCTTCTCGTCGGTCGTCGGCACCGACTCGGTGCCGGAGCGGAGCGACGGGACGGGCAGGTCGATCGAGGTCATGACAGGGGTGCCTCTTCGTGGTCGGACGGGGGGTTGAGGCCGTGCTCGCCGAGGTCGACGTCGCGTCCCTCGGCCTCGCCGACGAGGTTGCCGATGGCCTCGGCGAGCTCGGCGGCCTTGAGCGGCAGTCCGCGGACGTGGTTGTAGCCGATGGCGTCGACGAGGTACTCGGCACGCAGCAGCTTGCTCAGCTGGCCGAGGTTCATCTCGGGCACGAGGACCTTGTCGTAGCCCTTGAGGATCGCGCCGAGGTCCTTCGGGAACGGGTTGAGGTGACGGAGGTGGACCTGCGCCACGTGGTAGCCGGCGCGGCGTACGCGACGGCAGGCCGCGCCGATCGGGCCGTAGGTCGAGCCCCACCCGATGACGAGCACCTTCGCCTGGCCTGACGGGTCGTCGACCTCCAGCGGCGGCAGGGAGTCGGCGATCCGTTCGATCTTGGCCTGCCGGGTGCGGACCATGAGGTCGTGGTTGGCCGGGTCGTAGGAGATGTTGCCGTGGCCGTCGGCCTTCTCCAGGCCGCCGATGCGGTGCTCGAGGCCGGCGGTGCCGGGGATCGCCCACGGGCGGGCGAGGGTCTCGTCGTCGCGCAGGTAGGGCCAGAACTCGTCGGCCTCGGTGCTTCCTTCGGCCGCAGCCTTCTTGCTGACGTGGTTGGGGCCGGTGGCGAAGCCGGGGTCGATCTCCGGGAGGTCGTTGACCGAGGGGATCTGCCACGGCTCGGAGCCGTTGGCGAGGTAGCCGTCGGAGAGCAGCATCACCGGGGTGCGGTAGGTGATGGCGATCCGCGCGGCCTCGACCGCGGCGGCGAAGCAGTCGCCGGGCGACTGCGGGGCGACGATCGGGACCGGCGCCTCGCCGTTGCGGCCGTACATGGCCTGGAGCAGGTCGGCCTGCTCGGTCTTGGTCGGCAGGCCGGTCGAGGGGCCGCCACGCTGGACGTCGATGACGACCAGGGGCAGCTCGGTCATCACGGCCAGGCCGATGGCCTCGGACTTCAGCGCGATGCCCGGTCCGGAGGTGGTGGTGACGCCGAGGGAGCCGGCGAACGAGGCGCCGATCGCGGCGCCGATGCCGGCGATCTCGTCCTCGGCCTGGAACGTGGTGATCCCGAACGACTTGTGCCGGCTGAGCTCGTGGAGGATGTCGGAGGCCGGGGTGATCGGGTAGGTGCCCAGCAGGATCGGCAGTCCGGAGCGGACGCCGGCGGCCACCAGGCCGTAGGACAGGGCCAGGTTGCCGGTGATGTTGCGGTAGGTGCCCTCGGGCAGCTTGGCCGGCTTGATCTCGTACTGGACGACGAAGGTCTCGGTGGTCTCGCCGAAGTTCCAGCCCGCCTTGAACGCGGTGATGTTGGCGTCGCGGATCGCGGGGGCCTTGGCGAACTTCTTGGTGAGGAAGTCGATGGTGGAGTCGACGGGTCGTCCGTACATCCACGACAGCAGGCCGAGGGCGAACATGTTCTTCGCGCGGGCGGCGTCCTTGCGGGAGAGGCCGAACTCCTTGACCGCCTCGACGGTCATGCCGGTCAGGTCGACCGGCTGCACCTGGAAGTCGCCGAGCTCGGAGCCGGCGTCACCGAGGGAGTCGAGGGGGTTGGCGTCGTAGCCGGCCTTGTCGAGGTTGCGCTTGGTGAAGTCGTGGGTGTCGACGATGATCGTCGCGCCCTTGGGCAGGTCGCCGAGGTTGGCCTTGAGCGCCGCGGGGTTCATCGCGACGAGCACGTCGGGCCGGTCGCCCGCGGTGAGGATGTCGTGGTCGGCGAAGTGGACCTGGAACGACGACACCCCGGGGATCGTGCCCTGGGGTGCGCGGATCTCTGCGGGGAAGTTGGGCAGCGTCACCAGGTCGTTGCCGAACACCGCTGACTCCTGGGTGAACCGGTCACCCGTCAGCTGCATGCCGTCGCCGGAGTCGCCGGCGAACCGGATGATCACGCGGTCGAGCTGCTTGACCTCTTTGGTCTGACTCACAACGTCTACTTCCTTCGCGGGTGGGCGCCCGGCCGGGGGCGGCTCCCATAATAGAACGTGTTCCAGTTTCAGGCGCGTCGATGCCGCGGGAACACCTCCTCACGATAGTCGTCGGCCGCGCCCGACCGAACTCCTCGCCACAGAACGAGAGCACCGTCACGCCCCGCCCTGGCGCGCTGTCGAGCGTGACGCGCCCGACACGTGGACTTGCATGCGTGACTATCTAAAGACTAGTAATCTACCCGAGATTCGTCAGAACGCGCTCCCTAGGCGCGAAGAGCAAGGAGTGACCATGAACAGAACCTTCAAGGCCACGGTCGCAGGGCTGACCGGGGTGCTGGCCTTGACGGCGTGCACCTCGACGGGCGCGGCCGATTCCGAGAGCACGCTCAGCGTGGTCGCCTTCTCGGTGATGGAGTCCGCCAACGAGCCGGTCTTCGAGGCGTTCGAGGAGTCCGACGCCGGCGACGGCATCGGCTTCGCGCCGTCGTACGGCGCCTCCGGTGACCAGTCGCGTGCCGTCGTGGACGGCAAGGAGGCCGACGTCGTCCACTTCTCCCTCGAGACCGACGTGACCCGTCTCGTCGACGAGGGCCTGGTGGCGGAGGACTGGAAGGACAACCCGACCAACGGCATCGCCACGTCGTCCGTGGTGGTCTTCGTCGTGCGCGAGGGCAACCCCCTCGGCATCGACTCGTGGGACGACCTGGTGCAGGAGGACGTCGAGATCGTGACGCCCAACCCCGGCTCGTCCGGTGCCGCCCGGTGGAACATCCTCGCCGCCTGGGCGCACGTGATCGGCAACGGTGGCACGGAGAAGGAGGCGCAGCAGTTCGTCGCCGACCTGCTCGCCAACACGCCTGCACTGCCGCCGAGCGGCCGTGAGGCGACCTCGGCCTTCGTCGAGGGCGACCAGGACGTGCTGCTCTCCTACGAGAACGAGGCCATCCTGGCCAAGCAGAACGGCGAGGCGATCGACTACATCGTCCCGGAGGACACGCTCCTCATCGAGAACCCCGCCGCCGTGACCACCGACGCCAAGGACGGCGCCCAGGACTTCCTCGAGTTCCAGACCTCGCCCGAGGCGCAGGAGATCTACGCGGGGTTCGGCTTCCGTCCGGTCGCCGGTGTCGACGGCGTCGAGATCCCCGAGGTGGAGGGCGCGAACGACCCGGCCGCGCCGTTCCCCGCGCCGGGGCAGCTGTGGACCATCGACGGTGACTTCGGCGGCTGGGGAGAGGCTGCCGAGAAGTTCTTCGCTGACGGTGAGGACGGTGAGCCGCTCGGCATCATCCCGACCCTCATCGAAGAGTCCGGCGCCGACGCCCAGGAGTGACGGGCATCCATGGCAACCGCGACGGTTGACGCTGCAGCCCGCCCGGCGCCTCGGCGCCGGGCGGGCTCCGGCACGACACTCACCGCGGGTTCGTCGCTCGGTCTCGGCATCGCGATCACCTGGTTCAGCCTCTTGGTGCTGATCCCGTTGAGCGCGCTCGTCGTCACCGCCAGTGAGCGCGGGTGGTCCGGCTACATCGAGACCATCACGAACCCGCAGACCATGGCTGCCGTCCGGCTCACCGTCGGCCAGTCCCTGCTCGTCACGCTGATCAACGTCGTGATGGGCACCCTGATCGCCTGGGTGCTCGTCCGCGACCGGTTCTTCGGCAAGGCGGCTCTCGACGTCATCATCGACATCCCGTTCGCCCTGCCCACCATCGTGGCCGGCCTGGTCCTGCTCGGGCTCTACGGACCGAACAGTCCGCTGGGCCTCGACTGGGCGTACTCCGATCGGGCGGTGATGCTCGCACTTGCGTTCGTCACCCTGCCCTTCATCGTGCGCACGGTGCAGCCGGTGCTCGGCGAGCTCGACCACGACGTCGAAGAGGCGGCAGCTTCCCTGGGTGCGGGGCGGCTGACCATCTTCCGCCGGGTGATCCTGCCGAGCCTCACGCCCGCCATCTGCGCCGGTGCCGCCCTGTCGTTCGCGCGTGCCATCGCGGAGTACGGCTCGCTGGTGTTGCTCAGCGGCAACAAGCCGTTCGAGACCGAGGTGGTCTCGGTGCGCGTGCTGTCGTTCGTGGAGAACGGGAGCACGGCGTCCGCAGCCGCCCTCGCGAGCCTGATGCTCGCCGTGGCGTTGGTCGTGATCGTGCTGCTCGACGTGCTGCAGAGGTGGGTGTCGCGCCGTGGTTGAGGTCTCTCTCCCCGTGAAGTGGCTGCTGCGGGTGCTCGCGATCGGCTACGTCTTCTTCCTCGTCGCCTGGCCCGTCAGCACGATCATCCGCGAGGCCTTCGCGGACGGCGCCGGCACGCTGGGCGACGTACTCTCCGACCCGCAGGTCCAGCGCGCACTGGCGCTGACCGTCCAGATCGCACTCCAGGCCGTCGCCATCAACCTGGTCTTCGGCGTCGCGATCTCGATCCTGCTCGTCCGCTACGAGTTCCCGGGCAAGCGGGTGCTCTCGGCGCTCATCGACCTGCCGATGTCCGTCTCCCCGGTCGTCGTCGGTCTCTCGCTGCTGCTGGTCTACAACGGCCGGGACGGCTGGTTCGGCACGTTCCTGGAGGAATGGGGCCTGAAGATCATCTTCAGCGGCCCCGGCATGATCATGGCGACCTGCTTCGTCGCCCTGCCGCTCGTCATCCGCGAGGTCGTGCCGGTGCTCCAGGAGATCGGCGACGAGCAGGAGCAAGCCGCCACCAGCCTCGGCGCGAGCTGGCGCCAGACGTTCTGGCGGATCACGCTGCCCAGCATCAAGTGGGCGGTGGTCTACGGCGTCGTGCTCAGCCTGGCGCGCAGCCTCGGCGAGTTCGGCGCGGTGAAGATCGTCTCCGGCAACGTCCTCAACCAGACCCAGACGGCGACCCTCCTCGTCGAGGAGAAGTACCAGAGCTTCGAGCAGTCGTCCGCCTACACGGTGTCGTTCGTGCTCGCGTTCGTGAGCGTGCTCTGCATCGTCGTCGTTTCCATCCTCCGACCGAAGGAGAAGCACTGATGTCCATCGAGGTCAGTGGTGTCACCAAGAAGTACGGCGACTTCGTCGCCCTAGACGACGTGACCGTGTCGTTGCCCACCGGCCAGCTCACGGCGCTGCTCGGCCCCTCCGGTGGGGGCAAGTCGACCCTGCTCCGCATCATCGCCGGCCTCGAGACCGCCGACAGCGGATCGGTCGCCATCGAGGGCACGGATGCGACCAAGCTGCCGCCCCAGAAGCGAAACGTCGGCTTCGTGTTCCAGCACTACGCCGTGTTCAAGCACATGACGGTCGCCAAGAACGTCGCGTTCGGCCTGGAGATCCGCAAGACGCCCAAGCCGGAGACGAAGCGACGGGTCGAGGAGCTCCTCGACCTGGTCCACCTCTCGCAGTTCGCGCACCGGCTGCCGGCCCAGCTGTCCGGAGGCCAGCGGCAGCGGATGGCGCTGGCCCGGGCGCTCGCGGTGGAGCCGACCGTGCTGCTGCTCGACGAGCCGTTCGGCGCGCTCGACGCGAAGGTCCGCAAGGAGCTCCGCGACTGGCTGCGCCGGCTGCACGACGAGGTCCACGTGACGACGGTGTTCGTCACGCACGACCAGGAGGAGGCGATGGAGGTCTCCGACGAGATCGTCGTGATCAACGGTGGCCGCGTGGAGCAGGTCGGCACGCCCGACCAGCTCTACGACGAGCCGGCCAACGACTTCGTCATGGGCTTCCTCGGCGACGTCACGCACCTCGGGCCGATCCGGCTGCGTCCGCACGACATCGAGGTCGCGGTGGCCCCGGCGCACGCGGGGGCCCTCCCCGGTGTGGTGACCCGGGCGCTCCGGGTGGGCTTCGAGGTGCGGCTCACCGTCGAGCCGGACACCACAGCGGCCGGCTGGGCGCGTCCCGGTTCCGAGGTCGAGCCGGGCTCGCCCGGCGAGCCGGTGTCCGTCGTACTGACCCGGACGCACGCGCGGTCGCTCGGCATCGACGTCGGCACGCGGGTGTGGCTCACGGCCGCTGACGGCGCCACCACGGTGCCGTCGATGGTCGCGGTCTAGAGGATGTCGAGGGCGTTCTTGAGGCCGGCCCGGTAGAGCTGCTGGTCGACGAGCTTGAGGGCGGCGAACTCCGGCGGGTCGTAGAGGCGGTACGTCGCCGCGCGACCCGCCGGGGAGCCGGCCTCGTCGAGGATGGCGTTGGCGGCGTAGCGCGCGGACTCGTTGGCGCCCTCCATGCTCGCCAGGTCGATGTCGGTCTGCACGAAGTCGCCGGTCATCAGCAGGTTGGGGATCTTGGTGCGCGCCTTCGGCCGGTCCTCCCACGACCCCGCGGTGTTGATCAGCAGCGGCGTCGCGTTGGTGTTGCGGCCCCGCTCGGGGTGCCACTTCACACCGGGGTCGAGGAACCAGGAGTGCACGATGCCGTCGGGCAGCTTGTCGCCGGCGGTGTGGTGCTCGCGGATCTGGTGCAGCACCTCCCGTGCGACCTCGCGCGGTGAGCACCGGCTGGCGGTCTTCTTGGTGCGCATGCCGGGCGCGAACCAGTCGGAGATGTCGACGGAGAGGATGTCCTTGACCCGGCCGTCGCCGTAGTCCTCGGCGATGTCGCGAGATGTCCAGAACTGGCCCTGGGTGAGCGCCGTCAGCGCCCACGGCCCGTCGAGGAACGAGATGTGCCCGTGCGTGATGTCGACCGGCTCGCGCAGGAAGTACTGGATGCCGACCATCCAGTCGGTCACCAGGTTGCGCATCCGACGCAGTGACGGGTCGAGGTCGAGCACGTCGCGGGTCAGGGTCGGGACCACCCGCTCCACCGGCATCGCGGAGACGAACCAGTCCGCCTCGACGCGGGTACGGCGGCCGCTGGCACTCTCGAGCCAGGCGGCGCGGATGCGGCCGCCGCCGACGTCGTACCGCACCAGCTTCTGGCCCTTGACGAACCTGACGCCGAGATCCTTCAGGTGCCGCATCCACGGCTGGATCCAGGCCTCGTTGGTCGGCAGGTCGAGCACGCGGTCGGGTGCGCCGTCGGCGCCGCGGCCCATCATCGTGTAGACGAACGCCTCGCCCATGTTGCCGATGGTGCGGGTGCTGGCGATGGTCTCCTTCGCGGCCACCAGGTTGCGCGTCAGGCCGGAGGCGAGCACGCGCTGGTACTCGTCGGACCACTTGTCGGCCTTCACGAAGTCCCACCAGCTCGTGTGCTCCCACTCGCCGTACCGCCGCTCGTCGCAGCTGGTGAGGAAGACCAGGAGTCGCTCGACGAAGTAGGCCAGCTCGTGCGGCGGCACCGTGTGCCCGCCGAGGGTGTCGAGAAGGTAGCGGCGCAGGTAGTCGACCGTCAGCAGCTGCGTGGGGTCGGGTCCGATGCCGAACACGAACGCGTCGGCGCGGTCGCCCGCGCGCAGGAACTTCGCACCCCAGTTGGCGACGAGGTGGTCGCCGACGGTGCCCTTGCCGAACGGGATCCGCCGCATCGAGTCGGGCACGTGGTGGTAGAAGCCCGGGAAGAACCGGAAGCCGTGCTCGCCCGGGAGGTCGCGGCGGCCGCCCGTGCCGGTGCCGGGCACCGGGATGCTGCGGGCCTTGCCGCCCCAGGCGCTCGGCTCGTAGACGGTGACCTCGAAGCCGCGCTCGGCGAGCTCGTGGGCGGCGGTGAGGCCGGCCATGCCGCCACCGAGCACCGCGACCCGGCGGCCCGGTGCGGTGACCAGCGCCGGCGCAGCGAGCGCGTCCGGAGCGGCGACGGCGGTCGCGGCTGCGGCCGCCGCGGAGCCGGCGAGGACGGAGCGACGGGAGACCCCGGAGACCTGGGGAGCATCAGGCATGGCAAGGAACGTAGCCCAGCATCACCCCTTGTTGGCAAGGTGTCAGCAAGTGGTCAGGGGGCGGCGAGCTCCTCGGCCCGCCCCTTGAGCGCCGCCGCGTGCCGGCGGAACCCGTCGGCGACGCGACCCGGGCCGGCCAGCTTCACCAGCGGGCCGGAGAACTCTTCGACCGTGTCGTACGTCGTGGGCCCGCCCGCGCGCTGGGTCAGCCGCTGGTGGCGCACGCCGCGGACCAGGCCGAGCCGGGACGGCAATCCCTCGTAGCGGTAGGAGAGGACCGCGGTCGCCGTACCGTCCGCGGAGGTGGTGGGCGGCTCGACCGCGGTGACCCGCTCGGGGGAGCGGGTTCCCTTGCCGTTGGCCCACCGCACGTGCAGCACGATCGGGTTGCCGACGGCTGCGGGCTGCGGCGTCTCCGCGCGCACCACGAAGGGGTTCCACTCGCCGTACGCCTCGGTGTCGAGCATGACCTGCCAGACGAGGTCGATCGGGGCGTCGATGTCGATGCTCGCGCTGGGGTTGGCCACGGGTGCATCCTGCCGTCGTGGAGCCCCAGGGGGAATGGGACGGAATGCCCGGGAGTGGTTGAAGGTTGAACCAGCCGTGAAGAGCATCGGGTTCCTGTCGTTCGGCCACTGGACGCCGTCGCCGCACTCGCAGACGCGGTCGGCCTCGGACTTCCTGCACCAGTCCATCGACCTATCGGTCGCGGCCGAAGAGCTCGGCGTCGACGGTGCCTACTTCCGCGTGCACCACTTCGCCCGCCAGGCCGGTACGCCGTTCCCGCTGCTCGCCGCGATCGGGGCGCGCACGTCGCGCATCGAGATCGGCACCGGCGTGATCGACATGCGCTACGAGAACCCCTTCTACTCCGCGGAGGCCGCTGCCGCGACCGACCTGATCGCGGGGGAGCGGCTCCAGCTCGGTATCTCGCGCGGCTCGCCGGAGCAGGTCATCGACGGCTGGCGCTACTTCGGGTTCCAGCCGGCCGAGGGCGAGGACGACGCCGCCATGGCGCGGCGGCACACCGAGGTCTTCCTCGAGCTGCTCAAGGGCGAGGGCTTCGCCCGGCCCAACCCGCGGCCGATGTTCCCCAACCCGCCGGGACTGCTGCCGCTCGAGCCGCAGTCGCCCGGGCTGCGCGACCGGATCTGGTGGGGCGCCGGCTCCGACGCGACCGCCGTCTGGGCGGCCGAGCACGGGATGAACCTCCAGAGCTCGACGCTCAAGAACGACGAGACCGGCGAGCCGCTGCACGTGCAGCAGCGCAAGCAGATCGAGGCCTACCGCGAGGCCTGGAAGGCCGCCGGACACGCGCGCGAGCCGCGGGTGTCGGTGAGCCGCTCGATCTTCGCGCTGGTCGACGACCGCGACCGTGCCTACTTCGGCGCGGACCGTGCGTCGACCGACCAGTTCGGAAACATCGACGAGAAGACGCGCGCGGTCTTCGGCCGCTCCTACGCCGCCGAGCCCGACCGGCTGGTCGAGGAGCTCGCGAAGGACGAGGCGATCGCCGCCGCCGACACACTGCTGCTGACGATCCCCAACCAGTTGGGCGTCGACTACAACGCGCACGTGCTGGAGAGCATCCTCACCCACGTGGCGCCGGGGCTCGGCTGGCGCTGAGCGCTACAGCAGTACGGCGTCCGGCGCGATCGCGTCGAGGGTCCGCGGCGGCAGCTCGCCCGCGGCGAACACGTCGACCGAGGCGCCCAGGATCTCGTTGAGCTGCCGGTGCATCCACAGGCTGGCCAATAAGCTCACCGGCCGGTCCTCGAAGAACACCAGGTCGATGTCGGAGCCGTCGTGGTCGGTGCCGCGGGCGACCGAGCCGAACACGTGCACGTCGCGGCCGCCGTACGACTGGACCACGTCGAGCACCTCGTCGCGGTGGCGGAGCAGCGCCTCGGCGCGCGGCCCGGCCCCGGAGAACGTCTCCGGCTCCAGCACCCGCGCGCGCTTGCCCGTCATGCACCGACAACGCGGTGGGACCGTCGGGGGTCACGCGCGGCTGGGAGGATCGAGCTGTGCACCGCCGGACCGTCCTCCGTCTCGCCGGGTTGGGTACTGCGGCCATGGCACTGACGAGCTGCGACCAGGAGGAGCCCGTGATGTCCGAGAGCACCGAGGCGGCGCGTGCCGTCACCCGGCACGCCTACGGCGACGACCCGAGCCAGTACGGCGAGCTGCACCTGCCGTCCGGCACCCCCCACGGTGTCGTGGTGGTCGTGCACGGCGGGTTCTGGAAGGCGCAGTACGACGCCGACGCCCTCGGCACACCGCTCGCCCGCTCGCTGGCCGGGCACGGGTGGGCGGCCTGGAACCTGGAGTATCGCCGCGTCGGCACCGGGCCCGGTGGCGGCGGAGGCGCGCCGGAGACGTTCGACGACGTCGCGGCCGGGATCGACCTGCTCGCGACGCTGGACCTCGACACCTCGACCGTGGTCACGCTCGGGCACAGCGCCGGTGGCCACTTGGCCGCCTGGGCCGCCGCCCGCGGTCGCTACGGATGGGCCGACGAGGTGCCGGTCACGCACGTGATCAGCCAGGCAGGCGTCCTCGACCTGCGCGCCGGAGAGGAGCTCGGCGGGGGCGCGGCCACCGCGCTGCTCGGTCACCCGCCGACGGAGGCTGACGAGCGCTTCGACCCCGCGCAGCAGGTGCCGCTCGCCGTACCCGTCTGGTGCGTGCACGCGCGGGACGACGAGGACGTGCCGTTCGAGCAGTCCGCGTCGTACGTCGAGAGAGCGACCGCCGCCGGCGCGGACGCCACCCTGATCGAGGTCGAGGGCGGCCACTTCGGTGTCGTCGACACCGGCTCGGCCGCGTGGACGCGCCAGCTGGAGCTGCTGGCGGATGTCACGCAGGACACCTAGCGGTATGGGCGAGGCGCCAGGGGGCACTGTGGCTCGTGCTAGCAAGACACACAGCGCCCTGCCCTGACGCCTCTGGCACAAGAGGGTAGGGCATCCTCCCAAGGAAAGGCCCGAGAGAGATGGCATCCACGCACGCACCCGGCACGGCCCACTACGCGACCGACCGCCGGATCAGCACCGAGACCAAGGCGTCCTTCAAGACCACCGAGTTCGTCTTCTACATCCTGGCCGTCATCGGGCTACTCATCGCCTCGGCGGTGGCCGACAGCGGGTCGGACTTCGGCACCCAGGAGGTGTGGTTCTACATCACCCTGCTGACGATCGGCTACATGGTCAGCCGCGGCCTCGCGAAGTCCGGCAGCCGCGAGCACTTCGATGACTCGACCGGCGCGAACAGCGGCCGGGGACACGACCACCGCTGACGCCTCGAAGACACGCAGCACGGCCCCTGACCCCGCGCGGGGTCAGGGGCCGTTTGTCTTGGAAGGGCGTTGGGCCCGACGTCACCGGTAGTTGGTGAACTGCACCGCGAAGTCGTAGTCCTGGCTCTTGACCAGCGCGATCACGGCCTGGAGGTCGTCCCGCTTCTTCGACGACACCCGCAGCTCGTCGCCCTGGATCTGCGCCTTGACGCCCTTGGGGCCCTCGTCGCGGATCAGCTTGCTGATCTTCTTCGCGTCCTCGGAGGAGATGCCCTCCTTGAGGGTGATGCCGATCTTGGAGACCTGGCCCGACTGGCGCGGCTCGGAGGCGTCGAGGATCTTCAGCGACTGCTGGCGCTTGATCAGCTTGTCCTGGAAGACGCTGAGCACCGCGCTGGCGCGGTCGTCGGCCGACGCCTCGATCTCGATCGCGTGCTCGCCCTTCCACTCGATCTTGGCGCCGGTGCCCTTGAAGTCGAACCGGGTCGCGATCTCGCGGGCGGTCTGGCCGAGGGCGTTGTCGACCTCCTGCCGGTCGATCTTGCTGACGATGTCGAAGGACGAGTCGGCCATGGCTCACTGCTCCAGTCGATTGGGTCGGGCGGGACGTGCTGCGCTATTGTTTCGCGTCGTCCTCGCCCGGCCAACACCGGTGCGGAGACAAGCCCGGCAGGTTGCCCGAGCGGCCAAAGGGAGCTGACTGTAAATCAGCCGGCATTGCCTACAGTGGTTCGAATCCACTACCTGCCACCGGCGCAAGAAACGGCCCCTGACCAGCGGAAACGTTTGGCCGGGGGCCGTTTCGCGTTGTCCGGCGGGCACCGGCTGGCACCGGCTGGTTACGGCCGCTCGTCCCATATTTGTCCCACGGGAACGATCAGGCATCACTCGGGCCGTTCCGGAAGACGTCGACTCGCCGGCGTGCCTCGTCTTCGCGGCCGTCGAGGCAATGCGCGTAGACGCGGTGAAGTACGGCGACGCTGTGACCGGCCCACGCCGCTACCCGGGCCGACGGGACGCCAGCCTCGAGCCACGTCGACACGCAGGCGTGCCGGAGGTCATACGGCCGGGCAGCTAAGGGCGACGCGACTTGTTGTTCCGTCAGTGCATTCGACCTGGCGGCAGCCCACACGCGGTAAACGGTCTTCATGCTCACCGGATTGCCGAACGGGGGAGAGACGGGTCGGCCGAAGCGACCGATTCGGGTAGGGAACAGCAACCCACCAGCACCCACGCCGAACCTGTCGATGTGCCAGCGCAGCGCCCCGACCAACTGCGGGTCTGCGGGCACTGGCCGGGTCTCCTTCGTGTTGCGATGCTTGAGCCCGCGAATCTCACCCGGCTGACCGTCGTCGGTCCATGCCGACCCAGGATCTTGGTACGACCCCGCCAGTACCAGCTGACCCCACCCTGAGTCTGGCAGCATGCAGTCGCGGTCGTGTAGGAGTCGTGCCTCTGCCGGGCGGAGCGCCGCGAAGTACATACACGCGAAGTACGCGTAGAGCGACGGTTCGATGTGCTTGACCGCGTCTAGCAGATCTGTGGCCTGTTGCGGATTGGCCACCGATCGGACGTCGATCGCGGTCACTTGGCGCTGGCGCTTTGTCTTCACCTGCTTGAGCGGATTGCCAGGAAGACGGCCTTGCTCGACGGCCAAAACGAGCGCACCCGAAAGGGCCGCTCGTTTCACCGCAATCGTCGAGGTCGCTGCCACCGTCCCGTCGAGCTTGCGACCGATCGCCGTCAGCGCGCGCCGCAAAACGTCGGGATCCGCGAGGTCGTTCAGGAGCAAGGATTCGCGACGGATCCATTCGATCGCGTCGGCGAGGTGCTCAGGCGGATCGGGTGACCGCCGGCGAGCCGGCGGGTTGAACGCCCAACCACGAAGGGCCTTCCGGAGTAGTGCCGCTTCGGAGAATTCCGCGTCTGAACGCACGAGGGCGACCGTCACGGTGACCAGACCGTTCGCCGTGCTCTTGCGGTGTTTCGGAGCGGCGTCGGGCCACTTCGCATCCATAAAATCCATGGCGTGCTCGAACCAGGTCAGGGGCGGACCAGCGGTCTGGGAGGCCATCGAGAGCGGCACGCCAGACTCGACGATGAAGGCCTCACCCTTCCTGGCGGCCGTCACCAGTGACGCTCGAAACGACTCCGCGAGACTTGCTGTCTGGAAGGCCCGACTGAACCTCTTCGTTTCGACCCGCCAGGGCACGCGGTAGCCCTTTCCGGACTTGCGGGCGTACGTCTCCGTCTTCCAGATCCGCACGTCGAACGACGTTGCGCTCATGCGACTACGTCCTCGTGCTCACTCAGCCACTTGTCGAAGTCTGCACGTCGGATCCGCAGCTTGCCGTTGGGCAGCTTTATGCAGCGCGGCCCGCGACCTTTCGCTCGCCAGTCGTGGAACGTCGACCTGGCGACGCCGAGTTCCGTGCACACCTCATCGACGGTCAGATGTCGGTTGCTCGTGCTCACATTCGCTTCCTCCCGAGAAGCCCCGCCGGCATCTGCCGGAGGGAGGGGTGATGTCGAGCGCCTTGGCGCTGGTTGTCGCGGCCTCCCGACGTGGATGGTTGGGTCTCCGTGCTGGCGGTCAAGGGCGCTTCGCGTCGCTTCGCGATGGCCTTCGGCCACCCTTGACAGCCATCCCGGAGACCACAGGCGTGCTGGTTGTCGGGAGGCCGCGGGGGTCCGTCGGCGGGTTCGGGGTTTCCGGTGGTCCGGCTCGTTTGGCTGCTTCGTATTGGGTTCTCCACCTGATCCTTTCCCGTACGGAGGCGAGGATGGCGTGTTTCCACAGGCGGATGTCGACGTCCTTGAAGCTCACCGGTCGCCACTCGTAGCGGATCTGGCCGTCCGGTCCCGTCGCGGTGGCGCTCATCCGGTCCCGGTCGGGCAGCTCGACGCCGGCCTCGAGCAGGACTTGGCGCACGACCTCGGCGCGGTCCGCGCGGTGTTCGGTGAGGGTCTTGCCGGTCCACTGCCGAGACACCAGGACGCGGCGACCGCCGTACCCAAGGTTCTCCGGATCGTGTGCGGCGCGCCGGCAGGTGCCGGGCTCGAGACCCTCGGTGGCGTTCTTCGGTTGGATCCCGTACCGCAGCCAGTTGCCGCATTCCGGCCCGCAGGGCAGCCATCTGGTTTCGTGGTTGAGCCGGTCGAGGTGCGCTCGTTGCCGAACAGTGAGGAGGTCGGGGTCGCCGTAGGTGTCGGCGACCGACTTGGTGAGGTATTTGGTCAGATACCCCACGGCACGTTGGGTGCGGGTGGAGTCGGCGATCAACCACTTGTAGTCCGCCTGCTTGCCGAAACGGACGACGTGCGCAGGCGTGGTGGATGGGTCGGCCTCGAGTTGGGCGTCGAGGTCGTCGAGCGCGGACTCCCAGGTCCGCAACGGTGCGCCGGTCCATGGGCAGACGTAGGCCTGGTGGCGGTGGTCCCACAAGGGGACGGCATGGCCGAGATAGATCGGGGTGTCGAAGGGCGGCCACCAGGCCTGGTGGTAGGTCGCCCGGATCACCTGCAACACCACGGAGCGCTTGATGACCCCGCGGACCGCGGCGTGCAGATGGGGTGCGAGCCGGCGTTGGGCTTCGACGGCGGAGAAGTACTGGACCTTGTAGCCCGCGCAGCGGCGCAGGTTCTGCCAGAACCGGTCGACCAGCTTGGAGAAGTGCATCGCATCCAGCGCAGCCCGCCGGTAGTCGTAGGTGCTTGGGTCGACCGGGGTGCCGTCGTCGTGGACCTTTCCGTAGGAGGGGAGTGTCAGCGTGAGGAACATCGAGGGCCGATAGCTGCGGCCGTTCGGTGAGGTCAGGATTCGGCCGATGGTGGTCGCGGCCATCTCGACCCGCGGCAGATCTGGTGCGTCCTGACGTCGCCTCGTCGAACGGACCCGGCGATCCGAACCTTCGGCGTCGTCGTCTTCGTCTTCGTTGTCCTCGTCCTCGTCGTGCTGGGTCGAACCGGGTTCGAGGTCGTCGTCGCGATCCCGGTGCCATCCCTCGCGGCATTGCTGCATCCGCAGTCGGCGTGCCTTGTCCGCGCACGACTTACAGACCGTTGCGCGGGTCGAACCGCACGGTAGGACGACCGTCTGCGTGGTGCCGGTGACGGTATCGACCAGCTCGCGCAAGATCGGGCGAACGCATACGCCCTGGGACTCCGCCGCCGCACGAACGATCGCCGGGTCGTCCGCCAGTCGTGGAACTGAGCCGAGCACAGCGATGTCCGTTCGTCCCTAGCTGACTCGGTCGATCTGGGCCGAAACGTCCCATCGCGCGCGCCCGGCCCAGAACCCGCCGACGATGCCGGCCGCATCTGCGTAGTCGGCGCAGTGATGGCGCACGGGGCATGCGGCGCACACTGCCCGCATCTTCGTCGTGTCCGCCATCGAGGCTCGGTCGGCCAGCCACGGAAGATCCGGTGCCTCGAGGCAAGCGCCGAGCAGCATCCACCTTCGCGATGGGCCGCGGCGCGACCGACGCAGCCTGGGGCCGGTGGTTCCACCGCGGGTCATTGGGACACCGATCCTGCGATCGCCTCGCCGGCCTGGTTGCACAGATCGGCGATGTCGGGGCCGAGGGGCGTCATTCCGAGGAAGAAACCCCACAGGGCGATCAGGACGAAGTGGAGCTTGTTTCCCTTAGCGACCATAGCCACGGGAATGCTCAGCATCAGCACGAACATCACAACGGTCATCGGACCGCTCCTTCCAGGATCGTGGGAGTTGTTTCCGAGGTGGGTTCGCCGTCGCAGTGCCCGCCGTACCGGCCAGCCAGGGTTCGGATCAGGTAATCGGGCCAGTAGTCCGCGCGGACCCGGTCGACCGCTCCGGAGTCCTCGACCACCCACCCGGTGCCGGGGCGCGAGGGATTGATCCGATGGGCGGGCGCGAGCCGGTGCATGCCGTCGCCAAGAACCATCGCCGTCTCATCGCCGGACCGCAGCCGCAGGGCGACGGTCTGCGTAAAGAGCGAGCGCATGCCCACGACCTCTTTGCGCGGATCCTGAACGAACGCCACCACGACGACGCCGAGTGCGCGGCCCTGAGTGAGGATCACGCCGAGCAACTTGTCGGCCTCCCGGCGTACGTCGAGAGGCGCGTAGGCCGTGAGCGCCGCGAGCTCGTCGATCACCAGGACTTGCAGGGGGTCGCCCACCGTGGGTTCGTGGAGACGGGTCTTTCCGACCATTTCGCCTCCCCGCTCGTCGATCACATCGATCAGGTTGCGCAGGATCTGGAGCGCCTCCTCGGGGGTGTAGGCGAGGTGTTCGAAGAGGTCCGCTCCGATGGCCAGTTCCACGCCGCGTTTGAGATCGATGCCCCATAGCCGCACAAGGTCGCATGCCGCCGCGGGGGCGAGACCGCAAGCGATCCCCCAGAGCACCGATCCCTTGCCGGAGCCGGAGGCGCCTACGCACAACGTGTGTCGACCGCGGACCTGTATCTGCCACCTCCCGCCGCCTTGAGTTCTGCCTAAGCTGACGGCGTCGTAGACCGCCTCCGGCTCAGGCTCGCTTGCGGTGGCGGGTTGCGTGAGCAAGTCGCGCATGACCAGTTCGACTACCACTGTCGAGCCTGGACGGCGCGGATGGACCCACGTGCGGAAGGCATGCGCGTCGTACGTCGCTGCCAATCGTTCCGCGCCTTCCTCGAGCTCGGTCACCGTCTGCCCCGGGCGGGCACGGATGGTCAGCCGCATCGCGTGGCCACGGACCCGAACGTGACACAGCGTTGGTGTCACCCATCGGTCCCGCCACCAGCCAAACTCTCGCCGGTCGTCTGCCCTGAGACGCAGACGACTGGGCACCCGCCGATCGGCGAGTCGGTTCTGTCGGCACACCCGCCGCCAGCGGAGCCGGACCATCAGCCACCACCAGCAAGCCCGCATCAATTGGCTGAGTTTCAGGATGATCGCCGGCGCGCCGTTCACAGCCCCGCTCCCGTCAGGGTCGCCTGCACTCGCAATAGCCGGTTCACAGCGTCGGTGGTCGCCCGCTGCAGGTCAGCCAGCTCAGATGCCTGACCGGGCGAGATTTGCTCGACCAGCTGCTTCGCGGCGTGTATCGACGATCTCGCGTCGATCAGTTCGTTCATGGCGAGGCTCAGATCCTCGGTCACACTCGTCATAACGAGACCCCCGACAGCGCCTCCTGGGCGTGGGCGACCCGGACCAGCACGTCCTCGGCCTGGAGAGCCAGGCGCCGCGCCTCCTCCGCCAGTTTCGGCGCGACGTACTCCAGAGACCGGTAGGCGACCTCGGCACGATCGGTCGCATCCTTCAACGCGCCCGTGGCCTCCGACAGTGAATCCAGGACGTTGCTCATCACGCCACCCCTTCAGCGGCGCCACGGTCCTTGCCGAACGCCTCGAGAGCATCGAAGAGCGTGGGCAGCTCGTGCTCGAGCTCGGAAGCGGTGACCTTCACCTGGACCGGCTCCACCCGGGACGCCTCCGGCACCCAGCCGACCCAGGTGCGCCATACCGACCGGCCATAGAGGCCATCGGCGTAGTGGCCATCGATCTCTCGCAGACCGAGCGCAGTGGCGAGCAGGATCGCGTCCTCCCACGCTGAGGCTTGAATCGCCACCTCGACCATCGGCAACCGGCTGCCGCCGACCTCGAAGGTGGCCGGCTCGGCGCGCAGCGACAGGACGTCGACCGCCGGCATCTGATCGAGCACGGCGACCACCCAGGCAAGCTCGTGGGTGGAGACGCGCATGAGTCCGGTGCCCATCACGCGACCGCCTTCGACTCACCCGGCTTCTCGGTCCCGACGCCCCGGGCGCGGACGGGCTCGCGCTTGTAGTCCTTGACGCCGTCGGCCGACCAGTACTCGGTGAAGCCGCCGTTCTTGTTGAGTCGCACCGAGACGACGAGGCCGTCGAACACGATGGGGCTGTACATGGCCGGCTCTGGCTTCTCCACGGCTCCCACACCGACGTTCGCGTTCACCGTCGACTCGCGACCGAACATGGACACGCGGAACGAAACCTCGACGTTCCACAACGGCATGCCGGTGTCCTCGTCCCGTGCCTGGATCTCGCCCGGACGCCGCTTTCCGTCGGGCGTCTCGATCCACTCGAAGACCGGTGACACGATCCCGGTCGCCACCATCGTCTGCCGGTCACTGTCAATCGCATAGGTGCTCATGTCGTGTTGCCTCTCGCTTGGTTGTTGAGCCGGGCGGCTCAGCTCCACCAGACCGCAGCGGCTGTGGACAAGACACCGCACCGCTGGACGTTTGGGGACGTCCGTGCGACCGTCGAAACGTCCCTATTCGTCTCGGGAGGGCATATGTCGAACGAGCGGCTCCGGAGCGCCTTGGTCTCCGCGGGCGTGACCCAAGCGGACCTAAGCGAGCAGATCGGCGTCGACCCGAAAACCGTTGAGCGCTGGATCTCGACCGGCCGGGTCCCGCACCGAACCCATCGACTCAAGGTGGCCGCGTTACTCGGCGACGACGAGGCGTTCCTGTGGCCGTCGACCAAGTCCGATCCCCGCAATCTCGCGGCGAGCGAGGCGGAGTTCGTCACGCTGTATCCGAACCGGGGCTCGGTTCCTATCGATGTGTGGGAAGGCTTGCTTGAGCGCGCCACCGATCAGGTCGATCTGCTCGCTTTTGCTGGGAGCTTCTTCCACGACGCGCTCCCGGACTTCGCGGAGCAGCTGGCTGCGAAGGCCCGCCACGGAGTGCGGGTCCGTCTCCTGTTCGGAGATCCGGAGTCTCCCGCGCTCGAGCTTCGAGGAAGGGAGGAGGGCATCGGTGACCTTCTGGTCAGCAGGTGTCGCCTCACGTGGGCCTATTGGATGCCGTTCCTGCAACAGCCAGGTATCGACGCCCGACAGCATGGCAGCACGCTCTACGCGTCACTCTTCCGATTCGACGACACCGTGCTCGCGAACGTCCATGCGCTCGGCGCGCCAGCCAGCCACTCGCCCGTCCTACACCTCCGGAAAGTCGCCGGCGGCCGCCTGTTCACGCACTACATGAGCAGCTTCGAGAAGACTTGGGAGGCCGCCGTCCCGGCGCCCTGAACGCGATTCGACGTACGCTGCTGGCATGGCGCGCATCGACTATGTCGACGACCCCGATGCTCCTAAAGCCAATAGTGTGGTGCCCTCCGTCGTGGCAATCGTTCAAGACCAGCAGGGTCGCGTGCTGATGATCCACAAGACCGACAACAACAAGTGGGCGCTTCCCGGCGGCGGGCACGAGATCGGTGAATCGATCGCCGACACCGTCGTCCGTGAGGTCAAGGAGGAGACCGGCTACGACGTTGCCGTCGAGACCATCACCGGCACGTACACCAATCCCGGTCACGTCATGGCGTACGACGACGGCGAGGTGCGCCAGCAGTTCTCGATCGCTTTCCGCGCCCGTCTCCTGGGCGGCGAAGCCCGAACCAGCTCCGAGAGCGACCAAGTCGTCTGGGTCACGCCCGCCGAGATCGATGACCTAGAACTGCATCCGTCGATGCGGCTCCGCATCGCGCACGCTTTGAGCGGATCCGATCGGCCAGTCATCGGCTAGACCGAGAACCGTGCGCCCCCGAGCCGAAGACGCGAGCAGTTCTCCCTGCGAGCGGGTGACGGCGCGGTGCACGGGGTGGTCATCGTCGTACCTGTTGAGGATCTCCGTGATTCGGTCCACTGCCATCACGGGTTGACCAGTCGGACTCGTGGATAGGTCGATGAGCGTCAGGATGTCGAGTGAGAGACGATTCGGGGTCGGCATCTCCATCCACTCGCTCAAGAGGCCGCGCTCTTCTGCCTCTAACCTGGCGCCGGTGTGGTGCGCAACCAGGGCCACTACGCGATCCGGCGCTCCGAGACGTAGAAGAGCACGTGCACCGTCGACGGCATGCATCCCCGAGTCGACTAGTTCGGCGGCGTATCCAATGTCGTGAACCCAGGCGGCGGATATCAAGACGTCGGTCACCAGATCGGATTGCTCAGCCAACTGCTCCGCGGCCTGCCCGACGGCAACGGTGTGTGACCAGCGGTCGCCGGAGCCCAGCATGAATTCCCGCGCAATCTCTTGGGACCTCTCCACCGACCACATGGTTCGAGTCTGACGAACGACGCCACGCGACGACAGGTTGAGGTCCCGCCTGTCGCCTGATCGCGATCTCAGTCCCCCTTGTCGCCCCGCACGATCGGCCTACCAGTCGTGAAGCCGTCCCAGCCTGCCAAGCGGACCCGGTCATGGCAGCAATCGGACAGCCAAGGTCCTGACATTCCTGATTCTCAGGACAGAACAGCATCCGAGGTTCTATAACAAGGCTGAACATTTCGGGATAGAGGGCCCAACCCTCTCGGGAAGGGCTCTTGGTGCGTACTCGCGTTGTTTCTGTGCTGCTGTTCGTTGTGATGCTGGCGGTGGCGCTCGGTGGTCTGTCTGTGGTTCCCGCGCCGCTCACGCCGCAGATTGCGGCGGCTGCAGAGGAGATCGACGGCGGTAACCTGCCCGACACGCCGTCGGTGCCGGTCAACCCGCTCCCTGAGGTGGACGATCCGGCGGAGTCGATCGATGGTCTGACGGACAGCCTGGATGACTTGCCGACAGATGCGGAGACGACCATCCCGGCGGTGTCGGAGTGGGCCGATGTGCCGGCGATGCCGGTGGAGGTGCGGGTCCCGGCGGAGGTCGCGGAAGAGCTGCCGACCGACCCTCCGGCTGATGAGGAGCCCGAGTCGACGGATGAGCCTTCTCCGTCAGAGACGGCGAGCCCCACTCCCTCGGCAGATCCCACTCCGGAGGCGCCCACGGAGAATCCCGCGGCGGCTCTCGACCCCAGCGAGACTTCGGATCCGACCGGCGAACCGTCGAGTAGCCCGACTGGGTCGCCCAGCGAAACGTCCACCACCACGCCCACGACCGAGCCATCGACACCGGTCGGCGAAGCGGTTCCAGAGGTGGTGGTTTCGGTGGAGCAGCCGGCCGACCTTGACGTCGGCGTGGTGGCCGTCGAGGTGGTCGCCGCCGGCGAGGTCTCGCCGCTGGACCTAGACGATCCTGCACCCGAGGTGGAGATGATCGAGCCGGGAGATCCGGTCGAGGGCGTGCGCGTGCGGCTCGATTACAACGACTTCGCAGACATCTATGGCGGGAACTGGGCCGACCGGCTGGTTGTCCGCGCTGTCCCGGTGTGCGCGCTGGAGGCGAATCCCGTCCCAGATTGTGGCGAGGGTGTGGACGTAGCCGCGATCAATGACACCGGTTCGAACACGCTGACGTTCACGACGTTGGACCCAGCGCTTGTCGCGGCCGGTGAGGACCTGACTGAGGCGATCGACCCGGCCGCGGGCAACGACACGGGTCGCGAGGCCACGATCGAGGCCGCTGCGGCACCGGCGGCGGCCGGAGCCACCGCCTACACGGTGTCATCGGCACCGGGCGGATACGGTCCTGCGCCGTTGTCGCCAGCTGGGGAGTGGCAGACCGGAGTGGGGTCGGGCGAGTTCTCCTACTCGTACCCGTTCCAGGTCCCGCCTCCGGTGGGCGGCGCCTCCCCTGACCTGGCGCTGGCGTACTCCTCCGCGGCGGTGGACGGGATGACCACGGCGACCAACGGCCAGGCCTCGCCGGCCGGCGTCGGCTGGGTGTTCGAGCCGGGTTACATCTCCCGCTCCTATGGCTCGTGCCAGGAGGACGAGAACAACCCGTCCTTGGGTGACATGTGTTGGAAGGAGAAGTCTGGCCCGAACGGGGACACGCTTGTCGAGGAACTGTCGTTGTCGTTCAACGGCCACTCGGGGCGTCTGATCGACACGCGCTCCGGCGACAACCAGTACCGGTTGAAGAACGACCCTGGCTGGCGGATCCAGCGCTTCAGTGGTTCCAGCGACCTCGCGGTTCGACCCTCGAACGAGGATGACAACGACGAGGGTTTCCGGGTCACCTCCCCAGACGGTACCGAGTATTGGTTCGGATGGGGGCACGCCGGGCAGGACTCGGTATGGACGGTGCCCGTGTATGGGAACGACCCGGGCGAGCCATGCTATGACGCCAACAAGACCGCCGCCGCCCGGTGGTGTCAGCAGGGGTGGCGGTGGAACCTGGACAAGATCGTGGACACCTCTGGCAACGTGATCCGGTTCAGTTACACCTCTGAGCAGAACGTCTACGGCCGTTGGGGCCGACCCTTCGACTCTGGTGCCCGCAGCACCTATGACCGAGGCGGGATGCTGACGAAGGTCGAGTACGGGTTCAATGGCGATTTCGGCGCTCAGCAGGTCGTGGACATCACCCGCGAACGGCGCTGTACGGGGCTGCTGGATGGGGCGGGGACCTGCGACGACCCCAAGGCCAGCCCGGGCCAGTGGCCCGACGTCCCGGTCGACCTCATCTGCTATCAGGGGTCGAACGAATGCCCCGTCGGGCCGTCGTTCTTCACCACCAACCGCTACGACCGGATCACCACCCGCGTGCGCGACGAAGGAATGATGCGGCTGGTTGATGAGTACAAGCTCGAGTACACGATGCCCGACCCCGACGGCGCGGACGGGGAATCGCCACGTGACCTTTGGTTGAACAAGATCATTCGCATCGGTCATTCAGGCACCACAACTGCAACAATGCCGGCGATCGACTTCGCCGCGGTCTCGAAGAACAACCGCATCCCTGCCGGCACCGAACCCGGCAAGTACGCAAAGATGCGCATCGACCGCGTCCACAACGAGCTCGGCGGCCTGATCGACGTCGACTACGGTCACGGCGGACCGAACGGGTCCAACGCATGCGACGTGCCCTACGTCGAGAACCGGTTTCGGTGGGGATCGGACAAGGACTGCTTCGCCGTCCAATGGTCACGACCGAGCGATGACAAATCGGTCTTCACCTGGTTCCACAAGTACGTCGTGACCCAGGTCAGCCTCGGCGACAACAGCCTCGGCCTGGGCACCAACTGGACCTCGAACAAGCCGGTAACGGTCGCCAAGCGACGCGTCTATGACTACGAGTACCGAGGTAATCCATCCTGGCGGTTCGCTGGCAGCAACAACACCCCCACCGCCGATGAGTCCTGGTCGGACTGGCGCGGCTATGAAACCACAGTGGTCCACACCCGCAAGACCGGTCCACGCGGTGACCTGATGGAAGGTGACGTCGCCCGGACGAAGACGGTCCGGTTCCGGGGTATGAGCGGAGCGCCCCAAAATCCGGATCAGGTCGAAAACGCAGACGGCGCCGTCGCCACTTCACCGAAGTACATCGATTCTGAGGAGCACACCGGGGAGAACCACAAGAGCGAAGAGGATCACGCCTGGCTGGAAGGCCTGACCGCCGAGACCAGCATCCTACGTCCGCTCGGGACCCTGATCGAACGCACCTTCACTGACTACGGCGTCATCCCGACCGCGCAGGACGACAAGCTCAAGCGGCAGGCCAGAATCCGATACGAGAACTCGGTCACGACCACGACCCAGCTGTTCGACGAAGCTGGCGATCCGACCGGCCAGCGCAAGCACAGCATCTCCTACGACGTGATCGGCGACGGTGTCGGCGACCCGTCGCTCGAGGACGGCGCTTTGGACCTGCTGGTCGGCGCAGTGCAGACAGTTCACGACCTCGGCGATGCTGCCAGCGGCACCGATGGGACCTGCGAGTTCACTGACTACGACTCTGCCCCCGGGAAGTGGATCCGGGTACCAGCGACCGAGCAGTTGCACAACGGCGTTTGCCCCAACCGCGACGGCGACGGTGGCGGCAACGTGGTCGCTCGTACCCAGGTCATCTATGACAAGGGCGGTTCTCTGGACCGTGGCCTGCCCACGCAAACCAAGCAGTGGACCTCCGACGTCCTGGGGTGGGCCGGCCTCCACACCATTAACACCTACGCGACTTACGACACCTACGGCCGCGTCATCGAGACCCGCACCCCGGGTGGCTCGGGCAACGTCCTGACCACCACCACCAACTACAACCCGGGCTCCGGGGACGCGTTGCCAGTCGCGGAGGTGAAGACCATCCAGCACGACGTGCTGCAGCGCGAGAACGACGCCCTCAACGACCTGATCAGCACAACTCATTACCTGCCTGGCCGTGGCGTCCCCACCCGTGTCGTCACGGGCGCCAGCGGAGCCCAGAGCGACGACGACGCGACCACCTCGATCGCCTACGACCCGCTCGGTCGACCTGTCGATGTGTGGTTGCCCGGACGGTCCCGGGAACACAACGCCGGCCATCCCTCGACCAGTTACACCTATTCTTGGCCCGTTGGCGAGATCCCGTCGCGGGTTCGCACCAAGACCTTGCGCACCGACACGTCCCCAGGGACCGCCGGCGATGAGATCTACGACGAGTCCTATACCTACATCGATGGCTGGGGTCGCACGCTCGAGACTCAGGTCCCCCAGCCCGGGGGATCTGGGCGGATCGTTTCGGTCACCGGCTACGACGAGCTCGGCCAGGTCCGTTACACGATGCCCGGTGTCCTCAACCCCGGGACGCCTGGCAACGCGCTGGTCAACCCCGACCCGGCGACGGTCGCTCGATACTCACTCACCGAGTACGACGCCGCGGGCCGCCCCATCAGCGTGGAAGATCGCCTGCCCGACGGCACGGCCACCACGGTCACCCAGTACCGCGGTGACGTGACCGAGGTCAACGCGCCCGCGATCGGGTTCACCCGCACCCAGGTCGACGTGTGGGACCGGGCCACCAGCGTCCAACAGTTCAAGGTCAACGCCGACCACGCCACCGACATCGTCGACTACACCTACACCGCCCGTGGCGAGCTCAGCTCCGCCACCAAACCGCGGCTGCCTGGATCGCCGACCTGGACCTACACCTACGACATGGCTGGGCGCCAGATCAAGGCGTTCGACCCCGACACCGGCCGCACCGAAACCGAGTACGACGACGCCGGTAACCCAACGCGCGTCCGGACCTTTGCGATCGGCGGCCTCGCCAACCCCGCCACTGTCATCGCGACACGCTATGACCGCCTGTCCCGGCCCTTAGTGAAATATGACCTTACCGACGTTGCCGACCCCGCAACTGAGGCCGGCACCGTTCTGACCGAGTGGAGCTACGACAACCGCCTCGTTCCCAGGTCCGCCGGCCGGCTCACGTCGGTAAGGCAGCCGATCACCGGCATCGACGCGGTCGGCGAAGCGCCGGCCATCGCGGGTGCCTACGTCACCGGAGTCACCTCCTACGACGCCCGCGGGCAGGCCATCAAGACCTATGAAACCTACCCTGCCTCACTCACTGGCGAAGAGGCCACCAGCAGCGACACGGTCACTCACACCACGACCAGGTCGTACAACCAGGCCGGGCTCCCGGAGACCGTTACCTATCCGTCAGCACCCGAGCTTCCGCCGATGGAGGTCGCCTACAGCTACACCACGGGCGGCCGAATGAAGACAATGCGGATCAAAAACAGTACCGGCGACACCGGGCTACGCGCCGCAGAGGTCGGATACGACGACCTAGGACGACCCGCAGAGATCACCTCAGGCAAGTACACAGGCGACACCTTCCTCACCGGGCTGCGCCGCACCTACAGCTACGAAAGCCAGACCGGTCGCCCCAATCTCATTCGCGGCTGGATCACCCCCGGCGCACCTGGTGGCACCGCCGGCGCCGAGTACCGGGCACTGGAGCTCGACTACGCCTACGACCCAGTCGGCAACCCCACCCACATCACCGGGACTGCCCAAACCACGCACGGTGGAGCCGACACGAAGAGCACTTGGTGCTATAGCTACGACGGTCTCAACCGGCTCGTCAACGCGAAGACCGCCACGACCGAGACCTGCAGCACGCTAGTGCCCGAGGGCTCCGAACACGCCGGGGCGACCCTAGTCGTCGGTGACTCCTACGACCTGAGCTACACCTACGACGCCGACCGACTGACCAGCGTCGCCGGAGCCGGAGAGACGATCACCTACGCCAACGACAACACCAATGGCACCCGACCCCACCACACCACCGACCTCGACCCGACCGGAACGCTAGACGCGAACACGATCGAGAACTGGCCGGCCGAGCTGCCCGCACCCGGACAGATCGAGATGGACGGCCAGGGCCGGATCACCGCCTGGACCCGCGACGCCACCGAACAGGCTCCCGGGCCAATGCCGAACAAGGGACCCATCTCCGGGGGGATCAGTTACGCCTACAACAACCTCGGCCAACTCGCCGGCGTCACCGCGACCGACAACCACTCTGCCAGCCACACCTACGGCTACCGTGCAGACGGAACCCGGCTAGTCCGACGGACCAAGGACGGGAACAAGGTCGCCACCACCTTCTACCGTGCCGACGGCACTGAAGTCACTCGCACTCACACCGGAACTGCTACCGGCGTCGACGTCGACGACACCAGCGTCCGCAACCTCGCAACGTTGGACGGTGTTCCGGTCGCGATCCAGACCAGTACGACAGCGAACCCAGCCGGCAACGCCGACGCCGCCTGGACCTGGCCACTTGCCGACACCCAGGGCTCGCTGCGTCTGACCTATGAGCACAGGTCGCACAGCGAAGGGACGATCCAGCGACCCAACTACTACCCATTCGGCGATCCGGTCGTCGACGGCGCAGCAAGCGTTCCCACCACCACTAACGGACGCGGATACCTCAACAAGCCCCACGACGTCACCGGCGGAATCAGGCTCGACCACCGCAACTACGAAGCCAGTTTCAATATCCTCACTACGCCGGATCCCCTGTTGGTGCCTAGCAATCCGCAGTCCTTCAACCCGTACGCCTACTCCGCCAACAACCCCATTGCTGCTGTCGACCCCAGCGGACTCCGATGCAAGGACCTACCAGTCAGCGGCAACGTCAAGACGGCCTCGTGCGGATCTGCTGATCCCAATAACAACGATACCGACTCGGGGTCCGATTCGGGGTCGTCGGGCGACCCATACGCAGGTCTTTCTGAGGACGAGGCGGCGCCGCTAGACGCGTGGACTGAAGAAGGCCTTGCGGCAGGAATGTCGCCCGAGGAAGCGCAGCAGTTCGCATTCGACAGGTACTTCCAGACCTTCCTTTCGCAGAGCGGTGACGGAGGTTATGAGAAGGTCAAAAAGCTCTACTGCGGGGGCGCCGGGACGTCAACCCCGCTCTGTACTGGCCCAACCTTGAAGTCATTCATCGAACTTGTCCTCACCGCATCAATGTTTGTGGGAGTCGGTGAGTTCGGTGTAGCCGGCCGCTCTGGATATCAAGCCCTTCGCGCCCTCCTTGGAAGGGGGGCTGCCACGTCTACGGCGCCCCGCGTGGTGGCTTCGCTAGACGATGTCATGGCCGTTCTTCCGGAGGGATACAAACTCGGGCCATGGGGACAGATGATCTGGGGCCGAGGCACGGAGGGCGCTCGTGCGCTGATCGGGGCGCGGAGCGCGGATGAGCTCTCTCAGGTTCCCGGGCTTACTGTGGAGAGCGCGCGGGTTCTGCGCAGTTTCTACCAAGGCGCGGTCGACGCTGGAAAGGGAGGCACGACGGCACCGGTCCGCGTGCAACTCCTTGATGACATTATCAGTCGGCTAGGAGGATAAGGAGTAGGAATGGGATTGCGCAGTACGCCCACGCCGAAGCTTCAAGTAACATGTCTCGACGGTGAAGCATGCATTCTATTCCTCGAGCCATGGGGTACCGAGGTGGAGGTCCGGCAGGGAAACGGGCTAACGATCGAAAGCACCGCATTCCTCACCGGAGATGTCGAGATCGGGTTCGTTCCGGAAGGAATAATGGCCGTATTCACCGCCGACGTGCCGATATCGATTACGGACGAGCATGGCCGCAGGTATGGGGTCTAATTCGTCGCTCAGTAGATCTGAGGCTATAAATACCGTCCAACCACGCAGACGCCTGACGGACTAGGCAACTTCGATCGGGAGATCGTCGGCGTCCCTCCTGCGCACCATGTAGTCGCCCTGCGAACGGGCGCCACCCGCAGACCTCAGCTGGATGGCACAAGCCGACCCAGAGGCCGTGGGGCCCTTAAGCCTCGGGGCATCGCCCATGCTCTCGGCCGTCGTGCGCGAGTCGACGACCCGACAATGGTCGTTCACGGCCGGTAGCGGTCGGAGTGCCAGCACGCGAGGCGCCGATCACGGTTTGGGCTTGTCGGCAGGGCCCCCTGGACTCGCGCGAGGCACCAGCCCGGCGCTGAAGCGATTTCAACACTGCGGCGAAGAGCTTCGAGGTTGGCAAACACAGCAAGAGCCGCGCTTGAGGGGCGACGGACGTACGGACCGTGAAGACTCCGTCGCCGGGCTGAGTCGCTTACACGATGACGCCGCGATCATTGAGGAACGGCGCTGGATCAACCGTGACACCCTGCTCGCGCACCTCGAAATGGAGGTGCGGGCCGGTGGCGTTGCCAGTCGAACCGACCTGGCCGATCGGCTGACCGGCAACGATCGATGTTCCGGCGGAGACATCGGTGGCGCTGAGGTGGCCGTACCAGGTCTCGACGCCGTTGCCGTGCGAGATCTTGATGAGCGTGCCGTAGGGGCCACCGTGGCCAACGAACTCAACTGTGCCTGAGGATGCCGCGAGCACGGCCGTTCCGGTCGGCGCGGCGAAGTCGAGACCCGTATGGCAGTCAACCCAGAGCCCGGAACAGTCTCCGAACTCGGCAGTGAGTGTGTAATCGCCGGCCACGGGGATCACCCATTGACCGCCGCCGGTGCCGGTCCCGGCGGAGTCGCCGTACACATCGACGTGAACGTGATCGCGATGCAGGCTCGTGGGGTCAGAGGCGCCGCTGGGATGCGTGTAAGGCCGCCAGCCCTCCTTATTGCGCGCGACCGACCAGATCTGGGCGTCCCAGATCACGTAGCTGACGCCCAGCGCGCTGGCGTTGGTGCGAACCCAATCGGCGGCCTGATCGCCGAGCGACTGCCCGGCCGGGGTGTCCCAGCCCGGGATCATCGCGTCCACCGCACGACCAGTGGCGTGGGACGAGTCGGGATTGCTGGACCGCGTACCGACACCGCCGTACGACGTGATGGTTGGGAACTGCTGGTGCAGACACCGAAGAACCCGGAGTGCGTCGGGAGTGAGGCCCTCCTCCATGTCGGGCCAAGGGGTCTGCGGGCAGTCCATCGCGGCGCCGGTGCCGCAGAGCAGTCCGCCCAGGGGCGAGCTTTCACCTGCCTGCGTCAGGAAGTCGGCGCCGATAACCCGGTGGTCGCTTGGGATGCGCCGCGTCCACTGGCGCACAGGTCGGGCGGCCTCGTCCTGGAAGAAGATGTAGTCGATCGTGCCGCCCCCGACGTGGGTCTGGAGTTGACCGAGAACGTCCATCGTGGAGGTCATCCCGATCTCCGCGAGCGTGCGACGCGGGCCCCAGGGGTCGTTGTCGGAGAACTGACTGTTCATGTCGCCGGCGAGGAACACCGGGCCGTGGTCCGAGAGTCGGCCGACGAGGTCCTGGAGTCGATGCATCCCCTCCAGGTAGAGCCGCTGTCGCAGCGGCCGGTTCGGGCCGTACTTGGCCGGGTTGATCATGTGATGGGTTGCGATCATTGACACCTGTCCCGCGTCGGCGCTCTGCACGGTGACCCACGCGGCGTACCGCTGGTCCCACTTCTGCGGGCCACCGCGGACGATCGTCGTACGACCTGCATCGACCTTCGTCCAGCGATCAGTGCGCCAGAGAACTGCGTTGGAGATCGATTGGATGGGCGAGCGCCCGTAGTCCACTCGGTCGCCGCCTCGCCACGACGCGTAGCCGGGCGGGGTGAACTGTGCAGGAGAGCGACCGGCCATCTCGTTGAGGGACACCAGATCGGGGCGTTGCGCGATCGCCGTGCCGAGGGCCGAGGGAAAGTCAGGGGAGCGGTTGGGGATGTTGGCGTGTACGACGCGCAGACGGTGGTCCGTCCCGGTGCCTTGGCGGGTGGCTGCGACGGGGGCGGTGCCGTCGAGCCCGTCAGATCCGGATGTCAGCAGTCGAGCGACGACCTGGCGGGCGAAGAGCTCGTGGTCGGCGTACCAGCTGCCGGTGGGGTCCGCGGATCGCTGGACTGCCTGCGCGACCTCTCCGAGCGGCATCGTTTGCCAGCCACGAATGTCGAGGAGGCCCGTGTTGGACGTGTGTCGCGCTCGGCCGAAGAACGCGCGTGCCGCCAATCGCGGGTTCGTGACCTGACTGGGGGCGCCCCAGCCGGTCGACGGACGTTGCTGAAAGAGCCCGAGCGAGTCCCGGTCGCCGTAGTCGACATTGACCAGCCGCGACTCCTGCCAGGCGACGGCGACCGCGACCACCATCCCGTATTCAGATACGGCGAGTTGATCGGCCACCGCAACAATCAGCGCTGCGTTCTCGGCCTGCTCCGTCGAAAGGTCCTCGATCGCCGGAACGTCGCCGACCCAGAGATTGTCGCCTGTTCCGTCGTCGCAATTGCTCTCTGCGGCAGCCGCTTCGATGGCGTGCTGGGTGCCGCTCCCGGCGACGACGATAATCAGCGTGACGACGCCGATCGCGAGCATCAGGACGAGCGCGACCAAGGCGTTCATCACCCGCCCGATTAGCTCGCGCCGCGACACGGCGACGAGGACGTACTCGATCATTGCGACTAGTTGTCGGCGGGATCTTCGGTGGACTCGCCAGCGTCTGGGTCTGCCGGGAGGACCCGGGTAACTTCCCATCGAACACCGGAATGCGCGAGGTCGACGGTGAAGGCGCCGCCGTCGGTAGTGACCTCGACCGAGGCCGCGGTAGCGCCGACACCTTGAGCCTTGACCCGGACCACCCGCCGGCCCGCCTCGAGGTTGCCTTGTTCGACGGATTCGAGAGCAGCCGCCAGAGCCGGTGTCGCTCGGTGGCCCAACATGTCGAGCCACTCCTCGCGTGGCAGCTGGACGTCGATGTAATCGCCCACGAACTGGCGCGCGATCCGTTCGACCGCTCGCCGCGTACCTGGTGCTGGTTCCTCGGAGCCTTCGCTGCCCGCCTCGGGCGACGCGGTGCTGGGCGCAGTGGTGGGGGCGGTCGTCGCGTCGTTCGTTTGGCCGCTGTGGGACGTGCTCGTGATCTCACCGGCGGCGAAGAGCACCCCAAGTAGAGCCAACGCAACGAGACCAAGACGAGCTGGCGAGTACAGCGGCCACCGCACGACAGGTGCGAGGACCTCCCACAGGACACCGCGGGTTGTCGTGCGCATCAGTGTCCGGCTCCGGCCGGCTCGTAGACGACGAAGACGCGATTCCCTTGGTCGTCGAGGATCAGGTTGGACTCGTTGACGCGACGAGGCTCAGGCTGGAGCCGGTCGATCCTGCGCCTCGGCGCATTGGCGGTTGGTTCGGCTTCTCTCTGGCCGTCGGCGACGATGCGCGCCGCACGGGCGGGGGCTGTCAGCTCGGGCCCCCGCCGCTCCGAGACAGCTAGGACCGTACGCCGATGGGCCCCAGGGCCGCTCGGCGCCTCGAGTGCGTCTGGATCGCGCTTGCGCACGACGACAATCTCTGGCTCGGGGCGGTCGACGAATGTGCCGGGCATCAGCTCGGGCGCGGCAACTGGCTCGGACGAGCCGCCTGTGAAGACCGGTCGGTAGCTGGTGGACGGCATAGCTGCCGTCTCGCCGGTCGACGGCTGCGGCTCTGCCGTGGCGGGCTCTGATCCACCGGACTGTCGTGCTCGCGCGTACCGCCGGACCTGCGCCAGGCCGGGAACGCGCATCCGCGTCAGCGACGATGCCGGTTTCAGGAGTCGCCACGCGATCACCGAGAGTGCGAGCACGAAGGCGAATCGCAGGAGAAACGGCATGTCGGCGGTGAGTAGTGCTCCGTAGAAGCGGAGGAGAACCAGGCTCGCGACGAAGTACGCCGGTCCCATCACCAGCACGCCGCCGACTCGTCGGAACACGTCGATCGCTCGCTCGCGGGCTACGTCGAGCAGAAAGACCACGCCGAGCGCGGGTGTGAACGGCACGAGCAACCGGATCACGGCGAATGCCGCGAGAACCGTGAGTCCGGCGACTAGGAGGAACGCGCACACGACGAACATGACGAGCACCGAGATCGCACCTGCGCTGAGCCGGCTGCCCCACTGGCTGCCGGTGAAGTACTTGTATGCCGCCGGATCCTCGTCCTTGACCGCCTCGGCGATCGCCTTGAATGAGTCCGCCTTCCGCTCGAGCATCTCGGCGCCGGCACCGTCCGGGTCTTCGTTGTAGGTCTCCCACTCATCCCACGTGAAGTGGGTCGCTATGAACGTGGCGGGACCGTACTTCTCGGCAACCTCGGAATCCGCGCTCCCGAACACGGTCTTGAGCCACGTCTGGTATTGCACCGTCTCGACGACGAGCCCGATCTGCTGATCGACGCTGCTCAGTGCGCGCTCCTCCTCGGTGTCGCCGCTGCTCTCCTGCTCGGAGAACCCGTCGCCAATCTGCACGACCGCTGAGCGGACGGTGCCGTCCACGGCCTCGACGGACTCGGTCGGATAGCTGACCACCCAGGACACCGCGAGAAGAACGAGCAGGGCCCACGCCGTGGCAGTGATCGCGCCACTGAGGTGACCTTCGCGTGACCGGAAGAGGACCACCACGGCCACCACCGTCATCACGAGCACAAGCCATGGGGTCCACGTGCCGTTCGCGACCGCTGTCGTCGCCTCAGCCACGGGCTCGTCCAGGGGCTCGGCCCAGTCCGGCGCGATGACCGACTCGAGCAACGCTTGAGTCCATCCGGACAGCGCACCGCTGATGTCGAAGCTGATGTTGGTCAATGCCGCGCCGACGCTCGGCATGATCCCGGCGCCTGGCGTGCAGCCGTTGTCGTAGTTCCACACCTGGGGTGTTGTGCCGTACGCACTCTGAAGAGACTGGTCGCCGTGCTCACCGAAAGACGGCTCGTCGTTCACGATGTGCGGTTGGTAGGGACCGGGTGGCGCCGGGATGGGTGCGTCGCCCTCGCAAGCTGCTGCTGCCGGTCGGGTCGAGGACAGGGCCAGCACGGCGACGGCCAACGCAAGGACGACGCCGCACCGCCGTACCCAGATCACGCGACGTCCTCAGTGGCGACAGTGCTCGAATCGGATTCCTCCGGAACTGCGCTAGCCGTGCTGGCCTCGGCCACTCGCTTGTCGGGATCTGCCGTCGTATCGAGTGCCGCCGCGAGCTGGGGGTGGTGGGCCAGAGTGACCCGAATCTTCTCCATGCCGCCGCTCACACCGAGCCCGTCGCGGTAGATGAACTCGCGGTATCCGAGGCGGCCCTCGCTGCGTCGGCTCTGCGGCGAGAGATTCGCGAGGATCTCCTCGTAGCCGGCGTCCTCAGGTTTGCCGAGCAGGCGGAGCGCGTCCTTCTGTGCGTCCTCGGAGCGTGCCCGACCGACGAACGCCGCGCCAACGAAGTTGTTGATGTCGCTGCCGAGGACGACGCTGGCGTTCTGGGTCGAGACCAGAGCCGCGCAGTTGTTCTTCCGGCTGTCGGACGACAGCTTGTAGACCAAGGCCCGGCCGGCGCCGGAGCCCTCCGTCACCTCATGCGCTTCGTCGAGCATGAACAGCTTCCGCTCGTGCGGGTCGCCGCGGTAGATCACCTGCAATGCGGACCAGGACGCGAGCGTCATGATCGGGCGTGCGAGCAGCTCCTCGGGCCGCCAGTCCTCCATCGGCACCTTCGCCGGGTCAGGCGCGATCAGGCCTTTGAGGTTGAACATCACGAAACGCGCCGGATGAAGGCCAGCAACGCGTTCGCGGTCCTCCCGGGTCTGGGTCTCCACTGAGAAGAACAGCCGACCCAGCTCACTCTCCCGGGCGGCGTGCAGCTCGCGGGCGATCTCCTGGTCGGTTTCGTCACCGGCAGACAGGAGTTCCACGACAGTCCAGGCGCTCGAGCGAAGGTCGGCCGGTGCCTTCATCACCGCCGCCCGCAGCCGCTTCTGCACCTCCTCGTGACGCCCCATCAGGAACGGCAGGCACCAGCGCAGTGTGCTGAACGCCAGGTCCCGCCGCGTCGCATTTGCCGCCGAGGTGGCCAGACGCATTCGATGGTCGAAGTCGTCGGCACTCTTGCTGTCCAGCTCCACGAGCGCACGGTTAGGTTCCGGGACGACGCCGTACGGCGACAGCGATCCTGGGTGGCCGCCAAGTACGTCGACGCTACGTGTCAACGGGGCGAGCTCGGGCAGCTCGAGCATCTTCTGCATCCGGCCGGCCGGGTCCATGCCAACTCCGCGCACCCCGGACAGGATCGCCTTGTAGGTGATCAGACCCATCAGGGTCGACTTGCCCGATCCCGGCGTGCCGACGATCGGCACCAGGCCGCTGGCCTCGGCCACCTCTGGCAGGAACCACGGGTCGAAGCACACAGCGCGTGCGGCCAGGCCTGCGGTCTCGCCGATATGGAACCCGCGCCGATCGCCCACCTCGGCGGTGATGGCGGGCAGACCGGCAGCGACCTTGAGCACCGGAAACTTGCGAGTGTGGGCCGTGGTCGCGAGCGGCTCACCGGGCACGAACTCGCGCGCCAGGTGGAACTGACCGATCGGCCGGATGACCTTGATCTGGGGCTGGTACAACTCGATCACGCGCTGCGCTCGGTCGAGTGCCTCTTCCTCGCTGTCGCCCGCGACAGCCAATCGGTACCAGCCGCGGGTACGAGTGGAGAGGCCGGTGAACTCCCGGCGCATCTCGTCCTCGATGTCGGCCGCGCGGTCGGCCTGACGCTGCAACTGCTTCGGGGGACGCTTGCCGTGATCATCGCGCCAATGACCCACCTGGCTGTCGATCCTGTTGGTCAGGGCTGCCATCTCACGGGAGGTCTGCTCTGCCGCTCGTGGCTGGACGCGGAAGGACCATTCGACCGGAAACCCGACGCGGTCCGCCTTCGCCATCCAGGGCTCGTGCTCCTCCGGAATCGCGATGTCGCCGATCCGCGCGACCGTCAGCACGCACACGTGCCGGGTCAGTTGCCGCTCGTTCATGCTGGTCGTGATCTGGACCGTGGGCGCGAGTGGCTCGGCGGACCAGGCCACGGATTCGATGAACTCGTCAACGTCAAGGTGCCGTTCCTCCTGCGCCCGGGCATCGGGGACGGGCACAGGGCAACCGAGGGCAAAACTTCGCGCGAGCAGCCATTCCAGGTCACGCCCAGCGGCCGGCGCGCACTCCAGGCCCCGGCCGGCCATGATCGCGTCGACGGTGTCGAGGCGGTCCTGGAGGTGGCGCATCTCCCTGCTCGCCGCGCCCGCCATCACGCTGGAGAGCACGCGCAGGGCAGCGCCACGGTGACCGAGATCGACGCCGTAATAGACCAACTTGTCCGCCTGGGCGTGGCGGAGCATGTGGACCTGGTCGCGGTTCATCATCGCCTCGAACCCAGGTCGAGGATCTGGCGCGTTGGAGTACGCGACCCGCGCCCAGTGCGAGACGGGATAGGGACGACTGGTGACCCGGCAATGCACGGTGTTGCCCACGAGCTGAGCGAGTTGCGTCGCTTGCGCCCGGATCAACCCTTCGCCCTCCGGAACCGATCGGAAGCTCCACGTCTGGGGCTCGGCGAGGTACCAGGCGATCATCCTGTCGCCGGCGAATGCGACGTGGTTGACGCACGTCGATAGTGCCCACTTCTCGGCCCGCTCACGACGAGTCGGCTCCTCAGTGACCCGCTGTTCGGACGTTCGCCTACCCCACACGGGCTGCCTCCTTCTGTTGGTGAGCCCTGCGCAAGTAGCGCTTCCAACCCCCGCGTGGGCGTATCGCGCGGCCGAGCCTGACGCCTGTCGCCGAGTGCAGGTTCCGTGGCGGGCGGCGAGCCGTCAGTTCGTTCCAGAGCGACCGGGCGGCCGCCGCAACCGGAACCTCCTCGTTCGTGTGATCGGCCACCTTCATCGCCGCCCACAGGGTGAAGATGAACGCCAGCCCGCCCGTCAACAGCGTCATGGGGATCGCCAGTCGCTGCAGCAGGACCAGCACCAGCGGTGCAATCACCAACCACGCGAAGATGGCCTTGTGGCGCATGGCCGCGATGTAACGACCCGGCGGGCCTAGGTAGGTCTGGTCGACCTCGTAGACCTCATCATCGTCGGGCAACCTCATCAGCTCACCACCCGAGAACGTGAGCTGATGGAGCTAGGCGTCTTCGCCGCGGAACAAACCGACCACGAAGTCCCCAAGGTCCGTGGCGTTGTTGCCCGACGCGATGCCGAGCACCACCACGCCGAGCATGAGCCCGGCGACGATGGTGATGCCCTTGCTGATATTGCCTTGACGTGCCGCCCACAACACGGCGACGGCCAGAAGCAGAAGGACAAGTGTGACTACGTTGTCCTGGATCCACTGCGTGAGTCCGCTAGTGCCGAACTCGGCAGCGCGCGACTGAGTAGCGACCTTCATCCGATCCTCCCGAGACAGGACTGAGTTCGTGGCGATCAGTCCACCACAGCCCCTGACCCTGCGCCAGAGCGGAACTGGGACCTGTGGAATCGCGGTGCGTGGCGCTGTCTCGGCACGGTCGCCCCCCCGAGCCCGGTCATGCCGACTCGGCCCCACGTCAACGGTGCGACGACCCGGCGAGCGTCGATCCTCGGCGCCTTGACTCGCCGCCCGTCACTCGTAACCTACGCGAACGCGGCACTGGAATCCCTCGGACCACTCCATAGCCCGACCGCCGCGTGCTCTGAAGCCAGTTACCTGCGACGAGTTGGCATCACGAGCGCACGTCGTCGACCCGATCATGGGAGTTGCTCGCCTCGTGAACGAAGTGTTCGTCGCGATGGCTTGAGCAGCAAGCTTGGCAACCCGCCCATCGAGGGGCCGCGTCGCACATGCGGTCGCCAAGTGACCTCCTGTGCCAACCCTCGTTAAGGTCCCAGGTCCAACGGACCCACCGCGCCCCCAGCAGTCTCGCCTGACGCACACCCTGGAGCCAGATGACCGTCCACTGGACAGCATTCCATTTCGTTCTCGCAACTGTCTCGGCTCTCCCTCTCGCACTGTTCGGTGACGAGGCGGTTGCCAGGCTGTCCGCCGCCGCCCTCGCGGCGGCGTCTGCAACATCGCTCATCCTCAACCTGGCGTACGCTCGCCTCCTAGGCGGACGGCCTCGCTCTGTGCGCCGGAAGGACGCGGACCGTCGCACCGCCCTCGTCGTGCTTGGATGGCTACCGGTCAGTTTGCTGGCAGTGGGGCTGCTGGTGCTGTGGCATCCCTATGAGTCTTACCTACGTTGGGGCAGCATCGAAGCAACGTGCTTGCTAATCGTCGAGCTGGGCTTCATTGCCGTGTTTCTGTCGAGCCTGATCGATAGGTATCTAGTAACCCCGTGGCGTGATGGGGTCATCGGACCTCCGCCTTTCGAGCGTGGCCAGGCGAGCAGGTCGGCCTACACCAAGATGTGGGTGAATCATCGACTCGCGGCAACCGCCCTCTTCTTCGTAGCGTTCTGGGTTCTCTGCGGACTCGCATGGTTCAAAGCATTCGAGGCATCAGTGACCAACAGCTGGCTGGTTTTCTTGCTCAGCCTCGTCAGCCCTGCGGTGATACCGGTCGTTGTGATGCGAGGCTGGATACGCCATCTGGCTGACGCCGTTTCGATTGGGTTCGGGCACGTCGACCTTCGCGTAGGCGACTACATCGAGTGCACCAATGCAACCGACATGGACGCCGGAATCGTCTATGAGGTTTCAACCGACCGTGGCTATATCGTTCTCGCCGACGATGGCCACCTCTGGACCCTGCCGCTATCGGATGCTCGACCCAGTAAGCGACTGAGAGTCGATCACGCGCCTCCCACCACCTTCGATGTTGTCGCCGCCATCACGTCCCCCGCAGCTACCAACCTTGGTGACGCGCGGGACTACCTGACGCCCAAAACCGAGCACAGCAACCGATGGGTCAACTTCTGACTTCCTTCGTGCAGCTTCCTGAAAGTTGTCCAGAGCGGATGGCTCGGCTCGTCACCACCCCGACGGCGAACGCGATACTACGGGGCTGGACCACGGGTGGACCCGAGGCGGGATGTATGTGAGCCCTGCCCCAGGGTCAGGGCCATCGAGGCCGGTAACTCCGGATCTTCGGTGAGGTAGGGACCCCCCGAGGGTCGTGCAGCCATCTCGACGGGGGGATCGGGCGAGTCCCGACGACGACGGGTAGACCGCACCCGCCGTGCACCGGTTCGGTCGCCATCAGCGTGACGGTCGAGGTCGGTCCGCCATCTGGAGAACCGGGACACAGCTGGGCCGGCGTGACAGGTGTCGACGCGGCCGCGATGCCACCCGTTCCGGCATTCCTGCATCCGCAACCGCGGTGGCTTCTGCGCGCACGGCCGGACACGGCGTCCGGTGCGAGCCATTACGGAAGCATCACCGTCCCGGCCGTGCGGCAAGGTGTCAACCAGTCCCCAAGCACCGGGGGCTGCACATCTCTCGAATGTGAAGTCCCGAATCAGCGCGAGCGCTGCGCACGGGTGGTCTAGCCCACGAACTTGCCAAAACTCGACAGCGCCCCTGCGTCGCCCGTACTCTGCCGAATGGCGGCCATCTACCGGCCGCAGACGTTTCATAGCGAGGAACACTGGGGTGCTCCGCGCCTCGGGCGCCGCGCCGAAAACTCCAAACTCCTCCGAGAGTTCAAGGAGCTTGCTGCATGCGAATATCAGCGAGATCTTTCGGCGGGCGCGCGATTGTCGCCGCTGCCCTTTGTTTGGGCCTGATCATGTCGGCTGCACCGGCCCACGCCGAAGAAGATCCAGAAAATCCGATCGAAGAAGTGCTCGACGACATCCTCGTCATCGTCACACGTGTGCTCAGTGCAGCCGAAGTGTTGGCGCTGGACGTCACCGACAGCCTGCTCGGGCAGGAGGCCCTCGCAGAGGCTGCGGCTTCGGGCATGGACGTCTACTCGGTCCCACACTCGGTTTACGAGTACGACGGAGCCACGCTTGTTGCACCCACCGGAGCGGAAGTCCGAGCATTCGATGGGGAAAACGCCGCCGGTGAGACAGTTTCGACGCTCGCCGTAGTCGCAGCGGAGGGAGCCGAGCCGACCGATCCCGGGCTCGCCGTACCGCCGAAGTCTGCCTTTGGGTATAACAACTCCGGCAACTGGCAATACACGACCGATGATTGGATTCGTAAAGGCTGGTGGAATATCACCACCGCCCGATGGCGCCCCAATACTTCCTCGGCGTGGAAGCGGTACACGCGGTTCACGAACAAGACAAACGGTGGGTTGCTGGACACCAGCGGGAGTGGGTTCCGCCGCCTGTGGGCTGAGGTGGACCGCACTTCAAGCGGGAGCTACTCGGAGTTCGAGCCGCCAACTCCTGCCTCTGGCATCGCTGGTGCCGCAGACACCACCACGACCATCGGATACAGCGCGGGGGTGTCAATCACTCTCGGCGCCCCGCCTATCGCGGTGTCAGGTTCCGCCGACACGTCCTACACAGGAAGTGTCACATCCTCGACACAGTGGTGGCACCCAGTGAACCGTGCTGAAGTCGGGTCTGGCGGCGTGCAATGGTGCCATTACCCGAGTTCGGGATACCAACAGGCGAATAAGGTGATCGCGGGTCGGGTCAGCCTCAGCCGTGCCGACAATGCAACCGCGCCGGGATGGACCATCCTGCACGGAATGTCCGCCAGCAACAGCAATTGTCCGGACGTCTAGATCCTGCTAAGTGCCGCGGCGGCCTCCGGGTCGCCGCGGCGCTAGCGACCATGGTGGCTGCTCTGGTCGCGTGCAATGGGCGAGCAACTCCGGGTGACCCCCCAACCGAGGCCGCGTCTGTTGGGCAGTCGCCCGACGTCCTCAGCGCCTCGCTCAACGGCGTACCGGAGCTTTGTGGAGAGCCGCCGAAGCCCTCTCGCCGGGGCAAGCCGGCCCCGCCAGAAGGGCTTCCGGCGAACCGCTATCTGTTTTGCGCCGAAGTCGTGGCAACCACGGCGGATGGCGGCGAGCACCGCTGGAACATTCAAATACTCACCAATGAGCCCAGCCCAGATGTGCGCGAGAAGCGACTCGTCTTTGTACACGCAGGGGGACCTGGCCTTGCGTCGACCGGTCGACTGGCAGCGGTGTTGCCCACTCTTGACTACAGCCAATCGGTGGCCGTCAGTTGGGATGGATCAACATCGTCTTCTGAGCCCGGTGCGTGCGGACCCGCCTCCGCGGCGTACGGCGTTGACCGCAGCGACTGGGAAACGACCGCCAGCCAAGTCGCGGAGGAGTGCGGAGCCCGAGACGGCGAGGCGCCCTGGCTGGCGTCGGCCGGTTCCGCAGCCGAGGAACTCGAAGCGACCAGAATCGCCCTTGGCAAGGACCAAGTCGATCTCCTCACCTACTCCTACGGAACAGCTGTCGCGCAGGCATATCTCGCGTTATACCCCGAGCGCGTTAGCCGCGCCGTTCTAGACGGCCCCATTGTTCTGGAGACACCTTGGGACCAGCGCATCGCGGCGATGCGCCGAGCCACGTCCCGTGCCTGGAACGAGATGGTCAGACGGTGCCTCACGCGAACCTGCCCTGCGCAGACCCGCCAGTTGCTCCGCGAGTCCGCAGGATACGCGCAGGTACGCGCACGGCTGCTCGAAGATCCGGTTTCTGTCGGAAGCGGGCAGCAAGACCTGACCCCGACCATCGTGGACCAAGCCACGCTGATGGGATTGCGAACGGTTTCGACCCGGAAGGGACTGGTGCAAGGAATTCGTGAGGCACTCGCAGGAGACGGGACAGATCTGTGGCAGTACGGGACGCGGCAGTACTTCGGACTGGACCGAGCGGTTTACCTCGACGCTCTGTGCCATGACCTGCGACACCCTGGTTCGATTGAGGCCTTCGCCGTCGACGGCGACCCACTGACAGCGAGCTTCGCAACAGATCTCGCTCCATGTGCCCTAGCACCCTTCATCGAGTTTGATACGGCTTCGAACTCTCGAGCGCGCGTATTGGTGATGGCCTCCGACTTGGACCCTCTGACGCCATGGGAGCTGGTGCAACACGGCACTTGGTCCGCGAACACCAAGCTCTGCCACACGCATACTCCGGGACACACAGGTGGTCTGTTTCGCGGCCCGCGCCTGGCGGCAAAACGCATGCTCAGCGGCGACGCGTTCCGATGCCCGCCCTAGACGGGCAGGGCGACGGCGATGCAGTTCCTGGCGAGTTTGTGTCAACCGAAGTCGAGAGTTGGGAGTTCACCCACCAACTGGAGAACGACAGCGACCTACTCGTCGGTGTCCCGAGAGTCAGGGAGAGCCCGTGCGCACCAATGAAGCGGCCATTCGGATGACATCGCCGCTTGGTGCGCGCCGATCGCGGCCTGATGTACAGGAAGCGTTTGCTGAGCTCTTCAGTGGCAACTTCCAGTCACTGGTACGCCTCGCTGCGGTGATGGGCGCCGACGACCCGGAGAACGTGGCCCAAGAAGTCTTCGCTCGCCTGCTCCTCCGTCGAGACCTGCTCGCTGATCCCAATGCGGCGATCCGATACGCCCGCGCGATGGTCTGCAACATGTCGCGCAGCCGACTGCGTCACCTGCGCGTCGCACGCCGGGCGATGCCGCGACTCGTTCCCGAGTCGGCGCCGCCGGCTGATCACCTTCTGATGAGCGCAGACGCCAGTATGCGCGTGGTCGCGGCCGTGCAGGCCCTACCGGCGCGTCAACGGGAAGTGATCGTGCTTCGGTACTGGATGGGCTTACCGGAATCCGAGATCGCCCACACGTTGGGGATTTCACCGGGATCGGTCAAAACGCACGCTGCCCGCGCCATGGCGGCACTTAAGAAGCAAGCGGAGGTCCTTCAATGAAGAGTGAAGAACTGACTCGGATCCTTGATGACTATGCCCACCGAGTCGAAGCAAGCCCCGCCGCACTCCAGGAAACGCTGGACCGCAGTCGGCAGCTGCGCCAGCGGCGTGGCTGGCTACGTGCGGCGGCAGTGGTTGCCGGTGTGGCGGTCGTCGGCCTGACCGCAACCATGGCCAATCGGCTCTCCTCAAGCGAGCTCTCCACCCCGGCCAGCGCACCGGACAGGGTCGGGTCCTTCGCGATCGAAGTACTCCCGCCGGCGCCGCTCGGAGCACGCTCGAACCACGCTCAAACGACCTTGGGTGAGAGGTTGTTCGTGTGGGGAGGCGAAGCCCCTTCAGGCCCCGATGACGCTGGTGCGATGTCGGCAGGAGAACCGCTAGACGACGGCGCGATCTTCAATCCGGCAACCGGCGGGTGGCACGAGTTGCCGGCCAGTCCGCTGTCGGCGCGCTCCCACGCTGTGGCCGCGTGGACCGGTGAGCAGGTTTTGGTCATGGGTGGGCGCGCAGACGGCACGCCGCTCACGGACACTGCGGCATACGATCCGTCCACGGATGGGTGGACACGACTGTCTGCGGCACCGATCTGTCCGCAACTCGCTGCCGTGATCGCGGATGTCGTGATCGCAGCCGGCGCGTGTGGCCCGGAGCAGCCGCAGCTTGCCGCCTACGCTCCCCGCAGTGATCGCTGGACTGTCATCGAAAGTCGCGCAGTAGGCGACCCCACATCGATTGCGGTGGCCGGTTCGAGCGTGCTTGTCGGCGACGTGAATGGACGAGTCGTCGTGGTCGATGCGCAGTCGCTCGATGTTCGCGAGGTCTCCGGACCGTCGCATGAGCTGGAGTTCACGCTCGTGGGCGACGGGACACAGGCCTACGCCTTGTCCACACCATTGGACAGCGGAGCTGCGGAGCCGATCCTGAGCCGATTTGATGGAGCGACGTGGCACGCGGTCGTCGATCAGACCCGCGAGGTTGGCTCTACCACGGGCCCCCGACCGACATTCGTTGGCTCGACGCTGGTGTACGCGACCGACCGGGGTGCGTGCGTTTGGAGTGCACAAGAGACCTCGGACTGCACGTCAGATGATTTGAACGCTTCGTTGGTGCGGAGCAATACTCAGTTCGTCGCCACCGAGAGCGGAACCCGCGCCTACCTCTGGGGAGGACTGACCTTCGAGTCGGGCGGGGGATACGCGCTAGCCAGTCGAACTGGCGCAGTCCTCCAAATCGACTGAGCCAAGCGATGATCGGACCGCGGGCCCGGCACTGGTGTCTTGATCCGGCAGAGACGGGGGCGGCGCGCTACGTCCTAACCGTGATCCACGTGATCATGGCCCCGGACGATCTAGTGATCGAAGTGGCCTTCACCCTTAGCCCCGCGGATCCCACAGCCGACGGCCCCGCGAGGTGACGCACCAGGGAACGGGTGTCCCGCACGGAGCCGACATGACAAAAGTTGTCAAGCCGACGAGCCGCGGCAAGAAGACACTGGCGGCCGCGGCACTCACGTTACGGTGTCCTGACGCACGAACGCGGGGCGAGCCATGAACCTTGACAGATTCAGCGTCGCAACTGTCAACCTGTACAACCTGAACCTTCCAGGCGTCGCTATGTACCGGGACGTCGAGGGATGGAGTCCTGAGGAGTACGCCAAGAAGCTCGCGTGGTTGTCGCAACAACTGAAACGACTCGATGCAGACATCGTCGGGTTTCAGGAGCTCTGGCACCGCGACGCACTCGCTGAGGTAGTCGACGCGGCTGGGATGACACATTCCTATGACCTCCTCGCCGAGCCGGCGGACGGATCGGAGATCTGGTGCGGCGCTATCGTCCGGCGCGGTCTGATGGTTGGGGACCCGACCTGGACCGCCACATTCCCCGAGACGGTGAGGCTCGAATCGAGTGAGGACGCCAGCGACCCACAGGCGCCCGCGATTACGGTGCGGATCTCAGGATTCTCGCGTCCCGTGCTGTCGTTCGACGTCAGGTTGCGCGACGACGTCGACCTGACGCGCGTGTTCGTCGCTCACCTGAAGTCCAAACTCCCGACCGAGATCCGCCACGAGCCTTGGTACGAGGCGAATCCAGAACTCTTCAAACCACATGCAACGGCGCTGGGAGCCGGCATCGCTACGATTCGTCGGACAGCTGAGGCGGTCGCGCTGCGGAACATCCTGACGGACGTCATGAAGGACACGTCAACGCCGGTGCTAGTGCTCGGTGACCTCAATGACGGCCAGCACAGCAACACGATGAACATCCTGACCGCCCAGCCGCGGTATCTCCCGGGGTCCCATCTCGGTGGAGCGGACGTCGGGCTCTACACGGCGCAAACCCTCCAGGAGTACCGCGACACCCGGGACGTGTACTACACCCACGTGTTCCAGGATCTCCGTGAGTCCCTGGACCACATTCTGCTAAGCGAACAGTTCTACGATCATTCGACCGATCGTCTGTGGCTCTTCGACGGACTGGTGATCAACAACGACCACCTCAATTACGACGACCACAAGGCCTCCGGCACTGGTGATCACGGAATCGTCCAGGTTCACTTCAAGCACGCGCCGAGACGTTGAGGATGGAGCGCGAGTAGCCGACGTCTGGGTGTACGTACGCCAGGCGGTCGACGAGGCACCCGCAATGACCTTCACGGCGAGTCAGGCCCCGAGCCTGCGCGGCGGACCCCAGTGGAGAGCTTTCGCCGCTCTGGCACAACTCGCTGACGCCAAGACGTGGTCATCACGCTGCGGCAGGGCGGTGGCGCGGAGTCGACGACGCCACCGCCCTCGGGATAGCTCCGATCAACAGCACCAGGAGCGATCGTTGGCCGAAGCGGACCCGAGGCTGGCCTCCGCCGTGAGCATCCCCCCGACGGTGAGAATTAGGGCCGCGAGCCCCGCTGCGATGCGTCGGACCGTCTGGTTCTTCATCTATGTCTCCTTCGTCCGGAGCGCTCGACGAGTGCTCTCAGATGAAGTCAAGAACCGGCAAGATCAGAATGGTCAGTACTTGCCAGAGATTGTGACACGTGAGGTCGGTGGGGAGACTGAGGCTGGTGACGTTCTTGCCGGTGAGCGCGTCGTGTGACTCGCGCCCGCTGTCCGGCGAGGCGAACCTCAGTTGCCGGATGCGGCAAGATGTGTCCATGGACGTCGACTTGGTGAATGCCCTTCTGGCGCTTGATTCCAAAGTTCTTGGCGAGCGGATCAAGGCAGCGCGGGCCGCCAAGGGACTCACTCAGCCGGATCTCGGCGGGTCCGATGCGTCAGTCGCCTACGTGTCCCGTATCGAAAAGGGCGAACGGCGTCCTGGTCCGGAGTTAGTCGATCTCTTTGCGCAGCGCCTCGGCGTGAACGTCGAACAACTCGTGCTCGGGGAAATCCCAGACCATGTTCGTGCGCTCGAGTTGCAGATCGACTTGGCGGAGCTGGAGTTGGGCGGAGGTCAGGCCGATGTGTCTCACGAGCGGGTACTTGCGGTACTCGCAGACGTTTCGCTCGACCGGATCCCAGGGGGTCGCCTGAGGGCCCGCTACGTGTGCGCTGCAGCCGCAGAGGCGCTGGGGCTCCCGGAGGCCACTGACGAGTTCGCCTCGATCGTCGCAGAAGCAGAGCCAGGGCCGATCGCACTGAAGGCAGCGGTCGCTCTGAGCCGTGTATCCCGGGAACGGGGGGCACTGGACGAAGCTGTCTCTGCCGCGGAACGCGGGTTGGACATCGCACGGAAAGCATCGCTAATAGACACGGAGCAGGCGGTCCGTCTAACCGTGACCTTGGCCGCTGCCCACTATGAGCGGGGGGACATCGATACCGCAGCCGCGGCCTGCGAAGAAGCGATCGAGCGCGCTGACAGACTCGACGCACCCGGCGCACGGGCGGCGGCGTACTGGAATACGAGCGTCATTGAGGCCGAGGCGGGCAATATCGAACGTGCCCTGCATCTGGCCAAGAAGGCGTTGAACCTCTTAGAGACCGCAGAGGGAACGCTGGACCTCGCGCGGCTGCGCACCCAGTTGAGCGCGATCATGCTGCGGGTTGATCCTCCGGATATCGACGACGCGCGCCGGCAACTCGAACAGGCCTCCAAGGAACTTGAGTGGAGTGGCGCCTCGCCTGCAGATCGCGCCCGAACCGACATCGTGCGCGCGCGGCTCTTATTCGTCAGCGGCGCACTCGTGGAAGCTCATGAGCTGGCGCAAGAAGCCGTCGGTCGCGTTGGGCCGGAACTGCCCCTGGCTCGCGGAGCCGGCTTGAGCCTGTTGGGGCAGATCGCCTGGAGTCTCGGCGACGACGACGGCGCCCGGCAGGCCTATCGCTCGGCGATCGCTGTACTCACGGGCTTCGGGAACGATCGCGAGGCCGCCCAGCTCTGGTTCGAGGTCGGGGCCCTCGCGGACGAGGCTGGGCTTCACGACGAAGCGAGGGATGCTTACAAACGGGCTGCCGCCTCCAGCGGGCTCGCTGTTCGAAACCCGATCGTACGAGGCGCTCGCCCGGTGCCGGCCAAGGCGTCGGGCGCTGGATCGTCAAGCTAAACCCCGCGGGACACGTCAATAGGGCGATCAACGCCGCCGAACTAAGGGGCGACCCCGGTCGTCGACCAGGTGGCGACTGGACCCTTGTGGATGGCAAGTTTCGTCAACTACGATGACGACATCAGTGGACTGCGAGAGCAATCCGGCCGCCCTGCGAAAGGTGGAGGCATGGCACAGGAGGCGTCGAGAGACGTTGTACCGAACCCTGACGGGGGCTGGGACGTTCGCGCGCCAGGGGCCTCCCGCGCCAGCAGTCACCACGACACACAGGCGGAGGCTATTGCACGGGGCCGCGAGATCGTCCAGAACGCTGGCGGGGGAGAACTACGAATCCACGATCGTGACGGTCGAATCCGCGACAGCGACACGATCCCACCCGGGCACGACCCGAACCCTCCGCGGGATCGGAAGTGATCCGCTCTAGCGAGCGGTCCTGTTAGCGGCCCGCTCCCAGTTTGGCGATCCACACGGGTCGGACCACGCCGCACCCGAAGTGACGTCCATAAGGAGGACGACACCATGCCGAGATACGCCACCACGGTGACCCGCACACCAACCGCAGCGCAGGGACCGCTCGCCAGTGGTGGCGTCGGTCCCCCGAACTCTGCCGCTGCAGCGGCTGGTGCTCATGCCCCGGCCCACGCTGGTCCGGTCACCTCGACCATCCAGGGCGTCGCGGAGGAGCCGCATGCCAGCGGGCTCTACATCTGGTGGGCTTATGGGCTGGTCGCCTTAGCCGTCGTTGCCGGGGTGATTATCGGCGAGACAGTCAACCCCGACCCTCCGGTGGCGGTCGCCGGCGTCAGCGCGTTCGCGGGCCTCTATATCGCCGCCCAGGCGATCGAGCGGGTCTTGGTGCCGTTCAGACCGTGGCTCGGCGACCCCCTCGGTAAGATCGATACTCCGACCCCTGCCGCCGACGACGAGAACGCGCCCCAGGCAGAAGGCAGCGCGAAGCCGTCACCGAAGGCGAGGTTGCGTCTCGCCCGCGACCGGGCCTTTGGAGCCGCTACAACGCTCGCCGATAAGGCCGCGGCCGATCCGGAGCAAGAACCGGCTGCCAAGGAGGCTGCCTCTCTGGCGGCGCAAACCCAGGCAGCGGTTGCGCAGGAACGAGTCAACGCGAGCGTGGTCATGTGGGGTGTCGCATCCGCGATCGGGATCGTCGTATCCGCTTTCCTCGGGCTAGCGCTGCTGCAGTCCACAGGAATACGGGGAGCGCCGTACGCCCTGGACGTTGTCGTGACCGGGCTTGCGATCGGGGGCGGCACCAAGCCCCTGCACGACCTCATCTCGCGTGTGGAGGCCGCGAAGGAAGCTAGGAGCGATCCCGATGAAGCGAAATGACGGCAAAGCCCCTCCCGTCGTGTGAGCCCCGAAGTTTGTCCATACACTCCGCGGCATCAGCTGGCGCTCCTCCGCCTGATAACCGCGGAGTCGATCGCGTCATGAGGCCTGGGGGCAATGCCAGCGGGGAGCCAAGTCACGCAACCGAACGCTAATCCGACCGCCTCGGAAAGCCCGCTCGTGGGCCAACCTCGACGAGCACAATATGTTCGGCTCGCCGGACCCTGCCAAGCGAATATTCTCGAACACGGAGGTGGCAATGACAGATAGCACACCAGACGGAGAGCTTGGAGTGGAACGAAGTTGCTTCGTCATTAGTCCAATCGGAAGTCGACTGGCCCCGATCGGTACGCCAGCCCGGGCGTCATACGAACAAAATATTCAAGTATGGGAACGCGTGATAGAGCCAGCTTGCGCACATTTTGGCCTGACGCCCCTCCGCTCGGACAAGATCTCCGAACCAGGTGAGATTACCGAGCAGATTTTCACCTTGCTCAGGGATTCAGACGTCGTCATCGCTGATCTCACAGATGGAAACGCGAACGTGATGTACGAACTCGGTCTACGTCACACTCGCGACAAAATTACTGTGCAGATCGGCGAGTATCAACGCCTTCCTTTCGACGTCAATACGATTCGCACGCTGCAGTTCACCCGTACCGAGGCGGGCTTTATTGACGTCCGCGAGTCACTCATCGAATCTTTGCGCGCTGCATTGGCTGGCCGTTCCACCCCGGTGACTGCCACACGGGTCTGGACCGAAGGCGCGGTCATCACAAGCGCGGAAATCTCTGAAGTCGCCGCCCGGTCGTCCTCCCCCGATGACGATGCTGGGCACGACGAGCCCGGTTTTATCGATATCTTGGCCGAGGGCGAAGAGTCGGTCACTTCATTTGGCGAGCGCCTCGACGAGATTACCAGCCGCATCGCCGACATAGCTAACGTGATCGATGAGTCTACGGCGGCGATCCACGAGTCAGACCAGCGTCAAGGCGGGTTTGCGGGCCGGCTCACGGTCGCTCGGCAGACCAACGAGAACCTCAAGCCGCCGGCCGAGGAACTTCAAAAACTGGCTATTGAGTTTCGCAAGGACGTCTCCACTGCGGACGCCGCCCTGAACTACATGCTGGACAGAATGACTGAGGATACAGACGAACGCGCAGAAGGTGCAGAGTTCCTGCAGGTGTTGGCCGATCTAGGCGTCGTTGTAGCGGAGTCCGAGTCCAGTACCGCCGAGTTTGCCCAACATGCGCGAGGATTGGCGAACATCTCGCGAGTGCTGAAGGACTCGTCTCGGACGATGACTACCGCGATGAATGACATCCTGTGGGGCATGGGAACGATGAAGGCCTGGGCGGAGCGGGCGCGCCGACTATTGGACGACGGCCGGGCGTGAGCGGTCAGTCCATCCGTCGCGGCATCGGCTTCTAGGGCAACCGAGTCACCAACGCACCCCCGCGGCCCCATCTAACGTGGGGCGCGCGCACGTGACCGGCGGTTTGCCGAGTCGACCTCTTGTAGATCAAGGCGCCGGCTCCGCCGGCGCCGCCTTGCGGGCGGCGCTGAAGCGCCGTCCTCGGCGGCCGGTGCACTCTTCCGTTGCCTTTCTCCACAGTCCCGCCGCGCCCACCTCGGGATTGTCGTTGCCGTGCGCGAGGATGTTCGACATGCGTCGCGACCTTCTCGATCTGGCTGAGTGTCATCGCAGGGCGGCTCTCGCGCGCCTAGACGCCAAGGATCAGGCGGCTCTCGGCCAGTTCTTCACACCGATGCGCGCTGCCGCGTTGATTGCATCGCTGCCCCGACTGCCCGAGGTAGGAGCGTTGCGAATCTTGGACCCGGGTGCCGGGTCGGGCATGCTTTCGGCGGCGATCGTCGCGCGAGTCCTCTCGGAAACGCCTGACGTCTCTGTTCACATCGTTGCAGTCGAAGCCGACTTAGTGGTGCTGCCGCATCTGATCGAGACCCTGGAGGCCTGCAAGGCCGCCGGCCATGGTCGGGTGACCTATGAAGTTGTCGAGGCCGACTACATACAGGCATCAACTGGGCTCGATGCCGACGACCGGCTCGCCGGCTTCGACCTATGTATCCAGAACCCCCCGTATGCGAAGTTGGCTGCAAAGTCGCCGGCGCGCGCCGCGATCAAGGCCGCCGGCGTTGACTCCCCGAACCTGTACGCCGCCTTCTTGGCGCTCGCCACCGCGGCGCTGGCAGAGGGCGGGCAGCTGGTGGCGATCACCCCGCGCTCGTTCGCGAACGGCCCCTACTTCGGAGCCTTCCGCCGGTACCTGCTCGACCAAGTGTCCCTAGACCGGGTTCACGTCTTCGAGTCGCGGTCGACCGTGTTCGCAGACACGGGGGTGTTGCAGGAGAACGTGATCTTCTCCGCCACCAAGCACGGCTCGCGCGAACGGGTGATGTTGTCCGTCAGCAACGACCACCACGACGACGCCGCTCACCGCACGGTCCCGTACTCCGACGTCGTCAACCCAGAGGACGAACATCGGTTCATTCGGATCGCGGCGAACGACGCCGACATTGCCATCGCCGAATTGATGCTCACTCTGCCCTGCACTCTTGCCGATCTCGGGGTAAAGGTTTCCACCGGCCCCGTCGTCGACTTCCGCAGCCGCCGTTGCCTGCACACCGAGGCTGTCGACGGCGGACTGCCGCTGATCTATCCCGGAAACGTCCGAGGCGGCCGGATCGAGTGGCCGCGAGAAATCCGCAAAGCGCAGTGGTATCTACCCGTCGACGCCGCGGATGAGAGGTGGCTGGTCCCGGAAGGTTGGTACACGGTCATCAAGCGGTTCTCTGCGAAGGAAGAGCGTCGCCGCATCGTCGCCGCCGTCTGGTCACCCGACGTGAAGCCGGGACCGTTGGCCTTGGAGAACCACCTCAACTATCTCCATCTGGGCGGGGTCGGGCTTGATCGAGAGCTCGCCTACGGGTTGTCGCTGTGGCTCAACTCGAGCTTGGTCGACCAGTTCTTCCGTACGTTCTCCGGACATACCCAAGTCAACGCGACAGACTTGCGGACCATGAGGTTCCCCCGCATCGACAGCCTGCGGGCTCTCGGCGCCGCCGGTCCGGATCACCTGCCCGAGCAGAACGAGATCGACGCGCTCGTCGATGCGGCGCTGACTGCCGCGGCCGCCGCCGCGTGATCTCGACCAACGAGAGCCAGCAGATCCTTCGCGATCTGGGCTTCGACGACGAGCAGTGCAATGAGCGATCAGCGCGTGTCCTGCTAGCACTCCTGCGCCTTGCGCCGCGCGACAGCTGGTCCGACGCGACCAATCCGATGCTTGGTACGCGGGCGATCATGGACTGGATTCGGGATGAGCACGGTGTGGAGTACGCCGCGAACACTCGCGAGACCATCCGCCGGTTCACCCTCCACCATTTCGCCGATGCGCTGCTTGTGGTGCAGAACGCTGACAACCCGGACCGACCGGTCAACTCGCCGAAATCGAACTACCAGATCACGAGCGAGGCGCTGGCTGTCATCCAGGCGTATGGCACTCCGGAGTACAGGGATCTGTTGGCCGCGTACCTGCAGGCAGCGCCGGGCCTCAAAGAGCGGTACGCCGCTGCACGCGCGTTGAATCGGATTCCGGTCACTCTCCCGGATGGGAAACCATTCACCCTGTCACCGGGTGGCCAGAATGTACTCATCAAGCAGATGCTCGAAGAGTTCTGTCCTCAGTTCACCCCGGGCGGTGAGGTGCTCTACGTCGGCGATGCCGATGACAAGTGGGCCCACTTTGAGCAGCAGCGGCTCGGGGCCCTGGGGGTCACGGTCAACCAGCACGGAAAGATGCCCGACCTAGTCGTTTACCTACCCGACCGCGACTGGCTGGTTCTCATGGAAGCAGCCTCGTCCCACGGGCCCGTCGATTCCAAGCGCCATGGAGAGCTCGCTGTCCTGTTCGAGGATGCAACGCCCGGCCTCGTCTACATCTCCTGCTTCCCAGACCGCCGCGAGATGCGCAAGTACCTCCACGTAATCGCGTGGGAGACCGACGTCTGGTGCGCCGAGGATCCCACCCACTTGATCCACTTCAACGGGGAACGCTTCCTCGGTCCCTACGACTAGGTCAGCGGATTCGCTAGCCTCCGAGAGTGACCAAGCGCGCCACGTACCTCCTCGTGGTTGGGGAGAGAGCCGCCTTGGCATGGATCCTGCGCACGCAAAGGATGGCGTTTCCTCCAAGGCGCGGCCCTTCTCTCGGCCAGCTTCAAGTGGGCGACAACTTCCTGCTCATGACGACCCGAGGTTGCTACCACAGCCCCGATCGCGATCGCACCCGCGTCATCGGCGCCGCGACCATGTCCAGTCCAATCGCGCTGCTCGACGAGCCCATCACGATCGTCGGCCGGGAGTTTCCGCTCGCCTGTGACCTAGAGATCGCCTCCTTGGCTCCGTTTCGGGAGGGTGTCGAGATAAGCCTCCTAGTTGATCAGCTGGAGGTCTTTCCGCATAAGCATGCGTGGTCCGCGGCCTTGCGCCGCCCTGTCGTGCCCCTGCCAGACGCGGACGCAATGCTGTTGTCTTCCAAGTTGGCCCAGATCGCTGAGCCCGCGGAGACACATCGAGACACCTATCTCGAGGGCATCAAGCCGATCCGGCGTTGGTTCAGACCCGGTAGCGGTCGGGAGCCAAGGCGGTAGCCAACCGAGGCGAACTGATGCGAACCACGAAATGACGGCGGGTTTGATCGCCTGAGGGCGGGTTTGGTGCCGCTACCGTCGGGGTGTGAGCGCTGACGTGGTGAAGATCGCCGTCACTGCGGTCGCGTCTCTGCTCGTCGGGTTCGTGTTATTCCAGTTGCAGCGCGGTGGCCGGCGTCGGCGGCTGCGGGTGGAGATTCGCGAGGAACTGGAGCTGTTGAAGCTCGTCGATGAGGGCACCGAACCGCACAAACGGATCCGCGCGCACGTCGACGGGTTGCTGGAGAAGTACGCGGCGGAGCCGCAGGAGCGTGTCGCTGAGGCACCTGGGACGGCATGGGCGCCACTCGCGGCGGTCATCGCGCTCGTCGGTGCGGTGCTGTGGAGTGCCCTTCCGGACACGAGTTGGGTCGCGGTGGTGTCCGTTGTCGCTGCCATTACGGGCTCGTTCGGTGCGGCATTCCTGGAGCGTCGGAACGCGAAGTGGCAAAAGTCCCGGGGCCTGCGCCGGTAGGCGGTGACGTGCCTGAACAGTTCGGCGGCGGCCTCGGCGGTGATGTCGAGCGCGGCGCCGATGACGGTCCAGGAGTCGCCCGCCTCGCGGGCTGCGGCGACGTCGGCCTCAACCTCGGCCTCGGTGATGGCCTTGTGAGTGGCGACTATCCGACGGAATTGCACGGCCTCGCGGAAGTTGCCCGGGTCGATCGAATCCATGAGCGTGTCGGTGTGGCTGTCGTGAAGCCACCGAGCCCCGACGTCCGTGCGCCCGGTCGGACGATCTCGGTGGCGTCGCCGATCACACGCCGCTGTCGGCCGCCTCGTTCTGGCCCACAGGGTAACGGCCGTGCGCGTAGCGTCAGCCCATGACCCACATCGACACTCAGGCTCGTGCCTCCGCAGCTGGTCTGCTCCTCGACGCGATCGGCACATTCTCCCTAGCAGATGCGGGTACGCAAGCGGCCGACGACCGGATCGTGCTCGCGATGGGCACGCTCGGTCTCGACCTCGGAGCGTTCCCGGAGTTCCGGCCGGTCGTCGCGGCCGCGCTGGACCTGTTGACGCTGCTGCTGCAGCACCAGGCGGACCGCCGCGGTGTGTCGCTGCAGCAGGTCGCCAGGGTCGTCAAGACCGATCTGCTGCCAGCGATCTACCCGGACGTGCTGCCCGGGTCCTAGGCGGCGGTGGTTCGGTCCTGTGCTGACGCCCCGCGGCGTCGTGACTATGTCGTGTCGTCCTACGGCTCGGGGGCCTCGCTTGGGTCCACCTCGCCGCCGCCGCGTGGCTGCTGTGCGTCGGTGTCGATGGTCGTGAGCGCTGGCCAGAACCCAGGTGGGGGCTGGACTAACCGCCCGGGGCGGAGCAGGGTGAATCCGCGTGAGGGCCATGTCAGGTGCTCAGCGACTGGTCGGTGCTGGATGGCGACGGTGAAGAAATCCCCTGTCGTCTCCGGCATCCGACGGACCTCGTTGTCGCGGTAGACCGCTGCCAGTGCGCGTCGAAGCTGCCACTGCCGCAACATAGAGAACAGCCGTCCGCGGATGGGTTGTTCGATTCGTTCCGCCACGGTCTCGCAGACCACGTCGCGATAGAGCACCAATGGTCGCGTGGGCACGCGCGAGGGGTGGCGCATCATGCTCGCGTAGGTTCCGCGGTGGGGATTGTCGCCGGGTTGCGGCTTGATGGCGTGCTCGGCCGCAATGAGCGCCTGGGTTGCTCGGTCGATGAGCTCCACGTAGATCCACGGGACGCCGCTTCGGAACAGCGCCATCCGGGATTCGAGCCGGGATCGCCACTTGGCGTCGTTGTCGAGTTTCGAGTCGAAGGGGAGGCCGCGGAATCGCTCGACGGCGACTAGAGCGTCATCGCGCGCGGCGCGGTCGGTGGCTGCCTTGCCCGTCCATGCGGCGATCGCGCCGCCGATGACGACGCCGGCGAGGCTGTCGACCCATCCCCAATCCACAAGGAGAGTGTCGCGGCTTTCATGCGGGTCCGTGCGGAAACACGGGAGCTCTCAAGTCCGCCCTCACGGCATCGACACGAAGGGGCCGAACGGGCAGTACTAGCCGTGCCGTGTGGTGATGAGATTCACGCTCAGCACCGGACACGACCGAATTGGGGCGCACCTGTCGATGTGCTGCGGATCATGAGGTCAAGCTCCAGTGGTCAATCGTGTAGAAGGCGTTAATCGTCGATCGGCCGGCCCGCGAGCGCGGTGGTTTCCCGTATGCGCCCCATAGAACGTCGGCACAGCTTCATGTGTGCAGGTCACAGCCTGCCGTCCGACGGACTGTAAATCAGCCGGCATTGCCTACAGTGGTTCGAATCCACTACCTGCCACCGGCGCCGGAAACGGCCCGTGACCTGCGGAAACGTGGGGAACGGGCCGTTTCGCGTTGCGCGGTCGTCGCGACTGTTGCCGGCTGGCTGGGCACTCTGCGCCACCGACACGCCATGGATCCAGCCAGTCGTCGTCGATCGGTCTCGGCGGAACACGTCGAGGCCCGGCATCATGAAACACGAGCCGATCAGCCGTGACCTGAGGAGCACACGTGTACCAGCGCTCGTACGTCGTCACCGGAGGTGCCGGTGGCGTGGGCCTCGCGATCGTTGACCGTCTGAGCCGGGACGGCGCTGTTGTGGTCCTCGACGTCGTGGCTGGACGTCGAGATGAGAGTGACGCGGTGACTCACGTTGTGGGCGATGCACGAGACCCGGCGGTTGCTGCGATGGCTGCTGAGGCCGCCGAGTCCGCCGGGGCTCTCTGCGGCTGGGTCAACAACGCCGCAGTCTTCGAGGACGCAAGTCTCGCCGCTGACTCAGCGAACGCGGTCACGGATCTCATCACGGCAAATCTCGCGCTCGCCGTGACCGGCTCGCATGTTGCGGTCAACCACTACTTGCGGCGCGGTCGGGCAGGAGCGATCGTGAATGTCTCGTCACATCAGGCTCGCCGGCCAGTCCGTGGCGCGCTGCCGTACGCAACTGCCAAAGCCGCGATCGAAGGCCTGACGCGCGCCATCGCCGTTGACCACGGCCCCGACGGCATTCGCGCCAACGCGGTCGCTCTTGGGTCGATCCGAACCGACCGGTTCGAGGCGTACCGTGCGGCTCACCCCGAGGTCGACGCGGCAATGGCCGAGCTCCACCCATTGGGGCGAGCAGGCACGGTGGACGAGGCCGCGGACGCTGTGGCCTACCTGCTGTCGCCGGGAGCAAGCTTCATCAACGGCGCTGTACTGCCTGTCGACGGCGGCCGAGCGGTCAACGGGCTGGACCCAGAGGGGGCCTGACATAGCGGAGCACCGAGCGACCAGCTGGCCTGCAGGTGTGCGTTACCAGGCTCGTACCGGTGCAGCTCGATGCGCTCGGCGGTGCAGCGGGCCGGCAGCACGTCGGCCAGCTCGGCGCGGGGGGTCTCGAGCGTCACGTCGGAGCCGACGACGTCGAGCGTGAGGTGCGGAGGCACGTCGCCGTACCTACCTGCTTAGGGCACGCATTGAGGAAACGCGGCCCGTAGGAGCGCCGTGAGCCGCGAGAACGGAGCGGCTGGCTCAGGGAGTAGGTGGACGATGCCGCTGGGGGTGACATGGACCTTGCTGAGGTCGTAGTCGAAGGGCGCGAGTGAGCTCGCTGCTTCGGCAATTTGGGCGAGGTCGTCCGGAGTCGGCTCATCAATCCACGGCGACAGCAGCGTGACGTGGGCGTGCGTGAAGGCTGGGTCATCGGAGACCAGGTGGGGGTCATAGTGCTCCCAGCGCGACCTGACGAAAGGGTCGAGCGGCGGCACGGGAACAGCGATGACGTTGTGGCCGCCACGAGGATTCACGCTCATGCGGAAACGCCTACCGCGAGGCTTTCCCCCTTGACTTCGTGGCGTCCGGGCGATGCTCCAGGCGCAGCGAGGAGGATCCGGAGGACGAGGTCGCCTGCATGCCCCGCCCCTGGCTCCGCATCGTTATCGTCGTTCGGTCCGCCCGGAAGAGGTCGTAGGAGTACTCCAACGGGTTGAGCTCGGCGTCGAAGGTCGTGCGCGTGATCGCGAGGAGCGGCGCACCGGAGGCCACTCCGAGGAAGGCGGCTTCCTCCTCGGTCGCGAGGACGACCTCGGCGACCTCCTCGGCCTCGGCGGGCACCGCCGAGTAATGGCTCTCCATGATCTCGTAGATCGATCCCCCCAGCGGCATCTCGAGCAGGCCCGGGAACCGCTCGACGGACAGCCAGGCGTGGTCGAGCGAGATCGGTCTGCCGTCGGCGAGGCGGACCCGTTGGATGTCGAACACGAGGCTTCCCGGGGCTAACCCCAGGGCTCTCGCAGCGTCATCGAGGGCCGGGGTCATCCGGGCAGACACGACGGTCGTGCCCGCCGGATACCCCTGGCGGGCCAGATAGTCGGGCACGGCCTGCACCGCGCTGAGATCGTGCTCGACCTTGCTGCGAGCGACGAACGTCCCTCCGCCGCGACCCTGCACCCGTTTGATGATCCCGGCTTCTTCGAGGGCCGCGAGAACGCCGCGTAGCGTGCCGCGACTGACGTTGTAGTCGGTGGCCAGCTGACGCTCGCTGCCGAGCCGGTCGCCCGGCCGAAGAGTGCCGGCGGCGATGTCCGCGAGGATGCGTCGCCGGAGCACCTCGCCAGCGCTGCTCCCCTCCCGCATAAGCCCCTCCTGCGTTTCGGTTTGACCGTTTGCGACCCAACGGTACAGCCCGCGTGGGTCATCCGAAGGAGGGTGACCGCTTCTCCAGGAAAGCGCGCACGCCCTCTCGGCCGTCGTCCGTCCCGGCCAGCCTGCGGATTGCTAGTGCCTCCCGTCGTAGGACGGACTCCACGTGCTCGGACGCGGTGCCGCGGATGACCGCCTTCGTCGCGCTGAGCGCTTCCGTGGAACCATCGAGCAGCGTCGCGACAATCCCCTCGACCGTGTCGGCCAACCTGTCCGCCGGAACCAGTTGGGCCACCAGGCCGGCGTCCAACGCCTCCTGCGCGGTGAGCTGCTGTCCCAGAAGAGCCAACCGAAGCACGGTGTGGAGGCCCAGCGAACGGGTCAGCAGAGTACTGCCGCCATCGGGCGAGAGGCCCACCCTCGCGTAGGCGAGGCTGAAGCTGGCCGTCCTGGCCGCTAGGACGATGTCAGCGGCGCAAGCAAGCGGGAAGCCTGCGCCGGCCGCGTGGCCCTGGACTGCGCTGACGACGACGGCATCGGACTCCATCAGCTCGACCACCACTCTGTGCAGGTCGCTGGTCAGGTCGTCCATGAACGCACCCGGTGCTGCTGCTGCGTGCAGCGCGGCGAGGTCCCCGCCGACCGAGAAGTAGCGTCCTCGGGCGGCGAGGACGATGACGCGCGCGGAGTCTGCATGAGCTCGGCGTACTGCTCCGAGGAGCTGCCGGCCGAGTGCCGCGCTGATCGGGTTGCCCCGATCCCCGTCGGACAGGGTGATGCGAGCGACCCCGTCGCTGGCGTGATAGTCGACCAGTTTCGTCACCGTGGTCACGCTCGCTCGTGAGAGTCATCGAGGACGATGCGTCCGATGACGTCGTAGCGCTCTGGTGCGATCGCTCGGGTGACGAGTGCGAACGCGACGCCTCCGATGCCGACGGCTCCGACGATCCACGGTGCGATCTTGAAGACCGGGTCGCTGGCGGCCGCGCCGGCGGCGAAGCTCGCATTCTGGATGAGTAGCCAGATGACGTATGCCATGCCCAGTGCGCCGAGTGCCGGGGCGACCCCGGTGCGGAACCAGTGGGCCGTCTCCGGGTGGCGATGATGGATGTGGAAGTACGCCACGCAAGCGATGGCAGCCAGGGTCTGAACCACGAGGATCGCGGTCGTACCCAGGATCGCCATGAGTGCGAACAGCTGTCCATAAGGATCGCGTTCTGTCGCGAAGAAGAACAGGACGATGACTGATGCGATGACACTCTGCACGAAACTGGCGATGTGCGGTGAAGCGTGCTTGCTGTGGCACCGTCCGACGGTGTCACGCATTCCCGGAATCAGGTCTTCTCGGCCGATGGCGTAGATGTAGCGACTCGCGCAGTTGTGGAAAGCCATGCCGCACGCAAATGCTCCAGTCACCAGGAGCGCCTCGAAGAGCACCACGGCCCAGCTTCCGAGGTTCTGCTCCGCGAGCCCGAAGAAGATCTCACCCGCGCTGGCGGTGTCCTGGGCCAAGGCGATCGACCGCTCGGGCCCGGTCCCCACCAGGCCTGCCCAGGAGACGAACACGTAGAAGGCGCCGATGCCCAGGACGCCTGCCATGGTCGCGCGGGGAATGATCCGCTTGGGGTCCTTGGACTCCTCGCCGTACATGGCGGCAGACTCGAAGCCGACCCACGACCAGAACGCGAAGAAGAGGCCGATCCCTGCGGATCCGGCGACAGCGATGACCTCGCCGTTCCCTGCCGGGTCCGGGACCGTGCCGCTCAGGTCAGTGAACGCCCCCAGAGGATTCAGCGACTCGAGCGACCACCCCTCCGGGCCACCACCGCCCGTCACCACCGTGATCGCCACCGCCAGCAGCATCGCCACCTCGGTCACCAGGAAGACGCCCAGGACCTTGGCGGTGAGCGTGACGTCGAAGTAGGTCAATACCGCGTTGGCGAGCAACATCGCGGCCGAGAACCAGATCCATGAGGCGTCCAGACCGAGCCGTGCCTCGGCGAACTGGGCGGCGAAGAAGCCGAACATGCCCGCCAGCGATGCCTCGAAGACCACATAGGCCAGTGTCGTGAGCGCGCCGGCGCCCATGCCGACGACCCGGCCCAGGCCATGAGAGACGAACCCGTAGAAGGCGCCGGTGGCGGTGATGTGGCGGGCCATGGAGGAGTACCCGAGGGCGAACAGGGCCAGGACGATGGTCGCGGCGAGGAAGCCGGCGGGCGCGTGAATGCCGTTGCCGAAGCCGATCGCGATGGGCGCGTTGCCGACCATGGCGGCGATCGGTGCGGCCGTGGCAACGCTCATGAAGAGGACGCCGGTGAGGCCTACCGCGTTGGGTCGGAGGCGTTGGACAGATGGCGGAGCAGTTGCGGTGGCTTGCTGGGTCGGATCGTTCGTCACCATGGAGAGCTCCCATGCTTGGGGATGGACCATTAGCCGGGGATCGTCGCACCCGGTTCAACCGTTGGCAAGCCTTAAGAGTGATCCGTAAAGCAAAATCGACCCAACCGTTGACAGATATGGTTCAACCAATACAGAGTTGCGCTATCGGCCCAGCAGGGTCCCTAGCGTGAGGGAAGAGCGATGTACGACGACCCGCTGCTCAGGTTCGAGTCGAAGGCAGACTTCTACGAGAGGTCCGCCAGGTACTGGAACCCGGGCAAGACGAGCTTCTGGTCACGCCAGGGGATCGATCTCGCCATCAACGAGCGCAGCGGCTACCTGATGTGGGACATGGACGGCCGCCGCTTCATCGACGTCCACCTGAACGGCGGTACGTACAGCTTCGGCCACCGCAACCCGGAGGTTGTCGAGGCCGTGTCGTCGGCGATGGAGAAGTACGACATCGGGAACCACCACTTCCCCTCCCTTGCCCGGACGGCGCTGGCCGAAGAGCTCGTCCGCTCTGCCCCGTCCGGCATCAGCAAGGTCGCCTACGCAGCAGGGGCAGGTGAGGCGATCGACATCGCGATCAAGAGCGCTCGCAACGCCACCATGAGACGCAAGGTCGTGTCGATCATCAAGGCGTTCCACGGGCACACCGGCCTGGCCGTGGCGACCGGCGACGCCAGGTTCTCCGAGATGTTTCTGGCCGACCGACCCGAGGAGTTCATCCAGGTCCCCTTCAACGACCTCGCTGCCATGGAGGCAGCTCTTCGACCCGGGGACGTTGCCGCGGTGCTGCTGGAGACGATTCCTGCCACCTACGGATTCCCTCTTCCCGAGCCGGCCTACCTGCCGGCCGTCAAGGAGCTGTGTGAGCGTCATGGCGCTCTCTACATCGCGGACGAGGTCCAGACCGGGCTGATGCGTACCGGGGAGCTCTGGGGCATCGAGAAGTACGGCGTCACGCCTGACATCCTCGTGACCGGGAAGGGCCTCTCCGGCGGGATCTATCCCATCGCGGCGGCGCTCCTGAACGATCGTGCCGGTGCATGGCTCGACGAGGACGGATTCGGCCACATCTCCACTTTCGGCGGGTCCGAGCTCGGCTGCATCGCCGCCCTGAAGACCCTGGAGATCGCTCGGCGACCCCAGGTGCGATCGATGGTCCACTACATCGCGGACGCAATGGACAAGGGGTTGCGCCGGATCCAGGACAGCTATCCCGACTGGCTCGTCGGGATCCGCCAGAACGGCGTCGTGATCGGCTTGGAGTTCAACCATCCCGAGGGGGCGCTCCACGTGATGCGAGAGCTCTACGACGTCGGCGTCTGGGCAATCTTCAGCACGCTCGACCCACGCGTCCTGCAGCTCAAGCCTGGAGTGCTGATGTCTCCCGAGCTGGTCGAAGAGCTCCTGGACCGCAGCGAGATCGCCATCGGCAGGGCCGCGACGAACCGACACGGCTGGAAGGCGGTGAGCGCACGATGACGAGCACCCCGCGCCCCGTGATCGGTGCGGCGCACATCCTCGAACGCGCCCGCTGGGCCGCGCAGGCGTTCTCCGAGTACTCCGCCGAGGACGTCGAGCGGATCGTCGACGCCGTTGCGGACGTAGCCCACGAGCACGCCGAGGAGTACGCAGAATGGGCTGTTCGGGAAACCGGCTTCGGGGTCGCGGAGCACAAGACCCTCAAGAACAGGTCGATGGCACGCGCGCTGGCGGACGCCTATCGTGGCGCAGACTTCGCTTCTCCGCGGATCGACCAGACCAGCAAGATCGTGTCGATACCGAGACCGGCAGGTGTGGTCCTTGCCCTGACTCCTTCCACGAATCCGGTGTCGACCTTGTACTTCAAGGTCCTCCTGGCGTTGAAGACTCGGAACGCGATCGTGGTCAGTCCGCACCCGATGGCCAGAGAGTGCTGCTCCCACGCCGCGGCGACCCTGGCCGCGGCCGCGGAACAGGCGGGCGCGCCAAGCGGTGCCATCCAGTGGATCGAACGACCGACGATCCCGCTGGTCGAGGAACTGATGGCCAACCACGGCACCAATCTCATCCTGGCCACCGGAGGAACGGGCGTGGTGCGTTCGGCGTACAGCTCCGCCAACCCCGCCCTGGGCGTGGGCCCCGGCAATGTCCCGGTCCTCGTCGACGGATCCGCGGACCTACGCGAGGCCGCTCGGCACATCGTCGAGAGCAAGGCGTTCGACAACTCGGTCCTGTGCACCAACGAGTCGGTGCTCATCGCGGTCACAGCGGTCGCGGACCGACTGCGCCGCGAGCTCGAACGCGCCGGCGCTGCCGTTCTCACGCAGGCAGACACCGAGCTGCTGCGCTCCTCGATGTTCCCTAGCGGCCGGCTCGACCCGACCGTGATCGGCAAGGATGCCACCTGGATCGCCGCTCGCGCCGGCATCAGGGTCGGTCCACGGACCAAGGTGCTCGTCGCGCCATTCGACGCAGCGGTTCCGGACGAGCCGCTGACTCACGAGAAGCTCTCGCCCGTCCTCGGCATGATCACCGTCCCGGACTCGGCGGCCGGGATCCGGGTCGCCCAATCGGTCATCCGAGTCGCCGGCGCCGGGCACTCCGCGGCCATCCACAGCACCGACGCGGACACAGTCCTCCGGTTCTCGGCGGCAGTACCGGTTCTGCGTGTCTCGGTGAACGTCGGCAACAGCTTGGGTGGATCTGGGGGCCTCACGAACCTGGCGCCCACCATGACCATCGGAACCGGCTTCGTCGGCCGAAGCTCTCTCGGCGAGAACCTCCGGCCGGACCATCTCGTCGACTGGACCAGAATCGCCTATGCGGCTGATCCAGCTGCTGCGATGCCCGACTTCACCGGGCTCTCCCCGAGCTCGCAGCGCGCCGGCGCCACGCCGCCGTATCCGCGACCTTCGAACGGCGAACGGGACGTGCGCCCTCCCAAGGTCCTCGGGATGCACGAGCGCGTGGCGGACGCAGAGCGGCCGTCAGCTGCGAGCGAAGCCGTACTCCGCGAAGAGGTACGTCGGCTCGTGATGTCCGAACTCTCCAAATTCGTGAACGACTGAAAGCGACCTGACCACCATGGCCGAGCTTCGCTCATTCATCTTTCTTGACCGACTTCAGCCCCAGACCATGTGCTACCTCGGGACGTGGATCAAAGGCTCGCTGCCGCGGGCGTCCATGGCCGCCCAGATCATCGAGGTTGCACCGGGTATCGACATCGAGCCGCTCACCGACGCCGCCCTTCAGCATGCTGAGGTTCAAGCCGGCATCCTGGTCGTGGAGCGCCAGTTCGGCTACCTCGAGTTCCACGGAGAGACGAGCGCCGTCCAGTCCGCGGCAGAAGCGGTGCTGATGAAGCTTCGCGCCGACGCGGGCAGCGCACTTCGGCCGTCGATCCTTGCGAGCAAGATCATTTCGAGCATCGACCAGCAGCACGCGTTCCTGATCAACCGCAACAAGATCGGTTCGATGGTCCTTCCTGGCGAGTCGTTGTTCGTCCTCGAGGTCCAGCCGGCGTCCTACGCGATCGTGGCGGCCAATGAGGCCGAGAAGGCGGCCGACGTGAAAGTGATCGACTACCGGATGATCGGCGCCACCGGCCGGGTCTACCTCGCCGGACAGGAAGCCGACGTACGACAGGCCGCTGAGGCAGCCGAGACAGCTCTCGGCGGGTCGTCATGACCACGCCGCAGCCCGACCTCCAGCAGCTCATCGACGCCGCAGTCCGCCGTGTGCTTGCCGACCTTGTCAGCCCGGGCGTTGCAGGCGCTCTCAAGGACCGGCGAGGCGACGGCCTGCCCGGAAGTGGCCCCGGCCAGGGGTCCCCGACGCCCGACCTGACCACGGCGCCGGGCGAAAGGCGGCATCCGGCCGCACGTGTCAGCACGGTGCGGATTGCTGATGACAGGGATCTCGACGCCTTCGTCCGACACGTCCTCTCGCTGTTCGAGAACCCCAAGAACCGGATGGACCTGCGCTCCGGACGCCTTCGGTTCCAGCTCAAGAACGCGACTGGGTCAGGCGTCAGCGGACGGTTCCGCTCGATCGAGGCGGGAGCGGTGACGGAACGCCACGTTCAGGAGGCCGGAGCAGCCGTGGAAGGCATTCGCCTGGGCCCCCGTGCCGTCCTCACACCTCTTGCCCGCGAACGCGCGCGTGCCCTCGGAATCACGATCATCAAGGAGCGAGCATGATCCGCGCCACTGTCATCGGAAGTGTGTGGTCCAGCCGGCACATCGACGGGCTTCCCCCGGGGGCGTTCCTCGAGGTGCAGCCTGAAGCCGGCACGCCCATCATCGCGTTCGACGTCCTCGGCAGCGGGACGGGCGAGCAGGTGCTGGTCGCACAAGGGTCAGTTGCCGCCAGCTGGTTTCCCGGCGCACCGCCGCCGGTCGACGCCCTGGTCATCGGCGCCATCGACCCTGCGTCGCCGAGCACCCTGCCTGGTCAGTCCAAGAGCGCGGCCAAGAAGGCCGTCACCAAGACCCCCGCACGACGCGCGGGCACTCACCCACAGGAGAAGAAATGAGCAGTACCGCCATCGGCATGATCGAGACCAAGGGATACGTCGCAGCACTCGCCGCAGCCGACGCCATGGTGAAGGCTGCCAACGTGCAGATCATCGACCGGCAGGACGTCGGCGACGGCTTGGTGTCCGTGATCATCACAGGCGAGGTCGGGGCCGTGAAGGCCGCTACGGAGGCTGGCTCCGAAGCAGCCTCGCAGGTGGGAGAGCTGGTGAGCGTCCACGTCATTCCGCGTCCCCACGCCGAGCTCGCCAGCAAGTTCGAAGTCAACGTCCACTGAGACAGCCGGGCGTCGAGTTCGGACCGAACACTGAGGAGGACCCATGGCGGAGCCCAACGTCGCGCCTACGGAGCTGCGCGTGTACCTGTTGGTCGAGGATCTGAGGGAGCAGTTCGCCGCATACATGGGCACGCCCACGCGAGCGCGCGGTTATCCACCCTACGTAGGGGACCACGCCCTGATCATCGAGGTGGCGCCGGCACTCGCGATCGAGCGGGTCATCGACCTCGCGCTGCGAGCCGTGCCCTCGATCCAGCCAGGGATCCTCTTCGTGGAGCGGCAGTTCGGCGTCCTCGAGGTCCATGGCAGGGACCTTGGTGATGTGACCGCAGCAGGGGAGGCGATCCTGGCAGGCACGGGCGCCCGGGCACGGGACCAGCTGCGTCCGCGGATCCTCTACCACGACGTGATCGACTCCATCACCGACCAGCACGCCGTGATCCTCAACCGCAACCGGCAGGGGTCGATGATCCTTCCCGGGGACTCGCTGCTGGTGTTCGAGATGACGCCCGCGCTGTTCGCTGCGGTGGCTGCCAACGAGGCCGAACGTGCAGCGCCAGGAGTGACGCTCGTCGACGTCCAGATGATCGGCGCTGCCGGCCGGCTCTACCTCGGTGGCCGTCACGACGACGTCACCACTGCGCGGGACCACATCATCAAGGTTCTCGAAGCGATCGACGGACGGGAACAGTAATGGCGGCCAGATCGGGAGCTGACGAGCCCAAAGAGCACGACGCCGCTGCAGCCGAGATGGAGGTGGCGCGCGCGATGACGGAGCTCTACGACCTCGGAGAGCGCCCGACCCTCCACGAGCTCAACCGTTCGGAGAACACCACCTACGTCGTGGGCACCAGCGGCGTCGACTCAGCGGCCGTGCTGAGGGTCCACCGCACCGGCTACCACGATGCCGTTGCCATCGCCTCCGAGCTGGCCTGGCTCGATGCCCTCCGCGAGGAAGCCGGAGTCTCGACACCTCGCGCTCTGACCTCGCGCACCGGTGAGCGTGTCGTGACGGTCGTTGCCGGTGGTGTGGAGCGACACGGTGTGGTGTTCGAGCGACTGCCCGGACAACAGCCCCACGACACCGACCTGCGGCGCGAGGACTTCGTCAATCTGGGACAGATCACCGCCCGGCTCCACGTCCACGCTCGCGGATGGCGGCCGCCGCCGTGGTTCAAGCGGTTCGACTGGGGGTGGAGGCAGACGCTGGGCGCTGATCCGCGATGGGGCCGGTGGGAAGACGACCCCGAGCTGGGCCCCGCCGAGCTGGCGATGCTCGATCGAGGTGTCAACCTCGTCCGCAGTCGGCTCGCGGGATTCGGCGCGACTCCCGACCGGTGGGGGCTGGTGCACGCAGATCTCCGGCTCGCCAACCTTCTTGTCGACAACGAACAGATCAGTGTCATCGACTTCGACGACTGCGGATACTCGTGGTTCCTGTACGACTTCGCGGCCGCTGTCACGTTCCTGGAGGCCGACCCACGGCTCCCGGAATGGCAGGACGCATGGCTGGCCGGCTATCGATCGGTCGCGCCGCTCGACGAGTCCCATGCCTCCCTGTTGCCCACGTTCCTCATGTTGCGGCGGCTCCTGGTCCTTGCCTGGCTCGGATCCCACGCCCACTCGTCGGAGGCGAAGGAGCTCGCATCCGTGTATCGACCAGCCACCTACGAGCTCGCAGAGCGCTATCTCGCGTCCTCCGGCCGCTCGATCACCTGATCGCCACGGCGGTCGCCACCCTCGAGGAGATCCACATTGTTCACCCCAATCACCGGAGCGTCGGTCGTCGTCACGGGGGCGAGTCGCGGCATCGGTCTCGGCATCGCACAGGTTTTCGCCGACGCCGGTGCCGACGTCATGCTGGTCGGTCGCAACGAGTCGGCGCTGGAGAGAGCCGCCGCTTCTCTCGAAGACTCAGCTGGAGCCGTCTCCGTCCTCGTCGCGGACGTCGCGGACCGGGAGGAGTGCGACCGAATCGCGTCCGCGGTCCAGCAACGGCACGGCGGACTCGACGTCCTGTGCGCCAACGCCGGGATCTTCCCGGAGGCCAGTCTTCGCGACATGACGGTGGAGGACCTGGACGCTGTCCTGAACACCAACGTGAAGGGCACCTTCTTCGTTGTTCAGGCGTGCCTCGACGCTCTGACAGCATCTGCCCTCGGCCGCGTCGTGGTCACCTCCTCGATCACCGGTCCCCTGACCGGATACCCGGGTTGGTCGCACTACGGGGCAAGCAAGGCGGCGCAACTGGGCTTCATTCGCTCGGCCGCGCTCGAGCTCGCGCCCGCCGGCATCACGATCAACGCCGTCATGCCGGGCAACGTACTCACCGAGGGCGTTGCCGAACTCGGCGAGGAGTACGTCGACGCCATGGCGGCGGCGATTCCCCAAGGCAAGATGGGCACCGTGGCGGACATCGGACACGCCGCGTTGTTCCTCGCCAGCAGGGAGGCCGGATTCATCACCGGTCAGACACTGGTGATCGACGGTGGCCAGACGCTTCCCGAGTCGTTCGAGGCCATCCTGACGTCCGGTCCGGTGTCCTAACGGCCAGGCATTGTCGCCGGACTGACCTTGCGGCCTTGGACGGGAACGCACCGACCGCTTGCGGGAGGAGGAAACCCGATCGTCACGCGGTAGCCTGCGCCACCGACCAGCTGTCCTCGTACAGGTGGTATCGGACGATGCGGCTGTCCCGAACGGTGATCCAAACCACCATCGGGGACTCGATCCAGCGTCCGGTCGCGCACCTTGCTCCTGATCGAACCTCGCAGGACGACATCATCACCGTCCTCGACTCGCTGCTCGATGTGGATGAAGTCAGGTTCCAGGTACTCATCGAGAGCACCGAAGAAGGCCTCGATGCCCGACCGGTCTCGCACGTCAGGAATCCACGGGACGTGGGGCGCGTGCGGGGCAAGGAAGTCGACAGAGTTCTCGTCGAAACACGCAGCCGCCCCCGACCTGTCCCCCTCCGACAAGCGGGCCAGGAGTCGATCCACCACGACCGATGCGGAATCGTTCACGACGGCGGAACTCATCGGAGCAGGCCCCTATTCCGTGGCGAATTCAATGCTGACCAGGCGCGCTCGACCGCCTTCTCGGTCCAGTCCTCTCCGAGTTCAGGCGACCGCACCGGCTCGAAGAGCCATCGCTGCCCTCTTGGGTCTCAGCAGGAGGCGGGCCGTTTCGTATCGCCCGGCCGGCCCGGAAAGGCCGCTCTGCGTGCGGGGCTAACGCGAGGAGTCCCTGACGATGAGCGTTGGCTGCATGGTTTCGTCCCGTGGTGGAGCGCCCGTCATCATGGCCGAGAGAGACAGCAGCGCGGCCCGGCCGAGCTCGAACGTCGGGTGGGCGACGGACGAGAGCGCCACCTCCAGCTCCGCTGCGACGGGTGTGTCGTTGTAGCCCACGACGGCCAGATCCTTGCCGATGACTCGTCCGTGGGCCCGCGCGACACTCGATGCGCCGATGGCCGCGTAGTCATCAACCGCGAAGACGGCGTCGACGTCCGGGTCGTTCTGCAGGATCGTCTGCATTGCGTCTCGTCCGCTCGCGATGTCGAAACCAGAGTCGACGACGCGCTCGTCCGGGAGGTCCAGGCCCGTTGCGCGGACGGAGGCAACGAACCCCGACACTCGGTCGACTGCAGTGCTGGCGTAGGGAGGGCCGCCGATGACAGCGAGTCTGCTTCGGCCCGAGGCGACAAGGTGCTCGGCGACCAGGCGCCCCCCGAGCACGTCGTCGCCCGTGACGGCCGAGTTGTCCGGCAGGCGCCGGTTGGCGAGGACGAAGGGTGTGTCGCCCCGCAGCAGTGACGTGGGGAGGGGGGTGTCGAGGCGGGCGTCGGCGACGATGAGGCCGTCGACCCGACGTCCCAACGCCGTCGCCACCCTCTCGGTTTGGTCCTCGGGATCGTCGTGGCTGCTCATCGCGAACACCGCGAGGCCGGCTTTCCGTGCCTCGGACTCGATGCCCTCCACCAGGAGGGCGAGGACGCCGTCGGACAGTCGGGGAACGATCACGGCAACGAGACCGCTGCGCTGGGTTCGTAGCCCCGTGGCATGCGGGTCCGGCCGGTAGCCCACCAGGGCGGCGTGGGCGCGGATCCTGTCGGCCGTCTCCGGCGACGCTGCCCGCAGCGCCTCGTCCCTGCTGCCGTTCAGAACTCGCGAGACCGTCGACACGTCCACGCCGAGGGACGCGGCCATTGACTTGAGCGTCGGTCGTGAGCGACGCCCCGGCGCTACGTCGCCCATGTCCGGGATCGCAGGTGGATCTTGACAGCGAGGCGCACGTCGCTGAGGATACACCCAATCGTTGGGGCCAAACGTTTGGGTTGGCCGGAGAGATGAGGATCCCATGAGCACTTCGCAGACAGCGGTGGGGCCAGCGCGCGTGGCTGTCGTCCAGATGGACGCGCAGGTCGGCGTAGCGAATCGGAAGGAGAACGAGTCGCGCGTCCTGCGCAAGATCGAGGAGGCTGCCGAGCAGGGTGCCGATGTCGTGGTGCTACCGGAGCTGGTCACCACGGGCTACTCGTTCGGCACCCGCGCAGCGGCCTTCGCGCACGCCGAACCGGTGCCGGACGGGCCGACCGTGCATGCCTGGAGCGAGCTCGCCGCGAGCCTGGGTCTGCACATCGTCGGTGGCCTCGCCGAGAGGGACGGCGCGCGTCTGTTCGATACGGCGGTGCTGGTGGGACCGGATGGCTACATCGGGCGCTACCGGAAGACCCATCTTTGGAACGCCGAGAAGCTGTGGTTCACCCCGGGGGACCTCGGCTACCCCGTCTTCGACACAGTTCTGGGACGGATCGGACTGTTGATCTGCTGGGACATCTGGTTCCCGGAGGTGCCTCGGCTGCTGGCCGCCCAGGGTGCCGACCTGATCTGCAGCATCAACAACTGGGTCTGGACGCCCCCGCCGCTGTTCGACGGGGCCGGCCGGTGCATGGCCAGCTACCTCACCATGACCGCCGCCCACGTCAACAACGTCTTCATCGCTGCTTCCGACCGGATCGGCTCCGAAGGTGACGCCAAGTTCCTCGGGTGCTCGCTGATCGCCGGCACCAACGGCTGGCCGGTCGGTGAAGTCGCGGACGCGACGAGCGAGACCATGATCGTCGCCGACCTCGACCTGATGGAGTCGCGTTCGGCGCCCATCTGGAACAACCTCAACGACCTGGTTCGCGATCGCCGAACCGACCTGTACGACGGCATGCTCGGATACGACGCGAAGCCGTGGCCGCGATGAGTGGCCTCCGTCAACTGACCGCGAGCTCGCCGAGGAGACGATCGGCAACAGGACGGTGGCCTGGCAGAACGCCAGATCCCGCGGGAGAAGGGTGGGGTACCGCAGCGGCACTCATTGGGGCTCTCGCCGGCGTGATCGCCGGGGGCGTGCTTGTCGCTGGCCGGATCACGCCGGACCCCGACCTGCTGCCTGTCGCCCGCGACAGCATCAGTCGGTTCGCGGCCTGGGTCCTGGCCGCGACGACCGACGCGCAGTTTCACTTGTCGGCGCTCGGAGGTGGCCTCATGGTGGCCGGCGCTCTGGTGGCCCATGAGCTCGGCCGGCGGAATCGGCGGGTGGCCGGGTTCCCGATCGCCTGCGGCACGGGCCGGCTGCCCACGGTGCTGCTCGCCTCGACGGCGAGCTTGGCCCTCGGGTCCGCGCTGTGGGGCTGGACCGCGGACGCCACTGGGGCCTGGCAACCGTTGTTCGTCTCCTTCGTCTCTGTGCCGGCCGCTGTGGTCCTGACGTACGGAGTGCGGCCGCGCGCGGTCGTCACGGGCGTGCTGGCCGGTGTTGTGCTCACCACGCCGATAGCGCTCCTCGTGCACTCCGTGCTGTGCATTCCTCTCGGCCTCCCCGGCGTCGTGTCTGCGACCACCGGAATGTGGGCGAGTGCCATCATCACCTTCCTCGTCTCGGACAGGACCGGTTGGTTGCAGCGCGACCTGGGCAACCGGGTGCCCGGTCCAGACGCAGCTTCCATGGGGGCGGTGCAGTGGAGCGTGCGACGGACCCTTGCCGATTTCACGGAGCCGCAGTTCTACGGCAACGAGTGGGCGGGTGCGGGGATGATCCTCGGCCTTCTCGTTGCTGCGGCTGTCGACCCGGCTCTTGCCGTGTACGGGTCCGGCCTCTGGGCTCACGTGCTGCTCAGCCAGATCGCGACCGCGCTCCTGGCGACCACGATGTGGCGCTCGTCGTGGCGAGAGCACGGCTGGTATCCGACCTTCACTCCTCTGGTCTCGTTCGTCCCGGCGCTCGTCCTCGCCGAAGGCGGCTCAGTCCTTGCTGATGGCGTGGCAGTGGTCGTCGGGGCCACGGTCGTGCCCCCGCTGGCCTTCGCTCTGGGACGGCGCATGCCCGACGGCGTTCACCCGTTCGCCGGCTACGTGATGGCGATGACCATCTCGTGCGCGGCCCTCGTGCCTGTGCTGACTGCGCTGCCGATGGAGCGGGTGTGACCGGTCGCGAAGGCGCGACCCCGCATGCGATCGGGGACGGGCTCCATGCTGATGTCGCGACCACTCTCGCGAGGTACCGGCGCGGGGAGAACACGGTGCGGAGCGTGATCGAAGACGCGCTGAGTCGGGCAGAGATGGCGACTGCCGACTTCAACGCCTTCGCTCACCTCGACGTCGACGGTGCGCTCAGTGCAGCTGACGCCCTCGATCGAGCGAAGGGGCGCCTGGTCGGGCCGCTGCATGGGATCCCCGTCGCGGTCAAGGACGTGATCGACGTTGCCGGTCTACCCGTCACCGGCGGGAGCCGGCATCTCGCCGATCGTCGACCCCGGACTGACGCGACGAGTGTCGCGGCCCTGCGTCGCGCGGGCGCGGTCATCGTGGGAATCACTGTCACGCACGAGATGGCCTACGGACCCACCGGTGACCGCTCCGCACACGGCGCCGTGCTGAACCCATGCGACCCCGCTCGCATCGCGGGAGGATCGAGTGCAGGCAGCGCGGTCGCGGTGGCCACCAGTGCCGTTCCGCTGTCGCTTGGGACGGACACCGGGGGGTCTGTCCGTATCCCCGGTGCACTCTCCGGCGTGCTCGGACTGAAGCCGACGTACGGAGCGATCTCGAATGCTGGTACGGTCCCGCTCTCCCCGTCGCTCGACCATGTCGGCCTGCACGCGTCGACCGTGGGTGACCTCCGAGTCGGGCTGGCGGTGCTCACCGGGCGTCCCGCCCCTGCGCACGTCGGGCCGCTGCGTGCAGCGTGGCTGGATTTCGGCGTCGATCCGATAGATCCGGAGTTGGCCGAGCGGGTTCGACGGCTTGCGCGCGCTGCGTTCGGCATCCTGGGCCCCGCGAGGATGGACCCCGAGCTCGCGGCGAGGATTCGGGAAGACTTCTCTGCAGTCCAGGGGGCCGAGGCACACGCCCAGCACGCCCACCGGATCGCCACCCGGCCAGACCTCTTCGACCCGGAAGTCCTCGAGCGCCTCGAGGCGGCTGCGAAGGTCCCAGCCTGGAAGTACACGCGCGCGCTGGACCGGCGCGACGAGCTGCGCCGCGCCGTCTTGCGCCAGTTCGGGACGGCGGACGTGCTCGTGACGCCGACGACCCCGATCTCGGCTCCCTTGCTCGACCAGCGCGAGATCGACATGGGAGGTACGCGTGCCGCCGTGCGCGACGTCCTCCTGTCCTTGACGCACCAGTGGAACCTGCTGGGCTTCCCTGCCCTGTCCGTCCCCATCAGTACTCCGCGCCTGCCTGCCGGCCTTCAGCTCATCGCGCCGCCAGGAGGAGAAGAGCGGCTTCTCGCTGCGGCCGACCGAATCCTCTCCACGCAGTACCGACAAAAACGAAAGTGAGAACGATGACCCAGCACAACAGCCCGCCCGTGTCCGCGACGTTCCGCGAGGTGCGGCATCCCCACTCCTCCGGTGATCTCGCGGGCCTAGCCCGGAGCGGTGACGGGGTCCCGGTCGTCCTCCTCCACGGAGTCATGGCCGACGCTCACGCCTGGCGTCACGTCATGGAGGCAGTGGCACCGGGACGACCGGCGGTGGTGCCCAACCGCCGTGGCCGGCGGCCCAGCGGCGACCTCCCCGACGGCTACGCCGTGGAGACCGAGGCGGAGGACCTCCTGGGCTGGCTCGCGCTACAGGAGGGGCCGGTCGATCTTGTCGGCCACAGCTACGGAGGCTTGATCGCGGTCGAGGCGGTACGCCGCGGAGCGGCCGTGCGGTCCTTGGTGCTCTACGAACCGGTCGCGCGCCCGTTCGCCGCTGACGCCCTGCCCAAGCTGGAGGAGGCGGTCGAGAACGGCGACCTCGATGCCGCCGTCGAGATCATCAACGTCGATGTCTCCGGATACAGCCGGGCGCACGTGGACACGCTGCGGGAGGACGCCGCCGTGTGGGCGAAGCTGCGGGCCCTGGCGGCGCCCGCCGGTGCCGAGCTCGCCGCGATCGAGGCGTTCGACTTCGTGCCCTCGGCGTATTCGTCGCTCGACGTGCCGACGTCGCTGATCGCCGGGGAGCTCAGCCGCCACCGCCCGCCGTACGGCCCGAGCGTCGACCGGTTCCGCGACGCGCTTCGGGTGGAAGACGTCACCGTGCTCGAGGACCACGACCACCTGGCCCACGTCACCGGTCCGCTCGCTCTCGCCGAGGCCATCAACGCGGTCATCCGGTGATCGAGTCGCCGCCATCAACCATCGGCCGACAGCAGGTTGAAGGCGGACCGGAGCGGCGTCTGCCCGCTGGCCAACGCTCGGATCATGATGATGGCCATGGCCTCGAGGTGCCGCGCCTGCGACAGGTCGCCGATGTCGAGGGGATCCCCGAGCAGCTCGATGAGCGGACGAGCCACCGACCTCGCCTCCTCACTGCCGCAGAACGGGACGCGCAACGGCGCGCCCCCGTACGTCGTCGGCGTGCGCCACACGTCCGCGTGACACAGGTTGAACGCCTTGACGACCTTGCTGCCGACGGCCCGGAACTCCACCTCCTCGGCCAGGGACCTGCCGTCCCACCGGACCTGGGAGTAGTCGCCGAGGTGGACCGCATTGCCGCAGTCGATGACGGTCGTTCCGGCGAGCGTGCCCCGCGACGCGCCCGCGAGGTCGAGCGTCTCGCCGAGCCCTTCGCTCCGAACGGCCAGGAGTGCCACATCGGCGAAGGCCGCGACCTCAGCCAGGGTGCCGTGCTCGACTCCGAGGTCCGCGGAGAGCTGCTGCGCGCGTTCGGGTGTGCGGCCGCCGACCACCACGTCGTGGCCCGCACCGATCCAATGCGGTGCGATTGCCGAGGCCATCATTCCTGAACCGAGGATTCCGATCTTCACGACGTCGACGTTAGGAACGGCGAGGGAACCGATCGGTTCCCTCGTCGATCCGCGCACGGCGCGTGACGCCGGGGCTAGCGTGGGCGCGTGGAGCACGACGTCTTCCTCGCCGACTGCCCGGCCCGCACGACGCTCGGCGTCATCGGCAACACGTGGACCGTGGTCGTCGTCGCCGCGCTCGGGGAGTCCGACATGAGGTACGGCGAGCTGCAGACCAGGATCGGTGGCATCAGCAAGAAGATGCTGACCCAGACCCTGCGGCACCTGGTCGACTCGGGACTGGTGGCTCGATCGGCAGAGCCGCCCCGCCACTACTCGCTGACCGACCTGGGCCGGACCCTGCTGGAGCCGGTGGCCGCGTTGGTGCGGTGGGCAGAGGAGAACGCCGAGCGCCTGCTCGATCCGGTCCCCGACTGACGGAACCACCGCAGCGCAAGCTCCAACAGGTCACGGTCGCGTCCCGGAGCCGCGACCAGGCACAGGCCGCAGGGCAGGCCGCTCGTCGCCGTCAGCGGGACGGTCACGGCGGGCAGCCCGCCGATGCCGGCGACGCACGTCAGCGCGAGCGTCGCGTCGCGCACCCGCCGGAGGTCGGAGCCGATCACCGGAGCGACGGTGGGCGCCGACGGCAGCACCAGGACACGATCGCCGACGAGCTCGCGGATCGTACGACGGGCGCGGTCGACGTTCGCCCGCGCCGATCCGGCCGCGTCGTCGGTCACCGAGCGGGCGCGCTCGAACCGGGCGCGGACGTCCAGCCCCAATGTGTCCGTCCGGCCCTCGAGCCACGCGCCGTGCGCCCGCCACGCCTCCCAGGCCTGGAGCACGATGAACGCCTCGCGCCACTCCTCCAGGGGGAGTCGCCCGGGCGCGAGGGGCTGGTGGTCGAGGCCGGTTCGGACCACGTGCGCCACCTCTGGGTCGGCGAGCTCGAAAAGCTGCGCAATTGAGACGAGGTCGTCCCGGCCGCCGGGCGACGCCGGCAGCAGCACCTCGCCCACCCGCGCCAGCGTCGCTGCGTCCCGGGTCATCCACCCGACCGTGTCGAACGTCGGCGCCATCGGCAGCAGGCCGACCCGGGAGACCGCGTCATGAGTCGTCCGGATCCCGTACAGCCCCTGGTACGCCGCCGGCACCCGGATCGATCCGCCGGTGTCGGTGCCGAGCCCGACGCTCACCTCACCGAGCGCGACGGCGGCGGCCGGTCCCGAGGACGACCCGCCCGGGAGCCGGCCCGGCGCCGCCGGGTTCGGGGGAGTGCCGTAGTGGTCGTTGGCGCCGGCGAGGGAGTACGCGAACTCGTCGGTCTGCGCGATCCCGCGGACCGATGCTCCGGCGGCCAGCAGCATCGTCACCGTCCGGGCGTGCGAAGCGGCGGGACGTGCCGCGCGGAGGTAGGCCGGGTTCCCCGCGCCGACCGGCCACCCGGCGACGTCGTACAGGTCCTTGACCGCGACGGTCTCGCCGGCCAGCGGGCCGTCGGTTGCTCCCGCAACCAGCGGGTCGCCGCGCTCCCGCCACACCGTCGCGTCCGCCATGGCGTCAGCGAACCATCCGTGTGCCATCCGTGTGCATCGACTCGTCGCGATCGGCGCCGGTCACTCGCGCGACGATCTCGTCCAGCACCGACAGTGCTCGGTGCCGGTCGCGGATCTCGCGAAGGATCCGGCTGCGCTCGTCCAGCAGCGCCGCCACTGGTCGCGACGGGTCGGCACCGGACCGCTCCAGCGCCGGCACCAGCTCTGCGATCCGGCGACTGTGCAGGCCGGCGGCGTAGAGCTCCTGCACCAGCACGACGCGGTCTACGTCCGCCGCTCGGTAGCGCCGTTGACCACCGGGTCCCCGGTGGGGCCGGAGGATCTGGAGCTCCTCGTAGTAGCGCAGGGCGCGTACGGTCACGCCCGTCCGCGCGGCGAGCTCGCCGATCCTCACGGCTGGCAACCTGACTGCACGGTTGTAGCCTCGGCGACCCGGCGCGGCGGGCACAGGCACGAACGCGCCAGGCAGGGTCAGGTTCGCGCCGCGTCCGGTGACCTACAGCTGCGCATCCAGCCACGCGAGCAGGTCCGCCGCGCCCAGGTCGAGCACCGATCCGTGGGTGGCGCCGTCGTACACGCGGAGGTCGACGGTCGAGCCGTTCGATCGCGACATCTCGACCATCTCCTGCGTGTCGCCGACGGGTACGACGTGGTCGGCCGTCCCCTGCATGACGAGCAGCGGTCCGTCCGCGCTGCGATGCCCGACCTCGGACTCGCGGAACCACGCCCGCAGTCGGTCAACGGCGGCCTGATCGACCGGCTCGAACTCCGACGCCGGCAGGGCCGCCTGCACGAACACCTGGGTGAGGTCGTCGAAGCAGAGGTCCAGCACCTCAGGAAGCAGAGCCCGGGCGCGCGGGCCGAGATAGTCGGCCCACCTCAGCTCGGGGTGCTGGGTCCAGATGCCCACGAGCATCATCGTGTAGAACTGCTGCTCCAGCGGGTGGGGCGACGCGATGGCGTCCACGTAGCGCGTCATGTTCGGGGCAGGAGCGAACGCCGCCGCCCCCGCGAACTGGAGCAGCCCGTCGTAGTCGTCGGCGATCTCGGCCGTCGCGACGGCCGCCTGGCCGCCCTGCGAGTGACCGGCGGCGACCCACGACGAGGAGACGTTGCCGAGCAGGGATCGTGCCGCTCGCACCGAGTCGACGGTCGCCCGGGCCTCCGACTCGGAGATCAGGTAGGGGTGCACCCCCGCCGTGCCGAGCCCCGGATAGTCGGTGGCGGCGACGACGTACCCAGCGGCGAGGATCTGGCTCAGGAGCCCGCCGTACGCCGCGCCCTTGATAGCGGACGGCGCGCAGCCGTCGTCGATGCCGGTCGTGCCGTGGTCCCACGCCACCACCGGCCAGCCGCCGGCCGGCGCCGGTCCGGGCGGCACCAGGACCAAGCCGCTCGAGGAGGTCGGACCGCCGTCCGGCGTCGTGGTGTAGTACTCGACGCGCCAGGCGAGCGTGCCGGGCGGATACGAGTCATCCGTCGGGAGCAGGTGCTGCTCCTTGAGCATCCCGGCCCAGACCGGGACCTCCGTGGTGCGCGGTCGCTGGACCGCCTCCCCGGCCCCCGGTGCCGCCCACCCGATCAGAGCCACCGCGACCAATACCGCCAGATATCTCCGCATCGATCCTTCACTCCTCCGCTCGAACCTGCGCCGTTCGACCATGGAGAGCCCTGCCGCGCGGGGGAGGTGCAAGGACCGGCTGGAGGTAAAAGGTTCCCTTCGTCGGCGTGTCGACGGATGCTTTTACGCGCGCGGCAGGGTTCAGAATGCATGACAACGACGCTGTTCCGAGGAGACCAGGTGACGCCGGCAACCGACCGCCCGACGATCCGCCGGATCCTCGACGAGCTCGGCTCCACGCTGCTCAGGCACGTCTCGGGTGACGTCGATCGCGCGCCGGCGGTGGAGAACGTCCTTATCCACGCCGACGACGAGGAGGCGGTCGGGACGCAGGGCGCCGTCGTCCTCGGCGTCGGTCTCACCAGTCCGGGGGAGATCGCCACGCTGATCAACCAGCTCGCGGCCGCCGACGCAGGCGCGCTGATCGTCAGGGACCCGGTCCCGATGACGGCCGAGCTCGAGCGGGTGGTGGCCGAAGCCCCGGTGGTGCTGCTCTCCCTGGCGTCCGGGGCGTCCTGGGTCCAGCTCACGAGTCTCCTCCTGAGCCTGGCGTCGGCGCCGACCGAGGTCGACCAGGAGTCCGGCGCAGCGCCCGGCCTGCTGCTGGGAGACCTCTTCTCTGTCGCCAACGCGATCTCCGCCCTGGTCGACGCGCCGGTGACGATCGAGGACCGTGCGTCGCGGGTGCTCGCCTTCTCCGGTCGTCAGGACGAGGCCGACGAGTCCAGGCTGCAGACCATCCTCGGTCGCCAGGTGCCTGACGACTACGTGCGTGTCCTCGAGCAGCGCGGGGTGTTCCAGAGGCTGTACCGCGAGGACGCCCCGATCTATCTCCAACCGTTCGCCGACGGCCCGATCGACATCGCCCGGGTCGCCGTCGCGGTCCGGGCGGGTGACGAGTTCCTCGGCTCGATCTGGGCAGCGGTCGACGGCCCGTTGACGCCCGAGCGGGAGGCGGGCCTGCGGGACGCCGCGAAGATCGTCGCCCTGCACCTGCTCCGCCTGCGCGCTGGGTCCGACACGCGCCGGCGCCTCAACAGCGAGCTGATGGCTGCCGCCCTGACCGGTGGTCCCGCGGCGGCCGAGGCGCTCGATCGCCTCGGCCTGTCCGGTCGTCGGCTGGTGGTCATGGCGCTCGGCCAGACGCGGTCCGCCCACGACCCCGTGTCGAGCGTCGATCTCGCGCGGTCGACCGCGGAGCGTCAGTGGCTGCACGACGCGTTCGCCGTCCACGTGGGTGCGACCCACCTCAAGGCCGCGACGGCGACCATCGGCACCACCAGCTACGCGATCCTCCCGCTGCTCGACAACGCCTCTGCCGCCGGGCTTCGCACGCTCGCGGCCACGTTCCTCGAGCGCACCGGCACCCGGATCCCCTGTCACGTCGTGATCACCCACGAGGCCACCAACGTGCTCGAGCTGAGGGGCGCCAGGGTCGAGGCCGACCGCGCACTGCGCGTGCTACGGGTGACGGGCCGCGCGCCGTGCGTCGCCCATGTCGCCGACGTCGAGAGCGACGCCCTGCTCCTCGACCTCGGCGACCTCCACGCGGCGCGGGGGTCGCACCTGTCCGGGCCGGTCGAGCGGCTACGGCAGTACGACGAGAGCAACGGCAGCACCATGCTGGCCACCCTGGGCGCGTGGTTCGACAGCTTCGGCGACGTACGCCTCGCCGCCGAGGCCATCCACGTGCACCCCAACACGTTCCGCTACCGGCTGCGGCGCATCGCGGAGATCGGGCAGCTCGATCTCGACGACCCCAGCGAGCGACTGGCCGCGATGCTGCAGGTGCGTCTACTCCAGCTGACGGAGGACTCTCACGCCGAGAGTCGCTGAGGCGCTTCGGACGATCCGACCAAGGCGTCCGTCGTGGGTTGGACCCTCCGACGATCCGGATCGACTCCGACTGCGGTGGGATCGGGATGTGCAATCCGAGCCTGCGGAGGTCACTGGTGCGGCGGCGACGTTGCCCACGCTGTCGGACGTCTTCCAAGCCGCGCGGACCCTCCGGGGGACGGCGGTCCGCACGCCCGTGCTGGAGTCGACCGAGCTGAACAACCGGTGGGGCTGTGAGCTGTTCTTCAAGGTCGAGGGTCTGCAGCGGACCGGGTCGTTCAAGTTCCGCGGGGCGTACAACCTGGTCTCCCGCCTGTCGCCGGAGCAGCTCACTGCGGGGCTGGTCACGTCGTCGTCCGGCAACCACGCCCAGGCCGTCGCGCTGGCCGCTCGGCTCGTCGGTACGACGGCGACGATCCTCATGCCGCACGATGCGGCCGAGTCCAAGCGACGCGCGACCGAGCGCCTCGGCGCGGACGTCGTCGAGTTCGACAGGTATCACGACGATCCCGACGAGGTCCTGGAGGACGTCGCCCGGCGCTCGGGCCGGACGATCGTCCATCCGTACGACGACCCGCGGATCGTGGCGGGAGCGGGAACCGTCGCCCGGGAGCTCCTCGAGGAGGTCGGACCGCTCGACGTGCTGATCGTGCCCGTCGGCGGTGGCGGACTGTTGGCGGGCACCGGGCTCGCGAGCTCGGACCAGCGCCCGATGCCGAGGATCATCGGCGTCGAGCCGGCGTCCTCGGACGACTGGGCACGATCGATGGCGGCCGGTTCGCGGGTCCGGGGCACGGTCCGTGAGGGCGTCGCGGACGGGCAGCAGCTGCCGATCCCCGGGGAGCTGACCTTCGCGATCGCGCAGTTCTACACCGACCAGGTGGTGGTCGTCTCTGACGACCAGATCCGCCGGGCGGTGCGCACGTTGGTCGACGAGCTGCACGTGGTGGTGGAGCCGAGCGGTGCGAGTGCGTTCGCCGCGTTGCTGGCCGACCGGGTCGACGTGCGGGGCGGCCGGGTGGGCGTCGTGCTCAGCGGCGGCAACATCGATGTCGCCCGCCTGACGAACCTGCTGGGCCGCTGATGAGCCCCCAGCCCGCCGCCCACGACGTCGAGCTCGTCGTCGTCGACCGCGAGCAGGTCGTCGCGGAGGTCCCGTGTGACGTCCTCGTGGTCGGCGTGCAACCCGGCGAGGACCGCACGCCCGGACTGGACCCGCGTTCGGCCGATCTGCTCGGCGACGTCGTCGCCTTCATCGACGTCGTGGACCCCGAGACGGAGCCGGTCCACCTGGTTCCTCCCCCCGCGGGACTCGCGGCTCGCGCCCTCGCGCTCGTCCGTGTGCCGGATGACGCGCCACGGCTGGCAGGTCTCGCGGGTGCGGCAGCGTCGGCGATGCGAGGAGTGTCGGCGTTCGCGAACGTCGTCCTCGCGCTCCCCGCGACCACGCCGCAGGAGCTCGAGGCCGTGGTCCGAGGTGCTCTCCTCGGCGTCCACCGCCAGACCGGACGGCTTCCGGTGGTGGGTCCGGTGCCGACCGGCCGGACGGTGCACGTCCGGCACACCGTCGAGGAGTCGGCGACCGGGACCGCCGTGGAGCGCGCCCGCATCGTTGCCGACGCCGTCACCGGCGCCCGCGACCTCGTCGACCGCCCCCCGAACCTCCTCACCCCGCGGGACTTCGCGGCGGCGGCCGAGGTCGTCGGCGGGGCGCACGGCCTGACGGTGGAGGTCTGGGACGCGAGGCGCGTCCGCGGTGCCGGGCTCGGCGGCCTAGCGGGGGTCGGGCAGGGGTCCGGCAACCCTCCTCGCCTGGTGGTCGTGCGCCATCGGCCGCCCCGTCCTCGGGCCCACGTCGCGCTCGTCGGCAAGGGGGTGACGTTCGACTCGGGTGGGCTCAACCTCAAGCCGACGTCCGAGCTCGCCTCGATGAAGATCGACATGGCGGGCGCGGCAGCCGTCTTCCAGGCCTGCGTGGCTGCAGCCCGTCTCGAGCTCGACGTCGCCGTCACCGCCTGGCTGCCGCTCGCCGAGAACTCGGTGTCCGGGACCTCGATCCGACCCGGCGACGTCCTGACCCTGAGGGACGGGCGACGGGTGGAGGTGCGCAACACCGACCTCGAGGGCCGTCTGCTGCTCGCGGACGCTCTCACCCTCGCTCGGGAGGAGAAGCCGGACCTGATCGTCGACGTCGCGACACTGACGGACGCCCAGGTCATGGCTCTGGGCACCCGTATCAGCGCGCTGATGTCCAACGACGACCCGCTACGGGCACTGCTCCTCGAGGCTGCGGCCGAGGCCGACGAGGGGCTCTGGCCGATGCCCCTTCCTATCCACCTGCGGCGGGCGCTCGCGTCGCAGGTCGCGGACATCGCCAACGAGGGCGAGCGATCGGCCACGATGCTGACGGCGGGCATCTTCCTCCAGGAGTTCGCATCGCCCGCGTCGCAGCGCACGCGCTGGGCGCACCTCGACATCTGCGGGACTGCCTACAACCACGGCGCGCCGTACTCGGTCGTCCCGCAGGGTGCGACCGGCGTCCCGGTGCAGACGCTGATCAACTTCCTGCGCGCGGTCGCCCTCGACTCGTGACCGCCGGCACCGCGGGCGTCATGCCCGCAGCCAGATCGAGCGGCGCGTGAACCGCTCCAACGTCCCCGGCACGGGGCTGCGCCCGAACCCGGGACCCGCCGGCACGGACACGCGCCCGCCGACCATCTCCACCGGCTCCGTGATGTCGACGGCGTAGAACCGGTCAGAGCCGGAGATGTCGCCCGGGAGGGTGAACCCGGGCAGCGACGCGAGGGCGATGTTCGCCGCCCGCCCGATGCCGGTCTCGAGCATGCCGCCGCACCACACGGGTACGCCGGCCTCGAGGCACGCGTCGTGGATGCGGCGTGCCTCGAGGTACCCGCCGACCCGGCCGGGCTTGATGTTCACGATCGAGCACGCCCCCAGCTCGACGGCGTCCAGCGCGGTCTGCAACGAGGTGATCGACTCGTCGAGGCAGATCGGCGTCGCGACGCTACGAGCGAGCTCGGCGTGACCGACGACGTCCTCCTCGTCGAACGGCTGCTCCAGCAGCAGCAGGCCGAACTCGTCGAGACCCCGGAGGTGCGCGATGTGCTCCCGGCCATAGGCCGCGTTGCCGTCGACCTGGAGCGGCTGGTCGGGGAACGCGGCGCGAACCGCTCGAACCGGCTCGACGTCCCAACCCGGCTCGATCTTGAGCTTGATCCGTGCATATCCCTGGTCCAGGTAGGCCGCCACGGCCGTCACGAGCTCGTCGATGCTGTCCATGATCCCGACGGAGACGCCGCTGGCGACCTCGCTGCGGCTCGCTCCGAGGTAGTCGGCGAACGACGTGTCTGCCGCGCGCAGCTCGGCGTCGAGCACCGCCATCTCCAGGGCGGCCTTCGCCATCCGGTGGCCGCGCACCGGACGGAGGAGCGCGGCCACGTCTGCGGCCGACGGATCCCGTCCGGTCAGCCGCGGGAAGAGGTGGTGCTCGATCACGTGCGCGGCGCCGTCGGTGTGCTCGGCCGAGTACACCGGCTCGGCCAACGCCACGCACTCGCCCCACCCGTCGGCCTCGTCGCCCACCACGTGCAGGAGAAGTGCCTCTCGGTGCGTCTGGATCCCGAAGGACGTCCGGAACGGGGCGACCAGCGGGAGGGAGAGCCATCGGAGCTCCAATGCCTCGATCCTCATCGGACCGCGTCCACGACGTATCCCTCGACGGTGCTGAACGTGGCGACCTCGGCGCCGTCGTCGAGCAGGCCTCCGAGCGCCTTTCGCAGCGCCCGCCGCCATCGGTCGGCGAGGTCCGGCGCCGACCGCCGGATCCGCTCGATGTCGTCCGGGACCTGGATCGCGTACCTGGTCACCGCTCCCTCTGCGCGTACGCCGGCCCGGTCTCCCTCGATCCACTCCGGCTCGTCGTCCTGCCCGATGGCCAGGAGCTGACGGGCAGGCGAGCCCGAGCCACCGGGCGGGTCCTCGTAGATCTCCCAGCGCAGCAGCACCCGGTCGCTCGCCGTGTCGGCGTTGATCCCGTCGTCCATCGGCCCGTAGAAGTCCGGGAGGTAGCGCACCGGTCGGCCGCCGAGCTTGGCGACGTTGAAGTAGGCGTTGCGACGCACCAGCGGGTCGAACGTCCACTCGATCCGACGGAACCCGCTGCGCATCGCCCAGTCACGCTGGTGCAGCTTCATCGTGAACCCCACGTTGCGGCCCTGCGCTGCGCCGCGCACGCCGGCGATGTGGCTGTGGAGCGACGGCACGTCGGACCGGGCGGCGAAGCCGACGCAGCCGCCCACGATCGCATCGCCGAGATAGGCGCCCACCACGTAGTTGCCTGACGAGGACAGAGCGCGAAGCACCTCACGACTGATCATCGAGTCACCTCGTCGCGGGCCCCAGATCTCGGTGAACAGCTCCTCGAGCTGGCGAAGCTCGTCGATCGTCTCGAGGGGCCGGACGCTCACTCCCGCCTGCTCCTGGGCCCGCAGCCAGGTCGTCCTGGCGTGCTCTCGCCGGGCAGCGTCGTCAGCGGCTCGCGGCACGTGGGAGCTGCCGGTCTCCGTCGGGCTCATCAGCCGCCCGCCTGAACCGGGATCGCATGCAGGAGCGCGGCGAGGAGTGCGGTGCGCGGCGCGAGCTCGTCGACCACGACGTACTCGTCGGTGGTGTGCGGCCCCGCCCCGACGGCACCGAGGCCGTCGAGGGTGGGAGTGCCCACGCCGGCCGCCAGGTTCCCGTCGGATCCTCCGCCCACCGCGGCTCCCGACACAGAGAGGCCGAGTGCGGTCGCCTCGGCCTCCGCCAGCCGGAAGAGGCAGGCCGACGCCGCGTCCTCGAGCGGCGGGCGGTTCGGCCCGCCCACGACCCTCAGCTCCGCTTCGCGGTCCTGGGGTCGCAAGGCGTTGATCGACTGGTGCACTCTCTCTTGCTCCTTCCGGGTACGGCACCGGACGTCCACGCGCAGCGATGCCTGGTCCGGGACGGTGTTGGCGCTGGTTCCGCTGCGCAGGACCGTGGGTGTCACGGTGGTGCCTTCGCCCGGATCGGCCAGGCCGGCCACGACTCCGACCTGATGCGCGATCTCGGTCGTCGCGTTCACCCCGCGCTCCGGGTCCAGGCCCGCATGGGCAGCCCGACCGGTGACCGCGATCTCGTACATCGACACGCCTTTCCGAGCGATCTTGAGCGAGCCGTCGTCGGCGGCGGCCTCGAGGACGAGGCAGGCTGCGCTGGCTCGCGCCTCGTCCTCGACCAGCGCGCGAGAGGTCGGGGAGCCGATCTCCTCGTCACCGGTGACGAGCAGGGTCACCCCGACGTCGGGGTCGGTTAGGGCGAGCGCGTGGAGCGCCATCACCAACCCCGCTTTCATGTCGAGGCAGCCGGGGCCGCGGACGACCCCTGCCTCCACGGAGTACGGCCGGCGCTCGATCGTGCCCACCGGGAAGACGGTGTCGTGGTGGCCGAGCACCAAGATCCCGCGGCCAGGGCGTCCCCGGCGCCATCTGAGGTGGGCGCAGCCGTCGATCGTCAGGATCTCCGGATCGGACCCGAGCAACCGGCGACCGACGTCGGCGATCACGCGCGCGCTGTGCGCGACGGCGTGGTGGTCGGCCGACGGCGACTCCGCCGCTACGAGCAGCGCCAGATCGTCGAGCATCGCCGGCAGCCGGGTCGCGAACCCGGACACGCCGGCACGTGCGCTCACTGGCGGTCCCCGTTCGACGCCGGGCGGGAGCCGCCCAGGACCGGAACCGCGTCGATCAAGCTCCGCGTGTAGGGATCCTGTGGCGCCGAGAGCACGTCCTGGGTCGCGCCGCGCTCGACCAGCCTTCCCTCGTGCATGACAGCGAGGTCCTCCGCGAGGAACCTGACGATCGCCAGGTTGTGGGAGATCACGACGAGCGTGAAGCCGAGCTCGCGCTGCTTGGCGCGGACCAGGTTCAGCACCGATCCCTGGACGGAGACGTCGAGGGCCGACGTGATCTCGTCGGCGATCAGCACCTCCGGGTCGGCAGCGAGTGCGCGGGCGATCGCGATGCGCTGGCACTGCCCGCCCGACAGCCCGCCCGGACGCGCCGACGCTGTCCTCGGGTCCAGCCCGACGGCCTCCAGCCACTCGGACACGGCCGTTCGGACGGCTGCTCCGCTCCGACCCCCAGCCCGAACGCCCTCGGCGATCGCGTCGCCGACCGCCATCCTCGGGTTCAGGGAGCCGTACGGATCCTGGAACACCGTCTGGACAGGGTGTCGGCGGAGCTGTCGGCCGGCCGCACGGCGGCCGATGCTCACGCGTCCTCCTGCGGTCGGGACGATCCCGGCCACGGCACCGGCCAGGCTGGTCTTCCCGGAGCCGGACTCGCCGACGATCCCCAGCGTGCCACCGGCGGCGACGGCGAACGACACGCGGTCCACCGCGATCCGCTCGTGGCGACCGGATCGGTACTTCACGGTCAGGTCCTCGACCTCCAGTCGGCTCATTCCGCTCGACCGCCCGTCGGGGTCATGGCCTCGTGGCACGCACGTGTCGCGAGCTCGCGGACCGGGTTCCAGCACGCGAGCCGGTGCCCATCGTTGTGGTCCAGCAGCGGGGGCGCCTCGGTGTGGCACCGGTGCTCGGCACGGTCGCACCGCGGAGCGAACGGACAGCCGGGGAGTGCGTCTGCCGACGCCGGCGGTCGTCCCTCGATCGTCACCAGGTCGCGACCGACGTCGGTGTGCAGGTCGGGCACGGCGCGGAGCAGTGCCGCGGTGTAGGGATGCGCCGGGTCGTGCAGCGTCCCGACCGGCAGGTCCTCCATCACGCGTCCGCCGTACATCACGACGACTCGGGTCGCGATCGTCGACACGACCGCGAGGTCGTGGCTGATCAGGAGAAGCGTCGCGCCTGCCGCGGCTCGCACCTCCTCCAGCATGGTGAGCACGTGCTTCTGCAGCCGTACGTCGAGTGCGGTCGTCGGCTCGTCGGCGATGACGACCTTCGGGTCGGTGGCGATCCCGATCGCGATCACGGCCCGCTGCCGCATGCCCCCGGACAGCTCGTGCGGGCGTTGGCGTGCGCGGACGGCGGGAGCGGGCATCCGCACCCGCTCGAGCAGGGCGACCGTCGCGTCGGGGGCCCGGCGGGTGCCGTCACGGTCCCGGATGCCCTCGACGACCTGGTCGCCGATCCGCATCGTCGGGTTGAGCGCGGTCAGCGGGTTCTGGAAGACGACGCCGAGGCGCTCCGCGAGCCAGTCCCGTCGCGCCCGAGGGCCGAGGTCGCGCAACGTCCGTCCGTCCACGGCGAGGTCCCGGGCCTGGACCGTGGCCGCCGGCGGGAGCAGGTCTGCGACCGCCATCGCGGTCACCGACTTTCCCGACCCGGACTCGCCGACGATGCCCACCACCTCGCCGTCGCCGACCGAAAGGCTGAGCCCGCGAACGGCGGTGTGCTCCCCGAACGCGACCGTGAGATCGTCGATGACCAAGGCGGCTCCGGACGCGGCCGGCTCGCGCTCCGGCGGCGGGGCCGCCGCCGTCCGCCTCCGGCGCGACCGGGGGCCGTCGTCGCGGATCCCAGCGGCTCGCGCCCCCCACTCTCCGACCAGGCTGAACACGATCCCGGCCAGTACCACCGCGACCCCGGGCCCGAGGGCGGCCGCCGGGTTCACGTAGATCTCGGCCAGGCCTTCGTTCAGGAGTCGCCCCCAGTCGTAGCTCGGCGCTTGGACACCGAAACCGAGGTAGGACAGACCGGCGAACGCGAGCAGCATCGACCCGGTGGTCGACGCTGTCGTGATCAACAGCGGCTCAGCGATGTTGGGGACGATGTGACGGCGGATGACGGCCACCCGGCCTACGCCGAGCGCCCGGGCCGCGGTCACGTAGTTCGACGCGGCGACCGCCGCGGTCATCGTGTAGGTCAGGCGAGCGCAGTTCGGCACCATCGCGACGCCGAGCGCGATCACCGCGCCGGTCGGCCCGACCCCGACGATCACCGCCAGGAAGATGGCGACCAGCAGGCCGGGGAAGGAGACCGCTAGGTCGATCGCCCCGATCGCGATCCGGCCGAGGCGTCGCCCGAGCAGGAACGGGAGGCACCCCAGCAGGACGCCGCCGATGGTGCCGAGTGCCGTCGCGGCCAGGGCGAGTAGCACGGAGAGGCGGGCCGCGACGAGCACCCGAGCCAACACGTCGCGACCGAGCGCGTCGGTGCCCAGCCAGTGGTCGGCGCTCGGGCCCTGGTGCATGGCGTCCACGGCGACCCGGTCGGCGCGGGCCGCTAGTACCTCAGGTGCGACGACTACCACGAGGGCCAGGAGACCGAGGCCCAGGACGGACGCCAGGCCCAGAGGTGTCCGCAAGGCGGAGGTACGTCGGGACTCACCCATGGTCAGCCGTCCCGCAGGGTGGTCCGGGGGTCGACGATCGAGATGACCAGGTCGACGGTGAGGTTGATCAGCAGCACGCCCGTCCCGAAGACGAGCGCGAGACCCTGCACGAGCGGGTAGTCCCGGTCGAGCACCGAACGGGTGAGCGAGCTGCCGAGCCCCGGCCAGGCGAACAGCGTCTCCACCAGCACGGTCCCCGCGAGCAGACCGGACAGGATGAGCCCCGAGAGGGTGAGCGTGGGGGTGACCACGCTCGGCAGGACGTGGCGGAGGAACACTCGGCGACCCGGCAGCCGTTTCCCGCGCGCGGTGCGGACGAAGTCCTGCTGCAGGACCCGGACGGTCTCCGCCCGAACGATCCGGAGCATCAGGCCGATCGGCCCGGCCGCCAGTGCGATCACGGGAAGCACGTAGCTGTCGGGCCCGCCGCGGCCCGCCACCGGCAGCACCGGAACGGCGATGGCGAAGACGTAGACGAGGGCCACCCCGAGCAGGAAGTCGGGCACCGCGCTCAGGGCGCTCGTCGTGCCGCTGAACGCCAGCTCCGACGCCGGACGCCACCGACGCCACGTCGCCTGTCCGGCCGCCATCCCGCCGGGAACCGCCACCACGACCACCAGGAGGAACGCCACCGCCGCCAGCGTCACCGTGGCGGGGAGGCGGTCCCCGATCACGGTGCCGACCGGGAGGCCGGTGACCTGGGAGCTGCCCAGGTCACCTCGGACGAGCCCACCCAGGTAGATCGCGAACTGCTCGTGGAGCGGTTCGTCGAGGTGGAGCTCGGCCCGCTTGTGCTCCACCAGCTCCGCCGACGCCGTGGCTCCCAGCGCCGCCCGCGCGGGGTCGCCGGGCACGAGGTGGATCATCCAGAACGTGGCGGTGACGAGCAGCGCGATCGACAGCGCGAACCGCGCGAGCCGCCGTGCCGCGAAGCCGACCCAGGGGTTGCCGCCCCGGCGCGTCGTCCCGGGGTCGGCAGCGCTCGTCGTCGCGATCGCCATGCTCAGCCGGAGTGCCGCAGCGAGAGCGGGTCGATCCCGTAGGCCGTCTCCCGGAACTCGACGCCCCGGCCCCACACCGGAACGGTCAGGTTGGCGTAGGGAACCACGTCGAGGTTCTCTACCAGCGCGGCTTCCGCCTCGATCCACAGGTCACAGCCGCTCGACCCCGGCATCGCGGAGGCCTCGGCTGCGAGCCGCTCGTACTCCTTGTTGTCGAGGTGCGCGAAGTTCGTGCCATCGGCCGGCGCCGGACCGGAGAGGAAAGGCACCAGCTGGCTGGGGAACTGCACCTGCAGCGAGTTGGACGTCACGTCCCACGCGCCCGTCGAGAAGAGGATCTCGCTCAACGAGGAGCTGTCCTTCGCGACCGAGTCCACGCGGACGCCGAGCTCCTCCCAACGAGCGGCGGTCAGCTCGGCCGCATTGGCGAGCGGCTTGTCGGTGCCGTGCACGAACGTCACCTCCAGCAGCTGGCCGTCCTTCGTCCACCCGTCCGGGCCCTCCTGCCACCCGCCGTCGACCAGGGCGGCTCGCGCCGCGTCGAGGCCGGAGTCCGGAAGGTTGCCGGTCACCGTGTCACCGGAGCAGGCCGTCGGCTCGAGGGTGACCATGCCGGTCGACGGCACGGCGTTGCCGTCGGTCACGACGTCGGCGAGCTCCTCGAGATCGAGCGCTGCGACCAGAGCGGTCCGGACACTCAGGTCGGAGGTCGGGCGGCCGTCCTCTTCGTTGAAGAAGAACTCCCCGGCGACGTTCTGGAGGTCCTCGTGCGGCAGGTCCTGGCCGGCCAGTCGTGCGCGGTCGGGGCCGTAGACGGTCGCGATGTTCACCTCACCGCTGATCAGGAGGTTGGCCGCGGTGGACTCGTCCGGGACCACCTTGAACGTCACGGCGCTGGGGGTGCCGTCGGCCGAGGTCGAGGCGCCGTCCGGCCCCCAGGTGTAGTCCTCGCGCACGGTGTAGGTGTAGTGGTCGTCGACGACCGACTCGGTGAGGACGAACGGACCAGTGCCGTGCGTCTCGCGCTCCAGGGCGCTGCGGTCGTCGAGGCCGGACTGGCAAACGATCGGGACCTGCGCGATCCCGTTGAGCAGGAAGGGGAAGGGCTCCGCCGTCTCGACGACGACGGTGCCGTCCTCGTCCGACGCGGTGACCTCGGCCCCGGACGGCATGTACAGGCCGTTGAGCGGCGACCCGTTCTCGGGATCGGCGACGAATGACAGGTTCTCGGCGACCAGGCTGGGCGTGATCTTCGACCCGTCCGCGCAGGTTGCCTGGTCGCCGAGCTCGAAGGTCACCGAGGTGCCGTCCTCGGTCCAGGCGCTCGCGAGTGCGGGGACGACGTTGCCCTCCTCGTCCACGTGCACCAGTGAGTCGTACGCGAAGGCGACCAGCTGCCCGGCCGCCGACGTGACGGCCTTGTGGGGGTCGAGGCTCCCGGGGTCCGACGAGACGACGACGGTGACGGGTCCGCCCGGTCCGCTGGGTCCGTTCCCTCCTGGGTCCGCGTCCCCTGCGCTGCACGCAGCAAGGACGCAGCTCAGGGCGACGGTGGCGGCGGGGATGGTGACACGCTGGCTCATGGTTCCTCCGGTTCAGCGATTTCGACCATCGTGTTCCTGCCCGGATCGGACCGTCTTTGGCAGATCGTCCAACGCGGCCTGGGATCAACGGTGGAGTCGGACAAGGGCCGACGTGCTGCGCTCGGGCATCGTCGTGGTCGTGCACTCTTCCGCCGGAACGAACCTCGACCTGCACCTCAACCCGTCGGCGTCCGAACGCCCGCCGACGGTCCTCGCCCAGGATCCCGCGGCCTTCCACCGCGGCCTTCCCGGATACCGCGCCACCTCCCTGCGGAGCCTGCCCGGCATCGCGGCGTCGCTCGGCGTCGGCGAGGTGTGGGCGAAGATCGAGGACGACCGCTGGGGTCTGCCGGCGTTCAAGGTGCTCGGTGCATCCTGGGCCGTTCACCGCCTGCTGGAGGAACGCGGGGGAGACGCGCAGCTCGCCGCCCTGGTCTCGGCCACGGACGGCAACCACGGCCGCGCGGTCGCCAGGGTCGCGCGCGACCGCGGCCTGGCGGCCCGGATCTACGTTCCGGACGGCACCTCGGAGCGCCGGATCAACGACATCAGGGGCGAGGGTGCGTCCGTGCTGGAGGTGGACGGGACGTACGACGACGCCGTTGTCCGGGCCGCCGCCTCCATCGGCCCCGCCGACCTGCTGGTCGCCGACACCTCCGACGACCCGGAGGACGATGTCTCGCCGTTGATCGTGGAGGGCTACTCGACGATCTTCACCGAGGTGGCCGAGCAGCACCCTCGATCTTTCGACACCGTCGTGGTCGGCATCGGCGTCGGCTCGCTCGCGGCCGCGACCGTGCGGTTCGCAAGGTCGATGCAGCGCGAGCGGGCGGGGACGCCCGCGGTTCTCGGTGTGGAACCGGTCGACGCCGCCTGCGTCCTCACGTCGCTGCGCGCGGGTCGGCGTACGGCCGTGCCCGGCCCGCACCGCTCCATCATGGCCGGCCTCAACTGTGGGGAGCCGTCGGCCCCGACCTGGCCGGAGCTGAGCGAGGGTCTCAACGCGGTCTGCGCGGTCGACGACGCCGACGCGCGGGAGGCGGTGAGGGTGTTGCGGGCGGAGGGAATCGAGATCGGCTTCACCGGGGCGGCTCCGGTCGCCGGGCTGCTGCGGCTGCGTCGGGCCGGGAGGCTCGAGGCGGTCGTGCGGAATCCAGGGTCCGCCTCGGTGCTGGTCGTGCTGACCGAGGGGCCCACCGACTGAGCTCCCTCACCTCCGCGGTGCGGCACGCAGGCCCTCGTGGAGGTATGTCGTCCCCTCCCGCTCGAGGAACGAGACCGACTGCCAGAGCTCGGTGCCCGGCACCTGGAACACGAACCGGGCCGGATCGTCCGTGCGACGGACGTCGAGACGCCGGACGCGGTCGATCCCCAGCAGGTCCGCGAACTCGGCACGGAGCGCGACCTCGAGCCGGAGACCGTCGTCGGTCGGGTCGACCTCGATGGTCTGCAGGTGGCGGACGTAGCTGCCCGCCCAGCGGTCTCGATCGTCAGGGGCCTGCGGGTGGTCCGCAGGGGCGGAGAACGTCGGGATCTCGATGTCCGCCAGCTCGCCGAGCGCCTCGCTGAACAGCTCGCGGTACAGCTCGTAGGCGTTGCCGCCGTTGGTGAGGAGGACGACGGCGACGCCGGCGTCGGGCACGAGGCGCAGGAACGCGGTCTGCCCGATCGAGCCACCGTCGTGCCCGATCACCATCCGTCCGCTCCAGTCCTTGACCATCCAGCCGAGCCCCCAGGCGTCGGCGCCGAAGTGCGGCGCCGGGACGTGGGTGACTGGTTTGCGCATCTCGGCGACCGTCCCCGTTGCGACCAGCCGGTGCTCTCCGTGCTGCCCCTCCTCGAGATGGAGCCGCGCGAACTCCAGCACGTCGGCGGCCGACGCCCAGACCGCGCCCGCGGGCGCGCCGGACCAGGGCAGGTACCAGGTGTCGGTCGGTCGCAGGTCGGGACGACGCCCGAGGTGGCCGACGGCAACGCGACCCAGCAGGGCGTCCTGCGGGAGGGTCCCGGTGTCGTCGAGTCCGAGCGGGGCGACGAGTCGTTCGTCGATGAGTCGGTCCCAGGTGGTGCCCGTGACCCGCTCCAGCACCCGCCCGGCGAGGGAGTAGCCGGAGTTGCAGTAGGAGAACAGGGTGCTGACAGGAGACGTGGGAGGGACGGTCGGCAGGACGTCGGCGACGTATCGAGCCAGGGCCTCGTCGCCGCGGCCGGTGTCGGTGAACACGTCGCCGTCGAGGCCGCTGGTGTGGCTCAGCAGGTGTCTCATCGTCACGTGCGCGGTGTGGTCGGCCGAGCCCAGGTCGAGGTCCGGGAGGTAGGAGACGACGGGCTGGTCGAGTTCGAGGACACCCTCGTCGGCCAGCATCGCGGCGAGCGTCGCCGTCCACACCTTGGTGATCGACCCGATCTGGAACCGCGCGTCGGGCGTGACCGCGACGCCGGTCCGCGTGCTGAGCACGCCGTGCGCGGCCACGACCGGCTCGGCGCGCCCGTCGGAACGCAGGTCAAGGACGCCGAAGGCGGCTCCGGGGACGCCGTGGCGGTCGGCCAGGAGGGAGAGTCGCTGCTGCCACCGGGACCGCCGGCGGCGTGCGTCCGGCCCCGATCCGGGCGTCGCTGGCGCGCCGAAGCGGGTGACCCAATCATGGATCCGCCGGTTGAAGTCGGCGCGATGGGAAGGGTGGCCCGTGACGATGAAGGCGTGGCTCGCGCCTGGATAGAGCACGAGCTCCGCCGGCGTCCTGTTCTCGCGCAGCGCTGTGAACCACTGCTCCGCCTGGCCGACCGGGCACCGGTCGTCCGCCTCTCCGTGCAGGACGAGGGTCGGGGTGGTCACGCGGTCGACGAGGTCGATCGGGCTCGCGGCGGTGCCGCTGCGCACGGCGGCCAGCCCTCCGAACTCCTCGGTGGCGTAGTAGTGGCCCATGTCTGAGGTGCCCGCGAAGCTGCGGAGGTCGCAGATCCCACCTCCGACGACCGCCGCAGCGAACCTGTCGGTGCGCGCCGTCAGGTGGCAGACCGCGAACCCGCCGTAGCTGTAGCCGGTGACCGCCACCCGCGCGGGGTCGGCGAGACCCTCGGCGACGAGCTGGTCGATCGGGTCGAGGAAGTCCGCCTCGTCGGCGTATCCCCAGCGTCCGAGGGCACCTCGAAGGAAGTCGTCGTCGCTCCCGTCGCTGCCTCGCGGATTGACGAGCAGGACGAGCCATCCCTCCGATGCCAGGACCTGGTGGTAGAGGTGCACTCCGTCCAGCGCGCTGCTCCACGAGTCGTGCGGCCCACCGTGCACGTCGAGGAGCAGGGGACGGGGGCCCACGGCGTCCTGCGCCCTGATCAGGACGCCGCCGACCTCGGTGCCGTCGTGCGTGACGAAGGTTCGTTCCTCCGGCTCGATCCACGTGACTCCGGGCAGGGCGACCGCCGAGTGGTCGGTGAGGACCCGGATGTCGCCGGTGGCATCGACGATCGCGACCTCGCCCAGGCTGTGGCGCGACGCCACGACGACCGCGGCCACGTCGCCGCCGTTGGTCGACAGGCCCGACACCACGGACCCCTCGTCCATCGGCACCGCCACCGAGCGCGGTCGGTCGAGGTCATCGATCCGGAACAGCCGCGTGTGGCCCCGGTCCCGGGCGCAGAACAACAGCGCGCCGTCCGCGGTGAATCCGGGGCGGCCGCCCGGATAGGCGGGCTCTCCTCCGGGCATCACCATCCGGTCCAGGTCTGCGGTCAGCACGTCGACCTTCCCGGTGTCGAGGGCGATCCGGAGGAGGTCCATGTTGTGCGGTCCGGGCCGAGAGCTGCCGACGACGACGAGGGACGAGCCGTCCGGGCTCCACCCGGCGAAGTCGACGGCACCGGCGAGGTCGGTCACCTGATCAGGTGTGCCGATCGGCCCGGACGCCGCTGCGTCCACCACGCAGACCTGGGTCGAGCCGGTCAGGTCGGCGTCGTCGCCCACGCCGGCCGTGATCGCCAGGCGGGTGCCGTCAGGCGACCAGGTGGGAGCTGCAGCGTCCCAGTCACCGGCGGTCACGCGGTGCACCTCGCCGGATGTCACGTCGACGAGGTGGACGTGGCGGCGGGTCCCCCGGGTGAGCCCTCGACCGTCGGCACGGAAGCTCCGTCGGGAGGCGACGACAGGTGCTCGGGGATCGAGGACGTCGGCGTCGTCCGTACCAGCCGGCGCGGGCGCGGTGAGGGCCAGCCGCACCCCGTCGGGGCTCCACGCGAGGCCGGTCGCGCCGGCCGGGAGCGTCGCGACCTCCCGCGGGTCGGCCGATCCTGGAGCGACGACCAGCACCAGGGTCCGCTCCCCGTCGTCGCGGAGGAAGGCCAGCGACCCGGCCGGCGACCACGCCGGGCCAGAGTCCGTGTGGCCCGCGGTGAGCCGTCGGCGCGACCCCGTTCCAACGTCGACCTGCCACACCTCTCCTCGATCGACGTCCTCGCCCCGGTCGACGGTGCTCAGCACGTAAGCGACCAGACGTCCGTCCGGAGAGAGCGCGGGGTCCGACGGCACCGCGATGTCGAAGAGGTCGTCGAGGGCGACGGGACGGCTCATGTCGCGACCCTCTCAAAGACCCGGGACAGGGGGGTCGTCGAATCGGACAACGCCACCGATCCGCGTTCGTCGCCCGGGACGACGGCGCGGGTGCCGCGGCCGGTTAGCGTCCCGGTGCATGCCTGACCCCTCGCCGCCGTACTCGATGTCCCGGCGCGCGGGCCACCTGCTCTTCGTGTCCGGCCAGCTCGGCCGCGACGCTGACGGTCGGTTCGCTGACGGCTTGGTAGCCCAGACCCGCGCCGCGATCGGCAACCTGGCCCGGGAGCTCGAACGCGCGGGTGCGAGCGTCGCGGACGTGGTGAAGGTCCAGGTGTTCCTCGACGACATCGCGGACTGGTCGGACTTCAACGAGGAGTACCTCCGCTGGTTCAGCGACCCGCTCCCGGCGCGGTCGGCGATCGGCGCCGGCCTCCCGGCGCCGGCGCTGGTCGAGATCGAGGCGGTGGCGGTCCTGGCCGATCACGCGGCGCCCGGGGTCGAGGGGTAGGGCGCAGTGGGCGCCGGACTCGCCGGGCGGACGGCGCGACCGTCGCCGGGCGTGGCATCGCGGGAGCCGCGGCGCCTGCTCGTCCTCGTCCACGAGGGTATGTCCGTCTCCGACGTCGTTCCCGCGGCGGCGGGCCCCGGACCGGGCCACGCGACGGTGGGCGGACACCCACGGAGACTGAAGACCTGTGCCACGCAGGGCGGCCCGGTCTCGACAGCAGATGGCCTCCGCATCCTCCCGGACGGGCCGCTCGAGGAGGTCGCCGAGGCAGAGACTGTCCTGGTCCCGCGTTGGCGTGCCGGCCACCGGCCTCCGGAGGAACTGCTCCAGGATCTCGAGCGAGCGCGCGCTGGGGGTGTGCACCTGGTGTCGGTGGGATCGGGTCTCGATCTCCTCCGGCCTGCTGGGCGTCGTGCTGGCCACGGGCCAGGCACTGCGCTTCTGCAGGTCCTGGCACACGTCCTCGACGAGGCGGCGGACAGCCCGCCGTCCGTGCGTGCGCTCGCGGCAGCCGTCGGCGTCTCACCTCGGACGCTGACCAGACGGTTCGCCGACGAGCTGGGGGTCAGCCCGGGCCAGTGGCTCCTCGACCGCCGACTGGACCGCGCGTGCGCGCTCCTCGTCCAGACCGACCTACCCGTCGACGCGATCGCCAGGAGGGTGGGCTACGCGTCCGCGGCAGGTCTGCGGCGCCACTTCTGGAGACGGTGGCGGACCTCGCCGGGCCACTACCGTGCGCTCCGGCGCGGATAGGGCGACGCGCCCCGGCTCAGGCTCCGCGCCTCGAGGCCAGCACCTGCTCGGCCATGGCCATCGCGACCTCCGGCGGCGGCCGGTCCTCGCGGCCCGCGATCTCCCAGATCTCCTCGAGCGTCCGCCCGATGCGGCGTACGCGGCGCCGAGCCTCGGTCGCCGGCAGACCGCTGGCCTCCGCACCGAGGAAGATGATCCCTCCGGCGTTCGCGCAGAAGTCCGGAGCGTAGAGGATCCCGCGTCCGTGCAGCTCCTCACCGTGACGCGGATCCGCCAGGACGTTGTTCGCCGCGCCGACCACGGCGCGGGCGTCGAGCCTCGCCAGCGAGTCGTCGTCGACCACGCCTCCCAGTGCGCAGGGCGCGTAGACGTCGCAGGCCACGGTCAGGGCATCCTCGACCGGCACGACCGCCACGGGCAAGGAGCCGGCCACCGCCGCGACGGCCCGGTCATCGACGTCGGCGACCACGACCTCGGCGCCGGACGAGACCAGCTGCCTGACCAGTGACGCGCCCACGTGTCCGACGCCTTGGACGACGACGCGTCGCCCTCGCAGCTCGGGGGAGCCGTCCAGGTGACGGACCGCCGCGAGGATCCCCGCGTGCACGCCGAGTGCGGTGTACGGCGACGGGTCGTCACCCGTGCAGGACGCGATCGCGCCGGCGGCCTCCATCGCTCGCAGGTCGTCCTGCGTCGTGCCGCTGTCGACGCCGGGCACGTAGCGGCCGTCGAGCGCTCGCACGGCATCGGCGAACGCTCGGAGCAAGTCGGGTGTCTTCCCTTCGGGGCTGCCGATGATCACGGACTTGCCCCCACCGTGGTCGCCCCTCGCCAGAGCGAACTTGTAGGTCATCCCCTTAGCCAGGCGCAGCACGTCGTCCAATGCGTCGGCCGTGCTGGGGTATGCCCGCATCCGGACGCCCCCGAGCGCGGGACCAAGGGTCGTGTCGTGGATCGCGATGATCGCGTCCAGCCCCGTCGCCGGATCCGCGACGCGCACCACCTGCTCGTATCCGTCCGCATCGATCTCCGTGATCCGCATGTCACACCCCGGCAGTGAGGAAGTAGGTGGTGCGCTGACCGATCAGGTCGTCGTGGAACACGAAGAAGTCCGCGAACCGGATGTCGAGCGCATCACCCGACTTCGACGTCCCCTGGAAGGTTCCGAGTGCTGCCGCAGTGCGACCGTCCACCAGGATCCGTTCGACCCGATGACGGCCCGACGCGATCACCCGGTCGTGCGCGTAGAAGCGTCGCAGGTCCGCGGCGCCCTGCAGCGGGGGATATCCACCGCGGTCGTAACGGGCGTCCTCGGCGAAGCACTCGAGGACCCCCTCGATGTCGCCGGCGTCGACGGCGCGGTAGTAGCTGCGGACGAGGTCACCCGGGTTGGTCACGACAGCAGCGTGCGTTTCGGCCGGGCCGGCCGTCATTGGCCCTCCGCACCAACTCGCGGCGTCGGGTTGATGCGCGGCGACCACGGACGCTGTCCGGGGAGCAGCCCGACCGCAACTACCTCTGCGCCGGATGGTGGAAGCCGCCGTCGACCGGGCCGGATTCGAGACGAGTGGGCGTCGGAGGCTCGAACGCGTCGCGACCGTGGAGGTTGCCGACATCCTCGACGCCCCGCTGGATCTTCAGCGCACCCTCCGCAACCGCGGTGTCCCAGCGCAGGCGCGTGCCGTCGACGACGTTGTCGACGACGCTCTCCACGGCGCTCGCGTAGTCGGTGGCGCTCCGCACCGGCACCTCCTGGAGCCTGGCGTCCGCCTGCGGGATCGAGTCCTTGACGAGTCCGAGCAGCGGGCTGGAGGCGGCGATCGCGGCCAGTGCGACGCCGGGAATGGGGATCGCCAGCGATCCGACAACTCCGGTGGCGGTCGCCGCGAGCAGGAAGAACCGGATCCGGCTCTCGGCGCCTCGCTCCTCCTCGACCCTCTTCCTGAGCTGTTGGTCGAGGTCGCTGCGGACGTGCGTCAGGCCCTCGAGCAGCGCCAGCTGACCGAGGTCGATCACGGCCTTCGCGTTGGCGAGAGCGATCCGCAGCGACTCGGCGAGCCAGCCCTGGTTGTCGGTCGCCCGCCGGGCGTCGCCGATGAATGTGTCGAACGCGTGCTTCGCCTCTCCCTGCCAGTCGCCGAGCTCGACCGCGACCCGTTCGAACACGCTCGGGATGTGCCGGACGAGGTGCTCAGCCGGTTGCTCGAGCTCGGAGACGGCGAGCTCGAGCAACCGGGACTGCGGGTCGACGATGAACGAGAGCGCCGCGCGCGCCGAGTCGATCAGGTCCTCGGCCCATCCCTCCGCCTGGCGCCGAGCCTCCGCGATCTCCGCCTTCCACCGGTCTGCCTGGCTACCCGGGAGGATCCCGTAGACCGAGACCTCGAACGGATAGCGCCGACCGACCTGGAAGTCGTACCCGAGGACGTCCTCCGCGAGGTCAAAGGGACCGGCTGGGTGGTTGTTGGCGACGTAGAACCGCTCGCGCATGTCCACCACGGCCTCGATGTGCGCGAGGTCGGCGAGGTCGGCCTGGAGCACATCGAGGGTCTCGGTGAGAGCGCCGCGATCGAACTGTCGAGTCACGGTGAGCCTTTCAGATGTACTGGACCGTGCCGCGGCCGGTCGGCGGATCGCCCGGCCGCGGCAGCGAGTCGCCCGTGCTGGTCGGGCGCAACGGGAACGGATGCGTCCGCTGGAGGCGCTCGTAGTCCGCGCGGGCCTGCTCGTCGGTGGCGATGAAGTGGTTGGCGAGGTCGATCAGCGCCTCCCCCGTCGCGGCCATCGGACGCATCGACCTGAGGAGGTGGGCCTGGAGGTCAGAGCAGTGGTCCAGCACCTCGCGCAGCGCGGGTGGGTCGCCGGCCGCCCCGCTCACCGCCCTGATCCACTCCGTGGCGCGGTGCACGCTCAGCACCGAGTCCGCAAGCCTGTCGGCGATCGCGGGGAACCAGTGTCCTCCGACCTTCGCGAGCTCGTAGACCTTGGCGCCGAACGTCCCGTCATCTACGTTGCCTTCCGCGCCGGTCACGCCGCCTCCTCGGCAAGCCCGCCGACCGCGTCGGCGACCCGGGCGATCTCGGCCTCGGTGTTGTAGTAGTGCGGCGAGAGACGCAGGCACCAGTCGACGTCCTTGTCGCCGAAGTCGTACTGCGCGAACTCCCGGAAGCTGAGGGCCGAGTTGATCGCGTGCGCGTCGAGCCGCTGCTTGAACGGTTGCGCCTGCCAGCCGTTGATCGTGAACGTCACGATCCCGGCGAGCTCGCGACCCTTCTCCAGCACGGTGACGCCGGGGATGTCGGCGAGCGCGGACCTCAGCGTCCGGGCGAGCGCGGGGGTCCGGCGGGCGATGACGTCGATGCCCACGTCGCTGGCGTAGCGGGCCGCCTCGGCGCAACCGAGCAGGCTCGCGTAGGGGAACTCCCAGTCCTCGAAGCGGGCGGCGGTGGCGACCGGCGTGTACGCCGCCGCGCTGGTCCAGCGGGCGCCGTACATGTCGATGAAGAGGGGTTCGGCGGGCGTCGAGAGAACGCGGTCGGAGACGTAGAGGAACCCGGTGCCGCGCGGGCCGCGGAGGAACTTGCGACAGGTGCCGGTCAGGTAGTCGCACCCGATCGCGTCGACGTCGACGACGAGCTCACCGACCGACTGGCAGGCGTCGACGAGGTAGGTGAGGTCGAGCTCCCGGCAGACCTGGCCGATCGCCTCCACGGGTTGCACCAGCCCCGAGTTCGTCGGGACGTGCGTCACGGCGACCAGGCGCGGCCTGAGTCGGCGGGCGAGCGCCGTCAGCGCCTCGACGTCCACACCGCCCTCGGGGGAGTCGGGTGCGTGGACGATCTCGACCCCGAACCGCTTGCGCAGCGAGAGGAAGGCGATCTGGTTGGAGATGAAGTCGTTGCGGGTGGTGAGGATGACGTCGCCCGCGCGGAAGTCGATCGCGGACAGAGCGGTCGCGTACGCGTGCGTCGCGCTGCTGGCGAAGGCGATGTTCTCCGGGCGACACCCCAGCAGCCTCGCCATCTCCGTGTAGAACCCGCCGACCGCGTCGGCACGCAGCGCGGAGGCCTCGTAGCCGCCGATCTCCGCCTCCAGCTCGAGGTGCGCCTGGACCGCGGCCAGCACCGGTGCCGGCAGGAGGCCGCAACCGGCGTTGTTGAAGTGGATCCGTCCCGCTGTCCCCGGGGTGTCGTCACGGAGGGCCGTCAGGTCGAGAATCGATTCCGTGTCGCTGAGGATATCGCTATCGTTGATTTTCACGACCTACGATAGCACCTCGCTCGCCCTGGAAAGGAACGGTCCATGCCGGAAGCCACGTCGGCCCCGGATCGGGTGCGCACCGAGCTGCTGCGCCTGATCGAGGAGCGGAGGCCAGGGGACCGGCTGCCGTCCACGCGCGAGCTCGTCGAACGGCTCCGGGTCAGCCCGGTCACGCTCGGCAAGGCGTTGTCGCGGCTGGCGGCGGAGGGCCGCGTGGTGACCCAGACGGGCAGCGGGACGTTCGTGACGGGGGATGCCGGTCGGCGCCCGGCGCCTCGGCTGGACACCGACTGGCAGAGCGTCGTCCTGGGCGACAGTCCTCTCGACGCCGACGTCACCGAGCGGCTGAGCGGGCCACCGGCGGCCGGCCGGTTCGTGCTGGACGGGGGCTACCTGCACGACTCCCTGCAGCCGACGGCCGCGCTGACCGCGGCCCTCGGGCGGGCGTCGCGCCGACCGGACGCGTGGGGGCGGGCTCCAGCGGCAGGGTTGCCCGCGCTGCGGGAGCTGTTCGCGGCCGACAGCGGCGCGGACATCCACGCCGACGACGTGCTCGTCACCGCGGGAGGGCAGAACGCCCTGTCGTTGGTGTTCCGGGCGGTGGGCCGGCCCGGAGACGCCGTGCTCGTCGAGTCGCCGACCTACCCGGGCGCACTCGCCGCGATCCGCGCCGCGGGCCTCCGCCCGGTGCCGGTGCCGACGGATGTGGCCGGTCTCCGCGCCGACCTGCTCGAGGAGAGCTTCGCCCGCTCGGGAGCACGACTCGTCTACTGCCAGCCCACCCATCAGAACCCCACGGGCGCCACCATGTCCGCCGAGCGCCGGGCCGGGCTCGTCGCGGCCGCGGGCGCCCACGGCGCGTTCGTGGTGGAGGACGACTTCGCGCGCCACCTCGGCCACGACGACACGCGACGCTCGCCCCTGATCGACGACGACCCGAACGGTTGCGTGATCCAGGTGACGTCGCTGACCAAGCCGGTCGCCCCGAGCCTCCGCATCGGCGCGATCGTCGCGCGCGGCCCGGTCATGCGCCGCCTCCAGGCCGCGCGGCGCGCCGTCGACTTCTTCATCAGCCTGCCGCTGCAGGAAGCGGCCGTCGACCTTCTCGTGTCGCCGGGCTGGCAGCGCCACCGCCGCCGGCTCGCGAAGGCGCTGGACGAGCGGCGCACCACGGTGCTCCGTGCACTGGCCACGCATCGGCCCGAGTGGGTCGTCCCGTCCCCGCCGCGCGGCGGGCTCCACGTCTGGGTCCGCCTGCCCGAGCGTGCCGATCCCGCCCGCGTCGCCGGTGCCGCGGCGACCGTGGGGGTGTCGGTGGCCGGCGGCGACCGGTTCTTCCCGGCCGAGCCGGCCGGGCCGTTCCTGCGGCTCGCACTCGGTGCGGCGCCCGATCTCGGAGCGCTCGAGGAGGGCGTGCGCCTGCTGGCGTCGGCAACGCCCGGGTGACCGCGACCCGCCCGGTCCGTGCGACCCGTGGCCGACGACCGGCTCAGGTCGGCGGCGGCAGCTTCGACATCTCGAGCAGCACGTCGTCGAGCTGCGACGGCTCCAGCCCGAACGTCTCGCGGGTGATCGTGGAGTCGAAGACGAGCGGCTTCTCGTCGAGGTACAGCATCTCGACCAGCTCGGCGAGGATCGGGTCGTCCGCGCCCGCCGCGACGAGCTCGTCCCGGGTCATCCCGGTGACGGTGGGTCTCGGAGAGCCGGTCAGCTCGGTCAGTCGCTCCGCGACCTCGCGCACACTCAGCACGGCGACGTTGGGCACGTGCCACGCGCGGCCCCACGACCTGTCGTCGAACGCAGCCGCCACCAACAGGCGGGCCACGTCCTGCGTGGCGGTCCACGCGTGCGGTACGTCGACGGGCGCCGGGTAGGTGGCGGGTTCGCCTGCCAGGACCTGCTGGGTGACGGTGAAGTTGAACACCGACGCCGCAGCGGGGCCCAGGTAGTCGGCCGCGCGCACCTCGGTCACCCGCACCCGCCCGGCCTCGTGGGCGGCGAGCGCATCCAGCCACATCGCGGCGCGCACCCGGCCCTTGACGGTCGTCGGCCGCATGGGCAGGTCCTCGGTCATCGGATCGACGTCGCCGTACCCGTAGCCGTTGCCGAGCATCACGAGGTCCGCGCCCGCCGCCTCTGCCGCGCCCAGCATCGAGACGGCCAGTGGTGGCCACAGCTCCGGCCACTGGTGATAGGCCGGCATCGCGCAGTTGAAGATCACGCTGGTGCCGGCTGCCAGCTCCTTCAGCCGATCGGCGTCGCTCGCGTCGGCCCGGACCAGCTCGATCGCGGGGTGGCGGGGGCCGGTGCCGCGACGGGTGACCAGGCGAACCTTGTGACCGGACCCAGCGAGCAGGAGGGCGGTGGCGGAGCCGGTCGCGCCGGCGCCGACGATCAACGTGGAAGTCATGCGAGCGATCGTGGTGGTTCGGGGCGCGGTGGGATAGTGGCCTGAACGCCACACTTCCGGAGGTTCTGGCCAATGCGTCGGGTAGCAGTCGTCGCCGTACCGCCTGTCATCCCGTTCGACCTCGCGATCCCCGAGCTGATCTTCGGCTCGGCCCTCGTCGACGACGCGCCCTGCTACGAGGTGCGGACGTGTACGGCGGAGCCGGGCGTGATCGAGGCGAAGGGGTCGATGCAGCTCGTGGTGGCGTCGGGGCTGGAGGTCATCGCCGACGCGGACACCGTCATCGTGACCGGGACCGGTGATCGCGTGGCGCCGGACCCCCGCGTCCTCGCCGCGTTGACCGAGGCCGCGGACCGGGGAGCGCGGATCGCGTCGATCTGCACGGGCGCGTTCGTGCTGGCCGCCGCCGGGCTCCTCGACGGGCGGCGGGCGACGACGTTCTGGGTCCAGTCCGGGGCGCTCGCGGCCCGGTACCCCGAGGTCGACGTGCAGCCCGACGTCCTGTTCGTGGAGGACGGCCCGGTGTTCACGTCGGCCGGCGCGGCGGCGGGCATCGACCTGTGCCTGCACCTGGTGCGCAAGGACTTCGGCGCCGCGGTGGCGAACGCCGCTGCCCGGCTGGCGGTCGTCGCGCCGGTCAGGCACGGCGGGCAGGCGCAGTTCATCGAGGCGCCGCTCCCGCGCGAGAGCGGTACGTCGCTGAGCGCCACCCGTGCGTGGGCGCTCGAGCGGCTCGAGGCGGTGCTGACCCTCGACGACCTCGCCGGGCACGCGCGCACGAGCGTGCGGACGCTGACCCGCCGGTTCCAGGCCGAGACCGGCATGAGCCCGATCCAGTGGCTGCTGCACCAGCGCGTGGAGCGGGCCCGCGAGCTGCTGGAGTCGACCGACCTGCCGATGGACCAGGTGGCCCGGCACAGCGGGTTCGGCACGGCGGACTCGCTGCGACGCCACGTGAGCAGCCGCCTCGGGCTGGCGCCGGCGGTGTATCGCGCGGCGTTCACCCGGCTGTCCCCACCGGGCGGCGGGGTTCTCGCCGAGAAAACGTAACCGCGCGTGTTACGTTCACCCAGGTGACGTCGGAACACCTGTCCGCACCGGACCTCCACGAGATCGCCCCCTCCCTCCACCGGTTGCGGATCCCCGGTGACGGCGCCCACCTGCTCAACAGCTATCTGTGGGACGGCGATGACGGCGTCACCTTGGTCGACACCGGCTGGCCCGACAGCGCCGCTCTCATCGAGAGCGCCCTGCGCGTGCTGGGCAAGGGACGCGGCGACGTCGTACGGGTCGTCCTGACGCACTTCCACGAGGACCACGTCGGCAGCGCCGCGGAGATCGCGACGTGGGGGCGCGTCGAGGTGGTCGCCGGCCACGCCGACGCCGCGTTCGTCAGCGGGGCTGAGCGTGGCCCGCTCCCCGTGCTGACGCCCGCCGAGACCGAGATCCACCCGCCCAGCGACGTGCCGCCTCACGGCCCTCCGTGTCGCGTGGACCGCGCCGTCCGCGACGGGGACGTGCTCGACTTCGCCGGCGGCGCGCGGATCGTCGGGGCGCCGGGTCACACGCCGGGCAGCATCGCCCTCCACCTCCCCGACGCGGACGCGGTCCTGACCGGCGACGCGGTCGCCGAGTTCCACGGGACCGTGATCCTCGGCGCGTTCAACGTCGACCGCGAGGAGGCGAAGCGGTCGCTGGCCAGGATCGCGGACACAGGCGCGAGCGTGGCGGGGTTCGGCCACGGCGAGGCGGTGCTCGACGGAGCGCATGCGCTCATCCGCGACGCGCCAGACCTGCTCGGCGCCTAGATCGTCTGCCTGGCGGGCGCCGTCATCCCGCCTTCGCGACGTACGGCGGCTCCGGCCGGCTCGGTGAGGGCGGGGTAGTCGAGATAGCCGACGTCGGCCCCGCCGTAGAAGTGCTCGGGGCGGATGTCGTTCAGGGGTGCGCCCATCCGGAACCGCGCGACCAGGTCGGGATTCGCGAGGAAGGCGCGGCCGAGGGCGACGAGGTCGGCTCCCGACGCCAGGAGACGCTCCGCCTCCGCGCGGCCCCCATCGACCGGCAGGGGCTCGGGCCACGGGAGGGCGGGGTTGGCTATGAGCGTGCGCGGCCACGCAGCGCGGACGCCGCGATAGATGTCTGAGTCCGGGTCGGCGAACACGACGTGCAGGTAGGCCGCGCCGGATGCTGCGAGCTCCGGCACGAGGTGGCCGTACAGCGTCGCGGGGTCCCCCTCGGCGATGCCGAACCCGGTGAAGCCCGGAGCGATCCGCACTCCGACCCGGTCCGCTCCGACGGTGTCGATCACCGCGCGGGTGACCTCGAGCGTCAACCGTGACCGTGCCGCGACCGTGCCGCCGTAGCCGTCGGTCCGCTGGTTGGTGTTCTCGGCGAGGAACTGGTGCAGCAGGAATCCGTTGGCCGAGTGGACCTCGACGCCGTCGAACCCTGCCTCGACGGCGTGCAGCGCAGCGCGCGCGAAGTGGTCGATCGTCTGCGCGATGTCCGCATCGGTCATCTCCCGCGGAACGGGGGCAGGGACCGGGCCGTCCGCGGTGAAGACCACGTCCGGCAGCACGATGGGCGAGGGGGCCATCGGTGGGACTCCGCTGACGGCCGGGTGGCCGATGCGCCCGCCGTGCTGGAGCTGCAGCACGAGTCGTCCGCCCTCGTCGTGGACGCGCTCGCTGAGGCGACGCCAAGCGGCCCGATGCCTGCTGGTGAAGATCGCGGGCGTGTTGTTGAACGTGCGTCCCGCCCGATCAGGTGACGTGGCCTCGACGACGATCATGCCGGCCGACGCTCGTTGTGCGTAGTAGGTGATCATCGGGTCGGTCGGGGTGCCGTCGCTATCGGCGCGCATGCGCGTCATCGGCGCCATCACGAGGCGTGACGTCGTACGGATCCGCCCGACCGTCACGTTGTCGAACAGGGTGGGACTCTCGTCGCGGGTCATGGTTCGGAGGCTAGAAGCTCACATGGATGTGAGGTTCAAGCCCGGGAGCCGTGCGGATGGCTCAGCGGCTCCTGGTGGCACGTCGCTTGGAGCCGCGACGGGGCGCCGCGTTCTCGATCACGTCGTCGAGGATCTCCCTCGTCCGCTGGAGGTCCGCGATCTGGCGATCGATGCGATCGCGCTCGGCACGCAGCGCCGCGGCAAGTCGGGGCGTCGCCCTCTCGTTCGGGCCGCCGTCGACGTCGCGCATGCAGGGGAGGATCTCGAGGATCTTCGCGCTGGACAGCCCCGCGGCATAGAGCTCCTGGATGCGGATCACCCGGTCGACGGCGGCTTCGGGGAAGAAGCGGTGTCCGCCCGAGGTGCGCTGGGACACGAGCAGGCCCTGTTCCTCGTAGTAGCGCAGGGATCGCGTGCTCACGCCCGTGCGCTCGGCGAGCTCACCGATCTTCACCGCGTCCTCCTCGTCCCGTCGACCCGGCGAAATATTGACACGGATGTGAGGTGGGGCGAGAAAGGAGCGCAACCTGCGGTTGCGTTATCGAGGACACCGGCCCTACTGTGAAGCAACCAAAGGTTGCCATAGAGAGCGAGCAATGATGAGCAGCGACGACCGAGCGCCGGCCCGGACCGACGCCAGCCTGGCCCTGGCCACCCTGTTCCTCGGGATGTTCGTGCTGGGCAGCGGTGAGCTGCTGGTCGTCGGCGTGCTGGACGCGATCGCCTCCGACCTCCACGTCTCCATCCCTGCTGCCGGCGCGCTGGTGACGTCGTACGCGCTAGGACTTGCCGTCGGTGGCCCGCTGCTGAGCGCGCTGACCATCAGGGTGGACAAGCGCACGGTCCTCGTCGCTGCGGTGGTCCTGTTCATCGCGTGCAACGTGGCCATGGTGCTGACGACCGACTACGGCCTGTTCCTGGTGCTGCGCTTCGCGATCGGCGCCTCGCAGGGCCTGTTCATCGGAGCGGCGTTCATCGCCGGCACGTCGGTCGTCCCGCCCGAGCGTATGGGCCAGGCCATCGGGATCATCATCGCCGGCGTCGCGATGTCGGCCGCGCTGGGCGTGCCGTTGGGCACGCTCGTGGGGCAGACGCTCGGGTGGCGCGGGTCGTTCCTGGTGATCGTGGCCGCCGCCGTGGTCACGCTGGCCGGGGCACTCGTGTTGATCCCGCCCGTCGCGCCCGCGGGAGGCGGGGCCGGCCAGCAGGCCCGGTACGCCTTCGCTCCCCGGGTGCTCGCTGTGCTCTTCTTGAACTTCATCGTGTTCGCGACCGTCTTCGCCGCCCTGACCTACCTGGTGCCGTTCCTCAAGAGCGTCACCGGCATCTCCGGCGGGATGTTGAGCGTGTTCCTCCTGGCGTACGGCGCCGCCACCGCCGTCGGATCGTTCCGTGGCGGTCGGTTCGCCGACTGGAACGCCGGGCGCACCCTGGTGATCGGGTCGGTCGGCATCGCGGTGTCCCTGCTGCTGCTTCACCTGGTCGGCTCGGTCGCGGCCCTCGTCGCGCTGGTCCTCGTCGCCTGGGGCCTGTGCTTCTACAGCATCGTGCCGTCGCTCCAGGTGCGGGTGATCACCCTGGCGGGGCCCGGCGGTCAGCTGGCGCAGTCGTTGCCGGTCTCCGCGGCCAACATCGGGATCGCGTTCGGTGCGTTCGCCGGTGGGGTCGCGATCGACGGCTACAGCGCGTCGGCGCCGGTGGTCACCGGCCTGATCCTCGCTGTCGTCACGATCGCCGTCGCCGCAGGGACGAGCTTCCTCCGGCCGCCCGTGGTCGAGGAGCCGGTGCCGGTCGGGTGAGGAGGCCGGGGGATGCGTGCGTCGCGCGATCGCGAGCCGCACGACGGTGCCGCGAGCCTAGAGGGCGGTCACGTCCTCGCCCGCCTGCGCCGCGTCGAACTCCTGGCGCGCCCGGACGATCTCCATCTGGTGCTCCTCGGTCCACAGCACGAGGGACTGGATCGTGCCCAGCAGGGTGTGGCCCAGCGGGGACAGGCAGTACTCCACCCGCGGCGGCACCTCGGGGTGCACGGTGCGGCATACGAGTCCGTCGCGCTCGAGGTGGCGCAGGGTCACCGTCAGCATCCGCTGGCTGATGCCGTCTATCTCGCGGCGCAGCTCGTTGAAGCGCATCGTGCGGCGCTCGAGCAGTGAGATCACGAGAAGCGACCACTTGTCGGCGATCCGGTCGAGGATCTGCCGGACCTCGCAGTCCTCGCGAGCGTCCCACTGGAACGCGTCCCAGCAGTCGGGGTCGTGCCCGGTGACCTCGAGGGAACCGGGTGACTTCGAAGTGCCTACTTCCGCCACGGCCTCATCCTCGCTCACCATCTAGGTAGTTACAAGAGGTAACCAACACACGTTCAGTAACTACCCAGGAGAGTCCGTGACCACCACCTCCCTCGATGACGGCGTCGCCACGCCGTCGAGGCCCCCGAAGATGACGCCCCGCGAGTGGGGGCTGCTCCTCGTCCTCTGCGGCGCGCTGTTCCTCGAAGGCATCGACATCGCGATGCTCAACGTGGCGGTGCCGGCGATCGCGGCCGACGTCGGGCTGTCGACCGGCTCGGCGCACTGGGTGATCAGCGCCTACGTGCTCGGGTACGGCGGCTTCATGCTCCTCGGCGGCCGCTCCGCCGACCTCCTCGGCCGGCGCCGGGTCTTCCTGACGGCGCTCGTCGTCTTCATCGCCTTCTCCGGCCTCGGCGGGTTCGCCACGGAGAGCTGGATGGTGGTCGTGGCCCGGTTCGTCACGGGTGTCGCGGCCGGGTTCATGACGCCCGCCGGGCTCAGCATCATCACGACGAGCTTCCCCGAGGGGCCGCTGCGCGACCGGGCCGTGGTCATCTACGGCGCGACCGGCGCTGCCGGCTTCTCGCTCGGCATGGTGGCCGGCGGCCTTCTCACGACGGCCAGCTGGCGCTGGGTGTTCTTCGCGCCCGTCGTGCTCGGCGCGGTGCTCCTGGTCCTGGGTCGGGCGCTGATCCGCGCCGACGAGGCCCGCACGGCCGCGCCCGCCAGGTTCGACGTCGTCGGCGCGCTCACGGTGACCGGCGCGATGGTCGCGATCGTCTACGGCATCGTCAGCCTCGGCGAGGACCGCGAGACGACGCGGGGAGTAGTCGTCGCCGTCGTGGCCGCGCTGTTGCTGGCCGCCTTCGTCCTGCACGAGCGGCGGACGCCGTACCCGTTGGTGAGGCTGGGCATCCTGCGCGAGGGACTGGTCCTGTCGGCCAGCACCGTCGGCCTCCTCTTCATGGGCTCGTTCTTCGGCTTCCAGCTGGTGGGCACCCTGTACCTGCAGGACCTCAAGGGATGGTCGCCGCTCGAGACCGGCCTCACGTTCGCGATCATGGGCATCGACCTGATCCTGGCTCCGGTGCTCACGCCGCGGCTGGTGCAGCGGTTCGGCAACGGCGCCGTGCTCGTCGCCGGGCTCGCCGCCGCGACGGCGGCGTACGCACTGCTGCTCCGCCTCGACTCCGGCTGGGGGTACGTCGACCTGCTGCCCAGCCTGGTGCTGGTCGGCATCGCGTTCACCCTCGCGTACGGACCGGTGACACTGGCCGCCGCGGAGGGAGTCGACGAGTCGGAGCAGGGCCTGGCCAGCGGTGTGCTCTACACGGCGTTCCAGTTCGGGGGTGCGGTCGGCCTCGCCGTGGTCAGCATCGTGCTCGCCGGCCACGGCAGCCAGGACGCCGACGACTACCGCCGCGCGTTCCTCGTGCCGACCGTCCTGGGTGGCCTCGCGATCCTGGCGGCGCTCGTCCCGCTGCTGCGGCGCCAGGTCACCGCCCGGTGAGGGCCTCGTCGTCGCCCTTCGCCATCGGCACCAGGTCGGCGATCGAGTCGACGACCATCGTCGGCCGGTAGGGGAACCGGCCGACCTGGTCGGGGCGGGTCGAGCCGGTCGAGACGAGGACGGTCCGCATGCCGGCCTCGAGCCCGCTGATGATGTCGGTGTCCATGCGGTCGCCCACCATGACCGTGGTCTCCGAGTGCGCCTCCAGCCGGTTGAGGGCGCTGCGCATCATCAGCGGGTTCGGCTTGCCGATGAAGTACGGCGTCTGGCCGGTGGCGGTGCTGATCAGGGCGGCCACCGACCCGGTCGCGGGCAACATGCCCTGGGGGCTCGGGCCGCTCGGGTCCGGGTTGGTCGCGAGGAAGCGCGCGCCGTCGTTGATCAGGCGGATCGCCCGGGTGATCGACTCGAAGGAGTAGGTGCGGGTCTCGCCGAGCACCACGTAGTCGGGGTCGCGCTCGGTCATCACGTAGCCCACGTCGTGGAGCGCGGTGGTCAGGCCGGCCTCCCCGACGACGTACGCCGATCCGCCCGGTCGCTGGTCGGAGAGGAACTGGGCGGTCGCCAGCGCCGAGGTCCAGATCGACTCCTCCGGCACCTCGATGCCGCTGCGGAGGAGGCGCACGCGGAGGTCGCGGGGCGTGTAGATCGAGTTGTTGGTGAGGACGAGGAAGGGGACGTCCGCCTCGCGGAGCGCGGCGATGAACTCCTGCGCTCCCGCGATGGGCTCCTCCTCGTGGACGAGCACGCCGTCCATGTCGGTCAGCCACGTCTCGATGGGTCGCATCTCGGTCACCCGTCCATTCTCGGTGTGCGTCGGCGGTCGCGGGACATCAGGCCGGGACGACGGCGACCTCGCCCGTGCCGCGCTGGATCAGCCGGTGCGGGACCGTCACGTGGCGCGCCGGCGTCTCGTCGCCGTCGAGCCGCGCGAGGACGAGCTCGGCCGCCCGGGCGCCGATGGCCGCCACGTCCTGCCGGATCACGGTCAGGTCCATCAGGTCGGCGGTGGGGAAGTCGTCGAACCCGACGAGAGCGACCCGGTCGGCCGCGCCCGCGTCGCGGAGCGCCCGCAGGGCGCCGACGCTCAGGATGTTGCGGAGCGTGATCACCGCGGTAGGCGGCTCCGGGCGGCCGAGGAGCTCGGTGACCACGGCCTGGGCGTCGTCGGCGGAGCGGACGTCGGGGCGGACGAGGCCGGGACCGGGCTCCACGCCGGCCTCGCGCAGCGCCTGCTCCACCCCCTCGATCCGGAGCCGGGCGGTCTCGATCGCCAGCAGGTCGCTGACCACGGCGATGCGGCGGTGGCCCTGGGCGAGCAGGTGGCGCGCGGCGTCGTAGCCGCCCCGCACGTTGTCGACGGTGACCGAGTCGGCGTCGACGCCCACGGGGTGCCGGTCGACGAAGACGGTCGGCAGGCCGGCGCGCAGCTCGGGGAGCAGGTAGTCCTGCCGGTCGGTGGCGGGCATGATCACCAGGCCGTCGACGCGCCGTGAGACGAGGTCGGAGACGAGCAGGCGCTCGCGCGCGGCCTCCTCGTCGAGGCTGGCGGCGAGCAGAGCGACCTGCCGCTCGTGGCAGGCGTCCTCCAGTCCGCGGAGCAGCCCGGCGGAGAAGCTGTTGCCGACGTCCTGGAGGAGCACGCCGAGCACGCGGGCCCGGCCGACGCGGCGCCGCAGGTTGCTCGCCGCGAGGTTGTGGCGGTAGTCGAGCTGGTCGATGGCCTTGTGCACGCGGGTGCGGACGGCCTCGGACACCGGCGACTCGTCGTTGACCACCCGCGAGACCGTCTTCAGGCTGACGCCGGCCAGCGCCGCGACGTCGCGCATCGTGGCGCGCGGCTTGCTGTTGGTCGACACCGCTCTCCCTCCCTCTGCCCGGGGGCCGTGGCCCGCCCGGATGGTGAGCCCTTTCCTACCAGGGCCTTGACCGTGATCGCCATCACATGCTCTCATACGGTGACATCGTTGTCATCAGGACGTGACATCACCTCGAAAGGTCAGGCACATGCAGCACAAGCCCCGCGCAGGACTCTCCCGGGTCGTCGCCGCCGGCGCGGTCGTCGCGCTCTCCACCACGCTCGCCGCCTGCGGCGGGTCGGCCGAGGGTGACGGCGAGACCGTCGGCGTCACCCTCATCACCAAGGACTCGATCAACCCGTTCTTCGTCGCGATGCAGGAGGGCGCGAAGGAGGCCGCGGAGGGTGAGGACGTCGACCTCACGGTCGCCGCCGGCGCCGAGGACGGCGACGAGGCCGGGCAGATCGAGGCGATCGAGGAGGCGGTCGCCCGTGGCGACGACGGCATCCTGATCACGCCCAACGGTCCCGGCGTCAACTCGGCCATCGAGTCCGCGCGCGACGCCGGCCTCTACGTGATCGCCCTCGACACGCCCCCGGACCCCGCCGACATCGTCGACATCACCTTCGCGACCGACAACTTCCTGGCGGGCGAGCTGATCGGCCAGTGGACCGCCGCCCAGCTGGGCGGCGAGCCAGCGACGATCGCGCTCCTCGACCTGTTCAACGACAAGGTTGTCAGCGTCGACTACGACCGCGACCAAGGCTTCCTGACCGGCATGGGCATCGACACCGCCGACCCGCAGGTCAACGGCGACGAGGCTCCCTCGGGCAGCTACTCCGGCGGCGACTACGAGATCGTTTGCAACGAACCGACCGGCGGCAACTCCGACGGCGGCCGGAGCGCGATGGAGAGCTGCCTGACGCAGAGCGACGAGATCAACGTCGTCTACACGATCAACGAGCCCGCGGCGGTCGGCGCGCACGAGGCGCTCGAGGCCGCGGGCATCGACGACGCCCTCATCGTGTCCGTCGACGGCGGCTGCGCGGGCGTCCAGTCCGTCAAGGACGGCGTCATCGGCGCCACCTCGCAGCAGTACCCGCTCGAGATGGCGTCCCAGGGCGTCGCCGCGATCGCCGACCTCGCGCGCGGCGGTGACGCGCCCGAGACGTCGGACGGCCTCGACTTCTACAACACCGGCGTCGCGCTGGTGACCGACCAGCCGGCCGACGGCGTCGAGAGCATCGACACCGACGAGGCCGCCGAGATCTGCTGGGGCTGACGCTCCAGCGCCGTGGGGACGGCCGTCCGCCAGCCAGGACGGCCGTCCCCGACCGGAAGGAACACATCGTGACCACCCAGACCCTGACCGCTGCGAGCGTCCTGCAGGGCAGGAAGACCCTCGCCCAGCGGCTCCAGTCCCAGCTGCACGCCCGGCCCTGGCTCAGCCCGGCGGTCGTGCTCGTGGCGGCGTACGTCGTCTTCTCGCTCGTCAACCCGCGCTTCGCCGAACCGGGCGCACAGTCTCTGCTGATCCAGCAGACCGCAGTCGTGGCGGCGCTCGCGATCGGGCAGACCCTGATCATCCTGACCGCCGGCATCGACCTGTCGGTCGGCGCGATCACGATCCTCGCGATGATGGTGACGGCCAAGGCGGCCGCCGAGAACGGGCTGTCCGGGCCGATGGCCCTGCTGCTCGGGCTCGGCGTCGGGCTCGGCGCCGGTCTCGTCAACGGCGCCCTGGTGACCCGGCTCAGCCTGCCGCCGTTCATCGTCACCCTCGGCACGCTCAGCGTCTTCACCGCGATCACCCTGATCTACACCGGCGGCACCAGCATCCAGGCCAACGCGCTGCCCGGCCTGCTCAGCTGGACCGGCGAGTCCTTCGCGGTCGGCGAGTTCCGGATCACGGTCGGAGTGGTCCTGGTCCTGGCGATGTACGGCGTCGTCGGCTTCGCGCTGTCGCAGACGGCCTGGGGCCAGCACGTGTACGCCGTCGGCGACGACCCCGAGGCCGCGCGTCTCTCGGGGGTCAGCGCGCGCCGGGTCCTGCTCAGCGTCTACCTCGCCGCCGGCCTCATTTACGCGATCGCCGCGTGGGTGCTGATCGGCCGGGCGGGCGCCGCCAGCCCCAACGCGCTGACCGACGCCAACCTCGCGAGCATCACCGCCGTCGTCATCGGCGGGACCAGCCTCTTCGGCGGCCGGGGCGCCCTGATCGGGTCGCTCCTCGGCGCGCTCATCGTCCAGTCGTTCACCCTCGGCCTGGCGCTGGCAGGGGTCGACGACCACTACCGGCTCCTGGCCGTCGGGGCGCTGGTGATCCTCGCCGTCTCCGCCGACCAGTGGATCAGGAAGGCACGCGCATGACCACCCTCAGCCGCGAACCGGAGTCCGCCACGATGCCCCACGTCCCCGACCCGTCCGCCACCACGCCGGTCCTCGAGGCCCGTGGCCTGGTCAAGACCTTCGGCAACGTCGTCGGCCTTGCCGGGGTCGACCTCGAGCTGCGCCAGGGAGAGGTGCTCGCCGTCATCGGCGACAACGGCGCCGGCAAGTCGACCCTGATCCAGTGCCTCACCGGGGCGCTCGTTCCCGACGAGGGCGAGCTGCTCCTCGAGGGCGTGCCGGTGAGCTTCCGCAAGCCCCAGGACGCCCGCGAGGCGGGCATCGAGACCGTCTACCAGTCGCTCGCCGTGATCCCCGCCCTCGACATCGCCACCAATCTCTTCCTCGCCCGCGAGGTACGGCGCCGCGGGCCGCTGGGGCGCGTCCTCCGCATGCTCGACAAGAAGGCCATGCGCGAGCAGGCGGAGAACGCCGTGCAGGACCTGGGCATCCAGACGATCCAGAACATGGGCCAGGCGGTCGAGACCCTGTCGGGCGGCCAGCGGCAGGCCGTCGCGGTCGCGCGCGCGGCAGCGTTCGGCAGCAAGGGCGTCGTCCTCGACGAGCCGACCGCGGCGCTGGGCGTCAAGGAGTCGGGCCAGGTGCTCGGCACGATCGAGAAGCTCCGCGACGCAGGCCTGGCCGTGATCCTGATCAGCCACAACATGCCGCACGTGTGGCAGGTGGCCGACCGCATCCACGTGCAGCGGCTGGGCCGCGGCGCCGGCGTGCTGGACCCCAAGGTGCACACGATGTCGGAAGGCGTCGCGGTGATGACCGGTGCGACCACGATCGACGAGCTGGAGGCCCGGCAGGCCGGGGCCCGCGATGACTGATGGGCGGGTGCTCGTCGTCGGCGAATCGGTCGTCGACGTGGTCCCGCGCGAGGACGGGACGACGGTCGAGCACCCGGGCGGCAGCCCGGCCAACGTCGCCGTCGCGCTGACCCGGCTCGGCGTGCCCGTCGACCTGGTGACGGCAGTGGGCCCGGACACTCGGGGCGACCTCCTGCTCCGGCACCTGCAGCGGTCGGGCGTGCGGGTCGTGGGCGACGCCGCGATCCTGCCCCGCACGTCCACCGCGGTCGCGCGGCTCGACGCGCACGGCGCGGCGTCGTACGACTTCGACCTGCGGACCGACCTCGCCGAGCCACCCGCCGCGGCCGACCGGGTGCACGTGCACGCCGGCTCGGTCGCTGCCGTCGTCGAGCCGGGCCGGTCGGCCGTCCGGCGGGTGCTCGCCTCCCACCGGGAGACGGCGACCGTCAGCTACGACATCAACGCACGTCCGGCGCTCACCGGGAGCGGGCCCGACCTCGCCACCGCGGTGGACGAGGTCTGCGCGCTCAGCGACCTGGTGAAGGCGTCCGACGAGGACCTCGCCGTGGTCTACCCCGGCACCCCGACCGACGAGGCCGCCCAGCGGCTCCTCGCCCTCGGCCCGACGGCGGTCGTCGTGACCCGGGGTGCGGCCGGCGCCACCTGCTACACGCGGTCGGACGAGATCAGCGTGCCCGGGTTTGGCGTCACCGTCGTCGACACGATCGGCGCTGGCGACTCGTTCCTGGCCGCCCTGCTCGACGGCCTGCTCCGCACCGGCGGTCTCGGCGAGGCGGGCGCCGACCGGCTGTCGGGCGCCTCGCGCGCGCAGTGGTACGCCGTGCTCTCGCGCGCCAACGCCGCGGCGGCGATCACCGTGTCCCGCGCAGGCGCCAACCCGCCGACCCACCACGAGCTCGACCCCGTCGGGACCGAGCTCGCGCACAGCGACCTGCCCGCCTGACCCCCGCACCTTCTCCGCACCTCCTCCGCACCTCCTCCGCACCTCCTCCGCACCTCCTCCGCACCTCCTCCGACACCTCCTCCGCTCCGTCGCCGATCCGAAGGAACCGATGATGCGTCTGCTTCGTGCTGCCCTCACCGCCCTCGCCGCCAGCGGCCTGCTGGTCACCGCGCTGGCGCCCGCCGCTCCGGCCCGGGAGCCGGACCCCGCGACCGAGCGGTACCGACCGCACGTCCACTTCTCGCCGGAGAAGAACTGGATGAACGACCCCAACGGGATGGTCTTCCACGAGGGGACCTGGCACCTGTTCTTCCAGCACAACCCGTCCGGCACGCGCTGGGGCAACATGAGCTGGGGTCACGCGACGTCGCCCGACCTCTTCCACTGGGAGCAGCAGCCGCTGGCGATCCCGCAGACCTTCGACGACGCGGGCAACCCCGTGGAGGACATCTTCTCCGGGTCCGTGGTGTCGGACGAGACGAACTCCTCGGGCCTCGGCACCGCGGCGAACCCGCCGCTCGTCGCGCTCTACACGAGCGCCTACACCTCGCACCACCCGACGCTCGCCGGTCGCCAGGCGCAGTCCCTGGCCTACAGCCTCGACAACGGACAGACCTGGACGAAGTACTCCGGGAACCCCGTCCTGGACAGGGGTTCCGCCAACTTCCGCGACCCCAAGGTGTTCCGCTACGACGGACCGGCCGGGTCGTACTGGGTGATGGTCGCGGTCGAGGCCGTCGACCACAAGGTGGTCCTCTACAAGAGCGAGAACCTCGTCGACTGGACCTACCTGAGCGAGTTCGGCAATGCCAACGCGACCGGTGGGATCTGGGAGTGCCCGGACCTCTTCCCGCTCCCCGTCGACGGCGACCCGGACAACGAGAAGTGGGTCCTCGTCGTCAACCTCAACCCCGGAGCCGTCGCCGGCGGCAGCGGCGGGCAGTACTTCGTCGGTGAGTTCGACGGCACGACGTTCACCTCGGAGTCGACCGTGGGCCGGGCCGAGCCGCCCGCGGGCGTGGACCTCGGGTCCTTCGACGACGGCACCTTCGGCGGCTGGACCGTCGCCAACGAGCCCGGCAACGCTCAGCAGGGACCGTGGGGGAGCGGGCCGGCGGCGGGCACCCTGCCCGGGCAGAACGTCGTGTCGGGTCACGCCGGCGCCGGTCTGGTGAACGGGTTCCACGGCGGTGACTGGCCGGTCGGGACGATGGAGTCCGAGCCGTTCACCATCGAGCGCGACTTCCTCAACTTCCTCGTCGGGGGCGGGCGGCACCCGCACGTGCCCGGCGCGCGCCTGGACAACGCACCACCCGCGGGCACCCTCCTCTTCGAGGGCTTCGAGTACGCCGCCGGCGGCGTCGCCGACCACGGGTGGGAGCTGACCGGTGACTTCGCGCCCGAGCGCAACCCGTCGACCGCGGGCGGCGAGTACTACCTCGGCGAGAAGCGGCTCAACACCTGGGAGGGCGGCCCCCGCGGCGACGACAACCAGGGCACGCTGACCTCGCCGGCGTTTCCGCTCGACGGCGACCACGTCAGCTTCCTCCTGGGCGGCGGCCGCCGTACCGACGGGTCGCTGCAGGCCGAGCTGCTGGTCGACGGCGAGGTCGTCCGGTCCACCACGGGCCCGGAGTCGGGTGCCCTGAACTGGAAGACCTGGGACGTCACTGACTACGCCGGCCGCACCGCGCGGCTGCGCCTGGTGGACCGTGCGACGGGCGGCTGGGGCCACCTCACGCTCGACCACGTGGTCGTCGGCGACGAGCCCGCCCGGGTGCGCAGCGACGAGACGAGCGTGAACCTCGTCGTCGATGGCGAGGTGGTCCGGACCGCCACCGGGAGCAACAGCGAGAGCCTCGACTGGGAGAGCTGGGACGTGCGCGACCTCGTCGGCGAGAGCGCGACCATCCGGCTGGTCGACAACAACCGCTCGGGTTGGGGGCACCTGCTCGCGGACCAGTTCATGGCCGCCGACGCCCCGGCCCGCAAGGGCCTCACCAGCTATGACTGGCTCGACTGGGGCCGGGACTACTACGCAGCCGTGTCCTTCTCGGGCGTCCCGGACGGCCGGCGGGTGATGCTCGGCTGGATGAACAACTGGGACTACGCCAACGACATCCCCACCAGCACCTGGCGGAGCTCGATGGCGCTGCCGCGCGAGGTCGAGCTGGTCTCGACGCCGCAGGGTCCGCGCCTGGCCCAGCAGGTGGTCGACGAGATCGCCCCGTTGCGCTCGCCGCGCGACCGGTGGTCGGCGAAGAAGCGCACCATCACGGGCACGACGACCCTGCCGGTCACCGGCGACGTCGTGCAGGTGGACGCCCGGATCCGGCTCGGGTCCGCGGACGCGGCTGGCCTGAGCGTGCTCGGCGGGTCGGAGTCGGCGACGCGCATCGGATACGACGCGCGCCGTGGTGAGCTGCTCGTCGACCGCACCGACTCGGGCGACACCGACTTCCACCCGGCGTTCCCGTCGGTGGAGCGTGCGCCCGTGGCCTTGGAGAACGGGGTGCTGACCATCCGCGTGTACGTCGACCGCGCCTCCGTGGAGGTCTTCACCGCCGACGGCCGGACCACGATCACCGACCAGGTGTTCCCGGAGGTCGGCGCCGACGACATCGGACTGTGGGCCGAGGGGGGCACCGCGCACCTCGAGCGGCTGACGGTCACGCCCCTCGAGCGGTCGATGTGGGCGGACGGGAAGCACCGCTCGCGGCCCTGACCCCAGGTCTCCGGTCCGAAGCCCGGCCCCGAGGGGGCCGGGCTTCGTCGTTCCCGACACGAGAACGTCCGGGGTGCCGCGTGCCCTCAGGCCGGCAGCGGGTACGGCGACAGCACGCCGAGGTAGGGACCGGGGTCGCCGTCCCAGTCGGCCGCGCGGATCGCTGCCTCGCTGCGACGACCGGTGATGATCCGGAACAGCTCGGCGCGAGTCGCGGTCAGGGTCGCGGCGGGCTCGGTGCCGCCGAGCACCCAGGTGCGGTCGCCGTCCGACAGGCCCAGCGCCGGGGCGCCGGTCGCGACGAGTCGCTGGTCCAGCCAGGCGCGGTAGACCCCGAAGCCGGTCCGCGTGATCTCGGCGTCCGGCTCCGGTGGCACGCCGAGCGCCTCGCGCAGGTCCTCGAGGTGCGCGGACAGGTCGGCGAGCGGCGCGCTCAGCATCCACGGCGGTCCGGCGAGCGCAGGTCCGTCCCCGCGGCGTACCGCGGCGACGTACGCACGGCCGTGGTGCGCGAGGTCGGACAGCACCTCCTCGGTCGTACGTCGCCTCCGCCGCTCGGTGTGGCCGGCGGTCCAGCGCTCGCGGGCGACCGCCGCGTCGGCGTCGGCCCAGGCCCGGTCCGCGGCCGGGAAGAAGCCGCCCCGCGTCGAGTCCTCGGCGACACCGGCCAGGTGGGCCACCAGGTCGCGGACCGACCAGTCCGGGCACGCGGGCACGGTCCGCTCGGCAACCTCGCGCTCCACGCCCTCGACGAGCGCGACGACCCGCCGCAGGCCGTCCTCGTAGGCGCTGGCCATGCGCCACCGCGCCGTCCGCTCGGCGGTCAGCACGTCGGACGGCCGGGTGCGCTTGGTGAAGGAGTCGAGGAACCCCTGCGCCGCGTCGGGGTCCGCGGCGATGCCGGCGTACAGCCCCTCAGCCGCGGGACCCGGGAAGCGAGCGGCCATGAACGACCACTCGTAGTGCTCGGCCGCACGCGCGGCGCGCCAGTCGGCGTAGCCACCGAGGTCGCCGCCGGCGAGCAGGTGCTCCGCGACGTAGCGGGCCTGCGCGAGCGCGTCGCCGATGCCCTGCGCGGTCGCTGGGTGCTTCAGGTGGCCGGCGTCGCCGAGGGTCGCCCAGCCGGGCCCCGCCGCCGGCCGGAAGTAGCCGCGCATCATCGTCTCCGGCGCCGCCACGACCTTGCTGATCCGATCGGCGCCGGCCAGCAGGCGCGGGTTCAGCACGCCGGGGAACGACCCGAGCAGCGCGTGGTAGCGCTCCTCCAGCTCCTCCGGCGTTCCCCGGGTCAGGTCGGCGCGACCGGCGACGGAGAGCAGGTGCACGCCGTCCTCGCAGGGCACCGACATCAGCGCCCGGTCGGCATGGACGTCGAGGTGGCACCACTCGGAGCGGGGCAGCCCGGTCCAGTACGCGAGGAGGAACGCCATCTCCCCGCGCATCTCCTGCTCGGCCGGGAGCCCGAGGCGCCGCGCGACCGTCGATCGCTGCCCGTCGGCGGCGAGCACCCAGCGGGCGCCGAGCACCCGGCCGTCGTCGAGCACGACGCCCCGCGCCGGGTCGTCGGCGGTGCCGGCGCCGAGGACCTCGGTCACGCGCTGCCCGAGGTGCAGGTCGGCGCCCGCCTCGTGCGCCAGGTCGACCAGCACCGCGTCGAGGCTGATCCGCCGGACGCTGAGGCACCGGTCGTGCCCGCCGGACGGGGTGAACGCCCCCGCCACCGCCTGGCCGAGGACCCGCCAGCTGTAGCGCGCCGGCGCGAGGTCGTGCCGCGCGCGGAGCAGGTCCATCGCCCCGAGCCGCTCGAGCTCGGCGAGGGCGTCGGGAAACACGGTGTGCGTGGAGATGGCGTCGCTCGGGAACCGGTCGCGGTCGACCAGGGCCACCCGCCAGCCGCCGCGCGCGAGCAGGGTCGCCACGGTCGCCCCGGCGCAGCGGGCACCGACCACGATGGCGTCGTACGTCTCGATCTCGGTCACGGGTCCACCGTCTCGACCGGGCGTTGAGATCGTGTTGAGGGTCGCCGACGGGTGGGCGCGCAGCGGTCCAGCCAGCGTTCGGGCGCGCCGATGGCGGTGTAGACGGCGCGCGCACGATCGCGCCGGTGGGCCGCGTCCCGGGGCCTCCCGGCGCCATCGAGCAGGGCCGCCCACGCGAGCTCCGCCTCGGCCTGCCGCCACGGCAGCTGGTGCTGCGCGAACACGGCGACCGCCTCGGCGTACGCCGTCTCCGCCGCCATCGTGTCACCCCCGGTCCCGGCGACCGTGGCCCGCGCGAGCGCAACCTCGCCGCCGAGACCCGCCCACCCGTCGCGGGGGAGGAGGTGCTCGCAGCGGTCGAGGTCGGCGCGCGCGTCCGCCAGGTCGACCTCCGCGCCGAGCTGCGCGCGTCGTGCGCGCACCCAGACCTCGCTCGGGACCTGCGGACCGGAGACCGCCACCTCGAGCACCTCGGTGAGCACGGCCAGGGCGCGGTCGCGCTCACCCAGCTCGGCGAGGGAGTCGGCGAGCCGCTTCGCGTGGAACAGCTCCTCGTGCCGGTTGCCGCTCGCCCGGTTGCTCGCGAGGTCGTCGGCGGCGTCGGCCGCCGATCGCTCCCACTCCCCGTCGTAGTAGAGCAGGACCCGGTGGGCGAGGGCCTCTGCGGACAGAGATTGGGCCGTGCGGCGGGCGTCGTCGAGCTCGCCCATCAGGGCCATCGCCCGGGCCAGCTGGTCGGCGACGGCCTCGTGCGGGTAGGCGAACGCGGCGAACCGCGGCTGGGCCAGCCCCTTGCGGCACCACGCGCGGCCGGTGGCCGGGTCGAGGAACAGCTCCGTCGCGATGTGCGCCGCGGCGTTGGCGGGCAGCCAGCCCACGTAGGCGTCGCCCAGCGAGTAGGCCGCCTGCCACGACGCCGCGAAGTGGTCGAAGGCGAGCGCCGCATCGCCGAGGTTGGCCGCGTGGTAGCCCGCGCCCCAGGCGGCGTACGCCTGGAGGTCGGCGCGACCGCCGTGCCGGGCCAGCTCGCCCGCCCGGCGCGCCGCCTCACCGAGCACGTCGATCCGGACGCCCCACATCGCCGCCTGCATCCGGCCCCGATGGAGGTGGAAGCGCTCCGCGATGTCGGGGCGGACCCGCTCCGCGGCGTCGAAGTGCTCCAGTGCCCGGGGGATGTCCGTCACCGAGTGGTGCATGCACAACGCGCCGCCGATGCGGCTGTGTGTCGTGCCGGCGGCGACGTGGTCGCCGAGCTCGAGCTGGCGACGCAGGGCGTCCTCGAGGAGCTCGACGGCGCGGGCGTGGTCCAGCCCGGCGCGCAGCCGCAGAAGCGCCACCCGGACCCGCGCGTCGGCCTGCTCGGCCGGTGGCGCGCCGCGGTCGAGGAACGGCAGCGCTCCTTCGGCGTGCTCCACGGCCTCGGTCCACGCGAGGGCCCGCGACGCGGTCTCTGCCGCAGCCAGGCTCGCTCGGCCGACCTCCAGCGGATCGGCGGCACCGCCCGCCCGACGCAGGTGGACGGCCGCCGCCATGACGTCCTCGGGAAGCGGAGCCGGGGCGGCCAGGAGCACGTCCGCCACGCGGCGGTGCAGCTGCTCGCGGCGGGGCGGCGGCGTCTCGGCGTACACCGCCTCGCGCATCAGGGCGTGGGGGAACGCGTAGCCACCCGCCCAGGAGAGGCCCGACTCCACGAGGAAGCCGCGGGCGATCGCCGGCTCGAGCAGCTCGACGAGTCGCTCCTCGGGCTGGTCGAGCACGCGCGCGAGCCGGAGCAGCTCCACGTCGGGGCCGAGGACCGCCGCGGCGGCGACGGCGTCACGTGTGCTCCTCGCCAGGCCGGCGAGCCGGTGCCGGAGCACGTCACGCACGCCGGCGGGCACCGATCCGGCCGTGTCGTCGATGCCCGCCATGTCGGACGGAGCAAGGTCGCGCAGCACCTCGGTCGCGAAGAACGGGTTGCCACCGGTGCGGTTCCAGAGGCGGTCCACGAACGCCGGAGGGGGTACGGCGCCGGTGACCTGCGCGACCAGGTCGGCGAGGTCGTCGACCTCCAGCGGGCGGAGGACCAGCCGGTCGGCGAGCCCACCGGCCGCGGCGTCGCCGACCAGCTCGAGGAGCGGCGCGTGGCGGCTGCCCGGCGGGTCGCGGTAGGCGATGACGACCATCGACCGCGCCGGCAGCGAGCGGCTCAGGTGGCGCAGCAGGGCAGCCGTGGCGGGGTCGATGCGCTCGGCGTCCTCGACCACGATCAGCACCGGGGCGTCGGAGGCGAGCTCGGCCAGCATCCACGCCACGGCGCCGAGGAACGCCGCGTGCCTGCCGGGGTCCTCGCTGTCGGGCGGTGGCCCGGCGCCGTCGGGGAGCAGCGGGGAGAGCCGTCGGCGCACCGGCTCGGGCGCCCTGCCGAGCACGTCGGCGACCTCGTCCCCTGAGCGCAGCGCCGCGGCGATCGGCTGGTAGGGGAGGGACGCGTCGTCGCAGCGCGCCACCTTCACGGTCGCGCCGTCCTCGGCGGCGCGGTGGGCGAGCTCGGCGATCAGCCGGCTCTTGCCGACGCCGGCCGGTCCCGACACCAGGGCGACAGCCGCGCCTCCGTCGGCGACGCCCCGCCAGGCCTCCTCGAGGCTCGCGAGCTCGGCCGCGCGGCCGACGAGCGGGGAGCGCCGCAGCGCCGCCAGTACGGCGTCCGCCGGCTGGGGTCGACGCGCCCGCGTCGTGGTGCTGGCGAGGGCGGCCGGCTCGCTGACCGTGCCGAGCACCAGCGGGTCCTGGCGCAGGATGGCGGTCTCGAGCGACTGCAGCTCCGCGCCGGGGTCGAGCCCGAGCTCCTCGCCGAGCAGCTCCTTGGTGCTCGCGTACGCCGCCAGGGCGTCGGCCTGGCGCCCCGTCCGGTACAGCGCGACCATCAGCTGCGCGACGAACCGCTCGCGGAACGGGTGCCGGGCCACCAGCGACTGGAGACGTCCGATCGAGTCGTGGTGCCGACCGAGGGCGAGCGCCGCGGCGAGGTCGGCCTCCTCGGCGACGAGGCGCAGCTCGTCGAGGCGGGCGATCGCGGTCGCCGCGAAGTCGGGCGGTCCGAGGTCGGACAGCGGCTCGCCGTCCCAGAGCGACAGGGCGGTGCCGAGCAGGTGCGCGGCGCGCTCGTGGTCGCCGAGCCCGAGGGCCTCCTGGCCCCGCTCGAGGAGTCGCTCGAACACCTCGGTGTCGACGTCATCCCGTGCGACCGTGAGGGTGTAGCCGCCCGCTCGGGACACCAGGGCATCCGGCTCGCCCGCCGCGGCGAGCACTCGTCGTACGGCGCCGATGTGGGTGCGCAGCGTGATCACCGCGCCGTCGGTCGCGGACTCGCCCCAGAGCGCGTCGACGAGCCGCTCGCGGGAGAGGACCTGGTGGGGGTGCAGCAGGAGGATCGCGAGCAGCTCGCGCGGCCGGCGCCCGCCGAGGGGCAGCGCGGTGCCGTCGGGTGCCGACACTCTCAGCGGCCCGAGGATGCCGAAGCGCGGGCGCACGGAGGTCTCGCCCATGCCGGCAAGGTAGTCCGGAATCCGGCGCCGGATCGGCGGTTCGGAAAACGGAGGAGGCGGGCCGGGGCGAGTGCCCGCGGCCCGCCTCGGCCCGGTCAGGACCGGACGTCCCGCAGGCGGGACGTCGTGACCCGGATGGTGGGGCTGACGTCCGCGGAGCAGTCGGCCGTCTTGGTGACCTTGGCGTAGAACCGGCCGGTCATCCCGGTGTTGCCGGTGCTCCACCGGCCGACGCCGCCGCTCACCTCGGTGTCGTCGGTGGCGATCCTGCGGTCGTCACCGCCGCCCTTGGTGCCGCGCTGCTTGAAGACGACGACCTTGCGGTCGTCCTTGCAGGAGGCCGAGCTGGAGACGGTGCCCGAGAGGTCGGTGCCTTCCGCCGTGATGGTCACGGTCGAGCCGGCCGGGGCAGCGGCCGTGGCGGCGCTGATCGGCAGGGCCGCGAGGAGAGCGAGGGGGAGGATCGCTCGGAGGGTGGTGGTGCGCATGATGACTTCCTTCTGGTGATGGGTGATGGGTGGTGATGGATGGGTGGTGGGCTCGTGGTGGCGTCAGGCACGCCGGGCGGTGAGCAGCAGGTACTCCCAGCCCGGCGTGGGCCGGCCGCGGTGGTGGCCGCGGGCGAGGTCGAGGAGGGCACGCTCCAGGGCGGCGGCCTGCTCGGGCCGGTCGGCGAGGCCGCGGAAGGCCATCACCGTGGGGCCGTAGTGGCGTTTGAAGAACGCGACGAACTCGTCGGCGCCGGCGAACCGGTCCACGGGCAGCTCCCGGCGCTGCCAGGCGAGGTCGGTGACGCGGTCGCCGAGGAGCGCGGTGACGTGCTCGGGATCGCCCCACAGCGGCGGCGGCTGCGCACCCGGGGGCGGTGCCGGGACGAACGGCCGCATCGTCGCGAACATCCGGCCGACGAAGCCCTCAGGCGTCCAGCTCGCGAGCGCGATCCGTCCGCCGGGCCGGGCGACCCGCACGAGCTCGTCCGCCGCGGCCTGGTGGTGCGGGGCGAACATGACGCCGACCGACGACATGACGACGTCGAACGACGCGTCGTCGTAGGGCAGGTCCTCGCAGTCGCCCTGCTCCCAGGAGAGCTCCAGCCCCCGGCGCGAGGCCTCGGCCCGGCCCACGTCGAGCAGCTCCGGGGTCAGGTCGCTGGCGACGACGTCGGCTCCGCGCAGCGCAGCAGGGATCGCCGCGTTGCCGCTGCCGGCTGCCACGTCGAGGACCTGCTCGCCGGCCCGCACGTCGCAGGCGTCGACGAGGACCCGCCCGAGCGCCGGGATCACCTCGCGGGCCACGGCGGCGTAGTCGCCGGACGCCCAGACGGCGCGGTGCTTCTGCTTGATCGGGTCGCTGGTGCTCTCCGGGCGGAGCACGACGTCGGCGACGGCGTCACCCGAGTAGGTGGTGCGGTTCATTGCCTGGCTCCTTCGAGGTCGATGGCGTGGCCATGACCTTGTCCGGAGCCTGTTGAGATCGCGTTGACGTCGCGCGCTAGGTCACGCGACGTCGTCCGTGACGGCGGTCGCGCACGTGGGCGAGGGTGGCGTAGGTGTGGGCGTCGACGTCGGCGAGCCGGAAGCTGCCGGCCGGAGCCGGGCCGGCGAAGGTCGCCAGGACAGCCGCCAGGCCGCGATCGTCGGAGGAGATCCGGTCGAGCCACGCGCGGTCGAACGGGCGGACGGCGTCCACGACGTACGACCACGCGTCGCCGTGCGACACCGTGATCAGCTCGTCCGACCACACCTCGAGGACCCGGTCGGCCGCGGGCGGGTGACCCAGTCCGGGGAAGCCGGTCTCGGGGTCCGCGAAGTCGATCGAGCCGCCCGGCTCGACCACCAGCTGCAGCATCGGCAGGCGCTCCACGTTGCGGCGCTGCCACCACCGGCGCGGGCCCCGGCGCTCCACGTAGCCGAGCTGGTGGACGGCCACCTGCTCCCGGTGCGCCGGGCGCCGGCCGGCGCGACTCTCCATCGCCATGACCTCTCCGCGTCCTACTCCGGGCCGTGGCGGTTCGGGCCGGCGGCGATCTGGTGCTCGACCTCGACCAGCTCCTCCTCGGCGTGGTGGCGGGCCTCGTCGAGCACGTCGCGGGTGGGCCGCTCCACGTTGTCACCGAACATCGCGACGGAGAGGCGCCTGCGGAGCCGCTCCGCCCGTACCCGGCGCCGAGGCACGCCCTCGGTGTCGTGCTCCTCGACCTCCGGCAGCGGCGCCGGGCGCTCGAGCGCGGTCAGCGTGTAGGCCCGCGCCTCGTCGAGGGGCAGGTGCTTCTCGGTGTAGCCGCCCTCGGCGGACCGTACGACGACACCGGTCTCGCGGCCGTGCAGCAGCCGGTCGACGTCGGCACGCTGCAACGAGACACACCAGCGCTTCGCCACGACGAACGCCAGCACCGGGCCGAGGAAGATCAGCACCCGGAACGCGTAGGTGATCTGGTTGATCGAGAGGTCGAACTGGGTCGCGATGATGTCGTTGCCGCCCGCGGCCCACGCGACGCCGTAGAACGTCACCAGCGCGGCCATGAACGCGGTGCGGGTGGGTGCCTCGCGCGGCCGCTGGAGCAGGTGGTGCTCGCGCTTGTCGCCCGTCACCCAGGACTCGATGAACGGAAGGGCCGCCACCACGAGGAGCAGCGTCGGCGGCGCGACGAGGATCGGGATGATCACGTTCCACGAGATCGTCGCGCCCCAGAGGTGGGTCTCCAGCGGCGGGATGATGCGCAGCAGGCCGTCGGGCCAGCCCATGTACCAGTCGGGCTGCGAGCCCGCCGTCACCTTCGAGGGGTCGTAGGGGCCGAACTTCCACACGTTGTTGATGGCGAGCAGTCCGCCCATCACGGTGAGCGTGCCGGCGACCACGAGGAAGAAGCCGGTGGCCTTGGCGACGTAGACGGGCCAGAAAGGCGGGCCGACCACGTTCTGCTCGGTCTTGCCGGGACCGGGCCACTGGGTGTGCTTGTGGTAGACGACCAGGATCAGGTGGAGCGTGACCAGCGCGAGCAGCAGGCCCGGCACCAGCAGGATGTGGAAGACGTAGAACCGCGGGATCACCTGGTCACCCGGGAACTCCCCGCCGAACGTGAAGAACGACAGATAGCTGCCGACGACCGGGACCGCCTTCAGGAAGCCGTCGAACGCGCGGAGGCCGGTGCCCGACAGCAGGTCGTCGGGCAGCGAGTAGCCGAGGAAGCCCTCGATGGTGCCGAGGAGGAGCAGCAGCGCGCCGATGACCCAGTTGACCTCCCGTGGCTTCCGGAAGCTGCCGGTCAGGGCGTGCCGCAGCAGGTGGATCATCATGGCGGCGATGAAGATGTGCGCGGCCCAGTGGTGGGTCTGCCTGATCAGGAGGCCGCCCCGCACGTCGAACGACATCTCGACGGTCGACGCGTACGCCGCTGACATGTGCACGCCGCGGAGCGGGTCGTAGGACCCGTTGTACTGGACCTCCGCCATGCTCGGGTCGTACCAGAGAGTCAGGAAGATCCCGGTGACGAGCAGCGTCACGAAGCTCCACAGCGCGATCTCGCCCAGCATGAACGACCAGTGGTCGGGGAAGACCTTCCGGATCGACATCAGCCGGGGGAGCTTGGCGAGGCCGAGCCGGTCGTCGGCCCAGGTCGCCACCTTGCCGGCGCGGTGCGTGCGGGCGACGGTCGCGGGCGCGCTGTTGCGCTCAGCGACCTTGGACAGGTCGATGCTCATCGGTCGGGCCTCCTGAAGGTGCTCGACCACGTGACACCGCCCGACCGGGATGTGTGACACCCGGGCGGGAAATCGGCTCGGGTCAGCCCGCGGCGGTCAGGCCGTTGCCGTTGCTGCGGGCCAGCTCCGCCCACACGGTCTTGCCGTCGGCCCCGCCCTCGACGCCCCACGAGACGGACAGGGCGGCGACCATCAGCAGGCCGCGCCCGCTCTCACCGCCCTCGCTGAACGCCTGCGGCTCCGGCGTGCCGGGACCGTGGTCGGTGACCTCGATGCGTACGGCGTGCGCGCCCAGCGTGAGCCGCAGCTCGTAGCCGGAGCCGGCGTGGAGGACGGAGTTGGAGGCGAGCTCGGTGACCACCACGGACGCCTCGTCGACCACCTCGTCGACGCCCCACGACTCCAGCGTCCGTACGGCGAACCGCCGCGCGTCGCGCACCCCCTCGAGGTCGTCGGGCAGCGACATCGAGGCCACCGTGACGGTCTCCGTGGGCTCCGACGACGACGCGAGCGAACCGAGCAGGTCGACCAGGTAGGCGACGTCGGCGTCCTTGAGCACGTAGCCCGCGGCCCGCTCCTCGTACCAGGTGCGGTCCTCGGGGTCGACGCCCGAGAAGATCACGACCTCCGTGGTGGGCCGTTGCTCGAGGATCTGGGTCAGCACGTCGCGACCGGCCAGGTCGGGGAGGCCCAGGTCGAGCACGACGATGTCGGGCTCGAGCTCCTTGACCATCGTCACGCCCGCGACGCCTCGCGACGCCTCGCCGACGACCTCGAGGTCGTCGCGCAGCGAGAGCGCGGCGCGGAGCAGGGTGCGGACCTCGGGCACGTCGTCGACGAGGAGCACCCGTGCCGGCGTCGTCATCGGACCACCGCCGGGGTGGGGGCCGGCTCGGCGAGCGGCAGCGTGACCACGAACGCGCCGTCGTCACCGCGGTAGGTGGCGTCGCCGCCTTGCGCGCGGGCGAGCGCGCGCACGATGTAGAGGCCCAGGCCCGTGCCGCCGTCGCTGCTGGTGGCGAACCGCTCGAAGAGGCGCGAGCGCATGTTGTCGGGCACCCCGTTGCCCGCGTCGGTGACCGCGACATCGACATGGTCGTCGCTCGGCTCGGCCGAGATCGTGACGGGCGGCGCGCCGTGCCGGAGCGCGTTGCCGAGGAGGTTCTCGACCATCTGCGCGAAGCGGTCGGCGTCGCCGAGCGCGGTCAGGCCGGCGGCGACGTCGACCACGATGTCGCCGGCGTCGTCGAACCGGTGGGCACTGCGGACGATCCGCTCGATGCTCGTCGCGAGGTCGAACGGCTCGGCGTCGAGCTCGAGGGCGCTGCTGCGGATGCGGGAGGCGGTGAGCAGGTCGTTGAGCAGGCGCTGGAGGCGTCCGGCACTGCTCGCCATCGCCCGCAGCAGCTCGCCGCGCTCGAGGTCCGGCAGCTCGGACCAGTTCTGGTCGAGGAGGCTCGCGGATCCCGCGAGGACGCCCACGGGGGCGCGCAGCTCGTGGGCGGTCACCGCGAGGAAGTGGGACTGCTCCTCCTCCATCCGGCGTCGCTCGGTGTTGTCGCGGGTCACCTTGGCGAATCCGACCAGCTCGCCGTCGCCGTCACGGACGGCGGTGATCGTCACCTGCGCCCAGAACATCGTGCCGTCCTTGCGGACCCGCCAGCCCTCCTCCTCGTAGCGGCCGTCGCGGACGGCCAGCTCGAGCTCGTGCTCGGGGTGCCGCGCGGCCTGCACCTCCGGCGGGTAGAACCGGCGGAAGTGCTGGCCGACGATCTCGTCGGCGGTCCAGCCCTTGATCCGCTGGGCGCCGGCGTTCCAGCTGGCGATGCGACCCTCGGTGTCGAGCATGAAGATCGCGTAGTCCTGGACGGTCTCGACGAGCAGCCGGAACCGCTGCTCGCTGAGCCGGAGCTCCTCCTCGGCCTGGCGCTGCGCGCTGACGTCCTGCACCTGGAGGAACAGGTAGAGCGGTCGTCGCGCGGCGTCGCGCACGGACGAGAGGGTCGACACCAGTCGTCTCCGCGATCCGGGCGCCCCGCCGACGACGCGGTGCTCGAACTGCACGACGTCACGGTCGCCCCGCACGATCGACTGGAGCGCGTCGTCGAAGAGGTGGCCGTCCGGTCCGGCGAGCTCGGCGTACGACGTCGCGATCAGGTCACCGACGTTGCGGCCGGTCAGCTGGCCGAGGCTGGCGTTGGCGCGGACCAGGCGGCCCGACAGCGTCATCGTCGCCATGCCGATCGCCGCGTCCTCGAAGACCTCGCGGAACCGCTCGAGGTGCTCGCGCAGCACCGGCTCGACGGCCGCGGCGGTCGGGCGGGACGCGCTGGGGGTACGGCGAACCGCGGCCTCTCCGTCGAGCAGCCCGAGGAGGTCGTCGACGAGGCCCTCGAGGGAGCTGGCCTTCTCGAAGAACGCGGTGGCGCCGAGCTCGAGGGTGCGCTCGGCGAGGCCCTGCTCGTCGAAGCCGCTGTACATGACCACCCGGGTGTCCGGCGACTGCTCGCGGACCTCGGGGAGGGCCTCGAGGCCGTCCATCCCGGGCATCGACACGTCGAGCAGCATCAGGTCCGGTCGAAGGTGACGCGCGAGGTCGATCGCCTCCTGTCCCGAGGAGCCCTCGCCGACCACGGCGAGGCGGCGGGAGAGCCGCAGCCGGGTGCGGACCAGGGTGCGCACCTCGACGGCGTCGTCGACGATCACGATCGTCGGCAGCCGCTCGCCGTCCGTCCCCATGCCGCACCCTTCTGTCCCGCGCGTGACCACACGCACAAGGGACGGTAACCGAAACGGTCGATCTGAAGCGGTCGGCGACCGTAGAATCGGTCACGGTCTCGAGACGGGGGACCGTCAGGCCACGCGAGTTCGGGAGACCCATTTGCGCGAGTTGTTCCTCCGTCACGGGGAGATCGGCCAGCGGCTCGCCGCGGTCGAGTGGTCGGCGACGCCGCTCGGTGACCCCGACGACTGGCCGCAGAGCCTGCGCAGCGTCGTCGGGATCATGCTGTCGTCGCGCTTCGCGATCTGGATCGGCTGGGGCCCGGAGCTCACCTTCCTCTGCAACGACGCCTACCGGCGCGACACGCTGGGCGCGAAGTACCCGTGGGCGCTGGGCCGGCCCGCGGCGGAGGTCTGGCCGGAGGTGTGGCCCGAGGTGACGCCGCTCGTCGAGCAGGTGCTCGAGGGCGGATCGGTCTGGGAGGAGGACCTGCAGCTCTTCGTCGAGCGCAACGGCTACCGGGAGGAGACCTACCACACGTTCTCCTACAGCCCGCTGATCGACGACGACGGCACGGTGGGCGGCCTGCTGTGCATCGTCTCCGAGACCACTGAGGAGGTCGTCGGCAAGCGCCGGATGTCGGTGCTGCGCGACCTCGGGGTGGCGCTGGCCGACAAGCTGACCGAGGAGGAGACCCTCGCGACCGCGTCCAAGGTGCTCGGCCAGGCGACGAGGTCGCTGCCGTTCCACCTCCTCTACCTCCACGACGCCGGGGGCGCACGCCTCGCCGCCTCGGGTGGTCTGCCGGCCGGCCACCCGGCCGCCCCGGTGCGGCTGGTCGCCGGGGAGGGACCCTGGCCGTGGCCGGGAGAGAGTGACGCGCCCGTCCTCGTCGAGGGGATCCGCGAGCTGTTCCCGCTCCCGGACACCCCGTGGGGAGTCCCGCCCGAGAGCGCCGCGGTCGTCCCGATCCCTGGCGCGCACGAGGCGTCGTACGGGTTCCTGGTGCTCGGCCTCAACCCGATGCGTCCCTACGACGAGAGCTACGTCGACTTCCTGCGGCTGGTCGGCGGCCACGTCGGCGCGGCGATCACCGACGCGCGCGCCTACGACTACGAGCGCGACCGGGCCGAGCGGCTCGCCGAGCTCGACCGCAGCAACCAGATCCGCACCGAGCTCGAGCGCAGCCGCCGCCTGCTCGACCAGGCGCAGCGGATGGCGCGGGTCGGGAGCTGGTCGTACGACCTGGCGGAGCGGCGGCTGGAGGTGTCCTCGGAGTTCCTGCGCATCCTCGATCGCGACGACGAGTGGGCCAAGACCGCCGGCTACCCCGGGTTCCTGTCCCTCGTCGCGCACCCCGACGACGCCGAGTTCGTCGCCGCGGTGCTCGATGAGGCGGCGCCGGGCGACCAGATCGCGTTCGAGGCGCGGGTCCTGCGCGCCGACGGCTCGGCCTTCCATGCCAGCGTCCGCGGGGTGCTCGAGGCCGGGCCCGACGGCGGGGTCGTCGCCCAGGGCTCCTTGCAGGACATCAGCGAGCGGCGCCGTGCCGAGGAGGCCATCGCCCTCGCCCACGCCACGGCGGAGGTCGCCGCCCGCGAGCACCAGATCGCGGCCGAGCTCCAGGCCAGCCTGCTACCCGCGTCGACGTACGACCTCGACCACCTCGAGGTGGCCACGTTCTACCGTCCCGGCCAGGAGGGCACCGAGGTCGGGGGAGACTGGTACGACGTCATCGACCTCTCCGGCGGGCGCACCGCGCTGGTGATGGGTGACGTGATGGGTCATGGGGTCCACGCCGCCGCCGTGATGGGCCAGCTGCGCACAGCGGTCCGCGCGTACGCCCGGCTGGGCATGCCGCCGCGTCGGCTGATGGAGTCGGTCGACGATCTGGTCTGCGACATGTTCCCCGACCAGATCGTCACCTGCGTCTACGCGGAGTTCGCTCCCGACGAGCGGGCCGTGAGCATCGTCAACGCCGGCCATGTACCCCCGCTGCGCGTCACCCGGGACGGCATGGTCGAGAGGGTCCAGGGCGAGACGCACCCTCCGCTCGGCCTGAACCGCCCGTTCCCGGAGCCGAGTGTCCTCGCGCTGGCTCCGGGCGACCGGGTGCTGCTCTACACCGACGGCCTCGTGGAGCGGCGCGGCCAGGACCTCGAGGAGGGCATCACCGCGCTCGGCGGCCTGCTCGCCGCTCGCGACCTCCCGCTTGCCGAGCTGACCGACGCGCTGGTGGCGGACATGCTGCCGGACGGCGCCGCCGACGACGTGGCGCTGCTGCTGGCGCAGGTGCCGCCCGGGGAGTGACCGGGCGGGTCGGCCAGTGACCGGCTCAGCGCTCGCGGAACGGCATCCCGCAGATGGTGAGCACGCGCTGGACGATCGTCTCCTTGCGCGCGACCAGCTCGATCGTGGCGCCGTTGCTCTCCGCCTGGCGGATCGCGACCGCGAGCACGCCGACGCCGACGCTCGGCAGCAGGTCGACGTCGACCAGGTCGACGGTCAGGTCCTCGGTGTGGTCGGCGGAGTACTTGGTGATGTCGTCACGCAGGTGCACGCCTGACAGCTCGTCGACCGAGCCGCTGACGTAGAGGGTGCGGGTCTCGTGGTCGAACGCTGTGATCAGCGCGCGGTCTTCCATGGGAGGAAGCCTAGGGCATGGCCGACCGCTGCTCGCGAGCCGCGTAGGCGGCGAGCAGGGTGGTGATCGGGACGGCGGCGATCAGGCCGAGCGTCGCGACCGCGCTGCGGACCAGCTCCTGGGCGATGACCTGGTCGGTGACGACCTCCCCGATCGGGTCTCTGTTGGCGACGATCAGGATCAGCAGCGGGAGTGCCGAGCCGGCGTACGCGAGGACGATCGTGTTGATCACCGACGCGATGTGGGACCGCCCGACCCGCATCCCGGCGCGGTAGAGGTCGCGGATGCCGTACGACGGGTCGGCGCGCGCCAGCTCGCTGACGGTCGCGGACTGGGTGACCGTCACGTCGTCGAGCACGCCGAGCGAGCCGATCACGATCCCGGCCAGCAGCAGACCCTGCATGTTCAGGGTCTGGGTGCTGCTCAGGAACGTCGACAGGTCGTCCGCGACCCCGCTCAGGTGCATCGCACCCACGGTCAGGGCGGCGAGGCCGCCGGTGAGGGCGAGGCTCGCGAGGGTGCCGAGCACGGCGACGGTCGTGGACAGGCTGAAGCCGTGGGTCAGGTACAGGACGGTGAGCATCACCGCCGCGGAGCCGACGATCGCGACGAGCAGAGGCGGCTCGCCGTGGAGGATGGCCGGCACGACGAAGAAGATGAGGACGGTGAACGTCACGGCGAGCCCCGCCAGCGCGCTGAGCCCGCGCAGCCGGCCGAACGCGACCACCGCCAGCGCGAACGCCGCCGCGAGGAGCCACAGCTCGGTGCTGCGCTGGTGGTCGACGATGGAGTAGACCTCGCCCTCGGGGGTGCTCGACTCGATGAGCAGGACCCCGTCGCCCTCCTCGACCTCCGAGGAGCCGGGGCCGCTCGGCAGCGCGGTCTCGATCTCGGTGCCCCGGTCCTTGCCGCTGGTGAGCCGCACGGTGGCCGTGCCGCAGCGGGCGGAGGCGGCGCGGTCGACGGCGTCCTGCGGAGCGTCCTCGGGCGGGTCGGGGCAGGCCTCCTCGGCGATCGCCGTGACCTCGCCCTCGACCTGCTCGACGGCCTCGCCGCTCTCCGGTGGCGCGACGTCGTCGGGCCACATCCAGATCATCGCGACGAGGGTCAGCACCGCGACGGGTGCGATGACCGCCAGTGCGATGCGGCGCATCCGCCGACTCTCCTGCGCGGCATGCCGCCCGTGATGTGCGCCCATGAGGATCTCGATGCTAGTCGGGCCCCTCGTCAACGCCGCAGGCCGGAGGTCCGTCTCGACTGGTAACGGCACACGGTGTGCCGGTCAGCGAGGAGGATGGACACCATGGACCTGAGGGACCGCTTCGAGGTCGCCTTCGACGACACGCCGGAGGCCCGCTCACCGCACCGATCGATCGACGACCGGCTGCGCGCCGGGCGGGCGACGGTACGGCGGCGCCGCGCGGCCGGCGTCGCCGGTGGGATCGCCGCGGCCGCGGTGGTCGGCACCGTCGGCTGGCAGCTGATCGAGCCGGAGCCGCCGACGGTCGTGGAGGCGCCGTACGCCTCCGTCGTCGGTGCGCCGAACGACACCGACTGGCCGGTCGTGGAGGACCCGGACGCGAAGGAGATCGAGGTCAACCCTGACCACGAGATCGTCGTGCCGCCGGGCACCCGGTTCGTCCGGACCATCAGCGACCCCCTGGGCGAGATCAACTCGATCGCGTTCGAGGCCGCGGTGCCGGGTGTCCAGGGCACGCTGTTCTACCTCGCCGACGACCGACGCGGCGTGACCAGTCAGTCCGACCCGTCCGGCGAGTACTACACGACGCTCGCGCTGTGGGCGGAGAACGCCGGCCTGGTCGCCGGGAGCGGAGCCTTCAACGACCAGCTCGCCGTCGGCGACGACGGCCGGCTGGTGTCGACCGATCCGGCGCTCGAGATCGTCGCCCAGCTCGAGGACCCCGAGATCGGGCCCGAGTTCGCCGGCCCGGCCGAGCGGACGGTCGCGGCCGAGGTGCGCCTCGACGGCGTGACCTGGTTCCTCGTCGGCCAGTACTCACCCGACCACCGCGAGCACGCGGCGTTCTACCGGGTCGAGCCGACCGTGCTGGAGGACCGGACGGTGGAGGGCGTCGTCGCGCACGTCAACGCGCTCCTCGAGGCCGAGGTAGCCGCGGAGGGCGACCGGTGAGGTCCCGCGACGAGGCGGCCTACACCGACTACGTCGCCGCGCGCCAGGACCACCTGCGGCGCGTGGCCTACGCCCTGTGCGGCGATTGGCACCGGGCCGAGGACCTCCTCCAGAACGCCCTGGTCAAGCTGTACGTCGCCTGGCCGCGCCGCGACCGGTGGGCGACCCCGGACGCCTACGTGCGGCAGATCCTGGTGCGGGCCAGCATCGACGAGCACCGGCGGGCGTGGCGCCGGCACGAGGTCTCCGGTCTCGAGGGCGTCGAGCACACCGCGGCCGCCCGACGGCATGACTCCGAGCAGCGCGACGTGCTCTTCGCCGCCCTCGACCAGCTGACCGTGCAGCAGCGTCACTGCGTGGTGCTGCGCTACTGGCTGGAGCTCTCGGTCGCCGAGACGGCCGCTGAGCTGGGGATCTCCGAGGGCTCGGTGAAGACCCACGCCTTCCGCGGCCGGGAGCGGCTGCGGGAGCTGCTGGCGGAGGTCGACGAGCCCGAGCCGGTGGTGTAGCACGCCGGCGGGACCCCGCGGCTCTCGAGCGGACCCAGGCCGCTCAGGCGAACGCCCGCACCTCGCCGCGTACGGCGACCGCGACCTCCGCGCCGACCGCCGGCAGCGCGGTCGCCGGCACCCGGGCCCGCACCGGGATGTCGCTGACCTGCACCGTGACCAGCGCGTCGTGGCCCTGGAAGTCGACGGCGACCACGGTGCCGGTGACGCCGGACCCGTCGAGGGCGACCTGCTCCGGCCGCACGAGCAGTCGCACCGGCCCGGCAGCGGCGGCGTCATGCCGCAGGATCCCGAGCGCGCAGGTCGCGGTCGAGCCGTCGGAGGTGGCGGGCACCAGGGTCGACTCGCCGAGGAACGTGCCGACCCACGGGGTCGCGGGCGCGGCGTACACCTCGACCGGCGTGCCGGCCTGCTCGATCCGGCCGTCGCGGATCAGCGCGACGGTCGACGCCATGGACATCGCCTCCGCCTGGTCGTGGGTGACGAGGAGGGCGGTCGCCCCGGCCGCGCGCAGGATCCGCAGCACCTCCGCGCGGAGGCTCACCCGGAGCCCGGCGTCGAGCGCGGTGAACGGCTCGTCGAGCAGCACGAGATGCGGGTCGGGCGCGAGGGCGCGGGCGAGCGCCACCCGCTGCCGCTGGCCACCGGAGAGCTGGTGCGGCATCCTCCGGGCCAGCTCGGCGAGGCCGGTGAGCTCGAGCAGGTCGGCGACCCGCTGCCGGCGCGCGGCCCGGTCGGGCCGGCTGGCCCCGCCTCCGCTGTCGCGCAACCCGAAACCGACGTTGCCGGCGACGGTCAGGTGCGGGAACAGGGCGCCCGTCTGCGGGACCAGCCCGATGCCGCGCCGCTCGGGCGGCACGAACGTCGCCGCGGCGTCGTCGACGAGCCGGTCGCCGATCGTGACCGACCCGGAGACCGGCCGGTGGAGCCCGGCCAGGACCCGCAGCAGCGTCGACTTCCCGGAGCCACTCGGCCCGAGCACCGCGGCCACAGCACCCGGCTCGACGGTGAGCGACACCCCGTGCAGCACCGGGGCGGTGTCGTAGGCGGCCACCAGGTTGCGCACCTCCACCGCGCTCACGAGGCTGCTCCCCGCTCGGTGCCCGGGCGCGACAGGAGGTACGCCGGCAGCGCGGCGACGAGCACCAGCGAGACCGCGTAGGGCGCGGCTGCGCCGTACGACCCGACGGCGCTCTTCGACCACAGCTCGGTCGCCAGGGTCTCGACGCCGATCGGCCGCAGCATCAGCGTGGCGGGCAGCTCCTTCATGGCGGTCAGCATGACCAACAGCGCGCCGGCGGCGATCCCCGGGGAGGCGATCCGGGCGGTGACCGTCGCCCAGACCCGGACCGGGCCGCGGCCCAGCACCCGCGCCGCCTCCTCGACGTCGCGCGGCACCTGCTGCACGCCGGTGCGCACGGCGCCCACGGCCTTCGGCAGGAACATCACGGCGTACGCCGCAGCGAGCGCCACCGAGGTCTGGTAGAGCCCGGGCAGCAGGTTGATGGTCAGGAACACCAGCGCGAGGCCGACGACGATGCCCGGGATCGCGTTGCCGAGGTAGGACGCCGACTCGATCGATGCCGCGACCCGGCCGCGGAAGCGGCCCGCGAGGATCCCGATCGGTAGCGCGAGCAGGACCGTGAGCGCGGCGCCGGCCGCAGAGAGGGCGACCGTCTGCGCGGCCGCGCCGCCCAGCTCGTCCCAGACGACACCGGTGGAGAGCGACTCCGCCGATTGGACCGCGAGTGCGGCGGCGGGCACGCCGAGGGTCGCCACGGCGACGATGCCGAGCAGCGCCAGCGCGACGGGCAGGCCGCGACCGAGACTGCGCGGGGGCGCGGGGACGCCGCCGGAGCCCGAGGCACCGCGCCGCTCGGCGCGGCCGCGGAACAGCCGCTCGCCGAGCACGACCGCGAGCGCCATCGCCGCGAGCACCAGAGCCATCACGGCGGCGAGGGTGCGGTCGAAGCCGATCTTGTAGGCGTGCTGGATGCCGTAGGTGAAGACCTGGTGCCGCATCAGCGCCGGGGCGCCGAAGTCGGAGAGCGCGTAGAGGGCCGCGAGCAGCGCGCCCGCGGTCGCGGCGGGCAGCACCTGAGGGAGCAGCGTGGCGACCGCCGCGCGCGTGGGGCCCATGCCGAGGGTGCGGGCGACGTCCTCGACGTCGGTGTCGGCGCGGCGCAGCACGGCGGCGACGGGCAGTGTCACGTACGGCGCCGAGACCAGCGTCAGCACGAGCACGGTGCCCCAGTAGCCGTGCAGGCCGGGCACGAACGTGAGCCAGGCGTACGCGGCGACGTACGACGGCATCGCGAGGGGAAGCGCCGCTACCACCCGCCAGAAACCTGCCCACGGCAGCCGCGCCCGGGTGACCAGCCACGCGGTCGGGATGCCGATGACGAGCGAGCCGAGCGCGACCGACCCGCACAGCGCGAGCGAGTTGAGCCCCAGCTCGAGGGTCCGGTCGCGCAGCAGCAGCGGGCGTACGTCGGACCAACCCGCCTGCGCCGTGCGGATCGCCAGGTAGGCGATCGGGCACGCCGCCGCGGCCGCGCAGAGCAGCGCAACCGCGACGAGGAGGCGGGGCGGGCGGTCCGGTCGATGGGCGGCGAGGGTGCTCAGATGAGACCGACCTCGGTCAGCAGGTCGACGGTCTCGTCGAGCGAGGACAGCTCGCCGAGGTCGATGCCGGTGCCGCCGCCCAGCTCCTCCAGCGGCGGGACGTCGGCCGGGGGCTCGACGCCGTCGACCAGCGGGTACTCGCCGGTCACCTCCACGAACTCCGCCTGGGTCTCGTCGGAGAGGAGGTACTCGACGAACGCGTCGGCGTGCTCGTTGTCGGAGCCGCCCTCGAGGACACCCACGCCGGCGACGTTGACGAGAGCACCGGCGGTGCCGGGCGGGAGGAACTTCAGCTGCGTGCGGACGTTCTCCTCACCGAGCTCGATCTTCTTCTCGTGCAGGTAGTAGTGGTTGATCAGGCCGACCTCGACCTCGCCGGCCTCGAGGGCGTCGAGGATCGCCAGGTTGTGCTCGTAGATCTCCACGTCGTTGGCGATCAGGCCCTCGAGGAACGCGCGGGCGGCCTCCTCGCCGTCGTTGACGCGCATCGCGGTGATGAACGTCTGGAACGACGCGTTGGTAGGGGCGATCGCGACCCGGCCGCGCCACTCGGGCTCGGTGAACGCCGCGACGTCGTCGGGCAGCTCGGACTCCTCGACCTGGTCGGGGTCGTAGGCGATGACGCGCACGCGGCCGGTCACGCCGACCCAGTCGCCCTCGGTCGACGCGTAGACCTCGGGCACCCGGCCCAGGTCGTCCTCGGAGAGGTCGGTGAGCAGTCCCTCCTCGGAGAGCAGACCGAGCGCGCCGGCGTCCTGGGAGAAGAACACGTCGGCAGGGGAGGAGTCGCCCTCCTCGGCGACCTGCGCCGCGAGCTCGGCGGTGTCGCCGTACCGCACCTCGACCTCGATGCCCTCCTGCTCCTCGAACTCCTCGATGATGCCGCCGACGAGCTCCTCGTTGCGCCCGGAGTAGATGACCAGGTCGGCGTCGCCGCCGCACGCGGCGAGGAGCGGCGACACGAGCGCCAGGCCGGTGAGGCCGAGCAGGGGACGGGTGATGCGCATCAGGCTTCCTTCTGTCGGATGGTGCGGAGGTGGGGGACGCGGAGCCGCTGCCACTCGCGGCGGGCGGCGAACGAGACGAGGCCGGCGAGCCACCAGACGGCGACGCCGAGCGCGAGCGAGGCCAGCAGGCCGCCGAGCGGCCAGCGGTGCTCGAGGTAGGGGTAGACCTGCCAGTGGGTGAGGTAGATCGCGAGGGTGCTGGACGCCAGCACGCCCAGGGGCGCGACGGCCGCCCGCGGCCACGGCACCGAGCGCACCCACACGACGAGCAGCAGCCCGACAGCGACCGCGACGGTGCGCGCCTCGCTCCCGAAGAACCCCGGCAGTGCCGCCAGCACGGCCGCCGACAACAGCCAGCGCTGCGCCGTCGTGGTCGTGCGCACCGACACCCAGCCCGCGAGGAACAGCCAGGCGACGAAGGAGGACGTGTGGATCAGGTCGCGCGCGGCCAGCTCGGCGACGTACCGCGGCACCAGCGACGCGACCAGCAGGGCGAAGGGGAACCAGAAGGGGTGCCGTCGGTCGAGGGCGAGCACGCGCGGCACCGAGAGCAGCAGCCCGAAGACGAGCAGCAGGTGGAGGACGACCTCGATGAACCAGAAGTGCCAGGCCGGCTCGGCCCACCGCGACCCGCCGAGGATTTGGTTGACGAGCAGCACGTTGCGCCACCCGTAGTCGCCGACGGTCACCCAGACCGCGAGCGTCCACGCGGCGGCGGGTACGGCGATCCGGGCCGCGCCGCGCAGCACCCGGCGGCGGCGCGCAGCGGTGTCGTCCCCGCCGAGGAGGAAGCGGGCGAAGTTGGCGCCGACGACCGCGAGCAGCACATGCGCGCCCCCGGCGATGTGGAACAGGTTGGTGTGGGTGCCGACGATCAGGACGATCGCGACCGCCCGCAGCCAGATACCGGTCTCGACCTTCGCCCAGAAGCGGTGCCGCCGGTCGGTCGCCAGCAGGGCGAGCTCGCCGATCGTGCGGGTCGGCCAGTCGTCGGGCACCGAGCGGAGACGTGACTCGAGCTCGAGGGACAGCTCGACGTAGGACAGCGAGTCGCCTCCGAGAGTCACGAACGACTCGTGGGGGGCGACGAGGTCGTTGCCGAGGACGTCGCGGTAGAGCGCGACGAGGGAGTCGAGCGGGGTCGCGGCCGCGACGCTGCCGGGCGGCGCCGTGGCGGCGAGCGAGGCGACCGCGCGCTGGTCGACCTTGCCGTTGGGCAGGCGGGGGAGGTCGTCGACCGGCACCACCCGGACGGCGCGAGGGGGCAGGCCGCAGGCCGCGTGCACGCGATCGGCGATCAGGTCGGGTGCAGCAGGGCCGCACACGGCGACCACCAGCTGCTCCAGCTCCTCGGCCCCGGCGCAGGCGACCGTCAGGTGGTCGAGCGCCAGCAGCGCCTCGACCCGGTCGAGGTCGATGCGCTGGCCGAAGATCTTCGCGAACCGGCTCTTGCGGCCGGCGATCTCGAACAGGCCGGCGTCGTTGACGCGCGCCAGGTCGCCGGTGCGGAGCTCGACCAGCTCGGGTCCGCGCGCCAGGTCGGCGACGGAGTGCGCGTAGCCCATCATCACGTTGGGGCCGGTGTAGACGAGCTCGCCGACGCCGGGCTCGGCGCCCTCGACCGGGTCGACGCGCAGGTGCCCTCCGGGGATCGGCACGCCGATCGCGCCGGCCTGCTCCTCGGCGAGCTGCGGCGGCAGGTACGCCATCCGGGCGGTCGCCTCGGTCTGGCCGTACATCACGAACAGCTCGAAGCCGTCGCGTCGCCCGCGGGCCGCGACCTCGCGCACGCGGTCGGGCGCCATCCGACCGCCCGCCTGGGTCACGAGGCGCAGCGAGGGCAGCTCGGGCCACCCGGCGGCGTCGAGCAGGTCGAACGTGTACGGCACGCCGGCGAAGCTGGTGACGCCGTGCTCGCGGGCGGTGCTCCAGAGCGCGGGGTCGGTCACCGAGCGGTCCGTGAGCACCACGGACGCTCCTACGGCGAGGTGGGAGTGCAGCACGCTGAGGCCGTAGCAGTAGTCGAGCGGCAGCGTGGTCAGCCCGACGTCGGCCGACGTGAGCCGCAGGTAGGCGGCGATCGCCTCCGCGTTGCTCTGCAGGTTGGTCGCCGAGAGTCGCACCAGCTTGGGCGACCCGGTCGACCCGGACGTGCTGAGCAGCAGCCGCAGGTCGGGATGCAGGGCCGGCGACTCGCTCGCGTAGGCGTCGGCGACGGTCTCGTCATTGGTCAGGAGTACGGCGTGCCCGCCGGCCAGCGCGGCGAGGTAGTCGACGACGAACCCGACCGACGGCTGCGGGCGCAGGGTGACCAGTCGCTGCTCGGTGCCGAGCGCGACCCGGTGCGCCGCGACCCGGTCGGCGAGGTCGGCGTACGACAGGACGCCGCCGGCGGTGACGAGCGCAGGGCTGTCTCCGTGGCGGTCCAGATCGGCGGCGAACCCGAGTGCCGTGCGCTGGGTCGGCGGCGGCGCCGACTCCCCGGGCTGGGCGGTCACAGGGGAACGGTAAGGCCAGCCTGACCTCAGTGGAAATCGTTCCCGACCAGCGGAAACGTCAGATCTTCGAGAGCTGGAAGACCGGGATCACCCGATCGGTGGTGTCCTGGTAGCGCTGGTAGTTGGGCCAGATGACGTTCATCGCCGACCACGCCCTGTCCCGCTCGTCGCCCTCCAGCTCCCGCCAGGTCACCGTCAGGTCGCGGCCGCCGTAGCGGATCTGCGCCGTCTCGGAGGCCCGCAGGTTGGCCGCCCACACCGGCGGCTTCGGCGCGCCGAAGGACGACCCCGCGATCAGCCAGTCGGCGCCGTACGGCACGCAGAGCAAGGGAGTGGACCGCGCGATGCCGGACTTCCGGCCCTTCACCGTGAGCATCAGGCTCGGCAGCCCGGCGAGCCCGACCAGCGCGACCCGGCCGCGGGTCAGCCGCTGCAGCTGCTTGTCGATCCAGGTGATCTGCGGCAGCAGCCGCGGCATCCAGGAGAACGACCCGAGCTTGACGGCGATCGGCGTGAGCAGCCCCATGGCCCGCGAGGCTAACGGTCCCCGACGACGAGCGGGGCGCCAACCGGTGATCCGGATGGCGCCCCGTCGTGGTGTTGCGAGCTGCTCGGTCAGGCGGCGACGGCCTGGCCGGTGAGGCTCTTGTACATGTAGGCGGTGCCGAGGAGGACCACCGGGATGGCGGCCAGCAGGCCGACCAGGCAGACGAGCTCGCCGACCAGGATGATCAGCAGGCTGACCAGGTACCAGATGATCGTCGGGCCCAGGTTGTCCTTGACCAGGTTGAAGCTGGCCTTGATCGAGTCGACCGGCGAAAGGTTCTTGTCGATCAGGAAGTACAGCGCGTACTGGCTGGCGAACCCGAAGATCAGGCCGGGGACGTAGCAGAGGATCGAGCCGATCGCGACACCCGCGCCGATCAGGAGGCTGAGCACGATGACCGGGCCGAGGTTCTGGAACTTGAAGACGTCGCCGGCCTTGAACGGCAGCCCGTTGGTGACCCCGAGCATCCCGCGGATCATCCCGGACCCGACGACCTGGGCGTAGACGAAGAACAGCCCGAAGGTCAGGGCCATGACGAGCATCGTCACGAAGAACCCGGCGCCGCCGGTGTCGTACTCGGTGCAGTAGCCGAACGAGTCGCGGTCGACGCACTCCAGCCCGTCGCCGGCGAGCACGGCGAACACGAGGAAGAACCCGACCCCGAGGATGACCAGCGCGCCGATGAAGATCGCCAGCGCGGCGATGATCATCTGGCTCATGTTGGCCTGGAACTTGGCCCACGACCAGCTGACCACGGTGCCCACGTCGGGAGCGCTGCCCCCGACCGGTGCGCCGCCGTAGCCACCACCGGGAGGCTGGGGAGGACCGCCGTACCCACCGCCACCGGGAGGCTGCGGAGGACCGCCGTACCCACCGCCACCCGGCGGCTGCGGCGGTACGCCGCCGCCCGGAGGCTGCGGCGGGGGCGGGCCGCCGAAGTTCGGCGGGGGAGGCGGCTGGTTGCCCGACATAGGGGACTCCTTCATGAAAACGGGGCGGGCGGACCCGCCCGGGTGCCGCTCAATCTAGACCTTCCCGACCCTCGTGGAAGGCAGAAAACGGCTCCGTTCACAGCAGGTTCGTCCTTCGGGAGGATGTCGCGACGGGTTGCCGTGCCGTTCAACTCCGCGTCGTGCTCCCGCCCTACCGTCCGCACGTGATCCTCGTCCGTGGCCTCGTCGGCAGCGTGCTGGTGCTGCTCGGTGGTCTCGTCGTCTCCGTGCTCCCCCCGTCGGCGCCGGTGCTGCGCTCGGGGCTGCTCGAAGCGCTGCGTGGCGCGGAGGCAGGCCGGATGTCCGCACTCACGGTGGTGCTGATCGGGCTCGGCCTGCTGGCGAGCGCCTGGCTCGCACTGTGCCGCCACGTGGCGCTCGCCGAGGGCGAGGACCGCGTGGACGCGCTCGACCTGGTGCGCTTCGCCACGATGCTCTGGTCGGCGCCGCTCGTGCTGGCGCCGCCGCTGTTCTCCCGCGACGGCTGGTCGTACGCCGCGCAGGGGATGCTCGCGCAGGTCGGCCTGTCGCCGTACGAGCACGGCCCGGAGGTGCTCAAGCCGCAGGGCGACTGGGCGCCCTTCCACTGGGAGCCCGACCCGATCGTGCAGGCGGTCGACCCGATGTGGCTCGACACCGCTACGCCGTACGGCCCGCTCCCGCTGGTCTTCGGCGAGCTGTTCGCCGGCGCGACGGGCAACCCGTGGATGCTCGCGATCGCCCACCGCGGGCTGGCGCTCGCCGGCCTGCTGATGCTCGCGTGGGCGGTGCCGCGGATGGCGGCGTGGACGGGCGTCAACCCGGCTCTCGCGTCGGCGATCGTGCTGGTCTCACCGCTGATGATCGCCAATGGTGTGGGCGGACTCCACAACGACCTGCTGATGGTGGGACTGATGGCCGTCGCGCTCGTGGTGGCGGTCGAGCGCGGCTGGGTCTGGGGCGCCGCCCTCGGCGGCCTCGCCGCCGCGGTCAAGGTGCCCGGTGGGTTGGTCTGCATCGCCGTCGCCCTGGTGACGCTGCCGGTCGCGGCGACCCTGCTCGACCGGATCAAGCGGCTCGCGCTCGTCGGCCTGGTGTCGCTCGCGGTGCTCTTCGGCCTGGGAGCCGCCACCGGGCTGGGCAGCGGCTGGATCGAGGCGCTCACCGTCCCCGGCACGATCAACACCCCGCTGTCGATCACGACGCTGACCGGCGGGATCCTCGACTGGCTGGCCGGCCTGCTCGGCCTCGGGCTGGAGCCGGCCGTGTTCCGCGACTTCATCCGCGGGCTCGGGATGCTCGGGATCCTCGGCGTCCTCGGATGGGTCGCACTCCGGTGGCGCACCGGCGACCGTGCCGCCGGCGTGGGCGCCGCGGCGGTGACCGCCGGCGCGTTCGTGGTGCTCTGCCCGGTGGTGCACCTCTGGTACTTCCTGGTGCTCCCACCGTTCCTCGCGGCGATGAAGCTGGGCCGGATCGCGATGCTGTCGCTGCTGTCCCTGTCGGTGATCTTCGGGCTGGTCGCGCCGCTCGACTCCTCGCTGCACGGCGCCTACCTGGCGATCGTCCTCGGCTGCATGACGCTCGCGGTGCTGGTGCCGGTGCTGCTGCTGACCCGCCGGGCGCGGGAGCGGATGGAGCGGATCGCGGCGTCGCGTTGGCTCGTGTCGTCGTGACTCGGTGGTGGCCGTTCGGGCTGGCGCTCGCGGCTGCCGGGGTCGCGGGGGTCGTGCTCGACCAGACGCGAGGGTTGCTCGATCTCGAGGTGTACCGGTACGGCGGGCGGGCGGCGCTCGACGGACTCCCGCTGTACGGCGGGCGGGACCCGGTCACTGATCTGCCGTTCACCTATCCGCCGGTGGCGGCCCTGCTCATGGCGCCGCTGGCCGTGTTGCCGGGTGTGGTCGCTTCCTCTCTCTGGACCGTGCTGTCCGTGGGGGCGCTGGTCGCTGTCGTCGGGATTGCGGTGGGTGAGGTGGGCCGGCGCGTGCGAGGCCCGGGGCCCCGCGACCCGGCGTCCTCCGGGCTTGGTCGCTCCGCCGCGCGGCGGCGCTCGGTGGTTGCGCGCTTCTTCGGTCGGGGCGCCGGCGCGTCGTCGCGAAATCGCCCGGAGGGCGCCGGGTCGCGGGACCCCGGGTGGGCGTGCCGGCCCAGCTCAGCGGCCGCGGTGGTCGGGGTTGCTGCTGCTTGTGTGGTGCTGGAGCCTGTGTGGCTCACGCTGGCGTTCGGTCAGGTCAACCTGCTGCTGATGCTGCTGGTCGTGGTGGACCTGCTGGTGCCGGACCGGCGGTGGGCGGGGGTGTTGGTCGGGCTCGCTGCCGGGATCAAGCTGACTCCGCTGGTGTTCGTGGTGATGCTCGTGCTCGTCGGGCGACGGACGGCTGCGGGGCGGGCCGTCGGGGCGTTCCTGGTCACCGTGGCGGTGGGGTTCGTCGTGCTGCCGGGGACGGCGTGGGTGTTCTGGAGCGAGGCGATCAGCGACCCGGGGCGGGTCGGGGGGCCGGCGTACGCGGGGAACCAGTCGGTCTACGGGGCGCTGGCGCGGCTACTGGACGGCGAGCCGCCGCGGGTGCTGTGGGTGGCGGTCGCCGGGGTGCTCGCGGTGGGAGTGCTGGTGGTGGCGGCGCGGGTGTGGCGCTCGGGGGACCGGGTGCTCGGGACCGGGCTGGCGGGGCTGTCGATGCTGGTGGCGTCGCCGATCTCGTGGACGCACCACTGGGTGTGGGCGCTGCTCGTGGGGGTGGCCCTGGTCGCGCGGTCGTGGCGGTGGGGGCTGGCGTGGGCGGCGGTGTTCGTCGCGGCGCCGGGGTGGTGGTTCCCGCACGGGGCCGAGCGTGAGCACGACTGGGGCCTGGCCGCGCACGTGGTGGGCAACGCCTACCTGCTGGCAGCGCTGGTGGTCGCGGCGTGGGCCGCGTGGTGGGTGCGGCCGGGGTCAGGCGGTCGCGGCCGCGACGCCGTCACCGGCGTGGATCGCGAGCATGCTCTCGACGGTGCGTGACCACGGGAATTGCTCGGCCCGCAGGCGCGCCGCCGTACGGCGCTCCGCGGCCGGCCGGGCCGCGAGCTCGAGGACGGCGTCGGCCAACGAGACCGGGTCGGGCTGACCCCACGCTCCGCAGCGGCCGTCGACCAGCTCGCGGGCGCCGCCGCGGGACGCGGTGACGACCGGGGTGCCGCTGGCGAGCGACTCGAGGACGGCCAGGCCGAACGTCTCGCCGGGGCACACCGAGAGCGCGATGTCGGCGGCGGCGATCCGGCGGCTGAGCTCCTCGCGACCGTCGACGAAGCCGTGGAACGTCACCGGTGCGCCGCGGGCGATGTCCTCGAGCTCGTCGAGGTGCGGTCCCTCGCCGTACACGTCCATCTGCACGGGCACACCCCGGCGGTGGAGCTCGACGGCGGTGGCGACCGCGAGGTGCGGCGACTTCTCCCGGGACAGCCGTCCGACGTGGGTGAGCCGCAGCGTTCCGTCGGACACCGCCTCGCCGGCGTGCGGCCGGAAGGCGTCGAGGTCGACACCGAGCGGCACCCGCTCGACCGGGCAGCCCGCGGCATCGGCGAGGTGCTGGAACTCGCGCTGCGCGTAGCGGGACGTCACCACGAGAGTGTCGAAGCTGCGGACGACCAGCCGGTTGACCACGCCGATCGAGACCTTCGACGTCGTCGGCTTGCCGCTGCGCATCGCGAACATGTCGGTGAGCCGCTCGTGCGAGAGGCAGATCGAGCGGACGCCGGCGCGGCGCGCCCACCAGGCGACGGGGAGCAGCGTCAGCTTGTCGTTCCACTCGATCGAGGTCGGCGCGAACCGCTCGAGGGTGTCGACGATCCGCCACGGCTCGACGATCAGGCGGTAGCCGCCCCCGACCCGCGGCGCCCGGATCTGCACCACCTCGCCGTGATCGGTCGTCTCCGCGGAGTCGACGGGGCCGGGGATGACGAGCATCCGGTCGACGCCGGCATCGACATAACCGCGGCCGAGCTCGGCCAGAGCGGTCTTCATCCCTCCCGACGCCGCCCCGACGAAGTTGGCCAGCTGGGCGATGCGCACGTGGCGACCTTCGCCGGGGCCGGTGAACGGATCGCTACGCCGGGGTGGAGGTCCGGTGTCGAGTGCCCGCGACGTGCTCCTTCTCACGTCGGGTTGGAGGCGCGGGCAAGGATGGCCGCATGGGCCTGTTGCGGCGGGGAGCCCCGCGCACGGAGTACGACGAGTCCGACCTCGAGGTGGGGTCGGTGCCCGATGCGGTGGCGGGGCCGCACGCCGTCGCGGTGGCGCTGAAGCGAGCCGCCGAGCAGATGGGCGTGGTGCGGTCGGCCCGCAGCCTGCTCAAGCTCAACCAGCCCGACGGCTACGACTGCCCGGGCTGCGCGTGGGCGGACCCCGACCCCGAGCACCGGCACACCGCCGAGTTCTGCGAGAACGGCGTGAAGGCGGTGGCCGAGGAGGCGACGGCCCGCCGGGTCGACCGCGACTTCTTCGCGGCCCATCCCGTCGCGGAGCTGGCGGGGCACAGCGACTTCTGGCTCGGTCAGCAGGGCCGGATCACCGAGCCGGTCGTGCTGAGGCCGGGTGACACCCACTACCGGCCGATCGGCTGGGACGAGGCGTTCGCGCTCGTGGCCGAGCACCTGCGCGGGCTCGCGAGCCCCGACGAGGCCGTCTTCTACACCTCGGGGCGCACCTCCAACGAGGCCGCTTTCGCCTACCAGCTCCTGGTCCGCGCCTACGGCACCAACAACCTTCCCGACTGCTCGAACATGTGCCACGAGTCGACGTCGGTCGCGCTGCAGGAGACGATCGGCGCCGGCACCGGCTCGGTCAGCCTCGACGACGTCGAGAGCGCCGACGTCATCGTCGTCGCCGGCCAGAACCCCGGCACCAACCACCCGCGGATGCTCTCGGCGCTCGAGGCCGCCAAGGATCGCGGCGCCCGGATCCTGGCGATCAACCCGCTGCGCGAGGCCGGGCTCACCCGCTTCAAGAACCCGCAACGCCCTCGCGGCGTCGTCGGACCCGGCACCGAGCTCGCCGACCTCCACCTGCCGGTCAAGGTCGGCGGCGACCTCGCGCTGTTCCAGGCGTTCGGCGCCCTGCTCCTCGAGTGGGGCGCGGTCGACGAGGCGTTCATCGAGGCGCACACCACCGGCTTCGCCTCGTACGCCGAGGGGCTGCGCTCGCTCGACTGGCCGACCGTGCACGACGCGACCGGCCTGACGCGCGACCAGATCGAGGCGGGGGCGCGGCTCCTGGAGGGTTCCAGCGCCACGGTCTGGTGCTGGGCGATGGGGATCACCCAGCACCGGCACGCCGTCGCGACGATCAAGGAGATCGCCAACCTGGCGCTGCTGCGCGGCGACATCGGCAAGCCGGGGGCCGGGCTGTGCCCGGTCCGCGGTCACTCCAACGTGCAGGGCGACCGGACGATGGGGATCTGGGACGCGCCGCCGCCGGCCTTCCTTGACGCGCTGGAGGCGGAGTTCGGGTTCTCGCCGCCGCGCCACGACGGCTTCGACACGGTCGAGTCGATCCGCGCCCTGCGCGACGGCCGCGCGAAGGTGTTCGTCGCGATGGGCGGCAACTTCGTCAAGGCCGCACCCGACACCCACGTCACCGAGCAGGCGATGCGCAACGCCGACCTCACGGTCCAGGCCTCCACGAAGCTCAACCGGTCCCACGTCGTGCCCGGTCGCACCGCGCTGATCCTGCCCGTCCTCGGGCGCAGCGAGCGCGACCGGACCGGCGGCCGCGAGCAGCGGGTCACGGTCGAGGACTCGATGTCGGCGGTCCACACCTCGCGCGGTCCGCTCACGCCGGCCTCGCCCCACCTCCGCTCCGAGGTCGACGTCGTGTGCTCGCTCGCCGAGGCGCTGTTCGAGCCCGGCTCGCCGGGCGCCGCGATCCCGTGGGCCGACTTCCGTGCCGACTACGGGGCGGTACGGCGCCGCATCGCCCGCGTGGTGCCGGGCTGCACCGACTACGACCTGCGCGTCGACCAGCCGGGCGGATTCGTCATGCCCCACCCGCCGCGCGACTCCCGCACCTTCCCGACTCCGGAGCAGAAGGCGGTCTTCACGACCAGCCCGCTGCAGGTCCTGTCCGTCCCGGAGGGACGCCTGCTGCTGCAGACCCTGCGGTCGCACGACCAGTTCAACACCACCATCTACGGTCTCGACGACCGCTACCGCGGCGTGAAGGGCGGCCGGCGCGTGGTCTTCGTGCACCCCGAGGACCTCGCTGCCCTGGGCCATGCCGAGGGCGACCTGGTCGACCTGGTCAGCGAGTGGGACGAGGAGGAGCGCCGGGCCCGCGGCTTCCGGGTCGTCGGCTACGACCAGCCGCGAGGGTGCGCGGCGGCCTACTACCCCGAGGCCAACGAGCTGGTGCCGCTCGACTCCACCGCGGAGGGGAGCCAGTGCCCGACCTCGAAGGGCGTGGTCGTCCGGCTCGAGGCGGCGGCGAGCCCCGCCGACTAACGTTCCTCGCGTGAGCAACCCGGAGGCGCGCCCGGACGAGATGGTCTGCACCGGCGCCGAGTCCACGACGGTCGAGATCATGACCCCGCGGGAGGTACCGCTCGGCGGACCGCGGGCGATGAGCGTCCGCCGTACCCTCCCGCAGCGCCAGCGCTCCCTGATCGGAGCCTGGTGCTTCCTCGACCACTACGGGCCCGACCCGGTCAGCGAGTCCGGCGGGATGACGGTCGCGCCGCACCCGCACACGGGGCTGCAGACGGTCAGCTGGCTGTTCCAGGGCGAGATCGAGCATCGCGACAGCGCCGGCAACCGGGCGATGGTGCTGCCGGGCGAGGTCAACCTGATGACCGCCGGCCACGGCATCAGCCACTCCGAGGTCTCGACGGCCGACACGACGGTCCTCCACGGCGCCCAGCTGTGGGTCGCCCTCCCCGACGCGGCCCGTGACACCGCGCCCGGCTTCGAGCACTACGCGCCCGACGAGGTCGCCGGCGACGGCTGGCGGGGCCGGGTGTTCCTCGGCTCGCTGCTCGGCCGTACGTCGCCGGTCGCGACGTTCACGCCGCTGCTCGGCGCAGAGATGGTGCTCGACCCGGGTGCCGTCCTCGACCTCGACGTGGACCCGACGTACGAGCACGGGGTCCTCGTCGACCTCGGCTCGGTGCGCGTCGCGGGCACCGACGCCTCCGCGAACGATCTCGCCTACGTCCCGCCCGGCGGCGACCGCCTCGCGCTGGAGGCCGGCGCGGAGGGTGCGCGGGTCCTCGTGCTCGGCGGGCCGCCGTTCGGCGAGGCGATCGTGATGTGGTGGAACTTCGTCGGGCGCACCCACGAGGAGGTCGTCGCCTACCGCGACGCCTGGCAGGCACAGGTGCCCGACCGCACCGACGGCCGGTTCGGGGTGACCGAGGGCGACCTCGACTGGATCCCGGCCCCGCCGCTGCCCAACGCGCGACTGCGGACGCGGAGCTGAGGCCTGCGGGCCGGCGTACCCGCCTGTCGGCGGGCTCGGCCACGATGGCCCCATGAATCCCTCGATCGGTGACGACGGCGTCGCCCGCTGCCCCTGGGCCGGCGGCCCGGGGCCGATGCGCGACTACCACGACAACGAGTGGGGCCTCCCGGTCGAGGGGGAGTCCGCCTACCTCGAGCGGCTCACCCTCGAGGCGTTCCAGTCCGGGCTGTCGTGGTCGACGATCCTCGCCAAGCGGCCCGCCTTTCGCGAGGCCTTCGCCGGTTTCGACGCCGACGCGATCGCGGCCTTCGACGACGCCGACGTCGAGCGGCTGATGGCCGACGCCCGCATCGTGCGCAACCGCCGCAAGATCGACGCGACCATCATCAACGCGCGGGCGACCGTGGCGCTGCGGGCAGACGGGGGTCTGGAGCAGCTCGTCCTGGGCTTCGCGCCCGAGCAGCCGCCGCCGCCGACCGCGACCACCTCGCCCGAGTCGGTGGCGCTGTCGAAGGCCCTCAAGAAGCGCGGCTTCGTCTTCGTCGGGCCGACCACGATGTTCGCCCTGATGCAGGCGATCGGCGTCTTCGACCCGCATCTTCCCGGCTGCCACCGCGCCGGTCGCTAACGTGCTCGCATGAAGAAGGTGCACGCGTTCGGCGACGACGCCCTCGGTGACCTCGACGCCGTCGGGCTGGTCGAGGCGCTCCACGGCGGCAAGGTCTCGGCGGCGGAGGTGGTCGAGGCCGCGATCAGCCGCACGGAGAAGGTGGCCGCGACGCTCAACCCGGTGGCGTTCCCGGCCTACGACCGGGCCCGCGCGGAGGCGCGCGACCCCCGGCCCGGCTACTTCTCCGGGGTGCCGACCTTCGTCAAGGACAACGTCGACGTCGCGGGCATGCCGACCATGCACGGCACCGACGCGTGGGACCCGCGCCCCGCCAAGCGCGACGGCGACTTCGCGCGGATGTACCTCGGCACCGGGCTCATCACGCTCGGCAAGGCGCAGCTGTCCGAGTACGGCTTCAGCGCGTCGGCCGAGCACCCGCGGCTCGGACCGGTCCGCTGCCCGTGGGACACCGACCACACGGCAGGCGCGTCCAGCTCCGGCTCCGCCGCGATGGTGGCGGCGGGCGCCGTACCTCTCGCCCACGCCAACGACGGCGGCGGCTCGATCCGGATCCCGGCGTCGGTCAACGGGCTGGTGGGGCTGAAGCCGACCCGGGCCCGGCTCGCGCAGGACAAGCAGTTCCGCGACATGCCGATCAAGATCGTCTCCGACGGCGTGCTGACCCGCAGCGTGCGCGACACGGCCGCGTTCCTCCGGGAGGCCGAGAAGATCTACCGGCCGCTCCACCTCCCGCCGATCGGCGACCTCACCCGCCCGGGCCGCAAGCGGCTCCGGGTCGGCCTCAACACCAGCGGCGTCGGTCGCGGCGCCGACAAGGAGACGACGGCGCTCACCGAGGAGACCGCCCGGCTGCTCGAGGACCTCGGGCACACAGTCGTCGAGGTCGAGGTGCCGGTGAAGCCGTCCTTCGCCGAGGACTTCGTCCTCTACTGGGGCTCGCTCTCGCTCGCGATGCTCGGTCCCGGCCGGCTCGTCCACGGCCGCAGCTGGCGTCGCGCCAGCCACGACAACCTCACCCTGGGGCTCGCCCGCCACGCGCTGCGCAACGCGCACCGGCTCCCCGGCACGATCGCGCGGCTCAAGCGCGCCGAGGGGCAGGCGGAGCACCTCTACGCCAAGTACGACGTCAGCCTCACGCCGGTGCTGGCGACCGAGACGCCGCGCGTCGGCCACCTCGACCCGACCCTGGACTACGAGACGATCATCGACCGCCTGCAGGACTGGGTGGCCTTCACGCCCTGGCAGAACGTGACCGGCGCGCCGGCCATCTCGCTGCCGCTCGCGACCACAGCCAACGGGCTCCCGCAGGGGATGATGTTCGGCGGCGCGCCGGGCCAGGAGGCAGCCCTGATCGAGCTCGCCTACGAGCTGGAAGAGGCCCGCCCCTTCGCGCGGATCCAGGACTGAGAACCCGCCCCTCGCCCCGATTTTTCTCGGGTGCCGGGGCGTGCGTATAGTTCTCCGTCGTTGCCCCTTTAGCTCAGTCGGCAGAGCGTCTCCATGGTAAGGAGAAGGTCTACGGTTCGATTCCGTAAAGGGGCTCTGGGAGCACGGGTGCCGCCACTGACCACCAGCTGGAGGGGCCTGGACCCCCTGGCGGGGTAGCTCAGGTGGTTAGAGCACACGGCTCATAATCGTGGTGTCGCGGGTTCGAGTCCCGCCCCCGCTACGCCAGATGACGCAGAAGCAACACACCAGTCAGACAAACAAGGACTTCCCGTGGCCAGCAAGAGCTCCGACGTTCGCCCCAAGATCACGCTCGCGTGCGTGGACTGCAAGGAGCGCAACTACATCACCAAGAAGAACCGGCGCAACGACCCCGACCGGCTCGAGCTGAAGAAGTTCTGCCCGCGCTGCCGGACGCACACCGCGCACCGCGAGACCCGCTGACCTTTTCGCCGAGTCGGCTCATCTTCACGCCCAGAGCGTGACGATGGGCCGACTCGCTGCATTTCCGGCGTGAAGATGAGCCGACTCGGCGTCACGGAACGCAGGGAGCCGGCTCCCACTCCGCGATCCCGCGCAGGTCGAACCGGGCGAGGGCCGGCACGACCGGCCGCCCGCCGTCGAGGAAGTACGGCGCACTGGTCGACTCGCTCACGACCCACAGCGACCGCCCGCTGACCGCCGCTCCCTCGGCGCCCGGGATGAAGCCGAGGTGGCTGCGGGGGCCGCCGTCGAGCATCCCGCAGCGCGTGGTCGAGCGGACGAACCAGACCTTCGCCGGGCCGCGACCCAGGTCGGCGTGGAACGCACCCTGTCCCCGCGCCGGCACCGGCTGCTCGCCGACAGCCAGGCCGGTGGTCACCTCGATCACCCCGGGCGCCAGCAGGTCGTCGGCGTCGAACCAGTGCATCCGGGTGGGCCGGTGCTCGGCGAAGCCGGCGAGCCCGATCCGGCCCGCGTCGTCATGCACCACGAACGAGCCCCACACGGGAAGCACGATCGCCCACGCGCGGATCGTCTCCAGGGTCTGCGGGTCCAGCAGCCACAGCCGCCGCTTCTCGGCCAGCCACAACCCGTGCTCGTCGCGGCTCAGGCCGCCGCCGTGGCGGCAGTCCACCGGGTCGCGGAACCCGATCTGCCCGCCGACCGGCGCCCGCTCGTCGAGCTTCCGTCCGGTCGCCAGGTCGACCTTCAGCACGCGGCAGTAGAGCGACCCGACCGCGCCGCCGCCGTCGTAGCCGCTCACCCACGCGGTGCCGCCCTCGACGACGAGTCCCTGCGGGACGAACTTCGTGCCGGTCCGCGGTAGCCACGCCGCTGCGCAGACGGCGTGGTCGTTGGGGAAGCCGTTCATCGGGCCGTCGACGTACGACGGCGGCCGGCCGGCGACCTCGTCGAATGCCACCGGCCCGCACCCGGCCGTCTTCGTGCCCGAGCCCGTGCCCGAGCCCGAGGGGCGGTCGGTCCCCGGCCCGTGGTCGGACTCGTCGGTCGAGCACGCGGCGAGCACCGGCAGGAGCAGCAGCGCGGCCACCAGGACCCGGGACCGCACCGACATGCCCGCGAACCTACCCAGCGGCCCGGGCACCTACGCTTGCCCCATGCCGACCGACCCGTCCGACGCAGAGTCGCTCGAGGGCCGCGAGTTCGCGGCGCGGGCGCCGTACACCGTGACCAGCGAGGCCGTCGCCGACTTCGCAGCCGCCACCGGCTGGGCCGGCGACCGGGTCCCGCCGACGTTCCCCATCGTGGTGGCCTTCCACGCGATGGCGGAGTTCATGGTCGCCGGGGGGCTCGACCTCAGCCGGGTCGTCCACGGCGACGAGAAGTTCGTCTACGAGCGGTCGATCGGGGTCGGTGACACCTTGTCAGCCGTGCTGACCGTCGACGGCGTGCGCCGAGTGCGCACCAACGACTTCTACAAGACGACGACGCTGATCACCGACGACACCGGCGCCCTGGTCTGTACGGCGACCGCGACCATCGTCCACCGCGACGTCGAGGACGCGGCATGACAGCGCTCGAGGCCGGCGCCGAGCTCGCGCCGCTGAGCTATCCCGTCACCCGCGCCGACCTGCGGGCCTACGCCGACGCGAGCGGCGACCCCAACCCGATCCACCTCGACCCCGAGGTCGCGGCCGCTGTCGGCCTGCCCGGCGTGATCGCGCACGGCATGCTCACCCTCGCGCTGGCCGCGCGCGCCGTCCGCGAGTGGACCGGCGACGCCGAGGTCGTCGAGCTCGGCGCCCGGTTCGCCGGGATGGTGGTGGTCCCCGACGAGGGCACGAGCCTCGAGCTGACCGGGAAGGTCGTCGACGTCGCCGACGGGCTCGCCACGATCTCGCTCACGGCGACCTGCGAGGGCGCCAAGGTGCTCGCGGCGCCCACGGCGGTCGTGCGTGTCTGAGCTGCTGGCCGACCACACGACGCTCCGCCTCGGCGGGCCGGCCCGTCGCTGGGTCCGGGCGACCACCGAGCAGGAGCTGGTCGCCGCCGTCGCCGAGGCCGACGACGCGGGTGAGCCGCTGCTCGTGCTCGGCGGCGGCAGCAACCTCGTCGTCGCCGACGAGGGCTTCGCGGGCACCGTCGTCGAGGTGGCGACCAGCGGCATCAGCGCCGACGCCGACAGCCCCGACGACCTCGCCTGCCTCGGCGCGGTGACGATCACCGCCGCCGCGGGCGAGAGCTGGGACGACCTCGTCGCCCTCGCGGTCGAGAAGGGCTGGGTCGGCATCGAGGCGCTCTCGGGCATCCCCGGCCTGGTCGGCGCGACCCCGATCCAGAACGTCGGCGCCTACGGCCAGGAGGTGTCCCAGACGATCGCCCGCGTCCGCACCTGGGACCGGCAGGCCCGCGCCCAGCGCACGTTCGCCGCGGAGGACTGCGGCTTCGGCTACCGCACCAGCCGGTTCAAGCAGGAGCCCGGCCGCTACGTCGTCCTCGAGGTGACGTTCCTGATGCGGCAGGCCACCCTCGGCGCGCCGGTGGCGTACGCCGAGCTCGCGCGCACGCTGGACGTGGAGCTCGGTGGCCGGGCGCCGATGACGGCGGTGCGCGAGGCCGTGCTCGGCCTGCGCGGCGGCAAGGGGATGGTGCTCGACGCCGGCGACCACGACACCTGGAGCGCCGGCTCGTTCTTCACCAACCCGTTCGTCGAGCCCGACGCCGTCCCGGAGGGCGCGCCGGCGTACCCCCAGCCGGACGGCCGGGTGAAGACCAGCGCCGCCTGGTTGATCGAGCGCGCCGGGTTCGGCAAGGGCTACGGGCTCGACCGCGGCCCGGTCGGCCTCTCGACCAAGCACACGCTGGCGCTCACCAACCGCGGCGGCGCCACGACCGAGGAGCTGCTCGCGCTCGCGCGCGAGGTGCGCGACGGCGTGCGGGCGGCGTACGGCATCGAGCTCGTCAACGAGCCCGTGCTCGTCGGCTGTGAGCTGTGATCAGCCCATCGTCGCGGCGCTGAACACGAACCCGTAGAAGGCGATCACCAGGATCGACGCCACGACCACCAGGCCCCCGAGCACGGTGCCGATGATGCTCGTGACCAGCCCGCCGACCGCGTTGCCGCGGTTCCCGTACTGCGCGGGCGCCGCGTCGATCTCGCGCCGCGCCTTGACCGCCTGCCAGATGCCGAACGGACCGATGACCGCGGCCAGTGAGCCGAGGAACAGGCACATGCAGCCGCCGATGACGGCCACCGCGATGCTGGTGATGCCGAGCACGAGCGAGGTCGTCGCGCCGCCGTGGTTGACGCCGTAGCCGTAGCCGTAGACCGGGTTCTGCGGCGCTGCGTAGGGCTGCTCGGGCTGGTGCGGCTGACCCGGCTGGTAGGGGTCGTACGGCGGCTGCTGGCTCACGAGCCGGAGCCTTCCCGATCCGCTCCCAGCCATGCGTCGATGTCCGCCAGCGCCCGCGTCACCAGGTCGGCCGGCGCGCGACTGGCGCGGAACGACATCCGAGCGAGCTCGGCGAGCTGCTCGTCGGACAGGTCGTGGGCGGCCCGCATCGTGGCGTACTGGCCGTTGAGGCGGGAGCCGAACAGCAACGGGTCGTCGGCGCCGAGCGCGACGGTCGCGCCCGCGTCGAGCAGGGCCGGCAGCGGCACCGACGTCAGGTCGGAGTAGACGCCGAGGGCGACGTTGGACACCGGGCACACCTCGAGCGCGATGCCTTCGTCGACGATCCGCTTCAGCAGGTCGGGGTCCTCCGCCGAGCGCACCCCGTGGCCGAGCCGGTGCGCGTGCAGCGCGTCGAGACACGTCCGCACGTGCTCGGGCCCGCGCAGCTCGCCGCCGTGCGGCGCCAGCAGCAGGCCGGCGCGCTCGGCGATCGCGAACGCGTGCTCGAACTCCACCGTCGACCCGCGCCGCTCGTCGTTGGACAGCCCGAAGCCGACGACGCCGCGGTCGACGTACTGCGCCGCCAGCCGCGCGAGCGTCCGCGCGTCGAGCGGGTGCCGGGTGCGGTTGGCGGCGATCACGACCGCCATGCCGAGACCGGTGCGCCCGGAGGCGTCGCGCACGGCGTCGAGGACCAGGTCGGTGAACGCGCTGATCCCGCCGAAGCGGGCGCCGTAGCCGCTCGGGTCGACCTGGATCTCCAGCCAGCGGCCCCCGTCGCGCACGTCGTCCTCGGCAGCCTCGAGCACCAGCCGCCGTACGTCGCCCTCGGTGCGCAGCACCGACCGCGCCACGTCGTAGAGCCGCTGGAAGCGGAACCAGCCCTTCTCGTCGGCCGCCGACAGCTGGGGCGGCCACTCGCTGACGAGCTGGTCGGGCAGCGAGATCCCGTCGCGCTCGGCGAGCTCGAGGAGCGTGCCGTGGCGCATCGACCCGGTGAAGTGCAGGTGGAGGTGGGCCTTGGGCAAGGTCTCCAGCGACCGCGGTTCACTCATGGTCGGCTCATCGTAGGGGGACGCACCATGCCCGAGGGTGGCCCGGCGGTGGACCGGGCTTTGGTCCGCTTGGCCCGGGGTGCGTAGACTCCTGCCTTGGTGGCTTTCCCTGACGGTGAGTCGCGCCCTCGCGCAGGTCCTCGGACCGGTGGGGACGTGGAGACCGGGAAGGCTGTCGGAGGGCACTAGCTCAACTGGCAGAGCATCGGTCTCCAAAACCGAAGGTTGGGGGTTCAAGTCCCTCGTGCCCTGCGAGACAACACAGCGAGACAAGACAGACCGACGAGAAGTAAGAGGTGAACGACGTGGCTGAGGCACCCGCTGTCAGCGGTGACCGCAAGCCGGCGCCCGAGAAGCGCACCGGTCCGGTGACCTTCTACCGCCAGGTCGTCGCCGAGCTGCGCAAGGTGGTCTACCCGACCCGCGAGCAGCTCTGGACCTACTTCCTCGTGACGATGGTCTTCGTGCTCGTGATGATCGCGATCGTGTCGCTGCTCGACCTGGGTCTGGGCAAGCTGGCCTTCGAGGTCTTCACCGGCGCGACCGAGGTCTGACGCCCGGTCGGTCCGCCCCGGCGGACTCCGGTTCCTACCAGCAAAGCGATGGAGTAGCAGCAGTGTCGGAGCAGTACGACGCGCCCGTCGAGGACGTCACCGCCGAGGGTGCCCTCGAGACCGAGCCGACCGCCGAGGTCGCCTCCGACGACGTCGAGGTGGCTGCGGACGACGTGGCCGAGACCGAGGCCGTCGACACTGAGGCGACCGCCGGCGAGGCACCGGTCGACGAGGCACCGGTCGACGAGGCACCGGTCGACGAGGCGCCCGTCGACGAGGCGCCCGCTGAGGAGCTCGACCCGCTCGAGGAGTTCCGCCGCGAGCTGTGGGCCAAGCCGGGCGACTGGTACGTCGTGCACACCTACTCCGGCATGGAGAAGAAGGTCAAGCAGAACCTCGAGAACCGTGTTCACTCGCTGAACATGGAGGACTACATCCACGAGATCGTGGTCCCCACCGAGGACGTTGCGGTCATCAAGAACGGCCAGCGCAAGCTGGTCAACCAGACCAAGTACGCCGGCTACGTGCTCGTGCGGATGGACCTGACCGACGAGTCCTGGTCCGCCGTCCGCCACACGCCGTCGGTCACCGGCTTCGTCGGCCCCAGCCACCAGCCCGTGCCGCTGAGCATGAGCGAGGTCGAGGACATGCTCGCCCCCGCCGCCAGCGTGCTCGCCGCCGCCGCGGAGACCGAGACCGCCGCCGAGGGCGGCAAGGCCGCGCCCGCCGCCAAGAAGCCGATCGAGGTCGCCGACTTCGGCGAGGGCGACTCGGTCATGGTCGTCGACGGCCCGTTCGCCACGCTGCACGCCACGATCACCGAGATCAACGCCGAGGCCCAGCGCGTCAAGGCGCTCGTCGAGATCTTCGGCCGCGAGACCCCGGTCGAGCTTTCCTTCAATCAGGTTCAGAAGGTCTGAGGCCCGCGGCGTCTCTCGAAACCCGATCAGGTTCGCTCGAGACCAGGTCGAGGCACGCCGCGGATTCGCCGTACGAGCGAAATCTCCGCACAATAGACAGGTTGCCCGTCAGGGCGACGGTGGCAGAGGGCCGGCATGCCCTCGTCATGACCACGAGAAGAGAAGAGGAAACCCATGCCTCCCAAGAAGAAGGTCGCTGCACTCGTCAAGGTGCAGCTCCAGGCCGGCGCGGCCACCCCGGCGCCGCCGGTCGGTACGGCGCTCGGTCCGCACGGCGTCAACATCATGGACTTCTGCAAGGCCTACAACGCCCAGACCGAGTCCATGCGCGGCAACGTGATCCCCGTCGAGATCACCATCTACGAGGACCGCAGCTTCGACTTCATCACCAAGACCCCGCCGGCCGCCGAGCTGATCAAGAAGGCCGCCGGTCTCAAGAAGGGCTCGGGCGTCCCGCACAAGGAGAAGGTCGGCAAGCTGACCAAGGACCAGGTGCGCGAGATCGCCCAGACCAAGCTCCCCGACCTCAACGCCAACGACATCGACGCGGCGATGAAGATCGTCGAGGGCACCGCCCGCTCCATGGGCGTCACGACGGAGGGGAACTGACATGCAGCGCAGCAAGACCTACCGCGCGGCCGCTGAGCAGTTCGACAAGAACGAGCTCTACGCCCCGCTGGCCGCGATCAAGATCGCGAAGAACGGCAGCAAGAAGAAGTTCGACGAGACCGTCGACGTCGTGATGCGCCTGGGTGTCGACCCGCGCAAGGCGGACCAGATGGTGCGCGGCACCGTCAACCTGCCCCACGGCACCGGCAAGACGGCCCGCGTCCTCGTGTTCGCCAACGCCGACAAGGCCGAGGCCGCCCGCGAGGCCGGCGCCGACCACGTCGGTGGCGACGAGCTCATCGAGAAGGTCAACGGCGGCTGGACCGACTTCGACGCGGTCGTCGCGACCCCCGACATGATGGGCAAGGTCGGCCGCCTCGGCCGCGTGCTCGGCCCCCGCGGCCTCATGCCGAACCCGAAGACCGGCACGGTCACGCCCGACCCGGCGAAGGCCGTCACCGACATCAAGGGCGGCAAGATCGAGTTCCGGGTCGACCGGCACGCCAACCTGCACTTCATCATCGGCAAGGCGTCCTTCACCGAGACCGCGCTCGCGGAGAACTACGCCTCCGCGCTCGAGGAGGTGCTGCGGCTCAAGCCCGCCAGCTCCAAGGGCCGCTACATCAAGAAGATCACCGTCTCCACGACCATGGGCCCCGGCGTCCAGGTCGACCCCAACCGCACCAAGAACGTCGCGGTCGAGGACGAGGCCTGATCAGCGCCTGATCCACGGCTGACGCAAGCGGCGCCCGCCACCCGTGAGGGTGGCGGGCGCCGCTGCGTTGTGGCCTCAGGAGGAGGCGAGCTTTTCGACGGCGGCGAGCTCGACGCAGACCGCCACCCCGGCCATCGCGGTCTCGACCTCGGCCAGCGTGGGGAACGTCGGCGCGAGGCGGATGTTGCGGTCGCGCGGGTCGTTGCCGTGCGGGAACGCCGAGCCGGCGGGCGTCAGCGCGATGCCGGCCTCCTTCGCGAGCTCGACCACCCGCGACGCGGTGCCGTCGAGCACATCGAGGTCGACGAAGTAGCCGCCCGTCGGCTTGCTCCATGTGGCGATGTCGAGGCCGGTGAGCCGCGACGACAGCGCCTGGTCGACCGCGGCGAACTTCGGTGCGATCAGGGCGCGGTGCTTCTGCATGTGCGCCCGCACCCCGTCGGCGTCGCCGAAGAACTCCACGTGGCGCAGCTGGTTGACCTTGTCGGGGCCGATCGCGGCGAAATTGAGGCGCTGGAGGTACCACGCCTTGTTCTCCGCGGACGCGGCGAGCGCGGCGACGCCGGCGCCGGCGAACGTGATCTTGGACGTCGAGGCGAACATGATCGGCCGGTTGGGGTTGCCGGAGACCGCGGCGAGGCCGAGGGCGTCGGCGCTCTTGGTCTCCTGGTCGGTGAGGTGGTGCACGGCGTACGCGTTGTCCCAGAGGATGCGGAAGTCCGGCGCCGCGGTCGGCATCGCCATCAGCTCGGCGGCCACCTCGGTGGAGCACACCGCTCCCGTCGGGTTGGCGTACGTCGGGACGATCCACATGCCCTTGACCGACGGGTCGTCGGCGACGAGCGCCTTCACCTGGGCGACGTCGGGCCCGTCGGCGTGCATGTCGACGGTCACCATCTCGATGCCCAGCTCGGCGAGCATCGTGAAGTGCCGGTCGTAGCCAGGGACCGGGCACACGAACTTGACCGTCTCCTCCTGCGACCAGGGGCGCGGGGAGTCGGGGCCGCCCTTGAGCAGCATCCAGGTGACGACCTGGTACATCATCGACAGGCTCGAGTTGCCGCCCGCGACCACCTGGCCGGGGTCGATCCCGAGCAGGTCGGCGAAGATCTCGCGCATCTCCGGGAGCCCCTCCAGGCCGCCGTAGTTGCGCACGTCGGTGCCCGTCCGGTTGCTGTGGCCGGTCGGGAGCCGCAGCAGCGCCTCGGACAGGTCGAGCTGGTCGGCGCCCGGCTTGCCGCGGGTGAGGTCGAGCTTGAGCTCCTGCTCCTTCAGCCACGTGTAGTCGGCCCGGAGGTCGGTGAGGCGCTCGGCGAGCTGGTCGGCGGAGAGGGACGTCAGGGCGGTCTTCGTCACGGGGTCATCGTGCCACCGGGCGGCAGGAGCTCGCTCAGCGACCGGCCGCCGAGCAGCTCGTCGGCCGGCAGCACGCCCGCGAGCACGGCGAGCGCCCGCTTCCAGCGGCGGAGCACGGCCTCGCGGCTGCCGGCGCTCGAGGACAGCATCGTCGCCAGGGACAGGCCGGTCAGCAGGTCGACGGTGAACTCCACGAGCGTCTCCACGCGGGGGTCGGAGGTGTAGGGCTCACCGAGCGTCTCGGCGTACAGCTCGCGCATCGCGGCGAACAGCCGGTCCTGCTCCGGCACCAGCGTCGCCCGCAGCTCGGCGTCGGTGCGCGCGGCGACCCAGAGCTCGAGCGCGGCGAAGAAGATCGGGCTGGAGAGGTCGCGCCAGGCCAGGTCGACGACCGCCTGCATCCGGCCGGGGCCGGGCGCGATCAGCGCGGCCTCCTCGCGGAACCGGCTGATCCGCGTGTCCACCAGGTGCGACATCGCCCCGACGATCAGCTGCGCGCGCGTGGGGAAGTGGTGCTGGATGGTGCCCCGCGCCAGGCCCGAGCGCTGCTGGACCTCCGACACGGTCGTCGCGGTGTAGCCGCGCTCCAGCAGGCAGTCGGCCGTGCAGTCGAGGATCCGGCCGCGCGTCGCCGTACGGCGCTCTGCCTGGGTGCGGCGGGGACGGCTGGACACCTCGCAAACGTACGGCGTGACGGTAAACAGGGTCAATCGAGCGCGCCTGCCGGTGCGTGATCAGCCCTTGACGAAGGAGACCGGGATGGCCGAACCTGGAAACCGTATGCAGTGACGGTTTGTCCGACCTTCCGATGCGAGGTGGTGCCCTCATGGCCCGAGACGACTACGACTACGACGTGCTGGTCGTCGGCTCCGGGTTCGGCGGCAGCGTCGCCGCGCTCCGCCTGACCGAGAAGGGGTACGCCGTGGGCGTGCTCGAGGCGGGGCGGCGCTGGGAGGCCGGCGACCTGCCGAGGACGAACTGGAACCTGCGGAAGTCGATCTGGGCGCCGCGGCTCGGGATGACCGGACCGCAGCGGATCAGCGTGCTCGGCAAGTGCCTGGTGTTCAGCGGCTCCGGGGTGGGCGGCGGGTCCCTGATCTACGGCAACACGCTCTACGAGCCGCTTCCGGCGTTCTACACCGATCGCGCCTGGGCGCACATCACCAACTGGCGCGCCGAGCTCGCGCCCTACTACGACCAGGCCAAGCGGATGCTGGGCGTCGAGACCAACCCGCGGATCGGGCCCAAGGACGAGGTGCTGCTGTCGATCGCCACCGACCTCGGCGTCGCCGACACGTTCCACCGCACCGACGTGGGCGTGTTCTTCAACGAGGGAAACGAGGGCGTCGAGGTCGACGACCCCTACTTCGGCGGCGCGGGCCCGCGCCGGCGCGGCTGCATCCACTGCTCGGAGTGCATGACCGGCTGCAAGCACAACGCCAAGAACACCACGACGACCAACTACCTCTACCTCGCCGAGCGCAACGGGGCCGAGGTGCACGAGCTGACCACCGTGACGTCGGTCGCCCCCGACGGCCGCGGCGGTTACGTCGTCGAGACCGAGCGGTCCGACGGCTGGCTCCGCAAGCGGCGCCGTACCTTCACCGCCCAGCAGGTGGTCCTCGCCGCCGCCGCGCTCGGCACCCAGAAGCTCCTCCACCGGATGCGCGAGGATGGCACCCTGCCGGCGCTCTCGCCGCGGATCGGCGAGCTCACCCGCAGCAACTCCGAGGCGATCATCGGCGTCACCGCCAAGGACCGCTACGACCTCTCCCAGGGGGTCGCGATCAGCTCGTCGATCCACCCGGAGCCGGAGACCCACGTCGAGGTGGTGGGCTACGGCAAGGGCCACAACGCGATGTTCCTCCAGACCGTGCCGATGGTCGACGGCGGCGCGTTCCGCGCGCTCCGACTGCTCCTCACGTGCCTGCTCCATCCGCTGCGCTTCCTCCGCACGCAGAACCCGCGCCGGGCGTCGGAGAAGTCCGTGATCCTGCTGGTGATGCAGTCGCTGGACAACTCGCTGACCTCCTACCTCAAGCGGGGCCGGCTGGTGACCAAGCAGGGGTCGGGGGAGCCCAACCCGTCCTGGATCCCCCTCGCCCACGACATCGCCCGCCGCTGGGAGAAGAAGGTGGACGGCGTCGCCGGCGGGGTCGTCACCGACGCGTTCAACATCCCCGCCACCGCGCACTACATCGGCGGCTGCACGATCGGCGAGACGCCGCGCGACGGGGTCGTCGACCCCTACCAGCGGGTGCACGGCTACCCCGGCCTCCACGTCGCCGACGGCAGCGCCATCACGGCCAACCTCGGCGTCAACCCGTCGCTCACCATTACCGCCCAGGCCGAGCGAGCGATGGCCTTCTGGCCCAACAAGGGCGAGCCCGACCCGCGGCCCGAGCCCGGTACGGCGTACCGCCCCGTCGCACCGGTGCCGCCGCGCCGTCCGGTCGTGCCCGCCACCGCGCCGGCCGCGCTGCGGCTGCCCGGCGGCCCCGCCGTCGAGCCGGTGGGTGGTACGTCGTGACCGCCACGACGACACGCGACCGCCTCGCGGCGCTCGAGCCGGCCTGCTCGCTCGCGGACGCGCTGGCCCTCTACGACGACCTGCCCGCCGTCGCGCCCTCCGACATCCGCGGCACCTGGCGCGGGCGCGAGCTGCGCACCGGCCACCCGATGGACGGACTCCTCGAGGCGACGGGCTGGTACGGCAAGCGGTTCGACGACGAGGAGTCGGTCCACCCGCTCCTGTTCTCGACCGCGTCGGGCGAGGTCGTCTCCGTCGACCCGCGCCGGGTGCCGATGGGCCTCGCCGGCCGGATCCCTCCCGCGGCCGTGGCCCGGGCCCGGTTCGCCGTCGACCTGCTGCGCCCCGCACTGCGGACCCGCCGGCCGCGGGCGCGGCTGCGGGCCGTCGAGAAGCGCGGGGTGGTGACCGCGGCGATGGTCTACGACCACCTGCCGATCATCGACTTCTTCCGCCGCGTCGACGACGACACCCTGCTCGGCCTGATGGACCTGCGCACCCACCCGCAGCCCTACCTCTTCGTGCTCGCCCGCGACCGCTGACGATTTGGCCCCGGCGCGCCCGGGTCCTACAGTTCTTCCTGAAACCAGAGACCGCCGGTCGTCGGCTGCTCACGCAGACCGACCGAAGGCGCCGCAGACGCGGACGGCCAGCGCAGGGGACAGAGCAAGCACCGGTACGCCGGTCCACGCCCTGAGCGCCTGCGCTCGGGGCGTTCGTCGTCTCGGGCCCGAAACGGCCGGGGTCTCTTCGAAGATGAGAGAAGGAGACCCATGGCGCGGGCAGACAAGCAGGCCGCCGTCGCGGAGATCGCTGAGTCCTTCAGCGAGTCCGCTGGCGCTGTGCTGACCGAGTACCGCGGTCTCACCGTCAAGGAGCTGCAGGACCTTCGCCGCTCCCTCGGTGCGAACGCCAACTACGCCGTGGTCAAGAACACGCTGGCCAAGATCGCCGCCAAGGAGGCGGGGATCGACGGCTTCGACGACCTGCTCACCGGCCCGACCGCGATCGCCTTCATCAAGGGCGACGTCGTCGAGGCGGCGAAGGGTCTGCGTGACTTTGCCAAGGCCAACCCCACCCTGGTCATCAAGGGTGGAGTTCTGGACGGCAAGGCGCTCGAGCCGGCCGAGATCGCCAAGCTGGCGGACCTCGAGTCGCGCGAGGTGCTCCTCGGCAAGCTGGCGGGCGCGATGCTCGCCTCGCTGAGCCAGGCCGTCTACCTCCTCAACGCCCCGCTCGCCCAGGCCGCCCGGCTCGCCGGCGCCCTGGAGGCGAAGGCGCAGGAGGACCCCTCGATCCTCGCGGGTGGTGCCGGTACGCCGGTCGCCGCCGAGGAGGCCCCGGAGGCAGCGGCCGAGCCCGCCGCCGACGAGGCACCCGCTGACGAGGCTCCCGCCGCAGAGGAGACCGCTGAGCCGGTCGCCGCTGAGGCCGCCTCCGAAGGCGACACCACCGAGGCCTGAGCGGCCCCGGACCACACCACCTGAAACCCGACCGGCCCTACGACGACCACGGACCGGTCACCAAGAAAGGAAGCCATCATGGCGAAGCTCAGCACCGACGAGCTGCTCGACGCGTTCAAGGAGATGACGCTGATCGAGCTGTCCGAGTTCGTGAAGCAGTTCGAGGAGACCTTCGGCGTCACCGCCGCTGCTCCGGTTGCCGTTGCCGCTGCCCCGGCCGCCGGTGGCGCTGCCGGTGGCGACGCCGCCGCCGCTGCCGACCAGGACGAGTTCGACGTCATCCTCGAGGCCGCTGGTGACAAGAAGATCAACGTCATCAAGGAGGTGCGCGCCCTGACCTCCCTCGGTCTGAAGGAGGCCAAGGACCTCGTCGAGGGTGCCCCGAAGCCGATCCTCGAGAAGGCCACCAAGGAGGCCGCTGACAAGGCGAAGGAGGCCCTCGAGGCCGCCGGCGCCACCGTCACGGTCAAGTGACCTGAACGGCTGCGGTACGCCGTACCGCAGCCCGACCGTCCGAGGGCGGGCTCCCGTGAGGGGGTCCGCCCTCGACACGTTTGCGGACGAAGGGGTTTCCCGAGGAAACGATGTGGTCTCGTTCCTCGGCGCCCGGGTGACGCGTGACACGGTTTCCACGTAACCTGCCCTCGGCGTGAGCGTTGTTACTGCGCAGTGACTTAGCAGTGACTGACCAATGACGACGTGGACGCGCCGCCTAACCACCGGCCGCTGTCCATGGGTCCTGGCCACGAGGGTCAGCACGGCGCTGGGCAGCAACGAGGGAGTTCATATGGGCGTCGACGTAGCGGTGACCAACCTGACGAAGCAGTTCGGCAAGCAGCTGATCTGGAAGGGCGTGACGCTGACCCTTCCCGCTGGGGAGATCTCGGTCATGCTCGGCCCGTCCGGCACCGGCAAGTCGGTCTTCCTCAAGGCCCTGATCGGCCTGATCAAGCCCGACGAGGGCTCGATCATGATCGAGGGCACCGACATCGCCTCCTGCTCGGAGAAGGACCTCTACGAGGTCCGCAAGCTCTTCGGCGTGCTGTTCCAGGACGGCGCGATGTTCGGCTCGATGAACCTCTACGACAACGTCGCCTTCCCGCTGCGCGAGCACACCCGCAAGAGCGAGTCCGAGATCCGCGACATCGTCATGGAGAAGATGGACCTGGTCGGTCTGCTCGGCGCGGAGATGAAGCTCCCGGGCGAGATCTCCGGCGGTATGCGCAAGCGGGCCGGCCTCGCCCGCGCGCTGGTCCTCGACCCCGAGATCCTCCTGATCGACGAGCCCGACTCCGGCCTCGACCCGGTGCGCACGTCGTTCATCAACCAGCTCTTCGTCGACCTCAACGCGCAGATCGACGCGACCTTCCTGATCGTCACGCACGACATCCACTCGGTCCGGATCGTGCCCGACCAGATCGGCCTGCTCTACCACAAGCACCTCGCCATGTACGGCCCGCGCGAGATGCTGCTCTCGTCCGACACCCCGGTCGTGCGCCAGTTCCTCAACGCGCAGACGATCGGCCCGATCGGCATGTCCGAGGAGAAGGACGCCGACCAGCTCGCGGCCGAGAAGGACCTCGACCTGCCGCCCATCCCGCCGATCCCGCTCCAGCTCGAGCCCTCCAACGGCATCCCGCGCCGTGCCCAGCGGCCGCCGGGCGAGTGGTGCCGCCTCAATGGTGTGACGCCGCCTCCGGGCTCGTTCACCAAGGACGCGGAGCACGCGAGCGGTAGCCAGCAGGCGTGAGGTAACGACCCCCATGTCCTCGACGGCGGCGCGGCTCCTCGCCCCCGTCGGGACCGCCGGCACGCTGTTCGCCTTCGGTCTCGACGTGGCACGGGGACTCTTCAGGCGACCCTTCCAGCTGCGCGAGTTCCTCCAGCAGGCCTGGTTCATCGCATCGGTCACGATCATCCCGACGGCTCTCGTCGCGATCCCGTTCGGTGCGGTCATCGCCCTCCAGGTGGGCGGCCTGATCAAGCAGTTCGGCGCGCAGTCGTTCACCGGCTCCGCCTCCGTGCTGGCCGTCATCCAGCAGGCGGCGCCGATCGGCACCGCCCTGCTGATCGCCGGTGCCGGCGGCTCGGCCATCGCCGCCGACCTCGGCGCGCGCAAGATCCGCGAAGAGCTCGACGCGATGATGGTGCTCGGCATCGACCCGATCCAGCGCCTGGTCGTGCCCCGCGTGCTCGCCTGCATGCTCGTCGCCGTCTTCCTCAACGGCATGGTGAGCGTCATCGGCGTGGCCGGCGGCTACGCGTTCAACGTCGTCCTCCAGGACGGCACACCCGGTGCCTACCTGGCCAGCTTCACCGCCCTCGCGCAGCTCTCCGACGTCTGGATCGGCCTGATCAAGGCGCTCGTGTTCGGTCTCATCGCCGCGATCGTGGCGTCCTACAAGGGCATGAACGCCAAGGGCGGCCCGAAGGGCGTCGGCGACGCGGTCAACGAGTCCGTCGTCATCACGTTCCTGCTCCTGTTCGTCGTCAACTTCGTGCTCAGCACGATCTACGTCGAGCTCGTCCCAGCGAAGACAGGGTGAGTGCGATGGCGAACGTGAAGGCGATCTACGAGAAGCCGCTGAAGGGTCTCGACACCCTCGGCGAGGAGCTCTCGTTCTACATCGGCGTGGTCCGCGCGATCCCGCGCTCGGTGACGCACTACCCCAAGGAGATCCTGCGGCTGCTCGCGGAGATCACCCTCGGCACCGGTGCCCTCGCGGTCATCGGCGGCACCGTCGGCGTCATCCTCGGCATGACGTTCTTCACCGGCGCCCAGGTCGGCCTCTCCGGCTACGCCGCCCTCGACCAGCTCGGCACCTCGGCGTTCGCCGGGTTCGTGTCGGCCTACTTCAACACCCGCGAGATCGCGCCCCTCGTGGCCGGCATCGCGCTCGCGGCCACCGTCGGCTGCGGGTTCACGGCCCAGCTCGGCGCGATGCGGATCTCCGAGGAGGTCGACGCGCTGGAGGTCATGGCGATCCCGTCGATGCCGTTCCTCGTCGCCACCCGGGTCGTCGGCGGGCTGATCGCGATCATCCCGCTGTACGTCGTTGCGCTGCTCTCGTCGTACCTCGCGAGCAGACTCGTGGTGCTCACGTTCTTCGGGCAGTCAGCGGGCACCTACGACCACTACTTCTGGCAGTTCCTGCCACCCGGCGACGTGTTGTGGTCGTTCGGCAAGGTCTTGGTGTTCTCCGTGACCGTGATCCTGATCCACTGCTACCACGGCTACACGGCGTCCGGCGGCCCGGCGGGCGTCGGCACGGCCGTGGGCCGAGCCGTCCGGACGAGCATCGTGGCGGTCAACGTGATCGACCTCTTCCTCTCGATGGCGATCTGGGGCACCACCACGACGGTGAGGCTGGCAGGGTGAGCGCGCGATGAGGATTCTCGGAAGCCACAAGGTGCTGGGCGCGGCGTTCATCGTGCTGCTGCTGCTCGCGGTCTGGCTGACCTACGCGATCTTCTCGAAGAAGTTCACCGACTACGAGGAGGTCACGCTCCACACCTCCACGGTCGGGCTCCAGCTGCCCGAGCGCGCCGACGTCAAGGTGCGCGGCGTGATCGTCGGCGAGGTGCTCGAGACCAAGGCGTCCACCACCGAGGGCGCCGAGCTGACGCTCGGCATCTACCCCGACAAGATCGAGTCCGTGCCGGCCAACGTCACCGGCTCGATCGTGCCGAAGACGCTCTTCGGCGAGAAGTACGTCTCGCTCGTGATCCCCGAGACCGGCGCCGAGGGCGTCATCGCGGCCGGCGCCACCATCGACCGCACCGTGGTCAGCACCGAGCTCGAGAAGGTGCTCTCCGACATCTACCCGCTGCTCCAGGCGGTCCGCCCGGCCGACCTCAACCTGACCCTCACGGCGCTGGCGACGGCCCTCGAGGGCCGGGGCGAGCAGCTAGGCGAGAACCTCGAGACCGTCGACTCCTACCTCAAGCGCATCAACCCGCAGATCCCGGCGCTGGTCCAGGACCTGCGGCTGACGGCGGAGGTCTCGCAGACCTACGCCGACATCCTCCCCGAGGTCGCGCAGATCCTCGACAACACCGTCAAGACCACGCAGACCATCGAGTCCAGGGAGGCCGTGCTGCGCTCCGCGCTCCGCGACATCCGGTCGTTCTCCGACACTGCGCGCGTCTTCCTCGACGCCAACGACGACCGCCTCGAGCGCTTCGGCGAGATCAGCACCCAGACCCTGGCCGTGCTGTCGCGCTACTCGCCGGTGATCCCGTGTCTCGCCAAGGGCCTGGTCAACTTCGCGCCGCGCGCCGCCGAGGCGTTCCGCGGCTACGAGCTGCACATCGTGCTCGAGACGCTGCCCCACCAGCCGCGGTCCTACAACGTCAACGACCGCCCGGTCTTCAACGACGACCGCGGGCCCAACTGCTACCGGCTGCCCAACCCGCCGTGGAGCCAGGAGAACCCGCTCGTGCACGTGCCGGACTTCAACGACGGCGTCGACGAGCCCACCGGCAAGGGCACCAGCCGTGTCGCTCCGGGTCTCGACCTCGGATCGGACCCGGCCGGCTACCACGGCGACCCGACCGACGTCGACCTGCTGCGCCAGTTCCTCGCGGACAGCTACGGCGTCGACGCCGACTCCGGCCTCGGCGTGCTGCTCGGCGGCCCGCTCGTCGCCGACGGGGGTGGTCGGTGATGGCGATCCGCGGCCTCGACGCCAAGACCTCCGGTGCGGCGGTCCGGCTGATCATCTTCATGGTGCTGACGTTCCTCGCCACGAGCCTGCTCGTGGTCACGATCGGCAACCTCTCCTTCGGCGGCTCCCGCGAGTTCAAGGCGCACTTCACCGACGCGACCGGCGTCAACACCGGTGACGACATCCGGGTCGCCGGCGTCAAGGTCGGCTCCGTCGAGGAGATCGAGGTGCAGCAGGACGACGACGGCAACGCGACCGCGCTCGTGACCTTCAAGATCACCGACGACGAGACCGTGCTCGACGAGGGCACGCACGCCACGATCCGCTACCGCAACCTGCTCGGGCAGCGCTACATCGCGCTCACCCACGACAGCGGGTCCGGCGGAGCGCTCCCTGAGGGGGAGACCATCCCGATCAGCCAGACCGACCCCGCGCTCGACCTCAGCGTGCTGTTCAACGGGTTCAAGCCGCTCTTCCAGGCGCTGTCGCCCGACGACATCAACAAGCTGTCCTACGAGGTCGTCCAGGTGTTCCAGGGCGAGGGCGGCACCCTCGAGAGCCTGCTGGCGAGCACCGCCTCGCTCACCCAGACGCTGGCCGACCGCGACGAGGTCATCGGCGACCTGCTCGACAACCTCGACCACGTGCTCGACCACGTCGCCGATCGCGACGACCAGCTGACCCGGCTCATCGGCAGCTTCAAGAACCTGGTCGGCGGGCTCAAGGAGGACCGCCGGGCGATCCTCTCCTCGCTCGACGGGATCAGCGAGCTGGCGGTCGAGACGGCCGGCCTCGCCGACGACATCCGCGAGCCGTTCGTCCGCGACATCCACTACCTGCGCAAGGTGGCGGGTCACCTCGACCGCGGCCGGGCCGAGATCGACCGCGCGCTCCAGGTCATGCCGATCAAGCTCAACAAGTTCGGGCGTACGGCGACGTACGGCTCGTGGTTCAACTTCTACCTGTGCCACTTCAAGGCCACGGTGCGGCTCAGCGACCGGGTGCTCGCCCAGGTCCCCTACAAGGTCGGCGGAGCGAGGTGTGATCTCGGATGATGCCGTTCCGTGAGCGCAACCCCGTCGTGGTCGGGGCGGTCAGCATCGCCGTGCTGGTGCTGCTGATCGTCGCCGCGCTGCGCGCCAGCGACCTGCCGCTGATCGGCGGCGGCGACACCTACTACGCCACGTTCGAGGAGGCCGGCGGCCTCAAGGTCGACGACGAGGTCCGCCTCGCCGGCGTGCGGGTCGGCAAGGTCGAGTCGATCGAGCTGGTCGACGGCTACGTGAAGGTCGGCTTCCGCATCAAGTCCGACGCCAGCTTCGGCGAGGAGACCGCGGCGACCATCAAGGTCAAGACGATCCTCGGCGACATGTTCCTGGCGCTCGACCCCGCCGGCGACGGCGAGCTCCCCGAGGGGGAGACGATCCCGGTCGAGCGCACGACCGCGCCCTACGACGTCGTCGACGCGTTCACCGACCTGGCGGAGACGTCGGAGGAGATCGACACCGACCAGCTCGCCAACGCGCTGACGACGCTGGCCGACCTGACGCGCAACACGCCCGAGGAGTTCCGCTCCGCGCTCGACGGCATCTCCGCGCTGTCGACGACGATCGCCGAGCGCGACGACGAGATCAACTCGCTGCTCAAGAACCTCGAGCGGGTCTCGACGGTGCTCGACGCCCGCGACGAGGACATCGTCAAGCTCATGGAGGACGCCGACATCCTCTTCCGCGCGCTGCTCCAGCGCCGCGACGCCATCCACGACATCCTCGTCGCCACGTCCACCCTCAGCACCGAGCTGACCGCCCTCGTGCGGCAGTCGCGTGACGACCTCAAGCCCGCACTGCAGCACCTCGAGCGGGTCGTCGCGGTGCTGAACAAGAACGAGGACAACATCGACGAGTCGCTGCGCGTGCTCGGGCCGTTCTACCGGGTCTTCGCCAACGTCTTCGGCAACGGCCCGTGGTGGGACACCTACATCGCCAACCTGCCGCCCATCCCGGGCATCGACGGGGGGCCGCTGCCGTGACCGACGTGATCCGCAAGTGGGCCCCGCTGGCCGTCATCCTGATCCTGCTCGCCGGCGGCATCGTCTGGATGCTCGGCAGCGGCAGCGACTCCAAGACGGTGACCGCCTACTTCCCGCGCGCCGTCTCGGTCTACGAGGGCAGCGACGTCCGCGTGCTCGGCGTGGCCGTGGGCCAGGTCGAGAAGGTCGAGCCCGAGGGCACCCGCGTCAAGGTCACGATGACCTACGACGACGAGGTCAAGGTCCCGATGGACGCCCAGGCGGTCATCATCTCGCCGTCGGTCGTCGGCGACCGCTACATCCAGCTGACCCCGGCCTACCGCGAGGGCGAGGTGCTGCCCGACAACTCCGAGCTCGACATGGAGCGCACGGCGGTGCCGCTCGAGCTCGACGAGATCTACAGCTCGCTCGACGAGCTGACGGTCGCGCTCGGTCCCAACGGCGCCAACTCCGAGGGCGCACTGACCGACCTGCTCGAGCAGACCGCCCGCAACTTCGGCGGTCAGGGTGCGGAGTTCAAGGAGACCATCGAGGACTTCGGCGCGCTCAGCACCACGCTCGACAACAACAAGGAGGAGCTGTTCGACTCGGCCCGGCAGCTCCAGTCCTTCATCGAGACCCTCGCCGAGAACGACAGCACCGTCCGCGACTTCAACCAGTCCCTGGGCCGGGTGTCCGAGCTCCTCGACGGTGAGCGTCAGGAGCTGACCAGCGCGCTGAGCAACCTCGGGGTCGCGCTCGACGTGGTCGGCGGGTTCGTGAAGTCCAACCGCGAGCTGCTCTCGCGCAACATCTCGGGCCTCAACCGGATCACCCGGGTGCTCGCGAAGCGGCACCGCGAGCTCGAGATGACGCTGCGCGCCGGACCGCTGGCGCTCAACAACCTGGGTCTGGCCTACAACCCCCAGACGGGCACGGTCGACTCCAACGCCAACATCGGCAACCTGGTCCACAACCTGCTCGAGGACCCCGGCCTGCTGCTGTGCCAGCTGGTCGCCTCCCAGGACCCCGACGGCAGCATCTGCGACCTGATCAACACCCTGCCGCTCGGCAGGAGCGTGCCGTTCGGGCCCGGCACCGGCACCTGGACGGGTGACGCCTACGACCCGTCGCTCAACGGACTGGTGGAGGTGGGCCGATGAGGCGACCGTCCCTGATCCGCTCCGCCGTGGCGCTCGTGCTCGGCTCCTCGCTCCTGGCCGGCTGCGGCTTCGACGTCTACGAGCTGCCGCTGCCCGGCGGCGCCGACGTCGGCGACGACCCGATCAAGGTCAAGGTCGAGTTCCAGGACGTGCTCGACCTGGTGCCCCAGTCGGCGGTCAAGGTCAACGACATCAGCGTCGGCCGCGTCGAGTCCGTCGACCTCAACGGCGAGGACTACACCGCCGAGGTGACGCTGGTCCTGCGCAACGACACCGGGCTTCCCGACAACGCCGTGGCGACCATCCGGCAGACCAGCCTCCTCGGCGAGAAGTTCGTGTCCCTCGCGCCGCCCGCCACCGGCGCCACCGACGAGCCGCTCGGCGACGGCGACGAGATCCCGCTCGAGGACAGCGGCCGCAACCCGGAGGTCGAGGAGGTGCTCGGCGCGCTGAGCCTGATCCTCAACGGCGGCGGCGTGGCTCAGCTGAAGACCATCACCAACGAGCTCAACCTGGCGCTCGAGGGTCGCGAGGACTCGGCGCGGTCGGTGCTGACGCAGGTCGAGTCCCTTGTCTCGCAGCTCGACGACCGCAAGGCCGACATCGTCAACGCGATCGAGGCGCTCAACGAGCTCGCGCTCAGCGTGCGCGAGCGCCAGGGCAGCATCGACCAGGCGCTCGAGGAGCTGCCGAGCGCGCTCGACTCCATCGAGCGCCAGCGCACCGACCTGGTTCGGATGCTCGAGGGCCTCGAGGAGCTCGGCGACGTGGGCGTCCGGGTCATCAACCAGACCAAGGACGCGACGATCTCCTCGCTCCGCCAGCTGGAGCCGCTGCTGATCAACCTCGACGAGGCCGGGTCGGCGTTCGTCGAGGCGTTCCACGTGTTCTACGCGTTCCCGTTCGTCGACGACACGATCGGCCGTGACCCGCAGGTGGCGCGCAACCTCCACCTCGGTGACTACGTGAACCTGTCGATCGACCTCGACCTCGACCTCAACAACCTGTCGATCCCCGACATCGCGTGCGTCCCGTTGCACGAGCTGCCCGACGACACCCCGCTCGAGGACCTGATCGACATCAAGGGGCTGTGCTACGGCGTGACCCAGATCCTCCAGGACTGCCTGAACACGCGGTTCGACCAGGAGCAGATGAAGGCGTGCCAGAACCTGCCCGGCTACCTCCTCGACGAGATCTGCGAGGCGACCGGCCTGCTGTGCGGCCTTCTCGGTGGCGGTGGCGGTGCCGGCGGCGCCGGCGGCGGCAACGGGATCCTCGGCTCCGACAACCCGATCGGCGACCTGCTCGACGACCTCGGCCTCGGGGGGCTCGGGCTGGGACGCACCGCGCCGGGTGACGACACCGGCGACACAGGCGACACCGACGCCTTCGACAGGGACCTGGGCCTGTTCCTGGGTGCTCCACTGACCGCGACGGGGGTGGGCTCGTGATCACGCGCCGCACACGCATCCAGCTGCTCGTCTTCGCCCTCATCACGCTCGTCGGCGTGACCTACGTCGGCGCGCGCTACGCCCGCCTCGACCGGGTGATCATCGACCGCAGCTACACCGTCGTCGCCCACTTCCCCGAGTCCGGCGGCATCTTCGCCGGCGGCGAGGTCACCTACCGCGGCGTCCGCATCGGCAAGGTGAGCAAGCTCGAGCTCACCGACGACCGCAGCGGCGTCGACGTACACCTCGAGATCGACAACGAGTGGGACGAGATCCCCGAGGACACGCTCGCGGTCGTCGGCAACCGGTCAGCCGTGGGTGAGCAGTACGTCGAGCTGCAGCCGCAGGTCGACGACGGCCCCTACCTCGAGGACGGCTCCGAGATCCAGGAGGAGCTGACCGCGACGCCGATCGCGACCGAGACCCTCCTCGGGCACATCTCCGACACCGTCGCGAGCGTCGACCGCGACGCGCTGCAGACCACGGTCGAGGAGCTAGGGATCGCGTTCGGCGACACCGGCGAGGACCTCCAGCAGATCATCGACACCGGCAACTCGTTCATCCAGACGGCCGACGAGAACTTCGACGTCACCACGGCCCTGATCGAGGACGCCAACGTCGTGCTGCGCGGCCAGATCGCGTCGAAGAGCTCGCTCAAGATGTTCGCCACGCACCTGTCGTCGTTCACGACGGCGCTGGCGGACGCGGACCCCGCGCTGCGCCGGGTGATCGACAGCGGCTCCTTCGCGGCCAACCAGCTGCGCACGTTCCTGGAGCAGAACGACGTCGAGATCTCCGAGCTGCTCAACAACGTGACCACGACCGGCGAGGTCGTCGTCCGCAACCTCGACGGCGTCGAGACCCTGTTCGTGGCCTACCCGGTCCTCCTCGAGGGCTCCTACGCCGTCATGGACAAGAGCCCGGGCAGCGGCATGGTCGACGCGCACATCGGCCTGATCCTCACCACGACCCCGCCGTGCCACGGCGGCTACGAGGGCACCACCCGGCGCTCGCCCAGCAACGGCGAGTACTGGAAGATGGAGATGGACGCCCGCTGCACCGAGCCGCCGACCAAGAGCAACCCGCGCGGCTACCAGAACCTGGGCGCCACCCCGCGTCCGGCGCCGGGCCAGCAGGTGGTCGTCGGCTACGACCGCGAGACCGGCCGCATCGACTGGAACGTCGACGAGGACCGGTTTGCGACCGCCGGTAGCGTGGCGCCGGCATCGCTCGGAGAGGACTCGTGGAAGTGGCTGTACCTCCAACCCCTGCTCATGGGACAGGAGTGACCGACCCGAAGGACACCGACCCGCGCCGTCGCTGGCTGATCGTGGGCGTGTCCCTGCTCGTCGCGGTGCTTTGCCTCTCCGGCGCGGTCGCGCTCTTCCTGACCCGGAGCGCCGGTGACGGCCTGGGTGACCGGATCAGCTCGCTGGCCGAGGACGAGGTGCCGCAGTCCGGCGAGGTCGCGGAGCGGGAGGAGCTGCTCTCGGCCGCCCGCGCCTTCGTGCTGCGGTTCAACACCTACGGCCCCGAGATGCTCGACAACGCAGGGCACATGCCCGACTACGCCGCCGTCGCCGACCTGATGACGCCGAAGTTCGCGACCGTCTTCGAGAAGAACGTCGGCTACGCCGAGCAGACCGTCGCCCAGCTGGGCGTCGAGCGCAGCGCCGAGGTGCTCGCCGTCGGCGTCGCCTCGGCCGATCCCGACTCGGCGACGGTGCTGGTCGCCGGCCGCGCCGACACCTCCTTCCCCTACCCGGACGAGGTGGACCAGCAGACCTCCGACGACGAGCAGCAGGGCGACTCCGAGGACGACCCCCGCGTGAGCTCGGGCCCGCAGCGGTTCCGCTACGAGGTCGACCTGGTCAAGGTCGAGGGGGAGTGGCTGGTCGACAACCTCGACGACGTCGACGACGGGCTGCCCCCGTTCGCCGACCCGATGCCCGAGCAGGAACAGCAGCTCCCGGGCCTGCCCCAGCCCGACCAGGGCAACGGCGGGAAGGGGAAGCAGCGATGAACCTCTACGACCTGCTCGACGTCGACGAGTCCGCCACCCGTGACGAGATCCGCGCGGCCTGGAAGGCCGCGACGGCCGACCTCGACCCGACCGACCGCCGGTTCCGGGCGTTCAACGACGCCGCCGGCGTGCTCCTCGACGAGGACAAGCGGGCCGCCTACGACGCCGAGCTCGCGGCAGACCGCGAGGCCGACGAGGAGCCCGTGGTCGCGGAGACCGCCGAGGGGCCCGCGACCGACGTGCCGGCTGTGGCCGAGGAGCCCGAGTCCTCCGACGAGCCAGCGACTCCGGTCGCCGCGGCCCACCCCGCGACGAGCGAGGAGGCCGACGACGCGCCTGCGCCGACGGAGGCCGCGGACGCTGTACCGCCCGCCAAGGCCGACGGTCCGCCCCGGTGGGCCTTCATCGCGGCCGTCGCCGCCGCGGTGGTCTCGCTCTTGCTGCTCGTCGCCGTGCTCGCCCTCCCGGGGACCCTCGGCGGGGACCCGCCGAGCGAGCGGGCCGACGCCGCCTCCGAGGCTGCGCGGTCGGCCGAGGACGCGGTCAGCGAGCTGGTCCCGGTGGTGCTCGCCTACAACTACAAGACCTTCGACGAGGACGTCGACCGGGCCAGCGCCTACCTGACCGACGCGTACGCCGCCGAGCGCGACGAGCTCTTCGAGAGCACCGTCGAGGTCGACGGCGAGCAGCTCACGTTCCGTGAGCAGGTGGTGAAGGAGAAGCTCGTCGTCAACGCGGCGGTCACCGGCACCGGCCTCACCCGGGTCTCCGAGGGCGGCGACGTCGCCAAGGTCGTCGCGTTCATCAACCAGGAGAGCCGCAAGGGTGACGCGGCTCCGCAGCCGCTGCGGATGTGGGCCACGCTCACCCTCCAGCGCGACGACGGCCGCTGGCTCCTCGACGACATCTGCACCGAGTCCGACTGCTTCTGACCCCTCCGGGCGGGCGGCGTACGGCGGTGGTGCTTGACCTCGGCAGCGCGGGGAAGCATGATCAGCCGAGGTTCATCCCGACGGGTGCATGCCGATATTGTTTGGCGCCCTGATCTGGTGTAACGTGGCGCTTTGCGCCTGCCCTCAAATGCGCGTCAGCCTGCCCGGATGGCCGACGTTGTGGTGGGTCGGCGCACTCGAAGAGCGAACCCGTCGAAGGACACCTCTTGGCCGCGCGCACCACTCCCGGTAAGTCCCGCATCTCTTTCGCAAAGATCTCCGAACCTCTCGAGCTCCCCCAGCTCCTCTCGCTCCAGACCGACAGCTTCGACTGGCTGATCGGCAACGAGGCCCACAAGGCCCGGCTCGAAGCGCGTCGCGCCGCCGGCGAGGACGTCTCCGACAAGTCCGGCCTGACCGAGATCTTCGAGGAGATCTCGCCGATCGAGGACTTCTCCGAGACGATGTCGCTGTCGTTCGAGAACCCGGTCTTCTACGACCCCAAGTACACCGTCGACGAGTGCAAGGAGAAGGACCTCACCTACTCCGCCCCGCTCTACGTCTCCGCCGAGTTCACCAACAACGAGACCGGTGAGATCAAGGGCCAGACGGTCTTCATGGGCGACTTCCCGCTCATGACCCCCAAGGGCACGTTCGTCATCAACGGCACCGAGCGCGTCGTCGTCTCGCAGCTCGTCCGGTCGCCCGGCGTCTACTTCGAGCGCGCCGCCGACAAGACGTCCGACAAGGACATCTTCACCGCCAAGCTGATCCCGAGCCGCGGCGCGTGGCTGGAGTTCGAGATCGACAAGCGCGACCTGGTCGGCGTCCGCCTCGACCGCAAGCGCAAGCAGAACGTCACCGTCCTGCTCAAGGCGCTCCAGGCCGTCGCCGAGGACACCGGCGAGGACTACGACTACGAGGCCGTCATGGCCGAGCTGCGTCAGTTCGAGTCGATCCAGCTGACGGAGGAGAAGGACAACACCCAGGGTCCTGACGACGCGCTGCTCGACATCTACCGCAAGCTCCGCCCGGGCGAGCCGCCGACGCGCGAGGCCGCGCTCACGCTGCTGAAGAACTACTACTTCAACAGCAAGCGCTACGACCTGGCCAAGGTCGGTCGCTACAAGATCAACAAGAAGCTGGGCCAGGACCAGGCGTTCGACCAGCAGACGATGACGATCTCCGACATGGTCGCGACGATCAAGTACATCGTGGCCCTGCACGACGGCCGCACCGAGATGGCCGCCGCCGTCGGCGACATCGAGATCGGCTCCGACGACATCGACCACTTCGGCAACCGCCGGATGCGCACGGTCGGCGAGCTGATCCAGAACCAGCTCCGCACCGGCCTGGCCCGGATGGAGCGCGTCGTCCGCGAGCGGATGACGACCCAGGACGTCGAGGCGATCACGCCGCAGTCGCTGATCAACATCCGCCCCGTCGTCGCGGCGCTGAAGGAGTTCTTCGGCACCTCGCAGCTGTCGCAGTTCATGGACCAGACCAACCCGATCGCGGGCCTGACGCACAAGCGCCGGCTCTCCGCGCTCGGCCCGGGTGGTCTCTCCCGTGACCGCGCCGGCATGGAGGTCCGTGACGTCCACCCGTCGCACTACGGCCGCATGTGCCCGATCGAGACCCCGGAAGGCCCCAACATCGGCCTGATCGGCTCGCTCGCGTCCTACGGGCGGATCAACCCGTTCGGCTTCGTCGAGACGCCGTACCGGAAGGTCGAGAAGGGTGTCGTCACCGACAAGATCGACTACCTGACCGCCGACGACGAGGACCGCTACGTCATCGCGCAGGCCAACGCTGCGCTCGACGCCAAGGGCCGCTTCGTCAACGAGCGGGTGCTGGTCCGCCAGCGCCACGGCGAGGTCGCCGAGATCTCGCGCGACGAGATCGACTACATGGACGTCTCCCCGCGCCAGATGGTGTCGGTCGCGACGGCCCTGATCCCGTTCCTCGAGCACGACGACGCCAACCGCGCGCTCATGGGCGCCAACATGCAGCGTCAGGCCGTCCCGCTGATCACCAGCGACAGCCCGATCGTCGGCACCGGCATCGAGTACCGCGCCGCGGTCGACGCCGGCGACGTGGTCGTCGCCGACGCCCCGGGTGTCGTCCAGAGCGTGTCCGCCGACTCCATCGACGTGATGAACGACGACGGCACCTACGGCACCTACAAGCTGGCGAAGTTCCGTCGCTCCAACCAGGGCACGTGCATCAACCAGCGGCCGCTCGTCGCTGCCGGCGACCGGCTCGAGGTCGGCACGCCGATCGCCGACGGCCCGTGCACCGACCAGGCCGAGATGGCGCTGGGCACCAACCTGCTCGTGGCGTTCATGCCGTGGGAGGGCCACAACTACGAGGACGCGATCATCCTCAGCCAGCGCCTGGTGCAGGAGGACGTCCTCACCTCGATCCACATCGAGGAGCACGAGGTCGACGCCCGCGACACCAAGCTGGGCCCGGAGGAGATCACCCGCGACATCCCCAACGTCTCCGAGGAGATGCTGGCCGACCTCGACGAGCGCGGCATCATCCGCATCGGCGCCGAGGTCACCACGGGCGACATCCTCGTCGGCAAGGTCACCCCGAAGGGCGAGACCGAGCTGACGCCGGAGGAGCGGCTGCTCCGCGCGATCTTCGGTGAGAAGGCGCGCGAGGTCCGCGACACCTCGATGAAGGTCCCGCACGGCGAGTCCGGCACGGTCATCGGCGTCCGGGTCTTCGACCGCGAGGACGGCGACGAGCTGCCGCCGGGCGTCAACCAGCTGGTGCGCGTCTACGTCGCCCAGAAGCGGAAGATCTCGGTGGGCGACAAGCTCGCCGGCCGCCACGGCAACAAGGGCGTCATCGCGAAGATCCTGCCGATCGAGGACATGCCGTTCATGGAGGACGGCACCCCGGTCGACGTGATCCTCAACCCGCTCGGTGTCCCGCGACGGATGAACATCGGCCAGATCCTCGAGCTCCACCTGGGCTGGCTGGGCAAGCAGGGCTGGCACATCGACGCCGACCTCAAGAACGAGGAGTGGGCCCAGCGGCTCATCTCGATCGGCGCCGACAAGGCCGACCCCGACACCAAGCTGGCGACGCCCGTCTTCGACGGCGCCCGCGAGGACGAGATCACCGGCCTGCTCGGCTCGACGCTGCCCAACCGCGACGGCACCCGCCTCGTCAAGGAGGACGGCAAGGCCGCGCTGTTCGACGGTCGCTCGGGCGAGCCGTACGCCGACCCGGTGTCGGTGGGCTACATGTACATCCTGAAGCTCCACCACCTCGTCGACGACAAGATCCACGCGCGGTCGACCGGCCCCTACTCGATGATCACGCAGCAGCCGCTGGGCGGTAAGGCCCAGTTCGGTGGCCAGCGGTTCGGCGAGATGGAGGTCTGGGCGATGGAGGCGTACGGCGCCGCCTACGCCCTCCAGGAGCTGCTCACGATCAAGTCCGACGACGTGCCGGGCCGGGTCAAGGTCTACGAGGCCATCGTGAAGGGCGAGAACATCCCCGACTCCGGCATCCCCGAGTCGTTCAAGGTTCTCGTCAAGGAGATGCAGTCGCTCTGCCTCAACGTGGAGGTGCTGTCGCAGGACGGCACGGCCATCGAGATGCGCGACGCCGAAGAGGACGTGTTCCGTGCGGCCGAGGAGCTGGGCATCGACCTGTCCCGCCGCGAGCCGTCGTCCGTCGAAGAGGTCTGAGAGAGACCGGCCGAGAGAAATAGGGATTAGATAACAGTGCTGGACGTCAACTTCTTCGACCAGCTTCAGATCGGCCTGGCCACCGCGGACGACATCCGCACGTGGAGCCACGGCGAGGTCAAGAAGCCGGAAACCATCAACTACCGCACGCTCAAGCCCGAGCGTGACGGCCTCTTCTGCGAGAAGATCTTCGGTCCCACCCGGGACTGGGAGTGCTACTGCGGCAAGTACAAGCGGGTGCGCTTCAAGGGCATCATCTGCGAGCGCTGCGGCGTCGAGGTGACCCGCTCGAAGGTCCGCCGTGAGCGGATGGGACACATCGAGCTCGCCGCCCCGGTGACCCACATCTGGTACTTCAAGGGCGTTCCGTCGCGGCTGGGCTACCTGCTCGACCTCGCCCCGAAGGACCTGGAGAAGGTCATCTACTTCGCTGCCTACATGATCACCTCCGTCGACGAGGACGCGCGTCACCGCGACCTGTCGAGCCTCGAGGCCAAGATCCAGCTGCAGCGCGAGTCGATCGAGAAGCGCCGCGACACCTCACTGGAAGACCGCACCAAGAAGCTGGAGGAGGACCTCGCGGCCCTCGAGGCCGAGGGTGCCAAGGCCGACCAGCGGCGCAAGGTCCGCGACGGTGCCGAGCGCGAGCTCAAGCAGCTGCGCGACCGCGCCCAGCGCGAGCTCGACCGCCTCGACGAGGTCTGGGACACGTTCAAGAACCTCAAGGTGCAGGACCTCATGGGTGACGAGGTCCTCTACCGCGAGATGAAGAACTGGTTCGGCAAGTACTTCGAGGGCCACATGGGCGCCACGGCGATCCAGAAGCGCCTCGAGAGCTTCGATATCGAGGCCGAGGTCGAGAACCTCCGCGAGACCATCGCCACCGGCAAGGGCCAGCGCAAGGTCCGTGCCCTCAAGCGGCTCAAGGTCGTCGACGCGTTCCGCAAGACGGGCAACAAGCCGCAGGGCATGGTGCTCGACGCCGTCCCGGTCATCCCGCCGGACCTGCGCCCGATGGTGCAGCTCGACGGTGGCCGGTTCGCGACGTCGGACCTCAACGACCTCTACCGCCGGGTGATCAACCGCAACAACCGCCTCAAGCGGCTGCTCGACCTCGGCGCGCCCGAGATCATCGTCAACAACGAGAAGCGGATGCTCCAGGAGGCCGTCGACTCGCTGTTCGACAACGGCCGCCGCGGTCGTCCGGTCACCGGCCCAGGCAACCGGCCGCTGAAGTCGCTGTCCGACATGCTCAAGGGCAAGCAGGGTCGCTTCCGTCAGAACCTGCTCGGCAAGCGCGTCGACTACTCGGGTCGCTCGGTCATCGTGTCGGGTCCGCAGCTGAAGCTGCACCAGTGCGGTCTGCCCAAGCAGATGGCGCTGGAGCTGTTCAAGCCGTTCGTGATGAAGCGCCTCGTCGACCTGTCGCACGCGCAGAACATCAAGTCCGCCAAGCGGATGGTGGAGCGCGCGCGCCCGGTCGTGTGGGACGTCCTCGAAGAGGTCATCACCGAGCACCCGGTGCTGCTCAACCGTGCGCCCACGCTGCACCGGCTCGGCATCCAGGCGTTCGAGCCCCAGCTGATCGAGGGCAAGGCGATCCAGATCCACCCGCTCGTCTGCACGGCGTTCAACGCCGACTTCGACGGTGACCAGATGGCGGTGCACCTGCCGCTGTCCGCCGAGGCGCAGGCCGAGGCGCGGATCCTGATGCTGTCGACCAACAACATCCTCAAGCCGTCGGACGGCCGTCCGGTGACCATGCCCACCCAGGACATGATCATCGGCCTGTTCTTCCTGACGACCGAGCGCGAGGGCGAGCCCGGCGAGGGCCGCGTCTTCTCGAGCCCGGCCGAGGCGATCATGGCGTTCGACCGTCGTGAGCTCACGCTCCAGAGCAAGATCAAGATCCGGTTCACCGACGCGCTCGTCGAGGGCGTCGAGCCGGGCGAGCCGATCACGCTCGACACCACGCTGGGCCGCGCGCTGTTCAACGACACCCTGCCGGCCGACTACCCCTTCGTGAACTACGAGGTGGGCAAGAAGCAGCTGGGCGCGATCGTCAACGACCTCGCCGAGCGCTACGGCAAGGTCGAGGTCGCGGCGTCGCTCGACGCGCTGAAGGACACCGGCTTCTACTGGGCCACCCGCTCGGGCGTCACCGTCTCGATCGACGACGTCGTCACCCCTGACGACAAGGCCGCGATCCTCGGTGGCTTCGAGGAGAAGGCCGCGAAGATCCAGAAGCAGTTCGAGCGCGGTCTGGTCACCGACGAGGAGCGCCGCCAGGAGCTCATCGAGATCTGGACCGAGGCCGGCAAGAAGGTCGGGGACGCCATGGAAGAGGCGTTCAAGCAGCAGCCGAGCAACCCGATCTACATGCAGGTCTACTCGGGCGCCTCCGGTAACTTCAACCAGATCCGCCAGGTCGGTGCGATGCGTGGTCTGGTGGCCAACCCGAAGGGCGAGATCATCCCGCGGCCGATCAAGGCCAACTTCCGCGAGGGTCTCTCCGTGCTGGAGTACTTCATCTCCACCCACGGTGCCCGCAAGGGTCTCGCCGACACCGCGCTCCGTACGGCGGACTCGGGCTACCTGACCCGTCGTCTGGTCGACGTGTCGCAGGACGTCATCATCCGTGAGGACGACTGTGGCACCGAGCGTGGCCTGCCGAAGACCATCGGTGAGCGCCTCGAGGACGGCACCGTCGTCAAGCACGAGAACGCGGAGACGGCGGCCTACGCCCGCACCGCCGCGGTCGACATCGCGCACCCGACGACCGGCGAGGTCCTCGCCGCCGCGGGCGACGACCTCGGTGACGTCAAGATCGCCGAGCTGATCGAGGCCGGCATCGAGGAGGTCGTGGTCCGCTCCGTGCTGACGTGCGACGCCCGCACCGGCACCTGCGCGAAGTGCTACGGCCGGTCGCTGGCCACGGGCCAGCTCGTCGACATCGGCGAGGCGGTCGGCATCATCGCCGCCCAGTCGATCGGTGAGCCCGGCACGCAGCTGACGATGCGTACCTTCCACACCGGTGGTGTGGCGTCGGCCGACGACATCACGCAGGGTCTGCCCCGCGTCGTCGAGCTCTTCGAGGCGCGCACGCCGAAGGGTGTCGCTCCGATCTCGGAGGTCGCCGGCCGGATCGAGATCGAGGAGACCGACAAGGCCCGCAAGGTCCTCGTCACTCCCGACGACGGCTCGGAGGTCCAGGAGTACGTCGTGAGCCGCCGCTCGCGGCTGCTCGTCGCCGACGGCGACCACATCGAGGTCGGTCAGCGCCTGACCGCCGGCACCGAGGACCCGAAGGAGGTCCTGCGCATCCTGGGTGTGCGGACCACCCAGCGGCACCTCGTCGACCAGGTCCAGGAGGTCTACCGCAGCCAGGGCGTGTCGATCCACGACAAGCACATCGAGATCATCGTGCGGCAGATGCTGCGCCGGATCACGGTGCTCGAGTCGGGTGACACCAACCTGCTGCCGTCCGACCTCGTCGACCGGGTGAAGTTCGAGGAGGAGAACCGGCGCGTGGTCTCCGAGGGCGGCAAGCCGGCCTCGGGTCGTCCGGAGCTCATGGGCATCACGAAGGCCTCGCTCGCGACCGAGTCGTGGCTCTCGGCGGCCTCCTTCCAGGAGACCACCCGGGTGCTCACGGACGCCGCGATCAACGGCCGCTCCGACAGCCTCCGCGGCCTGAAGGAGAACGTGATCATCGGAAAGCTGATCCCGGCGGGCACCGGCCTCGAGCGCTACCGCAACATCCGGGTGGAGCCCACCGAGGAGGCGCGCCAGGCGGCCTACGCCGTGACCGGCTACGAGTCCTACGACTACGAGTTCGGCAACGGCGCCGGCCAGGCCGTCGCCCTCGACGACTTCGACTTCGGTTCCTATCAGAACTGACGCGAACGAGTAGCAAACGCCCCGCCCGGGCTTCCCCGGGCGGGGCGTTTGTGCGTGGCAGGGTCGGAGCATGGGGTTCGACCTCCAGGCCCACCGCGGCGGGATCGCGCTGACGGTGGAGAACACGCTCGCCGCGTTCGCGCGAGCGTTGGAGGTCGGCGTGACCACGCTGGAGCTCGACGTCCAGGTCACCAAGGACGGGTACGTCGTCGTCGCTCACGACCGCGACCCGATGCCGCAGAAGTGCCTCGACACCGGCCCGGCGTACCCCGGCGATCCCGCGTTCCCGTACGTCCGCGACGAGACCTACGTCTGCGACCTCACCCTGGCGCAGGTGCGCACGATCGACGTCGGGTCGCTCCGGCATCCGGCCTTCCCCGAGCAGCGGCTGGCGCCCGGAGCCCGGATGCCGCTGCTCTCCGAGGTGTTCGACCTCGTCCGGCAGGCGCGCGCCGACGACGTACGGCTGTGCATCGAGACGAAGGTCGAGGCGGCGGAGCCGTCGCGAACGGCGCCGCGGGAGGCGTTCGTCGAGGGCGTGGTCGGCGAGGTCCGCGCGGCCGGGATGGTCGAGCGGGTGACGATCGAGAGCTTCGACTGGGGCACCTTGATGCGGGTCCGCGAGGCGGAACCACGGCTGCGGATCGCTGCGCTGACCAACGGTGCGCACTTCCTCGAGCCCGACACCGCCGGCGCCTCGCCGTGGCTCGGCGGGCTCGACATCGACGACTTCGCGGGCACCCTCCAGGAGAAGTACGTCGCCGCGGCCGCGACGTTCGGCGCCGACGTTGTCTCGCCGGTGCACGGCGACCCCCAGCAGGGCTCGGTGGCCGACGCGGACTACCTCCCGTTCACGACTCCCGCGCTCGTCGAGGCCGCGCACGCCGCCGGGATGCAGGTGGTCCCGTGGACGGTCGACGACGCCGCCACGTTGCGGCACCTGATCGCGATGGGCGTCGACGGCGTGATCACCAACCGACCGGACCTCGCCCGCGAGGTCATGGCCGAGGAGGGGCTGAAGCTGCCGCGGGCCTACGGCTGAGCGGCCCCTTGATCTTCACCCTCGCGTCGGGTGCGCGCCACGCGGTGGTGACGTCCTCCCGCCAGGTTCGCCCCATGACCCCCACGATCCCCGTCGCCGCGCTCGCCGCCGTGGCCGCCCTCGCCCTCGCGCCCGCCGCCTCCGCGACTCCGTCCGGACCCGAGAACGGCGGCGGCCAGGAGAAGCACTTCGACCTCCAGGCCCACCGCGGCGGCATCGCGCTCACCGTCGAGAACACCCTCCCGGCGTTCGCCAACGCGATCGAGCTCGGCGTCAGCACCCTCGAGCTCGACGTCCAGATCACCGAGGACGGCCATGCCGTCGTCACCCACGACCGCGACCCCAGCCCGCGCAACTGCCGCGACACCGCCCCGGCGTTCCCCGGAGACCCGGAGTACCCCTACGTCCCGAACCGGACCTACATCAAGGACCTCACCCTGGCGCAGGTCCGGACGATCGACTGCGGGTCGCTGCGCCAGCCGCAGTACCCCGCCCAGGAGCTGCACCCGGGCGAGCCGATGCCGCTGCTGTCGGAGGTCTTCGACCTCGTCAACGACTACCACGCCGAGCACGTGACCCTGAACGTGGAGACGAAGGTCGAGGCCGGCGCACCGACGCAGACCGCGCCTCGGGAGGCGTTCGTGCGGACCGTGCTCGCGGAGGTCCGCGCCGCGCACATCCGCCCCCAGGTCACCATCCAGAGCTTCGACTGGGGCGCCCTGATGCGCGTGCGCGAGCTCGAGCCGCGGCTGCCGATCGTGGCGCTGACGAACGGCCAGCAGTTCCTCCAGGCGGGCCAGGCCGGCGCCTCGCCGTGGCTCGGCGGCATCGACATCGACGACTTCCCCGGGACCCTCCAGGAGAAGTACGTCGCCGCGACGGCATCGTTCGGCGCCGACGCGGTCTCGCCGGTCCACGGTGACCCGCAGGGCGGCAAGGTGACCGACCCGGGCTACGTGCCGTTCACGACCCAGGCGCTCGTCGACGCCGCGCACGAGGCCGGCATGCGGGTCGTGCCGTGGACGGTCAACGACGCCGCGACGATGGACCACCTGATCGGGCTCGGGATCGACGGCCTCATCACCGACCGCCCCGACCTGCTGCGCCAGGTGATGGCCGACAACGGCCTCGAGCTGCCGCGCTCGTACGACGCGCCGCGCGGCTGACCGCGTCTGGTCGCGAGGGCCCGGGGTACCGGCTTGAGAGACCCATCGACGGAGGTACTCATGACGCACAGGGCAGAGGAGCCCGTGGAGGCTGTCTCGAGCGAGGCAGGCGACCCCGACCACGACGCGAACGCCGAGGTGATGCCGTTCGGCGACTCGTCGTCGGGCGGCCAGCCGGAGGCTCGGGTGGGCAGCGCGCCCGACCCGATGGTCCGCGGGAGGTCGGAGGACCCGCCGCCCGACGGCGTCGGCTACGACGGCACACCCGTGGAGCAGATCCAGAAGGAGCGGGCGGAGCGGCTGGCGCCGGAGAACCGGCCCGAGAACTCCGAGGTCGACAACTCTCATCGCGAGTTCGACGAGGAGAAGGGCATGTTCACCGACGAGCCGGGCTACGAGGACGCGCCGAAGAAGTTCCCGCCGCCGGGCGAGTTCACCTGATCAGCCTGGCCTGCCGGGTCCAGGTGGCCTGCCCGGTCCGCTGGCCGTGAGTGGCGACTGACACAATCGAGGGGTGCAGTCCACCACGCCCCAGCGCACCGACGTGCTCGTCGTCGGTGCCGGTCCGGCGGGCTCCGGTGCGGCCGCCTGGGCGGCGCGGCTCGGCGCCGACGTGGTGCTGGCCGACGCGGCGGTGTTCCCCCGCGACAAGACCTGCGGCGACGGCCTGACGCCCCGGGCGATCGACGAGCTCGAGCGGCTCGGGCTCAGGGACTGGGTCCGCGCCCACACGGTCAACCAGGGCCTGCGGGCGCACGGCTTCGGCCAGACGCTCCACCTGCCGTGGCCCGGCGGCAACCTCCCCGACTGGGGCAGCGCGATCCCGCGCACCGAGCTCGACGACCACCTCCGCACCACCGCGGTCAAGGCAGGGGCGACCGCGATCGACGGCGCCCGCGCAGTCGACGTACGGCGCGACGGCGCCCGCGTGGCGGCCGTGGTGTTCGAGCGGGGGCAGCGCGGGGGTGAGCGCTTCGAGATCGCCTGCGACCGGCTGGTGGTGGCCGACGGCGTGCGGTCGCCGCTGGGCAAGATGCTCGGCCGGGAGTGGCACCGCGACACGGTCTACGGCGTGGCGGGGCGGTCCTACGTGAGCTCGACGATGGCCGACGACCCGTGGATCAGCTCCCACCTCGAGCTCCGCGGCGAGGGTGGCGAGATCCTCTCCGGCTACGGCTGGCTGTTCCCGCTCGGCAACGGCGCGGGCGAGATGAACCTAGGCGTCGGCACGCTCGCCACCGCTAAGCGGCCGGCCGACGTGGCGATCAAGCCGCTGATGACCTACTACGCCGACGAGCGGCGCGAGGAGTTCGGCCTCGGCACCGAGCTGCGGATGCCGACCTCGGCGCTGCTGCCGATGGGCGGGGCGGTCTCCCACGTCGCCGGCGAGAACTGGGCGCTGATCGGCGACGCCGCCGCCTGCGTCAACCCGCTCAACGGCGAGGGCATCGACTACGGCCTGGAGACCGGGCGGCTGCTCGCCGAGCTGCTGACCGAGAGCCGCGGCGCCGACCTCTCCCGGGTCTGGCCCGCGCTGCTGCGCGCCCACTACGGCGAGTCGTTCTCCATCGCGCGGCGGCTCGCCGGCCTGGTGACGGTGCCGCGGCTGCTGCCCGCCCTCGGGCCGGTCGGCATGCGGTCGGACCTCCTGATGACCCTGGCGCTGCGTTGGATGGGCAACCTCGTGACCGACGAGGACCGCGACCGCGCCGCGCGCGTGTGGCGCTGGGCAGGGAGGCGCTCCCTCGCCCGCGACGCGCGCCCTCCGTTCGCCTAGCTGCTCCGTAGGGTGGAAGGACCCACGGGACGAACCGACGAGCAGGAGGTGAGGAGATGGCGCAGCGCGTGCAGCGGCTGGCGGCCTACGCCGTGATCGTGCGCGGCGACCAGATCCTCCTCAGCCGGCTGTCCGAGCGGGTCACCCAGAACGAGCTGTGGTCGCTGCCCGGCGGCGGCGTCGACCACGGCGAGGACCCGCGCGACGCGGTGGTGCGCGAGGTCCACGAGGAGACCGGCCTCCACGCCGAGGTCGGCGAGACCGCGCACGTCTTCTCGCTGCACCTGCCCGACACCTGGCGGCGCGGCCGCCGCGTCGACGCGCACTCGGTCCGGATCGTCTACCAGGGCTGGGTGCCGGTCGACGCGCCCGAGCCCCATGTGGTCGAGGTCGACGGCTCGACGGCGGAGGCCCGGTGGCAGCCGCTCGACGCGGTGCTCGACGGCACCCTGCCGACCGTCACCCTGGTCGGTGCGGCGCTCGCGGCGTACCACCCCCACCGCCACCAGCGGGTGGCCTCGTATGCGTACGTCGAGCGCGACGGCGCCCTCCTGCTCACCCGGATCTCCGCGCGCGGCGCCGGCGCCGGACGCTGGACGCTGCCCGGCGGCGGCGTCGACCACGGCGAGAACCCGGTCGACACGGTGCGCCGCGAGCTGCGGGAGGAGTGCGGGCTCGACGGCGAGGTCGGCTCGCTGCTGACGGTCCACGACGTGCACTTCTCCGGTACGGCGCCGAGCGGCCGGCACGAGGACTTCCACGGCATCCACCTCGTGCACCGCGCCACGGTGCCCGACGGCGTGGAGCCCCGGGTCGTCGAGGTCGACGGCACCACCGACGCGGTCGCGTGGGTGCCGGTCGAGGCCCTCGGCACGACCGAGTGGCCGGCGACCGAGCTGGTGCACGCCGCGGTGGAAGCTGCGCGGACGTCCGGCGCGACGCCCGTTCCTCGTGCATGATGGCTCGGCCGCGGAAAATTCCGCGGTCGACGCAACCTGGAGGCCGCTGAGGCGTCCTCCAACGTGTCGTACGTGATCGAGCAGCGAGGTATGGCCATGCCGTGGGCCGTCCCCGTCACGGGGGTCGACAGCGCGACACTGGCGTCCCAGCTCTACGCCGAGCACCGGCTGAGCCTGGTGCGCCTCGCGGTGCTGCTCGTCGACGACGTGGCGTCGGCCGAGGACGTGGTGCACGACGTCTTCGCCGGGCTGCTCACGGGCGGCAAGCAGATCCGCGACCCCGACGCGGCGGTCGGCTACCTGCGCCGCGCGGTGGTCAACCGCGCGCGCTCGATGCTGCGGCGGCGCCGTACGGCGCGTGCCTACTCGCCGCCGGACGACGCGTCGCCGCCCGGGCCCGACGACATCGCGGTGCTGGGGGAGGAGCACCGGGCAGTGCTGGCGGCGCTCCAGGAGCTCGCCCCGCGGCAGCGGGAGGTGCTGGTGCTGCGCTACTGGAGCGATCTGTCCGAGGCCGACATCGCCGATACCCTCGGGATCTCGCGCGGCACCGTGAAGTCGACCGCGAGCCGCGCGCTCGCCGCGTTGGAGAAGAAGCTGGGGGACTCATGAGCGACATGGAGGAGCGGCTCCGCGCCGCGCTCGCCGCCCGGGCCCACCAGGTGCGACCCGAGACCTTGCGACAGGACCCTCCGGAGCCCGCCGCGCGTCCGTGGTGGCGCGCGCCGGGCTCCTACGGGCTGCTCGCGGCCGTCGCCGTGATCGTGCTCGTGATCCCGGTCGCCGCGTTCGTCCTGCTTCGCGGCGGTGACCAGGCGCCGGTGGCGTCGGGACCGACCGAGGGCGACCGGCCCGAGACCACCACGTCAGCCGACGGCCGGGAATGGACCGAGATCGAGAGCCGGGTCGCCGACTTCGACGGCGACGGCGCCGAGGACGTCGCCAAGCTGCTGGCGGCGGACCCGACGTCCGAGGCCGGCGAGGTACGGGTGGAAGTCACGCTCGCATCCGGCGGTCAGCCGGTGTGGGGTGTGCCGGTCGGTTCGCGCCCGGTCGGGCTGGCCGATGCGGCCGATGTCGACCTCGACGGCGTTCCCGAGGTGCTCGTCCAGGTGGGCACCGACCCCCGCTCGCTGGTCGTGCTCGCTGCCTCGGAGGGCAGCGACCTGCTCGCGGTGCTCCACAACGGCGGCAAGATCTCGCGCGGCATCGGCGCGAAGGGGTTCCAGCACCACTGGTGGCTCGACCAGGACGGCCTCTGGTCGTGGGTGTCCAGCAAGGGCGACAAGGAGGACGCCGACGCCTTCCTCGTCGAGCTGACCCACTGGCTGCCGGAGAACGGGCTGACGCCGGCCCCGACCGAGATCTGCCTGATCGACATCGACGCGCCCGAGGAACCGCAGGACTGCCGCACGCAGCCTGAGTGACCCACCACTAGGTTGGGCCGCGTGAGCAGGGAGGTGGTCGCGGCGCTCGAGCGGGTCGGCGTGCCCGCGTCGGCGTCCGACCTCGACCGCGCGCTGTACTCCTCGGACGCGTCGCTCTACCGGGTGCTGCCCGCCGTCGTCGCCCGGCCGCGGCACCGGGACGACCTGGAGGCGGTGCTCGACGTCGCCGCCTCGGCGGGGACCACGGTCACCCCCCGTGGCGCGGGTACGTCGATCGCGGGCAACGCGGTGGGGCCCGGCATCGTCGTCGACCTGCGTGGGCTCGACCGGGTGCTCGAGATCTCGTCGGAGGAGCGTTGGGCGCGGGTCGAGCCCGGCGTCGTGCACGCTTCGCTGCAGCGGGCGGCGGCGCCGTACGGCCTCCGCTACGGGCCGGACCCCTCGACCCACACCCGGTGCACGATCGGTGGGATGCTCGGCAACAACGCGTGCGGGTCGCGGGCGCTCGGCTACGGCCGCACCGCCGACACCGTGTTGTCGGCGGACGTCCTGTGGGGCGACCGCGCGGCGGCGTCGGGGGAGGTCGAGGCGCGGCTGGCGGCCGTGGTGGCGCAGGACCTCGGTCACGTGCGGACGACGTTCGGCCGGTTCTCGCGGCAGGTGAGCGGCTACTCCCTCGAGCACCTGCTGCCCGAGCGGCTGTCGGTGCCGCGGTTCCTGGCGGGCTCGGAGGGCACCCTCGGCCTGGTGCGCGAGCTCACCGTCAGCCTGGCGCCGGAGGAGCCGCGCACACTGCTCGTGCTCGGCTACCCGTCGATGGTGGAGGCCGCAGACGCGGTGCCCGCGCTGCTCGCGACCGGGCCGCTCGTCGCGTGCGAGGGCCTGGACTCGCGCATCGTCGACCTGGTGCGGGCGCGCGGCGCTGGCGTGCCGGAGCTGCCGCGGGGCGCGGGCTGGCTGTTCGTCGAGGTCCCGGCGTCCGTCGCCGGGGACCGGGTGGCCGGTCTCGTGGCAGCCTCGGGCGCGATCGACTCACGTGTGGTGCCGCATGCGGCGGAGGCGGCGGCGCTGTGGCGGATCCGCGAGGACGGCGCCGGCCTGGCGGCGCGGAGCCTGGGCCGACCGGCGTACTCCGGCTGGGAGGACGCGGCGGTCCCTCCGGACCGGCTGGGAGCCTGGCTGCGGGACTTCGACGCACTGCTGCGGGAGTTCGGTCTCGACGGCGTCCCCTACGGGCACTTCGGCGACGGCTGCGTGCACGTGCGGATCGACTTCGACTTCGCCGAGCGCGGGCGGTTCCGGGAGTTCCTCGTCGCGTGCGCGACGCGCCTGCGGGTGCACGGCGGCTCGCTGTCGGGCGAGCACGGGGACGGCCGGGCGCGGTCGGAGCTGCTGCCCTTGATGTACGACGATGCGTCGCTCGCGCTGTTCCGGGCGGTCAAGCACGCCTGCGACCCGGACGGGCTGCTCAACCCGGGTGTCCTCGTCGATCCGGCGCCGCTGGACGCGGACCTGCGGCCGGAGCGGGCGCCCCACGGCGAGCTCGCGACGCTGTCGGCCGGGGTGCACCGGTGCACGGGCGTCGGGAAGTGCGTGGCGCCTGCCACGGGTGGGGTCATGTGCCCTTCCTTCCTGGCGACCGGGGCGGAGAAGGACTCCACGCGGGGGCGGGCGCGGGTGCTGCAGGAGGCCGTGACCGGGGGACTGGCGGGTGGGCTTGCCGATCCGGCGGTCGACGAGGCGCTCGACCTGTGCCTCTCGTGCAAGGGGTGCCTGTCGGACTGCCCGACGGGTGTGGACATGGCGGCCTACAAGGCGGAGGTGCTCGACCGTCGCTATCGGCGGGGGCGGCGGCCGCGGTCGCACTATGCGTTGGGGTGGCTGCCGCGGTGGGCTCGGCTGGGCGCTCCGCTCGCTGGCTTCGGCAATCGTGCGCTGCGGATTCGTCCCTTTGCGGCGTTGGTGAAGACCTTGGCAGGAGTCGATTCCCGGCGGTCATTGCCTGAGCTGGCCGGCGTCAGATTTCGGCGGCTGTTGCGGGAGGCGGGTGCGACCGCTGGGTCCGGCCCGGCACCGTCCGGGCTTGCTCGCTCCGCCGCGCGACGGCGCTCGGTGCTCGCTCGCCGCTCGGGTCGGGGCGCCGGCGCGTCGTCGCGAAATCGCCCGGACGGCACCGTGCCGGCCCCAGCGGTCGCCTCCGGTCGCCGCGTGTGGGTGTGGGCGGACACCTTTACCGACTACTTCCGGACCGGGCCGGGGGTGGCCGTTGTCCGCTACTTGGAGTCGTGCGGACTCGAGGTCGGAGTGGTTGACGAGGCGGCTTGCTGCGGGCTGACCTGGCACTCGACGGGGCAGCTGGATGCGGCCCGGAGGATCGTTGGCCGGACGCGGGACGTGTTGGCGCCGTACCTGGAGTCGGGGGCGCCGGTGCTCGGCGTGGAGCCGTCGTGCACCGCCGCGCTGCGGGAGGCCGGGATCGACGTACGGACCATTGCCGAGGTGGTGGCTGCGCTCGACCTGCCGGTGCCTGACCTGACGGGGGTGACCGTGGTGGCGCAGCCGCACTGTCATCACCATGCGGTGATCGGGTGGGCGGCCGACCGGGAGCTGCTGGAGCGGGCCGGGGCGACCGTGACGGCGGTGGCCGGGTGCTGCGGGCTGGCGGGGAACTGGGGCGTGGAGAAGGGGCACTACGAGGCGTCGGTGGCGGTGGCGGAGGCCCACTTGCTGCCGGCGGTGCGGGCGGCGCTCGGGGCGGATCCGGGCGCGGTGGTGCTGGCGGACGGGTTCTCGTGCGCGTTGCAGCTCGACGACCTCGCCGGGGTGCGGGCGCTCCACCTCGCCGAGCTCCTGGCGGGGGCAGACACCGCCGGTTGAGGTCGGCCCCGTCGTCAGCCGGCGAAGTGGCGGGCGAGGCGCCGGTGGCGGTGGGCGAAGAACGCGCCGACCAGCCGGCGGAGCAGGGGACCGGCCAGCAGGAGCGGCAGCCGTGGGCCGAGGGTGACGTTGTCGACGACCTCGGTGCCGTCGGCGGCGAGCGTCACCGTGCGCTCATGGACCCAGCGGCGCATGCTCAGCATCGTCGACTCCTCGCGGAAGTGCCGGCCGGGCTCGACGCGGGTGAGGGTGAGCCGGTCGTAGTCGAACGGGAGCACGCCCAGCAGCCGGAGCCAGGCGCGCCCGATCGGCTCGCCGACGACGATCGCGTCGATGGTCAGGTGACCGGCCCCGCGAGGCATCGACATCGTCATCACCGGCCGCATCTCGTCGTTGATGCCCTCCGGCGTCACGACCCGGGCCCAGACCGCCGCGGGCGAGGCGTCGATCAACGAACGCTGGGTGACCTGCCACTCGCGCCGGAGGACCATGCGGCAACTCTACGGAGCAGCTTGGCGGCCGATAGGTTGGCGGGGTGAACCCGCGCCACCGTCGACTCGTGATCCCGGTGGCACTGGTGACGCTGCTGTTGATCGTGGTCGTGGCGGCGGTGCTGAAGTGAGCTCCACCACCGAGTCGCTGTCCGAGGGCCTGGCCCGGGTCCGGTCGCTGCTGCTCGACCCCGACGGCCTGGTGCGGGCGGTCGCGGGCGGCCGCCGGAAGGGCATGCAGCCCGCGTGGCGCCGGGTGGAGATGCGCTGGGTCGACCTCAAGGCGGGACGCCACCTCCAGGTGACGTCGTACGACGCCACGCAGGCCCACGTCGCCAACCACGTCGAGGGTGATGCCGCCGCCGCTGCGGCCGACGCGGTGCTGGCGGAGCCGTTCGGCAACTGGCACGTCGAGACGACGACCGCGGTGCACCAGATGCGGGTGACGAAGAAGCTCGATGCGATCACCCACACCCGGCAGCGCTCCGAGCCGGTGGCCGCCGACCGCGGGCACGACCGGGAGAAGGAGCGGCTGCTGCCGGCCGACGACCCGGTCTTCGCCGCCCTCGGGATGACCGACGCGCAGGGTCGGATCAAGCCGACCCGGCAGGCGAAGTACCGCCAGGTGGAGGAGTTCCTGCGCATCCTGGACGCCGCGATCACCGACGCGATGCAGGGCGGCCGGTTGCGGAAGGCCACCGCGGACGACCCGCTGCGCATCGTCGACCTGGGCTGCGGCAACGGCTACCTGACGTTCAGCGCCGCCCGCTACCTCGGCGAGCAGCGCGGGCTGCCGGTGCGGGTCACCGGCGTCGACGTCAAGGAGCAGTCGCGGGAGCACAACTCCCGGGTGGCGGCCGAGCTCGGGCTGGATGCGGACTTCGTCGTCGGCACCATCGCCGGCGCGGACCTCGCGCAGCCGCCCGACGTCGTGCTCGCCCTGCACGCCTGCGACACCGCGACCGACGAGGCGCTCGCCCGCGCCGTCGCGTGGGACGCGCCGCTGGTCCTCGCCGCGCCGTGCTGCCACCACGACATCGCCGCGCAGCTGCGCTCCGGTGAGCCGCCGGCGCCGTACGCCTCCCTGACGAAGGACGGCATCCTCCGCGAGCGTTTCGCCGACACCCTGACCGACGCCCTGCGCGCGCTGCTGCTCAGGGGCCGCGGTTACCGTGTCGACGTCGTGGAGTTCGTCGAGAGCAAGCACACGCCGCGCAACACGCTGCTGCGGGCCGTGCGCGGTGGGCAGGGCGCACGGGGCAGGAGCGGCGACGCGCAGCGGGAGTACGACGAGCTGGTCGCGGGCTGGCGGATCCGCCCGCGCCTGGCCGAGCTGCTGGACGCCCCGAAGACGGGGGAGGAGTGAGGGTGGTGCACGCGGTCCTCGGGAGCGTGCTGGTCGCGCCGTTCGTGGTGGGCGCCGTCGTCGGCGTCAACGGCGACCGCGACCGCCAGGGCGACAAGGTGTTCTCGTTCGCCGACCCGGAGATCATCGAGTCGAGCGGGCTCGTCGTGCGCGACGACCAGTTCGTCACGGTCAACGACTCCGGCGACGGCGCCCGGATCTTCACCGTCGACGACGACGGTGAGACCGTCGGCCACACCACCTGGGACGCCGATCCCGCCGACACCGAGGCGCTCGCGCCGGCCGCCCGGAGCACCGACGTGTGGGTCGGCGACATCGGCGACAACCTCGGGCAGCGGTCGTCGATCACGATCACCCGCGTCCCGGCCGGCGAGGGCGACCGCAGCGGCGCGCTGGCGTCGTACGAGCTGGTCTACCCCGACGGCGCCCACGACGCGGAGACGCTGCTCGTCCACCCGCGCACCGGGCAGGTGTTCGTCGCGGCCAAGGAGTTCATCGGCACCTTGTACGCCGCCCCGCGGCAGCTGTCGGAGGGGCGCAACCGGCTGGAGCCCGTCGGTGAGGTCATGAGCATCGCGACCGACGGGGCGTTCTTCCCCGACGGCCGCCACGTGGTGCTGCGCGACTACGGGTCGGCCGCGTTCTACACCTGGCCGGGCCTGGACCTGGTCCGCGAGATCGAGCTGCCCGACCAGCCGCAGGGCGAGGGGATCGCGGTCGACGAGGACGGCAAGGTGTACGTGAGCTCCGAGGGCGAGCACGCCGACGTCATCGAGGTGGAGCTGCCCGACGGGCTGGAGGACGCGCTCGAGGGTGAGGAGCCGGAGTCGCGCGAGGGCGGAGAAGAGCCCGAGGGCGACGAGGAGCCCGACGCGGCCGCCGCCTCGGAGGGAGAGGCGCGGGACGACGAGCCGGGCATCGGCGTCGACCCGTGGTGGCTGGGCGGCGCGTTCTTCGTGGTCATCCTGGTCGTGCTGGTCCGGGCGCTGCGGCCACGGTGACCTCCCGGGTGACCTCCTGGTGGTGTCGGCGCCCGGTGCCACGATGACCGGGTGAGCGAGACCTACGACTTCGAGGCGCCCCTGTGGCAGTGGCGGGCGCGCGACGCACAGCCCGGCTCGTGGTTCTTCGTCTCGCTGCCGTTCGAGATGGCCGACGAGATCGAGGCGATCGCGGGCCCGGGCAAGGGCTTCGGCAGCGTCCGGGTCGAGGTGACGGTCGGCTCGCAGACCTGGCGCACCTCGCTCTTCCCCAGCGGCGAGGAGGAGACCTACGTGCTGCCGGTCAAGAAGCCGGTGCGCGCGGCCGAGGGGCTCGACGAGGGCGACACCTGCCGGGTGAGTCTCCGTCTGATCTGACCCTCCGTGGGGCACCTTGAGGCCATGGAGATCGAGGTCGTCGAGGGCGACATCACCGAGCAACACGTCGACGCCGTCGTCAACGCGGCCAACCGCGGCATGCGCGGCGGCGGTGGTGTCGACGGCGCGATCCACCGCGCCGGTGGGCCGGCCGTCCTCGAGGACTGCAAGCGCCGCTTCCCCGACGGCCTCGCCACCGGCGACGCCGGCTGGACGACAGCGGGGGAGATGCCGGCCCGGTGGGTCATCCACGTCGTCGGGCCCAACTACAGGGCGGGGGAGCGCGATCGGACGCTGCTGACGTCGTGCTACCGGCGCGCGCTCGAGGTGGCCGACGAGATCGGCGCCCGCACGATGGCGTTCCCGCTCGTCAGCGCGGGCATCTACGGCTGGCCGAAGGAGGACGCCGTCGACGCCGCTCTCGAGACCCTCCGTGGCACCGAGACCGACGTCGAGCTCGCACGGATGGTGGCCTTCGGGCGCGCGGCCCACGACCTGATCGTGTCCCGGCTCTGATGCCGCGCCTGCGCCGTACCTCCCCGGACCAGCCCGGCTGGACCCGGCGTCGCGCCGGGCGAGGGTTCGTCTACCTCGACCAGGCCGGCCAGCGGCTCGCCCCCGAGGACACCGAGCGCTGCGTGAAGCTGGTGATCCCGCCGGCGTGGGAGGAGGTGTGGATCTGTCCGCACGCCAACGGCCACCTCCAGGCGGTCGGCACCGACGATGCCGGACGCCGGCAGTACCTCTACCACCCGGCCTGGACCGAGAAGCGGTCCGAGCTGAAGTACGACCGGGTGCTGCGCTTCGGGAAGCGACTGCCGCGGGTGCGTGAGCACGTGCTCGCCGACCTGCGCGAGGAGGGACTCTCGCTCCCGCATGCCTGCGCGCTCGCCGTACGGCTGCTCGACGTGGGCTACTTCCGGATCGGCAACGACGTCTACACCGAGGAGCACGGCTCGTTCGGGCTGACGACCCTGGAGCGGCAGCACGTACGGCGCAGCGGGGACACCATGGTGTTCGAGTTCACCGGCAAGTCGGGCATCGAGCACCGGATCGAGATCGACGACGAGCTCGCCGTCGAGACCCTGGAGCGGATGCGCCGGCGCCGTACGCCGTCCGACCGGAGGCTGCTCGCCTTCCGGGAGGGCCGCGGGTGGCGTTCGCTGACGCCCGACCACGTCAACGAGTACCTGCGCGCGGCCAGCGGGATGGACGTCACCGCCAAGGACTTCCGCACCTGGCACGCGACGGTCCTCGCCGCCGCCGCCCTTGCCGACGCGCCCGGTCCGGAGGCGAGCAAGACCAAGCGCAAGCGCGCGGTGACCGCAGCGATGCGCGAGGTCGCCGAGTACCTCGGCAACACCCCCACCTTGGCGCGCTCGTCGTACGTCGATCCGCGGGTGATCGACGCCTACGAGGAGGGGCGCACCATCGCGGCGGCCGTGCGGCGCGCGCCCAAGGACGACACCGACGCGCGCCAGCTCGCGCTGGAGCGGGCGACGATGCGGCTGATCAAGACCGCTTGACTCCGGTGGTCGACGGGAGGCTGCCGCGATCCGCGGGGGGTATCGAGTCGGGATGCAACCACTCTCCCAGCAGGACACCCGCCAGATGGGTGGTCGGCTGAGCATCCTCACCCGCCAGAAGCGCGACCACGTGCGCCTCGAGCACCTGCTGTGCAGCCTGGAGCGGAGCGAAGGAGCGTGGAGCAGGAGCGCATCCTCCACCGCATCGCTCGACTGGTCTTCCCCCACGCCTTCGCAGAGGAGTCGGTCCTGTGGCCGGTGCTCCGGCGGGCGCTGCCCGACGGTGAGGTCCTCACGCTCCGAGTGGAGCAGGAGCACCAGGAGGTCAACGAGCTCTGGACCACGCTCGAGCAGCTGCCCGCCGCCAGCCCGGAGCGGCCCGTCCTGATCGACCGTCTGACGGCAGTGCTCCGGGAGGACGTTCGCGACGAGGAGGACATGCTTCTGCCAAGGCTTCAGGGGGCGGTCGGTGGGCGCCGCCTCCAAGCGCTCGGTGCCGCGTGGGAGGCGGTACGCCGGACGGCCCCGACCCGCCCGCATCCGGTGGTGTCGCGCCGGCCGCCGGGCAACGCACTCGCAGCCCTGCCGCTCACGATCCTGGATCGCGGCCGCGACGGGCTTGACGCGCTGGCCCGCGGCTCATCGCGTCTTCGCGGACCTGCCTCCCGCGCCAGTGGCGGGCTCGCCGCCGCAGCCAGTCGAGTCGAGCGCGTCGGTGTGATGCGTCGCGGTGAGGAGCCTCCTACGAGTCGCTAGCGTCCGCTGACGGTCGCGGTGTGCTGGAGCAGGGACGCCACGACGCGGTCCCAGTCCGCCGGCGGAGGCGGCTCGTGCCCGACGCCCGGGAGCGCCAGCAGCTCGGCGCAAGGAATCACCTCCGCCAGCGCCTCGCCGTGCGCGAGCGGGAACATCGGGTCAGCGGTGCCGTGCACCACCAGGGTCGGGATGGCGATGTCGGCGACCGAGCCGGCCACGTCGCGACCTTCGTGGAGCAGGCCGTGGTTGACCATGGCGGCGACGTCGGTGCTGCGGTCGACGATGCGCTGGGCGATCGCCCGCACGCGGCTCTCGTCGAAGCCACCGCGCATGAACGCGCGCTGGTCCTCGACGAGCATGTCGACGACTGCTCTGCGATCCGTCCAGTCCGGTGCGGGCCGGTCGGCGGCCGCCCCGAAGAACGCGGCGAGCTCGGGCTCCGGCCCGGGCAGGCCGTCGGGAAGCCCTGGGAGCGCCGCGGTCGTCGACATCATGGTCAGGGTGCGGACCCGACCGGGGTGCTCGATCGCGAGGCACTGCCCGATCGCTGCGCCCATCGAGATGCCGACGACGTGGGCGCCGCCGATCTCGAGCGCGTCGAGCAGGGCGATGGCGTCGTCGCGCAGGTCGGAGCCGGTGTAGCCCGGCCGCCCCGGCGGGTACGTCGTCGAGCGGCCGGTGTCCCGCAGGTCGTAGCGGACGACGTACCTGCCACCGGAGGCGAGGCGCTCGCAGAAGCCCTCCTCCCACCAGTCCATCGAGCTCGACATGCCCCCGATCAGGAGCACAGCGGGATCGGCGGGGTCGCCGGCGGCCTGCACGCAGAGCTCGACGCCGTTGACCGGGATGACGCGTTCGGGGTCCACGAGGAGTTCGACGGATCGGAGCCTCGGAAATCATCGGTCAGCTTGCGGCGTCGAGGCGCCGGTGCCGGTGGCGTCGACGAGGTAAGGCCGTGGACGGCAAGCGGTCCAGAACGACAGCGCGGGCCGTCTCGATGAGAGGCGGCCCGCGCTGCTCGGCACAGTCTGCTGTTGTCGACTCAGCCGTTCTCGACGACGAAGTCGATGCACTTCGTGAGCGCCTCGACGTCGGCCGGGTCGACGGCCGGGTACATCGCGATCCGCAGCTGGTTGCGGCCCAGCTTGCGGTAGGGCTCGGTGTCGACGATGCCGTTGGCGCGCAGCGTCTTCGCGATCGCGGCGGCGTCGATCTCGTCGCTGAAGTCGATCGTGCCGATGACGAGTGAGCGGTGCGACGGGTCCGCGACGTACGGCGTGGTGTAGGACGTGCGCTCGGCCCAGCCGTAGAGGGCGTTCGACGACTCGGTGGTGCGCTCGACCATGCCCTTGATGCCGCCTTGGCTGTTCATCCAGTCCAGCTGCTCGGCCATCAGGAAGAGGGTGGCCACCGACGGGGTGTTGTAGGTCTGGTTCTTCGCGGAGTTGTCGATCGCGGTCGGCAGGTCGAAGAACGCCGGGATGTGGCGGTCGGACGCGGCGATCCGCGCGGCGCGCTCGAGCGCGGCGGGCGACATGATCGCGATCCAGAGGCCGCCGTCGGAGGCGAAGCACTTCTGCGGCGCGAAGTAGTAGGCGTCGACCTGGGCGAGGTCGACCGGCAGGCCGCCGGCGCCCGAGGTCGCGTCGACCATCACCAGCGAGCCCTCGTCGGCGCCCTCGGGCCGCACGACGGGCGCCATCACGGCGGTCGAGGTCTCGTTGTGCGCCCACGCGTAGACGTCGACGCCGGCCTCGCCGACCGCGTCCGGGCGCGAGCCCGGGTCGGACTTGATGACCGACGGAGCCTCCAGCCACGGCGCCTGCTCGGCGGCCTTGGCGAACTTCGACGAGAACTCGCCGAACGACAGGTGCTGCGACTTCTTCTCGATCAGGCCGAACGTCGCGATGTCCCAGAACGCGGTGGCGCCGCCGTTGCCGAGCACGACCTCGTAGCCCTCGGGCAGGTCGAACAGCGCCGCGAGGCCCTCGCGCACGCGGCCCACGGTGTTCTTCACCGGGGCCTGGCGGTGCGAGGTGCCCATCAGCGACGAGCCGGTCGCGGCCAGCGCGTCGAGGTGGCTGGTCTGGATCTTCGACGGACCGGCGCCGAAGCGGCCGTCGGCGGGCTTGAGGTCGGCGGGGATCTGGAGCGCGTCGGTCATGGTTCAACCTTCTCAGAGGAGGGGAACTGAGGCTGACGACGCTGTCAGGGCCTGTGCGATACGGAAACCAGTGTGACAGCCGCGTGACGGCGATGTTGAATCGGCATCAGCCATGGACACCACCCGCACCCCGCTCGCCAGCACGCCCGGGCTCACCCTCTGCCCGGTCCGCTACTCCCACCCCGACGCGGTGGCCCTGGTCGCGCGCGTCCAGGGGGAGTACGTCGAGCGCTACGGCAGCCCCGACGAGTCCCCGATCGAGGAGTCGTACTTCGACCCGCCGAGCGGCCTTTTCCTCGTCGGGTACGTCGACGGCGTGCCGGTCGCCACCGGCGCCTGGAAGCAGTCCCCCGTGCGGGCGCTCGGCGGTGCGTCCGGAGCCGAGATCAAGCGCATGTACGTCGTGCCGGAGCAGCGCGGCCGGGGCCTCTCCCGCGTGGTCCTCGCCGAGCTGGAGCGTACGGCGGCCGCGGCCGGCCACGACCTCCTCGTGCTCGAGACGGGGCTCAAGCAGCCCGAGGCGATCGCGCTCTACGAGTCGTCCGGCTACGTGCCGGTCCCGGCGTTCGGCCACTACTGCGGCAGCGAGCTGTCCCGGACCTTCGGCAAGCGCATCGGCGGCTGAGTCCTCAGGAACCGCGCCCGGCCGCCGATCGGCGGCCCATGCGTCGCCTGCTGCTGATCGTCGCCGTCCCCCTGCTGCTGACGGCGCTCGTCGCCGTGCCCGCCCACGCGCAGCCGGTCGAGGACTACGCCCCCTACCAGCCGGCGACCCGCTGCTCGCCGAAGCCCAAGCCGGGCACGGTGGTGCTCGGGCGCTGGATCGTGCGCCGCTACGGCGGCGACTTCGGGGGCATCTCGCGCCGCCCGTGCAGCAAGGGCAGCACGTCGGAGCACTACGAGGGCCGGGCGTTCGACTGGACGGTCAGCGCGACCAACCGCAAGGACAGGCAGCGGGTCGACCGGTTCCTCCGCGGGCTGTTCGCCGAGGACGAGGCCGGCAACGCCGACGCCCGCGCCCGCCGGATGGGCGTCATGTACGTGATCTGGGACGACCGGATCTACTCTGCCTGGCGCGCGTTCAGCCCCGAGCGCTACAAGAGCTCCGGGTGCAGGCGGATCCGCACCTGCTCGCCGACGCTCCGGCACCGCGACCACGTGCACATCTCGATCACCCGGCGCGCCGCGCGCGGCCGCACGTCCTGGTACGCCGGGCGTTGACCCTTCCGACCTGAGACGAGCTCAGCCAGTCGAGCTCAGCCCGCCCAGGCGGCGTCCCAGCCCTCGACCGAGTCGGCCGGGCGCGAGGCGGGGCCGGCGTAGACCGCCGACGGCCGGATCAGGCGGCCGGTGCGGACCTGCTCGAGGATGTGGGCCGACCAGCCACCGGTGCGGGCACAGGTGAACATCGACGTGAACATGTGGGCCGGCACGTCGGCGAAGTCGAGGACGATGGCCGCCCAGAACTCCACGTTGGTCTCGAGCACGCGGTCGGGGCGGCGGGCGCGCAGCTCCTCGAGCGCGGCCTTCTCCAGCGCCTCGGCGACCTCGTAGCGCGGCGCGCCGAGCTCCTTCGCCGTACGGCGCAGCACCCGCGCGCGGGGGTCCTCGGCGCGGTAGACGCGGTGGCCGAAGCCCATCAGCCGCTCGCCCTTGTCGAGCAGGCCCTTCACGTAGGCGGAGGCGTCGCCGGACTTCTCGACGTCCTCGATCATGCCGAGCACGCGCGACGGGGCGCCGCCGTGGAGCGGGCCGCTCATCGCGCCGATCGCGCCCGACAGCGCGGCGGCGACGTCGGCGCCGGTCGAGGTGATCACGCGGGCGGTGAACGTCGAGGCGTTCATGCCGTGCTCGGCGGCCGACGACCAGTAGGCGTCGATCGCGTGCGCGTGCTTGGGGTCGGCCTCACCGCGCCAGCGGATCAGGAACTTCTCCGCGAGCGTCTTGCCCTCGTCGACCAGCCGCTGCGGGACGACGGGCTGGTGGATGTCGCGGGCGGACTGGCCGGCGTACGCCAGCACCATGACCGCGGCGCGCGCGAGGTCCTCGCGCACCTTCTCGGGGGTGGAGTCGTAGGTGTAGCGGATGCCGAAGGCCGGGGCGAGCATCGCGATCGCGGCCTGGAGGTCGACGCGTACGTCGCCGGTGTGCACCGGCAGCGAGAACGGCTCGGCCGGCGGCAGGCCCGGCGTGTAGCTCCCGTCGATGAGCAGGCCCCAGACGTTCTCGAACGGCACCCGGCCGACGAGGTCCTCGATGTCGACACCGCGGTAGCGAAGGGCCGAGCCTTCCTTGTCCGGCTCCGCGATCTGAGTCTCGAAGGCGACGACGCCCTCCAGTCCGTGGTGAACCTCGGTCATCGCTCGACTCCTTCGTCTCGGTAGATCAGCGGCATTCTGCCCCACGCAATAACTTGGGGGCATGGCTGACCCCCGCGAACCCGATCTGGCGGCGCTGCGCAGGGAGTACGGCGTCGCGGGGCTCGCGGCCGGCGACGCCGCCGACGACCCGCTCGTGCAGTGGCGCCAGTGGTACGCCGACGCCGAGCATGCGCAGCTGCACGAGCCGAACGCGATGATCGTGGCGACCGTGTCGCCCGACGGGCAGCCGTCGGCGCGCACCGTCCTCCTCAAGGGGCTCACCGAGGCCGGCTTCGCGTTCTTCACCAACACCGCCTCGCGCAAGGGCGAGGACCTCGCGGCCGAGCCACGGTGCGCGCTGCTCTTCCCGTGGCACCCGCTGGAGCGGCAGGTGCGGGTCGAGGGCGTCGCGACCCGGCTCCCGGACGCCGAGGTCGCCGCCTACTTCGCCACCCGTCCGCGCGGCAGCCAGCTCGGCGCCTGGGCCTCGCCGCAGTCGAGGGTGGTCACCGGACGCGACGAGCTGACGGCGTCGTACGCCGCGGCGGAGGAGCGGTTCGAGGGCAGCGAGATCCCCGTGCCCCCGACCTGGGGTGGCTACCGGGTGCGCCCGGAGACCGTGGAGTTCTGGCAGGGCCGGCCGGGCCGGATGCACGACCGGGTGCGCTACCGCCGTGACGGCGACGGCTGGCTGAAAGAGACGCTGGCGCCCTAGCGGGGATCGCCTAGGGTGAGGCCTGCTCCCAGGAGGTCTCCCATGTCCGGACGACGCATCTTCGTCGGCGCCCTCGCCGCCGGCCTGACTGTGGCGGTACTGGCCCTGGTCGCCCCGCCGTCGGCGCGTGCGGACGACCCGGCACCGGTGGTCCACGACGGATTCACCACCTCCGACGGCGTCACCCTGCGCACGACCCTGACCAGCCCGGGCCCGGTCGTCGCCCGGCCGACGGTCGTCGAGTTCTCGCCGTACGGCAACGGCAGCGAGTCGTTCTCGTTCGGGCCCGACTACAACTACCTGCTCGTGCAGATCCGCGGCACCGGCTCCAGCACGGGATCGTTCGACGCGCTCGGCCCGCGCACGCAGCGCGACGTCGTCGAGGTGCTCGAGTGGGCCTGCACGCAGCCGTTCAGCGACGGGCGGCTGGCGGTCGCCGGGTTCTCGGCGAGCGCGATCATGCTCTTCAACTCCTGGCACCAGCACCTGCCGTGCGTCGAGGCGGCGGTGACCCGGTCGGGCACGCACGAGCTCTACCGCGACCTGCTCGTGCCCGGCGGCGTTCAGAACCTGCTGCCCGGCGCCGGCGTGCTCGCGCTGATCGGCGCGCCGCTGCTGCTCCAGGGCGGCGACCGGGTGACCGATCCCGGGTCCGCTGTCGACGCGCTCGCAGGCATGTTCACGACCGGCGTCAACGCCGGCCTGGCGCACCCCTCGCTCGACGCCTGGTGGCAGGAGCGCGGATGGCGCGGCGACGCCAACGACATCCCGGTGCTGCTCGTCAACGGGTTCTTCGACGTCGAGTCGCGGGGCGCGTTCGAGGCCTACCGGGCGCTGCGGGAGGACGGCGCCCACCTGCTCATGGCGGGCGGCCACGACGGCACGCCGGCCGGCACCGACGGCGGTGCCGCCGAGGCACGGGCGTGGCTCGACCACCACGTGCGCGGCGTCGACAACGGCGTCGACGAGCACCCGCGGGTGCAGCTGCTGATGTCCCGCGGCGACCGGGCCGGCTACCTCGCGGGCGACGTCGTACGCCGCGCCGGTGCCGACTGGCCGCTGCCCGGCACCGAGTGGGTGCCGCTGCACCTCGGGCCGAGGTCGCTCACGACCGAGCCAGCCGCGGCGCGGACGCAGTCCTACCTTACGGTGCCGTCGATCCCCACGATGACCGACGTCCCGAACGCGGCGATCGTCGGCAGCGCCGGCCTCGACGGGCTCACCGGTGCGCTGCCGCTGCTGTCGCAGGAGAACCTCGCCGGCCTCACCGGGCTGACGTTCACCACGCCCCCGCTCGTGCAGGGCGTCGACCTCGCGGGCCCGTTGTCGCTGGAGCTCCCGCTGTCGACGACCACCCCCGGCAGCGCGATCTGGGCGGTGCTGTCCGACGTCGCGCCCGACGGCAGGTCGCATCCGCTGACCGTGGGCCGGCTGTCGACGTCGTACCCCGGGATCGTCGCCGAGCGGTCGCTGGTCGACGGCTCGGGCGCAGTCGTCCAGCCGTACGGCGACTACGCGCGCCCGTCGCCCGCCCGGCCGCTGCAGTGGCGCGACTACCGGGTCGAGCTCTGGCCGGTGGGCAACCGGTTCGAGGCCGGCCACCGGATCCGGCTCACGCTCGTGGGCTCCTCGCTCGCCTCGCCGCTCACCCTGCCGGCGCTGCACTCGGTCCGCCTGGGTGGCGCCGACGGCGCCCGGCTCCTGGCGCCGGTGCTGCCGGGCGGCGCGCTGCAGTTCAGGTGAGCTGCTTGCGCACCCGGTAGATCCCGCCCTTGACGCGATAGCCGAGTGCGGCGTTGACGTGCCGGATCCCGGCGTTGCGCTCCTCGTTCATCGTGGAGCTGATCACGGCGCCGCGGTCGGCCGCCAGGCGGTGCGCGTACTGCTTCAGTGCGAACGCGAGGTTCCGTCCCCGGAACGACTGCCCGACGCCGGTGTAGTGGATGTGGAGCGCCCGGTCGTCGGGGTTGATGTCGCCGATGATGACCGCAGCCGGCGCGCCGTCGACGCGGGCGAGCACAGCGATGTCGCTGCCGTCTCCCTTCGCGAAGAGCCGGAAGTGCTCGAGCCGGCTGATGATGCCGGACTCCACGGCCTCGGGGTTGGTCTGGCTGTCGACCACCATGGCGTCGACCGCGTCCTCGTCGGCGAACTCCAGGGACGACACGTCCTCGTAGGTGACGCCGTCGATCGCGAGCGGCTCGGGCAGGTCGACGAGCGGGAGCTCGGACTCGATGCCGTGCTGGAAGGGCTCGAACCCGTGGGCCCGCGCGATCGCGAGGGACTCCTCGTCGGCGTCGTCGATCCAGGAGACGAGCCGGGTGACGCCCTCGGGCAGCAGGGTCAGCAGCGCGTCGTACAGCGCGCTGCCGACGCCGGAGTGCGCTGCCTCGCGGGCGACGACGACGTGGATGAACGCCGTGTCGGTGGGCGCCGACGGGCCGCGGCTGATGCGCGCGAACCCGACGAGCCCGCCGTCGCGGTGCGCCGTCCGCAGGTGGAAGTAGGGCATGGCGGCGGCGTTGACGAAGATCCACTCCGCGGCCGCGCGCGGCTCGCGGGGGATGCGCGCGAGCTCGAGGTCGACGAGGTGGTCGTACGGCGAGGCGTCGGCGGCGCGGATCTCCATCCCGTGATTGTCGCGGCGCCCCGGCGTCGCGGCCACCGGATTAGCAGTCGAAGCGGAACGGCGCCCACGCCCGCTCGCCGCCGGGATGGATGGTGACCGAGGCGGCGCCCTTGAGCTTCACGTCGCCGGCGACCGTGATCTGCGCGACCGCGCGGGCCACGGTCTGCCCCTCGTCGACGTGCACCACGCGCTCGTGCAGCCGGTTGCCGCCGGGCAGCCAGAACACCAGGCGCAGGGTGCCCGCGGACCCGTCGGTCACGACCTCGGTGTCGAGCTGCACCGTGGCCTGCGGGCAGTGCGTCGTCGGCGGGGTCACGGTCAGCGAGGCGGACTCGACCGCGACGGACGCGGAGGCGGCTCCCTCCGCGCTCGTGACGGGCAGCAGGCCGAGCATCCAGGCCCCGGTGCCCGCCGATGCCGGCACGGCCAGCATGCACAGCGCCGCCACGTAGGGACCCAGGCGCCGCAGGAAGCCGCGCCGGTAGGTCGGCTCCTCCACCTCCTCGATGGTGGGCCGGGTCATCGGGTGAGCCACGACGACGGGGGCGGGAGTGCCTCCCTCCGCCGCCACGGTCTCGCCCTCAGCCTCGGCCTCGGCCTCGGGCACCGCGGGCGCGCCCTGCCACGCCGCGCCCGGCACCGCCTCGAGCGCTGCGACCAGGCCCCGCGGGAACCGCCGGCACTGGGGCCGCGGGTTCAGGCCGCTGAGCACCGCCTGCTGCGCCGCCTCCGGGAGACCCGGCGTCCGCCCCATCAGGCAGAGCGCGTCGGCGTGGTCGATGGGGCGGGTGCCCGTGAGCAGCTCGCACGCCAGCACGGCGAACGCGTAGGCGTCGTCGCGGCGGGTGGCCCTGGTCGCCGGGTCGTCGCCCTCCCACGCGGCGCACAGCCGCTCGGCCACGTCGCGGAGCTCGTCGAGGGCGACCGCGGCCGGCAGTGGGCCCGCGAGGGGCCGTGCTCCGTATGTCGTGATGTCGAGACTGCGCATCGGTTCCCTCTCGCGCCTTCCCTCCCCACCGAAAAGGCTAGGTCCGCCCGCGGGGCCGCGCAGCAGATTGCGAACATCTCCGCGGACCGCGGGGGGTAGGCACCCCGGCGGTCGCGCGCTGCCCACAATCCGTTTGTGAGTGAGCGCTCACTCACTTATGATCGACGCATGGCACCGAGAGCAGCGGCGATGTCGCCGGAGGAGCGGCGCGCGGCCCTGATGGAGGCAACCCTGCCCCTGCTCTACGAGCACGGGCGCAACGTGACGACGCGCCTCATCGCCGAGGCGGCCGGTGTCGCCGAGGGCACGATCTTCCGCGTGTTCAGCTCCAAGGACGAGCTAGTCGACGCCGTGGTGGCGAAGGTGTTCGAGCCGGGTCGCCTGGTCGAGGACATCGCCGCGATCGACCGCGACCTCCCGCTGCGCGACATCGCACTCGTGCTGGTGCGCCTCATGCAGGAGCGGATGACCGGTGGGATCCTGCTGATCCGCAAGCTCGGCCTCGACGGCCCTCCCGAGATCCCGGGCGACCCGGGCCGGGCGCGGGCGATGCAGCGGCTGGTGGATGCCTCGGTCGACCTCTTCGAGCCGTTCCGGGACGACCTGCGGATCCCGGCGGCCGACGTGGTGCTGCTGCTCCGGCTGCTGACGTTCTCGGGCAGCCACCCGAAGTTCACCGGCGGCGGCGTGCTCACCCCCGACCTGATCGTCGACACCGTGCTGTACGGCGCCGTCCGCCGCGACGACGAGGAGTCCCCCTGATGCTGGTCAAGCTCCTGCGTGAGCACCTCGCGCCCTACCGGTCCTGGCTGACGACGATCGTCGTGCTGCAGTTCCTGGCGACCGTCGCGATGCTCTACCTGCCGAGCCTCAACGCCGACATCATCGACAAGGGCGTCGCCCGCGGCGACAACGGCTACGTCGTGAGGGTCGGCGCCGTGATGCTCGGCGTCGCTCTCGTGCAGGCCGCGTGCTCGATGGCGTCGGCCTGGTTCGGCGGCCGGGCAGCGATGGCGTTCGGCCGCGACGTGCGCAAGGCGCTGTTCGCCCGGGTCGGCTCGTTCTCCGCGCGCGAGGTGTCGCACTTCGGCGCTCCGTCGCTGATCACCCGCGCCACCAACGACGTGCAGCAGGTGCAGATGCTGGCGATGATGACCTGCCTGATGGCGGTGACCATCCCGATCATGATGGTCGGCGGTGTCGTGATGGCGATGCGCGAGGACCTCGGCCTGTCCTGGATCGTCGTCGCGGTCGTGCCCGTGCTCTTCGTCTGCATCGGCATCGTCGTCTCCCAGATGGTGCCGGCGTTCCGCACCGTGCAGCAGCGGCTCGACGACGTGAACCGGATCCTCCGGGAGCAGATCACCGGCATCCGGGTGGTCCGCGCGTTCGTGCGCGAGCCGCACGAGACCCGGCGCTTCGCCCGCGCCAACGACGACCTGACCGAGGTGTCGCTGCGCGCGGGCCGCTGGATGGCGGCGATGTTCCCGCTCGTGATGGGCGTCGCCAACGTCGCGAGCGTCGGCGTGATCTGGTTCGGCGGGCACCGCGTCGACAACGGCCAGATGGAGGTCGGCGCGCTCACGGCGTTCCTCGCCTACCTGATGCAGATCCTGATGTCGGTGATGATGGGGACGTTCATGCTGATGATGGTGCCGCGGGCAGCCGTCAGCGCCGACCGCATCTCCGAGGTGCTCGCCACCGACTCGACGGTCGTGCCGCCCGCACGCCCCGTCACGTCGGTGGACGTCGCCGGCCACCTCGATCTCGAGGCCGTCGGGCTCACCTATCCGGGCGCCGAGGCGCCGGTGCTGACTGACGTCTCGTTCTCCGCCCGGCCCGGTCAGACGATCGCGGTCATCGGCTCCACCGGCGCCGGCAAGACGACCCTGGTCAACCTGGTGCCGCGGCTGCTCGACGCTACCGAGGGCGTGGTGCGGGTCGACGGCGTCGACGTCCGCGACCTCGCCCCCGAGCTGCTCTGGTCGCGCATCGGCCTGGTGCCGCAGCGGGCGTTCCTCTTCTCCGGCACCATCGCGACGAACCTGCGCTACGGCCGGCCCGACGCCACCGACGACGAGCTCTGGGAGGCGCTCGAAATCGCCCAGGCCGCCGACTTCGTGCGGGAGATGCCGCAGCAGCTCGACGCGCCCGTCGCCCAGGGTGGTACGACGGTCTCGGGCGGCCAGCGCCAGCGGCTCGCCATCGCGCGCGCACTGGTCCGGCGGCCCGAGGTCTACCTGTTCGACGACGCGTTCTCGGCGCTCGACGTCGCGACCGACGCCAGGCTGCGGGCCGCGCTCGAGCCGGTCACCCGGGAGGCGACCGTCGTGATCGTCGCCCAGCGGATCGCGACGATCCGCGACGCCGACCTGATCCTCGTGCTCGAGGACGGCCGGGTCGTCGGTCGCGGCACCCACGAGGAGCTGCTCCGCGACAACGAGACCTACCAGGAGATCGCGGCCTCGCAGGGCCTCGGCGAGGAGGTGGTGGCATGAGCGAGCAGACGAGTGACCGGAAGGGAACCCTGAAGACCACCGAGCGCATCGTCCAGGGCCCCGGCCCCGGTCGCGGCCCGATGGGCGGCGGCATGGTCGGTCAGAAGGCCGACGACTTCGGCACCTCGGCCCGCCGGCTGCTCGGCATGCTGCGCCCGGCTCGCGGGCGTGCGGTCGCCGTACTCCTGCTCGGCATCGGCAGCGTCGCCTCCGTCGCCGTCGGGCCGTGGCTGCTCGGCAAGGCGACCGACCTGGTCTTCAACGGGTTCATCGGCGGCCGGCTGTCCGCGGGCACGACCAAGGACGAGGTGGTGGCCGCGGCCGAGGCGCGCGGCGACGAGCAGTACGCCGACTTCCTCAGTGGGCTCGACATCGTGCCGGGCCAGGGCGTCGACTTCGACGCCGTCGGCCAGGTCCTCATGCTGACCCTCGCGATCTACATCGGCGGTCAGCTCCTCGGCTGGCTCCAGGGCTGGCTCGTCAACGACATCGTCCAGGACACCGTCCGCCGGATGCGGACCGACGTGGAGGAGAAGATCCACCGGCTGCCGCTGGCCTACTTCGACCGCCAGCCGCGCGGCGAGCTGCTCAGCCGAGCGACCAACGACATCGACAACGTCGCGCAGAACCTCCAGCAGACGATGAGCCAGCTGCTCACGTCGCTGCTGATGGTGGTCGGCGTGCTCGGCATGATGTTCTGGGTCTCGCCGCTGCTGGCGGTGATCGCGCTGGTCTCCGTGCCGCTCGCGATGTTCACGACCGGCCGGATCATGAAGCGCTCGCAGAAGCAGTTCATCAGCCAGTGGCGCCAGACCGGCCGGCTCAACGCGCAGATCGAGGAGTCGATCTCCGGCCACGCGCTGGTGACCGTGTTCGGCCGCCGGGGCGCGGTCGAGGCCGAGTTCGACGAGGCCAACGAGGAGCTCTACGAGTCGTCGTACCGGGCGCAGTTCATCAGCGGCCTGGTCATGCCGATGATGATGCTGATCGGCAACCTCAACTACGTCGTCATCGCGGTGGTCGGCGGTCTCCGCGTCACCAGCGGCGCCATCACCCTCGGCGAGGTCCAGGCGTTCATCCAGTACACGCGGATGTTCACCCAGCCGATCACCCAGATCGCCTCCATGGCCAACCTGCTGCAGTCCGGCGTCGCCTCCGCCGAGCGGGTCTTCGAGCTGCTCGACGCCGAGGAGGAGGTGCCCTCGGTGGTCGAGGGGTCTCGTGACGGCGCCGCGGCGCCTCCTCGACCACCAGCGGTCCACGGCGGTGAGGTCCGCTTCGAGCACGTCTCCTTCTCGTACGGCGACGAGCCGCTGATCGAGGACCTCTCGCTCGTCGCCCGCCCCGGTCGCACGGTCGCGATCGTCGGGCCGACGGGCGCCGGCAAGACGACACTGGTCAACCTGATCATGCGCTACTACGAGCTCCGCGACGGCCGGATCACCCTCGACGGCGTGGACATCACCGAGATGCCGCGCGCCGAGCTCCGTGGGCGGATCGGGATGGTGCTCCAGGACACCTGGCTGTTCGAGGGCACGATCCGCGACAACATCGCCTACGGCCGGCCCGAGGCGACGGAGGAGGAGCTGCTCGCGGCCGCGCGGGCGACGTACGTCGACCGGTTCGTCCACTCGCTGCCCGACGGCTACGACACCCGGGTCGACGACGAGGGCTCCAACCTCTCGGCCGGCGAGCGGCAGCTGATCACGATCGCTCGCGCCTTCCTGGCGCAGCCCGACCTGCTGATCCTCGACGAGGCGACGTCGTCGGTCGACACCCGCACCGAGCTGCTGCTCCAGCAGGCGATGGCGGCGCTGCGCACCGACCGCACCTCGTTCGTGATCGCGCACCGGCTCTCGACCATCCGCGACGCCGACCTGATCCTGGTGATGGAGCACGGCCGGATCGTCGAGCAGGGCTCGCACGACGAGCTGCTCGCAGCCGGTGGGGCGTTCGCGCGGCTGAACGCGGCCCAGTTCGCGGCGGCCGAGGCCTGACGTCCGTCAAAGTCGACTAACCTCGGTCACATAATCGGGATATGTCGACGGTGGCCGCCGGGCGCCACCGCCCGGTTGCAGGGGTGCAGGTGGAGAGGCGTCAGCTCGAGGTCTTCCTCACCATCGCCGACGCGGGCAGCTTCACGCGAGCGGCGGCGCGACTGCGGGTGGCCCAGCCGTCGCTGTCGTATGCCGTCCGCCAGCTGGAGAAGGAGCTCGGGGTCGAGCTGTTCGAGCGACTCGGGCGGGGAGTCCGGCTGACTCCCGCCGGTGAGGCCCTCCGGGGGCCCGCGGCGCGCACGGTCCGCTCCTTCGAGCTCGCCGCGGGAGCCGTCCGATCCCTGGGCGGTGAGGGCTACGGCGAGCTGCGCTTCCTCGCCAGCACGCTGTGGGCCGTGGCGCCGCTCGCGCCGATCATCGGGGCGTTCCGTCGGGTGCTCCCCGGCGTCCAGGTGGTCGTCATCGATCCGCGACACCGAGCCGACGTGCTCGACCAGCTGCGCGCCGGCAGTGCCCACTTCGGCCTGGTCGACGGCCCGCCGCCGACCGGGCCGTTCGAGAGCCACTTCCTCGTCGAGCACGAGCTGGTCGCGGTCCTCCCGCCCGGCACGGAGTACGACGCCGCGGCCATCGGCATCGAGGAGCTCGCCGACCGCGGCCTGATCGCCACGCCGGGAGGCACGGCGCTCCGCGAGCTGCTCTCGCGGCGGCTCGAGGAGGTCGGCCGCGCCGGCGACGTGGCGATCGAGACCGACCACGTCGCCGCCGTCGTACCGCTCGTCCTCGCCGGGGGTGGCGTGGCGCTGTTGCCGTCGGGGATGGCGCGGGCAGCGGTCGCCGAGGGTGCCGTGGCGGTTCAGCTGGCTCCACCCTCCCGCGCGCGCACCTGGCTGGTCTGGCGGGCGGGCGATCTCGACCCGGTCGCGGCGCAGTTCGTCGCGATCGCCCAGGAGCTCCATCCCGCGGACGGCAGCACCGCGACCACGCCGGCTTAGGGCGGGGCCGCGCCATAGAGAGCGTCTATCGGACCGGTCAACAACTCGTCTCGCTGGGGACGGGCGCCGCCTTGAAACCGTGAGTCGTTAATCTCTACTGTCTTAATCGAGTATTGATCGATTCGACCGAACCGCCGCTGGCGCCCTTCGCGCGCGGCGACCCGAGGAGCCGTCCATGAACGCCATTCCCTCCGCCCGTCGACCCGTCCGCCTGCGCGGGGCGCGGCTCGCCGCCTGCGCCCTCGCCACCGCGCTCGTCACCACGGGCTGTGCCAGCAGCGAGGGCGACGACGACGGCTTCGCCGCCGACTCCGCCGGCGGTGGAACGGACTCGGTGGTGCTCGCCGAGCAGCCCTGGGTCGACCTGCAGGTCGAGAACGAGATCGCCGTCCAGATCCTCACCGAGGCCGGCTACGACGCGTCCATCAAGAAGAACCTCTCCGTCGAGACCGCGGCCGCGGCGCTGACCAGCAGTGAGATCGACGCCTATCTTGGCAACTGGTGGCCCTCGCAGGAGCCGACGTTCGGTGAGGCCATCGACAGCGGCGACGTCGAGGTGGTGTCGACGATCGTCACGGGCACCGAGTTCGCCCCGGCGGTGCCGGGGGACATCGCCGAGGAGCTCGGGATCAGCTCGCTGGCGGACCTCGACGAGCACGCGGACGCGTTCGGCCACAAGATCTACGGCATCGAGGCGGGCACGCCCGGCAACGAGACGATCCAGAAGGCGATCGACGCGGATGCCTACGGGCTCGGCGACTGGGAGCTGGTGGCGAGCGGCACGCCCGCGATGCTCGCGCAGGTCGAGAAGTCGCACCAGGCCGGCGACCCGGTGGTCTTCCTCGCGTGGAGCCCGCACTGGATGACCGTCGAGTTCGACACCGTCTTCCTCGAGGATCCCGAGGGCGTCTGGGGCGGCGCGGGCGAGATCCGCACGATCACCCGCGCCGGTTTCGCCGACGACAACCCGGAGATCGCCGAGTTCCTCGGCAACCTCGAGTTCACGACCGACGAAGCCGGCGAGTTCTACTACGCCCACGACAAGGAGGGCGAGTCGGTCGCCGACATCGCGGCGGCCTGGATCGAGGCCAACCCGGACCGGGTTGCCGAGTTCCTCGACGGCGTGGAGACCCCCGACGGCGCCGCCGCGGCCGAGGCGGTGGCGCCGTGACCGCCGCTCACCGCGCCGACGGACCGGCCATCGTCGGGCGCGACCTCGCGAAGGTCTACGGCCTCAACGCGCGTACGGCGGCCCGGGTGCTCGCCAGCGAGGACCCCGCCGCAGCGGCCGCGGCCGCGCGGGGCCACCTCGGCGCCCACGACGTGAGCTTCAGCGTCGACCGCGGCGAGATGTTCGTCGTCATGGGTCTGTCCGGATCGGGCAAGTCGACCGTGCTGCGGATGATCAACCTGCTCAACCGGCCCACCGCGGGCCGGCTCCTGATCGACGGCGAGGACGCCACCCAGGTCTCGCCGGCGCGCCTGCGCGCTCTCCGGAACGAGAAGATCGGCATGGTCTTCCAGCACTTCTCGCTGTTCCCACACCGCACGATCCGTGACAACGCCGCCTACGGCCTGAAGGTCCGCGGCGTGGCGAAGGCCGAGCGCCGCGAGCGCGCGGACGTCGCGTTGGCCAGGGTCGGGCTGGAAGGTCGCGGGGACCGGTTCCCGCACGAGCTCTCCGGCGGCATGCGGCAACGCGTGGGCCTCGCCCGCGCCCTGGCGGTCGATCCGCCGATCCTGCTGATGGACGAGCCGTTCTCGGCGCTCGACCCCCTGATCCGCCGGGACATGCAGGACCTGCTGGTGGACCTCCAGGCCGCCGACCGGCGCACGATCGTTTTCGTCACGCACGACCTCAACGAGGCCATGCGCATCGGCGACCGGGTGATGGTCATGCGCGACGGCCGCGTCGTGCAGGTCGCCCCCGGTCCGGAGATCGTGGCCCACCCGGCCGACGACTACGTCAGCGAGTTCGTCTCCGACGTCGATCGTGCGCGGGTCCTGTCGGCGACCGACCTGCTCCGGCCCGCTCGCCTGGTGCTGCGTCACGACGACCGGCCGGCGGACGCGCTCCTCCGGCTGGGCCAGAACGAGGTCACCGGCGCGTTCGTCGTCGACGACCACCAGCGCCTGCTCGGCGTCGCCACCGCTGACCGGCTCGCCGAGGTCGGCCGCCGCGGCGACGCGGCGGCGCGGGACGCCGTCGGCGCCGACTACCGCACCGTCGCGGCGGGCGCCGTCGTCGGCGACTTCATGCACCTCGCCGGCCGGCACGTCGTACCCCTCACCGTCGTGGACGACGACGGCCGCCTCGTCGGTGTCGTGCCGCGGGCCGTGATCCTCTCCGCCCTCTCGAGCTCCCGGGAGGTGGCCCATGCCTGACCTGCGCATCGGTGAGCGCGGCGAGGACGTGATCGACTTCCTCAGCGACCACCTCGGCGGCTTCTTCGACGCGGTCAAGGAGCTGCTCAACCTGCTGCTCCGCACCGTCTACGACCTGCTGACCGTGCTCACGCCCACGGCGATGATCGTCGTGCTCGGTGTCCTCGCCCTGCTCGCCACCCGCCGGCTCGTGCTGACGCTGCTGCTGACGGCGGGCCTGCTCCTCATCGAGTCCATGGACCTGTGGCAGGAGACGATGCAGTCGATGACATCGGTCGTCGTCGCGACGGCGATCGCGCTCCTGGTCGGCATCCCGCTCGGCATCTGGAGCGCGTTCAGCCCGACGGTCCGCGCCGTCGTCCGGCCGGTGCTCGACCTGATGCAGACGCTGCCGGTCTTCGTCTACCTGCTGCCCACGATCCTCTTCTTCGGGGTAGGGGACGCTCCCGGCCTGGTCGCGACGATCGTCTTCTCCGTGCCGCCCGCGGTCCGGCTCACCCAGCTCGGCATCAACCAGGTCGACGCCGAGACGGTCGAGGCCGCCCAGGCGTTCGGGGCGTCCCGCTGGGAGGTGCTGACCGAGGTGCAGCTGCCGCTCGCACGCGCCTCGATCATGGCCGGCGTCAACCAGGTCATCATGCTGGCGCTCTCGATGGTGGTCGTGGCCGGGCTCGTCGGCGGGGCCGGCCTGGGCGGCGTCGTCGTCAACGCCGTGCAGGGCCTGCAGATCGGCGCCTCGATCGAGGGCGGCCTGTCGGTCGTCGTGATCGCGATCTACCTCGACCGGGTCTCCGGAGCGCTCGGGGGACAGGGCCGGGGCAACCCGTCCTGGTGGCCCCATGCGCGACGGCGCCCTGCCAGCAGCGCCCTCCCCGAGCCTGCCGACACCCCTCAGCCCGTCGCGGCATGAACGCCGCGACCGACAACGGACCGACAACGAAAGAGTGCACCGTGAACCTCGTCAGCTTCCCTTCGTCCCCGTCCACCGTGGCCGTCCGCCAGCTCGGCGGCCGGATCGGCGCGGAGATCTCCGGCGTCCGGCTCGGTGGTGACCTCGACCGCGAGGCCGTCGCCGCGATCCGCGAGGCGCTGCTTCGCCACAAGGTGGTGTTCTTCCGCGGCCAGGACCACGTCGACGACGACCTGCACGCCGACTTCGCCGAGCTGTTCGGCGACCTGACGACCGCCCACCCCACCGTCAACACCGGCAGCGCACGGGTGCTGCGGGTCACCGCCAACCGGGGCATGGCCGCCAACAGCTGGCACACCGACGTGTCGTTCGTCGACCGGGTCCCGGCGATCAGCGTGCTGCGCGCGGTCGCGCTGCCGGCGTACGGCGGCAACACCGTGTGGGCGAACACGGCAGCCGCCTACGAGGCGCTGCCCGAGCCCCTGCGGGCTATCGTCGACCGGCTGTGGGCGGTGCACACGAACTCCTACGACTACGCCCAGCGCGACGAGGAGAACGAGGAGCCCGACGCCAACTACACCCGGGCGGACTTCACCGCGCAGCTGTTCGAGACCCGGCACCCGGTGGTGCACGTCCACCCCGAGACAGGGGAGCGGGCCCTTCTCCTCGGCAACTTCGTCAAGCAGTTCGAGGGGTTCAACCACTCCGAGTCCAGCACGCTCTTCAACCTGCTGCAGACGCGGATCAGCCGCCTCGAGAACACCATCCGGTGGACCTGGGCGCCGGGCGACGTGGCGATGTGGGACAACCGCGCGACCCAGCACTACGCGGTCGCCGACTTCGACCACGAGTTCCGGGAGATGCGCCGGATCACCGTCCAGGGGGAAGTCCCGGTCTCGATCGACGGCGAGGCGGGCCGGATGATCAGCGGGGACGCGCGGGCCTACACCCGCATCGACGAGCTGATCTCCTGATCGGGGCGGCACGATAAATCCCGTTGTGCGGGTTGGTCCTGCGACCTACTGTTGCCGCACACGGGAAAGGAGGTGGTCCGAGGAATGATTTCTTCAAGGACGCGTGAGGTGGCTGCTCGCTAGCAGCCCCCCGATTCGGACGGGGTGCCGGCAATTCCCGGCAGCCACCCGACCCGCAGGCGCAACCGGGCTCGTCCCCCGGCCGTGGTCGCTCGACCACGCCTGCGGGTCGCTCCATTTTTGGCGCGCGCCCGGGTCGGGCCGCGGAAAGTTGTGGTCGGCAACCTTCCGGCGTATGGTTGACAACGTCAACCAAACTTCCGGAGGTAAGAAGATGGCGACCGTCGAGGCCGACGGCCAGATGACCCACCGCGAGGTGCTCGAGGCCCTGACCGGGCTGCTCCTCGCGATGTTCGTCGCGATGCTCTCGAGCACCGTCGTGAGCAACGCGCTGCCCGCGATCGTGACCGACCTGCACGGCAGCCAGACGGGCTACACGTGGGTCGTCGTCGCCACGCTGCTCACGATGACGGCCACCACGCCGATCTGGGGCAAGCTCGCCGACCTGTTCAGCAAGAAGCTGCTGGTCCAGGCCGCGCTGGTCATCTACTCGGCCGGGTCGCTCGTCGCGGCGTTCGCGCCCGACATGGGCACGCTCATCGCCGCTCGCGCCTTCCAGGGCCTCGGTGTCGGCGGTCTCACCGCGCTCGTGCAGGTCGTGATCGCGTCGATGGTCCCGCCCCGCGAGCGGGGGCGCTACAGCGGCTACATCGGCGCGGTCTTCGCCGCTGCGACCGTGAGCGGTCCGCTGCTCGGCGGTCTCATCGTCGACAGCCCGCTCGGCTGGCGCGGCTGCTTCTTCGTCGGCCTGCCGATCGCCGCGCTCGCGTTCGTGGTGCTCCAGAAGACGCTGCACCTGCCGACGATCAAGCGCGCGGTCTCCATCGACTACGCCGGCGCCACCCTGATCATGGCCGGCATCAGCGGCCTGCTGGTGTGGGTGTCGCTGGCGGGCACGAGCTTCGCGTGGGTCTCGCCGACCTCGGTGGCCATCGTGGTCGCGAGCCTGGTGACGATCGCGATCGCGATCTGGGTCGAGGCGCGGGTCGCGGTCGAGCCGGTGGTCCCGCTCCGCCTGTTCCGCGACCGTACGACGGCGCTGGCCACGGCCGCGTCGGTGATGATCGGCGTCTCGATGTTCGGCGCGACGGTCTACCTGAGCCAGTACTTCCAGCTCGCACGCGGGATGACGCCGACCCGCGCCGGCCTGATGTCGATCGCCATGGTCGGTGGCCTGCTCGTCTCGAGCATCGTGACCGGCCGGATCATCTCCCGCACCGGCTATTGGAAGAAGTGGCTGGTGGGCGGGATGGTCCTCGTCATCGTGGGACTCGCCCTGCTGGGCACGATCGACGCCGCCACGCCGCTGGCCGCGGTGGGCGGTTACATGCTCGTGGTCGGTCTCGGCCTCGGCGCCACCATGCAGAACCTGGTGCTCGCCGTGCAGAACAACGTCGCGCAGGCCGACCTCGGCGCGGCCAGCTCGGTCGTGGCCATGTTCCGCTCGATCGGCGGCTCGATCGGCGTCTCGGCGCTCGGGGCCGTGCTCGCGCACCAGGTGACCGGCGCGTTCAAGGACGGCCTCGCCGGGCTCGTCGCCAGCGGCCAGGTGTCGCGCGAGGAGCTCGCCGCGTTGCGGCACTCCACCGGCAGCATCCCCGACCTCGATGCGTTGTCGCCCGCCCTGCGCGGCCTGTACGAGGGCGCCTTCGGACACGCGACGGGCCACATCTTCCTGATCGCCGTACCGTTTGCCCTGCTCGCGCTCGCCTGCGTGCTGCTGATCAAGGAGGTCCCGTTGCGCACCACCCTCGACGTCGAAGACACGATGCACGACGCTGCCGAGACCGCGACCGGGGCGTCGGCATGACCGTGTCCGGCTCGACGACCGGCCAGGGCGCGGCGTTGCAGCACCTCGAGCAGGAGCTGGGCGTCCTGATCCGTCGGGCTCGCCGGGTCATCCGGCAGCGTGCGCACGCGGTGCACCCCGACCTCCAGCCCGCGGCCTACCTGATGCTCGCCTACATCCGCGACAACGGCCCGCTGCGGGCGTCGACGATGTGCGAGGTCTTCGACATCGACAAGGGCGCGGTCAGCCGCCAGGTGCAGCACCTGCTCGACCTCGGCCTGGTCGAGCGCGCCGCCGACCCGGACGACGGCCGCGCGACGCTCGTGTCCATCAGCGACGACGGCGTCCGCCGGCTCGGCGAGGTCACGACGCAGCGGCGCGCCTGGCTCGCCGACCGGCTCGGCGACTGGTCGGCCGACGAGCTCGAGGGATTCGCCGCGACGCTCGGCCGCTACAACGAGGCGCTCGGCGGCTGAGCCACGCCTCGGCTCAGCGCAGCCAGACCGACGTGTCCGGCGGCAGCACCGTGCCGCCCTTCCCGAGCGGGCCGCTGCTCATCAGCACCTCGCCAGCCGGCAGCGGCACCGGCTCCGCACCCGCGTTGAGCAGCGCGGTGAGCCCGCCGCGGCGTACGACCAGCAGGTCGCCGTCGACCTCTGCCGTGGTCTCCTCGTCGAGGCCGCGCACCCACTCGCTCCGCGCCGCGAGGGCGCGGCGGTAGAACGCGAGCGTCGAGTCCTCGCTGGCGAGCTGTGCCTCGACGGTGAGCGGCGCCCAGTCGTCAGGCTGCGGGATCCACGGCTGGCCACCGCCCGGACCGAAGCCGTAGGGCGGCCGCGCGCCGCTCCACGGCATCGGCACCCGGCAGCCGTCGCGCCCGGGCTTGCCGGTGCGGAACCACGACGGGTCGGTGCGCGCCTCGGGCGGCACGTCGACCTGCTCCAGGCCGAGCTCCTCGCCCTGGTAGACGTACGCCGAGCCGGGGAGCGCGAGCATCACCAGGGTCGCGGCGCGGCCGCGCGCCACCCCGACCTCGCCGCCGCCGTACCGGGTGGTGTGGCGGATGACGTCGTGGTTGGACATCACCCAGGTCGGGGCCGCATCGGTCTTCTCGAGCGCCTCGAGCGAGCTGGTGATGACCTCGGCGAAGTCGTCGGCGGCCCAGTCGGCGCCGAGCCAGGCGAAGTTGAAGGTCTGGTGCAGCTCGTCGGGGCGCACGAACATCGCCATCGACTCCGCGGTCTGGGTCCAGGCCTCCGCGACGGCCATCCGCTCGCCGTCGTAGGAGTCCAGCACCTTGCGCCAGCGACGGTAGACCTCGTGCACCTCGGGCTGGTCCCACATCGGCTCGTCGGCGAGGACCCGTTCGACCATCGATCGCTCGGCCTCCTCGGACCGGGCGGCCGGCGCCGCCTGCTCCTCCGGGCGCGGGATCGTGTGCGGCTCCGGCTCGTCGGCGGTCTCGGGGCGCACCTGGTCGCGGAGGCTCTCCTCCTTGTACATGCCGTGGGCGACGTCGACCCGGAAGCCGTCGACCCCGCGGTCGAGCCAGAACCGCAGCACGCCCTCGAACATGTCGCCGACCTCGGGGTTGCGCCAGTCGAGGTCGGGCTGGGTGGAGTCGAACAGGTGGAGGTACCACCAGCCGTCGTCGAGCCGGGTCCATGCGGGCCCGCCGAAGACCGAGAGCCAGTTGTTGGGCGGCTGGCTGCCGTCGGGGCCGGTGCCCTCGCGGAAGAGGTAACGGGCGCGCTCGGGCGCGCCCGGTCCGGCCGCGACGGCCGCCCGGAACCACGGGTGGTCGCTCGAGGTGTGGTTGGGGACCAGGTCGACGATGACGCGCAGGCCGAGGTCGTGCGCCGTACGCATCAGCTCGTCGGCGTCGGCGAGCGACCCGAACAGCGGGTCGACGTCGCAGTAGTCCGACACGTCGTAGCCGTGGTCGCGCTGCGGCGAGGTGTAGAACGGCGTGATCCACAGGGCGTCGACGCCGAGATCGCGCAGGTAGGGGAGCCGTGAGGTGATGCCCGGGAGGTCGCCGACCCCGTCACCATCGGCGTCGGCGAAGCTGCGGACGTAGACCTGGTAGACGACTGCGTCGCGCCACCACGGTGCGCGCTCCTGCGGTTGGCTCATGGGCACCAGCCTCTCACCGGCGTTCAATGGGACAGAATGGGCGCGTGAGCGACCTCATCGACACCACTGAGATGTACCTCCGGACCATCTACGAGCTGGTCGAGGAAGGCATCGTGCCGCTGCGCGCGCGCATCGCCGAGCGCCTGCACCAGAGCGGCCCGACGGTGTCCCAGACGGTCGCGCGGATGGAGCGCGACGGCCTGCTCACGGTCGAGGGGGACCGCCACCTCGAGCTGACGGAGGAGGGCCGCCGGCTTGCGACCCGGGTGATGCGCAAGCACCGCCTCGCCGAGCGGCTGCTCACCGACATCATCGGCCTCGACTGGGAGCTCGTGCACGAGGAGGCGTGCCGGTGGGAGCACGTCATCTCCGAGACCGTCGAGCGGCGCCTCATCGAGCTCCTCGACCACCCGACCGAGTCGCCGTACGGCAACCCCATCCCGGGCCTCGGCGAGCTCGGCGAGGACCAGCTGGGCGAGGAGTTCATGACCGACGTCGAGCCGCTCTCGAAGGCCGCCGGCTTCGACCGGAGCCGCGCCCTGGTGCGCCGCATCTCCGAGGAGATGCAGAAGGACGAGGCGCTGATGAGCGCGATGCGCCGCGTCGGGGCCCTCCCCGACAAGACGATCACCATCCAGGCCACCCCCGACGGCGTGCTCGTCGGCGCCGGCGGCGAGACCGCGGAGATCTTCCCCGAGGCCGCCGACCATATCTTCGTCAAGCGGCTCTAGCCCGCCGGCTGTCTGAGAGCGGCGAGCTCAGCGAGCCACTCGCTGGTGCCGGCCTCGATCTTGTACGTCGCCAGCGGGTCGCCGCGCGTCTCGCCGCGGTTGACGACCACGACCGGGATGCCGAGCTTGGCGGCCCGGCGCACGAACCGCAGGCCGCTCATCACGGTCAGGCTGGACCCGGCGACCAGCAGCGCGCCGTCGCAGCCCGCGAGCGCCTCGACCGCGTCGTAGCAGCGCTGCACCCGCGGCGCCGGCACGTTCTCGCCGAAGAACACCACGTCGGGCTTGAGGATCCCGCCGCAGGCGCAGGGAGGTACGACGAACCCGGCCGTGTCCTCGAGAGCGACGTCGCCGTCGGGGCGCACGTCGACGGCGGCGTGCCGCTGGACCCACCCGGGGTTCGCGGCGTCGAGCCGGGCCTGGAGGGAGGAGCGCGTCGTCGTGCTGCGGCACGACAGGCACACGACCTCGGCGATCCGGCCGTGCAGCGCGACCAGCCGCGGGGTGCCGACGGCCTCGTGCAGGCCGTCGACGTTCTGGGTGATCACCAGCTCGGCACCGAGGGTTGCGACCGCCCGGTGGCCGGCGTTGGGCTCGGCGCCCTTCATCCGCGACCAACCCACGTGCGAGCGCGCCCAGTAGCGCTGCCGGGCCTCCGGGCCGGACACGAACTCCTGGTAGGTCATCGGCATCCGCGCCGGTGCCTGCGGGCCGCGGTAGTCGGGGATGCCGGAGTCGGTCGAGACTCCTGCGCCGGTGAGCACGACGAGCGGGCGGGACGCGAGCAGCTCCAGCGCCGACTGCGACACGCCTGCGTCGGTGGCTGAGGTGCGAGGAGCGCTAGCGACGTGGCTCGTCCTGAGGTGCGAGCATGCGAGCCTCGAAGGGCTCGAAACCTCCGATGCGGGCGCACTCACCTCACGAGAGTACGTGCAACCCTGGCGATCATGGGATCCGTCAACGGGGTGTGAGCATGCGCAGCCGACGTGACCAGGACACCGCGTTCGCCGACTTCGTCAGGGCCGAGCGCGGCCGTCTGGTCGCCACCGGCCGGCTGTTGACGGCCGGCGACGTGCACCTCGCCGAGGACCTCGTCCAGACGGCCCTGACCCGCGTCTACCTGGCGTGGAGCAAGGTCCGGACCGACCGCTCGGCCTACGCACGCAAGGTCCTGGTCAACAGCTTCATCGACCACAAGCGACGGCCGTTCGTCCGGAGGGAGAGCGCGACCGACGAGCCGCCCGACAGCCCGGTCGCCGCGAACGACGAGGGTCTCGATCCCACGCTCGTCGCGGCGCTCGCGGAGCTGCCTCCGCGGATGCGGGCGGCCGTCGTGCTGCGGCACGTCCACGACCTGTCCGTCGACGAGGTCGCGGGGCTGCTCGGGTGCAGCACCGGCAACGTGAAGAGCCAGACCGCCCGGGGGCTCGACAAGCTGCGCGCCACGCTCACTCCCGCCACCACCCCAGGAGAGAACGCATGAACGACCTCACCGACCGGCTCGCCGGTCTCGACACCTCGGCTGCCGGCCCCACGGAGGAAACCGTGAGCGCCGACCTCGCCCGGGGCAGCGCCGCACTGGCGCGCCGCCGCCGTACCCGCGCCGCCGGTGCGGGCGTCGGACTCACCCTCGCCCTCGGCGTCGGCCTCGGGATCGCCGTCGTCGTCCAACCCGACGACGACGCCACCCCACCGTCGGCCGGGCCGTCGTCGACCGCACCCGGCGTCGCGCTCGTGGCGTGGGAGGGCGACCAGCCCGTCGGCTTCATCGTCGACCAGGTCCCCGACGGCTTCTTCGTGCAGGGCTCGGACCCGTGGCTCTTCACGGTCGCTCCCGAGGGTGACACCACGCACCCGGCGGCGTTCGAGGACAAGCTCGTCGTGACGCTCGAGACGGTCTCCAACCAGCCGCCACCGGGCGACGTGGGGGAGAAGGTCACCCGGCTCAAGGACGGCTCGCTCGCCTACGAGCTCGGCCCCTCGGACGGGCAGGGAGGCAGCGACGCGCCGCCGACCCTGAGCGACGGCGACCCGGTCGACGTCGACGGCCAGCCCGGCGTGATCCGGCGGTCGCCGGACAGCCTGTCGACGACGCTGGAGTTCATGACCGAGCGCGGCAAGGTCGTCGTCCAGATGTGGAAGACCGTCGGCCTCACCGATGCGCAGCTGGTCGACTTCGGCGCCGGCATCACCGTCACCGAGGAGGCGCAGGGCAGCGTCGGCTGACCGGCGTCAGGGCACGAGCGGGACGAACACGTAGCGGCCGTGCCGCGTCGGATCGCCGTCACGCCGGACCCGGAGCATCTCGCCCCCGACCGGGATCACCATGATCCCGTCGGGGGCGAGCTGCGTGAGCAGGTCGTGCGGCACGTCCTCGGCTCCGGCCGACACCAGGATCCGGTCGTACGGCGCCGCGCGCGGCCAGCCGAGCACCCCGGGTCGCGCGAGGTGTGTCTCGACCGGTGCGGCGGGACGGGCGGCCGCCAGGTTGGCCTCGCCCATCGCGAGCACCTCGGGGATCCGCTCGACCGCGACCACCGACCCGGTCGCGGTGGCGAGATGCGCGAGCAGCGCCGTGGTCCAGCCCGAGCCCGCGCCGACGTCGAGCACGTGGTGCCCCGGTCGCACGTCGAGCAGCTCGAGCATCGCCCGCACCGTCGAGGGCTGACTGTTGGTGACGCCGTACCCGATCGAGAGGGCGGCGTCGTTGCCGGCGAAGCGCTGCTGCTCGGGCGGCAGGAAGCCGGCGCGCGGCACCGCGGCGAAGGCGGCCTCGACGTCGGCGTCCATCGGTCTCACCCGTAGCGCAGCCGGGCCCGCGCTCGCGCCTTCTCGGCCTCCACCTCGCGGTCCTTCGGCGGGGCGGTGGTGACCAGATCGTCGAGCAGGTGGCGGGTGATGTGGGCGATCTCGTGCACCGCCCGGTCGAACGCCGCCTGGTTGGCCTGCGACGGCTTGGTCGTCCCGCTCACCTTCCGGACGAACTGCAGCGCCGCCGCGTGCACCTCGTCGTCGGTGGCGGGCGGCTCGAAGTTGTGGAGGGTGCGGATGTTGCGGCACATGTCTCCACGTTACGCCCGCGGTCTCGATACGCCCGAGTGCCAGGGCGCTCGGGCTACTCGACCAACCTGGGCCAGGGTGGTCGAGTAGTCCAAGCCGCTAGGCGAGGACGTATCGAGACCCAATGACCTAGTAGTCGAGGAACTCCACGTTCTCTCCGGTCACCAGCACGACGCGGCCGTCGGAGAGGGGCACGGTGCGCACCTCGTCGACGTCGGCGCCGTACTCCACCTTCTGCCAGGTGTTGCGGAGCTCGCTGCCCTCGAGCCGCATGATCGACAGCCAGCCCTCGCGGGCGCCGTTGTGCTTGGCGACCACGGTGAACATGGTGCGCTCCGACGGGAGCCAGGTGAACGACCGCGGGTCGCTGGCGGCGAGCGCCTCGCTGCCGCCGCCGTAGACCTGCACGTCGATCCGCTCGACGTCCGCCAGGTCGGTCACGTCGAACAGGCCGGCCTGCGCGCCCCATCTCCCCTCGGGGCCGGGTCCCTCGCCGATGCCGACGAGCCGGTCGGCGCCGAGCGGGTGCAGGTACTCGGAGAACCCGGGGATCTTCAGCTCGCTGATCTTCCTCGGCGCGGTGACGTCGCTCAGGTCGATCGCGAACAGCGGGTCGACGCGGCGGTAGGTCACGACGAACGCCAGGTCGTCGAACCAGCGCACGGACTTCATGTCCTCGTTGACGCCGATCTCGTCGAGGCGGCCGACCTCGACCAGGTCCTGCCGCTGGCTCTCGAGCGTCACGATCGAGGTGAAGTCGCCGGTCTCGGCGGTCGGGCTCACCGCGACGCGGAGCGTGCCGCCGGCGGCGTCCATCGCCCAGCGGTCGGCGATGGCGCCCTCGATCTCCCCGGACGCCACGTGCGTCGCCGACGTGCCGTCGAGGTCGAACTCGAAGAGGTAGGTGTTGCCGTCGTCGTGCGGCAGGGTCCGCGCGAAGCAGTCGAAACAGCCGAGGTAGGACGGCGTCGCCGCCAGGTAGAGCTTGTCGACCGACTCGTAGGCGATGTTGGTCGCCCCCGCCAGGCCGATCGCCTCGACCTCGGTCGGCGACGAAGCGTCGAAGCCGACGATGCTCACCCGGTCGAGCGGCAGCTCGTCGGACGGTACGGCGACGTTCGTGCAGTCGACCAGCGGCTCGGCGGTGTCGCCGTCCTCCGAGCGGACGGTCGGCAGCCAGTCGTCGATCGTGGACTCGCGGACGACCTTGCGGTTGTCCTCCAGGGCCTCGTCGCTGGAGCGGCCGTCGCCGGGCTCGACGAAGTCGAGCGTCGGGAGGCCGGAGCTCATCACCAGGCGGACGGCGTCACCGTGCTGGCGCGACGACATGATCCAGCCGTCGTAGACCACGTCGTCGGTGACCTCCGGCCTGCGCGGGTCGGCGATCGACACGGACATCACCCGGCTGCGGGCGCGGTTGCGCGCGGTGTCGTCGGCGCCGATCGCGACCACGGTGTCGCCGGCGAGCAGGATCTCGCCGTTCTCCAGGCCGGTCAGGTCGAGCGAGCTCTCGCGCAGCGTCTGCTCGCCGGTGACGTCGTAGACGATCAGCTCGTCGTCGCGGAGCCGGACCAGGAGCTCACCGTCGGTCTTGACGCTGTCGGGCTCGTCGACGCCGGCCTCCTGGACGTTGGTGCCGGTGTCGCTGTTGGTCTGGCGTTTCGTCTCAGGCGAGGCCTTGGTGTACGAGAGGAGCCCGCGGCTTGCGCGGTCGAGCGCCCAGTGCTCACCTGCGGCGTAGCCGTTCTCCATGAGGTCCGGGTCCATCATGAGGTCGAGCTCGTCGATGCCCCCGAGCGGGACCGCACTGTCGTAGCCCTCGCGGTAGTAGTACTCCGGGTCGTCGGAGCCCCAGCCCTCCTCGCCGACCAGCGGCAGAGCCCGGTCGACGAACGCGGCGAGCAGGTCGTCGCACGACTTCGCCGGCTCGAGGTCGGCGGCGAACGCCGCCGGCGTCGGCAGGTTGTCGATGCCCGAGTCCCCGTCGGCGCCGCCGATGCCGTCGCCGTCGACCAGGGTGCCGGCGAGGAACGCGCCGACGATGCCGGTGGCGACGCCTGCGGTCAGCAGCGGCTTCATCACGAAACGGCGCCGGGCCTCGACCCGCTCCTTCTTCTCGGCCGCGGCCTCCCGGGCCTCGGCCGCCATCGCGATCCGGCGGGCGTCGCGGAGGATCTTGTCGACGGGCGGCTTGCCGGTCGGGTAGTCGTCCCACATCTCTTCGAGGTCGGTCATCGCTGGCTCCCCAGGTCAAGCAGGTGGTCGTTGGCGGCGAGCTGGGCGAGCGAGCGCGACAGGCGGCTCTTCACGGTCCCGGCCGGCACGCCGAGGGTCTCGGCGGTCTGCTGCTCGGTCAGCTGGACGAAGTAGCGCAGCACCACGACGTCGCGGTTCGGCTTGGACAGGCACTCGAGCGCGCGGTGCACCGCGTCGGCCATCGCGACGGCCTCCGCCGCGTCCACGACCGACGCCTCCTGGGCCGCGGTCGCGGTGTTGCCGTCGAGCGCGGTGGTGACGTCCTGGTCGGACCGCTTCTTCCACCAGGCGGTGCGGCGGGTGTCGCGCAGGCAGTTGAGGAGCATCCGGTAGACGTAGGCGTCGCGGTTCTCGGCCTTGCTGACCTTGTCCCAGCCGGTGTAGCAGCGCACGAGCGTCGTCTGCGCCAGGTCCTCGGCCTCGTGCGGCATCGCCCCGAGGAAGACCGCGGCCCGCACGAGCGGCCCCCAGACCTGCTCGACGTACGCCGCGTACGCCTTCTCGTTCTCGTCGTCCACTCGTCCCGCCTTCAAGGTGTGCTGACCGTACGACGGGACTACGACCGTGGGAGGTTCCGTCGGGGTCTCGATACGTCCTCGCCCACGGGCTCGGACTACTCGACCACCGGGGAGAGTGCGACGATGGCCGACATGGCTGCTCCCGATCGCGAGTCCCGCTCCTACGACGTCGTCCTGCTGGGGGCGACCGGCTTCACCGGCGGTCTGACCGCCGAGTACCTCGCCCGGAACGCGCCCGACGGGCTGCGCTGGGCGCTGGCCGGCCGCAGCAAGGAGAAGCTCGAGAAGGCCAGGGAGCGGCTCGGCGTCGACGTGCCGCTGGTGGTCGCCGACTCGACCGACCAGGCGTCGCTCGGCGACCTCGCCGCGCAGACCAAGGTCGTGGCGACCACGGTCGGCCCCTACCTCCAGCACGGCGGTCCGCTCGTCGCCGCGTGCGCGGAGGCGGGCACCGACTATGCCGACCTCACCGGTGAGCCGGAGTTCGTCGACCGCACCTACGTCTCGCACAACGCCGTCGCCGAGCGCAGCGGCGCGCGCCTGGTGCACGCGTGCGGCTTCGACTCGATCCCGCACGACCTCGGCGCCTACTTCACGATCCAGCGGCTGGCCGAGAAGCTCGGCGGCGAGATCACCGGCCCGGTGAAGATGCGCGGCGTGGTGCGCAGCAACGGCACCTTCTCCGGCGGCACGTTCCACTCGGCGATGACCGCCTTCTCGCGGGCGAGGCAGATGCGCGAGGCGATGGTCGAGCGCCGCAAGGCCGAGCCGCGACCCGAGGGCCGGCGGTCCCGGGCGGTCGCCGGCAAGCCGACGCGCGACTCCGAGCTCGGCTACTGGCTGCTCCCGCTCCCGACGATCGACCCGTTCATCGTCGCCCGCAGCGGCGCCGCGCTGTCGTCGTACGGCCCGGAGTTCTCCTACTCCCACTACGCCGGCACCAAGACGCTGCGGTACGCCGCCGGCGGTGCGGTCGGCGCCTCCGCGCTGGCGCTCGCCGCCCAGGTCGGGCCGCTGCGCGAGCAGCTGAAGAAGCGGGTGCCCCAGGGCGAGGGACCGTCGGACCGGCGCCGCGAGAAGTCCTGGTTCAGTGTCGACTTCCTGGCCGAGTCGGCCGGTACGACGGTGCGCACCCGCGTGAGCGGCGGCGACCCCGGCTACACCGAGACCGCGAAGATGCTCGCGGAGTCGGCGTTGTGCCTGGCCCTCGACGAGACGCCCGCGGTGGCGGGCCAGGTGACGACCGCCCAGGCCATGGGGGATGCGCTCCTGACGCGCCTGCAGCGGGCAGGGCTGACCTTCGAGACCTGCTGAGCGTAGCCCGAGGACACCCAAGACATGTGCGACACGGCGTGACGGATTTCCGGTTGGCTAGTTGCGCCTAGAGGAAGTGTGTCCATCTCGGGAAGGTAACGACACATGTCATCACTCACCGCTGCGCCCAGCACGGCGCTCGCCATCGACTGGGAGGGGACCCTCGAGGACTCCCTCAACCCGGTCATCGACTTCGTGCCGAAGCTGCTGGTCTTCCTCGTCATCCTCTTCATCGGGTGGCTGATCGCGAAGGCCGTCGCGAAGTTCCTCGGCATCGTCCTGCAGCGCGTCGGCTTCACGACCCTGTTGTCGAAGGCGGGCGCCGACCGGGCGCTGACCTCGGCGTCGGTCAACCCGCTCGACATCATCTGCAAGCTGGCCTACTACTTCATCCTGCTCATCGCGCTCCAGCTCGCGCTGAGCGCGTTCGGGCCGAGCAACCCGGTCAGCGAGATCGTCAACGACATCGTGCGCTGGCTGCCGCAGGCCGTGGTCGCGATCGTCATCGTGGTCATCGCCGGTGCCGTCGCCAACGCGGTGAAGGACCTGCTCACCGGCGTCCTCGGCGGCGTCTCCTACGGACCGCTGCTCGCCAAGATCGCCAGCGGCTTCATCGTGGCCCTCGGTGTGATCGCCGCGCTCAACCAGATCGGGATCGGCCTGTCGGTCACGATGCCGGTGCTGATCGCCGTGCTCGCCACGGTCGGCGGCATCCTCGTGGTCGGCGTGGGTGGTGGCCTGATCGCCCCGATGCGTGACCGCTGGGAGCGCTGGCTCGACCAGCTCGCGAGCGAGACCGCCGGCAACGGCACGCACGTCGACCCGGCCGCGGCGTCGTACGGGACGGGGCCCGGCGCCACGCCGACGCCGCCCCCGCCGCCGCCGTCCGCCGGCTACTGACCCCCATGATCGCGGCGGCCGCCCCTTCCTGCGGGGGCGGCCGCTGCGTGTGTCGTGGGTCAGGCGGTCATCACTCGGCCGGGCTGGGCATGCCCTCGCGGGTCACGCCCTGGTCGGCGTTGTAGTCCGTCAGGGCCTCGCCCGCCTCGGCGTATTCCACCGGGAGCTCGTCGAGGTCCCACCAGGGTTGGGTGACGACCTCGCCGAGGGCAGCCGCGTCGAGCACGTCGTCGGTCGCGCTCACGACCAGGCGCAGGTCGCGGCGGGGACTGATCAGCTCCGCCACGGCCGTGCGGGTCGGATCCGGGCTCTGTGATGCCGGGTCGCGGTAGGTGCGCAGCACGTCACCGTCGCCGAGCCGGGTCACCTCGCAACCGACCATCGAGGACTCGCACTCGTCGTAGGGTCCGCTGCGCTGGTCGATCGCCTCTTTGCAGTCGGGATCGGACTCCTCGCACTTCGGCTGGTCGGTCTCCCCGTAGGTCGCGGTGAACGACTGCACGTTCGCGAAGACCTCGCCCGGCCGCGCGCCGTCCGGGGTGAACCGGAAGCTGGCGGTCAGCTCGTTGTCGGCCAGGGTGTCCGGGTCGAAGTCGACCACGTCCGAGCCGCCGGGCTCGGAGAACCCGCCGTCCGCGACCTCATCGACGGCCGACATCAGCGCGGCGACGGTCGCGCGGCCGGTGATCGGGGCGGTCTCGCCGGACAGCTCGCCGATCGAGGGTGCGGGCACGGAAGCGACCGACGACTCGTCGGAGGTGCCGCCGACTCCCTGTACGGCGAGCGTGCCGCCGACGATCACGGACGCCGCGGCGGCGGCGCCGAGGGCGGTGAACGTCCGGCGGCGGCGCCGCTCGCCGAGTCCTCGCTCGCGGGCCCTGGCGGCGAGCGCGGGGAGGTCGGCGGCGACGTCGCTGACCGCGTCCTCCATGTGGTCGTGGAGCTTCATGTCAGTCCTCCTGGTCGGACAGGTCGGGGTAGAGGGTGCGGAGCCGGGCGAGCGCGCGTGACGAGCGGGTGCGGCAGGCCGACTCGGTGATGCCGAGCTGGTCCGCCGCCTCGGCGACGGGGAGGTCCTCCCAGTAGCGGAGGACGAGGACCGCTCGGTCCATCCGCGGGAGGCCGGCCAGCGCATCGAGGAGCGCGAGGCGGCGGGTCGGGTCCGGGCCGGGCGAGGCGCGGTCGGCGCCGTACTCGAGGGGGAGCTCGGACACCCGCTTGCGGCGCTTCTCGGAGAGGAAGGTCCGGGTCAGGATCTGGCGGGTGTAGGCGACGGGGTTCTCGGCGCGGGAGACGAGCTTCCAGCGGGCGTACGCCGTGGCGTAGGCACTCTGCACGAGGTCCTCCGCCTGGTGCCGGTCGCCGCACAGGAGCACCGCCGTGCGCAGCAACCGGTCGCCGGTCGCGTGGACGAACTCCTCGAACGTCTCGGTGGTCGGCACGCTCTCCGGTCTTTCCAGGGCAGCTGCGGTGGGTGGGTTCACACCATTCCAGAGGGGAAGAGCCCTCGAAATGTTGCGCTCGTCGGGCGCGGCGCCGAAATGGCGCTCGACCGCCAACCTGTCAAGATATGTGCGCCCGCCCCCGTAGCTCAGTGGATAGAGCAGCCGCCTCCTAAGCGAAAGGTCGTAGGTTCGACTCCTACCGGGGGCACATGACAGAACGGCAGGATTCCGGCGAGCCGGTGACCCGGCGCGCGCGCCGCGTCGCGCGCTCGCAGCGCCGCGGTGTCGCCGGCAAGCGCCGCGCCTACACGCCGCACCACACGGTCGCCAAGGTCATCACCGCGACCCTGCTCGCGCTGGCGATGGCCACCGGTGTCTCGGTCGTGCTGGTCTACAACCACTGGAACGGCAACCTCCTGGTCGACGACGTCGCCGACCAGCTGGGCAACGACCGGCCGAAGAAGAAGAAGGTCGAAGGCCCGCAGGAGCCGATGAACATCCTGGTGATGGGCTCCGACACCCGCGAGGGCGAGGGCAACAACATCGACGGGATGAACCTCTCCGGCGAGCGCTCCGACACCACGATCCTGATCCACCTGTCGGCAAGCCGGGAGTTCGCCTACGGCATCAGCATTCCGCGCGACACGATGGTCGACCGCCCCACCTGCTTCGCCGAGGACGGCAGCGAGATCCCCGGCGAGCAGGACGCGATCTGGAACGACGCGTTCTCCATCGGCGGCCCCGCGTGCACCATCCGGCAGTTCGAGCAGCTCAGCGGGGTACGGATCGACAACTACGTCGTCGTCGACTTCGGCGGCTTCAAGGACATGGTCGACGCCCTCGACGGCGTCGAGGTCTGCATCCCCGAGGAGATCGTCGACACCGAGCACAACATCACGCTCGAGCCCGGCACGCGGGAGATCAGGGGCGACGAGGCACTGAGCTACGTCCGGGTGCGGTCCAACATCAGCGACGGCAGCGACCCCCAGCGCATCCGCCGGCAGCAGGCCTTCATGGCCTCGATGCTCAACAAGGCGGTCGACCTCGGCATGCTCGCGCGCCCCGACCGGATCGTGGGCTTCATGAACGCGCTGACCGGCTCCCTGCAGACCGACTTCGAGAACGTGTCGCAGATCGCCGACATCGGCAGCACCTTCCGCGGCGTCGGCCTCGGCGAGGTGAAGTTCGTGACCACCCCGTGGCAGGCCTGGCCGCCCGACCCGAACCGGATCGAGTGGACCCCGGAGGTCGACCGGCTGTGGGAGCTCGTGGTCAACGACGAGCCGCTCACCGCCGAGTTCGCGGAGGAGTCGATCAGCGCCGCCGACGACCCGGAGGGCACCGACGCCACCGACTCGACCGAGGGCACCGAGGGGACCGACGCGCCGACCGACGAGGGCGCCCAGGGCGGCAAGAAGGGCGGCGACGAGGGTCTCTCCGACGACGCCCGCGAGTACGCCGGTCTGTGCACGTGACCGAGAAGAGCCCGGGCCCGGAGAAGGACCCGGAGAAGGAGTCCGACTGGCAGCGGCGCAAGCGGCTGGCCGAGATCTTCGGCGACGTGCTCCCGGAGACGACGCGCGACGAGCGCGACGCCGACAAGGGCGACCGCGGCGACGAGTCGGCCTCCGACCGCTGGCTGAAATCGCAAGTGCCGCCCCACCACGGGTGAGGCGGCACCTGCCGTTGTTGCTGCGGGGCTCGTGGCCCCGGTGATCAGCGGTTCGCGAGCGAGTCGCGGATCTGGGTGAGGAGCTCGACCTCCGACGGGCCAGGCGCCTCGTCGGGGAAGAACCGCTCCTTCGCCTTGGTGTAGGGAACGACCACGAAGAAGTAGACGACCGCGGCCATGATCAAGAAGGCGACGACCGCGTTGAGGAAGAGCCCGAACAGGCTCTCGCCGAAGAGGTCGTTGTACAGGTCGTCCGGGAGCAGGCTGGTGAGCCAGGCGACGAATGCGTTCACGACCTCGGCGAACGCAAGCGCCATGATCAGACCGACGGCGATCTCGATGAGATTGCCGCGCAGGATGAAGTTCTTGAAGCCTTCCATGTTTCTCCTTGGAGCCGAGATAACGCCCTACACCCCCGGTAGGGACTCTGACTGAACCTAGCGGTTCCGCCACGCGTACGTCACGAACGACGTCACGGCGGACGACGTCACCTGCTGCACGTCCGCATCTGGTATGCCGAGCACCACCACCCGCCCGGCGAGCGCCCCGTGCCCGTCGTCCGTGGCCGGAACCGCCAGCACGACCGCGCCGTACGAGACGGTCGTCGTGACGCGCTCCTGCGGGTCCGTCGCGAGCACGTCGACCCGGTCGCCCACCTCGAGCAGCGCCGCCTGCGCCGCGTCGGAGAACCGCACCGGCACCGCCGTCGTCCCCGGCGCCGCCTCGACCAGCTGCGGCCCGACCAGCCGCACGTCCGTCACCGCCTCCCCCTCCCGCAACGGCGCCGCCAACGTCGCCCCCACCGGGGCGTCGACCACAGACGCAGGCACGGAGTCCGGCCCGACCTCCGTGACCCGCAGGTCCCCTTCCGTCAGCACGGCCCCCGCCGGCAGGTCACGCGACGCGACGAGCACCTCGACCGTCTCCGGAGGAGGCGGCGCCACACTCCGCAACCCGACGACGGTCGCCCCCGCCACGCACAACGCGGCAATCAGCCGCCGCCGACGCAGCAGCCCCCGCCGCAGGGCGACCCAGCGATCACCCACGCGCCGCCGCAGCGGCACGCGCGGCCGTTCATCAACCGAGTCCCGAGAATCCATAGCCCGCGACGCTAGCCCCGGAACGCCTCCCACGGGCTCGTCCTCCACAGGGCAGGGCAGGAGGTCGGGGCCGGGTGGGGGTTCCCGGCGATTTCGCGACGACGCGCCGACGCCCGGACCACAGCGGCGTCGTACCGGAGAGCGTCGCGCGCGGCGGAGCGAGCAAGCCGGGAACACCCACCCGGCCCCGACCGCCCGCAGCGCCGCGGAGGCCGAACCCCAAGAACTGAGAGCTACGCAGACGCCGCCGCAGCAGCAGAGGTCCCCGCCCCAGAGGCCGAGCCCGACGTACTGCTGCTGCTGCTTGACGACGAGTCGGAAGAGCTCGAGGAGTCGGACGAGGTCGTCGTGGTCGACGAGCCAGAGGTCGACGTACCCGACCGGCTGTCGGTCCGGTAGAACCCGGATCCCTTGAACACCACGCCCACCGCGTTGAAGAGCTTGCGCAGCCGGCCGTCGCACTCCGGGCAGACGGTCAGGGCGTCGTCGGAGAAGCTCTGGAATTGCTCGAACGCGTGGCCGCAGTCGGTGCAGGCGTACTGGTAGGTGGGCATCAGGAACTCCGGGCGGTTAGCACTCTCGGTCTACGACTGCCAAGGATACGCGATCCCCCGGCCAGGTCGCGAGTCCGCTTCGGTCACAATGGCGCCCACCATGGTCGACGCAGACGACATCGCCCCGGCTCGCCCGGTCGGCGCAGCCCGGCCCGCCGGCCCGCCGGCCCCCGTCCGTTGGTGGCGCACCTTCCGGGGATGGCCCGGACCGCTCCGGTTCACGACGTACGGCGCGGTCGCGCTGGTGCTGGTGCTGGTCGCGGTCGTCGTGTTCGGCGCGGTCGTCGTCCGCCGCTCTTGGCCCGAGACCGACGGCGAGATCGAGGTGCCCGGCCTGAACGCGCAGGCCGAGGTGATCCGCGACGAGCACGGCATCCCGCAGATCTACGCCGACACGATGCACGACCTGATGCTCGCCCAGGGCTTCGTCCACGCGCAGGAGCGCTTCTTCGAGATGGACGTGCGCCGCCACGCCACCTCCGGCCGGCTGGCCGAGCTGTTCGGGGAGGACGCGCTCGAGACCGACCTCGTCGTGCGCACCCTCGGGTGGCGGCGGATCGCCGAGCGGGAGCTCACGCTGCTCGAGCCGCGCACCCGCGACCTGCTCGACGCCTACGCGCAGGGCGTCAACGCGTACCTGTCCGACCGCTCGGCGTCGGAGATCTCGCTGGAGTACGCCTTGCTCGGCGTGACCGGGCTCGACTACCAGCCCGCCGACTGGACCGCCGCCGACTCCGTCGCCTGGCTCAAGGCGATGGCCTGGGACCTCCGCGGCAACCTCGAGGAGGAGATCGGGCGGGCGGTCAGCGCATCGGCGGTCGGCGAGGACCGCGCGGCCGCGCTGTACCCGGACTATCCCTACGACGCGCACCCGCCGATCGTCACCAGCGGCGCGGTGGTCGACGAGGTCTTCGAGCAGGACGCCGCGACCGGTGACACCCGGCTGCCGCAGCGGCCGGCACCCGGCCCGGTGGTCGAGGAGGTCGCCCAGCGACCGTCACGAGACCTGGGGAGTGACGAGCTCGCCGCGGTCGACCGGGTGCTGGACGCCGTACCGGCGCTTCTCGGCAAGGGCGACGGCATCGGCAGCAACGCGTGGGTGGTCGACGGGTCGCGCACCGAGAGCGGCGCGCCGATCCTCGCCAACGACCCGCACCTGGGCGTCTCGCTGCCGGGTGTCTGGATGCAGGTCGGCCTGCACTGCCGGGAGGTCAGCTCGGCCTGCCCTCTCGACGCGGCGGGCTTCAGCTTCTCCGGCGTGCCGGGCGTCGTCATCGGCCACAACGCCGACATCGCGTGGGGCTTCACCAACCTGGCGCCGGACACCACGGACCTCTTCGTGGAGCGCGTCGAGGGCGACCGCTGGCAGTACGACGGGCGAATGCTGCCGCTGCGCGAGCGGATCGAGACGATCGAGGTGCGCGACGGCGAGGACGTCGAGCTCGTGGTGCGGTCGACCGCCCACGGTCCGATCCTCTCCGACATCGACGGCCTGCTGGGGGAGCAGGTCGCCGACGCCGGGCTGGCCGTCCGGGACGGGGACCGGTGGGACCACGAGGTCGCCCTGGCGTGGACGGCGCTGGAGCCGCGCCCGACCGCGGACGCCCTGGTCGCGCTCAACCTCGCCGACGACTGGGAGTCCTTCCGTGCCGCGATGGCCGACTTCGCGGCCCCCGGCCAGAACGTCGTCTACGCCGACGTCGAGGGCCACATCGGCTACCAGGCCACCGGGCTGGTGCCGATCCGCGGGTCCGGCAACGACGGCAAGGTCCCGGCGGCCGGCTGGCGGCCGGAGAACGACTGGACGGGCGAGTACGTCCCCTACGACGCGCTGCCGAGCGTCCTCGACCCGGAGTCGGGCATGGTGGTGACCGCCAACCAGTCGGTGATCGACGCCTCCGGCGGCTATCCGTACTTCCTCACCGACGACAGCGACTACGGCTACCGGTCCTCGCGCATCGGCGACCTGCTCGCCGGGCAGGAGTCGCTGACCGTCGAGGACATGTCCCGGATGCAGTACGACGACCGCAGCCCGATGGCCGAGGTGCTCGTCCCCTACCTCCTCGGCGTCGATCCCGGCGACGGCTACTACGACGACGGGCTCGCCCTGCTCGAGGGATGGGACTTCCGCCAGCAGGCCGACAGCGCCGCGGCGGCGTACTTCAACGTCGTCTGGGACCAGCTGCTGCACCGCGCCTTCGACGACGAGCTGCCCGAGGTGGCCGAGCCCGACGGCGGCGACCGCTGGTTCGCCGCGGTGACCGGCCTGCTCGGGCGTCCCGGCGACCCGTGGTGGGACGACGTCGAGACCGACGAGGTGGAGCGCCGCGACGACATCCTGGTGGCGGCACTGCGCGCGGCCCGCGACAAGCTCACCGCGCTCCAGTCGCCGAACGCCGAGGAGTGGGAGTGGGGCAGGCTGCACCGCCTCTGGCTGCGGTCGTCGACCCTCGGCGAGTCCGGCATCGGCGCGGTCGAGCGGCTGTTCAACCGCGGACCCTGGGAGCTGCCCGCCGGCGGCTCCTTGGTCAACGCGACCGGGTGGGACGCCCGCGAGGGGTTCGAGGTCGCGACCGCCCCGTCGATGCGGATGGTCGTACCGATGGACGACCTCGACGCCGCGCGCTGGGTCTCGCTCACCGGTGTCTCGGGCCACGCGTTCCACCCGCACTACACCGACCAGACCGACCTCTGGGCGCGCGGCGACACGCTGCCGTGGGTGTTCTCGCGAGAGGCGGTCGAGGACGCCGGCGAGGACGTGCTGTCCCTGCTCCCGGAGGAGTAGCTAGAACCGCCGGATCCCCGCGGGCGAGCACGCGGCCGCGACCCGCCGGTCGTGCGCCTCGGCAGGTACGTCGACGCCGACCTCGTCGTCGTAGAGCAGCACGCACGTGAACGTGCCCACGGGCACCCGGGCGAGCGTCCGGTCGTAGGAGCCGCCGCCGCGGCCGAGCCGCATCCCGGTGGGCGACACGGCCAGGCCCGGCACCAGCACGGCGTCGGCGGTGGCGACGGCCTCGACGCCGAGGGTCGTCCCGAGCGGCTGGAGCAGCCCGCGACCCGCCCGGGTGAGGGACGTCGGACCGGAGTACACCGCCCAGTCGAGGTCGTTGTCGGGCAGCAGCACGGGCAGCACCACCCGCTTGCCGACGGCGAGCAGGTCGTCGAGGAGGCGGGTCGTGCCCGGCTCGGTGCCGATGGAGACGTAGGCGGCGACGGTGGCGCTGCGTCGCACCTCGTCGGAGGCGAGCAGGTGGTCGGCGATCGCGCCGGCCGACTCCCCGATCTCGGCGAGCGAGCGCCGGCGGCGGGTGGTCACCAGCCGGTCGCGGAGCGCGAGCTTGGCGGCCGCCGTACCCCCTCCGGGCGACGGCCATTCCTCGGGAAGTTGCGAGGTCGGCACCGGACCAGCCTACGATCGAAGGTATGGGTGGAACCGGACGGAGCGTCGGGCTCGAAAAAGCACGGGAGAAGATGGCAGCAGCGGGGGTCGACCCCGTCGCGATCGACAACTTCGCGCACTACTACCGGCTGCTCGAGCACGGTGAGACGGGGATGATCCCCGAGGCCAGCATCGACCCGGTCGACATCGAGTCCCTCGCCGGCGCGGACGTCGACGACGCGGTCGCGGCCGACGCCGTACGCAAGACCGCGGTGATCAAGCTCAACGGCGGCCTCGGCACCTCGATGGGCATGGACCGCGCGAAGTCGCTGCTCTGTGTGCGCCGCGGGCTGTCGTTCCTCGACATCATCGCGCGGCAGGTGCTGCACCTGCGCAAGGAGTACGACGCGACGCTGCCGCTGATCTTCATGAACAGCTTCCGCACGTCGGCCGACACGCTCGCCGCGCTCGCGCGCTACGAGGACCTGCAGGTCGACGGCCTGCCCCTGGAGTTCCTCCAGAACAAGGAGCCCAAGCTCCTCGTCGACGACCTGTCGCCGGTCAGCTGGCCGAAGGAGCCCGACCTCGAGTGGTGCCCGCCGGGCCACGGCGACATCTACACCGCGCTGCGCGGCTCCGGCACGCTCGACCAGCTGATCGAGCAGGGCTACCGCTACGCGTTCGTCTCCAACTCCGACAACCTCGGCGCCGTGCCCGACGCGAAGGTCGCCGGCTGGTTCGCCGCCAGCGGCGCGCCGTTCGCGATCGAGGCCGTGGTCCGCACACCGAGCGACCGCAAGGGCGGCCACTTCGCGCGCCGCAAGGCCGACGGCCGGATCGTGCTGCGCGAGACCGCGCAGACGCCGGCGGAGGACAAGGAGGCGCTGGCCGACCTCAGCCGGCACCGCTACTGCTCGACCAACAACCTGTGGTTCGACCTGGTGGCGATGCGCGACACGCTCGACGCGCGCGACGGCATCCTCGGGCTGCCGCTGATCAAGAACGTCAAGAACGTCGACCCCGGCGACAAGTCGACCCCGGAGGTGATCCAGATCGAGACCGCCATGGGCGCGGCGATCGAGGTGTTCGAGGGCTCCCAGCTGATCGAGGTCGGCCGTGACCGGTTCGTGCCGGTGAAGACCACCAACGACCTGCTGGTGCTGCGCTCCGACGTCTACGAGATCGGCGACGACTTCGCGCTGACCCAGATCGCCGCCGACATCCCCTACATCGACCTCGACGACGACTTCTACAAGCTGGTCGGGGAGTTCGACAAGCGCTTCCCGGAGGGCGCCCCCTCGCTCGCCAAGGCCTCGTCGCTGACGATCGACGGCGACTGGACCTTCGGCCACGGCGTCCAGTTCGTCGGCGACGTGAAGCTCGACAGCAGCGCCGCCGAGCGGGTGCCCGCGGGCGAGGTCATCACCGGCGAGCACAAGGCCTGACGGCGGGTCGCCGTACTCCTGCTGGACGGGTGGGAGACTGGCGCCATGAGTGAGGCACCCCGCGGGCTGACCCACGTCGACGAGTCCGGCGCCGCCCGGATGGTCGACGTCTCGGAGAAGGCCGTCACCGCGCGGGCCGCGACGGCGTCCGGTCGGGTGCTCGTGTCCGCCGAGGTCGTGGCGCTGCTGCGCGGCGAGGGCGTGCCGAAGGGCGACGCTCTCGCGGTCGCTCGCATTGCCGGGATCATGGGCGCCAAGCGCACCCCCGACCTGGTCCCTCTCTGCCACCCGCTCGCGATCTCGGGCGTCGTCCTCGACCTCGAGGTGGCCGACGACGCGGTCGAGATCTCGGCGACCGTGCGCACCTCGGACCGCACCGGCGTCGAGATGGAGGCGCTCACCGCGGTCTCCGTCGCCGCGCTCACGGTCGTCGACATGGTCAAGGCCGTCGACAAGGGCGCGGTGATCACCGACGTACGCGTGGAGTCCAAGACAGGCGGCAAGTCGGGGGAGTGGCGACGGTGAGGGCGGTCGTGGTGGTGGCGTCCAACCGCGCGGCCGCCGGCGTCTACGAGGACACCACGGGTCCGCTGATCGTCGACGCCCTGCGCGACCTCGGGTTCGAGGTCGGCGACCCCGTCGTGTGCGCCGACGGCGACCCGGTCGGTACGGCGATCTCGGCCGCCGTCGCCGAGGGCGCGCGCGTCGTGCTCACGACCGGCGGGACCGGCCTGACGCCGACCGACCTGACCCCCGAGGTGACGCGGCCGCTGCTCGACCGCGAGGTGCCGGGGCTCGCCGAGGCGATCCGTGCCGCCGGCATCGCGAAGGGCGTGCCCACCGCCGCCCTGTCCCGCGGCCTGGCGGGCGTGAGCGGCGACTGCCTGGTGGTGAACCTGCCCGGGTCGCGCGGGGGAGTGAAGGACGCGCTCGAGGTGCTGCGGCCGGTCGTGGTCCACGCCGTCGAGCAGGTGCGGGGGAGCGACCATTGAGCGACACGCACCCGCGCCGCGCGCCGGCCGACCGGATGATCACCTCGGTCCCCGGCCGCACCTGGCCCAACGTGCTGACCTCCGGTGTGGACCCCACGGTCACGCTGCGCCCCATCCGGCGCTCGGATGCCCGCGCCTGGCGCTCCGCGCGCCAGCGCAACGCCCACTGGCTCGGTCCGTGGGACGCCACCGTCCCGCCCGGCGGTGAGGCGCGGCCGACGTCGTTCCGAGCGCTGGTGAAACGGCTGTCGAAGGCGGCCCGGCGCGGCACCAACCTGCCGTTCGTGATCGAGGTCGACGGCCGCTTCGCCGGCCAGGTGAGCATCAACAACATCGTGCGCGGGTCGGCGCAGTTCGCCTCGGTGGGCTACTGGATCGACCAGGACTTCGCCGGCCGCGGCGTGATGCCGCGCGCGGTCGCGATGGCGATCGACCACTGCTTCTTCGCTGCGGGGCTGCACCGGATCGAGGTCTGCATCCGTCCCGAGAACACCAACTCGCTGCGGGTCGTCGAGAAGCTCGGCATCCGCGAGATCGGCTACGCGCCGCGGTTCCTGCACATCGACGGCGACTGGCGCGACCACCGGATCTTCGCGATCACCAAGGAGGAGGTGCCGCGCGGCGTGCTGGCGCGGCTCATCGAGTCCGGCGGGGACGTGTCGGAAACGGCTGGAGGCTGACCGCCATCGCGGGGAATCACACCAGTCACAGGACTCAATCTGTGACACACCGGTACACATGCGTCCCGGCCTGCGCTAACGGACCTAGCCTCTCGTCTGTGGACCTGAGCGCACTGATCTTCGTCGCCCTGGCAGTCGCCTGGGCCGTCTACCTCATCCCGAAGGCGCTCCGTCATCACGAGGAGGACGCCGCCCGTCGCTCGGTCGACAGCTTCTCCGACCGGATGCGGGTGCTCGCCCGTCGGGAGGCCGTGACCGCGTCGAAGGCCGAGCTGGTCGTCGGCTCGCAGAAGTCGAAGACGTCCACCGAGGTCGTCGAGACCCAAGCCGCGGTCGAGGTCGAGATCGCTCAGGCCCACGCCGCGCCCGCTCCGCTGACGCCGCTCCAGGCCCGCCTCCGCCGCGCCGCCGCCGCTCGTGCAGCCCGCCGCCGTCGCCGGGTGCTCGGCACGCTGGTCGTCTCGACCCTGGTCGTCGTCGGCCTCGCCGCTGCGGCCGTCATCCCGTGGGTCTACGTCGCCATTCCGGCCGCGGTCATCGTCGCGTGGCTCGTGGCGTGCCGGCTGATGGTCCGCAAGGAGCAGGCGGCCCGCGTGGTCGCGCCCGTCCGCGTCAAGAAGCGGCGCCGTACCCTCGCTGACGTCGTGATCGCCGAGGAGGATGCGGTCGACGATGCCACCGCCGAGGCGGAGGGTGACGAGACCTCCGAGGTCGCGGCCGTCGACGCCCAACCCGACCCGACGCCCGGTGGTTGGGACCCGGTGCCGATGACCCTGCCGACGTACGTCGCCAAGGCCGCCGCGGGCCGCACGGTCCGCACCATCGACCTCGACTCCACGGGCGTGTGGAGCTCGGGTCGCAACGCGGCCGACTCCCAGCTGGCGCGCGAGGCGCAGGCCACCGCACGCGAGGCCGAGGGCGAGTCCGAGCGCCGCCGCGCGTCCGGCGCCTGAGGTCGCCGGCGACCCCCCACCTCGATTCGGAGCCCGGGTGACCCGGGTGCTACCGTTTCCCCTCGCTTGGGGCTGTGGCGCAGTTGGTAGCGCGTCTCGTTCGCAATGAGAAGGTCAGGGGTTCGAATCCCCTCAGCTCCACCACCTGATCTCTCAGGAGATACCGAACAGGCCGGACCCAGGATCTGGGTCCGGCCTGCTGGCTTTCCGGCCTTCGTTCGCCGTGGGTCAGGCGCGGGCGAGGACGGTCTCGAGGTCGATCTCGATGTTGACCTCCTTGCTGACGAGGAGGCCGCCGGCCTCGAGGGCGACGTTCCAGGTGATGCCGAAGTCTTCGCGGTTGATCCTGGTGCGCGCAGCGAACATGGCGCGGTCGCCGCCCCAGGGGTCGCGGACGTAGCCCTCGAACGAGACGTCGAGGGGGACCTGGCGGGTGACGCCGTGGATGGTCAGGTCGCCGGTGACGGTGCCGCGGTCGCCGCGCCAGTCGACGTGGGTGGAGCGGAACGTGGCGGTGGGGTAGGTGGCGACGTCGAAGAGCTCGGCGGAGCGGATGTGCTCGTCACGGACGTCGCTGCCGGACTCGACCGACGCCATGTCGATGGTGACGTCGACCCTGGAGTCCGCCATGTTCTCGGCGATGGTGACGGCGCCCTCGACGCCGGTGAACCGGCCGCGGACCTTCGTCACCATGAAGTGGCGGCCGATGAAGGCGAGGTCGGTGTGGCCCGGGTCGATCTCCCAGGTGCCGACGGCGGGCACGGTGGTGCCGTCGATGGTCCGGGTGGGGGTGGCGGAGGTCGGGGTGGTGGTCATGAGCGTTCCTTGGTCGAAGAGAAGTGGGGAGACGGTCGGTGTGGTCACCCGGAGGAACCGGGCGGCGTACCCTTCCGAAAGAAGTGCGGTTGCACGCACATAAATGTGCCTCGCGACGGGGTTCGTGTCAAGTGTGTGCGCAGGCACATATCGGTTGGCGCTGGTCATGCGACCGCCGACCGTTCACTGGCCTGCTGTGGCCGCCTCCTCCGCCTCCACCACGCGGGACAGCGCGGTCGCGATGACGGCGATCTCGTCGGGATCGAGGTGGGCAAGGTAGTGGCGGGCTACGGCAGCCAGGTAGGTGGGAGCGGCCGACTTCAGGCGCTTGCGACCTTCGGGAGTGATGGCGGCGAACGAGGAGCGCTTGTCGTCGGGGTTGGGCTGGCGCTCCATCAGGCCCTCGCGCTCGAGTTCCGACACGACCCGGCTCACGCGCTCCCGGCTGACGACCGCCTGTCGACCCAGCTCCGTCATGCGCAGCCTGCGATCGGGAGCGGCGTTGACGACGAGCAGGACGTCGTACCAGGTCAGCGGCAGGCCTGTCTTCACAAGGGCGCGTTCGAGCTTGGGGAGGACGGCGGCGTGGGTGCGGAGCAGCGCCGCCCAGGCGCGGATGTCGTCGTCCGGCATGGGACAACGATAACAGTTACGTGCGTACGCACGTATCTGCTGACCGTTGCGCGGGCGATCTCTCGTCGCTCGGGACGGTGCCATGACGCGGAGCGACCGCCCGCGTGGCCTGCGTCACATCCACCGCTGAACACGCTGGTCGGGGTATTTACAAGTTGCCATCGGTTGTCCAGAGTGGCCGCGTTACCTGTACAGAGTGTGCAGCTAACTGCGGGCAGCGTCGCTCGCGCGATCTGGAGGTCGGCATGCTGGCTCACGAACGGTTCGGCTCGGGCGAGACTCTCGTGCTGGTGCACGGCATCGGGCACCGCCGGCAGGCCTGGTACCCCGTCGCCGAGCAGCTGGCCGAGCATCGCGAGGTGGTCCTGTTCGACCTGCCGGGGCATGGCGAGTCGCCCGCGCTCGTGACCAACGGCCGACCGATCAAGGAGGTGCTCCAGGAGCAGTTGATCGAGTTCTTCGGAGAGCTCGGCATCGACCGGCCGCACATCGCCGGCAACTCGCTCGGAGGCCGGATCGCCCTGGAGGCCGCGGCGGACGGGCTGGTCAGCAGTGCGACCGCGCTGGCCCCTGCCGGGTTCTGGCGCGACGACCGCGACTTCGCCTACATCCGCGCCCACTTCGCCGTACTCATGACGGCCGCGCGCGTGACCGCTCCGTTCGCCCCGTCGCTCGCGACGTCGGCCGTCGCACGCCGCGCGATGCTCGCGTCGATCATGCGGTACGGCGACCGCCTCGAGGCGGAGCGCGTGCTCGGTGACCTCGGCAGCATGGTCGCCGCGCGCAAGGCGTTGCGCACCATCATCCGGAGCGGCTTCCCGTTCGACGCCGAGATCGCCGCCGACGTGCCCGTCACGATCGCGTGGGGCACCAAGGACCGCGTCCTGCTGCCCTACCAGGCCGCCCGCGCCCGCCAGCAGCTGCCGCACGCCGAGCACGTCTGGCTGCCGGGCAGCGGCCACGTCCCGATGTCCGACGACGTCGACCGGGTCGTCGACGTGCTGTTGCGCGGCTCGAGCCACGGCCTGCGCGCGTCCGTCGCCGACGTCGCCTGAGGAAGCCCGATGACCGACACCTGCGACTTCGACGTCCTCATCATCGGCGCCGGCATCTCCGGCATCGGGACCGCGTGCCACCTCGTCCGCGAAGGCACCGGTAAGTCGTTCGCGATCCTGGAGCGCCGCGACGCGGTCGGCGGCACGTGGGACCTCTTCCGTTACCCCGGGATCCGGTCCGACTCCGACATGCTCACGTTCGGCTTCGGCTTCCGCCCGTGGATCGGCACCAAGGTGCTGGCCGACGGCCCCAGCATCAAGCAGTACGTCGCCGAGACCGCCGACGCGCACGACGTCACCCGCCACATCCGCTTCGGCCACCGCGTCACCCGCGCCTCCTGGTCGACGGAGGACGCGCGCTGGACGGTCGAGGCCGTCGTCGCCGGCCGGCCGGTGAGGTACACGAGCCGGTTCGTCGTCGGAGCGACCGGCTACTACGACTACGACGACGGCCACCGTCCGGAGTTCCCCGGTGAGGACCGGTTCGCCGGCCGGATCGTGCATCCGCAGCACTGGCCGGAGGACCTCGACCACACCGGCAAGGACGTCGTGGTCATCGGCAGCGGTGCCACCGCGATCACGCTGGTGCCCGCGATGGCGCCCGACGCCGCCAGCGTCACGATGCTGCAGCGCTCCCCGAGCTATGTGATGCCCGTGCCGTCCGAGGACCCGCTGGCGTCACCGCTGTCGCGGGTGCTCCCCGCCTCGGCCGCCTACCTCAGCGGCCGGCTCCGCAACATCGTGCTCCAGCAGGCGATCTACAAGCTGTGCCGCGCCCAGCCGGCCCTCGCCCGCAAGGTGCTGCTGGCGGCGGTGCGCGCGCAGGTGGGGCCCAACGTGGACATGCGGCACTTCACGCCGTCGTACGACCCGTGGGACGAGCGGCTCTGCGTCGTCCCCAACGGCGACCTGTTCCGCGCGCTGCGCCGCGGCGAGGCGTCGATCCTCACCGACCACATCGAGACGTTCACGCCCGACGGCATCCGCACCCGCTCCGGCGAGGAGCTCCGTGCCGACATCGTCGTCGCGGCCACCGGCCTGAAGATCCAGCTGATGGGCGGCGCCGTCCTCGAGGTCGACGGCGAGGTCGTCGACACCCGGGAGCGGCTGCTCCACAAGGGCGTGATGATGGAGGGCGTGCCGAACGCGACGTTCGTCATCGGCTACACCAACGCATCCTGGACGCTCAAGGCCGACCTCGCCAGCACCTACCTGTGCCGCCTGGTCAAGCACATGGACAAGCGTGGTCACCGGACCGTGGTCCCGGTCGCCGGCCCGGCGGAGCACAGCGATGTCTCGGTGATGGGCGACTCCATGCGATCGGGCTACATCCAGCGCGGCGACGCCGTCATGCCGCGCCAGGGCCGGTCCGGGCCGTGGCGGATCCGCAACGACTACCTCCGCGACAGCATCACGCTGCGACGGGGGCGGATCGACGACGAGGGTCTCGTCTTCGACGCCGCGGTCCCCGTGCCGGCGCTCGGCCACGGTCCCAGCAGGGTGCGCGACCGTGTCGGCTGACATCGGCACCGTGCCCCGCGCCCTCGCGGGCGCGGTCTCCGCCGGCGCCCGCGCGACTAGAGTGCGGCCCATGCCGCAGCTGCCGCGCGTCCCCCGGGTCGACGGCCGTCAGCTGCGCTGGGAGAGCCACAACGCCGAGCGGCGGGAGCTGGTGCTCAATGCCGCCGTCGAGCTGATCGAGCAGCAGCCGCCCGGCGCCGAGATCCACGTGCAGCAGATCGCCGAGCAGGCCGGCCTGGTTCGCACGGTCGTCTACCGGCTGTTCAACGGCCGCGCCGAGCTCAACCGCGCCGTCCAGCGCCACGTGGTCGCCCAGATCCGCGAGGTCCTCGGCGCGCACCTCCGGCTGGAGGGGAGCGCGGAGTCGATCATCGGCAGCATCGTCGGCGCGTACGTCGAGTGGGTGGCCGCCCACCCGAGCCTCCACGAGATGTCCGAGCGCGAGCTCGGCGACGGCGAGCCCGGCGAGCTCGAGCGGGCGATCGACGACCTGGGCACCGAGCTGGCCACCCTCGTGCAGACCGGCGCGACCCTGCTCGGCAGCCCGCTCGACGACGAGCACCTCGCCGTCCTGGACCTGCTCGTCGTCGGGCTCATCGGCCAGGTCCGCGGCAGTGTCAAGCAGTGGATCAGGATGCCCGACCGCACCGTCAGCGCGGCCGAGCTCACGGCGACCCTCAGCCGGTGGGTCTGGTTCCAGATCGACGGCGAGGCCAGGGAGCTCGGTGTCGTCATCGACCCGACCGTCCCCGTCGAGCAGCTGACCGGGACCACCTCGGCGCCCTAGCGCACCCCGCCCCGGCGGCGCGCCCACGCACGACCGAATACCTTGCACACGCTGTACAGATAACCAAACCGCAACCGCACCAGGAGGAGCCATGACCGCCTCGCCCGCGCAGCGCTACGAGGACATCGTGGAGACCCTGTCCGAGGGTTCCGCGAACCGCAGCTTCGACGCCTTCCGGGACATCCCGTGGGACGACCCCGACTTCGCGATCGACCTCACGGACCCACGCTGGTCGCTGCCCGCCGTCGACGCCCTCGGGGCGCACCCGTGGTACCAGGAGCAGTCCGAGGAGCGCCGGATCGCGATCGGGCTCTGGCGCCAGGCCAACGTCTGCAAGGTCGGCCTCCAGTTCGAGAACATCTTGATCCGCGGCATCATGCAGTACGTCTTCACCGTGCCCAACGGGTCGCCCGAGTTCCGCTACCTCACCCACGAGGCGACGGAGGAGACCCACCACACCCAGATGTTCCAAGAGTTCGTCAATCGCGCGGGCGTGGAGGTGCCGGGGATGCGGCGGGTGATCCGGGTGGCGAGCCCGATCATCCCCTGGGTGGCCTCGATCTTCCCCGAGTGGTTCTTCACGATGGTGCTCGCCGGCGAGGAGCCGATCGACCACATCCAGAAGGCGATCCTTCGCTCCAGCGACGACCTGCACCCGCTGCTCGAGCGGATCATGCAGATCCACGTCGCCGAGGAGGCCCGCCACATCTCCTTCGCTCACGAGTACCTGCTCGAGCGCGTCCCCGAGCTGGGCCCGGTCCGCAAGGGCCTGCTCTCGGTGCTCTACCCGCTGACGATGCGGATCGCCTGCGACCTGATCGTGGTGCCCGGCAAGGAGATCACGACCGAGGTCGGCGTCCCGAGGTCGGTCGTGAAGGAGGTGTTCTGGCGCAGCGACCAGGGCCGCCGGATGCTGCGCGACCTGTTCGGCGACGTCCGGGCGCTCGCCGAGGACACCGGCCTGATGAACCCCGTCTCCCGGCGCGTGTGGAAGCTGCTCGGCATCGCCGGCCAGCCCTCGCGCTACCGCAGCGAACCGGCGCGCGAAGCCGCCTGACCGCCGTACCCCGAAGGAAGAGTGAGCCCGTGACGTACGTCGTCACCCAGTCCTGTTGCAGCGACGCCTCGTGCGTCACCGCCTGCCCGGTCAACTGCATCCACCCGGCGCCCGGCGAGCCCGGCTTCGCCGAGGCCGAGATGCTGTACGTCGACCCGGCGACCTGCATGGACTGCGGCGCCTGCACCACGGCCTGCCCGGTGGGGGCGGTCGTGCCGCACACCGCGCTCACCGACGACCAGCTGCCGTTCCTCGAGCTGAACGCCTCGTATTACCGCGAGCACCCCCACGCCGACCGCCGGCCGCTCGCGCCGGTCGAGGTGCTGCCCGTGCTGGGGGAGCGGCGACCGGTCCGGGTCGCGGTCGTCGGGGCCGGGCCGGCGGGGCTGTTCACGGCCGACGAGCTGCTGCGCCAGCCGACCGTCGAGGTCGACGTGCTCGACCGGCTCCCCACGCCGTACGGCCTCGTGCGGGCCGGGGTCGCACCCGACCACGCCCGCACCAAGGACGTCACCCGGCTGTTCGCACGCATCGAGGACCAGCCCGGCTTCCGCTACCTGCTCGGGGTGGAGGTCGGCACCGACGTCACCCACGAGCAGCTGCGCTCGGCGTACGACGCCGTCGTCTACGCGACCGGCTCCGGCACCGGCCGGACCCTCGACGTGCCCGGCAGCGGGCTCGTCCAGTCGGTCACCGCGACCGACGTCGTCGCCTGGTACAACGGCCACCCCGACCACCTCGGGCCGCCGCTCGCGCTCGACACCGAGCGCGTCGTCGTGGTTGGCAACGGCAACGTCGCCCTCGACGTCGCCCGGGTACTCACCGCCGATCCCGACGTCCTGGCGGGCACCGACATCGCCGACCACGCGCTCGCCGCGCTGCGCGGTAGCGCCGTGCGCGAGGTGGTGGTCCTCGGGCGCCGCGGCCCCGAGCACGCCGCGTTCACGCTGCCCGAGCTGATCGGGCTCCGCGGGCTTGACGGGGTCGACGTCGTGGTCGATGGGCCCGTCACCGTGACCAGCGAGAAGACCAGGGTCCTCGCCGAGCTCGCGGCGCGGCCGCCGCGCGGCCACCGTCGTCGCATCGTGCTCCGGTTCGGCACGACCCCCGTCGAGGTGCTCGGCGACGCGCGCGTCGACGGCATCCGGGTGGAGCGCGCGGGGGAGTGCGAGGACATGGTGGCAGGCGCGGTGGTCGCGGCGATCGGCTACCGCGCGCGACCGGTCGCCGGGCTGCCGTTCGACGAGGTCGCGGGGCGGGTCCCCAGCGACGGCGGCCGGGTCGAGCCGGGCGTCTACGTCGCGGGCTGGGTCAAGCGCGGCCCGCGCGGCTTCATCGGCACCAACCGCTCCTGCGCGGAGGAGACCGCGGCGCGCGTCTTCGAGGACATCGACGCCGGCCGCCTCGCGCCGCCGGTCGCACCTCGTCCGACCGCCCCGGTCGACCTCGCCGGGTGGCGCGCCATCGACGCCCGCGAGCGGGAGGCCGGAGCGCCGTACCGACGGCCGCGGGTCAAGCTGACCGACCGCACCGCGCTCCTCAGCGCAGCCGCTCCATCTGCTCGATCTCGGCGGTCTGCGTCGTGACGATGCGGTCGGCCAGCTCGACCGCCGGGCGGTACTGACCGGCGTCCTGCTCGGTCTCGGCCATCTCGACGGCACCCTCGTGGTGCTCGACCATCATCGTGAGCCACAGGTCCTGGAACTCCGCGTCGGTCGCGTCCTGGAGCGCGGTCATGTCCTCCGCGCTCATCATCCCGGGCATGTCGGTGTCCATGCCCTCCATGGCCTCGCCGATGTCGCCGTGGTGGCCCATGTTGACGTGGTCGCGCATGGTCTCGGGGATGTCCTCGCCCCACTCCTGGAGCCAGTCGACCATGGTCTCGATCTCGGGTCCCTGGGCGGCCCGGATGGCCTCCGCGAGCCGCTGCACCTTCGGGTCCAGGTCGCGCTCCGCGGCGAGGTCGACCATCGACATCGCCTGCGCGTGGTGCTGGATCATCGCCGTCGCGAACTCGACGTCGGCGTCGTTGTGCGCGGTCGACGACAGCGCGGGTCGGTCGTCCGCCGGGTCGTCGCCGCCGCAGGCCGACAGGGTGGGCACGAGCAGCAGGACCGCCGCGAGAGCAGCGGCCAGGCGGGGGATCCGGTGCGAGTCCGAGGTCATGGGACAACTCTAGGAAGAAGTTCTCGCCGCCTCTTGGAATATACCCCTGGGGGGTATATGTTCCGGTGTCATGGACCACGCAACCCACCACCACGGTCACGACCCCCACGGCAACGTCAACGCGATGGCGCTGAGCGCGACCCTGCACTGCCTCACCGGCTGCGCCATCGGTGAGATCCTCGGCCTGATGATCGGCACCGCGGTCGGCCTCAGTGCCGGCTGGACGATCGCGCTGGCGGTCGGGCTCGCGTTCCTGTTCGGCTACACCCTCTCGATGCTCCCGCTGGTCAAGGCCGGCCTGGGCGTCGGCGCGGCCCTGGCGCTGGTGTTCGCGGCCGACACGCTCTCGATCGCGACGATGGAGCTGGTCGACAACGCGGTGATGGCGGTCATCCCGGGTGCGATGGACGCGGGCCTGGTCAACGTCGTGTTCTGGGTCGGCATGATGATCGCGCTGACGGCGGCGTTCCTGGCGGCGTACCCCGTCAACCGCTACCTGCTCCAGCGCGGCAAGGGCCACGCCCTGACCCACGCGCATCACGGCAGCGAGGCCGAGCCGCAGGGGGCGCGTCGCTTCATCCCGAGCTTCGGCGCGGGTGCGCTGGTCGCGGTGATCATCGCCTTCATGGTCGGCGGCCTCGTCGTCTCCGCGGCCTCCGAGCTCGACGAGCCGGAGCGTGAGAAGAGCGGGCACGCCGAAACGACGCACGCTGCGCGGAACTGAAACAAGCGAGGGTCGCCGCGGCTTCTCCGGCCGTGGCGACCCTCGACGCCGGGCAGCTCCCCGGCCCTGACACCGTCCTTCCCGACCCCGCGCCGCACGCGGAACGGCCGCTCCGGCTCCGCCTGCTCCTGCTGCTGGCGTTCATCGCGGCGCTCTCGCCGCTGGCGGTCGACCTCTACCTCGCGAGCTTCCCGGAGATCCAGGACGGGCTGGGCACGACCCCGGCCATGGTGCAGCTGACACTGACCGCCTATCTCGTCGGGGTGTCCGTCGGGCAGCCGATCTGGGGCCCGATCTCCGACCGGTTCGGGCGCCGCGCGCCGCTGCTGGTCAGCAACTCGATCACGGTGGTGTCCTCGTTCGCGGTCGTGCTCGCGCCGACGATCGAGGTGTTGATCGTCGCCCGGTTCGTGCAGGCGCTGTCCGCGTCGTCGGGCATGGTGATCGCCCGGGCGATGGTCGCCGACCTCGCCCAGGGGTACGCCGGGGTCCGCGCGCTGGCGCTGATGATGACGATCCACGGCCTCACGCCGGTGATCGCGCCGGCGCTCGGGGGAGCGCTCGCGACGTTCGTGCCGTGGCGCGGCGTGCTGGCGGTGCTGACGCTCATCGCCGCCCTCCAGCTGGCCGCCGCGATCTTCCTCGTGCCCGAGACGCTTCCGCCCGTACGGCGCACCGTGCGCGTCGACTACCGCGACCTGCTGCGCGTGCTGGCGCGGCCGGCGTACGTCACCTACGCCACGACGCTCGGGCTCGGCGTCGCCTCGGTGATGGCCTACATCGCGAGCAGCTCGTTCGTCTACCAGGACGTGCTGGGCTTCTCGCCGCTCGCCTACGGGCTGAGCTTCGCGGTCAACGCGCTCGGCATGACCGCCGCCGGCCTCCTGTCGGCGCGCCTGGCCCGCGCCCGCCGCCACCCGGCGCGGACCGTGGCGGTGGCGCTGCCGGGCAGCGTCGTCAGCTGTCTCCTGGTGGTGCTGGCAGCCCAGTCGCCGTGGCCGGTGCTGCTGGTCGTGCCGGTGTTCGCCAACGGGTTCTTCGCCAACCTGGTGATGGGCAACTGCATGGGCCTGGCGATGGAACAGGTGCGGGACCTGCCGGGCGCGGGCTCGGCGCTGCTGGGGCTCTTCATGTTCGGCGTCAGCGCCGCCGCGACCCCGGTGGCCGGCCTGCTGGGCGGGGTCGACTCGGCGGTGCCGATGGCGCTCGTGATGCTGACGCTCGCCGTGCTGGCGGCCGCGGTCTTCGCCCTCGGGCGGCGCTGGGTGGCGCGCAACCCCGCCAGCGAGGCGGTGTTCGCGTGAGCAACGCCACCCCCTTCGGATCACGGCGATCCGAACCTTTCCGGAGTAACTCTAGTGACCTTAATGTCTTTCGCATGACCCACGAACGTGTCGGCCTGCGCCGACTTGCTGCCATCGCCGCCGTCCTCGTCGCCGTCGTCGCCGGTCTCACCGCCTGCGGAGCCGCCGTGGGCGGCGGCAACGACGGCGAGGAAGAGACCACCATCCGCTACCAGAGCTATGCGGGAGCCATCGACCCGTTCCTGCTCGCCGACGCCCTCGGCGAGTTCGAGGGGCTGACCCTCGAGCGGGTCGGCGACATCACGGGCGGGCCGCAGGCCCTCCAGGCGCTGGTGTCCAACCAGACCGACATCGGCGGCTCCGCGTTCTACGGCGCGATCGCGCAGCTGGTGTCGACGGGTGCGCCGATCAAGGCCGTCGTCCCGTCCTACGGCTCGAACGCCGACAGCAACCAGAAGCTGGTCGTGCTGGAGGACTCCGGGATCAGCTCGGCCGCGGACCTGGTCGGGAAGAAGATCGCCGTCAACACCCTCGGTGCCAACGCCGAGGCCGTGCTCGACACCTGGTTCGACCAGGAGGGCCTCAGCGAGGAGGAGCAGGACCAGGTCACCCTGGTGCCGCTGCCGCCGCTCAACACCCCCGAGGCTCTGGAGAAGGGGCAGGTCGACGCGGCCGTCGTGGGCTTCCTCAGCTACCAGACGATGAAGTCCCAGTTCGGCGTGACCGAGCTGGTCAACGACGTCGACGTCGTGGGCGCGCCGTACATCGGCGGCGCGTACACCATGCGCACCGAGTTCATCGAGCAGAACCCGAACACCAGCCAGCAGGTGGTCGAGGGTGTCGCCACCGCGATCGAGTTCATCGAGACCCACGAGAAGCAGGAGATCTTCGACGTCTACTTCCCCTACCTCGAGGAGGAGGGGTACGCCGACTACATCCCTGCGATCGAGGCGAACTTCCCCGGCACGACGGGTCTGCCCGCCGACGCGGTGATCGCGGACGAGGACATCGAGCGCTGGGTCGACTGGCTCGAGTCCCGGGGCGAGATGCAGGGCGAGCTGGACGTGTCCGACGTCTACACCAACGAGTTCAACCCGAACGCCTGACCCGACCGGCCAGACAGGCCCTGAGCAGGGAGCGACACATGAGTTCACGAATCGAGCTGAGCCACGTCGGGCAGACCTTCTGGGTCCGCGGTGACGACGACAAGCAGCTGCGCGAGTTCGTCGCGCTCGACGACCTCAACCTCGAGGTCGGCGCCGGGGAGTTCCTGACCCTGGTCGGCCCGTCGGGGTGCGGCAAGTCCACCGTCCTGGACCTGATCGCGGGGCTCGCCAAGCCCAGCTCGGGCCGGCTGACCATCGACGGCCGCCCGATCACCGGACCGGGCCTCGACCGCAGCGTGGTGTTCCAGCAGTACACGCTGCTGCCCTGGCGCACCGCGGCCGCCAACATCGAGTTCGCGCTCGAGGCCGCCAGCAAGCGGGGCGGCGGGATGAGCAAGAAGGAGCGGGCCGAGCGGGCGCGCACCTACCTGGACCTGGTGGGGCTCTCCGAGTTCGCCAACCGCTACCCGCACGAGCTCTCCGGCGGCATGAAGCAACGAGTCGCGATCGCCCGCAGCCTGTCCTACGAGCCGCAGGTGTTGCTCATGGACGAGCCGTTCGGCGCGCTCGACGCCCAGACCCGCGAGCGACTCCAGGAGGAGCTCGTCGGGATCTGGAAGCGGGCCGGCACCACCGCCATCTTCATCACCCACGACATCGACGAGGCCGTCTTCCTCGGCCAGCGGGTCGCGGTGATGAGCTCGCGACCGGGCCGGATCAAGGAGGTCATCGGCATCGACCTCGACCGCGACGCGGCCAGCGACACCGACATCCGCGCGACGCGGGAGTTCGCGGAGTACCGCCACCGCATCTGGGCCCTGCTGCGGGAGCAGCACGCGGCCGCCGTACCGACGGACACGAAGGAGCTCACGCATGTCTAGCCTCCTCGCGGAGAAGACCGAGGCCCGGCCCAACCCGCGGCAGGAGGAGGTCGCCAAGGCCAAGGCCGCCTCGCCCGGCAAGCAGCGGGTGGTCACCCTGGCCCGCGGCCTCGCCGGTTTCATCACGCTCGCCCTGATCTGGGAGCTCGCGCCGCGGTTCGAGATCCTCGACCCCTACTTCATCCCGCCGCTGAGCACGGTGCTCGAGGCGTGGTGGGACATGGCGGCGAGCGGTGAGCTGGTCGAGCACGTCCGCGCCAGCCTGGTCCGGTCGGCCGTCGGGTTCGGCCTGGCGATCGCCATCGCGATCCCGCTCGGCGCGTCGATCGCGTGGTACCGCCCGGTGCGCGAGTTCTTCCAGCCGGTGCTGGAGATCTTCCGCAACACCGCCGCCCTCGCGATCCTCCCGGTGTTCGTGCTGATCCTCGGCATCGGCGAGACCTCGAAGATCGCGATCGTCACCTACGCCTGCTTCTTCCCGATCCTCCTGTCGACCATCACCGGGGTCGCCACGGTGGACCCGCAGCTGTTGCGATCGGCGAGGGTGCTCGGGCTCTCGCCGGTCACGACCTTCCGCAAGGTCGTCTTCCCGGCCGCCATCCCGACGATCTTCACCGGCGTCCGGATCTCCGGCGCCGCGGCGATCCTCGTGCTCATCGCGGCCGAGATGATCGGCGCCACCGCGGGCCTGGGCTTCCTCATCAACTACGCGCAGTTCAACTTCCTCATCCCCAAGATGTACGCCGCGATCATCACGACCTCGGCCATCGGCCTCGGCGTCAACTACGGCCTCGTGGCGCTCGAGCGGCGGTTCTCCCGCTGGCGCCCCGCCTGATCCCAGGAGCAGATCGACATGACGAATCCCCGACAGCCCCATCAGCCCCGGCAGCTCAGCCTCAACGCGTTCCTGCACGACACCGGTCACCACGAGGCCTCGTGGCGGCACCCGGAGTCGTCCGCCGAACGGGCCCACGACATCGAGTTCTACGTCGAGCAGGCCCAGAAGGCCGAGGCCGCCAAGCTCGACGGCGTCTTCTTCGCCGACATTCCCGGCCTGTGGGCCGCCACGCCGTACCGCCCGACCGCGCACCTGGAGCCGATCACCCGGCTCTCCGCGATGGCGGCCAGGACCGAGAAGATCGGCCTGATCGCGACCGCGTCGACCACCTTCCACGAGCCCTACAACCTCGCCCGGCTGTTCTCCTCCCTCGACATCATCTCGGGGGGCCGGGCCGGCTGGAACATCGTCACCACGCAGTCCGAGGCGGTGGCGCGCAACTTCAGCCTGGCGACGATGCCGGACCCGGCGGAGCGTTACGCACGCGCGCAGGAGTTCATCGACGTCGTCACGAAGCTGTGGGACTCGTGGGAGGACGACGCGGTCCTCGCCGACCGTGACTCGGGTCGCTACTTCGACCCGGACAAGGTGCACGCGATCAACCACGTCGGCCGGTTCTTCCAGGTCGAGGGGGCGCTCGCGGCGCCCCGCTCGCCGCAGGGGCGCCCGGTCTACGTGCAGGCGGGCTCCTCCAACGAGGGCCGTGCCTTCGCGGCGCGCAACGCCGAGGCGATCTTCACCGCGCACCAGACGCTCGGCGACGCGCAGGCGTTCTACGACGACATCAAGTCCCGGGCCGCGAGGTTCGGGCGCGACCCCGGCCACGTCAAGATCCTTCCCGGCATCAGCCCGTTCCTCGGCGACACCGAGCAGGAGGCGAAGGAGCTCCAGCAGTACTTCAACGAGCTCACCGTGCCGGCCTACGGCATCGGCCAGCTCGAGAGCCTCGCGGGCATCTCGCTCGGGCACCTCGAGCTCGACGAGCGGGTGCCGGTCGAGCTGTTCGCGGGATCCGGCGACGTGCTCGACAACAACCGCAGCCGCCTCCAGGTGGTCGCCAACATCGTCGAGCGCGACCGGCCCACGCTGCGCCAGCTGCTGCACCGCCTCGCCGGCGGGCGCGGGCACAACGTTGTCGCCGGTACGCCGCTCCAGGTCGCCGACATCATCACCGAGTGGTTCGAGAACGGCGCCGCCGACGGGTTCAACGTGATGCCGCCGCTGTACCCGCAGCTGCTCGACGCGTTCACCGCGGGCGTCGTACCGATCCTCCAGGAGCGCGGCCTGTTCCGCACCGAGTACGCCGGCAGCACCCTGCGCGACCACTACGGCCTGCCCCGTCCCGACAGCCTCTACGCCGCCACCGCCGCGGCGACGACCGCCTGAGGAGAGAACCCATGACCCGAGAGCTCCACCTCAACGCCTTCCTGATGGAGGCCGGCCACCACGAGGCGGCCTGGCGGCTGCCGGAGTCGATCCCCGGAGCGGGCATCGACGTCCAGCACTACATCGCGCTGGCCCAGATCGCCGAGGCTGCGAAGTTCGACTCGATCTTCTTCGCCGACGGGTCCGTCGCGCAGGGCACCGGGGAGTTCCGGGTCCCCGGGCAGATCGAGCCGCTGACGCTGCTGACCGCGGTGGCCGGGGCGACGAGCCGGATCGGCCTGATCGCGACGGCGTCCACGACCTACAACGACCCCTACGGCCTGGCGCGCCGGTTCGCGAGCGTGGACCACGCCTCCAACGGCCGCGCGGGCTGGAACATCGTCACCTCCGCCACCAGCGAGGAGGCGGTGAACTTCTCGCTGGAGGAGCGGCCGCTCCAGGCGACCCGCTACGAGCGCGCCGACGAGTTCCTCCAGGTCGCCCTCAAGCTGTGGGACTCGTGGGGCGACGACCACTTCGTCGGCGACAAGGCCGGCGCACGCTGGGGCGATCCCTCACGACTGCGCCGGATCGACCACCGGGGCAAGCACTTCCAGGTGGCCGGGCCGCTGAACGTCCCGCGACCGGTGCAGGGCTACCCCCTGCTGGTCCAGGCCGGGGCGTCGGAGCAGGGCAAGGCGTTCGCCGCGCGGTACGCCGAGGCGATCTTCGTGGCGCACCAGACCCTCGAGCAGGGCCAGGCGTTCTACGCGGACATGAAGGCGCGTGCGGCCGCCGAGGGGCGCGACCCCGCCCACGTGCTGGTCCTGCCCGGCATCGTCCCGATCATCGGCTCGACCGAGGCCGAGGCCACCGCCAAGGCCCGCGAGCTCGACGACCTGCGGATCCCGGAGTACGGCCTGCGGCAGCTGGCGACGATCCTCGAGGTGGACGAGGGCGACCTCGAGCTCGACGCCCCGCTGCCGCGGGCCGTGGTCGAGCAGACCCGGCGGGAGGGCTTCGACTCCCGCTCCCGCCTGGTCATCGACCTCGCGGAGCGGGAGGGCCTGACGGTCCGCCAGCTGCTCGGCCGGCTGGGGGGCGGCCGTGGCCACAACGTCGTGATCGGCACGCCCGAGCAGGTCGCCGACACGATCGAAGCCTGGTTCACCCAGGGCGCTGCCGACGGGTTCAACGTCATGGGCGCGGCGCTGCCCTCCGGGCTCGTCACGTTCGTCGAGACCGTCGTACCCCTGCTGCGCGAGCGCGGCCTGTTCCGCAGCGAGTACGCCGGCACCACCCTGCGCGAGCACTACGGCCTCCCGCGCCCGGCCAACCAGTTCGAGGCGGAAGGAGCGCAGGTTGTCCAGCCCGCATGAGCCCCTCGGAGGCACCGTCGCGGTCGTGGTCGGCAACCCGAAGCCGGCGTCACGCACGCTGGCGGCCGCGACGTACGTCGCCCGCGAGCTCGCCGGTCGGGAGCCGGACGTCGTCGTGGATCTAGCGACCCTGGGGCCCGCACTCCTCGACTGGGCTGCGCCCGACGTCGCCGAGCTCGTCGCGCAGGTCGGCAAGGCGGACCTGGTCGTGGCCGCCTCGCCGACCTACAAGGGCGCCTACACGGGTCTGCTGAAGCTGTTCCTCGACCGCTTCGACGGCGGCTCTGGTCTCACCGGCCTCGCCGTGCCACTGCTCCTTGGCGGGTCGCCCGCCCACGCCCTCGCGCCCGAGCTCACGCTCCGCCCGGTGCTGACCGAGCTCGGCGCCACCGTGCCGGGGCGCGCGCTCTACGTCATCGACAAGCAGCACGACGACCCCGCCGCCTACACGGCCTGGCTCGACGCGACCCGTCCGGTCGTGCGCGCCGTGCTGGGAGGAGCCGCATGACGATCACGTTCCCGACCAACCAGGACCTCGACCCGGTGCGGCTGCGCCAGGCGTTCGGCACGTTCCCGACCGGCGTGGTCGCGGTGGCCGCCGAGGTCGACGGCCAACGCATCGGCCTCGCCGCCAGCAGCTTCACCAGTGTCAGCCTCGATCCGCCCCTGGTCTCGATCAACCTCGCCACGACCTCCAAGACGTGGCCCGACCTGCGGCGCGCCGAGCGGCTCGGCCTCACCGTGCTGGCCGCCCACCACGGCCCCCTGTGCCGCCAGCTCGCCGGCCCCGTCGACCAGCGCTTCGACGGCGTCGACCTCACGATCACGCCCGAGGGCGCGATCCTCGTCGACGACGGCCTCGCCCGCTTCGCCACGACCATCTACCGCGAGGTCGAGGCCGGCGACCACGTCCTCGTCCTCCTCGAGCTCCACGCCGTCGACCACGTCGACTCCCACGAGCCCCTGGTCTTCCACCGCAGCGGCTTCGGCCGCCTCACCGCCGACCTCCCCGTCGGCTGACACCCCGCCCGGACCACGGCGCGCGGCCAACCCCCGCCCCGACGACGGCGAGCGGCGCAACCCCCGGAACGGACCGGCGGCGGAGGGACGGCTTCCCGGCGATTTCGCGACGACGCGCCGGCGCCCCGACCACCGCGGCGCCGTACCACCGAGCGCCGTAGCGCGGCGGAGCGAGCAAGCCGGGAAGCCGCCCCTCCAGAGCCGGTCCGTTGCGGGGGATGAGCAGGCGAAGTCCCATACCCGCCCGAAAACTCAGTTCTTGATTTATTCAAGAAAAGGGTGCAGTCTGAGAGACGTGCCGACCGGGACGGACTACGAGCAGCAGCTGCGCAACGCGTCGCTGCGCGTCACCAAGCCCCGGCTCGCGGTCCTCCACGCCGTGCACGCCCACCCCCACGCCGACACCGACTCGATCATCAGCGTCGTGCGCGCCGACCTGGGCGACGTCTCGCACCAGGCGGTCTACGACGTGCTGCGCGCGCTCACCACGGCCGGCCTGATCCGCAGGATCCAGCCGAGCAACTCGGTGGCGCGCTACGAGACCCGCGTCGGCGACAACCACCACCACGTCGTGTGCCGGTCCTGCGGGACCATCGCCGACGTGGACTGCTCCGTCGGCGAGGCTCCCTGCCTGCACGCCGCCGACGACCACGGCTTCGCGATCGACGAGGCCGAGGTCATCTACTGGGGCACCTGCCCCGACTGCTCCGCATCGAGTTCTGCCAGCTAACGGTCCCCCGGAAGGAAGAACATTGACCAACCCCACTGACGAGAGCCCGCAGGGCGTCGAGCGCAAGGCCGCCGGCGGCTGCCCGGTCATGCACGACGGCGCGACGGAGCACGGCAGCGAGAGCGAGAACCCCGCCCTCGACTCCCCGACGCCGCAGACGGGTGGTCGGCCGCGGAGCAACAAGGACTGGTGGCCCAACCAGCTGGACCTCTCGGTGCTGCACGCCCACCACCCCAACGGCAACCCGCTGGGCGCGGACTTCGACTACGCGGAGAAGTTCAAGGAGCTCGACGTCGAGGCCGTCAAGGCCGACATCGTCGACGTGCTCCACGACTCCCAGGACTGGTGGCCCGCCGACTTCGGCCACTACGGCGGCCTGATGATCCGCCTCAGCTGGCACGCGGCGGGCACCTACCGCCAGCACGACGGCCGCGGCGGCGCCGGCGACGGCGGCCAGCGGTTCGCCCCGCTCAACAGCTGGCCCGACAACGGCAACCTCGACAAGGCGCGCCGCCTGCTGTGGCCGGTCAAGAAGAAGTACGGCCAGAAGATCTCGTGGGCCGACCTGCTCGTCCTCGCCGGCAACGTCGCGCTCGAGGACATGGGCTTCAAGACGTTCGGCTTCGGCTTCGGTCGCGAGGACGTCTGGGAGCCGGAGGAGATCTTCTGGGGTCCCGAGGACACCTGGCTCGGCGACGAGCGCTACAGCGGCGACCGCGAGCTGTCCGACCCGCTCGGCGCCGTCCAGATGGGCCTCATCTACGTCAACCCCGAGGGTCCCAACGGCAACCCCGACCCCCTGGCCTCGGCCCGCGACATCCGTGAGACGTTCGGCCGGATGGCGATGAACGACGAGGAGACGGTCGCGCTCATCGCCGGCGGCCACACGTTCGGCAAGACCCACGGCGCGGGCGACGCCGAGCTGGTCGGTCCCGAGCCCGAGGCCGCCCCGCTCGAGGAGCAGGGCCTGGGCTGGAAGTCGGCCCACGCCAGCGGCAAGGGCGCCGACGCGATCACCTCCGGCCTCGAGGTCACCTGGACCGACAGGCCGACCCAGTGGAGCAACCGGTTCTTCGAGATCCTCTTCGGCTACGAGTGGGAGCTCACCAAGAGCCCCGCCGGCGCCCACCAGTGGGTGGCCAAGGACGCCGAGGCGATCATCCCGGGCCCGACCCCGGACTCGCCGAAGCGCAAGCCGACGATGCTCACGAGCGACCTCGCGCTGCGGATGGACCCGGAGTACGAGAAGATCTCGCGCCGCTTCCTCGAGAACCCCGACCAGTTCGCCGACGCCTTCGCGAAGGCCTGGTACAAGCTGCTGCACCGCGACATGGGTCCGGTGTCGCGCTACCTCGGCCCGTGGGTGCCCGAGCCGCAGCCGTGGCAGGACCCGGTGCCGGCCGTCGACCACGAGCTGGTGGACGACGCCGACATCGCCGCGCTCAAGGCGAAGCTGCTCGACTCCGGCCTGACCGTCAGCCAGCTGGCCAGCACGGCGTGGGCCTCGGCGGCGTCGTACCGCGCGACCGACAAGCGCGGCGGTGCCAACGGTGCGCGGATCCGGCTCGAGCCGCAGCGCAGCTGGGAGGTCAACCAGCCCGAGCAGCTCGCGACCGTCCTCGCCAAGCTCGAGGAGATCCAGGCCGAGTTCAATAGCGGCGCGAAGAAGATCTCGCTCGCCGACCTGATCGTCCTCGGCGGCTCCGCCGCGGTCGAGAAGGCCGCGAAGGACGCGGGCGTCGACGTCACCGTGCCGTTCCACCCCGGCCGCACCGACGCGACCCAGGAGCAGACCGACGTCGACACGTTCCGCTTCCTCGAGCCGCGTGCCGACGGGTTCCGCAGCTACGTGCGACCGGGCGAGAAGCTCGAGGTCGAGAAGCTCCTCGTCGACCGTGCCTACATGCTGGGCCTGTCGGCGCCGGAGATGACCGTGCTCGTCGGCGGGATGCGGGCGCTCGGCACCAACGTCGGCGGCACCGCGCACGGCGTGTTCACCGACCGGCCGGGCGCGCTGACGACCGACTTCTTCGTCAACCTCCTCGCCCCGGGCAGGGAGTGGAAGGCGGGCGCGGAGGAGAACGTCTACGAGATCCGCGACCTCGGCAGCGACGAGGTCAGGTGGACGGCGACGCCGGCCGACCTGGTCTTCGGCTCCAACTCGCAGCTGCGCGCCCTGGCCGAGGTCTACGCCAGCGACGACGCGACCGAGAAGTTCGTCCACGACTTCGTCGCCGCGTGGGTCAAGGTCATGGAGAACGACCGGTTCGACCTGAAGTGAGCTAGCCGCCGGCCGGCGTCCGGTCGCGGTCCCACCCGGGACCGTGACCGGGCGCCGTCGGCGTTTTTGCGACCGGCTTCGCGGCGGCGCGTGGCGTCCCGCGAAGGTAAAGGAATTGAGGTCTAGAGTCGTGACCACGACGCTGGGGGGCATCGCATCCTGTCCGGAGGAACGACCACCATGGAGCTGGAGCTGCCAGCGGAGGCACGCGCGCTCCTCGACGCCGTCGTCGCGATCGGGTCCGACCTCGACCTCCGCGGCGTGCTCCGCCGCATCGTCGAGACGTCCTGCCGGCTGACCGGCGCGGAGTACGGCGTGCTCGGCACCGTCGACGCGTCGCGCCCGTTCGAGGCCGACGACGAGCGGGGCGCGTTCGTCGACCTGATCACGTTCGGCGTCTCCGAGGAGGAGATCGCGCGGATGGGGAAGATGCCGGCCGGTCACGGGCTGATCGGCGCGGTCCCGCAGCAGCGCACCCCGATGCGCGTCGACCACGTCGCCGAGCACCCGGAGTCGGTCGGCTATCCCTCCTACCACCCGCCGATCGACCGGTTCCTCGGCGCGCCCGTGCCCGTCGGGGGCCAGGCGTTCGGACATCTGTACCTCGGCAAGGGAGCGGACGACGCTCCGTTCACGCCGACCGACCAGGCCCTGGTCGAGGCGCTCGCCCGCGCGGCCGGCGTCACGATCGCGAACGCCCGTGCCTACGAGGAGAGCGAGCGGCGGCGTACCTGGCTCCTCGCCGCCCAGCAGGTGTCGGCCGGCCTGTCGCCCGCCGTCACGGCCGAGGACGCGGTGCAGCACATGGTCGCGAGCCTCCAGCGGGTGAGCCGGGCCCGCACCGTAGCGGTGGTGCGCGACGACGAGGGCGTGCTCGAGGTCGACGCGGTCGCCGGGGCGGCCGCCGACGGTCTGGAGGAGCTTCTCGATGCCGTGTCGGACGAGGTCCGGCAGGCGAAGGAGACCGGCGAGGTGTTCCGGCTCGAACGGGGCGCCGACCGCGTCATCATCGTCGTGCCGATGCGCACCCAGCTCGCCCGCGGCGGCGTGCTGATCGGCGACCATCCCCACGGACCTCGCGCCCCCCGCGCGGACGAGCTCGAGCTGGTCCGCGCACTGGCAGACCAGCTCGGCGTCGCCCTCGACCGGGCCGCCGCGTTCCGGGAGCGCCACGAGCTGCTCCTCGCCAAGGACCGCGACCGGATCGCCCGTGATCTCCACGACCTCGTCATCCAGCGGATCTTCGCGACGGGCATGCAGCTCCAGGGCGCGGTGAAGCTCGATCTCGACGAGCTGCGATCGCGGGTGGGTGACGCCGTCTCCGAGCTCGACGTCGCGATCAGGGACCTCCGGTCGACCATCTTCGAGCTGGGCCGCGGGGGCTCCGGCGCCCTCCTCGACAGTGCGCGGGCACTGTTGCGTGACTACTCAGCGGTGCTCGGGTTCGTCCCGCTGCTGCGGTCGTCGGGGCCGGTGGACCTCGCCGTGCAACCGGTGACGGCCGACCAGCTGCTGCTCGCCCTGCGGGAGATCCTCTCCAACGTCGCACGGCACGCGCAGGCGTCGTCGACGACCGTGGAGCTGTCGGCGGGCGCGGCCTGGCTCAGCCTGAAGGTGACCGACGACGGGCGCGGGTTCGACGCCGACGACGTGGCCGCGGGCCGCGGGCTGGGGAACCTCCGCCACCGCGCGGAGTCGCTGGGTGGCGAGCTCAGGGTGACGAGCGGCTCCGGCGGCACGACCGTCGAGTGGATCGTGCCGGTCGACCGGTAGTCCTACGCGGGGCGGCTGTCGGACAGCTCGAGCAGGTCGTCGGCTGCGTCGAGCCCCAGCAGTGCGGTGGCCGCGCCGTCGTCGAACCCACCCGTCAGCGCGTCGTCGGGAAGCGGGTCGAAGCCGGCGTCCAGGTCGAGCGGTGCGGTGGCGTCGAGGTCGCCGGCCATGCCGTCCAAGCGGTCCCGGTCGGCCGGCGGCGCCGCCAGTCCTGCCGCGATCGCGTCCCGCAGCGGGTCGACCGGATCGGGGCGATCGCCCGACAGGAGCGGCCACACCCAGCGCACCAGGGCACCGGTGGCGACGCATCCGAGCGCCACGAGCAGGTAGCGGGTGAGCACCTCGGTCATCGAGACCATGCCCTGCGCCAGGCGATAGATCGCCGGCGACGACACGGCGAGCGCGACCACCAGCAGCCGGGTGTCGACGAGCCCCTGCCGCGGGAGCCGCGGCACCCGGACCAGGGTGGGCCCCGGCTGTCCGGCGGCGTGCTCGGTGCCGTCGAGGTGACGGTGCCGGCGGGTCATGCCGTGGCCCCGATCGCCGCGCCGACGCCGAGAGCCGGGTCGGGCAGGTCACCGATGACGCCGGCCGAGCGCACCTGCTGCGCCGCGCCGAGCTCGGTGTAGGACAGCACGGGCAGCCGCGCCGCCGCAGGAGCGACGAAGCGCCGTACGGCGGGCCGCAGCTGGGGCGCGCACACGAGCACGGGGCGGTGGCCCTCGTTCTCGGACGCGGTGGCCAGCTGGGTCACGGTGATGAGCAGGCGCTGGGCGAGCTCCGGGTCGAGGGCGAGGACGGCGCCGGACTCGGTCTGGCGCACCGCCTCGAGCATCCGCTGCTCGAGCATCGGCTCGAAGCTGATGGCGTGCAGGGTGCCGTCGGACAGGTAGGTGACGGCGAGCGACGGGTCGAGGGCTGCCCGCGCGGCCTCGACCAGCCCGTCCAGGTCCTTGGAGACCGCGGCGCGCACCGACAGCGCCTCGAAGATCCGCACCAGGTCGCGGATCGGGACGCTCTCGTCGAGCAGCGAGCGGAGGACCGCCTGGATCTCGCCGAGCGAGAGCTGGGTGGGCGTCAGCTCCTCGATCACGACCGGGTGGCTGCGCTTGACGACGTCGGTGAGCAGCCGCACGTCCTCCCGGCCGAGCAGGCGGCTGGCGTGCTGGTGCACGACCTCGGCGAGGTGCGTGGTCACGACAGATGCCCGGTCGACCACCGTCGCGCCGCCGACCTCGGCCTGGTGGCGCAGCTCGGCGGGGATCCACTTCGCGTCCAGGCCGAACACGGGCTCACGGGTGGGGGTCCCCGGCAACGAGCCGAGGAAGTCGCCGATCGCGAGCACGGTGCCGCGGGGGGCCTCGCCGCGCGCGACCTCGGCGCCGTACAGCGTGATCGCGTAGGTGTGGAGCGGCAGCTCGAGGTTGTCGCGGGTGCGGACCGGCGGGATCACGATGCCGAGCTCACCGGCGACCTTGCGCCGCAGCGCCTTGACCCGGTCGAGGAGGTCGCCGCCCACGCGGGTGTCGACGAGATCGATGAGGTCCGCGGACAGCTCGAGGCCGAGCGGGTCCACCCGGATCTCCGCCGCGAGCTGCTCGGGGGAGTCCGGGATGGCGACCTCGGTGGCCGTCGCGACCTCCGCGGTCGCCTCCTGCTCGATTTGCTTGACCCGGCTCGAGGCGAGCAGCATCGCGCCGCCGGCGATGATGAACGGCAGCTTCGGCAGGCCGGGGATCAGGCAGAGCACCAGGGCGCCGAAGCCGGCGACACGCAGCGGCGTCTGCCGGGCGAAGACCTGGTTCATGATGTCCGAGCCCATGTCGGAGTCGGCGACCGAGCGGGTGACGACGAGGCCGGTGGCGACGGAGAGCAGCAGGGCGGGGATCTGGGAGACCAGGCCGTCGCCGATCGAGAGCAGCGAGTAGGTCTGGATCGCGTCGCCGAACGGCATCCCGAGCTGCGCGACGCCGATGGCGAAGCCGCCGAGCAGGTTGACCAGCGTGATGATGATCGCGGCGATCGCGTCGCCCTTCACGAACTTCGACGCACCGTCCATCGCGCCGTGGAAGTCGGCCTCGGCGTGCACCTCGGCGCGCCGGCGACGGGCCTCCTCCTCGTCGATGAGGCCGGAGTTGAGGTCGGCGTCGATCGCCATCTGCTTGCCGGGCATCGCGTCGAGGGTGAAGCGGGCACCGACCTCGGCGACCCGGCCGGCGCCGTTGGTGATGACGACGAACTGGATGACGAGTAGGATCGCGAACACGATCAGGCCGACGATCAGCGAGCCGCCGACGACGAAGTGGCCGAACGTGTCGATCACCTTGCCGGCGTAGCCGTCGAGGAGCACGAGCCGGGTGGCGCTCACGTTGAGCGCGAGCCGGAACAGCGTCATCACGAGGATCACCGACGGGAACGCGGCGAACTCCAGCGGCTTGTGGATGAACATCGCCACCATCAGGATCAGCAGCGCGCCGGTGATGTTGAGGGCGATCAGGAGGTCCAGCACCACGGCGGGCAGCGGCACGACGAGCATCGCGACGACGGCGACGATGCCGATCGGGACGCCGAGCTTGGTCAGCGACTTCATCAGGACGGGTCAGCCTCTCGGGGTCGACTGGGTGCTGGCCGTCCGTGGCAGGAGGTGGATCGGGGTGGCGCCGTCCTGGCGTCGTGGGCTCCCATCGGCTGCCCATCGACTCAGTTGAGGGGTTGCTGTCGGTCGGCGCCGACCCCGACCCCGCGCCTGTGCCGCCGGCCGCGAGCGGCCGCCCTCGCGGCTTGGTCGCTCCGCCGCGCGACGGCGCACTCCGGTACTTCGCCGCGGGGCCCGGGGCGCCGGCGCGTCGTCGCGAAATCGCCGCGAGGACGGCCGCTCGCGGCCGTCGGTCGGGTGGGCGCGGCCTCGGGGTCGGCGCCCGCCTGTGCACGGCTTACGTGTCGATGCGCACCCGGCGGCGGCCCGCCTTGACGACCGAGGGGAGCTCGTCGAGGGTGCGGGGGGTGCGGTGCTCGCCGCCGTGGTGGCCGTGGGCGCGGCGGCTGATGACGAAGGCGAGGACCTGGGCGACGGCGGCCCAGAGCTCGCGGGGGATCTCGGAGCCGACCTCGCAGGAGCGGTAGAGGGCGCGGGCGAGGGGGACGTCGCGGACCAGGGGGACGCGGGCCTCGTTGGCCTGCTCGCGGATGCGGGTGGCGATGGCGCCGGCGCCGCGGGCGACGACGCGGGGGGCGCCGCGCTCGGGGTCGTAGCGCAGCGCGACCGCGACGTGCGTCGGGTTGACGAGGAGGACGTCGGCCTCGGCGACGTCGGCGATCATCCGGTTGCGGGCCGCAGCGAGCTGGCGGGCACGGATGGCGCCCTTGACCATCGGGTCGCCCTCGGCCTGCTTGTGCTCCTGCTTGATCTCCTCGCGGCTCATCCTGATCTGCTTGCCGATCCGGCGCCGTTGCATGGCGTAGTCGGCGGCCGCCATTACCAGGCCGGCGACGCCGACGGTGAGGAGCAGGCGGGAGACCTCGCCCTGGACCTTCTCCAGCACGACGCCGATCGGCATCACGCCTCCGACCAACGGCATCATGGCGCGGACCGCGCCGTACGCCAGGAAGGCGACGACGGAGCTCTTGATGAGGACCTTCGCGGCCTCCCACCAGGCCTGGGGGCCGAAGAGGCGCTTGGCGCCGCTGACCGGGTTGAGCTTCTTGGCATCGGGCTTGGCGAGCTTGGGGGAGAGGTAGAACCCGCCCTGGGCGAGGGCGGAGAGCACGCCGATGACGAGGATCATCGAGCCGAGGACGACGAGTGCCAGGAACGCGTGCCGCGCCCCGGCGCCGAGCAGCTCGAGGGCGAGCGCGGGGGACGGGTCCTCGACGGCGCGCAGGTGGGTGGCCATCGTGGTCATCAGGCCGTCGAGCTCGCGGTCGAGCAGCGGGCCGAGCGCCAGTGACACGACGAGCAGGCCGAGCCAGCCGCCGAGGTCGGGGGTGCGGGGGACCTGGCCGTCCTTGCGTGCCTGCTTCTTGCGCTTGGGGGTGGGCTTCTCGGTCTTCTCACCACCGCCGCCGCTCATGCCGCGCCCGCCATCTGGGCCATCGCCTCGTTGGCGAGCTCGACGATCCGCTCGGTCGTGTCGGGGAGCATCGGGAAGGAGAGCCCGAGCAGCAGCAGGGTGAGCCCGACCTTGGCCGGGAACATCACGTTGAAGGCGTTGAGGTGCGGCGCGACCTTGGTCAGCAGCGCGAGCGCGAGGTCGGCCACGAACAGGACCGCGATCATCGGCAGCGCGATCTGCACGGCGATCGTGAAGAACATCGAGAACGCGGTGACGAGCACGTCGGGCCAGCCGTCGACGTCGGGCATCCCGGTCAGGGGCAGGTAGCGGAACGTGCTCAGCAGGCCGCCGATCACGAGCAGGTGACCGCCGGTGACGAGCAGCAGCGCGGTGGCGAGCATCTGGTGGAAGCGACCGAAGACGGTGTTCATGTTCATGCCGAGCGGGTCGAACGCCTGCGCCAGGGCGAAGCCGCCGAACACGTCGATCAAGGCGCCCGCGGCGCCGATGACCGAGAACAGGAGCATGGTCACGTAGCCCATGCCGAGCCCGATGATCGCCTGCGCGAGCACCGACACCCCGAGCGCGATCGCGTCGTCCGGCAGCGGCTGCTCGGCCAGCGTCGGCGCCATCGCCATCGACAGGCCGAGCGCGAGCACGACCTTCGCCATCGCCGGGATGCCGCGGGAGGCGAACGGTGGCACCACGGCCAGCCACGCGATCACCCGCACCGAGGCGAGGAGCAGCGCGAGGTAGGAGGCGCCGTCGACGGACAGGGTCATGGTCTAGCCGAGGAGCGTCGGGATCTGGTCGAACAGGTCGCGGGTGAAGCTCATCAGCGTGTGCAGCATCCAGTTGCCGCTGAAGAGCAGGGCGACGCCGACCCCGACGAGCTTCGGCACGAACGAGAGCGTGAACTCCTGGATCTGCGTCATCGACTGGAACAGCGAGATCGCGAAGCCGATGACGAGCGCGGTGACGAGGATCGGCGCCGAGAGCTTGAGCGCCACGAGCATCGTCTGGAGGGCGATCTCGATGATGTTGGTGTCGGTCACGAGGGCGTGCACTAGCCGCTCCCTCCGCCGTACGACGCGACGAGCGACTCGATGAGCAGGGCCCAGCCGTCGACCATCACGAAGAGCAACAGCTTGAACGGGAGCGACACCATCACCGGCGGCATCATCATCATGCCGAGGCTCATCAGGGCGCCGCTGACGACGATGTCGATCACCAGGAACGGGATGAAGACGATGAACCCGATGATGAAGGCGTCCTTGAGCTCCGAGAGCACGAAGGCCGGGATCAGGGTCGTGGTCGGCACGTCCTCCCGGGAGTCGGGAAGGTCGCGGTCGGCGACGTTGGTCAGCAGCTCCAGCTCGGAGTCGCCGGTGTTGTCGAGCATGAAGTCGCGCAACGGGTCCAGGCCGTCGGTGAACGCCTGCGACGTGGACTTCTCGCCGTCGAGATAGGGCTGCACGCCGGCGTCGTTGATCTCCGACAGCACCGGTCCCATGATGAAGAGGCTCAGGAACAGCGCGAGGCCGGCGAGCACCTGGTTGTTGGGCGTCTGCTGGAGGCCGAGCGCGTTGCGGGTCAGGCCCAGAACGACCAGCACCTTCGTGAAGCTCGTGCAGGTCAGCAGGATCGCCGGGAGCAGGCTGATCAGCGTCAGCGCGAGGATCGTGACCAGGCTGTTGGACGGCTTGTCCGTCAGCCCGCCGAGGTCGATCTCGACGCTGCCGCCGCCCTGGCCGCGCGGCCCCTTGGGGCCGTCGGGGCCGACCGGGTCGGCGTACGCCGCGCCGGGCGCGACCACCATCGCCGCGATCGCGGCACCGAGAGCCAGCAGGAGGACGACGATGCGTCGCATCCTGCTCGTGGAAGCCGGGGTCATGAGGCCCGCTGCTCCTCGTCCTCGGTGGTCGAGGAGGTCACCCTGCCCGGCTCTCCGGTGGTCGAGGAGCTCGCCATGTCCGGCTCTCCGGTGGTCGAGGAGGTCGCCATGTCCGGCTCTCCGGTGGTCGAGGAGGTCGCCCTGCCCGGCTCTCCGGTGGTCGAGGAGGTCGCCCCGCGACCGTCACGAGACCCACTGAACGCCGCCAGCGTCTGGCGCCAGGTGTCCGCGGAGAGAAGGGAGCCCGCGAGCCTTCCGTCGGCCGAGGCTGGTCGAGTAGGCCGAGCCGCTAGGCGAGGCCGTATCGAGACCTCCTCGTCATGCTCGTACTCCTCGTCGAGGCCGATCTCGTCCGGCTCCACCTCGGCGAGCAGCGTGACCTGCTGCTCGGTGGTGCCGAGCACCAGGACGCGCGTGCCGACGGCGACCACGGCCACGCCGCTGCCGCGGGTGAGCGGCTGGCGGTGCACGACCCGTACCGGTGCGCCGTCGGCAGGCTTGAAGCGCCGGTTGACCAGCCGCGCGATCAGGATCAGCAGCCCGACGACGACGGCGAGCGAGCCGACCAGCCGGATGCCGAGCTCGGCCATGCCGGAGGACTCGCCCATGATCCCGCTCCTCAGGCCGTCGCGGCGGCGTCGACGATCTCGGTGACCCGCAGGCCGAAGTCCTCGTCGACGACGACGACCTCCCCGCGGGCGACCAGGCGACCGTTGACGAGCAGGTCGGCGGGGCTGCCGGCGGCGCGGTCGAGCTCGAGCACCGCGCCCGGCGTCAGGGCGAGCAGGTCGCGCACGGTCATCCGGGTGCGACCCAGCTCGACCGTCACCTCCATGTCGACCCCGTGCAGCATCTCCAGCCCGCGCTGCGGCGGAAGGCTGCCGGGGGCAGCGCCGAACGCGGGCACGAACGGCTGGTCCGTGAGACCGGCCGGCTCGGGCTCGGCGGCCGGCGCCGGCTCGTCGCGGAGGGGCTCCTTGGCCCCGGCGAGCGTCGCCTGCGGCACGAGCACGGCGGCCGCGATGCCGGCGCCGATGAGCGGCACGGTCGTGAAGTCACCGCCGACGGCGGCGGCGAGCCCGCCGTCGGCGGTGAGGTCGAGGGTCGTGGCGGTGCGGGCGTGCGCGCCGAGGGCGCGGGCGGCCGCGTCCAGCGCGGGCTGCACGGCCGCGGAGAGGTCGAGCTCGCCGAGCGGGCTGCCGGCGAGCGCTCCGACGAGCTCCTCGCCGATCAGCACGACGATTGCGCCGGGCACCCCGTCGAGCGCGGCGACGGCGCCGCCGGCGAACGCGTCGGCGACGTGCGCCGAGCCCGGCTGGGCCGGCCCGACGGTGAGCGGCGTGACGGCGGGCAGCGCGGCGGCTGCCGCCTCGGCCGCGGCGACGGCGGTGTCCTGCGCCGTGGCGGGGCCCGCGGTGTCAGCAGTGTCGCCGGTGGTCATGAGTGCTCCTTGGGGGTGTCCACGATGAGTGCGGCCAGGCTCTGGCCGCGGGTGCCGGGGGTGGCATGGGCGAAGGTGTTGCCGGCGACGGCCACGTCGAGCGGGGCCGAGGCGGGGTGGCTCAGGCGCAGCACGGAGCCGGTGGTCAGGCCGGAGATGGCCGCCGGGTCGAGCGTGATCGGCCGGAAGCGCACCGCGACCGAGACGGGGACGCGGGCGAACTGCTCCTGGAGCAGCTCGGCCGACTGCGCCCGCTGCACGCGCTCGCGGTCGGAGACCGAGCCCGCGCCGGTCGCGTTGGTCAGGTGGGGGAGCAGGCCGGTGAACGGCAGGCACACGGTGACCTGGTGCGCCCGCTCGCCGATCCGCAGCTCGAAGGTGACGACGACCATGACGTCGGCGGCGCTGGCGACCTGGGCGAACTGCGGGCTGTACTCGACGCCGGTCACCGTCGGCTCGAGGTCGACGACCGGTCCGAGCGCGTAGCGCATCTCGCCGAGCAGCCGCTCGACGAGGCCGCGGATCACGCCGTCCTCGATCTCGGTGAGCGGCCGGTCGGGCTGCTCGTCGGACCCGGGACCACCCAGCATGTGGTCGACGCACGACATCGTCGCGACCAGCGGGACCTCCAGCACGCCGAGACCGGGCATCGGCTCGGCGGAGAAGAGCGTCATGAACGTCGACGGGCCGAGGCTGTCGACGTACTCGCCGTAGCTGCGCTGCTGGATGTCGACCAGGGTGAACGAGCACACGGTGCGCAGCGAGCTGGTGAAGACGGTCGTCGCCGTACGCGCGAATCCGTCGAAGCCGAGCTGGAGCGTGCGCTGGTGCTCGCGCGAGAGCTGGATCGGACGCCGGAAGTCGTACGGCGTCGGCTCCGCCGTGCGGGTACGCCGCCGCGGCCGAACGCCGGGAGCAGGCGGGATCGTGGTCACGAGGGACTCATCGTCGGTGGGTCCCGGGACCTGAGGGGTGTGCGTCGCACCGTCCGGTCAGTCCGGGATGGCCCGGAATGACTAGACGTCTCTGGAGGGTTGCTCGACCCGGTGGTCGAGGAGGCCGTCCACGGCCGTCACGAGACCTACTGCGTGACGAACTCCGTGAAGTAAACGTCGAGCACCTCGTCGTGGTAGCGCTCGTGCAGCAGCTCCTCGAGGTCGTGGCGCAGGTGCTCGCGCTCGGCGGGCCGGTTCACCTCGCCGACCTCCTTGCCGCTGAACACCTCGATCGCGGCGTCCAGCGCCTTGCTGCCGTCGACCTCGTGCGCGCCCTCGACGAGCTGGAGGGCGATGCCGAGGCGCAGGTAGTGGCCGTCCGCGAGGTTGACCTGGATCGGCTCGAGCGGGGCGACCTCGCCCGGCTTGGGCTCGGCGTCGCCGCTGGGCCGGATCAGGAAGAACCACGCGGCGCCCAGGGCGATGGCGACCACGAGCACCAGCACGACGACGAGCTTCTTCTTGCCCTTCTTCTCGGCTTCCTCCGGCGCCGCGGTGTCGGGCGGGGTCAGGGTGGCGGTCATGTCAGCTCCTCGTAGATCTCGCGGAAGCGGGCTCGGGTCTCGGCGGACGCGCTGCTCAGCACGACGATGTCGACGCGCTTGTTGATGCGCTGCGAGCCGGGCTCGTCCGGGTCGACCAGCGGGCGGGTGTGCCCGAACCCGGTGGCCCGCAGCCGTCGGGCCGGCAGCCCGCCGTGCTCGTCGAGCCGGCGCAGCACGTGGATCGCGCGGGCCGTGGAGAGCTCCCAGTCGGTCGGGAAGTACCGGGGCTTCACCGGCTCCTGGTTGGTGTGCCCGTCGATCTCGATCGGCTCGGTGAGCTCGGCCAGCACCGGTGCGATCGTGTCGACGACCCGCTGCCCGCGCTCGGTCAGCACGGCGACGTCGGGGCGGAAGATCACGTGCTCCGACACCAGGCTCAGCACCAGGCCACGCTCGTCGACGTCGACCCGCACGTCGTCCCGCAGGCCCCGCTCCTGGAGGGCGGAGTCGACCTGGTGCCAGATCCGGAGCAGGCGCTCGACCTCGACGCGCGCCTCGTCGTACTGACGCTGCGTGCGGAGCCGGTCGGCCGTCTCGAGCACCTCGCGGGCGCGACCCTGCTCGCCGGCGGGGAGCTCCTGCACGAGCAGCTCGTACGGCGCGGTCTGGCCCTGCGCGGTGGAGCCGTTCTCGGCGACCGTGGGGTCGGCGCCGCCGCGGATGGGGACCGCCTGGCCGAACCCGTCGGAGAGGCCGGACTTGAGCGCCTTGTACTTCTGGTCGTCGACCGTCGACATCGCGAACATGACGATGAACAGCACCATCAGCAGAGTGACCATGTCGGCGTAGGTCACCAGCCACCGCTCGTGGTTCTCGTGCTCCTCGTGCTCCTCGTGGCGCCGCTTGCTGCTGGCGTGGGACATCAGGCCGCCTCGCTCTCGGCGGTCGGGACGCTCGGGAGCAGCGAGCGGAGCTTCTCCGCGACCAGGCGCGGGTTGGCGCCGGACTGGATCGCGGCGATGCCCTCGATGGCGACCTCCATCCGGCCGCACTCCAGCTCGCTGAGGCGCTTGAGCCGGTTGCCGATCGGCAGGAAGATCACGTTGGCCGACAGCACGCCCCACAGCGTCGCGACGAACGCCGCGGCGATCAGGTGGCCGAGCTTCTCGGGCTCGGCGAGCTGCTCGAGCACGTGGACCAGGCCCATGACGGTGCCGATGATCCCGATGGTGGGCGCGTAGGCGCCGGCGTCGGCGAAGAACTTGGCGGAGTGCTTGTCGTGACGCTTCTTCGCGTAGAGCTCGGCCTCGAGGATGTCGCGCACGTCGTCGGGGTCGGTGCCGTCGATCGCCATGGTGACGCCCTTGACGAGGAACGGGTCGGGGATGTCCTTGAGGCTGTCCTCGAGCGAGAGCAGCCCCTCCTTGCGGGCCTTGTCGGCGAGCTTCACCACCTGTGGGACCAGGTCGTCGGCGGGCGGCACGTGGCCGGTGAAGGCGCGCTTCAGGCTCGGGACGATCTGCTTGGCGTCGGTCATGGTGCCGCCGGCGATCGAGACGAGGATCGTCGTGCCGAAGACCAGCAGCATCGGCGGGACGAGCAGCAGGCTGGTGGGGCTGCCGCCCTCGAGGATGTTGGCGACGCAGATGACGACGATGCCGAGGCCGACGCCGATCGCGGCTGCGGGATCCTTCATGACTCGTCCCCCTGGGACTGGCTGGGACCGGGCTCTGCCTGGTCGGGTCCGGTGCCGCGCACGGCGGCGAGACGGACGGGCGCGCTCGCGGGCCGGTGGTGGCCGCGGTCGCCGGCTCGGGCGTCGGCCTCGTAGACGCTGCTGCGCGCGACGATCTCGGCGCGGTAGCTGACGACCCGGTCGCGGATCTCCGGGAGCGACTCGGTCACGACGTACTTGGTGCCGTCGACCAGCGTGACGACGGTGTCCGGCGTCTCGTCGACGCGCTCGACCAGGTCGGCGTTCAGCAGGAACACCGATCCCGAGAGACGGGTCAGGCTGATCATCGCGGCACCTCCGTGTGCGGCAGGAGTACGGCGCCGCCGTACCTCTGCGAGAAATCGGGTCGGCCGTCCGTGGCCAACCGCACGTCCTATCGGCGCCCGAGCGCCGCTCCTTAGGCGCCGGTCAGCGCTTGATGTTGACGAGGTCCTCGAGGACCTGGTCGGACGTGGTGATCACGCGGGAGCTCGCCTGGAAGCCGCGCTGGGCGAGGATCAGGTTGGTGAACTCGGCCGCGAGGTCGACGTTCGACATCTCCAGGGCACCGGACATGATCGTGCCGTTGCCGCCGGTGCCGGCGGACCCGATGACGGGGTCGCCCGAGTTCGCCGAGACGCGGAACGCGGTGTCGCCGGCGCGCTCGAGGCCCATCGGGTTGGGGAAGTCGGCGATCGCGAGGGTCGGGCCGGTCCAGGGGTCGCCGTTGACGTCGACGCCGCGGATCACGCCGTCCTTGCCGATGCTGTAGGACTGCAGGTTGTCCATGTCGATGGTGATGTCGTTGCCGTTGACGTCCTGGACCCGCATGCCGCTGGGCGTGACGAGGGTGCCGGTCTCGTCGAACGTGAACGCGCCGGCGCGGGTGTAAAGTTCCTCCTCGCCGTCCTGGACCACGAAGAACCCGTCGCCCTGGATCATCAGGTCGGTCGCCCGGCCGGTGGTCTGGGCGGAGCCCTGGTTGAGGTTGGTCATCGTCGCGGCGAGCTGGACGCCGAGGCCGACCTGGATCGGGTTGGTGCCGCCACGCTCGGCGTTCTCGCCCGAGGCCGCGGTGAGCATCTGGCTGAGGGTGTCGGAGAAGACGGCGCTGCTGGACTTGAAGCCGGTGGTGTTGGCGTTGGCGATGTTGTTGCCGGTGACGTCGAGCATGGTCTGGTTGACGCGCAGGCCGCTGATGCCGGCGAAGAGTGAACGAAGCATGGTCGTGCCTTTCGGGTTGGTGGTGCGCTGTGGGTGCGGTGGGCTGCGATGGTGCGGTGGGTCAGTCGTTGGGCGTGCCGGTCGGGGGACCGTCGACGTCCTCGGACGGCGGGTCGGGCTGGATCGTCGGGGCGTCGCCGACGCTGACGACATTGATGAGCGGGACCTCCTCGCCGTCGACGCTGAGGACCGGGCCCTCGGGGAGGAACGTGGTGCCCTGCACGACGCCGGACTGCTCGACGCCGTCGGCGTCCATCCACTTCACGGTCTTGCCGATCAGCGAGCTCGCGCCGAACGACAGCTGGGTGGTGAGCAGCATCGCCGTCTGGTCGGCGACGTCCTGCATCTTTTCCAGCGCGGTGAACTGCGCGGACTGGGCGAGGAACTCGCCGGAGTCGGCCGGGTTCATCGGATCCTGGTAGCGCAGCTGGGCGACCATCAGCTCGAGGAACATCTGCTGGTCGCCGAGCGCGTTGGACCCGCTGCCGGCGGACGCCGCGAACGGCGCCATCATGCCGGGCGCGACTCCCTCGGTCGGGGTGACGGACATGGTCGCTCCTTCTCAGACGGTCCGGTCGAGGCGACCGGGGGTCGGGGTGGCGGGGTGGGCGGTGCTGGTGGTTGCGGCCGCGCGCTGGACGGAGGGGGTGGGTACGGCGCCGCGGCCGTCGTGACGCTGGTCGCCGGGCTGGCGGCGGTCCGGGTCGCCCGGGGCCTGTTCGCCGAAGCCACGGTCGGTGGAGGTGTTCGTGGAGCCCGACGGCGAGGCGGAGGTCGGCGGAGAGCTGGACGTGGACGGGAGGTCGCGGACGACCACCCGGGTGTCGGTCGCGCCAGTGGCCTCGAGCAGCCGCCGCAGCTCCGGTGCCCCCTGGAGCAGCACGTCCTTGGCCACGGACTGGCTGTCGGCCGCGAGGCTGACGCGCACCTCGCCGTCGCGCACCACCATCGTCACCCGCACCTCGCCGAGGTGCTCGGGCTGGAGCGTCACCGAGATCCGGTGCGTCCCGTTGCCCTTGGTCGCCAGCTGCATCACCGCCGGCAGCACGTGCTGGACGACCGGGTCCTGCGCGGCCTTCGCCGCCCCGCCGCTCGGGCTGATCGTGATCGCCGAACTGGCAGGGTTCGGGGTGCGAACCGGCAGCGTTGGGGGTTCGACCTGGCGAGGTTCGGGGTCCCGGCCGGATTCCGGCGCGGATGCCTCGGTGCGGCCCGTCGACGCGAGCGCTGTCGCAGGGTCGTCCGCGCGGGCTGCGTCACCCGGCACGGCGGCGCCGCGCGGCGGGGTCGAGGCTGGGTAGGTCGCCCCCGACGGCACACCCGCCACGGGCTCGTCCCCGGGCAGGGGCGCGGGTGCGGCAGCCGCCGCGGTCGCCGGAGTCGTCGTACCGACCGGGCCGGACAGGGGTACGCCGCCCGCATCCTTCGTCGCCGGCGCGGCGCCCGTCGCCGTGGCCCGCGCTGCCGGCTCGAGCACCGATGGCTGCCAGCTCGCACCCCGAAGTGTGCCCGTTCGCACCCCGAACCCTGCCGGTTCGTCGGGCGCGGGGGCAGCGGCCGCGGGCGCAGGGGTCGTAGACGGGGTCGAGCCGGCGAGGGCAGCGGTCAGGGCGGCGGCGAACTCCGCGCCGGGGTCGGGGAAGGCGGGGGGATCGACGGTGGTGGCACCGGGCTCGGCGACGACGCCCTCGCTGGAGGCGGCGGTTCCGCCGGCGGGGGTACCGGCGGCGCCCGTGGGCCCGGTGGGCCCCGGCGTCATCCCCGGCATCATGCCGGGGGCGAAGGGCAGGACGCTCATCAGGCCGCTCCCAGGATCGCCATGACGCTGCGGACGTAGTTCTGCGTCTCGGGGTAGGGCGGGATGCCGTCGTACCGGAGCACGGCGCCCGGGCCGGCGTTGTACGCCGCGAGCGCCAGGTCGGTCTTGCCGAAGCGGTCCAGCAGGTCGCGGAGCAGGCGCGCGCCGCCGTCGATCGCCTGCGCGGGGTCGAACGGGTTCGCGACGCCGAGGCCGTCGGCGGTGCCGGGCATGAGCTGCATCAGACCCTGCGCGCCGGCGCTGCTCACGGCCTTCGGGTTGAAGCCCGACTCCTGCTGGGCCACGGCGGCGATCAGCTCGCCGGGCACGCCGGTCCGCGCGGCCGCGCCGTTGATCAGGTCGGAGAACGGCGTCGACGCCGGCACCCGCGCGTCCGCGCCGGGCACGCTGCTCGTCGGAGCCGCGCCGCCCGCGGCCGGCTCGATGATCCGGCGGATGTAGTCGGGCTCCTCCGGCACGTCGATGATCCGGACGTCCAGGCCGGTGCGCGGCGCCTCGATCATCTTGCCGTCGCCGATGTAGATCGCGATGTGGTCGGCACCGACGTTGCGGCTCGAGTTGTCCCACGCGATCAGGTCGCCGGGCTGCGCCTCGGCCATGCTCTTGACCTCGGTGCCCGCCCGCGCCTGGTCGGCGGAGACCCGCGGCAGGTCGTAGCCGAGCGTCTTGTAGACCGACTGCACGAGCCCGGAGCAGTCGACGCCGGTCTCCTTGCTGGTGCCGCCCCACACATAGGGGAGGCCGAGGTACTCCTTCGCCTCCTTGACCACGTCGGCGCCGGTGACGCCGTTGGCGTCCTTGGGCGCCGCGGCCTCGGTCAGCTGCGCGGCGAACCCGGTCCCGGTGGTCGCCCGAACGGTGCCGAACCGCGCCAGGTGCGTCTGGATCTCGGTGATCCGCGCGGTGACCTGCTCGATGCTCATGACTCGTCTTCCTTGCTCTGTGGTGGTCGAGGAGGTCGCCCCGCGACCGTCACGAGACCCTCGGTACGGCGCCGCAGCCAGGCCTGCGCGGCGAGGTCGTCGGCCTCGGCCGCGGCCCTCCGGGCTCGTTCGGTACGGCGCCGCTCGGCGCGCTGTTCGAGCAGGTGCTCGACCGCGGCCTCGCGGGCCCGGTCGGCGGTCCAGTGGGCGCGCGCCTCGGCGGTGATGCGCGCGGCGGCGCCGGCGCGCTCGCGGGCGACCTGCGTGTCCCCGCCCAGCAGCGCGAGCGAGGTGCGGCGGGCGACCAGCTGTCCCGGTGTCGCGAGCGCGGGCACCTCGGCGGTCGCGAGCTGCGTGTGCAGGCGGGCCGACTCGGCGTCCTTGGCCGCGGCGTCGGCGGCCGCGATCCGCAGTCCGATCCGGCTGTCCTGCTCGCGGACGCCCCGCACCCGCGCCACCGCGGCGAGGCCCCGGTCGTCGGGGTGCACGCGCTTCACGACGTCACCAGCTCCTCGAGCCGCCGCCATGTCTCGTCGACGGGCGTGAGGTCGTCCATGCGCTGCCGCAGGAACCGCTCGATCCGCGGGAGTCGCGCCAGGGCTGCGTCGGCGTCGGCGTCGGCCCCGGCGACGTACGCGCCGATCTCGACGAGCTCCTTCACCGAGCGGTGCGCCGCGAGCATCCGCCGCAGCCGGATGGCCGTGTCCTGCTGGTCGCGGCTGGTCACCGCGGAGGTCACGCGGGAGATCGACTCGAGCACGTCGATGGCGGGGAAGTGGCCCGCGGTCGCGAGCTCGCGCGAGAGCACGACGTGCCCGTCGAGGATCGAGCGGGCGGTGTCGCCGATCGGGTCCTGGAGGTCGTCGCCCTCGACGAGGACGGTGTAGAGGCCGGTGATCGAGCCGGCGGCGGAGGTGCCCGCACGCTCGAGCAGCCGCGGCATCAGGCCGAAGACGCTGGGCGGGTAGCCGCGGGTGGCGGGCGGCTCGCCCGCGGAGAGGCCGATCTCGCGCTGCGCCATGGCGACGCGCGTGAGCGAGTCCATCATCAGCACGACGTCCTTGCCCTGGTCGCGGAAGTGCTCTGCGATCCGGGTCGCGGTGAACGCCGCGCGCAGCCGCTCCATCGCGGGAGCGTCGGACGTCGCGACGACCACGACGGACCGGGCGAGCCCGTCCGGGCCGAGGTCGACGTCGATGAACTCGCGCACCTCGCGGCCGCGCTCGCCGACGAGCGCGATGACCGTGACCTCGGCGTCGGAGCCGCGAGCGATCATCGACAGCAGCGAGGACTTGCCGACGCCGGAGCCGGCCATGATGCCGAGCCGCTGGCCGCGCCCGGCCGGCACGAGTGCGTCGAGGGCCCGGACGCCGAGGCCGAGTGGCTGGGTGATCCGCGGCCGTGACAGCGCGGGCGGCGAGGCGAGCTCGACGTCCACGGACGGCAGGTGGTCGATCGTCGCGCCGTCGTCCATCGGGCGGCCGAGCCCGTCGAGCACCCGGCCGAGCAGCGCGTCGCCGACCCGGATCCGCAGCGGGCCGCCGGTGTGGCGCACTAGGTCACCGACGCGGACGCCGGCGGTCCCGCCCAGCGGCAGGCACACCATCGCCCCCGGACGCAGCGCCACCACCTCGGCGAGCAGCAGGCCCGTCGTACCCACGACCTCCACGAGGTCACCGGCGGCAGCGGGCAGTCCCCGCACGACGAGGTGCAGCCCCACCAGCTCGGTGACGGTCCCGTGGTGCAGCGGCTGTGCGGCCAGCATCGCCCGCTCCCGCACCGATGCGGTCAACGCGCTCATGCCCCACCTCGCCGAATCCGCCGCGATGGCGCGTCGAGTTGGGCGCGATGGTTCCCAGGCCGAGCCATGAGGCACAACTCGGCTGACCATGAGGGCGGATTCGGCTTCACGCCAGCACCTCCCGGACCCGGTCGAGGGCGGTGGAGATGCGGAGGTCGGTGACGGCGCCGTCGGCGTCGACGAGGGCGTCGGCCGGGCCCAGCGAGGGGTCGGCGGCGACCTGGAGGCCGAGGTCGCGGAGCTCGGCGGCGTCGGCGGAAGCGGCGACCGCGGGGTGGAGGCGCACGGTCCCGACGGGCGCGGCCGGCAGCACCCGCAGCACGCGGCGCACCACGTCGGCGGCAGACAGCGACTCGACCTCGAGCCCCACGATCGCCTCGGTGAGCGCCCAGGCCAGGTCGGTCGCCTGCTCCTCGACGGCGGCGGTCAGCTCTCCGAGCAGTGTTCGTACGCCGGCCGCGGCCTGCCCGAGCGCCTGCACGGCGGCCCGGTGCTCGGCGTCGCGCCGGGCCTCTTCGGCGGCGTGCTGGTCGGCGAGCGCCTGCGCCTTCTCGTCGGCCTGGCGGGCGGCCTCCCGGCGTCCCTCGGCCCAGCCGACCGCGTAGCCCTGGGCGCGCGCTGCGGCCCGGGTGCGCTCGGCGAGGCCGTCGAGCATGCCCTCGGTGACGGCGTCGCCGAGGACGGACCCGCCCCCCAGACGGGTCCAGCGGCCGACGCGCAGCTCGGGCAGCGCGGCCAGCCCAGCCTCAGGTGACGAACTCATCGTCGTTGCCCCGTCGGACGGTGATCACGCCCTGCTCCTCGAGCTGGCGGATCGTGCGGATGATGCTCTGCTGCGCCTCCTCGACCTGCGCGAGGCGGACGGCACCGAGCAGCTCGACCTCCTCGATGAGGTTCTCGGCGGCGCGCTCGGACAGGTTGGTGGTGATCTTCGAGCGCACGGCCTCCGACACGCCCTTGAGCGCGAGGGCCAGCTCGGCGGTGTCGACCTGGCGCAGCACCTGCTGCACGGAGCGGTCGTCGAGCCCGACGATGTCCTCGAACATGAACATCCGGCTCTTGACCTCGTCGGCGAGCGACGGGTCCAGGCCCTCGAGGCCCTCGACGATCTGGCGCTCGGTCGGCCGGTCGGACCGGTTGATGATGTTGACGAGCGGGTCGACGCCGCCGACGCGCGAGACCTCGGCGGGCTGCAGCATCGACGACAGCTTCCGCTCGAGGATCGCCTCGACCGTGCGCACGATCTCGGGCGAGGTGCGGTCCATGACCGCGATCCGGTGCGCGACGACCGCCTGCTGGTGGGCCGGCAGGCCGCTGAGCAGGAGGGACGCCTTGTCCGGCGCCATGTGCGCGAGCACCAGCGCGATGACCTGGGGGTGCTCGTCGGAGATGAACCCGCGCAGCTGCGCCGGGTCGGCGCGGTGCAGGAACTGGAACGGCATCTGGACCGCGGCCGCGTGCAGCCGGTCCATGATCTCCTTCGCGCGCTCGGCGCCGAGCGACTGCTCGAGGATGTCCTGCGCGAACCCGAAGCCGCCCTGCGTCACGTGGGCGTGGGCGGTCATCAGGTCGTGGAACTCCTCGAGCACCGACGACGTCTCCGCGGACGTGACGGCATCGAGCTTGGCGATCTCGGCGGAGATGTTCTCGACCTCGGCGTCGCTGAGGTGCGCCATCACCTGGGCGGCCTTGTCCTTGCCGAGCTGGATCAGGAGCACGGCGGCCTTGCGGACGCCGAGCTGGGCCAGCGCGCTGGCGCCGGGGGACATGATGCTCACTTCGGGTCCACCAGCCAGCCGCGCAGCAGCGCCGCGACGTCCTCGGGCTGCTTCTCCACGAGGGCGAGGAGGTCGTCACGGACCTTGTCGTCCTCGGCCTCCTCGACCGCCTCGAGGGCGGCGACGGCCGGGGCCGGGGCCTCGATCGGCGTGCGGGCCGCCTGGTCGGCGCGGAGCTGCTCGACGATGTACGTCGTCGCCTCCTGCCGGGCGCGCGCCCGGCGCCGGGACTGGAACCAGGCGAGCAGCACCATCAGTGCGATGCCCGCGCCGATCGCGACGTTGCGCCACATCCGCTTCTCGGCGGCGGCCGCGTCCTCGGCCTTCGCCGCGGCGATCTCGGCTGCGGCGGCCTCCTCGGCCGACCTGTCGAACGGCATCACGGTGACGTCGTAGGTGTCACCGCGCTCCCGGTCGAAGCCGACGGCGGCGCGCAGCCAGTCCTCGACCTGGTCGGGGTCGATCGCGGCGGCGGCGGTCTCGTCGAGCACGACGCCCGCGTGGATGCTGTTGACGCTGCCGGGCGCGGTCTCGCGGTGCTCGACGGTCTCGTTGACCGGGTTGTCGCGGGTCTCGGTGGTGTTCTCGTACGCCCCCTCGCCCGTCGTGCCGGCGCCGGGGTCCATCTGGCCGTCCGGGCCGACGGTGCCGCCGGGGTTGGCGCCCGAGCCGGCGGGGCCGTTGTAGGTCTCCGAGGAGTTGGACTCCGACAGCGGCGGGACGTCCTCGTTGACGGTGTACTCGCGGCTCTCGATGACGGCCTTGTCGAAGTCGAGGTCGGCGGTGACGGTCGAGGTCGAGTTGCCCGGGCCGAGCACGCGGTCGAGCACGGCCTGGATGTCGGCCTGCATCGCGTCCTGGAACTCCTGCACCTGCTCGCTGCGCTCGCCGCTGATGCCGGAGCCGGACTCGTCGCCCGGCTGCGTCAGCACCGCGCCGGTGGTGTCGCTGACGGTGACGTTCTTGGCGTCGAGGCCGTCGACGCCGTACGACACGTGGTGCACGATCGCCTGGACCTGCTCGTCGCCGAGCGTGGTGCCGTGGGCGGCGTCGATCAGCACCGACGCCTTCGCGGGCTCCTGCTCGTCGGCGAAGACCTCCTTCTCCGGGATCGCCAGGGTCACGACCGCGGTCTCGACGCCCTCGATCGTCTCGATGGCGGTGGCGAGCTCGCCCTCCATCGCGCGCTTGAAGTCGGTCGTCTCCTTGAACTCGGAGGTGGAAAGACCCTGCTCGTCGAGGATCGAGTAGCCGCCGTCCGAGCTGGCCGGCAGGCCCTGGCCCGACAGCGCGATCCGGGTCTCGTAGACCTCGGAACGCGGCACCATCACGGTGCCGCCGCCGCCGGCGATCTCGTAGGGGATGCCCTGCGCCTCGAGCTCCTCGATGACGGCGCTGGCGTCAGCGCCCGACAGGTCGGAGTAGAGCGGCGCATAGCTGGGGGTGGAGGCCCAGCGGAACACCATCACCGCTGCGATGAGCAGGGCCGCCGTACCGACGATGGCCACGGCCTTCTGGCCGGTGGTGAAGGTGGAGAACGTGTCGCGGGCGCGCGCCAGCGTGGAGGTGATCTTGTCTCGCATGTGTCAGGCCCCTCAGACCTGCATCCGCATGATCTCGTTGAAGGCCTCGACGGCCTTGTTGCGCAGCGCCACGGTGAGCTGGGTGGCGACCGACGCCTCGCTGGCGGCGATCGTGTAGTCGTGGATGTTGTCGAGCTTCCCGGTGGCCGCCTCGACGGCCAGGCCGTCGGCGCGGTCGGTCAGGCCCTCGAGCCGGTCCAGGCCGTCGAGGACCATCGAGCCGAACTCGGCGCCCGCGGCCGGGTCGGCGGCGGTCGCGGGGGCGACGGACTCGCTCAGCGACGGCGCGGCGACCTCGCCGACACCGCCGACGGTGGGCATCCCGGGCATCGGGAAGGACGGGAACTCGACCGGCGTCACGCTCATCACTTGGAGCCGATCTGGAGCGCGGCGGTGTAGGTGTCCTGCGCGGTCTTGGTCATCTGCACCGAGGCCTGGAACCCACGCTGCGCCATGACGAGCTGGCCCATCTGCGAGGACATGTCGAGCTCGGGCGCGCGGACGTAGCCGTCCTCGTCGGCGAGCGGGTGGCCCGGATCGTGCACGAGGCGGCCCTCGGGGTCGGAGCCCGCGAAGCCGTCGACGTCGACGCCGCCGTCCTCCCGCGCGCCGAAGATGACGTACGTCGCCTGGAACGCGTCGTCGTCGGTGGACGTGACCGTGTTGACGTTGGCGATGTTGCCGGCGATCGCGTCGAGCCACACCTGGTGGGCGCCCAGGCTGGTGTTGGCGATGCGGAGCGTCTCGAACGCGCTCATCAGAAGCTCGCCGTCGCGGTCGTCATCAGGCTGTGGCGGTCGCTGAACGCCCGGCCGACGATCTGGTACTGGAACTGCGTCTGGATCGACGCGATCGACTCCTTGCGGAGGTCGACGTTGTTGTCGTTGGCACCGACGGGGGTCTCGGTCGCCTCGACGGCGGGCGTGAGCTGCCCGGCGGAGGTGACCGACCCGCGGTCGATGGCGGCGGAGAGCGCGGACTCGAAGTCCACGGCGCGCGCCCGGAAGTGCGGGGTGTCGACGTTCGCGATGTTGTCGGCGATCACCTGCTGACGCAGGGACAATCCGTTGATCGCGGTGCGGAGCACGAATCCGACTGAGTCGGCCATGAGGCCGGACACGGCGTAGGACACGGGTGCGGTTCCCCCTGTGCGGGTCGCCCATCGGGGTCGATGGGGCGAGGCGGTGCCGATCCGTGGCAGGTGGGTGAGCGATCCGTGCTCGGGGTGTAGATCGGGTGGGGGCGGGAGGAGCTGAGGTGTTTTCGCTTGCGGTCCGCGGGCCATCCTGGTCCGCGGGATCGTCCTGATTCCGCAGCACCCTCCGGGCTTGCTCGCTCCGCCGCGCTGCGACGCTCTGTGCTTCCTCGCCGCGGTGGTCGGGGCGTCGGCGCGTCGTCGCGAAATCGCCCGGACGGCGCTGCGGAATCCGGACGATCCCGCGGCGCCGCCCGCGGCGTCGTGTGGTGTTGTGGTGGGGGTCGGGTCAGGTGAGGACGACGCTGAGGCGGCCGGCGCCGTAGCCGGCGATGTCGACGGCGAGGTCCTCGCGGCGGCCGAGGGTGAGGACGCGGAGGCGGAGCATGGGGTCGGTGGGCATGCCGGCGGGGTGGAGGGCGTGCAGCTTGACGTGGTCGGCGCCCTCGACGTTGAAGACCGAGGCGCCGATGTTGAGCACCTCGTAGAGGTTCTCGGCGAGGGTGTCGGTCAGCTTGCCGTCGTCGATCGCCGCCTCGGCGCCGCCGGGCGGGACGAGGCCGATGGCGGCGCCGGCGTGGGCGGAGAACGGCAGGTCGCAGGCGATGACGGCCACGATGTTGAGGTGGTCGTCGACGTACAGGGCGATGGAGGTGGCCTCGTCGAGGCCCGGGGCGTACGGCGTGCTGGGCGAGAGCGTCACGTCGCGCCCGAGCAGGTCGGTGAGCAGGTCCTTGAGCTGCTTGGGCTGCGGGAGGTGGATCGCCATGTCAGATCACCGACCGGAGCGCGTCGTCGAACGCCTCCGGCGTGAACGGCTTGGCGATGAGGAACGCGGCGCCCGCGGCGGCGGCGCGCTCGCGCATCTCGTCGGAGCCCTCCGAGGTGACGAAGCCGAACTTCACCGTCGAGCCGGACGCGCGGAGCGCGGAGAGGCAGTCGATGCCGGTCATCTCGGGCATGTTCCAGTCCGAGAGGACGAGGTCGGGCTGCTCGGACTGCACCAGCTCGAGGGCCTGCTTGCCGTTCTCGGCCTCGACGATGTCGTGGCCGCCGTGGCCGGCCTGGCGCAGGGTGCGGACGACGATCTGGCGCATCACGCGGCTGTCGTCGGCGATCAGGATCTTCATCGGTTGCTCTCTCCAGTGGGGACGTGGACGCCGACGCGGACGGGCTCGCCCGCCCACGTGACGTCGACCCGGGCCACCTCGTGGACCTCGGACGGGAAGGCCGCCCGGCCCGCCGCGACGGCGGGGAGGGACAGCGTGCTCGGACCGGGCATCAGGCTCTTGACGTTGCCGCCGACCATGTTGACCAGCTCGCCGACCGCGTCGGCGACGTCGGCGTCGCCCAGCTCGTCGTCGGGGGTCTCGTCGGGCAGCGCCAGCATCGCCCGCGTGAGCGTGCGGGCGGCGTACTCGGTGAGCTCGACGGTGACCATGCCGTGCCAGCCGCCGCTGACCGACACCGACGCCGACCAGGCGCCGGCCGGGTCGAACGGGGTGCCCGGCGGCACCGGGCGCGACAGCAGCGGGATCGCGTTGCCGAGCAGGCTCGACCACACCTCGGCGGTGAGCTCGTAGACGTCGTCGGCTGCCGGGGCGACCACGTCGCCGGTGTCGACGGGCAGGCCGAAGTCGCCGGTCACGGTGCGGAGGTCGAGGTTCATGCGGCACCGCCGGAGGTGAGGCCGAGCAGCTCGAGCTTCTCGGCGATGGCGTCGGGCGTGAACGGCTTGATGACGTACTCGTGCGCGCCCGCGGCGAGCGCCTTGACGATCTGGCGCTGCTCGCTCTCGGTGGTGACCATCATCAGCGTCACGTTGCGCCAGTCCGGGTTGGCGCGGACCTCGGTGATGAACGTGTAGCCGTCCATCACCGGCATGTTCCAGTCCACGAGGCAGACGTCGGGTACGTCGCCGGAGCGCATGGTGTCGAGCGCCTCCTGGCCGTGGCCTGCCTCGACGGTGTCGAAGTCGAGCGAGGTCACGATCCGGCGCAGGATGCTCCGCATCGCGCGCGAGTCGTCGATGATCAAGGCCTTCACGTCAGGCTCCTTGTTCCGTTCGTGGGTGGGGCGGGGCGCAGCACCTGGACCCGGCCGATGGCCTCGCGGGTCCAGAGGTCCGCGACCTCGGGCGGGGCGTCGAGCGTGGTCTCCGACGACCCGAGCAGCAGGTAGCCGTTGGTGCCGACGGTCGGCCGCATCCGGCGGAGGATGTCGTACTTCGTCGCGTGGTCGAAGTAGATGAGGACGTTGCGCAGCAGCACCACGTCGAAGGTCCCGAGCCCGAGGAACGGCGCAGCGAGGTTGAGGTGGCGGGTGGAGACCCGCTCGCGGAGCTGCGGCACGACCTGCCACTCGTTGCCCGCCCGCTCGAAGTAGCGGACCAGGTGGGTGGCGGGCAGGCCGCGGTTGACCTCGACCGCGCTGTAGCGGCCGGCGGTGACCCGCTCGAGCATCGCCGTCGACACGTCGCTGGCGACGATCTCGTAGCTCCAGCCGGCGGGCAGGTGCTGGTCGAGGAGCATCGCGATCGAGTAGGCCTCCTGGCCGCTCGAGCAGGCGGCGCTCCAGATGCGCAGCCGCCGGGTGATCGCTCGCTCCTCGAGCAGCGCGGGGAGCATCGACTCGGTGAACGCCTGGTAGGGCGCGTGGTCGCGGAACCAGCTCGTCTCGTTGATGGTGAGCGCGTCGACCGCCTTGCGTCGCTCGGCCGGGTCGACCGGCAGGCGGGCGACGTACTCGTCGACGGTGCAGCCGACGGCGGAGGCGAGCGGGCGGAGGCGGGCCTCCACCAGGTACTCCTTGCCGGCGTCGTACACCATCGAGGTCTCGCGCCGGACGAGCGCGGAGACCGACTCGTAGGTTCCGGGGGCGGCGGTCATGTCCGTGTATTCGGATGGGGGATGTCGCTCCTGAGGAGTCGATGGACCCTGCTGGGGTTGGGGGCGTCCGGCTGCGCCGGCCCGCCCTCCCGGCTTGCTCGCTCCGCCGCGCGCGACGCTCTTCGGTACGGCGCCGCGGGGGTCGGGGCGTCGGCGCGTCGTCGCGAAATCGCCGGGAGGGCGGCCCGTCCCAGCCGGCCGCCCGCTCGTGCCGCGCCACCGGCCCCTGTCGCTCGTGCCGCTGGTTGAGGTGGGAGGAGCGCTAGCGACGAGCCTCGAAACCGAGGCCTCTCAGGAGAGGGGTGGGGGAGCCGATGGGGGGCGTATGACGACGCGCATCCGTGTTCTCGTGGTGGATGACTCCGCGCTCGTGCGGCGGCTGGTGACGACGGCGCTTGCTGAGGCGAGCGACCTGGAGGTCGTCGGGGTGGCCAAGGACGGGGTCGAGGCCGTCGAGCAGGTCGCGGCGCTGGCGCCCGACGTGGTGACGATGGACATCGAGATGCCGCGGCTCGACGGGCTGGGTGCCCTGACGGAGATCCGGGCCACGCACCCGCGGCTGCCGGTCATCATGTTCTCGACGCTGACCGAGCGCGGCGCTGCCGCGACACTCGATGCGCTGTCGCGGGGCGCGTCCGACTACGTGACCAAGCCGTCCAACACCGGCCGGATCGCTGACGGCATCGCGGCGATCCGCGACCAGCTGGTGCCTCGGATTCGTGCCCTGGTGGGCATGCGCAAGCTCGCGCCGGCCGGGGGCCGCGACGCCGTACGGCGCCCGCCGGTCACCGTCGCGCCCGCCCGCGCGTCCGCGGGCAGGCCCGACGTGCTGCTGATCGGGTGCTCGACCGGCGGGCCCGACGCGCTCGCGCGGCTGCTGCCGAGGCTGCCGGCGACGCTGGGCGTGCCCGTGCTCGTGGTGCAGCACATGCCCGCGCTCTTCACGACGATGCTCGCCGAACGGCTCGACCGCGATGCGGCGCTGACCGTGCGCGAAGCGGCGGACGGCGACGCGGTGCGGGCGGGCGAGGTGCTCATCGCTCCCGGCGACTTCCACCTGCGGCTGCGCTCGTCGGCGGGCCAGGTCCGGGTCGCGCTCGACCAGGGACCCCAGGAGAACTTCTGCCGGCCCGCCGTCGACGTGCTGTTCCGCTCCGCGGCGGAGGTGTACGGCGGCCGCGCGCTGGTGACCGTGCTGACCGGCATGGGCCAGGACGGGTTGGAGGGCGCCCGCGTCCTCTCGGCCGCCGGTGCGACCGTGCTCGCCCAGGACGAGGCCACGTCCGTCGTGTGGGGCATGCCCGGCGCGGTGTCGATGGCCGGCCTGGCGCAGGACGTGCTGCCGCTCGAGGAGCTCCCCGCCCGGATCACCCGCGCCCTGTCCTGATCGCCGAGTCGGCTGGTCTTCACGCGTTGGAAGTGCCGAGTCGGCTGGTGATCACGCGCCGACTCGGTGTCGGAGGAGCGTGAAGATGCGCCGACTCGGCGTCTTCCAGGCGTGAAGACGAGCCGAGTCGGCAGCTCAGGCGGAGACGTCGACGTAGACCGCGTCGGCCCGGCGCCGGTCCGGAGCCGTGTCCATCCGGGCGGCCATCTGCCGCTGCTTGCGGTTCTCGGCGAGCACGACGGGGATCACGGCCATCAGGGTCGCCTGGCGGGCGCGCAGCGCCATCGCCCGGTCCACCAGGTGCGCGGGCATCGGCCCGAGGCCGTGCGGCTTGGTCCACTCGCTGATGTCCAGCTCCTCGGTGTCGCCGTTGAGCAGCGCCTCCGCGTCGCGGATGTGGTGCTCGAGGGCGTCGAGGGCCTGTTCCCAGGTGGGGGCGTCCGTCATGGCTCCATGCTTCTCGAAGTGGCCGGGCGGCCGGATCGTGCGAACGGTTGGTCGGGATGGCCCGGGTGGGCCAGACGCGGGTCAGCGCCGGTCAGCGCGCGGCGGCCATGGCGGCCTGCCGCCAGGTGTCGCAGAGGTGGCGCGCGATGACCAGGGCCTGCTGCGTGACGCCGGCGTTGCGGCGTACGTTCGCGGTCACCAGGCGGCGGCGCAGGAAGTCGTAGAGGCCGGCCAGCTCGTGGCCGCCGGGCATCGCGTCGACGTCGAGGCTCGTCTCCAGCTCGATCACGATGTCCTGCGCGTGGGTCAGGTGGTGGTGGGCCGCCTGCCAGTCCTCCTCGCGCTGGGCGCGGAGGCCGCGCTCGACGTCGAGCACCAGGCGCTCGACGAGCATGACGAGGAGGCGGGCGGGGCTGGCGGTGCCCACCGAGTTGCCCATGTAGGCGGCGCGCGCGTTGGTCGGGTACATCGCTACTCCTCCGAACCGGACGAGAGGGACTGGAGCTGGCTGGTGAGCCAGGCCGACTGGCTGTTCATCCGCGACAGCGCGGTCTCGAGCGCGGTGTACTGGCGCTCCAGCGTCTGCCGGCGCAGGGCGAGCCGGGTGTCCCACTGCGCGATGCTGTCGTTGAGGCGGTCGATGCCCTTGGCGCGGCCGTCGATGTTGGTCGTGATCGACCCGGTGAACCGGTCGCTGGCGGTCTTGGCGACGGCCTCGACGCGGGAGGCGAAGCCGCCGGCGCCGGTGAAGGCCGCGGTCACCGCGTCGGGATCGGACGTGTACGCCGCCGCGAACTTCTCCTCGTTGAACACGAGCTTGCCGTAGCGGTCGACCTCGATGCCGTACGGCGCCAGCGAGCCGGTCGCCGGGTAGATGCTCTCGACCAGGCGCGACGCGACGGTGCGGACGGTGCTGTCGCCCGCCAGGACCCCGGCCTTGCTGGGGTCCTTGCCGTTGACCGCGGTGGTGGTGCGGATCGACTCGAGGATCTGGTTGATGTCGGTGACGAGCGACTTCACCGCAGCGGACCGCGCGCCGGCGTCCCGGGTGATCGCGACGTCGGCCGCCCCGGTGGCGCCGGGAGCGAGCGTGATCGTCACGCCGGGCACCACGTCGGCGAACGTGTTCGTGCTGGAGCTGGCAGCGATGCCGCCGATGTCGATGGTGGCGTCCTGGCCCGCTCGGACCGCCGCTCCCCCCAGGAGCGGCGACCCGTCGGCGGCGGTGAGCTGGAAGTCCTCGGCAGCGCCGGTGGTGGTGGACTCGACGAGGAGCCGGTACTGGTCGGCGGTGCCGTCGTTGCCGACCTTGACCAGGGTGGCGCGGACGCCCGCGTCCGCCGCGTTGATCGCGGCGGCGAAGTCCTTCAGCGAGCCGCCGGCGATGGCGATCTCGGTGCCGTCCTTCGCGGTGAGCGTCGCGGCGCCGACAGCGTCGGTGGCGGCGAGGGAGTCCGCGAAGGAGAGACGGTGGGTGAGCGCCGGCTGGCCGACGGTCACCGAGAAGGTGCCGGGCGCGGCGCTGGTGGTCGCGGTCACGGTGACCGCGGTGTTCGTGGACGTCGCCTTCAGGGAGGACCAGGGGCCGGTGCCCGTGGTGACGTCGGCGAGCTTCTTGGCCGCCTCGGCGAGCGACGCGAGCCGGGTGTTGAGCTGCTGCAGCGCGGTGACACCGCTCTGCTCCTGGGTGACCCGGGTCTTGAGCTTGGTCTGCGACACGGCTTCCAGCTGCATGAGCTGGTTGATGATGGTCGCGGTGTCCAGCCCGCTCGCCAGGCCGCTGACGATCGCGCTCGCCATGCCGGCTCCTTCCGTCCAGGGATGTCCAGGGATGGGGTGGGGAAACGAGTCCGGGTGCCGGTAGGACGGGGGTCCCACCGGCACCCGGTGCTCAGTCGTACGGCGCTCCGCGGGTCACGCGGCCGCCGTACGGGATCAGCCCTGCAGCAGCTGCAGGACGCTCTGCGGGGCGGACTTCGCCTGCGCGAGCATCGCGGTGCCGGCCTGGGACAGGATCTGCGAACGGGTGAAGTTCATCATCTCCTGCGCCATGTCGGTGTCGCGGATCCGGGACTCCGACGCCGAGAGGTTCTCGATCGCGACGTTCACGCTGTTGATCGTGTGCTCGAACCGGTTCTGCACCGCACCGAGCTCGGCGCGCTGGGTCGAGATGGTGGTGATCGCGGACTGGACCGTCGAGCTGTCGGTGATGACGGCGGCGGAGACGTCGATCGCGGCCAGGGCGGTGGCGGAGATGTCGATCTCGTCGGCGGCGTCGTAGCCGACCTGGAACGTCAGCGCAGCGCCCGCGAACAGCGAGACGCCGTTGAACTTCGTGTTCGCCTCGATCCGCTCGATCTCGGAGTGGAGCGCGGTGAACTCGGCCGAGAGCGCGGCCTGCGACTCGGTGTTCTGCGTGCCGTTGTTGTACTGCACGGCGAGGTCGTTCATGCGCTGCAGCATGGAGTGGACCTCGGTGAGCGCACCTTCAGCGGTCTGTGCGACCGAGACGCCGTCCTGGGCGTTGCGGACGCCCACCTTGAGGCCGCCGACCTGCGAGCGCAGGCCCTCGGAGATGGCGAGACCGGCGGCGTCGTCCGCGGCGCGGTTGATGCGGAAGCCGCTCGACAGCTTCTCGAGCGACTTGGACATCTGGCCCTGCGTGACCGACAGGTTGCGGTACGCGTTGACGGCGTCGATGTTCTGGTTGATGCGAAGACCCATGATGGTTCCCTCCTGGATTCAGGTCCTGTGTGTTCCCGGATGCCCGTCCGTGGGCGTCCGTCGGGGTGTTGATCGGTGGCGGCCGTCACGGCCTGAGAGGTTTTGGAGGCTTTCGGTGGTCGAGTCGCCCGAGCCCCGGGGCTCGGGCGTGTCGGGACTCAGCCGACCGCGCCCAGGCCGCGCACGGCAGGGCGGCGGGTCGCCTCGGCGTGACGGGCGGCCACGGCGGCGAAGTAGGCCTCGCGGCGACGCTGGGCGACGCCGCCGGCCTTGCCGGTCTGCTTGACCAGCGACGGCTCGAGCGCGTGGTTGAGCGCGTCGCGCAGCAGCACCAGCGCCTCGGCGCGCATCTGGGAGATGCGCGAGTCGGTGACGTCGAGCTCGGCCGCGATGTCGGCCATCGGCCGCTCGTCGAAGAAGTACTCGCGGACGACCTTCTGGAGCCGCTCGGGCAGCTCCTCCACCGCTTCCCGCAGGTAGGCCAGCCGCTCCTCGTGCTCGACGACCTCCTCGGGCGACGGCGCGCGGGTGGGCAGCAGGTCGTCGATCGACGCGGCGGCCGGCGCGTGCAGCGAGAGCACCTGGGCGCGGGCGACGTCGTCGTCGTTGGCGACGACCTCCTCCTCGGAGATGCCGGCGGCGCGGGCGACCTCGGCGTTGGTCGGGGTCCGGCCGAGCGCGTTGGCGAGCGCGCTGCGGGTCTCGGACAGGTCCCGGGCCCGGCGGCGCACCGAGCGGGAGGCCCAGTCGATGGACCGCAGCTCGTCCAGCACGGCGCCGCGGATGCGGGTGGCGGCGTACCGCTCGAACGGCACGCCGCGCTCTGCGTCGTACGCCCGGGCCGCCTGCACCAGGGCGGTGAAGCCCGCCGAGGTGAGGTCGTCCCGGCTCACGTGCGAGGGGACGCGGCCCATCGTCTCGCGGACGATGTGGCCGACCAGCGGCATGTGGCTGGTGATGAGGGCGTCGAGGTCCGCGGCGGGGGAAGAAGTGCTGGTCACGAGCCGGAACGCTGCCTGCGCGTCAACGACCGTTCGGGGCCTTTCGGGGGAGTCGGGCCCTGGTCCCAGCAAAGTCGGGACCCTGGTCCCGTTAGGTCCTAATTGGTCGCGGTCCGAATTGACTAGAGGGCGTTGACCGGCAGCGGGATGGAATGCCAGGAGATTCGGTGCCGATCCCTCAGGTCGGATGTTTCCCGGGCGATGGACAACGGCAAGAGCCCCGGACCGCGGGGTGCATTTCCGGGAGGAAGCCCAGTGGACAGGCTGTCGCAGATCCTGTGGCGGGAGCGCGAGCTGCTCGAGCTGCTCTCCTTCAAGCTCGAGGTCGAGCGTGTGCTGCTCGCCAGCGGCCGGACCCGCTGGCTCAACCAGGCGACCCGCGAGATCGAGGACGTCCTGAGCACGATGCGCGAGTCGGAGCTGATGCGCGCCGTCGCCGCCGACGCGGCCGCTGAGGAGCTGGGCCTGGAGCCCAACCCCTCGCTCGGTGCGCTCGCCGAGGCCGCGCCCGAGCCCTGGCGCGCGATCCTCATCGAGCACCGCGACGCGTTGATCGCGCTCGCTCGCGAGATCGCCGAGCTCTCCGAGGAGAACAAGGAGCTGCTGTCGGCCGGCTACCGCGCCGCCCAGGAGACGCTGCTCGCCATGGGTGGCGGCGTCACCGAGGGCTACACCCCGTCGGGCTCCGCGGTCGTCGGAGCCCGCACCCGACTCGTCGACCAGGCGCTGTGATGGCGGGGTCCTTCGGGTCGGTCCAGTCCGCGCTGTCGGCGATCCGCTACAACGCGGTCGCGCTCGACGTCGCGAGCAACAACATCTCCAACGCCGCGACCGAGGGCTACGTACGGCGCCGCGTGCAGGCCGAGGCGCTGGGCGGACCCGAGGTCCCGGCCCTCTGGTCGCGGTACGGCGGCCACGGCGACGGGGTGCGGGTCGCCGGCATGGAGCGGATGGTCGACGGCCTCCTCGACGCCCGCGTCCGGCGCGAGCACGGCGCCCTGACCTACCTCCAGACCAGCCAGACCGTCCTCCAGCGGCTGGAGAACGGCATCGGCGAGCCCGGCCCCGACGGCGTGAGCCAGGCACTCATCGACTTCCGCAAGTCCTGGTCGGACCTCGCCAACAACCCCGGCAGCGACGCCGCCCGCCAGCAGGTGATCGGCCGCGGCTCCACGCTCGCGCTCGCGCTGCACAACCAGTACACGAACGTCACGGGCGAGGAGGCGGACCAGCGGGTCCACCTGCTGTCCGCGGTCAGCGAGGTCAACACCGCTGCGACCGACCTGGCGGCGCTCAACCAGACCATCCTCGGGCTCGAGATCAACGGCACCGACGCGTCGACCCTGCGCGACTCCCGCGACAGCCTCGCGCTGCGCCTGGCCGAGCTGACCGGGGCGTCGGTCACGGTCCGGCCCGACGGCATGTACGACGTCTCGGTGGCGGGCCAGGCGCTGGTCACCGGCGACACCGCCGGCACCCTGGCGGTCACGGGCGGCGTCCTCCCCGACGGCAGTGCCGACGGCGGGCCGATCGTGCTCGAGATCTCCCTCGGCGGCGGCAGCGCCGTCGTCCCGGCCGCCGGCCTGGGTGGGGAGACCGGCGCCGTCGTCGAGCTGCTCAGCGACACGCTGCCGACCTACCGCGCCGGGCTGAACGCTGTCGCGCTCGAGCTGGCGACCGCGGTCAACGGCCAGCACCGCGCCGGCTTCGACTCCGCCGGCGTGGCCGGCGGCGACTTCTTCGCCTTCGACCCGACCGCGCCGGCGGGCTCGCTCGCCGTGGCGATCACCGACCCGGCTCTCGTCGCCGCCTCGGGCGTCGCGGGCGCCCGTGACGGCGGCAACGCCGACGCGCTCGGCGAGGCCGGTCAGGTGGAGGAGTCCTACCAGCGGTTGGTCAACACGTTCGGCACCGAGGTCGCCGCGCTGCAGCGCCGTACGGCGAACCAGGCCGCGCTCGCCGGCTCGGTCGACGACGCGTGGGAGCAGCAGGCGGGGGTCAACCTCGACGAGGAGACCGTCGCGATGATGACGTCGCAGCGCGCCTACGAGGCCGCCGCTCGTCTGATGACCACCCTCGACGAGGTGCTCGACACCCTCATCAACCGCACCGGCCTCGTGGGCCGATAGGGGACTGCCATGACCATCGGACGCGTCACCCAGCGGATGCTCACCCAGGGCTCCCTCGACTCGGTGCAGGGCGGGCTCGCCCGGCTCGCCCGGGTCCAGGAGCAGCTCACGACCGGCCGGGTGCTCAACCGGCCCTCCGACAACCCGACCGACACCACCGCCGCGATGCGGGTCCGGACGGCGATCGGCAACCAGGAGCAGTACGCGCGCAACGCCCAGGACGGGCTCGGCTGGCTCACCCAGATCGACTCCACCCTCGGTCAGGTCACCGACTCGGTCCGCAAGGCCCGGGACCTCGCGCTCGCCGGCGCCAACTCCGGCGCGCTCAACCAGGTGGCGCGGGACGCCCTCGCCACCGAGGTCGAGGTGCTGCGCCAGGGCATCGTCGGCTCGGCGAACGCCACCTACCTCGACCGCCCGGTCTTCGGCGGGATCACGAGCGGCGACCGGGCGTACGACGACGCCGGCACCTACGTCGGCACCGTCGGCGACGTGAACCGGCGGATCGCGGACGGCGTCCTCGTCAAGGTCGACGTCGACGGTCTCGACGTGTTCGGCACCGGCGCCACCTCGGTGTTCGCCGAGCTCGACGCGCTCTCCACCGCGCTCCGCACGGGCGACAACGCCGCGGTGTCCACCGCGATCCAGCAGCTCACCACGCGCATCGACACGGTCGTCTCCGCGCGGACGGCCGCCGGCGCGATCTACGAGCGGGTCGACAAGGCGGTGCAGGCCGCGACCGACGCCGAGCTCGCGCTCAGCAACGACCTGAGCGTCCTCGAGAACGCCGACCTCGCCGCCACCACCGTCGAGCTCCAGCTCGCCGAGGTCGCGTACCAGGCGTCGCTCGCTGCGACCTCGCGCGTCCTCCAGCCCAGCCTGGTGGACTTCCTGAGATGATCCAGGGATGAGCACCGTCGCAGCGGACATCCCCGTGATCGAGCTGGCGCACCCGCTGCCTGGCTTCCCGCACGACCAGCGGTTCGCCCTGGTCCGGCTCGACGACGACGGCGTGCTGATGGCGTTCCGGTCGCTCGAGCGGGAGGACCTCCAGTTCGTGGTGGTGCCACCCAGCCCGTTCTACCCCGACTACGCCCCCGAGATCAGCGACGACGTCGTGACCGACCTCGAGATCGGCGACGCGTCCGACGTCCTCGTGCTGCTCGTCGTGCACGCCGGCGCGAGCCTCGCCGACACCACCGTCAACCTGCGGGCGCCGCTGGTGATCAACACCGGGACGCGGCGCGCGTGCCAGGTCGTCCTCGACGACCCGGACCTGCCGCTCGCCGCGCCCCTGATGGCCTGACGTAACCTCGCTCTCGTGCTGGTCCTCTCCCGCCGTGTCGGCGAGTCCATCGTCATCGGCGACGGCGCCGAACAGGTCACGGTCACCGTGCTCGAGGTGCGGGGCGACGTGGTCCGCGTCGGCATCGACGCGCCGAGGTCGGTGCGCGTCCACCGGGCCGAGCTGCTCGAGCAGCTCGCCGACGCCAACGCCACCGCCGCATCGCCCAGCGAGACCGCCGTCGCCTCCCTCTCCGAGGCGCTGAAGGGCCGCTCTCAGTAGCACCCGGAGTCCTCAGGGCCGTGCCACCTCCGCCGATGAACCGGTCGGAGAAGGAGAGTGCATGGACGAGGATGCCGAGATCATCGCGGAGTTTCTCGTGGAGTCCCACGAGAATCTCGACCAGCTCGACCGGGACCTGGTCGAGCTCGAGCAGCAACCCGGGTCACGGGAGCTGCTGTCGAGCATCTTCCGCACGATCCACACCATCAAGGGCACCAGCGGGTTCCTCGCCTTCGGGCGGCTGGAGCAGCTGACCCACGTCGGCGAGACGCTGCTGTCACGGCTGCGCGACGGCGAGCGTGAGATGACGCTCGACGTCGCCGAGTCGCTGCTGCGGATGGTCGACACCGTCCGCAGCCTGCTCGGGGCGATCGAGCGGACCGGCTCCGACGCCGACCCGTCGATCGACGTCGCGCCGGTCGTCGCCGAGATCGACCGGCTGCTCGCCGGCGAGCCGGCTCCGGCCCCGGTCGAGGCGGCGCCGGCCGAGGAGCCGCCCGCGGCGAAGGCGCCTGCCAAGAAGGCGCCTGCCAAGAAGGCGCCGGCCAAGAAGGCCGCGGCCAAGAAGGCCGCACCGGCCGAGAGCGCCACCCGTGCCGCCGACGACACCACGGCCCTCCCGGACGTGTCCCCGGGCGGGGAGGTCGTGGTGCCGTCGGCACCCCAGCCGGAGACGGCACCCGCCCCGGCACCCGTCCGGGCCGAGGGGACGGAGCAGCCCGCCTCCGCCGAGGAGGAGCCCACCGAGCGGCGTACCGTCGTCGACGCCTCCGTGCGCGTCGACGTCGACCTGCTCGACAACCTCGTCCAGCTCGTCGGCGAGCTCGTGCTGACCCGCAACCAGATCCTGCAGCGCACCGGCGGCGGCGAGGACGTCGAGCTGATCCGCGCCAGCCAGCGTCTGGACCTGGTCGCGAGCGAGCTCCAGGAGTCGGTGATGCAGACCCGCATGCAGCCGATCGGTCAGGTCTGGTCGAAGATGCCGCGGGTCGTGCGCGACCTCTCCCACCAGCTCGGCCGCGAGGTCGAGCTCTCGATGGAGGGCCACGAGACCGAGCTCGACCGCAGCCTGCTCGAGGCGATCAAGGACCCGCTGACCCACCTCGTCCGCAACTCCCTCGACCACGGCATCGAGCCGCCCGACGTGCGCGAGGCTGCCGGCAAGGCCCGCAAGGGCACCCTGCTGCTGCGCGCGTTCCACGAGTCCGGCCAGGTCGTCGTCGAGATCACCGACGACGGCAAGGGCATCGACCCGGAGAAGATCGCCGCCGTCGCGGTCGAGCGCGGGGTCGTCACCCGTGAGCAGGTCGCCCGGATGGACAGCCGCGACGTGCTCGGCCTGATCTTCCGGCCCGGGTTCTCGACCGCCGCCGAGGTCACCAACGTCTCCGGGCGCGGCGTCGGCATGGACGTCGTCCGCACCAACATCGAACGCATCGGCGGCTCCGTCGACGTGCAGTCCGAGCCCGGCCGCGGCACGACCTGCCGGGTCCGCATCCCGCTCACCCTCGCGATCATCCCCGCGCTGGTCGTGGGCGAGGGCGGGGAGCGCTACGCGATCCCGCAGGCCAACCTGGTCGAGCTGGTGCGCATCGACGGCGACGACCTCGACCGCCAGGTCGAGCGGCTGGACGGTGCTCCCGTGCTCCGGCTCCGCGGGCGGCTGCTGCCGCTCGTCCACCTCGCCAGCGCTCTCGGCGGCACCGAGCCCGCGGGCGACGCCCTCACGGTCGTCGTCCTCCAGAGCGACGACGTCCGGTTCGGCCTCTGCGTCTCGGAGGTCCACGACACCCAGGAGATCGTGGTGAAGCCGATCGGCCGCCAGCTCAAGAACCTCCCGATGTACGCCGGCGCCACCATCATGGGCGACGGCCGGGTGGCCCTCATCCTCGACGTGCCCGGCATCACCCAGGCGCTCGACATCGGCGCCTCGGCCGTGGACGCCGCGGACGCCCGCGCCGACAGCGACCCGGACGCGACCGCGCTGCTGGTGCTCGAGGTCGCGGGCGGCCGGCGCGCCGCGCTCCCGCTGGCAGCGGTGGCGAGGCTCGAGGAGTTCCCCGCCGAGCGGGTGGAGAGGTCCGGCACGGCTGAGGTCGTCCAGTACCGCGACGGGCTGCTGCCCCTCGTGCGGCTGGCCCCCGCGATCGGTCTCGCGGACACCGCGAGCACGAGTCGTACCGACGGCCAGGTCTCGGTCGTGGTGCACGAGGTCGCCGAGGGCGGCCAGCACCACGCCGTCGGCATCGTGATCGACCGCGTCGTCGACGTGGTCGAGACGGTGGCCGTGCGGTCCGAGGTCGGCAGCCGCGCCGGCGTCATCGGCTCGGCCGTGGTCCAGGACAAGGTCACCGACCTCGTCGACCTCGACGTCGTCATCGCCCGGTCCGGGGTGGTCGCATGAGCACCGCAGCGACGCTGGCCGGCACCGAGCAGTTCTGCACGTTCTGGGTCGACGACCTCTTCTTCGGCGTGGCCGTCGACGAGGTGCAGGAGGTGCTCCGGCACCAGCCGATGACGCCCGTGCCGAAGGCGCACGACGCCGTCCGCGGCCTGATCAACCTGCGCGGCCAGATCGTGACGGCGGTGGACCTGCGGGTGCGGCTCGGGCTGCCCGCCCGGCCCGCCGACCGCCTCCCGATGAACGTGATCGTCCGGTCGGGCGGCGAGGTCGTCAGCTTCCTCGTCGACGACATCGGCGACGTCATCGACACGGGCGAGCAGAGCGGGGTCGTCCCCGAGTCCGCCCCGTCCAACATGCCCGCCACCGTCAGCGCGGTGGTCCAGGGCGTGCGACCCCTTCCCGACGCGATCCTGCTCGTCCTCGACGTGGACCGCGCCCTCGACCTTCCGCAACGTGACGCGGACACCACCACCGGAGGCACCCCGTGACCCTTCTCGACAACGTCCGCAGGACCCGTACGGACGCCGTCCCGGCGCCGTCTCCCGAAACGACGCCCGCGGCTCAGCCGGAGCCGCCGTACTTCTCGATGATGGAGAACTCGCCGACGAACATGATGTTCGCGGACCGCGACCTCGTCATCACCTACATGAACCCGGCGTCGCTCGAGACCCTGACGGCGCTGGAGGAGCACCTTCCGGTGAAGGCGAAGGACGTCGTGGGCGCCAGCCTCGACATCTTCCACAAGGACCCCGGCTACCAGCGCGGGATCCTCGCCGATGCTGACAACCTGCCGCGCCGCGCCAACATCCAGGTGGGCCCGGAGGTGCTCGACCTGCTGGTGTCGCCGATCCGCGATGAGCACGGCGTCTACGTAGGGGCGATGGCCACCTGGGACGTCGTCACCGAGAAGGTCCGGCTCGAGACCGAGATGGCCCAGGTGCGCTCGATGATGGACAACTCGCCGACGAACATGATGTTCGCGGACCGCGACCTCGTCATCACCTACATGAACCCGGCCTCGCTGAGGACGCTGACCGGGCTGGAGCAGCACCTCCCGGTGAAGGCCAAGGACGTCGTCGGCTCCAGCCTCGACATCTTCCACAAGACCCCGAGCTACCAGCGTGGGCTGCTGTCGGATGCGTCGAACCTTCCCCGCCGGGCGAACATCAACGTCGGCCCCGAGGTCCTCGACCTGCTGGTGAGCCCGATCACCGACAAGGACGGCAACTACATCGGGGCGATGGCGACGTGGGACGTCATCACCGACACGCTGCGGCTCGAGCGCGAGCGCGCCGAGTCGGCCGCCGACACGACCGCCGTGAACCAGATCCTCTCCAGCCTCGCGACTGTCGACACCGTCGAGAGCGCCGTCCAGGTCGCCCTGGACACGGTCCGTGGCGAGTTCGGCTGGGCGTACGGCTCGTTCTGGCAGGTCGACGCGGCCGACAAGAAGCTCAAGTTCGACCGCGAGTCAGGGGACGCCGGCCCGGAGTTCCGCCGGGTCACCCTGGAGGCGTCGTTCGCCGAGGGCGTCGGCCTGTCCGGCCGGGCCTGGGCGCAGCGTGACCTCTACTTCACCCGCGACATCGGCGAGATGAGCGACTGCGTCCGCGCGCCCGTCGCCCAGCGGGTCGGGGTCAAGTCGGGCGTCTGCTTCCCGATCATCGTCGGTGGCGAGGTCCGCGGCACCATGGACTTCTTCGCGACGGAGACCTTGGACCCGACGCCGGAGCGGCTCGACGCGCTGCGCACCGTCGGTCGGCTCGTGTCCGCCGCCGTCGAGCGCATCGAGAAGGCGTCGGCCGAGCGCGAGGCCGCCGAGCAGCTCAAGGCGAAGGTCGAGCAGATCCTCGAGGTGGTCACCGCCGCCGCGGCGGGCGACCTGACCCGCGAGATCGACATCCAGGGCGACGACGCGGTCGGCCAGGTCGCCTCCGCGCTGCGGACGCTCCTCGACACGATGCGCACCAGCCTCGGCGACATCAGCCGTACGGCGGAGACGCTGTCCGGCGCGGCCGACGAGCTGACGGCACTGTCGCGGGGCATGGGCGACGGCGCCAGCCTGACCTCCGACCGGGCGGCGTCCGCCTCCACCGCGTCGGTGCAGGTGTCGGCGTCCATCCAGACCGTCGCCACGGCCGCCGAGGAGATGACGGCCAGCATCCGCGAGATCGCGAAGAACGCCACCGAGGCCGCGACCGTCGCCACCGACGCGGTGACCGTGGCGGGCGGGGCCCAGACCACGGTCGCGTCCCTCGGCGAGTCGTCGGCCGAGATCGGCCAGGTCATCAAGGTGATCACCTCGATCGCTCAGCAGACCAACCTGCTGGCGCTCAACGCCACCATCGAGGCCGCCCGTGCAGGCGACGCCGGCAAGGGCTTCGCGGTCGTGGCGAACGAGGTCAAGGAGCTCGCCAAGGAGACCGCCAAGGCGACCGAGGACATCAGCCAGAAGATCGAGGCGATCCAGAGCGACACCAGCGGCGCCGTCTCGGCGATCAGCCGGATCAGCGAGGTCATCGCGAAGATCAACGACATCCAGACGACGATCGCGTCGGCCGTGGAGGAGCAGACCGCCACCACGAACGAGATCGCCCGCTCGGTGACCGAGGCCGCTGCCGGCGCCAACGGGATCGCGGAGGACGTCACCCAGGTCGCCGCGGCCGCGTCCGACACCCGCGAGGGCGCCGAGAACACGCTGCGGTCCGCCACCGACCTGACCGGCATGGCCGGACAGCTGAAAGACCTCGTCGGCAGGTTCGACCTGTAGCGGAAATCGGGACCTTGGTCCCATTACTCGCAGGTGAGGTAACGCGTTGTCCCCTTCGAGACAGGAACGTCTCGAAAGGGGTAGTCATGGAGCGAGTCGTCGTCGGGCTGAGCCCGTTCAGCCGCCGGAGCCGGTCGCTGGCGGTGAGCCACGTCGCCAGCGGGCTGAGCCGCGGCCTGGAGCCGGGGGAGTACGTGGTGGTCCACGACCCGGCCGACGGCGCCGACTTCACCGCGACCGTCGCCGACATCCACTTCGAGCTCGAGGACACGGTCTACCGGCTCGAGCTCGGCACCCGGATCACCGCCGACGAGGCGGCCGAGTGGCTGGCCCCGTCGGGGCCGGACGACGACGGCCACGTCAGCGCCCGCCAGCTGATGGACCTGCTCGGCGAGCTGCGGCGGCGCGAGCGGGCGCTCCAGGAGTTCCTCGGAGAGACCGCCCGGCGCTAGCAGACAACCGGGGCGGCGGACCTTTCGGGACCGCACCTAGTCCTTTCGGGTGATGCGCCGGAAATCCTTCGGTCACCCCTGCGGGATTCCGTCCCGTACGCACCCCGTCCTTCCTGAGACTGTGCGGGTGCCACACACACCTCCCATCCGCGTGTACCTCGTCGACGACCACGAGATCGTCCGGCGCGGCATCAACAGCCTGCTCGAGGCCGAGGGCGACATCACGGTCGTCGGCCAGGCGGGCACCGCCACCGCCGCCCTCCCCGAGATCCTCCGCCTCCGACCCGACGTCGTGGTGCTGGACGCGCACCTCCCCGACGGCACCGGCATCGACATCTGCCGCGAGATGCGCGCGGTCGACCCGGACATCAAGGGCCTGGTCCTGACGAGCTACGACGACGACGACGCGGTCTCGGCCGCGATCCTGGCCGGCGCGTCCGGCTACGTCCTCAAGCAGATCGAGGGCAACAACCTGATCAGCGGGGTGCGGCTCGTCGCCGGCGGTCACTCGCTCATCGACCCCGCCGTCGCGTCCCGCGTGATGCAGCAGGTGGAGTTCCACCAGTGGTCCCTGCAGCTGGTCAGCGACCTGACGCCGCAGCAGAGCAAGATCTTCTACCTCATCGGCGAGGGCCTCACCAACCGCCAGATCGCGGAGCGGCTGTTCCTGGCCGAGAAGACGGTGAAGAACCACGTCACCGGGCTGCTCGCACGCCTTCGTCTCGAGCACCGCACCCAGGTGGCGCTGCTCGCCAACCGCGTCCGCAGCGGCGGGGCCGTCGCCATCAACCCGCGGACGCCGGAGCTGCTGCGGCAGTCGACCGTCGACATCCAGCTCGACCGCACCGCCGGCTGACCGGCGCACGGTAGGGCTTATAGGGCATCTGCGACAACATTTCCGCGCATTGCGACAACTCGTGGGTTGTGCAATTCGCGGACAGGGGTAGTTTGGTCTGTGGAACGCAACACCCGTGGCCAAGCCCACCGCCACGACCGTTACTCCAATTTGGGAGCGACGACACGTGTCCACTGCCCTACTCAGCAAGACCCCTGCAACGAAGAATCCCGAAGCATCGTCCGATCCGTCTGATCCGTTCGATACCGGGATCCCGGTCACCACTGCGCCGCAGGTTCCGCCCGAGGAGCGCAAGCGCCTCACGGCCGAGCTGCTCGCGCGTGCCCACGACCTGGAGGAGTGCCCCGAGCGGGAGCGCCTCCTCGACGAGGTGATCGTGCTCAACCTGCCGGTCGCTGCCGCGCTCGCCGGCCGCTACCGCAACCGCGGCCAACCGATCGAGGAGCTCGAGCAGGTCGCCTACCTCGCCCTGACGCGGGCCGTGCGGAGCTTCAAGCCCGACCGCGGCGAGGACCTGCTGGTCTTCGTGGTCCCCAGCGTGCTCGGGGAGCTCAAGCGCTACTTCCGCGACTCCACCTGGACGGTGCGGCCCCCGCGTCGGATCCAGGAGCTGCGGCCGCGCATCGCCGTGGCCGAGGAGGAGCTGACCCAGCGCCTCGGGCGTGCTCCGCGACCCAGCGAGCTCGCCTCCGAGCTGGACTGCTCCGTCGAGGAGGTCATCGAGGCGATCGACTCGCGTGACTGCGCGAGCCCCGCCTCGCTCGACGAGGCACCCGGCCCGGGCGCCGACACCGCCTGGATCGACCGCCTGCCGACGCTCGACGCCGGCTACGACCGGAGCGAGGCCGTCGCTGTGCTCGCGCCGGCCTGCCGTCGGCTGCGTCCCCGCGACCGCGAGATCCTGCGGATGCGGTTCTACGAGCAGAAGACGCAGCAGCAGATCGCCGACGAGCTCGGCGTGACCCAGGTCCAGGTCTCGCGGCTCCTCCAGCGGATCCTGCGCGACCTGCGCCGCAACATCGGCCGCCCGGAGGTGCTGGCCGCCTGACCGAGGGGACGGACCCGGCGCACGGGAGAGGTTACGCACCACGCTCCCGGGAGGTCCCGGCCCCCACCACCCACCGGCTCCGCCGGCTTCCTCATGGGGAGCAGGCGGAGCTGGTGGTCTTTTCGCGGCGGGTCGGCAGCTCAGGGCTGGAAGACGACCTTCACCATGCCGTCGGCCTTGCTGCGGAAGTCGCGGTAGGCGTCCGGCGCGGCGTCGAGCGGCAGGTGGTGCGTCGCGAACGACTCGACGCCGAGCACGTCCTCGTCCTCGAGGAGCAGCGCCAGGATGTCGTCGGACCAGCGGAGCACGTTGGCCTGGCCCATGCGGAGCTGTATCTGCTTGTCGAACATCTCCATCATCGGCAGCGGATCCATCGCCCCGCCGTAGACGCCGCTGACGGAGACCGTGCCGCCCCGGCGTACGGCGTCCAGCGCCAGGTGCAGCGCCGCGAGCCGGTCGACGCCCGCGCTGCGCATCAGCGGCTCGCTCACGGCGTCGGGCAGCAGCCCGACGAACTTGGCCACCGACTCGGCGAACGGCGAGCCGTGGGCCTCCATGCCGACCGCGTCGATGACCGCGTCGGCGCCGCGCCCCGAGGTCGCGTCGCGCACGGCCGTGACGACGGCGGCGGGCGTGTCGTCGCCGAGCGCCTCGGCACCGTACGCCGCGACCCGAGCCAGCCGCTCCGGGACCGGGTCGACCACCATCACCCGGCGGCCGCGCCTCAGCGCGATCCGGGCCGCCATGTCGCCGATCGGGCCGGCGCCGAGCACCAGCAACGTCTGGTCGGCGCCCACGCCGGCGTACTCGACCGCCTGCCAGGCCGTCGGCAGCACGTCGGAGAGGAAGACGAAGCGGTCGTCCGGCGGGCCGTGGGGCACCTTGATGGGCATCACGTTGGCGAACGGGACGCGGAGCAGCTCCGCCTGCCCGCCGGGCACCTGGCCGTAGAGCTTGCTGTACCCGAACAGGCTGGCACCGGTGCCGTGCTCGGTGTTCTGCGTCGTCTCGCACTGGCTGAACAGGCCCTGGTCACACATCCAGCAGCCGCCGCAGCTGATGTTGAACGGGACGACGACCCGGTCGCCGGGAGCGATGGCGGTGACCTCGCTGCCGACCTCCTCGACGATCCCCATCGCCTCGTGCCCGACGATGTCGCCGGGCGACATGAACGGGGAGAGCGGGTCGTAGAGGTGGAGGTCCGATCCGCACAGGCCCGTGGAGGTCACCTTGATGACGGCGTCGGTGGGGTGCTCGATCCGCGGGTCCGGCACCTCCTCGACCGCCATGGTCTTCTTGCCCTGCCAGGTGACTGCCTTCATCGCTTCCTCCTGCTGTCGGGACCGACCTTCTGGGTGAGCTTGTGCGTGCTGTCGCACCATGGCTTGCGCTGGGAGCGACCGCAGAGGCAGACCGCGACGGTCGGACGCCCGACGGGGTGGGCGACGCCGTCCTCGTCGATCACCTCGCTGGCGCCGCGCAGGAGCATCGGGCCCCCGGGGCACAGCTGAGCGGTGACGGCAGCGGCAGGCTCGGCGGTCACGACGCGGCCTCGACCGCGGCGGGCTGCTCGCGCCACCGGCGGAGGAGCACGTCGCCCGCCAGCCCGTCGACCGCCAGGCACGCGGCCGCGCCGAAGAGGACGTCGGTCGCCAGGCCGGCGTCGTCGGCGACCAGCGAGCCGCAGATCTCCCTGATCGCCACCTGCTCGTGCACCGAGTCGGCCTCGACGTGCTCGTCGTAGTAGTCCGCAACCGCCTCGGGGAGCCCGAGCCGGCGCGCGCCCTGGGCGATCATCCGGCACGGCACCGAGCTGGTCGCCTCGAACGCGGCCAGGTGGCCCAGGGCCGCGCCCCGGAGCCGCCGGTTGAGCGCGAAGAGCGACATCAGGTTGACCGAGGCCAGCGCGGTCGCGTCGACGTCGTCGACGTACGCCGCGACGTCGCTCGACATCCCGAGGCTCTCGAGCGCCGTGGCGTAGAGCGTGGCGTGCAGGCGGTCGGCCCGCCCGGCGCCGTACTCGTCGAACTGGAGGCCGGCGAGCGCCGCCTTGGCCGCGCCGTCGAGGCGGGGGAGCACGAAGCTCTGGGGGTCGGACTCGCGCAGGTGGTAGACCGCGCGCTGGGCCAGGTAGTGCCGGAATTGGTCCTCGCTCGCCTTGCGCTGCAGGAAGGACGCGAGGTCGGAGATGACGTCCGACGACGTCATCGCGACGAGCTCGTCGACCACCGCGGCGCTGGTCGCCGGCCCGTCGGTGCTGCCGTCGAGCGCGTGGCCGGGGTGGAGCCCGACGAACGTGCGGACCGCCCTCTCGAAGAGCCCCTCGAGCATCGAGCGCGACGAGATCATCAGGGGGTCCCACTCGAGCTCGGGGTCGACGTCGTCGAACCCGCGGTAGTGCAGCTCGTAGAGCATCCACAGCGCGAGCTGGAAGTCGCGGTCGGTCAGCGGGTCGACGACCCGCACCGCGTCGCTGCGGCTCGGAGCGTGCCGCGGAGCAGCGCCGGACGTCGTGGTCATGGCACTGACGACGGCGGCGCTGAGCGGGCCGCAGGGGGAGGGAGTTTTCACTCGGCGGACCTGCCTATCCTGTGCGCGAGGGGTTCGGGATAAGTTGCTCCCGACGTCGGGAACCGGCCGTTCGACCGGGGCTTCCCAGTGGGCCGATCGGTACCCGGGGGCACCCGCCGCATACGTGAGCACGGGTACGACGAAGGGGGCCACCGATGGAGCGCGCAGGAGCGTCCGCCGAGCTCGATCGCCAGGCCGGCCGGTTCGTCTACCACGTGGGCGACGACCGCTGGGAGTGGGACGAGGACGTCTTCGCGATCCACGGCTACGAGCCGGGTGAGGTCGAGCCCACGACGGCCCTCTTCCTCCAGCACAAGCACGAGAGCGACCGGGCGAAGGTCGAGGGGACCCTGCAGGACGCGATCGCGACGGGCGAGCCGTTCAACATCTACTACCGGATCCGCACCCGCGAGACCGAGCGCCGCGTCGTGCTGGTCGGCGAGGGCGAAGCCGTCGGGGGGCGTGTCGAGCGGCTGGTCGGCTACTACCTCGACCTGACGCCCGAGTTCACCGCGGAGTCGAACGCGGCCGCCGATGCGGCCGTGGCAGCCTCAGCCGCCGCCCGCGACACCATCGAGCAGGCCAAGGGCGTGCTGATGCTGGGCTACGGTCTCGACGCCGATGCGGCGTTCGCGATGCTCAAGTGGTGGTCGCGCAACCGCAACGTCAAGGTGCGTGACATCGCCGACCGCCTGCTGGCGGTCGCCCGCGAAGGCCATGTGAGCCACCCCGGACTGCGGCGACTGCTCGACGCGCTGCTCGACGACCTGACCGCGCACCGGCACTAGGAACGCGTCGAGGCTCAGAGCTCGACGGCTCCGATCAGGAGGAGCACGGCCAGCACCGTGACCAGCAGGACCACGAATCCGGTCACGAGGAGTGCTCGGGGGGCGTGCGGCGTGCTCATCTCGGTGTCCTTCCGTCGTGGGGGCCGTCGAGACCAGCGGTACCCGGCCCCGCGGAGGGCATCCGTCGACCGGCTGGACCGGCACCCACCGGGTATCGCCTCCTGCATGAGCACTGACCAGAGCCAAGGAGGCGGGTTCCCCGCCCAGCAGCAGGAGCCGCCGGGTCTGACCGAGGAGATGCGGCCCCAGCCCGACCACGGCGAGAAGAGCTATGTCGGCCACGGCCGGCTCGAGGGCCAGGTCGCCCTGGTGACCGGCGGCGACTCCGGCATCGGACGTGCTGTCGCGATCGCCTACGCGCGGGAGGGCGCCGACGTCGCGTTCACCTACCTCCCGGAGGAGGAGCCCGACGCCGAGGAGACGGCGAACCTGGTCCGCAACGCGGGCCGCACCCCGCTGCCGATGGCGCTCGACCTCTGCGACCGTGCCGCGTGCGACCGAGCGGTCGAGCAGACCGTCGAGGGTCTCGGGGCGCTCGACATCCTCGTCAACAACGCCGGCTACCAGATGGCGCGCGACCACTCCCTGGAGGAGCTCGACGACGAGCGGATCGACCGCACGTTCAAGACCAACCTCTACGCGCTCCTGTGGCTCTCACGGGCCGCGGTGCCGCACCTGCGCAAGCGGCCCGGCTGCATCATCAACAACACCTCGATCCAGGCGTACGAGCCGTCCACCACGCTGCTCGACTACGCGGCGACGAAGGCGGCCATCAACAACTTCACGGTCAACCTCGCCGCGCAGGTCGGGCAGGACGGGATCCGGGTCAACGCGGTGGCGCCGGGGCCGATCTGGACGCCGCTCCAGCCGGCGACCCAGGAGCCGGAGAAGATCGAGAAGTTCGGCGACGACACGCCGCTCGGCCGGGCCGGCCAGCCCGCGGAGGTGGCCCCCGCGTTCGTCTTCCTCGCCTCGCCGGCCGATGCGTCGTACGTCTCGGGGACGGTGCTGGGCGTGACCGGCGGCAAGCCGGTCTTCTGACCGTCGGGTGCGACGACGCTCACGGACGGCGCCCCTGCGGCTCCCGGATGCCGGAACCACGCCTGGGTAATTCCCGGGCATGAACAGCGCGGCCCGGATGGAAGCTCCCGAAGAGGCCATCGACTTCGCCGGTCTCGACATCCGCTGGGACCGTCGGGTGCTCCGTCCTCGGCCGTGGACCGCACAGCAGAGCCGCTGGGCGGCCGAGCTGGCGGAGGACGCCCCCGACGGCCCGATCCTCGAGCTGTGCTGCGGCGCCGGCCACATCGGGCTGCTCGCAGCGCAGCTCACCGGCCGGGACCTCGTGCAGGTCGACCGCGACCCGGTCGCGGCGTCGTACGCCCGGAGGAACGCGGAGCGGGCCGGCATCTCGGCCGACGTGCGCAGCGCTGCGCTCCGCTCGGCGCTCCGCCCCGACGAGAGGTTCGGCCTGGTGATCGCCGACCCTCCGTGGCTGCCGACCGGCACGGTCGCGCAATATCCCGACGACCCCGTGCTCGCCGTCGACGGCGGCGCCGACGGCTTCGACATGATCCTGGAGTGCCTCGACACCAGCCTCCGGCAGCTGCTGCCGGAGGGGCATCTCCTGCTCCAGGTGGGTGTGCCGCAGCAGGCCGAGCAGGTGACCGAGTGGCTGGACGGGCACGCGTCGGGGCGCGCCGTCACCGACGTCCGCGACTGCCGCCCGGGTGGGCTGCTCCTGCACGTGGGGCCCGACGACAGCGAGGAGGGAAGGCGATGAGCGACGCAGGCAACCGACCCGACCAGGCCGACGGGGTCGACGTACCACCGGACGACGAGCTCGCGCCGGAGATCCGGTCCCTGCCGGACGACCGGCCCGACCCGGAGGAGTACGAGCCCGACGACCCCGACACCGAGGCGATCGCCGACGGCGGCACCGACATGAAGTCGCCCGACCCCGGCGTCAGCCACCCCGAGGCGGACGACGGCGTCGAGCCATGACCGACGGCGACGCGGCGTCCCGCGGAGACCCGGCGTCGAGCGGCGACCCGGCATCCGGGGGGAAACGCCCGCCCGAGCAGATCACGCGCAACTGGAACGAGCTGCTCCAGGAGCTGCGCGTCATGCAGACCGGTGTGCAGATCCTCACCGGGTTCCTGCTGACGGTCCCGTTCAGCCAGCGGTTCACCGACCTCGAGCCGCGCGAGCACAACATCTACCTCGGCGTGCTGGTGGGCTCGGTGCTCACGACCGCCCTGATCGTGGCGCCGGTGGCGTTCCACCGGGTCCTGTTCCGGCAGCGGCAACGTGAGTGGCTCGTCGCTGCGGCGAACGTGTGCGCGCGGGTGGGCCTCGCGGGCCTCGGGCTGGTGTCGTCGACGGTGGTGCTGCTCGTGTTCGACGTCGTCGTGGGGCTCACCGCGGGCCTGATCGCGGGGGCGGCCGCGCTGGTGGCATTCTCGCTGCTGTGGTTCGTGGTTCCCCAGCTCGGAGGTGGCCGGAACCCGGCGTCGCCCGGCGACGGCGGGTGATCCCGCGCCGCGGCCGACGGACCGGCGCGGCCGCACTGCTGCTCGCTCTTGTTGCGTCCACCGGCTGCACCGTCTCCGAGCCCGGCGAGAAGGGCTGGAACGAGATCGCCCGGACGTCACTGACGGACGCAGCCGGTGAGGTGGCGACGGCGCGGCTCACGGTCGCGGCGGCACGGGACGACGAGGTGTGGGACGCGTACGCCGTCACCGTGACGAGCGAGGTCGAGAGGCAGGTCGCCACCGCGGAGGAGTCGCTCGCGTCCGTCCAGCCCCCACCCGGCCTGCGCGAGCGTGCGGAGCAGCTGCTGACGATCCTCGGCGACGCCGCGGACGCCGTACGCGCAGCCCGGGTGGCCGTCGTCGCCGGCGACATCGACGAGGCGCTGCTGCGCCAGCTGCGCGACACCGTCTCGGCTCTCGAGCGCGCGGCGGGGCGGCTGTGAGCGCCCGATGAAGAAGTACTTCGCCGTCTTCCTCGGCATCCTCAGCGCCATCGGCGGCTTCGTCGACATCGGGGACCTGGTCACCAACGCCCAGGTCGGCGCCCGGTTCGGCCTGTCCCTCGGCTGGGTCGTGATCGTGGGCGTGGTCGGCATCTGCGTGTTCGCCGAGATGTCGGGCCGGATCGCGACGGTCAGCCACCGGGCGACGTTCGACCTGGTGCGGGAGCGGCTCGGCCCGCGGGTCGGCTTCCTCAACTTGGTCGGCTCCCTGGCCGTCACCTTCCTGACGTTCGTCGCCGAGATCGGTGGCGTGGCGCTCGCTCTCCAGCTGGTCACCTCGGTGCACCACCTGGCCTGGGTGCCGCTCGTCGCGGTGCTCGTCTGGGCGGTGCTCTGGCGCGCGAAGTTCTCGGCGATGGAGAACGTGCTCGGCATGCTCGGGCTGGCGCTGCTCGTGTTCGGCGTCGCGCTGTGGCAGCTCCAGCCGGACTGGATGAGCCTGGGCCACGACCTGGTCACCGCGGACAAGCCGGTGGGGGAGAACTGGCTCGTGTACGCCTACATCGGCGTCGCTCTCTTCGGTGCCGCGATGACGCCGTACGAGGTGTTCTTCTTCTCCAGCGGCGGCGTCGAGGAGCGGTGGTCCGACAAGGACCTGGGCGTGATGCGCGCCAACGTCTTCATCGGGTTCCCGCTCGGCGGGCTGCTGTCGCTGTTCATCGCCGGCTCCGCCGCGGTGGTGTTCCTCCCGGCCGGGATCGAGGTCGCGACCCTGGGCCAGGTCGGGCTGCCCGTTGCGGTCGCGCTCGGGAAGATCGGCCTCGCGGTGGCCGTCGTCGGGTTCGTCGCAGCGACGTTCGGAGCGGCGTGCGAGACCGGGCTGTCGGCGGGCTACAGCCTTGCGCAGTACTTCGGCTACCAGTGGGGCAAGTACGTCCGCCCGCAGGAGGCGGCGGGATTCCACATCAGCCTCGTCGTGTGCGTCGTCGTGGCCGCGGGGGTGCTGATGACCGCGGTGGACCCCATCCTGGTGACCGAGTTCTCCGTGGTCTTCTCGGCGGTGGCGCTGCCGCTGACCTACTTCCCGATCCTCGTCGTCGCCAACGACCCCGACTACCTGGGCCGGCACGTCAACGGCCGGTTCGCGAACACCCTCGGCGTGCTCTACCTCGGGCTTGTCTGCCTGGCGTCGGTCGCCGCGATCCCGCTGATGATCATCACGAAGATGGGGCAGTGAGATGAGCCGGGAGCACGGCTACCAGCCGCCGCCGCACCGCGGCCCGACCGAGCCGTGGCCGGACACGGAGTACGACGCCGCGCTGCACCTGCTGGACCGGCAGGTGGTCGACGTCGACGGTCGCCACGTCGCGAAGGTCAGCGACGTCGAGCTGACCGAGGACCCCGACGGCGGCCTGGTGCCGACCGGGCTGCTGGTCGGCACGCCGGCGCTGCTGCCGCGGTTCGGCGGTCGCCTCGGCGCCTGGCTGATGGAGCGCTACGTGCAGTCGGGCACCTCGCGCGCCGACCGCGACGTGCCCCTGGTGATCGACATGGACCGGGTCGACGACGTGACGAGCGAGGTTCACCTCGACGTCGAGCGGGACGGGCTGCTGCGCCGCCGGGCGGACCCGGCCGACGCGCCGGTACGGCGCCGCCTCGGCACGCTGCTCGCGATGCGCGTGGTGCCCGCCGACGGCGACGTCCTGCACGTCCTCGACGCGCACCTGACCGCGCCGCCCGACCAACCGGGGCGGCACCGTGTGGTCTCGCTGGTGGTCGGGCACGGACGGCCCGGCTCGCTGCTGGGCTACGACCGGCGGCGGGAGCAGGGCCCGTGGCTGGTAGCGACCGCGGTGCGTCACCTGCACCGGCACACGCGCCTCGTCGAGCTCGGCCCGGAGGTCGCCATCGACTGGGAGCAGGGTGAGGTGCGGGTCGGCGCGGGTGCAGAGGTGCGGCCGCTCCTAGACTGATCGTCTGCCGCGGTGGGGGCCGGGTACCGCTCCGGGTGATCCGACCCGGAGGAGGACGCGATGCCGGCGAAGAAGAGAAGGGACCCCGGCCCCAGCGTCAAGGACCCCGAGACCTACGAGGCCCTGCGCGACGACGGCGCCAGCAAGGAGAAGGCCGCGCGCATCGCCAACGCGAAGGCGGCCGAGGGCGAGGCCGTCTCCCGCCGGGGCGGCAAGGCCGGCGACTACGACGACTGGTCGGTCGACAAGCTGCGCAAGCGTGCCGGCGAGATCGGCATCGAGGGCCGCTCCAAGATGCGCAAGGACGAGCTCATCTCAGCGCTGCGCAACCACTGAGGCCTCTTCGGACGCCGGCGTCAGACCCAGCGCGAGAACCAGATCCGGTCCAGCCACTCGCTGTTGGTGAGCAGCCCGTTGGTCCAGATCGGCCAGAACCACGCGAAGTTCACCAGGGTGAGCACGACGAACGCGCCGCCCACGACGACGCCGATCGTGCGGCGCGGGCTCGGGTCGCGCGAGGGCCCGATCAAGGTCGCGATCGTCAGCGTCAGGGCGATGACGACGAACGGCAGGATCGCCGACGCGTAGAAGAGGAAGATCGGCCGGTCGTCGTTGATCGTCCACGGCAGCCAGGTCGACAGCGCACCGACCACCGCGGCGCCGTACCTCCAGTCGCGCGCGCCGACCCACATCACGACGGCGAAGATCAGCGCGAGGGTGCCGCCCCACCAGATCGTGGGCGTCCCGAGGAGCAGCACCTGGCGGATGCAGTCGCTGCCCTGGGGCGCGTCGCAGCCGTCGGTGCCGGGCTGGATGTCGTTGGTGACCGCGACGCCGACCGGCCGGTTGAGCAGCAGCCAGCTCGACGGCTTGGACTGGTAGGTGTGCTCGGAGCAGTCCAGGAACTCGGTGTGGAACGTGTAGACGTCCTGGTGGTAGTACCAGAGCGACCGCAGCGACTGCCACGCCTCCGCGGGGCCGCTCGCATCGGGCTCGTCGGCTGTCGGCCATCTCTTGTCGTCGTCGAGGTCGGTCGCGACGTAGGAGTCGTCGTCCTCGGCGCAGTGGCCGTGGCCGGTGTAGCGCGTGTACTGCGTCGAGCTGAGGTGCTCCTCGTACTCCCCGACGTGTGCCAGCCAACCGCTCCACGACGCGACGTAGACGATGCCGGCGAGCACGACGAGGTGCACGAACGCCGGGATGCCGTCGGCCACCGCGCTCTTGAGCACGGGCCACCGGACGCCGAACGACCGACGCGCCCCCGCGCTCCACAGCCAGACCAGGATCCCGAACGCCGCGAGCGGGTAGAGCGCCGCCCACTTGGTGCCGATCGCCAGCCCCCAGCAGACACCTCCCGCCACCAGCCACGGCCGGAGGAGCACCACCCCGCCGAGTCGGCTCATCTTCACGCGCCAGCGCTGCCGAGTCGGCTGGTCGTCACCGTCGGGCGCGTGAAGATGAGCCGACTCGGCGTTCCTGGCCAGCCTCCTCCGGAACCAGTCCCGGTCGGCGACGACGCAGTGCACCCCGCAGAGGATGAAGAACGCCAGGAAGATGTCGAGGAGGGCGAGCCGGGAGAGCACCAGGTGCAGCCCGTCGAGCATCAGCAGCAGGCCGGCGATGCAGCCGTAGAGCGTCGATCCGGTCATCCGCCGGACCAGGCGGCACATCACGAGGACCATCAGCGCGCCGACGACGGCCGACGCGATCCGCCACCCGAACGGGTCCATGCCGAACGCCCGCTCGCCGAGCGCGATCAGCCACTTGCCGACGTCGGGGTGCACGGCTAGCGACGGGTCGCCGGTCCACAGGTTGTCGGTGTGGCCGGCCACGATGTCGGCGTCGATCTCGGTCTTCGGGTTGCCGTCGGCGTCCTCGAGGTGGTCCTGGATGAAGCCGTTCTGGAGGAGCGACCAGGCGTCCTTGGCGTAGTAGGTCTCGTCGAACGCGAACCGGTTCGGCGAGCCGAGGTGGTGGATGCGCAGGCCGAAGGCCAGCAGGGTCAGCGCGAGGGGGGCGAGCCAGCCGACGAGGCGCTCCTGGCGGCCGAGGCCGGCGAGGGCGCCGCGGGCGCGCTCGACGGCGGTGGGGACGACGCGGCCGTCGGCGGTGCGGGAGAGCCCGCTGGTGCGCTCGACGGTCACGAGGTTGAACTGTACGGGCGGTGAGGTGCGCGGGTGGTGCGCTGGCTGCGTCGGCTTGCCTGGGCCCGCCCGGGCCCTGGCCGTCCTTCCCGGCTTGCTCGCTCCGCCGCGCTGCGGCGCTCGGTGCTCGCTCGCCGCTGGGTCGGGGCGCCGGCGCGTCGTCGCGAAATCGCAGGGAAGGACGTCCAGGTCCCGCACGGGCCGCGGTGTGAGGCCGACGTAGCCCGCACGCGTCGTGGCCGAAGTTGCTGCGATGATCGGCTCATGGCGGGCGTGTTGGTGCTGGCGGCGACGCCGATCGGGCAGGCGGGGGATGCGCCGCCGAGGCTGGCCGAGGAGCTGGGCGCGGCCGACGTGGTGGCGGCCGAGGACACGCGGCGGTTCAAGCGGCTCGTCACCGACCTGGGGATCGAGGTCCCGGGGCGGGTGGTGTCGTACTTCGAGGGGAACGAGACGGCACGGACGCCGGTGCTGGTGGAGGCGCTCGAGTCGGGGCAACGCGTCGTGCTGGTGACGGATGCCGGGATGCCGAGCGTGTCGGACCCCGGCTACCGGGTCGTGGCCGCGGCGGTGGAGCGGGGCATCCGCGTCACTGCGGTGCCGGGGCCCAGCGCCGTACTGACGGCGCTTGCGGTGTCGGGGCTGCCAGTGGACCGGTTCTGCTTCGAGGGCTTCCTGCCGCGCAAGGCGGGGGAGCGGGCGCGGCGGCTGGCCGAGCTCGCACGGGAGCCGCGGACGATGGTGTTCTTCGAGGCCCCGCACCGTACGGCGGCCGCGCTGGGCGCGATGGCCGGGGCGCTGGGCGGGGACCGTCCTGCCGCGGTGTGCCGGGAGCTGACCAAGACGCACGAGGAGGTACGGCGCGGCGGGCTGGCCGAGCTGGCCGCCTGGGCCGAGGAGGGGGTGCGCGGCGAGGTGACCCTCGTGGTGAGCGGCGCACCGGCAGGCCCTACGGTGAGCAGCGACCCCGAGAGCCTGCGTGCGGCCGTCGCCGCGCTGGAGGAGGACGGCATGAGACGCAAGGAAGCCATCGCCCAGGTCGCCGTCGCGGCCGGGCTGCCGAAGCGGGAGGTCTACCAGGTGGTGCACGTCGATGGCTGACACGACCGGGCGGCTCGAGACCGTCGAACGTGATGGCCTCACCCTCGGGGTCCTCGACGAGGGCCCGATCGACGGCGAGCCGATCGTCCTGCTGCACGGCTTCCCCGAGCGCGCGACGTCGTGGCGGCACGTGGTGCCGATCCTCACCGGCGCCGGCTACCGCACGCTGGCGCTGGACCAGCGCGGCTACGCGCCGGGGGCGCGACCCAAGCGGCGGCGCGACTACGTGCAGGACGAGCTGGTGGCGGACGTGAAGGCGCTCATCGACGTCGTCGGCGGAAGCGCGCACGTGGTCGGTCACGACTGGGGTGCCGCCAACGCGTGGTGGACCGCGATGGAGCACCCGGGAGCGGTGCGGACGCTGACCGCCGTCTCCGTCGCGCACCCCGCCGCGTTCGTCGACTCGTGGTTGCGGTCGTCGCAGGGCCTGAAGTCCTGGTACATGCTGGCGTTCCAGCTGCCCCTCCTCCCGGAGGCCGTGGGCTCGAGGTGGCTCGACCGCTTCATGCGGATGGGCGGGATGACGGCCGAGGAGGCCGCGCACGTGCGCACCGACGTCATCGAGGCGGGGGCTCTCCCGACCGCGCTGAACTGGTACCGCGCGCTTCCGTTCAACGACTTCAAGCGCGCGCGGAAGAAGGTCACGGTGCCGACCACGCTGGTGTGGAGCACCGACGACGTCGCCCTCGGCCGGTGGGCTCCCGAGCACACCGAGAAGTGGGTCGACGCGCCGTTCGAGCTGGTCGTGCTCCAGGGCGTCTCGCACTGGATCCCCGGCCAGGCGCCCGACGAGCTCGCGGACGCGATCCTCGAGCGCGTGCGCGGCGAGGCGATCTGACGGTGATGCCCGAGGGCCACCCGCCCGTCCCCGAGCCGCTGCCGCACCCGGTCGTCGACAACCACTGTCACCTCGACATCAGCCGCGACCGCGACCGCGCGGCGTGGGACGCGCGGGAGGCGATCGACGCCGCGGCCGCGGTCGGCGTACGCCGGATCGTGCAGATCGGGTGCGACCTTCGAGGGGCGCGGTGGGCGGTCGCGGCCGCGCAGGAGCACCCGGAGCTGGTGGCCGGCGTCGCGCTGCACCCGAACGAGGCGCCTCGCCTCGCCGCGGCCGGCCGGCTGGAGGAGGCCTGGGCGGAGATCGAGTCGTTGGCCGCCGCGCACGACAAGGTGCGGGCGGTCGGGGAGACCGGGCTCGATGCCTTCCACACGGGTGAGGAGGGCCGGGCGGCGCAGGTGGAGTCGTTCCGGTGGCACGTCGATCTCGCGAAGCGGCTCGGCAAGACCCTGGTCATCCACGACCGCGACACCCACGACGAGGTGCTCGAGGTGATCGACAGCGAGGGCGCGCCCGACCGGTGGGTGATGCACTGCTTCTCCGGCGACGCCGCCTTCGCCCGGGCCTGCCTCGACCGGGGCGCGCACCTCTCCTTCGCCGGCACGATCACGTTCAAGAACGCCGAGCCGCAGCGCGAGGCGCTGCGCGTCGCTCCGGTCGACCGGATCCTCGTCGAGACGGACGCGCCGTACCTCACCCCGACGCCCCATCGCGGGCAGGTCAACGCCTCCTACCTGGTGCCGCTGACCGTCCGTCGGATGGCCGAGGAGCGCGGCGCCGACCTGGGCGAGCTGTGCGCGGCGATCGACGCGAACACCGAGGCGGCGTTCGGCGGCGCCTGGTGACAACGCGCTAGCTGCCAGTTAGCGCGACCATGTGACTCATGTGACTCGTGAGGCGCTCAGCGCGTGAAACGGGCCACGTTCCCGGCGCGGAAAGGGCCCGCCGAGTTGCATTTCGGGGTGAGAACAGGGTCTGGTGGATGACTGATGGCCGGGATCGGGAACGAATCCAGCCGGCGTCCGGAGGCGTGCTACAGCCGCCGGATGAGCCCTCGCGAGAGGTTCTGGGGGTAGCGGTCGCCGCCGTACGTATGAGGTACGGCGGGACGCTCTCTCGCGCGTGAGGGGCCGGCTTCCGAGGCCCGGGGAGCACGACGTTCGGAGAATCGTGTCGCTTCATGAGGACACCCAGACCCAGTCCCTGACGACCCCTGACAAGCCTTCGCTGAAGGCGCGGGTCGCACTCCTTCTCGGCAAGGTCGCCCGCAGCCGTACGGCGCTGGTCGCGACCACCGTCGTGGTCATCCTGGCGGTCGCCGGGGCGACGTACGGATATCAGTCGATGAGCACCTCCGTGACGCTGTCGGTCGACGGCGAGGAGCGCGAGGTCTCCGCTCTCGGCGACACCGTCGGCGAGATCCTCGACGCCGAGGGCATCGAGATCGGCGAGCACGACCTCGTGCAGCCCGAGCTGGACGAGCCGGTCGTCGACGGCGACCAGATCGCGGTCCGCTACGGCCGTCCGGTCGAGGTGACCGTCGACGGCAAGACGACGACCCACTGGATCACCGCCACCGACGTCGAGGCCGCGGTCAGCCAGATCGCCCGCCTCCAGGGTGACGCGCGACTCGTCACGAGCCGCAGCATGACGATCAGCCGCGACGGCGGCGAGATCGAGGCCGTCACCCCGAAGAAGCTCACCCTCGAGATCGCCGGCGCCAAGGCCGACACCCGCGAGCTCGCCGTTCTCACCGTCCGTGAGCTGCTCGAGCGGCTCGACGTGAAGGTCGACAAGCACGACGAGGTCAAGCCCGGGCTGGGTGCCGAGCTGAAGGACGGCGACACCGTCGTCTTCACCGACATCGAGGTCGAGCGCAAGCGCGTGAAGCGCGAGGACTACTCGCTGGACACCATCACCCGCGAGGACGACTCCGAGTACGAGGGCACCGAGACGGTCGTCCGCGAGGGCGCGTCCGGCGTCCGCGACGTCACCTACCGCCTCGTGTTCGAGAACGGCGACCTGGTCAAGCGCGTTGTCCTCCGCGAGAAGGTCATCGACCCCGCGGTGGCCGAGATCGTCGAGGTCGGCACCAAGGAGGAGCCGACCACCAACTACGCCTCCGGCGGCACCGTCTGGGACGCCCTCGCGCAGTGCGAGTCCGGCGGCAACTGGGCGATCAACACCGGCAACGGCTACTACGGCGGCCTGCAGTTCTCGCTGTCGACGTGGCAGGCGTACGGCGGCCCCGGCATGCCGCACGAGCAGAGCCGCGAGACGCAGATCGCGATCGCCGAGAAGGTCCGTGCCGCGACCGGTGGCTACGGCTCCTGGCCGCACTGCTCGGCCCAGCTCGGCCTGCCCCAGTAAGACCGCACAGCCTTCTGGCTGATCGCGACCGACGCCTGGCGCGCTCCTCGTGGGAGCGCGTCAGGCGTCGCGCACGCACCGGAAGCCGAGGTGCGACGTCGTGCTCGACAGCGCCTGGCCCTGGCGAGCGCTCGGCCGGTAGCGACGGCAGTAGGTCGGCGCGCACAGGTGTGAGCCGCCCTTGGTCACCGCCCGTGGCTCCTCCGCCGCCGGGCCGACCGCGGGCGCGCAACAGCTGCTGAGCAGGCGCACGGCGTGGTCCTCGGTCCACGCCGACGCCGTCCACTCCCAGACGTTGCCGATCATGTCGACCAGGCCGAAGCCGTTCGTCCGGTAGCGCCCGACAGGAGTCGTGCCGGCGCCGGCCGCGTCGTCGTGGCGCCAGGGGAAGTCGCCGCGGAACGTGTTGGCCATCGGGCGGCCGCGCGGCTCGAGCTCCTCGCCCCAGGGGAACGTCGTCGTGGTCCCCCCGCGTGCGGCATGCTCCCATTCCGGCTCCTCCGCAAGTCGCTTGCCCGCCCACGCGGCGTAGGCCTCCGCGTCGGCGCGGGCGACGTGCACCACCGGGTGCCGTTCCTTGCCGTGCAGCCCGGTGCCCGGGCCGCCGGGGTGGCGCCAGTCGGCGCCGGGAACCCAGGCCCACCAACGCCGCCAGTCGTCGAGGGGCACCGGCCCCGGCGGTGGCGCGAACACCAGGGAGCCGGGCTCGAGGTCCTCGACGCGCTCGCCCGGCAGCGGCGCCGGCGGCCGCTCGGCCACGGTGACGTGGCCGCTGTCCTTGACGAAGCGGCCGAACTCCGCATTCGTCACGGGGTGCTCGTCCACCCAGAGGTCGGCGACCGCGACGCGTCGCACCGGTCGCTCCTCGGGGTAGTGGTCCTCGCTCCCGATCGTCGTCGGACCCCCTCGCACGAGGATGCCCCTCGCACCTTTCATCGCCGCGGCACTTCGGCTCACCACGCACCTCCCGCTCTCGTCGACCGCGACTCTAGTATGTGCACTGTTCTAGTCGACTTCGTCTGAATAGAGAGCACCCATGCCCCACTCGTCCCCCACCCGCACCCCCCGGGTCACCCGCCGGACCCTGGCAGGAGCCGCCGTCGGAGCCGTCGGTGCAGCCGCCGCCGTCCGCGCCGCCGAGCCCGCGGCGGCGGAGCAGCCGTTCCGAGCGATCGCGCGCAAGGGCCCCCGCCCGCGCCCCAACATCCTGGTGATCTTCGCCGACGACCTCGGGTACGCCGACCTCGGCGTCTACGGGTCCCCGCACATCAAGACACCCCACCTGGACCGGCTGGCCGCGTCCGGCCTGCGGTTCACCCAGGGCTACTCCGCCGGGGCCGTCTGCTCGCCCACGCGGATCGCCCTCTACACCGGTCGCCATCCCGGGCGCACCCCGGGCGGCCTCCAGGAGCCGATCGGCAACCCGAGTCCCGCCAACGGCATCCCGCCGGAGCACCCGACCCTCGCGTCGCTGCTCAAGCAGGCCGGCTACTCCACGCACATGGTGGGCAAGTGGCACGGCGGCTTCCTGCCGTGGTTCTCGCCCCTCAAGTCCGGCTGGGACACCTTCTACGGCAACTACTCCGGCGGCGTGGACTACTTCAGCAAGCTGTCGCCGAGTGGTGAACACGACCTGTTCGACGGCGAGGAAGAGGTCGAGGACCCCCGCTACTACACCGACATCGTGCGCGACAAGGCCGTCGAGGTCGTACGGCGGGGCGCCCGCCAGGCCGCGCCCTGGCTGCTCAACCTCAACTTCACCTCACCGCACTGGCCGTGGGAGGGCCCGGGCGACAAGGCGGTCAGCGACGACCTCACCGCACGGCTCAAGGCGGGCCAGACCAATGCGCTCTTCCACTACGACGGCGGCTCGATCGAGAAGTACACGGAGATGGTCGAGAACCTCGACGCCGCGATCGGGCGGGTCCTCGACGAGCTCAGGCGGAGCGGTCAGGAGAAGGACACGCTCGTCCTCTTCGCCAGCGACAACGGCGGCGAGCGCTTCTCGTACAACTGGCCGCTCAGCGGCAACAAGGCGAGCGTCAGCGAGGGCGGCATCCGGGTGCCGACGATCCTGTCGTGGCCCGACCGGATCCCGCGGAGGCAGGTCGACGACACCCCCGTCTACACGACCGACTGGACCGCGACCCTTCTCGAGCTCGGCGGCGCGACCCCCGACCCGGCGTACCCGCTCGACGGCACCAGCCTGGTCCCGCACCTCTTCGACGGCGAGTCGGTCGCGGAGCGCGACCTCTTCTGGCGCACCCGGAGCGGCCGCGCCCTCCGGCGGGGCGACCTCAAGTACGTCCGACAGGGCGGCACCGAGCGCCTCTACGACCTTGCCGCCGACGTGCGGGAGCAGGCCGACCTCGCCACCCGGCGCCCCGACGACCTCGCGGCGCTGCGCCAGGCCTGGGACGAGGTGGACCGGACGCTGCTGCCCTATCCCGCCTGAGGGCCGATAGCCTCGCCCCCATGACTGACGCTTCCGCCGGCCCGAGGCTTCTCGGGCCGGCGGAGGTCCGTTCCCTTGCCGACAGGTTCGGCATCCGGCCGACGAAGCAGCGCGGCCAGAACTTCGTGATCGACGCCAACACGGTGCGGCGGATCGTCCGTGAGTCGGGCGTGCGCGACGGTGAGGTGGTGCTCGAGGTCGGCCCGGGCCTGGGCTCGCTGACGCTCGCACTGCTCGAGGCCGGCGCCGAGGTGACCGCGATCGAGCTCGACCCGCTCCTCGCCGACGCGCTCCCGGGGACGATCGCCGAGTTCGCCCCCGACCACACGGGCCGCGTGCGCGTCGTACCGGCCGACGCCCTGCGGGTCACCGAGGTCCCCGGTCCGCCGCCGACCGCGCTGGTGGCGAACCTGCCCTACAACGTCTCCGTGCCGGTGCTGCTGCACCTGATGGCGCTGCTGCCCTCGCTCGAGCACGGCCTCGTGATGGTGCAGTCGGAGGTCGCCGACCGGCTCGCGGCCCCTCCCGGCTCCAAGGTGTACGGCGTCCCGTCGGTCAAGGCCGCCTGGTACGCCGACGTCCGGCGCGCCGGCGCGATCGGGCGCAACGTCTTCTGGCCGGCGCCCAACGTCGACTCCGGGCTGGTCGCCTGGACGCGGAGGGTGCCGCCGACGACCGCGGTGTCCCGCGAGGCGGTGTTCGCGGTCATCGACGCGGCGTTCGCCCAGCGCCGCAAGGCCCTGCGGGGAGCGCTGCGCGGACTGGCCGGCTCGGGCGAGGCGGCGGAGGCCGCGCTGGTCGCCGCCGGCGTCGACCCGCTGGCGCGCGGGGAGTCGCTCGACATCCACCGGTTCGTGAAGATCGCGGAGGCCCTCGCCGCTGGTTGAGGTGCGAGGCCGCCCGCGGCCGAGCCTCGAAACCCTGGCAGGATGCACCTGATGAGCGCCGCCGTACCCCTGCCCGATCCGCTGTCGGTGACGGTCCGCGCGCCCGCCAAGATCAACCTCTACCTCGGCGTCGGCCGGGTGCGGCCCGACGGTTTCCACCCTCTGGAGACGCTGTTCCAGGCGGTCTCGCTCTACGACGACGTCACCGTGACCAGCGCCGACGAGTGGTCCGTGTCCACCGTCGCGGAGGGTCCGCAGGTCGACCTCTCCGGAGTGCCGGACGACGAGGACAACATCGCGATCCGGGCCGGCAAGGCGCTCGTCGCGCACCACGGGGTCGACCGCGCCGCCGCGATCGAGATCGCCAAGGGCATCCCGGTCGCGGGCGGCATGGCCGGCGGCTCCGCCGACGCCGCGGCCACCATGGTCGCGCTCGACCGGCTCTGGAACTTGGAGACGAGTGACGACGACCTGCTCGCGATCGCCGCGACGCTCGGCTCCGACGTCCCGTTCGCGCTGGTCGGCGGCACCGCCCACGGCACCGGCCGCGGCGAGGTCGTCACGCCGGTCGAGGACAACGGCACCTGGTGGTGGGTCGTCGTCTTCGACGAGGTCGGGCTCTCGACAGCGTCGGTCTACGCCGCGTTCGACCTGGGGGAGTACGCCGTCGACGACATCGCGATCGATCCGGCGCGCTTCCAGATACTGCGGCGCGGCGAGGCCGGCGCCACCATGGCGGTCCTGGTGCGCAACGACCTCGAGGACGCCGCGTTCGACCTGCGCCAGGACCTCGAGCGGAAGGCCGAGGCGATCCTGCAGTGCGGCGCGTCCGCCGTACTCCTGTCCGGGTCGGGCCCGACCCTCCTCGGCGCTGCCACCGACGCCGTCGACGCGCGCGACATCGCCGCCCGGCTGGCCGAGCGCGGCTTCGACCGGGTGACGGTCGTCAACGGCCCGGTCGCCGGTGCGCACGTGGTGGAGTACGAATGAGCAACCTCCTGAACCTCGAGAAGGTCTCCAAGTCGTACGGCGTCCGCCCGCTCCTGACCGACGTCTCCCTCGGTGTCGGGGCGGGGGAGCGGATCGGCATCGTCGGCCGCAACGGTGACGGGAAGTCCACGCTGCTGCGGATCATGACGGGGGAGGAGCCGGTCGACGCCGGCCGCGTCTCCCGGGAGCGTGGCCTGCTCGTCGGGTTCCTGCGCCAGAGCGACGACTTCGCCGACACCCACACCGTCCGTGAGGTCGTGCTCCGGGGGATGGCCGACCACGAGTGGGCGGCCGACGCGCGGCTGCGCGAGATCGTCGACGTGCTGCTGGCCGGGGTCGACCTCGACCGGTCGGTCGCCGGGCTCTCGGGTGGCGAGCGGCGCCGCTGCGGGCTCGCCGCGCTGCTGCTCGGCGAGCACGACCTGATCATCCTCGACGAGCCGACCAACCACCTCGACGTCGAGGCGGTCGCCTGGCTCGCGGCCCACCTCGCGGCGCGGCCGTCCGCACTCGTCGTGGTCACCCACGACCGGTGGTTCCTCGACGCCGTGTGCCAGCAGACCTGGGAGGTGCACGACGGCGTGGTCGACGCCTACGAGGGCGGCTACGCGGCGTTCGTCCTCGCCAAGGCCGAGCGGCAGCGCCAGGCAGCGGCCTCGGAGGTGCGGCGGCAGAACCTGGTGCGCAAGGAGCTCGCCTGGCTGCGCCGCGGCGCCCCGGCCCGCACGTCGAAGCCGAAGTTCCGCATCGACGCCGCCAACCAGCTCATCGAGGACGTCCCGCCGCCGCGCGACCGGCTCGAGCTGCAGCGGTTCGCGACGCAGCGGCTCGGCAAGGACGTGATCGACGTCGAGGACGTCGACTTCGCCCGCGGCGAGCGCGTGCTCCTCGACCACGCGACCTGGCGGCTCGGCCCGGGCGACCGGGTGGGGATCGTCGGCGTCAACGGCGCCGGCAAGTCGTCGGTGCTGGGCCTGCTCGCCGGCGAGCTCGCGCCCCAGCACGGGAAGGTGCGGCACGGGCGCACCGTCGTACTCCAGCACCTGTCGCAGCAGGTCGGCTTCGAGGACCCCGAGGCGCGGGTGCTCGCCACGGTCGAGTCGATCCGGAGGGTCACGAAGACCGCGGACGGCGAGATCACCGCGACGTCGATGTTGGAGCGCTTCGGGTTCACCGGCGACAAGCTCACCGCCCGCCTCGGCGACCTCTCCGGCGGCGAGCGCCGCCGCTTCCAGCTTTTGCGGCTGCTGCTGACCGAGCCCAACGTGCTGCTCCTCGACGAGCCGACCAACGACCTCGACATCGAGACCCTCAACGTACTCGAGGACTTCCTCGACGGCTGGCCCGGCACCCTCGTCGTCGTCTCCCACGACCGCTACTTCCTCGAGCGCGTCACCGACTCCGTGTGGGCCCTCCTCGGCGACGGCCAGATCTCCATGCTCCCCCGCGGGGTCGACGAGTACCTCGAGCGCAGGTCAAGCGAGCAGCAGGTCGCGAGGAACGAGCGAGCTGCGTCGCGAGACGAGGTTGAGCAAGTGCCGCGACCGAGGGACGAGGTCGCGACGCACGCGTCGAAACCCGATCAGCGTGGCGTCGCGCAAGCGCCCAAGGCGAAGCCCGGCTCGGCCGAGGAGCGTACGGCGAGGAAGGCGCTCGCCCGCCTGGACAAGCAGCTGGAGCGCCTGGCGGCCCGCGAGGCCGAGCTCACCGAGGCGATCGCGGCCGCCGCCACCGACCCCGAGCGGCTCACCGAGCTGGCGGCCGAGCTGGCCGAGGTGCACGAGGAGAAGGAGGCGGCCGAGCTCGAGTGGCTCGAGGCCGCCGAGGTGCTCGAATAGCTCGCCCCAGCGCCCGCGAACGTCGCCGACCTGTGCAAAAGCGTGCGACCCGGGCGGATCCCGCCTAGGTTGGCCGGGTTCCGGGTGACGCTCCCGCACGCCCGGCGCACTTCCCACTGCACCCCTCGCCCCCATCGAGGAGGACGGTCATGGCGTCTGGGCGACCCGACGCGTATCACCCCCTGCCCAGCGAGCTCCGCCGCGAGGCCGAGCTCGACCGAGCGCACGCCGCACAGGTCCGGCAGCGTGCCATCCACGACGCCGAGCTGCTCATCGCCCGCGCGGGCGACATCGCGCTCCAGGCCGAGGAGGAGGGGCGCGCCGCGGCAGCCGCCACCGTCGCGGCCGCGCGGCACGAGGCCGCGCGCGTGCTCGCCGACGGGATGCGGCACGCCGACACCGCGATCGCGCACGCGGAGGACGTCGTCCGCGCCGTCGCCGGTGTCCAGCAGGCCCTCGAGGACCTGCGCCGGGTACGCGCCCAGCTGTCGGCCGCCATCGGCGACCTGCACCGCGTCGAGCGCCGGCCCTAGTCCGCGAACGGCAGCAGCAGCCGCCGGAGCAGGTCGGCCATCTTCCTCTGGTCGGCGGGGGAGAGGTCGGCGAGCAGGTCGCGCTCGGCGTCGAGCAACGCGGCGAAGGCGCCGTCGACCGCCTCCTTGCCCTCCGGTGTCAGCCGCACCAGCACGCCGCGGCGATCGGCCGGGTCGGGGTGCCGCTCGACGAGCCCCCGGGCCGTGAGCCGGTCGACGCGGTTGGTCATGGTGCCGCTCGTCACCAGGGTCTCGCGCAGCAGCCGCCCCGGCGAGAGCTCGTACGGCGCGCCCGCCCTCCGCAGCGCGGCGAGCACGTCGAACTCCCACGGCTCGATCCGGTGCGCCGAGAACGCCTGCCGGCGGGCGCGGTCGACGTGGTGGGCGAGCCGCGAGATCCGGCTGAAGACGGCGACCGGCCCGAGGTCGAGGTCGCCGCGCTCGCGCGCCCAGGCCTCGAGCAGCTCGTCGACCTCGTCGCGCCCTCTGGACATGGCGGCACCCTATCGGACCCTCAAGAATCTTGACATCAAGATAAGACGTCCTAGGGTGGACCCGTGGACCAGCGCACGACGAACCTCGACGCCGTCAGCCTGACCAGCCTCACCTGGGGCGAGATCGACGACCGCGACCGCCCGCTCGCCGTGCTTCTCCACGGCTTCCCCGACACCGCGCACACCTGGCGCCACCTCGGTCCGGCGCTCGCCGCCGCGGGCTACCGCGTGGCGGCGCCGTTCACCCGCGGCTACGCGCCATCGGGTCTGCCTACCGACGGCAGCTATCACGTGCCGGCGCTGATGGCCGACGCGATCGACCTCCATGCCGCGCTCGGCGGCGACGGCCGGGCGGTGCTGGTGGGGCACGACTGGGGAGCGATCACCGCCAACGGCCTCGCCGCGACCGCCCGCAGTCCCTACGCGCGGGTCGTCGCCATGGCGGTGCCGCCGATCCCGTCGATGAACCCGACCCGTGCCGACCTCGGCGCCTGGGCGCGGATCCTGCCGCGGCAGGCCGCCAACAGCTGGTACATCCTCTTCAACCAGCTGCCGGTGCTCCCCGAGCGGAGCTTCGAGCGGCTGGTCGCCCACCTGTGGCGCCGATGGTCCCCGGGGTACGACGCCGCGGCCGACCTCGCGCACCTGGCCGAAGCACTGCCCGACGAGTCGCGGCGCAGCGCCGCGATCGGCTACTACCGCGCGCAGCCGCGGCAGTGGCGGATCCCCGCCCGCTACCGCGATCTCGCGAGGGACTGGGTGGGCCGGCCCCGCGTCCCGCTGCTCTACCTCCACGGAGCCGACGACGGCTGCCTCGACCCACGCTGGGCCGCGCGCGCCGCCGACCACCTCCCGCCCGACGCCGAGGTCGCCGTGGTCGAGCGCGCCGGTCACTTCCTCCAGCTCGAGCAGCCCGACGAGGTCGCCGAGCGGGTCCTCGCCTTCCTGGAGGCGAGATGACCCACCGTTGGGACCCGCAGCGCTACCTGGCGTACGCCGACGAGCGCGGCCGCCCGTTCGTCGAGCTGGTCGCGCGCGTCCGTGCGGACGACCCGCGGCGCGTCGTCGACCTCGGCTGCGGCCCCGGCAACCTGACGGCACTGCTCGCGCAGCGGTGGCCGGCCGCACGGGTGGAGGGCGTCGACAGCTCGCCCGAGATGATCGAGCGCGCCACCCGCGACGTGCCCGGCATCGACTTCCGGGTCGCCGACCTGCGCGCGTGGGCGGCTGCGGCCGACGAACCGGTCGACGTGCTGGTCTCCAACGCGACGCTCCAGTGGGTGCCCGGCCACCTCGACCTGCTGCCGGCCCTCGTCGACAGGGTCGCGCCCGGCGGCACCCTCGCGTTCCAGGTGCCCGGCAACTTCGACGAGCCCAGCCACGTCATCCGCGCCGAGCTCGCCGCCGAGGAGCCCTACGCGCCGCACACCCGTGACGTCGCCGTGCCCGCCGCGCACGGCGCGGCGCCGTACCTCCGCGCGTTGCAGGGGCTCGGCTGCGAGGTCGACGCGTGGGAGACGACCTACCTGCACATCCTCGACACGGCCGTCGACCCCGACCCGGTGTTCACCTGGGTGTCGGGCACCGGCGCCCGGCCCACCCTCCAGGCGCTTCCCGACGACCTCCGGCCCGCGTTCGAGGAGGAGCTCAAGCGCAGGCTGCGGGCGGCGTACCCGGACAGCGGCCACGGCGTGGTGCTCCCGTTCCGCCGGGTCTTCGTCGTGGCGACCAGGCCGGCTTCCCACTGAGGCCGCGGCCGCACGGCGCTCAGCGCGCCCGTGCGGCGTCCGGGCGCACGCAGAGCAGGGCGCCGATCGCGGCGTACGTCCCCGCCATCCAGATCGTGAAAACCACGGCCATCCCGTCCTCCCCGAGCGCGGCCTGGGCGGCGCCGACGACCGGGAGCCACAGCGCGCCGGCGAGCGGGAGCCAGCGCAGCGGACCGCGCCAGCGGCCGACGCGGACGATCGCGACGGCGCAGACCAGCATCGCGAGCTGCGTGAGCGGCCACGCGGGATCCGTCACCGCTACCCAGGTGGGCGCGGCGTCGTACGTCTCGTAGGGCAGGGTGCCCAGGCTGCTCGCGATGCCGAAGGGCGCGAGCGCGATCGGCACGATCGGGAGCCAGCGCCCCTTGCCGCTGCCGGTCGCGCGTGCCGCGCGGGCGACGCTCGCGAGGGCCGCCAGGGCGAGCAGGAAGAACACCGAGGTGACCATGTCGTAGGCGTAGACCTCGTCGTCGCCGAGGTCGGGCATCGCGAGGAACGACGACGCCCAGAGGAGCGGGCCCCCGACGAGCAGGATGCCCGCCGCGACGGCGTGGGCCCTCGACGGGCCGTGCCCGGCGGCGGGGACTGATGGGTGGACCTCGCTGCGTTCCACGCGGATGCTCATGACTTCTCGACTCCTGACCGACGGCACCGTGCCGTCCCGGATCCACGGTCGCCGTGCGCGGTCCCGGGCGCCCAGGGAGCAGGGTCCGCCCGGCGGTCCCTTCGCGCCGCGGGCGGCGGGACACCCTGTCCCGGGAACCAAGGACACCGATCCCGAGACCGCGACGGGCCGGTCGTGCCACCGTTGGCGGGTGCATCCGGCCCCTCCACCCGCGCGATCGGACCGCGCCCTCCGGGCCGTCGCGGTCGCGACGGCCGTGGGCGGCGTCGGCCTGACTGTCGCGGCCTTCGTGCTGTACCCGCAGGTCCCCGAGGGTCCGGTGCCGTTCCCTCTCGACTGGCTCTTCTGGGGCTCCGCGCTCGCCGGGCTCACCCTGCTCCTTCCCGGCGCGGTGCTCGCGCTGCGGTTGCCGCGGCACTGGCTCGCGTGGCTGCTGGTGCTCGCCGGCGCCAGCTCGGTGCTGGCGGCGTTCGGCGCGGTCTACGGCCCCTGGTCCATCCTCGCCCACGACGGCGAGCTCCCGCTGACCACGTTCTTCGTGTTCACCGGGTCGCGGTTCGGGCCGATCATCCACGTGGTGATCCCGGCGCTGCTGGTGCTGTTCCCGACAGGTCGTCTGCCCCAGGGGCGCTGGCGGGTGCCGGGCATCGTCGCCCTCGTCGCGATGGCGGTGGGCGTGCTCCACATCCTGCTGCTCCCGTGGCGCGCGTTCGCCGAAGGCGGGCCGGTGCCGAGCGGCGTGGACGAGCGCGGCATCGACCTGTGGCAGCCCGCGGCGCTGCTCGACCTCTGGACGGCCATCGGCCCGGCGGTCTTCCAGGTCGGTGCGCTCGTGTCCCTTCTCTGTGGCGCGGCGGTCTTCATCAGTCGCTTCCGCGGCGCGGACGCCGAGCTGCGCGCCCAGCTGCGCTGGATGCTGCTCGCGGGGCTCGGGAACGTGCTCGCCCTCGTGCTGGCCATGACGTCGACCGCGCTGCTCGACACCGCCGGCAACGGCACGTGGGTCAGCGAGCTCCTCTTCGCCGCCGAGAACGCCCTGCTGTCGGGCGCTGTCCTCGTGGCGGTGACCCGCTACCGGCTCTACGACATCGATCTGGTGGCCGGACGCAGCCTCATGTACGGCGCGCTGGCCGCCGCCGTCGTCGGCATCGACCTGCTCGTGTTCGTCGCCGTCGATGCGGTCGTCGAGGAGCGCGTCGCGGGCGTCGCGGCCGCCGGCGTGGTGGCGGTTCTGTACTCCCCGTTGCGCGTGCGCCTCCAACGGCTGGCCGACCGGCTGCTGACCGGACGGGACGAGCCGTACGCCGTGGTCTCCGCGCTGGCCCGCCGGCTCGAGGAGTCGCCGGGCCCGGACGAGCTGCTCCAGGCGACCGCGCGCGGAGTCGCGGCGGCGTTCGGCTCGCCGTACGTCCGGGTCGAGCTGGACCGCCCCGACGGGACGACCGTCAGCGTCGAGGTGGGCAGCCCGCGCTCCGACGTGGTCGTGCTGCCGTTCGGCTACCGCGACGTCCCGATCGGCCGACTGCTGCTGGTGCCCCGCCCGGGGTCCCGCCGGTCCGAGGCCGACCAGCGCCTCCTCGCCGACGTGGTGCGCCAGGCCGCTGCGGCGGCGCGGGCGACCGCGCTGACGGAGGAGCTCCAGCGCAGCCGCGAGCAGCTGGTCACCGGCATCGCGGAGGAGCGGCGGCGGCTGCGTCGGGAGCTGCACGACGGGCTGGGTCCGACCCTGGCGGCGGCAGGGCTGAAGGTCCGGGCCGCCCGCAACCTCGCACGGCACCAGCCGGACGAGGCCGACCGCGCGCTCGAGGACGTGGGCCACGACCTGACCGGTCTGCTGGCCGAGGTGCGCCGCGTGGTGCACGACCTGCGGCCGCCCGCGATCGACCAGTACGGACTGCTCGGCGCGATCGAGCAGCAGGCCGCGCGGCTCAGCGGGCCGGGGCTCAGCGTCCGGGTCGTTGCGTCGGGCGACGTCGGAGAGCTCCCAGCGGCCGTCGAGGTGGCGATCTACCGGATCGCCGGCGAGGCCCTCGCCAACGTGGTCCGGCACGCCGACGCCGCCGTCTGCACCGTCACCGTCGACGCGGCCGCCGACACCGTCGGCCTGGTCGTCGACGACGACGGCAACGGCGTACCTGCCGGTGCGCGCGTCGGGTGCGGACTGGTCTCGATGCGCGAGCGTGCCGAGGAGCTCGGCGGATCCTGCTCGGTCGAGCCCCGCGCGGGCGGCGGCACCCGGGTCCGCGCGATCGTCCCGAGGACCTCGGTCCGGGTCGGCGACCTCGAGACCACGAGCAGGGGAGCCGCATGACGCCGCGCGTGCTGATCGCCGACGACCACCCGGTCTACCGCGACGGGCTGAGGATGATGCTGGCGTCGACCGGGGCGGTCGACGTCGTCGGCACCGCCGCAGACGGTCGCGAAGCGGTCGCGCGTACGGCGGAGCTGCGGCCCGACGTCGTGGTGATGGACGTGCAGATGCCGGGCCTCGACGGCATCGAGGCGACCCGCCAGATCGTGGCGGTGGGCGACCCGCCGGCCGTGCTCGTGCTGACCATGCACGAGGACGAGGAGAGCGTGTTCGCGGCGATGCTGGCCGGCGCTCGCGGCTATCTCGTCAAGGGCGCCGACCAGGACGACATCCTCCGTGCCATCGCGGCGGTCGCCAACGGCGAGGTGATCTTCGGCCCGGCGCTGGCCGCTCGCGTGACGCGACACTTCGCCGAGCTCGCCACCGGGCGCCGGCCGGGAGTGGTGTTCCCCGAGCTGACCACGCGCGAGCACGAGGTCCTCGACCTGATCGCGGCGGGGATGTCGAACGGCGAGATCGCCGCGCGGCTGTATCTCGCCCCCAAGACCGTCCGCAACAACGTGTCCAACGTGTTCGCCAAGCTCCAGGTCGCCGACCGGGCCGAGGCGATCGTCCGGGCTCGGGACGCGGGGCTCGGGCGCGGCCAGCGGCGGTGAGCCGGCTCGTGCCGCCAACCGTGCCGGTTCGTCGCGCCAACCGTGCCGGTTCGTCCCCCCAACCGTGCCGGTTCGACCCGCCAACCGTGCCGGTTCGTCGGGCAGACAAGAGGGAACGACGCCCGGCCGGCCCCGTAGACCCGGCCGGACGTCGTTCCCGGCGTCGCGCCCGGCTCCTCGCGGAGCCGGGCACCTCCCTCGTGACGCGGACCACCGGGGCACCTGGGAGACCCAGGACCGATCCGCGGCCACCCCCGTGGACCGCGGAGAGATCACGCTGCGTTGGATCGGTGCCGGTCCCGTGACGCCCCCCAGACGTCTCGGGACCCGCCCCCGTGTCGACCCGTGGCGCCCCCCAGACGCCTCGGAACGACACCCGCAGGTGCCCCGGCAGCTTTCAAACGGCCGCCCGGCGGGACCTACCGCCAGGGATCGACCGCAGGTTCTTGCGGCGCGCAGCCGCCTCCCGCTGGGCGCGGCGCTCGGCGACCATGGCCGCCGCCTGCTCGGACGCGCGCCGCATGCGGCGCGACGGCGCCCACTTCCGCCGGTAGGCAGGGCGCGGGGCGTCCGCCCCGGCCCAGCGCGCGACCTCGGTGTCCGGCGCGCCGCTCAGCGCGGCCAGCGGCGCCATATCGTGGGCGACCGGATCACCCTCGGTGGCGGACTGGTCGCGGCAGAGGTCGATGATCGCGGCGATCACCGCCGCGGCGTGCGGGTGGCCGGACTCGGCGGCGATCTCCACGAGCCGCCCGGTGTACGGCGCCCAGGCGCTCGCGGTGACCATCGCCATGTGGTGGCGCCACTCGACGATCGTGCCGTTCTCGGCGATGTCGACGAGTTCGTCGATGGAGTCGAGCACGGGCACGGACCAGTCGCGATCGATGCCCTGGAGCAGCAGCGCATGGGCCGCGCGCAGGCAGGCGTTGTCGATCGCCTCGAGCCGGCCCAGGGTCAGCGGGTGCCGGGCCAGCCGCTCGTGGAGCCCCTCGGCGAGCATGCTGCGCAGCGCCTCGGTCGTGAGCTGCAGCCCCGGATGGGACTCCAGCGGTACGCCGTACCGGTGCTGGATGCGCGCGAGCCGCTCGTGGCCGAGCATCTCGGCGAGGTCGGCCAGCGCCAGGTAGTCGCGCGGGGCGGCGAACAGCCCGAGCCCCACGAGGTTCGCGGTCGCGGCGCACGCGGCGGTGGCGTGCGGGGCCTGCGCGTGCTCCTCGAGCAGGCCGAGGTAGCGCTCCCAGACGTGCAGGTCGGCGTCGGCGACGTCCTCCCAGCGATCGAGCACCTCGCGGATGATGTCGAGGAGCCTCGCGTGCTGCGGCTCGGCGTCACGTCGCTCGACGAGGTGCTGCCGCAGCGCGGCCACCCTCCGGGCGACAACGCGCGGACGTAGCTCGACGACGGCCGCGGGCACGGCCGTCAGGTCGCTCGGGACCAGGACCGCGATGCTCATCGCTTCCCCTCTCGACGTGTGGATCGGTTGCTCTTGGCGAGCCAGGCACCTATCCGGACGGAGGCGGCACGCGAACATCACGCGGTTTTCGAAGAAATCCTGGAATTTCCCGGATTTCCTCGTCTGAGGCAGGATCAGGACGTCACGGGGAGCGTCCCCGCGCGTTGTGGAAGGCGAACAACGGGCGTCGTACGGCGTCCGCGGCACAGGATCGGGGGGTCCGGCGGTGGCTGAGCACGTGCCCGGTGAGGGCGACGAGCAGCTGCTCGCGCTCGCCCGTGCCGGCGACAGCGCCGCCTACGAGGAGCTCTACCGCGCCCACCTCGACGGCGCCCGCAACCTCGCCCGGATCCTCGTCGGCACCGACCAGGCCGACGAGCTCGTCGCCGAGTCGTTCGCCCGCGTGCTCTCCGCTCTCCGGTCGGGCGGCGGCCCGACCGACAACTTCCGCTCCTACCTGCACGTCACCATCCGCAACGGCTACCGCGACGGCCTCCGGGCCACGACCGAGGCGCCGGTCTCCGACCAGCCCTGGCTGCTCGACGATGCCGAGCCCGCGCCGGAGGAGATGGTCGAGGGCCTCGACGAGACGGTCGCGGTCGACGCGCTGTCGAGCCTGCCGGAGAGCTGGCAGAAGGTGCTGTGGCACGTCGAGGTCGAGGGGCGCAAGCCCGCCGAGGTCGCGGAGATCCTCGACATGCGGCCCGGGGCGGTCTCGTCCTTGGCGCACCGTGCCCGCGAGGGGCTCAAGCGTGCCTACCTCGACCACCACGCGGGTCCGGCCCCCGCGGCCCAGGACTGTCAGTGGGCCCACCAGCGCATGAGCCAGCACGCGCGCGGCGACCTCGGCGCCCGGGCGGAGCAGAAGTTCGACGCCCACCTCGACGCCTGCGACCGCTGCAGCGCCGCCTACCTCTCCGTCAGTGCCGTCAACCAGAAGCTCGCCGGCTACGTCCTCCCGGCCGTCCTGCTCCTCGCCCTTCCCGGCGCAGGCAAGGGCCTGCTCTGGCTCGGCGGCGCGGCCGCGGCCGGGGGCGCGGGTGCAGCCGGCGCGTCCGGCGGAGCATCCGGCGGCGCGGGCGGCGGAGGAGGGGCGACGACCGGCATCGCGGTGGCCGCCGCCTCGGTGGTGGTGGTCGGCGCGGTCGCTGCCAGTGCCCTGGCGCTGCGCTCGGGCGACGACAAGCCGGAAGCCGAGCCCCCGCCGTCCGCTGGCGCGACCGAGGTCGCCGACGTCCCCGACCCGGCCGACCCGGCACCGTCGGGCGCCCCGAAGCCCGAGCCCAGCCAGGAGCCCGAGCCCGAGCCGACCCCGGTCGACGACCCGGTCGACGACACCGAGCCCACCGAGCCCCCGGACGATCCCACCGACCCGACCGATCCCACCGACCCGTCCGACCCCGACACCAGCGAGCCGCCGGCCGACGAGAAGGTGGTGCCGGAGGCGCCCACCGCCACGCCGATCACGCAGTGCGCGACCGACGGCAACCTCGAGATGGCCACCACCGAGGGGGTGACCTACGAGCTGGTCACCGGCAACGGGCGGGAGGGCCGCTGGAAGGTCGTCGCCTCGGCCCGGCCCGACTACGTGATCGCCGACGGGGCGCAGCGCACCTTCGCCGGTGACCTCGGCGACCGCTTCGCCTGCGGGAGGCTGGTGAGCGTCACCTCGACGCGGGTCAACCCCTCCGGCCGGTTGCTGGACGACCTGCTCGCCGTCCTCGCCCCGCCGAGCCACCGGTGGAACCTGAGAGCGGAGGTCGCCGTCGACGACGGCCCCGTCCGCGACGTCCAGGTCGTCTTCGTGTTCGACAACCAGGTCGAGATCGACAGCGGTCCCGGCGCCGGCTGGTCGTGCTCGCACGGCGGCGTGGTGCCGGCGGGGACCCCCTTGGTCTGCGGCTTCCACTACACCGGCTCGTCGCCGCCAACTCTCGAGCTCCAGGCCCACCGGTCGCTGTCAGCCGCGTCCCCCAACGGGACCGCCACCTTCCGTGACGACGGCAAGCAAATCGGCGGCGCGCACGAGGTCACGGGGGACCCGACGGGCTGAGCGCACGCGCGCGGTGTGACCCAACCGGCCTTGCCCGCCTTGGTTACTCACGAGTAATGTCGCCGTCATGAGCATGGTCCAGAAGCTGTGGGACGTCACCACCGGTGTCCCGGTCATCGGCAACACCGTGGGCAAGCGGGTCTTCGCGATCGGGTTCGCGCAGAAGGCGCCGTACTTCGCCACCATCCACCCGCGCTTCACCGTGGTCGAGGCCAACCACGTCGAGCTGGTGATCCCCAAGCGCCGCAGCGTGCAGAACCACATCGGCACCGTGCACGCCATCGCGCTGTGCAACGGCCTCGAGGCCGCGATGGGCGCGCTCGCGGAGGTGACGATCCCTGCGGACAAGCGGTGGATCCCCAAGGGCATGGAGGTCAGCTACACGGCGAAGGCGACCAGCGACATCACCTGCATCGCCGAGACCGACCAGGAGCAGTGGGACACCGCTGAGGGCGACCTGCCGGTCCGGGTCCGCGGTGTCCGCGACGACGGCACGGTCGTGATCGAGGGCGAGATCCGCCTCTGGGTGACGCCGAAGGGCTGACCTGATCCATCCGGGGCAAACCCGGCATTTGTCTGAAAGAAACCCCACGCGATCCGGCGTTTGGCCGCAGTATCGGACGTGCCGCTCATCCCCACAGGACGCGGTCGTGCCGCGGTCGTCTCCGCCCCCGTGAGACGACCGCGGTACCCGTTTTCCGTCAGAGGGGGGTTCCTCCGGTGTTGGCCTCGCCGACCATCGGCACCTCCAGCGGCTTCTTCTCGCCGACCAAGCGCTTCTGCACCAAGGTGGCGAGCCACGTGAGGACGAGGTTCAGGATCACGTAGATCGTGGCGATGACGAGCACCGTCGGCACGTGGTTGCGGAACTCCAGCATGATCTGGTTGCCGATGTAGGTGAGACCGGGGGCCGCGACGGCGTAACCGAGGCTGGTGTCCTTCAGCGCCACGACCATCTGACTGATGATCGCCGGCAGCATGATCTTGATCGCCTGCGGCAGCAGGATCGTGGTCATGACCTGGGTCTTGCGCATGCCGATGGCGTACGCCGCCTCGGCCTGCCCCTTGGGAACTGCGTTCACGCCCGCGCGGAACACCTCCGCGAGGACCGCACCGTTGTAGAGCGTCAGCGCGACGATGACCGAGAGGAACCCGCCCCACGACTCCTCGGGGATGAACAGCACCTCGCGTTCGACGCTGATGAAGTACGCGAAGAAGAAGAACGTCATCAGCAGCAGCACGGGCATCGCGCGAAAGAACTCGACGACGGCCCAGGCCGGCCAGCGGATGACCGGGTGGTCGGAGAGCTTCGCGACGCCCAGCACCAGACCCATCAGGACCGCACCGATGACGGCGAACACGGCCATCGACACCGTGATCAGGACGCCTTCGAGGATCGCGGACAGGTAGTCGGGGGTGAAGAACACCTCCCACAGGTCGTACTCGAACTGACCGTCCGCCTGAAGCCGCCAGACCGCGAAGGCGATGACGGCGAGGATGGCGACCGAGGCGACCAACGTGTAGACGCGGTGCCTGGCCCGCGTGACGGGCCCCGGGGCGTCGAACAGCACACTGCCGGCCATCAGGCGATCCTCCAGCGTCGTTCCATGCGGTGAGCGATCAGCGATACGACCTCGACCAGGATGATGTAGCCGATGGCGAAGGAGATCAGGATCCCCCAGCGCTGGTCGGCGTAGTCCTTGGTGAAGCCGCGCATCGTGGCGAGGGCCTCGGCCAGGTAGAAGACGCCCGCGACAGAGGTGTTCTTGAGCATCGCGATCAGGGTGCTGGCGAGCGGCGGCACCGACGCTCGGAACGCCTGCGGAAGCACGACCTCGGTCATCGTGCCGGTGAAGGGCAGCCCGATAGCGCGAGCCGCTTCCGCTTGGCCCAGGGGCACCGAGTTGACCCCGGAGCGCAGGGCCTCGCAGACGAACGTCGAGGTGTAGAGACTGAGTGCCACCACGGCGGTGGAGAACGCAGAGGTGAAGTCGAACCCACCGACGTGAACGTCGACCCAGTTGAAGTTGATGCCGATCTTCGGGCCCGCGAAGTGGAAGAAGAAGAACACCATCACGAGCGGGGTGTTGCGCACCAGGGTGACATAGACGGCGGCGGCCCTGCTCAGGACGGCGATCGGTCCGACGCGCATCGCAACGAGGATCGTGCCGAGCACCAGCGACACCACAGCGCACACGAGGAAGAGGAACAGCGTGTATCCGAACCCCTTCAGCACGGCGTCGAAGTTGTCGAAGATCGCTTCCACCGCAGCCCTTTCCACGCGAAGAGTGAGGGCGGGGCCGGTCCGCTTGCCTGCGGGCCGGCCCCGCCCGCCGTACGAGCTAGATCACTGACAGGGGTCGAGCTCCGGTGCCTCCGGGGTCTCGACGCCCGAGGGGCCGAGCGTGGTCTCGAAGGCGTCCTCCCACGAGCCGTCCTCGAACGACTCCTCGAGGACGCCGTTGATCCACTCGCAGACCTCGGCCTCCTCCTTCTGGTAGCCGACGCCGATGCGCTCCTCGGAGAACTCCTCGCCGACGACCTTCAGCTCACCCTCGTTCTGGGCCGCGAGGCCGGCGAGGATCGTGCCGTCGGTCGACATCGCCGGGTAGGTGCCGTCGAGCACCTTCTCCGCGCACTCGGAGTAGTCGTCGGCGCCGACGCCCTTGGCGCCGGCGGCGTTGACGTTCTCGAGCGACGTCGAGCCCGTCACCGAGCAGACCTCCTCGCCCTTGAGGTCGTCGATGCTCTCGACGTCGCTGTCGCTAGGCACGAGGACCTGCTGGCCGGTGATCATGTAGGGGCCCGCCTGTCCGACGATGGCGCGACGCTCGTCCGTGATCGAGTACGACGCGAGCACCAGGTCGACCTTGTCGGACTGGAGGAAGGGCTCGCGGTTGTCGGAGATCGTCTCGATCCACTTGACGTCGTCGCTGTCGGGGTCGATGCACAGGTCGGCGATCAGGATCTTCGCCATCTCGATGTCGAACCCGCTGGGCACGTCGTCGGTCGCTCCCTGGAAGCCGACGCCCGGCTGGTCGGTCTTGTGTCCGATCCGGATCGAGCCCGACTCCGACCAGTCGGCCATGGCCGACCCGTCCTCGAACTTGCCGTCGCAGTCCTCCTCTGCGCTGACGTCACGGCCCTCGTCGTCGGACCCTGCATCGCCGCAGGCCGCGAGGGCACTGGCTGCAAGCAGGACTGCGGCCGCAGCCCGGAACTTCATCGGTCGCATAACTCTCTCCTTAGTGTTTGAGGATCTTGCCGAGGAAGTCCTTGGCTCGATCGCTCTGGGGATTCGTGAAGAACGTCTCGGGCTCGGCCTCCTCGACGATGGCGCCGTCGGCCATGAAGACCACGCGGTTGGCCGCCGTGCGGGCGAACCCCATCTCGTGGGTCACCACGATCATCGTCATCCCGCGCTCGGCGAGGTCGACCATGACGTCAAGGACCTCCTTGATCATCTCCGGGTCGAGCGCGGAGGTCGGCTCGTCGAAGAGCATCACCTTGGGGTCCATCGCGAGCGCGCGGGCGATCGCCACCCGCTGCTGCTGGCCGCCGGAGAGCTGCGCGGGGTACTTCGCGGCCTGGTGCCCCACCCCGACGCGGTCGAGCAGCTCCTTGGCCTTCTGCTCCGCCTCGGCCTTCGGCTGCTTGCGGACCTTGATCGGTCCGAGCGTGACGTTCTCGAGGATCGTCTTGTGGGCGAAGAGGTTGAAGCTCTGGAAGACCATGCCGACGTCGGCCCGGTGGGCGGCGAGCGCCTTGCCCTCCTGGGGGAGCGGCTGGCCGTCGACGAGGATCGTGCCCTCGTCGATCGTCTCGAGCCGGTTGATCGTGCGGCAGAGCGTCGACTTTCCGGATCCCGAGGGCCCGATCACGACGAGCACCTCGCCGCGCTGGATCGAGAGGTTGATGTCCTGCAGCACGTGCAGGTCGCCGTACCACTTCTGGACGCCCTCGAGCGTGACCAGGTCAGACTGCGACGTCATGCGGGTGACCCTAGACCGGTCCAGACCACGTGGGCCAGACCACACGCCCGGCCGTGACCTCTCCGTGACAAGCAGTTCCACCTCGTACGACGACCGGGGCCCCGCCTGCTGGCGGGACCCCGGCCGGAGCTCGATGGTCGAGGAGGCCCGCTAGGGCCGTCACGAGACCAACGAGCGCGTCACTCCTTGAAGAACTGCTCGTACTGGCGCTCCACCTCCGAGGGGCGCAGGTCGGTGTCGAGGAACATCAGCGCGTCCATGCGGCAGTTGCACGGGTTGCGCTCGGTGCCGTCCTGCGGGAACGATCCGCCGATCTTGATACCCCGCGGGTCGGTCGCGCTGGTGCCGGTGCCGTCGACCTGCCACGGGTCGTTCGGGTTGGTGTAGAAGCCCTCGATCGGCTCACCGTTGCGGTAGAGCGCCATCTCGCCGGTCGTGTAGTCGAACGTCGCGGCCAGGTGGACCCACTCGCCCTGCGGCAGCAGCTCCCGCCAGTCCTGCTGGGCTGCGAACGTCTGCGACGCACCGGTGTCGATGCGCCGGCCGAGCGCGACCAGCCGCAGCTCGCCGTTGACCTGGATCAGCTCGAGCAGGGCGCGGACGCCGTGGCCGTCGGAGTTGCCCGAGAGCACGCCGGCCAGGCCGATCGCGTTGTAGCCGGCGGTCGGGTTCTGGCCGGTCATCTTGACCCAGCCCATCACCGTGATGCCCTCGGCGCCGTTGAACGCGCGCAGCGAGTCGGCCCCCGTGGCGTCCCAGACGCCGGCCTTCCACGCGGTCCCCGTCGGAGACTCGGCCGCGCTGTGGATCTGGAGCGCGTTGAGGCTGCCCGGGTAGGCGCCGTCGTCGACGCGCATCCGCTCGCCGCCGTTGACCAGGCGGATCAGCGTGCGGGAGAGACCGCGGTCCTCCTCGTAGCCGTCGTTGGCCGCGAACGGGTGCTCGAAGTCGTACGCCGCGACCAGGTCGTCGGCGATCGACGGCTCGACCTCCGGGTGCACGGGCGCCCGCTTGGTGTCGACGACCTTCCAGATCTTGCCGTTGGCCTTCGCGAGCAGGTACATCGTCTGGTCGGAGTCGAAGCCGAAGCGCAGGTCGATCCGCCCGTCACCGACGAAGTCGGGCATCCGCATCAGGTTGCCCTCGGTGTCGTAGAGCGAGAGCTCCTTGACCGGAGCCTCGGTGGCGGCGTCGTCGTCCATCTCCTCGAGGTCGCTGTAGAACACCCGTCCCTCGACGAGGTCGGCGAAGACGTACTTGCCCCGGAGCCCGCGGAGGTCGCCGCGGTGCACGATGCCGCCCGACACCGCGTGACCGGAGTCGGAGTTGCAGGGCCAGTTGGCCGGCGGGTCGTGGTCGTACGACGTGACCGGGTAGTCGTAGCCGGCGGCCTCCATCTCCGGGGTCAGCGGGTAGAGGTAGCACTGGTTCTGGTTGCGGTAGGCGAGCCGGCCCTCGATGATCGGCCAGCCGTAGTTGTCGCCGGCGTCGACGTCGTAGATGCCCTCGATCGCGTGCTGGCCGATGTGGCCCATCAGCATCCGGTGGTCACCGCCCGCGTCCCAGCTGAAGCGGTGCGGGTCGCGCATGCCGACGGCGTAGATCTCGCCCAGCGCGCCGGGCTCGTCGACGAACGGGTTGGTCGGCGGGATGCCGTACTGGCCGTTGGGTGCGTCGTCCCCCAGCGGGTCGATGCGCAGGATCTTGCCGGCCGGGGTGTCCATGTCCTGGGGCACCGAGGTGCTGACGCCGATGCCGCCGTCGCCGACCGCCAGGTAGAGCAGGCCGTAGTCCTCGTCCCCGGGCTGCGCGGTCGGGTTGAAGTCGATCTGCTGGACCGCGTGGATCTGTCCGCTGAAGCGGAAGCGGAAGATCTCCCGGCTGGTGCCGCTGAACGTGTTGGCCGAGGGGTCGTCGGCGGTCCACTCGGTCACCACGCTCTGCACGGCGCTGGACCCGTTGGGCTGGGGCGGGTACGTCGACTCGCCCGGCGCGTTCGGGGTCTCGGAGTGGACCGTGTAGAGCTTGCCGTTGGTCTCGAACTCGGGGTGGAACGTCATGAAGCCGGCACCGGTCCCCATGCCGCGCCACGACATGAAGTTCGGGAACCGCTCCCGGAAGTCGAGGTAGACGTGCTGCTCCTCGCCGTCGAGCAGGTACATCGGGCCGTTGAGGTCCGGGACGTACATCCGTCCGGACCCGTCCGGGACCTCGCCGATGTAGTTGATGCGGTTGTGCCGCGTGCCGATCCGGCCGTCGGTCCACGGGCCGTTGGGCTTGGTCTCGGGCAGCTGTGCGTACTCCTCGAGGACCAGCCCGAGGGTGGACTGCGTCGGCGACTGCGACGGCGGGAGCGGATCGGTGATGGGGGTGTCGTAGTGGTCGTCGGCCGTTGCCGAGGGGGAGAGCGGGGCGAGCGTCACCGCGAGCATCGTGCCCGCGGCAGCAGCCAGCCACCGGGTGGTGGTGCGCATGGAGAGGGGTTCCTTTCCGAGGGTGGGGATCAGGAGGAGGCGGGGATGCCCCTCGCTGAGAAGTGCCGCGTGCGGCCGAAGTTGTCGAAGGACCCGAAGCCGACCCGGCCACCGGAGAACGTGGTGTCGGTGGCGGTCATCAGGGGCTCGGCGGCGCCGTCGACGTACACGCCGATCTCGCCGGTCTCCGCGTCGTAGTCGACGCGGACGTCGTGCCACTCGGCGTCGGTGATCGCCGGCGGTGCGCCGACGGACCCGTTCCACTGGTCGTCGATCCGGCGCCGGTCGGCGTTGTCGACCACGAAGATCCCGTTGTGCGGGTAGATCGTGTTGTCCTGCGACACGTGGGCGTAGTAGAAGCGCGTGGGCGACTGGTAGTTCCAGACGATGATCACGTCGCGGTTGTTGACGGTGACGGGCTCGTCGATGCGCACCTCCGCGGAGACGCTGACCGAGCCGAGCTCGGGCCCCTTGGTCACGACGGCGTACTCGAACGGCCGCCGCGGGGGACCGGGGTTGGTGCCCGCCCGGGTGAGCACGACCTGGCCGTGCTCGAACGACCACAGGTCGTCGTGGAGCGGGTCCCAGTGCTCCGGGGTGGGCGCGGCGGTGACGATGACGTACGGCGCCGCCGGGTCCTGCGCGGCGGTGCCGGGCGGCGCGACCGTCAGTGCCGCCCCGAGACCGGCACTGACGGCCAGCGCGAGGAATCGCCGCCGACGAGGTGGGTGCTGCATGTGCTCACGACCTTTCCGAGTGGGTGCGGTGCGGTGCAGTCAGGGGGCGCCCGGCGATCGCCTAGGCGAACGGCTCCACGAGCTCGACGTAGCGGCGGGCGATCGTGTCGAGCACGGCGTCGCCGTCGGCCGACCAGACGTCGGCGTTGAAGATCTCCACCTCGACGTCGCCGCGGTAGCCCGCGGCCGCCACGCACCGGGAGAGGTGGGCGAAGTCGATGTGGCCGTCGCCCATCATCCCGCGGGAGAGCAGGGCGTCCGGCGGGAGCGGGGTGATCCACTCGCAGACCTGAAAGCTCGCGATCCGGCCGCCGGCGCGGGCGATCTGCTCCTCCACGCCGGGCTCCCACCAGACGTGGAACGTGTCGACGACGACGCCCACGGCCTCCGGCGGGAGCGGGTCCGCGATGTCGAGGGCCTGGGCCAGGGTCGACACCACGCCGCGGTCGGCGGCGAAGATCGGGTGCATCGGCTCGATGGCGAGCCGGACGCCGACGTCGAGGGCGTGGGGGACCAGCGCCTCGATCGCGGCGGCCGCGCGGCCGCGGGCGCCGGCGAGATCGCGGTCACCCTCCGGCAGACCGCCCGGCACCAGCACCAGGCACGGGGCGCCGAGCGCGGCGGCCTCGTCGAGCGCACGGACGTTGTCGTCGTGCCGCCGGCGCTGCTCGACCGGGTCGGCCCCGGTGAAGAACCCGCCACGGCACAGCGACGACACGCGCAACCCGGCGTCGCCGATCATCCGCACCGCGTCGTCGAGACCGGCCTCCTGGAGCGGCTCCCGCCACACCCCGAGCGCCGGGATCCCGTGAGCGACGCAGCCCTCGACCGCCTCCTTCAGCGACCACCGGTCGACGGTCTTCTGGTTGAGCGAGAGCCGCGCCAGCCGGGCGTCCCCGGGCGCGGGCGTGGGCACCCGGGCCGGGGCTGCTGACGGGACGTCGAGCGCGGCGCGCTCCTGCACGGTCACGGCCGCACCCCTGCGCCCTCGAGCCACACGCCGAGCCGGTGCGCCGCGAGGTCGGGGTCGGGGAGGAGGCGTGCGTCGTTCGCCAGCGCGAGCAGCCGGCCGAGGTGGACCACGCTGCGCGCGGACTGGAGGCCGCCGACCATCGTGAACCCCGGCTGGTGTCCGCAGAGCCACGACAGGAACGCGATCCCGGTCTTGTAGTGCCACGTCGGCGCCTCGAACACGTGCCGCGAGAGCGGCAGTGTGGGCGCCATCTCCGCGTCGTACGCCGCCAGGTCGCCCGCGTCGAGCGCGGCCAGTGCGGCGGACGCCGCCGGCGCGACGGCGGCGAACGCGCCGAGGAGCGCGTCGGAGTGGTGGGTGCCGTCACCGCGGATGAGCTGGGGGTAGTTGAAGTCGTCGCCGGTGTAGAGCCGCACGCCGTCGGGAAGGGCGGCGCGCAGGCCGGTCTCGTGGTCGGCGGAGAGCAGTGACACCTTGACGCCGTCGACCTTGTCGGCGTGCGCCGCGACCAGGTCGAGGAAGGTGGCGGTCGCCGCCGCGACGTCGGTCGATCCCCAGTAGCCGCGCAGCTGCGGGTCGAACATCTCCCCGAGCCAGTGCAGGATCACCGGCTCACGCACCTGGCCGAGCACGGCGTCGTAGACCGCGAGGTAGTCGTCGGGACCGGCCGCGACCGCGGCGAGCTGGCGCGAGGCCATCACGATGACCTGCGACCCGGTGGACTCCACGAAGCCGACCTGCTCGAGGTAGGCCTCGCGCACGTCGGCCGGGGTGGCGAGCCGGTCGCGGTGGTCGGTGCCGGCGCCGGACGCGATCCGGGCACCGAGCTCCTCGGCCTGGTGCGCGCTGCGGCGTACGAGCTCCTGGACCGCGGGCCAGTCGAGGCCCATGTTGCGCTGCGCGGTGTCCATCGCCTCGGCGACGCCGAACCCGTAGCGGAACAGGTGGCGCCGGAAGCCGAGCGTCGCGTCCCAGTCGACGACCGCGGGTGCACCGGGCACGTTCTCGCCGAGCGGGTCGGCCACCACATGGGCCGCGGCGAACGCGACGCGGCTGCGGAACGGCGCGGGGTGCTCGGTCCAGGCGCGCGGCTCGTGGAGGCGCACGACCTCCCAGCGCCCGTCGGCTCCCGGGATCCGGACGTCCCGGTCGGTGAGGACCGTCATGACGTCGCCCGGGCGGGCATCTCGACCCGGCGGCCCTCGGCGGAGGAGCGCAGCCCGGCGTCCACGAGCTCGAGTCCGCGGACGCCTGCGGCGAAGTCGAACGGGTGCGGCCGGCCGTGGTGGACGTCGATCAGGAACTCCTCCCACTGCGCGCGGAAGCCGTTGCCGAACGTGCGGTTGTCGGGCACCTCGCTCCACTGGGCGCGGAAGTCCTCCGAGGTCGGGACGTCGGGGTTCCACACCGGCATCGGGGTGAGCTCGCGCGGCTGCACCCGGCAGCCGAACAGCCCGGCGACGGCGGAGCCGTGGGTCCCGTCGACCTGGAACTCGACGAGCTCCTTGCGCTCCACCCGGACCGCCCACGAGGAGTTGACCTGGGCGATGATCCCGCCCGCCAGCTCGAAGATGGCGTACGCCGCGTCGTCGGCGGTCGCGTCGTAGCGCTCGCCCTTCTCGTCCCACCGCTCGGGGATGTGGGTGACCGCCTTCGCGGTGACCGCCTCGACCCGTCCGAAGAGGTTCTCCAGCACGTAGTTCCAGTGGCAGAACATGTCGAGGACCATCCCGCCGCCGTCCTGGGCGCGGTAGTTCCAGCTCGGGCGCTGCGCGGGCAGGTAGTCGCCCTCGAACACCCAGTAGCCGAACTCCCCGCGAACGGACAGGATCCGCCCGAAGAACCCGCCGTCGACGAGCCGCTTGAGCTTCATCAGCCCCGGCAGGTAGAGCTTGTCGTGGACGACGCCGTTGATGATGCCGTGCCGCTCCGCGGCCGCCACCAGCTCCAGGCCCTCGTCGACGGACTCGGCGATCGGCTTCTCGGTGAAGACGTGCTTGCCGGCCGCGGCGGCCTTGAGGATCGCCTTCTTGCGCTCGCTGGTCACCTGGGCGTCGAAGTAGATCGGCGCCGGGTCGTCGGCGAGGGCGGCGTCGAGGTCGGTCGACCACTCGGCGATGTCGTGCTCGTCGGCCATCCGCGCCAGCTTGTCGGCGTTGCGGCCGAGCAGGACCGGCTCCACCTGCAACCGGCTCCCGTCGGGGAGCGCGACCCCGCCGTCGTCGCGGATCGCGAGGATCGAGCGGAGCAGGTGCTGGCGGTATCCCATCCGGCCGGTGACGCCGTTCATCAGGATGCGGTAGGTCGTGTCTGGCATGAGGTCCTCGAGGGGTGCGGAGGTCTGTCGGGGCGGTCGGACGTCGGTCGGACGTTCAATCGGACGGGGTCGGTGCGGCGGCGGCCTTGGGCCGGCCGCCGAGGTAGAGCTCGGCGAGCTGCGGGTCGTGCAGGAGGTCGTTGGCGGGCCCGGAGATGTGCACGCGGCCGAGGTCGAGCACGCAGCCGAGGTCGGCGGTCTCCAGGGCACGGCGGGCGTTCTGCTCCACGAGCAGCACCGCGGTGCCGGCGTCGCGCATCCGCACCACCTGCTGGAAGACGGTCTCGGTGGCCTTGGGGTCCAGGCCCATCGACGGCTCGTCGAGCAGGACGACCCGCGGGCTGACCATCAGCGACCGCGCGAACTCGACCTGCTTCTGCTGGCCGCCGGACAGGGCGCCGGCGAGCGCCTTCCAGCGCTCGGCGACCACGGGGAACAGCTCCTTGACGAACGCCACTCGGTCGGCGATCTCGGCCTTGTCCTTGACGGTGTAGGCGCCGAGCATGACGTTCTCCTCGACCGACATCTCCTTGAAGACGCTGTGGCCCTGGAGCACGTGGGAGAGGCCCGCGGCGAGCATCTTCTGCGGACCGTGGGACGTCACGTCCTCGCCGCAGACGCGGATGGTGCCGGCGCGCGGCTTCAGCATCCCGCTGGCGACCTTCAGCACGGTGGACTTGCCCGCGCCGTTGGGGCCCACGAGGCAGACCACGGTGCCGGGCGGCACCTTGACGGTCAGGCCGCGCAGCACCAGGGCCGCCCGGCCGTAGCCGGCCTCGATGTCGTCGAGCTCGAGCAGGTACTCAGATGCCAAGGTAGGCCTCCAGGACTCGGGGGTCGTTCTGAACGACCGAGGGCGGGCCCTCGCAGATGGGGCGGCCGCGGTCGAACACCACGACGTGGTCGGAGAGGCTCATGACCAGGTCCATGTTGTGCTCGACCACGATGAACGTGCGGCCCTCCGCGTTGAGCGAGCGGACCAGTCCGGCGATCCGGTCGATGAGGGCGGGGTTCACGCCGCCCGCCGGCTCGTCGAGCATGATCGTCTCGGGGTCTGCCATCAGCACGCCGGCCAGCTCGAGCAGCTTCTGCTGCCCGTAGGACAGGTCGCGGGCCTCGACCGACTCGAGGTGCTCGATCCCGACCCGGGTGAGCAGCTCGCGGGCGCGGTCGATGTCGCCCTTGTGGCGCGCGGACGCCAGCAGCAGCGGGACGCTCGGCGGCCGCACCGCCGCCAGCACGTTCTCCAGGACGGTCATCCGCGGGAAGATCCGGCAGAGCTGGAAGCTGCGCCCGATCCCGGCGCGCGCGATCCGGTGCGGTGCCTTGCCCGTGATGTCGCGGCCGTCGTACGTCACCGTCCCGGTGTCGGGCTTGATCATGCCGGTGACGCAGTTGAAGAACGTCGTCTTGCCGGAGCCGTTGGGCCCGATCAGCGCGTTGACCTTGCCGTGGTGGAACGTGACGTCGGCACCGTCGACGGCGCGGACGCCGCCGAACGCCTTGGCGAGGCCGCGGGTCTCGAGCCCGGTGACGGTCGCGGTCGCGGTCATGAGCGCGCTCCTTCGGTGACGCGGCGGTGGGTGCCGCCGGCGGACTGGTCGCCGCCCTGGGCGGCGCGGCGCTGCTCGGCGAGCTCGGCCGCGGTCACCTCGCGGATCGACGAGGACTGCGGCCGGAACCGCTTCACCAGCCCGGCGGCCGCGGGGAGGATGCCGTCCGGCATGAACAGGACGACGACGGCGAGGAGCAGGCCTGTGGCGGTGAGGTGGAACTGCGAGTCGCCGTACTCCGCCTTGAAGAACTCCACGGCGTAGCCGACGATCACGGCTCCCAGCAGCGGGCCGAACAGGCTGCGGACGCCGCCGAGCAGGCTCATCAGCACCATGTAGGCGCCGCCGAGGATCGAGAACTGGAAGACGGGGTCGAGGTAGCCGAACCACAGCGCGTAGAGGCCCCCGCCGAGGGCGGTGACGAACGCCGACAGCACGAACGCGACCAGCTTGTAGCCGAAGGTCGGTACGCCGAGCGCCTGGGCCTTGTCCTCGTCCTCGCGGATCGCCTTGAGGCCGATGCCGAAGCGCGAGCGGTCGATGAGCCACCACACGAGCAGCGCGACGGCGAGGAGCGCGGTGAACAGGTAGAAGAAGCGTTCGTGCTGCTCCGGCCGGAGCACCTCCGGCCCCCACGGACGCGGAACCCGAAGGCCGTTGGACCCGCCGGTGAAGCTCGCCCAGGACTGGAAGACGAGCAGCAGGATCAGCACGAACGCGATCGAGACGATCACGAACGACGCGCCGCGCACGCGCAGGCTCGCGATGCCGATCGGCACGGCGATCGCCGCCGTGATGAGACCTCCGAGCGCCAGCGCGACCCACGGATTCATGTCGACCTCGAGGATCAGCAGCCCGGTCGCGTAGCCGCCGAGTCCGGCGTACGCCGCGTGGCCGAGCGACATGTAGCCGGTGAACCCGCCCATGAAGTTCCAGCCGGTGGCCAGGACGGCGTAGCTCATGATCACGACGCCGACGGACAGGATGAACGGGTTCGCGGCGATCGACGGGAACGAGAGCACGGCTGCCGCGAGGACGACCACGCCGGCGAGCTTGAGCACGATCGCGGCGCCGCCGGAGCGTCGCTGCGTCGCAGCAGTCGCCGGGGTGACGGTGTCAGAAGCGCTGGGCAAGACGACCTCCGAAGAATCCCTGGGGGCGCACCATCAGGGTCAGGAACAGGGCGAGGTAGAAGCAGGTCTGGGCCCAGGTCGTGCCGAGCTCGATCTGGAGCAGGCTCTGGCTCAGGCCGAGGACCATGGCCGCGATCGCGGCGCCGGGGATGCTGCCGAGGCCGCCGACGACGATGATCGCCATCAGCGGGCCGATCCAGTGCCAGTGCAGCGAGGGGTAGATCGTCGCGTCCAGCGACAGCGCGGTGCCGCCGATGGCCGCCGTGGCGAGCCCGAGACCGAAGCCGTAGCCGGCCACCCGGTCGGTGTTGATGCCGAGCAGCTCGGCCGCCTCCGGGTGCTGGATCGTCGCGCGGAGCGCCTGGCCGAAGCGCGTCTTCGTCAGGAGCAGGAAGAGCGCGACGAGCGACGCGGCCGCGAGACCGAACGCGATCAGCTTCACCACGGCGATGTTGGCGCCGAGGATCTCGATGTCGCTGCCGCCGTAGGGCAGCCGGATCCGGCGCTGGCTGCCGGACCAGATGTAGCCGAGCAGGCCCTCGATCACCAGCGCGATCGCGAACGTCAGCAGCACCGACATCATCGTGAGCGTCGCCGGGCGGAGCCGGCTGATGAGCAGCCGCTGCATGCCGACGCCCACGAGGAAGAACAGCGGGACGGTGATGACGAGCGACAGCAGCGGGTCGAGCCCGGTCTCGGTGTTGAAGTACCAGGCGAGGTAGGCGGCGAGGATCAGGAACGCCGAGTGGGCGATCATCACCACCCGCATCACGCCGAAGTAGAGGGTCAGGCCGGCGGCCAGGAGGGCGTAGAGCCCTCCCAGCAGCAGGCCGAGGACGATGCTCTGGAGGAGCAGGGACATGGAGAGCTCAGACCTTCCGGGTCACCAGGCGGGCTTGTCAGCGATCAGGTCGGCCTCGGCCTGCTCCTCGGGGAGCACGATCCGGATCTCGCCGTCGATCCACTGCTGGACCATGTGGGCGCTCTGCGGCCGACCGGCCTCGTCCCACGACAGCGGGCCGACCACGGTCTCGACCTCGTTCTCGTGCAGCCAGTCGATCATCGTCTGGTGGCACTCGGGGTCCTCGAGCGCGGACTCCGCGCAGTCGGCGGCCTCGACGGCGGCGGCGAGCACCTGGCCGGTCGTCCAGGCGTTGGCCTGGTCCTCCGACGGCGCCTCGCCGTAGGTGTCGGTGTAGAACTCGACGAACTCCTGGTTGGACGGGTACTCCGCCTGCGGCGTGTAGCCGGTGGGGGCGAGGATGCCCTCGGTCTTGCCGCCGATCGCCTTCTCGAACTCGGGCTCGGTGGGAGCCGTCGAGAACGCGGCCATCTTCGGCTGGTAGTCGAGCTGCTGGAGGGCGAGGATCAGGTTGACGGCGTCCTGGTACTGCGTGCCGCCGATCACCATGTCGGCGTTGCTGTCGGCGATCTTGGCCGCGATGCTGTCGAAGTTGGTGGTGTTGGGCGGGTAGACCTCGTCGACGACGATCCGGATGCCCATCTCGTCGAGCTTGTCGCGCAGGCCGTAGGCCGTGCCCATGGCGAACGGGTCGTCCATCGACGCGACCGCGACGGTCTTGGGCCGCTCGTTGGCCGGCATCTGCTCGATGTAGTCCGCGAGGTGGTTGTAGTGGTCGTCGGCCACGGCCGGCGCCGCGTAGAAGAGGTTCTCGAAGCCCTGCTCGAAGACCTCGGGCGCCGCGCCGGCGGGCTCGATGAACACGAAGCCGTAGTCCTGGGCGACCTGCGCCGCCGGGATCACGAGGCGGGTGGAGAACGGGCCGACGATGAGGTCGACGCCGTCCTGGTTGATCAGCCGCTCGTAGTCCTGCGCGACCCGCTCGGCGCTGGACTGGTCGTCCAGGATCTCCAGCTCCACCTGCTTGCCGAGCAGGCCGCCGTTCTCGTTGGTCCACGCGGCCCAGGCCTCGTAGCCGCGCTGGATGCCCTTGCCGGGCTCGGCGTAGTCGCCGGTCAGCGGCAGCGAGATGCCGATGCGGATCGTGTCGTCGTCTTCTGCGTCGCTCTCCCCGCCGCCGCTGTCGATGCAGCCGGTGAGGGCGAGGCTGCTGACGAGCGCGAGGGCGGAGAGACGGAGGCTGCTCGGGAACTTCATGACACTCCTCGTGGAGGTACGGCCGGTGGGGCGTAAGCGCTTTCGTAAGCGCTTTCGGCTACTCTAAGCACGACCGCTCGGATGTGGCAAGGGTCACTTCCGGACATCCAGGACCACGGGGAAGGGGGCCGTCGCCGTGTCGAAGCAGGGAGGGGCGCTGCGGCTGCAGGACGTCGCGACCGCAGCGGGTGTGTCGATCGCGACGGCTTCACGCAGCCTGTCCGGAGCGCCCGGAGTGAGCGAGTCGGTGGCCGAGCGCGTGCGCGAGGTGGCCCGCCAGATGGGCTATGTGGCCAACCTGCACGCGCGCAGCCTCGCCGCGGGGACCTCGCGGTCCGTCGGCCTCGTGGTGCACGAGATCGGGGACCCCTACTTCGCCGAGATCGCGAGCGGCGTGCTCCGCGTCGGCGCCGACGAGGGACTCACCGTGCAGATCTGCCACACCGGGCGCGACCCCGAGCGCGAGCTGGACCAGATCCGGACGCTCGTGGCCAACCGCGTCGGGGCGATCGTCGTGGCCGGGTCGGGATTCGTCGATCCCGCCCTCCAGAACGCGGCCCGCACGGACCTCCAGGCCTACCGTGAGGCGGGCGGCCGGGTGGCGGTGATCGGCCGCCACCACCTCGGCGTCGACGCCGTCCTGCCCGACAACGTCGCCGGCGGTCGCGCCGTCGCCGAGCACCTGCTGGGACTCGGTCACCGGCGCATCGCCGTCGCCACCGGCTGGCAGGGACTGACCACGATCGCCGACCGCCTCGCCGGCGTCGCCGAGGCGTTCGCGGCCGAGGGACTCGACTTCGCGGACGTGCCGGTCGTCGAGGTGGCGTTCACCCGCGAGGGCGGGAAGGTTGCCGCCGAGCGGATCTTGGCCGATCATCCCGACGTGACCGCGGTGCTCGCACTCAACGACGACATGGCGATCGGGGTGCTGTCGGCGCTCCGGTCCCGCGGCATCGCGGTGCCGGAGCGGATCTCGGTGACCGGTTTCGACGACGTCGCGGTGGCCCAGGACCTGGCGCCGTCCCTGACCACGATCCGGCTCCCGATGAGCGAGATGGGCGCGCTCGCGCTCGAGCTGGCGCTGAAGCCGCCCGCCGGCAGGCCGCGGCGCCGTACGACCGGGCACGAGCTGGTCGTCCGCGACTCCTCCGGGCCGCCCCCGGCATGACGGCCGCGCCGCGGGTGCTGGTCGCACCGGACAAGTTCAAGGGCTCGCTGGATGCCGCGGACGTCGCGGCGGCGGTGGCGCTCGGCATCGGGCGCGTGGCGCCCGGGGCCGTCGTCCGCTGCCTGCCGGTGGCCGACGGCGGCGACGGCACGCTCGCCGCCGCCCTCGCCGGCGGGTTCGAACGGGTGCCGGTCGAGGTGGCCGGGCCGACCGGTGAGCCGCACCTGTCTGCCTTCGCGCGGAGCGGTGACACCGCGGTCGTCGAGATGGCCGACGCGTGCGGGCTCGCGCTGCTGCCTCCCGACGCCCTCGCGCCGCTGACCGCCTCGTCGCGCGGGCTCGGCGACGCCGTCGCGGCGGCACTCGAGGCCGGCTGCCGCGAGATCGTCATCGGCATCGGCGGCAGCGCCAGCACCGACGGAGGCAGCGGGATGCTGGCCGCGCTGGGCGCCCGCGCGCTCGGGGCGGACGGTACGCCGATCGCCGACGGGGGCGCCGCGTTGGCCGACGTCGCCGACCTGGACCTCGCTGGGCTGCACCCGGGTCTCCGCGAGGCGCGGGTCGTCGTGGCCTGCGACGTGGACAACCCGCTGCTCGGGGCGCGCGGCGCCGCTGCTGTCTACGGCCCGCAGAAGGGCGCCGGCCCGGCCGACGTCGCGCGGCTCGAGGACGCCCTGGCGCGGTGGGCCGACGTCGTCGGCGCCACCACCGGGCAGGATCTCCGGGACGCCGCCGGGGCAGGAGCGGCCGGCGGCGTCGGGTTCGCGGCGCTCGCCGTCCTCGGCGCGGAGCTGCGTCCCGGCATCGACCTCGTGCTCGACCTGGTCGGCTTCGACGAGGCGGTCGCCGGGTGCGACCTCGTGGTCACGGGCGAAGGCGCGCTCGACGAGCAGAGCCTCAACGGCAAGGCGCCGATCGGAGTCTCCACGCGGGCGCGCGCCGCCGGTGCCGAGGTCGTTGCGGTGTGCGGCCAGCTCTCGCTCGACGACGCCGCCCTGCACGGGGCGGGCATCGCCGCGGCGTACGCGCTGACCGAGGTGGAGCCGGACGTCGCCACCTGCATCCGGGAGCCGGCGCCCATCCTGGAGCGGCTCGGGGAGCGGATCGCGGGACGGCACCTGTCCTGACCGCGGCGCGGGCGACTTCCGCTGGGATTCGGGCGGGCGCGGCGCCGCGCCGTACCCTTTTCCCGTCATGAGCACCGCACGCACGTACGAGGTCCGCACCTACGGGTGCCAGATGAACGTCCACGACTCCGAGCGCCTCGGCGGGCTGCTCGAGGAGGCGGGGTACGTCGCCGCTCCCGAAGGGGAGCAGGCCGACGTCGTCGTGTTCAACACCTGCGCCGTTCGTGAGAACGCGGACAACAAGCTCTACGGCAACCTCGGGCACCTCGCGCCGATCAAGGCGAAGCGGCCGGGGATGCAGATCGCCGTCGGCGGCTGCCTCGCGCAGAAGGACCGCGCCACGATCACGAGCAAGGCGCCCTGGGTCGACGTCGTGTTCGGCACCCACAACATCGGCTCGCTGCCGGTCCTGCTGGAGCGCGCCCGCGTGCAGGAGGAGGCGCAGGTCGAGATCCTCGAGTCGCTCGAGGTGTTCCCGTCGACGCTGCCGACCAAGCGCGAGTCGGCGTACGCCGCCTGGGTGTCGGTGTCGGTCGGCTGCAACAACACCTGCACGTTCTGCATCGTGCCGAGCCTGCGCGGCAAGGAGAAGGACCGCCGGCCGGGGGAGATCCTCGCCGAGATCGAGGCGCTGGTCGCCGAGGGCGTCTCGGAGATCACGCTGCTGGGGCAGAACGTCAACAGCTACGGCGTGGAGTTCGGCGACCGCCAGGCGTTCTCCAAGCTGCTCCGGGCGTGCGGCGAGATCGACGGCCTGGAGCGGGTGCGGTTCACCTCGCCCCACCCGGCGGAGTTCACCGACGACGTGATCGCCGCGATGGCCGAGACCCCCAACGTGATGCCGTCGCTGCACATGCCGCTCCAGTCGGGCTCCGACCGCGTGCTCAAGGCGATGCGCCGCTCCTACCGGCAGTCGAAGTTCCTCGGCATCATCGACCGGGTCCGCGCGGCGATGCCCGACGCGGCGATCACCACCGACATCATCGTCGGCTTCCCCGGCGAGACCGAGGAGGACTTCCAGGCGACGCTCGACGTCGTGCGCGCGGCGCGGTTCTCCGGCGCGTTCACGTTCCAGTACTCCAAGCGCCCCGGCACCCCGGCCGCCGTGCTCGACGACCAGGTGCCGCCGGAGGTCGTGAAGGACCGCTACCAGCGGCTGGTGGACCTCCAGAACCAGGTCTCCTGGGACGAGAACCGCGCCCAGGAGGGCCGCGTGCTCGAGCTCCTCGTCTCCGAGGGCGAGGGCCGCAAGGACGCCGGCACCGGACGGATGTCGGGCCGGGCGCCGGACAACCGGCTGGTGCACTTCAACGCCGGCGGGGTTTCGAGGCTCGGCGCTGGGGCGCCTCGCACCTCAACCAACGGCGTGCGCCCCGGCGACATGGTCACCGTCCGGATCACTCGCGGCGCGCCCCACTACCTCGAGGCGGACGGCGACGTGCTCGACGTCCGCCGTACCCGCTCCGGCGACGCGTGGGAGCGCCGCACCGCGGAGCCGACCCCTTCCGCCGTCGGGCTCGGCATGCCGGCCGTCGGCGTCCCGGCTCCGCTGCCGGACGCCCCGGTCTGCGGCTAGCCCCTGGACTGCCGGCCCGCCTGTGGAGGGCGGGTACGCCGGGTTCACCTGGGTGCCAGCCTGTCGGGGTGTCCCCGTTCCTGCGCCCCGATGCCCCCGGCCTCGAAGACATCCTCGCGGACGGCGCCGTCGCAGTCCTGGCCGAGCGCGGTGCCGCCGGCCTCAACCTCGCGGCGGTCGCGCGCTGGATGGGCGTGACCAAGCAGTCGCTGAGCCAGCGCCTCGCCGACCCGGCGGGCGCGCGCCACCGCTTTCTGCAGCTGACCGTGCTCACGTACGGCGACCGGTGGTTGGCCTGGACCCGGGCAGCATGGGCGGAGGACCCACCGATGCCCGCCCTGCCCGCGACGGACGACGAAGTGCTCGGTGTCCGAGTCTGGTCGGGCCTGGCCGAGCTTGCGCGCGGAGAGGCTGCCGCCGGCAACCCCGACCCCGCCGCCGCGGTGTCGGCGGTGCAGTCGGAGGAGCGGGAGATGACGCGGCATCGACTGAGCACGTGGATGCGTGCGTATCCGGACGACGATGACGTCACCGAGCTGTGCGCGTTGGTTGACGGCCTGCGGCTGGGGCTGGCGGCTCTGGTGCCGGATGTCTCCCTCGACGTGGCTCGGCGGGTGGTGGCGCGGCGGTTGCAGTCCGTGCGGCCGGCTGCGCCGCGGTACTCACGGTTCAAGCAGCAGAGACGAGGGAGCGTCGCGGTTGGTCGCGCGCGGGCCGGCTGACGGTCACGCCGCGTGATGTGCCTTGACTGACGTCAGTCAAGGCAGGAAACCCGCCGCCCGAGCGCGGCGACCGAGCCCAAGCGGCCTCTCTCGTGCCCAGCCGTCTGAACCGCAACCACCTGCGACCTCGCACCTAATCGGCACCGGCCGTTGAGGCCGGGATCAGGCCGGCGACTCCTCGTCCGGCCTCGGCTCCGCCTCACCCTTGGTCGCCTGGGTGTCGGTGTCCTCGGTCTCCTCGAGCTCTTCCTGCACGTCGTCCGGTACCGGTGGCTCGGTCGCCGGCACCAAGTCGCGCGGCAAGGGATGGTCGCCGGCCGTCGCCGCGCCGTCACCGCCGACGCCGCCGATCGCGTTCGGGCCGCCCGGTGGTGGCTGGGGCGGCTCGACCGTCGGGGTCGGCCGCTTCGTCTCGTCGCTCATCGCTCCCCTTCCTCACGTCCTGGACAAGAGGTAGCCACTCGGCCGGATCGCAACCGGCTGTGGCGCGGTCAGAAGCCGAAGTGCGTCAGTGGTGGGAGGGTGCCCGCCCGGAGTCCCTCGAGCACGACCAGCTCGTGCGGCACGACCGGGTCGGGCAGGTCATCCAGCCGGAACCAGCGCAGGTCGGCGCACTTGGCCGGCTCGACGATGCGCGGCTCGCCCGACCAGCCGCGGGCGGTGAAGAAGAAGTCGACCCGCTCGTCGATCGGCAGGTCGCGGGCGGTGCGCTGCATGGCGGTGGCGAAGCGGAGGTCGAGGTCGTCGACCGCGATCTCCTCGCGGCACTCGCGACGGGCGGCGTCCTCGGCGGTCTCGCCGCGCTCGACGTGGCCGGCGCCAGCGGCCGCCCAGTGCTCGTCCATGTAGCCGGTGCCGCGCCGGAGCTGGAGCAGCACCTCGGTGGCGGCGTCCCCGCCGGCGTGCGACTCCCTCAGCAGGAAGACGTACGCGGCGGGGACGATCGCGAACCGGAGCTTGCCGGTAGCGGGGTCGTGGATCGACAAGCTCAGCTGATGTCGTCGTTCTTGCCGTCGAGACCGTCGAGCGCGTCCTTGGCCTTGTCGACGCCGACGTCGACCTTGTCGCCGAGACCGGTCTTGTCGCCGATCAGGTCGCCGGCCTTGTCGAGGCCGTCGCCGATCTTGTCGCCCTGGCTGTCGACGGCGTCGGCCAGCTTGTCCTTGGCGTCATCGAGAAATCCCACGAGAAGTTCCCCCTTGCTGGTGGCGGCGACCCCGGTGGGCCGCTCACGCGACACCCTATTGCCGTTGGGAGACTGGGGGCCATGACCGTCCCGCCGATCGTCGCGCTCGTCGGCCCGACGGCCGCGGGCAAGACGGCGTTGTCGCTCGACCTCGCGGAGCGCCTGGGCGGCGAGATCGTCAACACCGACGCGATGCAGATCTACCGCGGCATGGACATCGGTACGGCGAAGCTGCCGCCCGCCGAGCGGCGCGGCATCCCGCACCACCTGCTCGACCTCCTCGACGTCACCGAGCCGGCGACGGTCGCGGAGTTCCAGGGCTGGGCCCGCGCGAAGATCGCCGAGCTCCGCGCCCGCGGCGCGACGCCGGTGCTCGTCGGCGGGTCGGCGCTCTACACCCGCGCGATCGTCGACCGCTTCGACTTCCCCGGCACGGACCAGGAGGTGCGCGCGCGGCTCGAGGCCGAGCTGGCAGAGGTCGGCAGCGCCGTACTGCACCGCCGGCTGGCCGAGCTCGACCCCGTCTCCGCCGAGCGGATCGAGGTCGAGAACGGGCGCCGCGTCGTGCGCGCGCTCGAGGTCATCGAGATCACCGGCATGCCGTTCAGCGCCCGCCTGCCCGAGCAGGTGTACGCCGACCCGCGCACCGTGCAGGTGGGGATCAGCATCGACCGCGATCTCCTCGAGTCGCGCATCGCGCAGCGCGTGGACGAGATGTTCGAGGCGGGCTTCGTCGACGAGGTGCGGCGCCTGCTCGACGTCGGGCTCGCCGACGGTCGCACCGCGGGCCGGGCGATCGGCTACCAGCAGGTGATGGCGCACCTCGCCGGCGAGCTGACCCTCGACGAGGCGCGCGAGCGGACCGTGATCGCCACCCGGCGCTTCGCCCGGCGCCAGCTCGCGTGGTGGCGCAACGACCCGCGGATCACCTGGGTCCGCCACGACGACCCCGACCGGGTCGAGCACGCCCTCGCCGCCATCGGGGTGGTCGAGTAGCCACCGGTGGGGTCTCGATACGCCGGAGCCCCAGGGGGCTCCGGCTACTCGACCAACCTGTCACGGCTTGTCGAGACTCCCGCAGGTTGGTCGAGTAGTCCGAGCCGCTAGGCGAGGACGTATCGAGACCCCTCCACCGAGCAAGAACGGTCAAGCGGCCCCGGCCGGAGGCGGGCCACACTGAGTCCATGACCTCCCGCGACCGACTTCGCGAGCTCCTCGACGCGGTGCTCGACGAGGACAACCGCACGCTCGGGGACATGGCCGGCGACGCGTACACCTCGCCGTACCACTTCAACCGGCTGCTCTCCCGCGGCGCGGGCGAGGCGCCGGTCGCCATGCGGCGGCGGGTGATGCTCGAGCGTGCGGCGTGGCGCCTGCGCGAGGGCGGCACCGTCACCGACGCCGCGTGGGAGGCCGGCTACGAGTCGGTCGAGGGGTTCAGCCGTGCGTTCAGCAGGGCGTTCGGGCACACCCCGAGCACGCCCGCCGGCAGCCACTGGCTGCCCGCCCCCAACGGGATCCACTTCCACCCGCCGATGTCGCTGTGGGTGCACTCGACGGAGCAGACGATGAACCCACTGACCGAGCAGCTCGTGCAGCACGACCTGGACGACACCCGGCACCTGATCGACGTCGCGAAGGGACTGAGCGACGAGGACTACCGCCACGAGCACTTCGCCGGCCACACCGTGCTCCGCTGGGACGGCGAGGACTCCTCCATCGCCAAGACCCTCGAGCACCACGTGTTCACCAAGGAGGTGTGGCTGGCCGCGATCGAGGGAGGCGACTTCCCGGAGCACCCGGCCGACCCCGACCCCGGCGCGCTCCGCGACCGGCACGACGACGTCGCCGCCCGCTGGCTCGCGTTCGTCCGTGACCTCGACCGCCGCGGCGCGTGGGACGACCGGCTGGTCGACGCGCTGTGCGACCCGCCGGAGAGCTTCGTGATGAGCAGCGTGGTCGCGCACGTGCTGACCTACGCGGCCCACCGTCGCCAGCTGGTGCGGCAGATGTTGCGCGCGACCGGCGTCGAGACAGACCAAGGAGACCCGATCAACTGGCTGCGCGAGCTGCGCGGCGAGACCCCCGGAGAGGACGCCCGATGACGAAGCTGACCTACTACACCGCCACCACGCTCGACGGCTTCATCGCCGACCCCGACGACTCGCTCGACTGGCTGCTGCGCCAGCCCAACGACCAGGGCGGCGCCCTCAACTACGACGACTTCATCAAGGACATCGGCGCGATCGTCATGGGCTCGACCACCTACGAGTGGGTGATGCGCCACGAGGACGGCAAGTGGTCCTACACGATGCCCGCGTGGGTGATGACCACCCGCGACCTGAAGCCGCCGACGACCGACGGCGCCGACGTGCGGTTCGCGTCCGGCGACGTACGCCCGGTCTACGAGGACATGGTCGCCGCCGCCGGCGGCAAGGACCTGTGGGTCGTCGGCGGGGGAGAGCTCGCCGGCAGCTTTGCCGACGCCGGGCTGCTCGACGAGGTCGTCGTGTACGTCGCACCGGTGGTGCTCGGCGCGGGACGGCAGATCTTCCCGCGCCGGCTCGACCTCGAGCTCCTCGAGACCGCGCAGAACCAGGCGTTCGTCGCCTCCCGCTACCGCGTCGTCGGCCCGCTGACGGAGGACAAGGCCAGCGACACCTGACCCGGCCTCTCGACGGATCAACCACCCTGGGTGCAAGGTGGGGGTCACCCTCATCTCGGGAGGACCCCCATGTATCGCCTTGCTCGATCGACCGCGCCCGCAGCGGCTGGCGCCCTCACCCTTCTCGCCTCGCTGCTCGGCGCGGGCCCCGGCAGCTCCGCGGCCACCCCGGTGGTCGAGGAGGCCGCGGCCCCGGTGGTCGAGGAGGCCGTTTACGGCCGTCACGAGACCCCGCCCGCCACCCCGGCCGCCGACCCGCCACCCAAGGCCCCGGTCGCCGTCGGCCGCGGGGGCGCCGTCAGCTCGGTCGACCCCGACGCGTCGCGGATCGGCCTCGAGGTGCTGCGCGACGGCGGCAACGCCATCGATGCGGCCGTGGCGACCGCGGCGGCGCTCGGCGTGACCGAGCCCTACAGCGCGGGCATCGGCGGTGGTGGCTACTTCGTCGTCTACAACGCCCGCACCGGCCGGGTCGCGACCATCGACGGTCGCGAGACCGCCCCGGCCGCGATGCAGCCCGACGCGTTCATCAACCCCGAGACCGGTCAGCCCTACCGGTTCTCACCCGAGCTCGTCACGAGCGGCGTCTCCGTCGGCGTGCCCGGCACCCCGGCCACCTGGGACGAGGCGCTCGACCGCTGGGGCACGCTGTCGCTCAGGCGCGCGCTCGCCCCGGCGGCCGACCTCGCCCAGAGCGGGTTCGTCGTCGACGAGACGTTCCGCCTCCAGACGCAGGAGAACGCCGAGCGCTTCCGCACGTTCACCTCGTCGGCCGACCTGCTGCTGCGCCACGGCGTGCCCGCCGTCGGCAGCCGGTTCCGCAACCCCGACCTCGCCCGGACCTACCGTCAGCTCGGCCGCAAGGGCGTCGACTGGCTCTACGAGGGTCGGCTCGGAGCCGAGATCGCCCGCACCGTGCAGAGGCCTCCGGTCAGCGGTGCGACCGACCTCCCGGTCCCGCCGGGCAGCATGACGCGCGCTGACCTCGCGGCCTACGAAGCGCTCCGGCAGCGGCCGACGCGCATCTCCTACCGCGGGCACGACGTCTACGGCATGGCGCCGTCGTCCTCGGGCGGCACCACCGTCGGGGAGTCGCTCAACATCCTCGAGCAGTACGACCTGTCGTCGATGGCCCCGGAGCAGGCGCTCCACCACTACCTCGAGGCGACCGCGCTCGCGTTCGCTGACCGAGCGGCGTACGTCGGCGACCCGGCGTACGTCGACGTACCGACGCGCGCCCTGCTCGACGACGACTACGCGGCCGAGCGCGCCTGCAACCTCGACCCCGATGCGGCGGCGCCGAAGCCGGTCGCGCCCGGCGACGTCACGTCCTACGACGGGGAGTGCCCGGCGGCCTCGGGCGCTGCCGTCACCGACGACAACCAGGGCCGGTCGACGACCCACCTGACCACCGCCGACCGGTGGGGCAACGTGGTCGCCTACACGCTGACGATCGAGCAGACGGGCGGATCGGGCATCGTCGTGCCCGACCGCGGCTTCATCCTCAACAACGAGCTGACCGACTTCACGACCGTCTACGACGAGGACGACCCCAACCGGATCCAGCCCGGGAAGCGGCCGCGCAGCTCGATGTCGCCGACGATCGTGCTAAATGACGGCAAGCCGGTGCTCGCGCTCGGCTCCCCGGGCGGCTCGACGATCATCACCACCGTCCTCCAGGTGCTGATGAACCGTCTCGACCTCGGGATGTCCTTGCCCAGGGCGGTCGCCGCGCCGCGCGCGACGCAGCGCAACACCGCCAACGTGGTCGCGGAGCAGGCGTTCATCGACGCGTACGGCGCCGCGCTCGAGGCCTACGGGCACACCCTCGTGGTGGCCGGGGCGCCCGGCACCAGCGCGTCCGAGATCGGCGCGGTCGCCGCGATCGGGATCGGTGCCAAGGGCCGGATGACTGCGGTCGCCGAGCCGACCCGGCGCGGTGGCGGCTCGGCGATGGCCATCCGCCCCCTCGGTTGACCCTCACCTACCCTTGACGAGTGACCACCGCTGCGCCGTACCCGTTCCTCAAGGGGCACGGCACCGAGAACGACTTCGTGGTGCTGCCCGACCCCGACGGGTCCGTGCACGGCGAGCTGTCGGCCGAGCGGGTGCGGGCGCTCTGCGACCGCCGTGCCGGCATCGGGGGAGACGGCGTGCTGCGCGTCATCCGCGTCGACGCGATCGAGGCGGGGCGCGGCCAGGGCGCCGAGTGGTTCATGGACTACCGCAACCACGACGGGTCGCTGTCGGAGATGTGCGGCAACGGGGTGCGGGTGTTCGGGCGCTACCTCGCGCGCGAGGGCCTCGTCGACCCGACCCGCCCGGTGCCCGTCGCAACCCGCGGCGGCGTGAAGACGCTGACATTCGCAGGTGGTGCGGCCGACGGCAAGATCACCGCTGACATGGGGGCTCCCGAGGTCTTCGGTTCCTCCGACGTCTCGGTCGTCGTCGAGGGCGAGAAGCGCACCTGGCCGGCCGTCCACATCAGCATGGGCAACCCGCACGCGGTGGTCTTCCTCGACGAGGGCGCGTCGCTGGCCGACGTCGGCCCGCTCCACGACGCCCCGCTCCACGACGAGGGCGTCTACCCCGACGGGGTCAACGTCGAGTTCGTCGTACGGCGCGGGCCGGCCCACGTGGCGATGCGCGTCCACGAGCGCGGCGCCGGCGAGACCCGCTCCTGCGGGACCGGCGCCTGCGCGGTGATGGTCGCGACGGCCCTCGCCGACGACGCGGGCCGCGGCACGCCGTACCGCATCGACCTGCCGGGCGGCACCCTCTCGGTGACCTGGACCGACGACGACCGGATCCTGATGACCGGCCCCGCCGTGCTGGTCGCGTCGGGGACGACGGCGCTCTAGCTGGTCGCGGCCGGCGCCTTCGGCCGGCGTCGTACGGCGCCGCGCACGAGCAGCCACGTCGGCACGCCGATCAGCAGGCCGATGCCGGCGAACGGCAGGAGGTTGCCGGCGCGCTCACCGGTCCAGGTGCCGAACGCCTTGAGCCCGTCCCACCCGTCGGAGAGGCCGGCGACGAAGCCGCTCTCGTCCTCCTCCTTCTCGGTCCTCGGCTCCTCGGCCGTGCGCTCGATCGAGACGGTGATGGTGGACATCGAGGTCTGGTCCTGCAGGTAGGCCTGGCGCTGCTCGAGGGAGTCGAGGTCGGCCTGGCGACGGGTCAGCTGGGTCTCGATCGACATGATGTCGCGGATGCTCTGCGCGCGGTCGAGGAGCACCTCGATGCGCTGGATGCTGCGCCGCTGCGCGCGGATCCGCACCTGGTTGTCGATGACCTGGGTGGTGACGTCCTCGGACGTCGAGCTCGACGACGTCAGGTCGGCGGCCTGCTCCAGGTCGGCGAACGCGGCATGGAACTTCTCCGCCGGCACCCGGATCACCATCCGCGCGTGCCGGACCTCGCCCTCGTCGTCGGTGCTGGTCTTGTGGTCGGTGATCTCGCCGCCGTGCTCGTCGACCACCTGCTGCACGTCGAACGCCGCCTTCTCGACGTCCTTGCTCTCCAGCGCGACGTTGCCGGTGGAGATGATCGCCTTCTCCACGTCGGGGGCTTCCTTCGGTGCGCCGGCTGCGTCCTCGGCGACGAGCCCGTTGCGGGCCGCGCTCAGGTCGCCATCCTGCTCCGACATCGGGACGTCGCCGGCGAGGGAGCCGCCGGCGTCGGCCGACGACTCGTCGCCGCCGGAGCCGCCGGCGCCGGAGCACGCCGCCAGAGCGAAGAGCGCCGCCGCGGAGGCCGCGGCCGCCGTACGACGTGAGGACAGGAACCGGGGGAGTGACGACGGGGAGGTCATGGGAGAGGGACGGGCTCCGTCCGCGACGGGTTCCCCACTAAGAACACGTTCCGATAACGGTCGCTATGGTGCGGCGCATGGAACTCACCGGATCCTCTGCCATCGTCACCGGCGGCGCGTCGGGCATCGGCGCCGCCTGCGCCCGCCAGCTCGCCGCCCGCGGCGCGACCGTCGTGGTCGCCGACCTCCAGGCCGACAAGGGCGAGGCCCTCGCCGCCGAGATCAAGGGCGTCTTCGCCCAGGTCGATGTCACCAACACCGAGCAGATCGCGGGCGCGGTCAAGGCCGCCGCCGACATCGCCCCGCTGCGCGCGGTCGTCAACTCCGCCGGCATCGGCTGGGCCCAGCGCACGATCGGCCGCGACGGCACCGTCGAGTCGGCCCACTCGCTGGAGGCGTTCACCAAGGTCGTGGCGATCAACCTGATCGGCACGTTCGACATGGTGCGGCAGGCCGCGACGGCGATGAGCCAGAACGAGGGCGACGCCGACGGCTGCCGCGGTGCCATCGTCAACATGGCGAGCGTCGCCGCGTTCGACGGCCAGATCGGCCAGGCGTCGTACTCCGCGTCCAAGGGCGGCGTCGTCGGCATGACCCTCCCCGTCGCGCGCGACCTCGCCGCGGCGGGCATCCGCCTCAACACCGTGGCCCCCGGCCTCATCGACACCCCGATCTACGGCGAGGGCGAGGCGGCCGAGGCGTTCAAGGCCAACCTCGGCCAGAACGTGCTGTTCCCCAAGCGCCTCGGCACCCCCGACGAGCTCGCCTCGATGGTCATCGAGTGCCTCACCAACTCCTACATGAACGGCGAGGTCATCCGCGTCGACGGCGGCATCCGCATGCCTCCACGGTAGTTGGATTGGACGGCAGCGCGTCGCCATCGACCGCTCGCGCGGGGACTCGCAAGCTCGCCCCGCGCTTCACGTCCGATGCCGCTTCGCGGCGGGCGACACGCTGCCGTCCCGCAGTCGAGGCCGTATCGGTGCGCGCTTGCTTGGCGGCCAGACGCCGTTCACTCGACATTCCGTCCAGCATCGGAAGCCGGTCGCCAGGCGTCGATTTCCTGTGGACCTGTGGCGTTGTTCGACAGCACAGGGGAGCTGCGGCTCGGCAGGCGCTCCACCATCGTCGGCGGCCTGTCCGCCGGCTTCGTCCCGGCGGCGGCGCTCCTCGGCCCGAGCCTGATCCGGCGCGACGACGAGATCGTCACCGGCGCCCGGAGCGGCGAAGTCACCACCAGTTCCGCCGTGGTGTGGTCGAAGGCGCCCAAGGAGGGCCGGATGATGGTCCGGCTCACCAGCGGTGGCCGCAGCCGCGTGGTCAAGGGCCGGTGGGCGACGCCCGAGACCGACCTGACCCAGCGGATCCACCTCCAGGGGCTCGCGCCCGGCCGGGAGTACGACGCCCGCGTCTGGTTCGAGAGCCCCGACGGATCGCGGAGCGCGCCCACCGACCTCAGTTTCTCGACCGCGCCGATCCACGCCGCGGCGCAGTCGATCGTCTGGAGCGGCGACACCTGCGGCCAGGGCTGGGGCATCGACCGCGCCCGCGGCGGGCTGTGGACCTACCGCGCCATGCTCCGGCTCAAGCCCGACCTCTTCATCCACGCCGGCGACACGATCTACGCCGACGAGCCGATGACCGAGACGGTCGCGCTCGAGGACGGCTCCACCTGGCACAACGACCTCACCGACGCGGTGGTGAAGGTGTCGGAGACGCTCACCGAGTTCCGAGGCCGCCACGCCTACCCGCTGCGCGACGACAACGTGCGTGCGTTCTACGCGAAGGTCCCCACGGTGGCGATGTGGGACGACCACGAGACGTGCAACAACTGGTGGCCCGGCGAGGTGATCACCGATTGGCGGTACGACGAGCGCCGGGCCGACGTCCTCGCCGTACGCGGACGCCGCGCGTGGCAGGAGTACCAGCCGGTCCCCGTGCAGCGGATGGTGCCTGCCGACGGCGACGGATTCGTGGCGACCCGGCTCTACCGCAAGGTCCCGCGCGGCCAGCACCTCGACCTGTTCTGCCTCGACATGCGCAGCTGGCGCGGCCCCAACGGCGACACCGACCCGTCGGTCGCCCACCAGCGGGTGCAGGCCGGGCTGCTCGGCCGCGACCAGGAGCGGTGGCTGATCGAGTCGCTGCGCACGTCGACCGCGACCTGGAAGGTGATCGTCGCCGACATGCCGCTCTCGGCGCCGACCAACCGGGTCACCGACCTCGACGGCTACGCCAACGGCGAGGACGGCCGCCCGATCGGCCGCGAGCCGGAGCTCGCCCGGATCCTGGCGGCGATCAAGCACCACGACATCAGGAACGTCGTGTGGCTGACCGCCGACGTCCACTACACCGCGGCGTACCACTACTCCCCGGAGCGGGCGAGCTTCACCGACTTCGAGCCGTTCTGGGAGTTCATCTCCGGCCCGGTCGCCGCATCGCCGTTCTGGACCAAGGACGCCGACCTGGACAAGACGTTCGGGCCCGAGGTCGTGTTCTCCCAGGGCGAGGACGAGGTCGGCAGGCTCGACATCGCGCCGACGTCGAAGAACCAGTACTTCGGGCACCTCCAGCTCTCCGCCGCGGGCGAGCTGACGGTCACCCTGCACGACGGAAGCGGCGCGGCGCTGTGGCGGAGGACCCTCGAGCCGGCCTCGTAGGTCACGTGACCTACATCTCATTTCGTCGTTGACGCAGGCAACCATCCCGAACGGAGTTGCCTGTGGCCGAGCCGTCCCCCCACGGCGGTGGCACCCGCCCGATCGACCTTTCCCTGTCCAGGCGCAACGTGCTGCGGGGTGCGGCCGCGGGCGCCGGCCTGGGGGTGTTTGCCTCGGCCGGTGGCGCGATCGCGGTCGCGCTCGGCGACGACCTGCCGCGCTTCCTGTCCGACGCCGACCGCAAGCTGCTCGCCGCGGTCGTGGACCGCGTCGTGCCGGGTCCGCCCGAGGACCTGGTCGCGGGCGCCGTACAGGCGGGGTGCCACGAGGCGATCGACGCGCTGCTCGCCGCGTTCCGCAGCGACCCGCCGCGGATCTTCGCCGGCGGCCCGTTCTCGGACCGCGGCGGGCACCCGGTCAACCAGTTCGACGACTTCCTGCCGCTCGATGCCTACGAGGAGAAGGCCTGGCGGCTGCGGATCGAGGGCGCGCCCGGCGTCGACGGCTTCCAGCAGGTCTACCAGCGCGGCCTCGCGGCGCTGCGGAAGTCGAGCCCGACGTTCGCGCTGCTTCCGGGCCTGGTGCGCGACCTGGCACTCCGCACCACCAGCAACCCCGACATCGCCGCGATGCGCGACCTCGCGGTGACCCACACGCTCGAGTTCTTCTTCGCCGCCCCCGAGTACGGCGGCAACCGCGCCCTGCGCGGGTGGCAGGCCGTCGACTTCGACGGCGACGTGCAGCCGCGGGGTTACACGCGCGAGGAGGTCGAGGACCCCGAGCCCGAGATGCTCCCGCTGCTCCCGCCGTCGCTGGGCGACCTGCTCGACGCCACGGTCGCCCCGCTGCTCGGCAACCTGACCGACACCGTCTCCGCGCTGTTCACCGCCCTGGCCGGGGGTACGGCGGAGCTGCCGCGCGCCGCCGCGGCGGCCGCGCCCGCGTTCCCGCTGGCAACGACTGAAGGGCTCGCCGGCCTGACCGCGGCCGGCGACGACAACGGCGCGCTCCGGGAGGCGCTGGCCGAGCTGCTCGCGCCGCTGAAGAACGCGGGCTCGGAGCAGAGCCGCCGGATGGCCGACCTCCACCGCCGCGCCGCCGAGCTGGCGGCCGAGGCCCGCGGAGGTGCGGAATGAGTCGCGAGGCCGTCGTCATCGGGTCCGGCGCGGCCGGCTCCGTCGTCGCTTGGGAGCTCGCCAACGAGGGCTGGGACGTGACCATCCTCGAGCGCGGCAAGAACCTGCGCCCGGGGCTCGGCGAGGTCCCGAGCAGCGAGCTCGGGACGACGTACGGCAGCGACGAGCTCAAGGGCGCGCGCAACTACGGCTTCCCCGACCCGATCCTCGAGCCCTACACGACCCGGACCCAGACCGACGCCAAGAACGGCGTCGCCCGCACCGCGAGCGGCTCGTTCGGCCAGCTCGGGGCGGCGGTGGGCGGCACCTCGCTGCACTACAACGCGAAGACGCCGCGGTTCTGGAAGCAGGACTTCAGCATGCTGTCCGACCACGGCCCGGTCGGCGGCGCGCAGGTCGCCGACTGGCCGATCTCCTACGACGACCTCGCGCCGTTCTACGACCTCGTCGAACAGCGGGTCGGCGTGCAGGGCGACCTGTCGGCGATGCCCGCGCGCACCCTGGAGCAGGCGCCGCGCACCGGTGGGTTCGTGATGCCGCCCAATCCGGCCGCGAAGTCCGCCACGATGCTCGCCCAGGCGGCACGCCTGCTCGGCTGGTCGCCGTACCCGTTCCCGGCGGCGGTGAACTCCGAGACGTTCGACGGCCGCCCGGCGTGCAACTCGTGCGGCATGTGCTCGGGCTTCGGGTGCCCGATCAACGCGCGCGGCGACGCGCTGGTCTCGTTCCTCAACCCGGCCCTGCGCACGGGACGGGTGCGGGTGATCGCGCGCGCCTTCGTCGACCGGATCAGGATGTCCGGCGACGGGCGGCGCGCGGTCGCGGTCGAGTACCGCACGGTGACGGGGGAGCGGAGACAGGTCCCGGCGTCGACGGTCGTCGTCGCCGGCAGCCCCATCAACACGGCCCGGCTGCTGCTGCTCTCGGCCGACGGCAACCACCCGACCGGCCTCGGCAACTCCTCCGACCAGGTCGGCCGCAACCTGATGTTCCACAACTTCACCCAGGGCGCGAGCGTCTACCCCTACGACATGAGCCCGCTGCGCTCGCAGTCGTCGTCGTACGCCGTCGACGACCTGATGGGCCCGTTCACGGGCCCGGAGGTCAAGGCGCTCGGGTTGCCCTACATCGTCGGTGGCGTGATCCAGGTGGGCGGCGGCTCCGCGCCGCTCCAGCTGGCCAAGATGCTGGGCGCCTACCTCGGCTACGGCCTGCCGCTGAAACAGGTGCTCAAGGTCGGCACCCACACCGGCATCGTCGGCTCGCAGCTGGTGCAGCAGGACCTGCCGCAGGCCGACAACCGGGTCGACCTCGACCCGGACATGCGGGACCTGCACGGCACGCCGGCCGCGCGGATCACCTACTCGCCGCACCTGCACGAGATCGCCGGGTCGGTCTACCTCGGCGCCCGGCTCGAGGCGATGCACCTGCTCGCACCGGGCGCGACCGGAGCGCTGATCCTGCCCTACCCGATCCTCAACAAGGGCGCGACCTACACCGCCCACCTGGCCGGTACGGCGCGGATGGGCACCGATCCGAGCACCTCGGTCTGCGCGCCGTCCGGCCGGCTCCACGACGCCGACAACGTGTACGTCGCGGACGCCTCGACCTGGCCGACGTACCCCGGCTTCAACCCGACCCTGACGATCATGGCCAACGCGTGGCGCATCGCGCGCGGGCTCGCGACCAACCCGGGAGAGTGACGATGAGCCTGACCCACCGCAACGTCGGACGCCGCGGCTTCCTCGGCCTTGCCGGTGCGTCCGGCGCCGCCGCGCTCGCCACCGCGGCCGGACCCGTCTTCGCGGACGAGGTCGCTCGCCGCCCCCACCGCGTCGTGGTCTTCACCCGTACGGCGGGCTTCCGGCACAACTCGATCACGGTCGCGATCGCGACGCTGAAGGAGCTCGGCGCCGCGAACGGCATCGAGGTCGTCGCCACCGAGGACCCGGCGTTCTTCACGCCCGAGCAGCTGCGGACGCTGACCGCTGTGGTGTTCGCCAACACCACGGGCAACGTGCTGACCGACCCGGGGCGCGCGGCGCTCCAGGACTTCGTGACTGCCGGCGGCGGGTGGATGGGCGTCCACGCCGCCGCCGACACCGAGTACGACTGGCCGTTCTACACCGAGCTGCTCTCCGGCGGCCGCTTCCTGTGCCACCCGCTGCTCAACCAGCGGGCCACGCTCGTGCGGGAGTCGGCGACCCACGTCTCGACCGCCCACCTGCCCGAGCGGTGGACGATCCCGACCGAGGAGTACTACTCGTTCAAGACCAGCGTGCGCGGCACCGCGCAGGTGCTGCTGAGCATCGACGAGAAGACCTACCTCCAGGACCCCAACACCAGCTGGATCCCCTCGGCGTCGCCGCCGTACCTCCCGACGTTCGTCAGCGGCCGGATGGGCGACCACCCGATGTGCTGGCAGCGCCCGGTCGGCAACGGGCTCTCCTGGTACACCGCGCTCGGCCACATCCCCGCGCTCTACTCCAACCCCGCCTACCGACAGCACCTGCTCGGCGGGCTGCTGCGGGTGAGCCGGCACGGGCGGTCGCGCCTGCCGGTGTAGCGCGACCGGTGGTCGAGGAGGCCGTTTACGGCCGTCACGAGACCCAGGTCCCGTTGGTCGAGGAGGCGCGCTAGCGCCGTCACGAGACCCCTCAGCCGGCGACGGCCGCTCTCACGGCCTCGGTGAGCGACGTGGTCGGTCGACCGATCAACCGCGAGAGGTCACCACCGTCGACGTGCAGTGCGCCCCGGCCGATGCCTTGGTCGGAGTCGACGAGGAGTGCGGCGTACGGCGCCGGCACGCCCGCCGACTCGAGCGTGGCCGTGTGCTCCTCGATCGTGAGGTCGCGATAGCCGATCTCGCGGCCCGTGGCCTCCGCCAGCGTGGCGGCAAGCTCGGCGAGCGTGAACGGCACGTCGCCGCCCAGCTCGTAGACCTTCCCCGGCTGGTCGTCCGCCAGCAGTACGGCGGCTGCGGCCTCCGCGTAGTCGCGCCGGGCGGCAGCGCTCACCTTGCCGCCGCCCGCACTGCCGACGACGGAACCGGTCGCGAGCACCGGGTCGAGGTTCTCGGTGTAGTTCTCGACGTACCACCCGTTGCGCAGCAGCACGGTCGGCACGCCCCTCTCTCTGAGCAGGCGTTCCGTCTCGAGGTGCTCGGCGGCCAGGGCGAGCCCGCCCGTGTCGGCGTTCGCGATGCTCGTGTAGGCGACGAGGTCGACGCCGGCCCGGCTCGCAGCGTCGACGACGTTGGCGTGCTGCTCGACCCGGGACCCCACGGCGCTCGAGGACACGAGCAGGAGGCGGTCGACCCCGGCGAACGCGGCGTCGAGCGACGCCGGGTCGGTGTAGTCGGCGCGGCGGGTCTGGACGCCGCGGGCGGCCAGGTCGGCGATCGCGTCGAGGTCGCGCGCGGTCGCGACGATGTCGCCGGCGGGCTTGCCGCGCTCGAGGAGTGCATCGACGACGAGGCGGCCGAGGTGTCCGCTGGCGCCGGTAACGAGGACGACGGTCATGGTGCTTCCTTCCGTTGGCGGTGCTGTCACACCTGCCAACGGGCAGCATCCTCGCTAACTTCCCAGGGGTTAGTACCCACTTTGGAGTAAGGTACATACATGAAGGGAAGTAAGCAGATCCACCGCATCTTCGCCGACCAGGCATTCACCGCCGGCTGCCCCACGCGCACGGTGCTCGACCACGTGATGAGCAAGTGGGCACCGTTGGTGATCGCGTCGCTCGCCGACACCGATGTGCTGCGGTGGAGTGAGCTGCGCCAACGCGCCGACGGCATCAGCGAGAAGATGCTGGCCCAGACGCTGCGTCAGCTCGAGGCCGACGGCCTCGTGCGCCGCGAGGCCAGGCAGGTCGTCCCGCCGCACGTGGAGTACTCCCTGACCTCGCTCGGCCAGGAGCTCGCCGGTCACCTGCTCCCGCTGATGTCCTGGATCAACGCGAACGCCGACGAGATCCTCGGGTCGTAGGAGTGAGAGTGACCTCTAGATCACTCTCACTCCTACGACTCGCTCACCCCGCTCAGTCGGCCAGTTCGGCCCGCTCCTCGTCGGTGAACGCGGCCATCGCGGGCGCGGGCGCGCCGGCAGGCGCGGCGGCCTTCGCGGCGCGGTAGGCGCCGAGCTTGCCGCCCGCCATCGCCATCGCCTCGCGGCTCTTGCCCCGCCCGTAGGTCACCGATGCGGCCGCGGCGACGCCGAGCGACGAGCCGACCTCGACGGCGTCCTGGTCGGCGCCCATGTAGAGGAACTGCCAGGACCACTCCTTCGTCTGCTGCTCGACGAGCGCCTTGATGCGCGGGCCGTCCCACTCCTTGCTGGCGTTCTCGAGACCGTCGGTCATGATCGCGACGATCACCGTGCCGGGGCGCTCGTCCTCCGGCAGCCGCGCCAGCTCGTCGCCGGCCGAGCCGATCAGCCGACCCATCGCGTCGTGGAGCGCGGTCATGTTGCGCGGCCGCAGGTCGAGCGGCGGTACGTCGGCCAGCGGGCGGGAGGAGTAGACGACGTCGTACTCGTCGTCGAACTGCGCCAGCGTCACCCGGCACTCGCCGGCGACCTTGCGCTGCTCGTCGACGAACGCGGCGAAGCCGCCCTCGATGTCGGACTTGATCGACTGCATCGACCCGCTCCGGTCGAGGAGGAAGTACAGGTGGGTGAGGTCCGCTCGCGTCATCGTCACTCCGTTCCGGGGGCGGGCCTCCCGGTCCGTCCCCTGCTCAACCCCTCGTCACGATGACGAGGGCCGACGCGGTCGGAACCGCATCGGTGCGGGGGCCGCGGCCGGTTGCCGCGGCTGTCCCTGCTCCAGGTCGTACTTCGCCCGCTCGACGCCGGCTGCCGTGACCCGGCCGCGCTCGTCGGCGTACGCCGCCAGCGCGGGGGTGCGGGCGAGGCGCGGCCCGACGGCGTTCTCCGTCAGCCCGGCCTGCGCGCCGGCTGCCCGCAGCGACGCGCCCTCGGTGAGCACGGCGGCCGCCATCGCCTCGTCGATGAGATCGGCGAGCCGGTCGGCCGCCTCCCGAAGGTAGGGGAGGGCCCCGACGGAATCCTTCTCCGCCGCCTCGTCGAGCGCCCGTCGTACGGCGGCGAGCTTGGCACTGTCCTGGTCCATGCGATCGAGAATACGCAGAAACTGCGGACACGCAACTAGTGCGGCCCTCCGGTGGTTGAGGTGCGACGAGCGCAGCGAGGAGCCTCGAAACCTCCGGAGGAACATCCCGGCCGCGAAACCCGTTCGCACTAGTGACAACACAGACCTACGCTTGATCGGTATATGACGAACCACGCAGAAGACTTCTCCCTTGAGGCCGAGCTGGCCCGAACCGCGGCCTGGGATCTCGAGGACGGTGACGACCTCGACCAGATCGACGACGTCGACACCGATCTCGACGATGCGGACTCCGACGACTGGGAGTCCGGCTACCTGAGCCCCGACGGCGACGACCCCGAGGAGACCACCGGGTCGCTCGACCTCGCCGAGCGCCACCAGCTCCGCCGCGTCGCCGGGCTGCGCACCGAGCTCGAGGACATCACCGAGGTCGAGTACCGCCAGCTCCGGCTCGAGCGCGTTGTCCTCGTGGGCGTATGGACCGAGGGCACGGTCACCGACGCCGAGAACTCCATGGCCGAGCTCGCGCTGCTCGCCGAGACCGCCGGCTCCGAGGTGCTCGAGGCGGTCTACCAGCGCCGGCAGTCGCCCGACCCGGCGACGTACGTCGGCCGCGGCAAGGTCGACGCGATCCGCGAGATCGTGCAGGCCACCGGCGCCGACACCGTCATCTGCGACGGCGAGCTTGCGCCGAGCCAGCTGAGGAACCTCGAGGACAAGGTCAAGGTCAAGGTCGTCGACCGCACGGCGCTGATCCTCGACATCTTCGCCCAGCACGCGAAGTCCAAGGAGGGCAAGGCGCAGGTCGAGCTCGCGCAGCTCAACTACATGAAGCAGCGCCTGCGCGGCTGGGGTGGCAACCTCTCCCGCCAGGTCGGTGGCCGGGTCGCCGGCGGCGCCGGTATCGGTGGCCGCGGTCCCGGTGAGACCAAGATCGAGACCGACCGTCGCCGCATCAACGACCGCATCGCCAAGCTCCGCCGCGAGCTGAAGGCGACCCGCGGCACCCGCGCCACGATGCGCCAGGAGCGCCGCCGCAACGAGGTGCCGTCGGTGGCGATCGCCGGCTACACCAACGCCGGCAAGTCCAGCCTGCTCAACCGGCTCACCGGCGCGGGCGTGCTCGTCGAGGACGCGCTGTTCGCGACGCTCGACCCGACCACCCGCCGCACCCAGACCAAGGACGGCCGCGTCTACACGATGTCCGACACGGTCGGCTTCGTGCGCCACCTGCCGCACCAGCTGGTCGAGGCGTTCCGGTCGACGCTGGAGGAGGTCGGCGACGCCGACCTGATCGTCCACGTCGTCGACGGCTCGCACCCCGACCCCGAGGGCCAGCTGTCCGCGGTGCGCGAGGTGCTCGCCGAGATCGGCGCGGGCCAGGTCCCCGAGCTCGTCGTGATCAACAAGACCGACGTCGCCGACCCGATGGTCGTCGCCCGGCTCAAGCAGCGCGAGCCCCACTCGGTCGCGGTGTCCGCCCGCACCGGCGAGGGCATCGCCGACGCGATCGCCGCCATCGAGGCCGACCTCCCGCGGCCGTCGTTCGAGTTCGACGCGCTGGTGCCCTACGCCCGCGGCGACCTCGTCGACCGGATCCACCGCGACGGTGAGATCGACAAGCTCGAGCACACCGCCGACGGCACCCGGATCGTCGGCCGCGCCACCGAGGCGCTCGCGGGCGAGCTGGCGTCGTACTCCGTGTAGCCGGCTCGAAACCTCCGGCGCAACCTCGGGTCCGGTCGTGCGTCCACCAGACGTGACCACCTCTCTCCTCCGGTACGGCGCCGCGCTGGCCCTCGCCTGCGCGACTGCCGTCGCGACGCCCCCTGCCGTCCACGCCCAGCAGCTCGAGTGCGACGGCCAGGCCGTGACCATCGACCTCAACGACCCCGGCCACGAGGACCCCGATCGCCCGGAGTCCGACGTCATCCTCGGCACGCCGGGGGAGGACGACATCCGCGCCGGTGGTGGTGAGGACGTCATCTGCGCCGGCGACGACCGCGACGACGTCGCGGGTGAGGCCGGCCACGACCGGATCTTCGGGATGGCCGGCGCCGACGACCTCGTCGGTGGACGCGGTGACGACCTCCTGGACGGCTCGATCGCCAGTGACGAGCTCCGGCCCGGGCCGGGCGACGACGTCGTCGACGGCGGAGACCGGGCGGACCTGGTGGCGTTCGACACCGCTACGGCGCGCGTGACCGTCGACCTCGCGATCGCTCGACCGCAGGACACGGGGCAGGGAATGGACACGATCGAGGACGTCAAGGTGGTGCTCGGCTCGCCGTTCGACGACGTGCTGCGTGGCAACACGGCCGAGAACCAGCTCCACGGTGGCCGCGGTGCGGACCTGCTCGACGGCCGGGGTGGCGACGACGGCTTGACCGGCAACGAGGGTGACGACGCGATCTGGGGCGGCACCGGTGACGACGGGTTGCTGGGGCTGATGGGCAACGACCGGCTGTACGGCGGCGACGGCACCGATGACTGCCGTGGCGGGCAGGGCCGCGACCGGCGTACCGCCTGCGAATAGGCGTTTCCGTCACATTCGAAGATCGGGCTTGACTTCAAGTTTGGTTTAACTTGAACGCTAGGGGCATGACCACTACGAAGCCTCTCACGATCGCGGTGATCCTCGGCTCCACCAGGCCCGGCCGGCTCGGCCCGGCGGTCGCCGACTGGATCACCCCGCACCTGGAACAGCACGGCGACCTCGTGGTCGACCTGATCGACCCGGCAGCGTCCGCGGATCCCGCCGAGCACGGCTCCCGGCTCGATCGCGCCGACGGGTACGTCGTCGTCACGCCCGAGTACAACCACAGCTTTCCCGCGCCGCTCAAGGAGCTGATCGACGCGCACGGCGCCGTCTGGCACGCGAAGCCGGTGACGTTCGTGTCGTACGGCGCCTTCTCCGGCGGCCTCCGCGCCATCGAGCACCTGCGTGGGGTGTTCGCGGAGCTGCACGCCGCGACGCTCCGCGACACGGTCAGCCTGCCGATGATCTGGGAGCACCTCGACGGCGAAGGCCGGCTCGCTCCTCCCGCCTCCGCCGAGGCCGCGGCCAAGATCCTCGTCGACCGCCTCGCCTGGTGGGCCGCAGCGCTCGCCGAGGCCCGGACGCGCTCGCCGTACGCCGCCTGATGGCCGGCCTGACCACGCCGGCGCCGACCGCCGGCGCCGAAGCCCCGCGCCGCGCCGCGACCGTCGTCGCGCTGACCGTCATCGCCGGCACGGTGATGATCCCCCTCGACGTCACCGTCGTCGCCGTTGCACTCGCCCGGCTCTCGCAGGAAACGGGTGCCCCGCTGCCGGTGATCCAATGGGTCACCACCGGATACACGCTCGCGCTCGCGGCGGTGATCCCGTCGGCTGCCTGGGCGATCGGGAGGTACGGCGCTCGCGCCGTCTTCCTCACAGCCGTGGGCCTCTTCACCTTCGCCTCCGTCCTGGTGGCCTTCTCCTGGGACGCGGGCAGCATGATCGCGTTCCGCGTGCTCCAGGGCATGGGCGGCGGGTTCGTCATGCCGGCGGCGATGACGCTGGCGCTCCGGACGGCTGCCCCCGACGACCGTGGCAGGGTGATGTCGCTGCTGGGTCTGCCGATCCTCGTGGGACCGGTCTTCGGCCCGCCGCTCGGCGGCTGGCTGATGGATGCACTGTCCTGGCGGTGGATCTTCCTGGTCAACCTGCCGATTGGGCTGCTCGCGCTCGCCCTGGCCGCACGGAACCTCCCGCGGACCGCGGTCGACACCACGGCCGGCCTCGACCGGCGCGGCCTCCTCCTGCTCCCGCCCGCGATGGTCCTGCTGGTGCTCGGCACGTCGTTGGCCGAGGGCGACCCGCTCCGTCCGCCGGTGCTCGCGGCGCTGCTCGCCGGCCTGCTCCTCCTCGCGCTGTTCGCCGCCCACGCCCTGCGGGTGCCGCACCCCCTGCTGCGGGTGCGGCTCCTCGGCCAGCGGCTGACCGGCGGGGGAGCGCTCGTCCTGCTGCTGTTCGCCGGCGGCTACTTCTCGACGCTGCTCCTGGTGCCGCTCTACTACCAAGTGGCCCGCGGCGAGAGCGCCACGGCCGCGGGCCTCCTGATGATGCCGCAGGCCGTCGTCGCCGGGATCACGATCCAGGTGTCCGGACGCCTCGTCGACCGGCTCCCACCGCTGCGGGTCATCGGCACCGGGATCGCCCTCGCCGTGGCCGGGTACGTCGCGTTCGCCGTGCAGCTGTCCGCCGGCGCGTCGTACTGGCAGCTGGTGCCGGCGCTGATGCTCGGCGCCGGCGGAGCGGGCGCCAGCATGCTGCCCACGATCACGACGGCGACCCGGCACCTGGCCGACCCCGACATCCCGTCGGGCAGCACCATGATCAACGTCCTCAACCAGCTGGCCACGTCGGTCACGACCGCCGCCGTCGCCGTCGTCCTCGCCGGCGCGCTCGCCAGCCGCCTGCCGGGTCTGGCGACGGAGGGCGAGCTCGGCGCCCTCCAGACGCTGCCGGCGGCGGAGCGCCTGGCGGCGGCCCCGGCCGTCGCGGACGCCATCCAGGTGGCCTTCCTCCTGCCGATCGGGATGATGGTGACGTCGTTCGTGGTGGCGGTGGTGTTCCTGCGCCGTCGGTGACTCGGGCCTCGGCTGCGACTTCGGCAACAGTTCGGCCGTTCCTCGGACAGGGGTCACCCTCGCCCTGCACCATCAGCGCGTGAGAGTCCGGGGCAAACTGGTCGCGATGGCGGTGCTGGCCGCCGTGGTGGCGTCGGTGCTCCTGTTGGTGTCCGGCCGCGCCGGCGCGGGCGGCGACGGGTGCCGGGAGCGCGCTGCTGCGGCCGACGAGCGGAGGGAACTGGTGACGGGATCGGGCCCGGAGACCCTGGTCATCGGCGACTCCTACTCGGTGGGACTGGGCGTGAAGCCCGCCGAGAGCTGGCCGACCCGGCTGCCCGGCCGGGTGCGCGTCGACGGGTTCTCCGGCTCCGGGTTCTCGTACGCCGCGAGCGGCTGCCCGGGCGCCGACTTCGCGACCCGCGCCCAGACCGCCGTCCGCGACGACACCGGGCTCGTGGTCGTCCAGGGCGGGCTCAACGACTTCGACCAGCCGGTCGCCGAGCTCGAGAGCGGCTTCGACCGGCTCATGAAGGAGGTCGGCGACCGCAGCGTGCTGGTCGTCGGCCCGCCGAACGCACCCGAGCGCGCGGACGCCGTACCGAACGTGGACGCGGTGCTCGCCCGCCTCGCCGAGGAGCACGGCACGGCCTACCTCCCGATGCGCGACCTCGAGCTGCCCTACCTGCCCGACCGGCTGCACCTCACGGCCGAGGGACACCGGATGTTCGGCGACGTCGTCGCCGGCGCGGTGGCCGGCCTGACGGACTGACCGGTCTGGTCGAACCGGTGACACCGCGGGTCGCGGGGGCGAGGATGGGGAGATGCTCTCCCAGCGCTCCCTCCCCGTCCTCGTGAGCAGCCTGGCTCTCGGTCTCGCCTCCCTCACCCTGTCCGCGCCGCCGGCCTACGCCGGTGTGCCGCTGTGCGACGGCGAGGAGGTCACCATCGACCTCAACCAGCCGACGCACCCGAACCCGAACCGGCCCGACGCCGACGTCATCCTCGGCACCCCCGGTGCCGACGAGGTCGAGGCCGGCAGCGGCAACGACCTGATCTGCGGTGAGGGCGGCGACGACGTGCTCCTGCCGGGCCCCGGCAACGACGAGGTCCGGGCCGGCGAGGGCAACGACACCATTGACGGCGGCAACGCCCACGACGAGATCTATGGCGACACCGGCGAGGACGACCTGACGGGCGGGGTCGGCAACGACCGGCTGGACGGTGGCGCGGACGTCGACATCGTGCGGTACGGCGGCGCGAACGTGGGGATCACCCTCGACCTCGCGCTGGCCACCCCGCAGGCCAACGGCGGCAACGTCGGCACCGACACGCTCGCCGGCGTCGAGGACGTGCAGGCCACCCGCTTCAACGACGTGATCCACGGCAGCGACGACGCCAACGACGTCGAGGCCGGAGATGGCGCCGACGAGGTCCACGGCCTCGGCGGCGACGACCGGGTCGACGGCGGCTTCGCCAACGACATGATCAACGGCGGCCCCGGCAACGACCGCGTCGACGGCCGCCGCAACAACGACGCGGTGTTCGGCGGCTCGGGCAACGACTACGTCTGGGGCGCCCGGGGCCGCAACCATGTCGAGGGAGGGCCCGGTGACGACACCGTCGGCGCGGGGAGCAGCGACGACGTCCTCTACGGCGGCCTCGGCGATGACACCATCCACGCCGGACTCGGCGATGACGCGCTGTTCTACCTCGACGCCGAGGGCGGCGTCGTCGTCGACCTGCGGCTCACGGGTCCGCAGGACACCATCGGCGCAGGCACTGACACGATCTCGGGCGCGGAGCAGCTCTACGGGTCGATCTACCGCGACGTGCTGCTGGGATCGGGCCTAGACGACGTGCTCATCGGGATGGCCGGCAACGACAGCCTCGCCGGCCGCGCCGGCGACGACCTGCTCATCGGTGAGCGCGGCCGCGACACCTGCCGCGGGGGCAAGGGCAAGGACGTCCTCCAGGCCTGCGAGCGCTGACCACCGCGGCCCTGTGGAGGGGTCACGCGACTGTCGTGGCCCGCGGCTAGGGTTCTCGGGTGCCCGAGCCCGACGCCCCTGAGTCCAGCCCGGTCCGGGAGCTGCTCGCGACCGCGGTCGGAGCGCTCGGCGGTCAGGAGCGGGCCGGTCAGGTGCAGATGGCCGAGGCCGTCGCGTCGGCGTTCGCCGGCCACCAGCATCTGCTCGTCCAGGCCGGCACCGGCACCGGCAAGTCGCTCGGCTACCTCGTGCCCGCGCTGCTCCACGACCGCCGGGTCGTCGTCGCCACGGCCACGCTCGCCCTCCAGCACCAGCTGGTCGAGCGCGACATCCCGCGGCTGGTCAACGCCGTCGGCTCCACGCCGGGCGTCGACGCGTCGTACGCCGTCCTCAAGGGCCGCTCCAACTACGCCTGCCTGCACCGGATCCGCGAGGGAGCGCCCGACGACCAGGGCGAGCTGATCCAGGCCGAGCAGGCGATGGGCTCGATGGGCAAGAAGGTGCTCGAGCTGCGCGAGTGGGCCGAGGGCCAGCTCGACGTCGACGGTGCGGGGGAGAAGGACGCCGCCCCTCGCCATACCGAGAAGGAGTGGCGCCAGGTCAGCGTCTCCGCGCGCGAGTGCCTGGGCGCGGCGAAGTGTCCCTACGGCGACGAGTGCTTCGCCGAGCGGGCGCGCGAGAAGGCCCAGAAGTCCCACCTCATCGTCACCAACCACTCGCTGCTCGCGATCGACGCGATCGAGGGGATCCCGATGATCCCGGAGTACGACGCGGTGGTCATCGACGAGGCGCACGAGCTCACCGCCCGGGTCACCCAGGCCGCGACCGACGAGCTCTGGGCCTCGGAGGTCGACCGCGCCGCCCGGCGCGCCGCGCGCCACGTCGACGGCAAGGAGGCCGACGACCTGGCCGACGCCGGCGACGCGCTGCGCGCGGCCATCGGCGAAACCTCGTCGGGTCGGCTGCTCAGCGTCCCCGAGGAGCTCGCTGACGCGCTGGTGCTGGTGCGCGACGCCGCCCGTGCCTGCGTCTCGGCGTTCCCGAAGGGCGACGGCGGCGACTCCGGATCGCCCGACGCCGGCCTGACCCAGGCCAAGGGCATGGTGCAGGAGGTCTTCGCCACCGCCGAGCGGATGGCGGCCAACGCCGACACGGACGTCATGTGGCTCACCGAGGGCACCGAGCGCCTCCCACCCCACCTGTGCATCGCTCCGCTCCAGGTGTGGGGCCAGATGCGCGACAAGCTGCTCGCCGACAAGACCGTGGTGATGACCTCGGCCACTCTCATGCTCGGCGGCGACTTCAACGTGATCGCCACCTCCGTCGGCCTCAAGCCGAGTGAACGCCGAACCGGCACACTTCGGGGCGCGAACGGGCACAGTTCGGGGTCCGAGTCGGCAGAGAACGGCGCCGACGCCGAGCCCTGGATCGGCCTCGACGTGGGCAGCCCGTTCGACTACGGCAAGCAGGCGATCCTGTACGTCGCCCGCCACCTGCCGCAGCCCGGCCGCGACGGCCTGGGCAAGGCCCAGCTCGACGAGATCGTGGAGCTGGTCGACGCCGCGGAGGGCCGCACCCTCGGGTTGTTCAGCAGCCGGCGGGCCGCCGAGGCCGCCGCGGAGGAGGTGCGCGCTCGGCTGCCGCACCTGACGACGCTCGCTCAGGGCGACGCGCAGCTGCCCGAGCTCGCGCGGCAGTTCGTCGCCGACCCGCACACCTGCCTGTTCGGCACCCTCGGCCTGTGGCAGGGCCTCGACGTCCCGGGCGACACCTGCCAGCTGGTGCTCATCGACCGGATCCCGTTCCCGCGTCCCGACGACCCGCTGATGAGCGCCCGGCAGCGCGCGGCCGACCAGGCGGGCGGCAACGGCTTCATGCAGGTCGCCGCCACCCATGCCGCGCTGCTCCTGGCGCAGGGGGCCGGCCGCCTGATCCGTACGCACACCGACCGCGGCGTGGTCGCCGTACTCGATCCGCGGCTGGTCACCGCGCGCTACGGATCGTTCCTCAAGGCGAGCCTGCCGCCGATGTGGTCCACCACCGACCCGCAGGTGGTCCGCCAGGCGCTCAAGCGGCTAGCGGGCAAGGTCGGGTAGCCCGGGCCGGTCGGGCCCGGGCGTGCCGAGACCTACGGCGTGACCGCCGCGCTCACCTTCTGCATAACGCCGTCGTCGCGCGAATCGCCCATGCAGCTGTAGTCCGGCATGGGGTAGTTCGAACCGTTCCAACAGTCGAACCGACTGCTTCCGTTGACGATCGTGACCTCGACCCATTTGGTCGCCGCGACGTCGAACGGGATCGGCGCGGCCGCTCCGTCTGCGGTGACGAGGGTCTGCGTCTGCGCACCACTCACCGGCTTGGTGACGATGACCGCGTGGCCACCGGACGGGGTATCGGCGAGGTCGAACGTCAGGTTGAGCATCGACAGAGGGCCAGTCTCGTCTGTCGGCACGTAGCGGACGGTGCGCGCGGTGAGGTGGTCGTAGGAGCGCCCGAAGCCCTGCGTCGCGTCCGGCGCGAGCGAGAACTGGTCGACCAGCGGCGTCCGCGGGTAGCCGTCCTTGTTCTCCGGGTCGGCCGCGACCTCTTGGTACTCCTGCGGGTAGGTCCGCGACGGCTGGCGGTTGCCCGCGGCGAACTTCGCGTACTCGGCCTCCAGGGTGGTGCCGTTGGCCTGGAGCGTCTGCACGACGGAGGCGAGGGAGTACTTCGCCCGGTCCTTGCCGGTCGCGCCGTTCCACATGTCCAGCACCAGGTCGTCCATGCCCGCGACCTTGGTGCCGTAGCGGTCGGTGAGGTAGCGGATGAAGATCCAGGTGCCGTAATGGAACAGCCCGTCGTATGCGAACGTGTCGAGCGACGTGAGCGGGTTGGAGATCGGGCCGTGTGGCAGATAGAAGGCGTTGTCGTTGATGTGGTCGTAGACCTCGTCCTCCGCCCAGGTCGCGGTGGCCTCCATGAACCAGGCGTCCTCGCCGTAATCGTGAGCGAACTGGACGTTGTGGAAGTACTCGTGCGCCGCGGTCACCTTCATATTTTCGAGCGGCGTATGGGCCGGAAACTGCTCACTGCTGTAGTCGTTGTCGAGAACGCAGAAGCCCCACGTACCGCCGTGCTTCGGCGGACGAGGATCGTCGGTCGTGCAGTACCCATACAGGTTGTTCGCGCCGATGTCGCCCAGGTACACGTCGGGCTTTGAATTGCCGCCGCGTCGTCCATCGCGGAACGGCCTGCGATAACCGGCGGCGATGTACTTCTTGTGGACCGCCGTCATGGTCCGTAGAACGTTGCGGACGTACTTGAGACTCCTGACTCCGTGCCGCTCGCTCTGCCGCTTCGTCTGCCAGTGCACGCAGATGACGGACGAGCACTTGCGTTGCGACTTGCTCGGCCGCAGCGGCCGCGCGAGTAGCTGATTCGCCTGCGCCCGCTGCACGCCTGTCAATTGACCTCGGAGGAGCGCGAGGTCGCGGAGCTCAAGGGTGAGTGAGCGAGCGCCGTTCTTGCCTTCCCCGGCGAGCAGGTCCTGGACCCGCTCGAGCGCCTCGATCGCGCGCTGCGCGCGGTGGGGGTTGGCGTCGGGGTCCGGCTCCGCCGCAAGGGTGGTCGCAGCAGGCGTGGGCGTCGCGCTTCCGGGGCTGGCGAGCGCGGGGACGATCAGCCCCAGCGTGCACAGGAGCAGGAGAGCGCGGAGCAGCGGGTGGCTGCGACGTGGCATCAGGCGGCCTTCCGGGTCGTGGACCGAGGACCCGGCCGACCCTACGCCCTGCTGCTCACACGCGCCGAAGTACGGCGGTGACCTTCCCGAGGATCGTCGCGTGGGTGCCGTCGATCGGCTCGAACGCCGGGTTGTGGGGGAGCAGCCAGACCTGGCCGTCCTTGCGCTGGAACGTCTTGACCGTCGCCTCGCCGTCGATCATCGCGGCGACGATCTCGCCGTTCTCGGCGGTGTTCTGCTGGCGGATCACGACGTAGTCGCCGTGGCAGATGGCCGCGTCGATCATCGACTCGCCGCTGACCTCGAGGAGGAACAGCTGGCCGTCGCCGACGAGCTGTTTGGGCAGGGGGAAGACGTCCTCGATGCGCTCCTCGGCGAGGATCGGGCCACCGGCCGCGATCCGGCCGACGACTGGGACGTTGGTGGCGGCGGGGGCCACGTCGCCGATGCCGGTCTCGTCGACGGACGACTCCTCGCCGGCGGAGATCGAGCGGCGCGCGGCCATGATCTCGGGCAGGAACACCTCGAGGGCGCGGGGCCGGTTGGGGTCGCGCTTGAGGTAGCCCTTCTCCTCGAGCACGCGGAGCTGGTGGGCGACGCTCGAGGTGCTGGTGAGGCCGACGGCGGAGCCGATCTCACGCATGCTGGGCGGGTATCCCCGCTCCTCGATGCTGTCCTTGATCGTGGCGAGAACCCGCTGCTGGCGCGGGGTCAGGCCGGTCGCGTCGGGGGGACCGTCGGGAAGCTCGCTGACTTTCTTCGCCATGGCCTGACGGTAACGCGGATCACGCACGACTTCAAACACGTGTTCGAACCGGGCGTGTCGGGTCCAGGGTGGTCGAGTAGCCGGCTCGCCCTGGCGAGCCGGCGTGTCGAGACCCCGACACGCCGTCGAACAAATCTTCGAACAGGTCCTTGATTCGTTCGAACACGTGATCTACCGTCGTACATGCGTTCGATCGAACGTCTGATCGACAGGCTCTCCGGATTGTGTCGGACCCGGTCGGTGGACTCAGACCAACGCACGACAGATCCGAGGTCCTGACCGTCAGGGCCGCTTCCCCCGGAGGTCACCCGATGAGCACCACGACTATCGCCCCGACGCTTCAGCTCCGCCCCGCCAGCCGGGTCCGCCCCGCCTCGCAGGTGCGACTGACCCGCCGCGGCCGGCTGACGATCTTCCTGCTCGGGCTCGCGCTCGCCTTCGGCGCCGGCCTGTGGCTGGCCGCCGGGTCGACCGCGACCCAGGAGCAGGGCGTCGCCGAGGTCGAGGTCGTCACGGTCGACCCGGGTGACACCCTCTGGGACATCGCGGCCGACGCCGCCGTCGACGGCAACGTCGGCGCGATGGTCGACGAGATCCGCGACCTCAACTCGCTCGACTCGAGCATGGTCTACGCCGGCCAGGAGCTGCGCGTCCCGCTGCCTGCCGCTGGTTGAGGTGCGAGGCGCCCCAGCGCCGAGCCTCGAAACCAAGGCACTTGCTTCGTCTGCCACCTCGACCCCGGCGGACGACGGGCCCTCGCCCGGGGCCCAGGGGAAGACGAGGGGCGGGACCGCGCACGGTCCCGCCCCTCGCAACTTTCCCAGGGTGGTCGAGTAGCCCGTCAGCCGGTGAGGATCGGCCGCGCCTCGACGGCCCGGAGCGACTCGGGCGAGCCCTCGATCGTCACCGAGCCCGGCACGGTCTGCCAGGCGCCTCCGTTGACCCGATAGTCGGCGACGTAGGTGGTGTCGAGCCGCGGCCGGTAGGCGCCGGCCTGCAGGTAGTTGTGGGTGATCTGGAGCTTCGGGTACGGCGCGCCCGGGTCGCTGGTGCGGAGCTTCTCGCCGTCATCGAAGTGCCAGGTGTAGGAGTGCACGTCGATCCGCAGGTCGACGCGCTGGCCGAGGAGCGTGACGCTGCGGAACAGCCGCTCCTTCTCCGTGTAGAAGTTCGTCTCGAAGTTGACCAGCGTGCGGCCGTCGGGTGGCTCGATGATCAGGGGGGAGGCCGGCAGCGGGATGCGCCGGAACGCTTGGGCGATCATGCCCGGCGTTGGGCCCTGGAAGACAACGTCGCCGGGGCAATAGAGGTAGTCCCAGAGGGTTTCGCCGTCGGGCGCTTCGATCCACTCGCGGTAGGCGTAGGACCCGTCCGGGCAAACAAACTCTGGTGCGCAGGCCCCGCCGTTGCACATTGGGCCGTGGTGGTACTCGCCCTCAGGTAGCGCGCCGCCATCGTCACCTGCGTTGTCGGCGTCGCCGGGGTCGCCCGGCATTTCCGATTCGCCCTCGAGTCCGAAAAAGCCGTCGCCTGGATCGACGTCGACATCCGCTGCGGCTGGCGCCGATGAGAACAGGATCGTCAGCGCCGCGCTCGCCACGATCAATCGTGCGTCCACGTCGCCACCTGCCACCGCTCCCGTACGAACTCGACGAACATCACGTGCGACTTCGTCCCCGCTGGGTAAACCTGGTTGAGTTCGCCTGCGCCACGGACGGCCTGCCTGCCGACCGAAAGGTCCGCCGTGATCGCCCACGCTCCGCCGGGTTCGGAAACGATCTTCGAACTCTCGATGCGATACCCGCGACCGGTGATGCGTCCCCCGTTCGCGTAGACGTTCTCGATCGCGCTTGTTGCCGCGTCACAGCTCGCACACGCGGGCCCGAACACTCCGCGCAAAGCGGCCGTGTCACCGGTCGCCGTTGCGTAGTTGACCAGTTCCCACCAGTACTGAACGAACGCCTCCGCCCCCGCCTTCGTGTTCGCCTCCGCCTCCGGTGGCAACGTCGGCTCCACCGGCCCGGTCGGCTCCGTCGTCGGAGCGGCCGAGGTGGGCTCGCTCGACGCCGGCGCCGAGCTCGAAGGCTCGGCCGGCTCCGCGGGCTCGGCCTCGCAGGCAGTCAGGGCGAGGGCGCCGGAGAGCAGGGCGGCGGTGACCCATCGCGTCATGGGACCTCCCGAGATGAGGATGCTCGGAAACTACTCCCACCGCGCGGCCCCCGCCAAGGCTCAGAAAGTGACCTGTGGAGAGCCGATCAGCGAGCGGCGCGCTTGCCGCCCTTCGCCGTACCGACGATCTTCTTCGGCTTGGGGTCCGGCGCGTGGGTCCAGCCGATGGTCCGCGAGAACCGCACGATCAGCATCAGCCCCAGGAAGAGGCAGGCGACGGCGCCGAAGGCGGAGATGCCGAGATACCACCAGGCCTCGGTCTCGCCGTCTTGGCGGGCGGCGGACCCGAAGTCGATCGCGGACCACACCAGGTAGCCCCACGCGACGACGCACGCGGTGATGCCGAGCGCAAGCAGGAGCAGTACGGGCTTGAACCCCGTCTTCTGCTTCGCTCCCGCGCGCTTCCCACTCACCGCGCCATTCTGTCTGATGCGGGTGCAAGAAATGTGCGGGACCCGACGATTGGCGCGTCGGGTCCCGCAGCGGCTGGGTGGTGGCTACGGCACGGTGACCAGGTAGTTCACGACGATGCCCTGACCGGCGGAGTCGGTGACGGCGAGGTTCACCAGGAAGCCGTCGCCTTGGTAGTCGCCGACGATCGCCGTCCCGTTGTCCATCTTGTCGGTCACGACCTCGAACCCGGCGTCCACCAGGTCGGCAGCGGCGGAGTCGTACGGCGCCTCCTTGTCGCCGCCCGGCTCATCGACCTTCACCGTGGCGTTCCAGGTGTCCGGGTTCTTGGTGTAGGTGCCAGCGAGGATCTCGCCGTCGATCACCGGGACGGACTTGGGGAAGCCCTTGGGGAGCTTGCCGGTGACGACGCCGCCGTCGGTGGTGTCGATCTCGATCTGGCCGTTGTCGAGGTCCGCGTCGATGCCCTCCTCGCGGAGGGCGTCCTCGGCAGCGTTCTCGGCGATCTCGCCACAGGCCGTGAACGCGAGCGGAAGGGCCAGTACGGCGCCGGCCACGGCCAGGCGCAGGGGTCGCTTGATGGTCATCGGGGGCTCCTCGGAAAAGGGGGATTCTGCTGATCAAGGAGTGCGCCCCGAGCGCGCTGATACAGCGAGCCAGACGATCCCCTGCCCGAGGGCGCGGAAACCCGCCGAATGGCAAAGATTGAGACCCCGCTGCGACCCCCTACGCCGCGGCGGGCTCCCGGCGCGGCACCAGCGCCAGAGCCAGGCCGAGTGCCGCCCAGCAGGCGAGCACCACCAGCGGGAGCCCGACGCCCGCGCCGTCGAAGTACGCCGTGCCGCGAAGCGCCGATCCGGTGGCGCCCGGCGGCAGCAGCTGGCCGAGCCAGCCGAGCGGGAGCAGCTCGGGGGCCGAGGTGACGCCGGACAGGGGATTGCCGACGAGCAGGATCAGGGCGGCGACGACGCCGATGGCCGCGGGGCCGATCAAGTGGCGGAGGCCGATGATCGGGAGCGCGACGGCGAGGATGCCGAGGGTGACGACGCCCGCGTTGGCCCAGTAGCTCCCCTCGATCGCGCCCAGCCAGCCCTGGAGCACGCCGGTCAGCGCGAGCCCGCCGGCCACGCCCACGCCGAGCACGGCGACCAGTCGCTCGCGGGTGCTGCGCAGCGCCATCGACGTCACCGCGCCCACCATGATCCCGCCGATGGCGAGGGGGAGCGCGCCGGCGTTGAAGACGCTCCCGCGCGGGTCGTCGTCGGACGTGGGCACGACGTCGGTGACGACGGGCGCAGGTGCGGCGGAGCCGTCGGGTGCCTCCCCGGAGACGCTCTGGGTGAGCAGCTGCGCCACGGTCGGGCTGGCCGCAGACGAGGTCAGGAGCTCCATCCCGTCGGGCCCGGCCACGATCGCGCCGTACGCCTCCCGGTCCTCGATCGCCTCGACGGCCGCCTCGCGGTCGCCGACCACCGACACGTCGAACGCGTCCTCCCCGGCCTGCGCGGCGAGCATGCCCTCGACCTGACCGGCCTGCTCGGCGGGGGCGGCGATCACGAGCGGCAGCGACCGCGGCTCGAGCTCGCTCGGCGGCCAGGTGAAGGCGGCGAGAAGGAGCGTGAGCAGGGTCGTGAGGCCGAGCGCGGCGCCGACGACGGGGCGCCAGCCGTGCGCGGTGCCGGACTCGGGGGAGGTGGGGTGGACGTCGGTGGTGGCCACGGCGAGCTCCTTAAAAACGAATGACCGTTCGCGATAACTCGATGGTGCTCCCGCCGCCGCTAACTTGTCAAGAACGGTCATTCGTTTTTCTGTTAGGCTCGCCGCCATGCCGAAGGTGACCGAGGAGCACCGCGCCGCGCGCCGCGACCAGATCCTGCGGGCGGCCCTGCGCTGCGTCGCGGCCGAGGGGTTCCACAAGACGACGATGGGCTCGGTGATCCGCGAGTCCGGGCTCTCCGCCGGCGCGGTCTACCTCTACTTCCGCAGCAAGCAGGACCTGATCCGCGCCATCGCCGAGACCGCGGTGTCCGGCATCGCCGACACGGTCGACGAGCTCGCGGCAGCGGACGACGTCGTGCCGCCCGTCGAGGCGGTCACGACCGTCCTGCGCCGCCTGCTCGAGATGAGTGATGAGCTCGGCGTCGAGATCCCGCGCCTCTCGGTCCAAGCCTGGGCGGAGGCCGGGCGCGACCCCGAGATCCAGCAGCTGCTGTCCGGCGAGGCGGGGCGGATCCGCCAGGCCTGGATCTCGTACGCCGGCCGCGCGATCGAGGCCGGGTACGTCGACGCGGGCGCCGGCGAGGTCGAGTCGGTCGCCGAGACGCTGATGGCCATGGTCCCCGGCTTCATGCTGTTCCGGATCGTGCTCGGCAGCGACGTCTCGCCCGAGCGCTACACCTCCGGCCTCGCGGCCCTCCTGCGCTGACCCTCGGGCATCCCGCCTCCCGCGCGACACGCCCGCGGCGCCGTACGACACGCCGTGTCACATGAGTCCCATCTGCCACTTGACCTGCGCAAACGCGCCGCCGTACGACCCGGATGAAAACTCGTCGACCCCACCACTTGCACCCCTGGTGGCAGGGGCGTACGGTTACCACTACATCTAGTAGTTACAACGGTGTAGTTCTCCACATCTAGTCCACAGCAGGACCCCGGAGAGTGCACAGAAGACTGCTGGATATCCACAGTAGTCGGCCCGCCAGAGGGTCTACTCAGTCATGCGCGAGGGAGGGTCGTCGGGATGCACTGCCCCTACTGCAAGCACAACGACACCAAGGTCCTCGACTCGCGCGTCGCCGACGACGGCTGCTCGATCCGCCGTCGCCGGATGTGCGTCGACTGCGAGAAGCGGTTCACCACCGTCGAGCTCATGCAGCTGACCGTCCTCAAGCGCTCGGGTGCGACCGAGCCGTTCAACCGTGACAAGGCCGTGTCCGGCGTCCGGAAGGCCTGCAAGGGCCGCCCGGTCGACGAGGACGCGCTGGCCCGGCTGGGCCAGGTCGTCGAAGACCAGCTCCGGCTCGCCGGCAGCCCGGAGATCGCCGCCCACGAGGTGGGCCTGGCGATCCTGGCGCCGCTGCGCGCGCTCGACGAGGTGGCCTACCTCCGTTTCGCGAGCGTCTACCGCGGCTTCGAGTCCGCCGACGACTTCGAGTCCGAGATCGCCCTCCTCCGGGCTGAGCGCGATCTCCAGCCATCAGCCTCCTCGGGCTGACACAGACTGCCCGGCAGGTCGTGGGGAAGCGGCCTGCCGGGCACCCAAACGTCGCTCCCGTGTGCAGGGAGCCGGTCCCGACGCGATGTCGGCACCACGAGCAACACTGAAATCAACGCCGACCGCATCCAGCAGGGGGATCACGCCAGATGACCGAGACCGCCAACCCGACCGCAGCCGGCGCCAAGAGCGCGGGCAAGGGCCTGAAGATCGAGCGCATCTTCAGCACCGAGGGTGTTCACCCCTACGACGAGCTCACCTGGGAGCGGCGCGACGTCGTCCAGACCAACTGGAAGACCGGCGAGACCGTCTTCGAGCAGCGCGGCGTGGAGTTCCCCGACTTCTGGTCGGTCAACGCGTCGACCATCGTGACGACGAAGTACTTCCGCGGCGCCGTCGGCACCCCCGAGCGCGAGACCGGTCTCAAGCAGCTGATCGACCGGGTCGTCGGCAAGTACGTCGAGGCGGGCATCGCCAACGGCTACTTCGACACCGACGCCGACGCGGAGGTGTTCGAGCACGAGCTCACCTGGCTGCTTGCGCACCAGTACTTCTCGTTCAACTCGCCCGTTTGGTTCAACGTCGGCACCCAGTCGCCGCAGCAGGTCAGCGCCTGCTTCATCCTCTCGGTCGACGACTCGATGGACTCGATCCTCAACTGGTACAAGGAAGAGGGCTTCATCTTCAAGGGCGGCTCCGGCGCCGGCCTCAACCTCTCCCGCATCCGCTCCTCCAAGGAGCTCCTGTCCTCCGGCGGCACGGCGAGCGGCCCGGTCTCCTTCATGCGCGGCGCCGACGCGTCCGCGGGCACCATCAAGTCGGGCGGCGCCACGCGCCGCGCGGCCAAGATGGTCGTGCTGGACGTCGACCACCCCGACATCGAGGAGTTCGTCGAGACCAAGTGGCGCGAGGAGGACAAGATCCGCGCCCTCCGCGACGCCGGCTTCGACATGGACCTCGGCGGCAAGGACATCACCTCGGTCCAGTACCAGAACGCCAACAACTCCGTGCGCGTCACCGACGAGTTCATGCGCGCGGTCGAGGACGGCACCGAGTTCGGCCTCCGCGCCCGCAAGACCGGCGAGGTCATCGAGACCGTCGACGCCCGCACGCTGTTCCGCAAGATCAGCGAGGCCGCGTGGGCCTGCGCCGACCCGGGTCTTCAGTACGACGACACGATCAACGACTGGCACACCAACCCCGAGACCGGCCGGATCACGGCGTCCAACCCGTGCTCGGAGTACATGTCGCTCGACAACTCCTCGTGCAACCTGGCGTCGCTCAACCTGCTGAAGTTCCTCAAGGACGACGACACCTTCGACGCCGAGCTTTTCACCAAGGCCGTCGAGCTGATCATCACCGCGATGGACATCTCGATCTGCTTCGCCGACTTCCCGACCGAGCCGATCGGCGAGACCACCCGCGACTACCGCCAGCTCGGCATCGGCTACGCCAACCTCGGCGCGCTGCTGATGGCGATGGGCCTGGGCTACGACTCCGACGGCGGCCGCGCCATGGCCGCGACCATCACGTCGCTGATGACCGGTACGTCGTACCGCCGCTCGGCGGAGCTCGCCGCGATCGTCGGCCCCTACGCCGGCTACGCCCGCAACGCGGAGGCCCACAACCGGGTCATGCGCAAGCACCAGGCGGCCAATGACACCGTCCGTCCGCTCCACGTCGCCGACACCGAGGTCCACAAGGCCGCGACCAAGGAGTGGGCGCAGGTCGTCGAGCTCGGCAAGGTCAACGGCTTCCGTAACGCGCAGGCCTCCGTGCTCGCGCCCACCGGCACCATCGGCTTCATGATGGACTGCGACACCACCGGCATCGAGCCCGACTTCTCGCTCGTGAAGTTCAAGAAGCTCGTCGGCGGCGGCTCCATGCAGATCGTCAACCAGACGATCCCACGGGCGCTCAAGAAGCTCGGCTACGACGAGGAGAAGATCGAGGCGATCGTCGCCTACATCGCCGAGCACGGCCACGTCGTCGACGCCCCCGGCCTGAAGACCGAGCACTACGAGGTCTTCGACACCGCGATGGGTGAGCGGGCCCTCAAGCCGATGGGCCACGTGAAGATGATGGCCGCCTGCCAGCCGTTCCTCTCTGGGGCGATCTCGAAGACGGTCAACCTTCCGGAGACGGCCACGGTCGAGGAGATCGAGGACATCTACCTCCAGTCGTGGAAGCTCGGCCTCAAGGCGACCGCCGTCTACCGCGACAACTGCAAGGTCGGCCAGCCGCTCGCCGACGGCGGCGGCAAGGCCAAGAAGGACGCCGCCGACGCTGAGGCGGCCGAGGTCGTCGAGAAGGTCGTGGAGAAGGTCGTCTACGCCCCGACCCGCAAGCGCCTGCCGAAGGCCCGCCGCTCACTGACCACGTCGTTCACCGTCGGCGGCGCCGAGGGCTACATGACCTCGGGTGCCCACGAGGACGGCTCGCTCGGCGAGATCTTCCTCAAGCTCGGTAAGCAGGGCTCGACCCTGGCCGGTGTGATGGACGCCTTCTCGATCGCGGTGTCGATCGGCCTCCAGTACGGCGTGCCGCTCGAGACCTACGTCTCGAAGTTCACCAACCTGCGCTTTGAGCCGGCCGGCCTCACCGACGACCCCGACGTGCGGATGAGCCAGTCGATCATGGACTACATCTTCCGCCGCCTCGCCCTGGACTATCTGTCCTTCGAGGAGCGGTCGATGCTCGGCATCTACTCCGCCGAGGAGCGCCAGCGCCACCTCGAGACCGGCTCCTACGAGCCCATCGAGGAGACCGGCTCCGCCGCCGAGCTCGTCGAGAAGCCCACCGCATCGGCACCGGTGGTCGAGGCTGCCACGGTGGTCGAGGAGGCCGTTCACGGCCGTCACGAGACCTCCGACGCGGACGAGGACCCCCTCGCCGGCGCCCCCAAGGTCGAGCCCAAGGTCGCCCACACGTCGGCCGAGCTCCTCGAGCAGATCACCGGCCACGCCGTCGACAGCCCGCTCTGCATGACCTGCGGCACGAAGATGCGGCCCGCCGGCAGCTGCTATGTCTGCGAGGGCTGCGGCAGCACCAGCGGCTGCAGCTGATAGAGCGAAACAACGGGGAGGATCTCAGTCATCATGCGACTGAGATCCTCCCCGTTGTCGTGTTGCGGCAACGACGACCGCAGGGTCCATCCATCACCGCGCGGTTGCGGGCGGCGTACTCCTGCGCCCAGTAGAGGTCGCGGAGGTAGGCCTCCATCTGCGGGGTGCCGGACAGGAACACTGCCAGGTCGCGGTCGGGCAGGCCGAGGTTGTGCTCCAGACCCTTGGCCTCGTAGATGTGGCGCTCTGCGAGCTCCTTGCCTTCTCCGGACCTTCGGGCCGCCGGGCCAACTGTTGGTGGGCCTGCCCGCAGGCGAAACGGCTCTTCGTCGGACCGGACGAGTTTGCTGCCTGAGGCCGGGTCAGGTCTCCATCTGGACGACATGGCTGGGTCGCCCAGGCGAGCGCGGACAGATCGTGCGCGATGGCATCGCGTCTGGCGGACCTGCGAGTCGTGGAACCCCCTACCAACAGGTCGGCTAAACCCACCAACCACCGAGGCGATATTCGAGCGTGACTTCGACCTTGGCGCCGTCGCTGCTGGTTAGCACCACAACGACCGAGTCGACGGCGTGAGTTGAGCCGTCGGCGGCTGTCAATTGGTTCCCACTCACGAGCGGCACAGGGGGGAACTGGACGGTGGCCGGAGCGGATGGGGAGTCAACGCTGTTTGTCATGTTCTGGACTTCGGCAGGACCGACTTGAACCTTCATTAGTTTCGACATTTCCGTCCAATGGGCCAACGGCAGTAGTGCCCTTCTACGCCCGGACTGAGTGGACGGCGGTGTGCGGCCGCGCAGGGGGCGCGCACGGATGGACGTTCCATGTCACGGCGACTTCGACTGTCTCGTGATCGGCGACTACGAGGCGGACGTATTCAGTTTGTCCGCTGACCTTCAACTCATCGATAAGCCGGTCGATCGCGGTCAGGAACGTCGCGCGGTCGATGTATCCACCAACTGGGGTGACCGTGACCACGTCCGCTTGGACAGTGATGGTCGGCTCCGCGCCGTCGGGTTCGATCTCGAAGTAGACCTCGGGTCCCGTGGGGGTCTCCCACCAGTCCGCGCCATGCGAGAACCCTTGGACAGTATGCCCGTCACGCAGGCTGACGCGAACCTCGTCGTGCTCGCACGCGAATCGCAAGGGGAGCACTCGCCCATCGTCCGTTGGCAATCGCCAGCAGGAGCACTTCGACTTCGACAAATCCTCAGTCACGGGACACTCTCCGCGGGGCGTGGGTGCGACCAACCAAACATATATGTCCTGGTCTTCGAACTGACCGCAAAGCACCGTGTGTCGCACCATGTCGAGCACGCGTCGCGGTCACATCCGACTCTCGGCTGGCCGTACGGAGGGACTTGCCGCGAACGTCCGTGAGGCTCGTCATCTGGCTGGCCTCACGCAGGAAGGACTCGCGCTGGCATCCGGCCTGACCTCCGAGCATGTCCGGCGCATAGAGCGTGGCGTAGCGAATCCAACACTCGCGACGGTGTACGCCCTCGCCGACGCACTCGATCGGTCCGCCTGCTCTCTGCTCGTCGATTGAGGTCTTCTACGGATAGCCGGGTCCGATGGTGGCCTGCCTCGTGAGAGTCCGGTGCCCGGCTGGACTTGGCCATGACCGTGACTTAGATCCGTTCGAGTGGGTCCGCGGTAGTCCGCCTTCAGCGCTCACGACTCCACGGACCGAGCCCCCATGAGCCCGGCGAGCATGTCGAAGGCGGGGCAATCTGCACGGTGTTCGGCTGACGCGAGATTGGCGCTGAAGAGGAACCACGGGGACTTCGAGACAGGCACCTCGATTTGCCAGTTGCCGCATCCAGGACACACGAATTGGCTCGTGCAACCGGCTTCGGCGCAGCGCAAACCGTGGTCGATGCCATCACCCTCCGTGCGGGTGGCGCAGGAGGTGCCGTGTACCACGACGCGATCCATGAAGCCGACCACCCAGCCTGGCCGCTCGGGGGTATGACTAGATCCAAAGGGCGCGTGACACATTTCTGCTAACTCCAGTGAGTGGTGCTCGGATGTGGACCGTCCTGCGGTGTGCGCGCCCGCCTGCGTGGGCCCGTTCGGCGTGGAGACCTGCGCAGGGCCTCGCTCGCCAGTATTGCGGACCAGCGAGCCACCGGATGGTTCACAGGCCGAGTTGCCCTGCGACGGACCGGCGCACGATCTGTTCGCGGCGGTGGTGTCGAGCGAGTCCGTCGAACGCTTTGAGTCCTGTCAGATGGGCGACGCTGTGGAGCGGCACGTCCGCTCTAAATGCGGTGCGGATGGCGCCCCAGCGCAATGAACTGAACGAGTAATGATCACGTGTGAACCCGGCTGCTGCTGCGGCCCACTTCACTACGTCATTGATCCCCGATTGGCTCATCGGCTCGCCGCCCGGGTTCCCTTGTTGGAGGCGCGTGAACGCTGGCCGGTCGGGCTCTGCCAGGTCGGCCTGTTTCAGTACAGCGAACCATTCCTGCCACGCGAGTAAAGGGCAGCCCGGCATTCCAGGATCCTGTCGCAAGAGTGACGGGTACGAACGGCCTTCTACTCGGAGCACGAGCCCTTCAGGCACCACTTCGATGTCGCCGACAGCGAGATGCCGCGCTTCCTGGCTGGTGAGTGCGGCGCCATAGGCGAGGAGCAACAGTGCACGGGCACGCAATTGGCGCGGCGCTGTCGATGCTTGGCTAACGGCAGTGAAGACGTCCCCGGTACGGCGCAGGGTGACCAGGGCGGCGCGGAGTTTGCCTCGGCCGCTTTTGTGAAGTGTCGGGAAGACGCGGTCACTCGGGCGCCCTCCTTGTTCGTGCCACCGGTGCAGCGCGGCCACCGGGCACATAGGTCCACCAATCGATTCGATGGTGACTTGCTTGGATGTTTGAGGCTTGCCTCGCGAGCCGGGCGGAGAAGGACACTGAATGCTCACCGAGCCGCGGCGCAGGGTGACGTCGCGCCAGTGCAGGCGGATGAGTCCGGCGACACCACAACGCAACCGGTCCTGCAACAGGACAGCCGCAATCGCCGCCTGCTGCTCTGCGTCGGGCCGCATCACCGCGTCGATGACGGCATCCACGATCTCGCGGTACATCGGATCCGAGGCGGGCACTGTGTGCCCGAGAGGATCAGCCTTCGCGAGTCCGCGCATGAACGTCTGAACGTCTCGTGACTTCCGGAACGGTTCCTGTCCGCGCATCCTTTGGGCAAGATCGATGTAGGACAAGCGGCTATCGATCTGGCGGGTGGGGAGACGCTCGCCTTCGCGGAGAAACGTGAGATACAGAAGGATCCCGCTGGTATCAGCGGGAACCTGCATCACTGCGAGGAAGCGTTGCCACTCGGCAAGGAGGTTCTCCGCGCGGACGGCCCGCGCTTCGCTGACTCCGCGCTCGACGTGCGGGGTGGTCTCGGCCGTCACAGGCCGACCTTTCCGGCCGCTGAGCCCCTAAACGGGTCAGCACGTCGGATGTACTTAGCGAGCGACTCCAGTGTGACGTGGCGGCTCTGCGCGGCGATCTTCTCCAACGGAATCTCAAGATCCGCGGCGCTGGAGATGAATCCGGCCCGCAGCGATCGACCGCCCCAATGGCCCTGCAGTCCGGCGGCGCGTGCACGCCTTCGGATCATCACCGTCAACGCCTCTGGTGACAGGGGCTTTGTGCCGATTCGCCCCGCGCGAGTGACACCCGGGAAGACCGGCCACTCGGGGTCGATCCGACCCAGTTGCTGCTCAACTCGGTTGCTCCACTCGGCGAGCGCGGTCACTGGACATGTCAGTGGGTTGCGCCCGTACGGGATGCCGACTCTCGCACCACGGCCCATCTGATCTGTCTTTGATCGATTGAGGTGGATCACGAGGCCCTCGCCGTCACGCGGCGTGATGTCGTTCCAAGACAGGTCGGCAATCTCGCCTCGGCGGTGGGCTCCGGCGAATCCGACCAACAGCAGTGCCTTGTCTCGTAGATCGATCGTTCGACCTTGGGCCATGAGCCTCATGGCATCGGCATAGGACGCCTTGTGCCCATCGGCTGCCAGAGCGTCGAGACGGGTTGCGCGGATCCGATGAATCTCGCGGAGCCCAAGTCGCTTGTCCGTAGCCTGCTCGCCTACGACCGTTGTAAAGACGGGGCCGCTGTCGTCAACAGTTGGCGACAGTTCGCGCCATGCCGCCAATGCAGCCACTGGACAGGCGGCGCGGTCTTGGGGACGTCCGACAACCCGCACGACCACCGGCGTCACGCTTGTGCGCTCGACTGGCAGCAACGTCACGAGGACCTCCTCGGCCGCGAAGTGGACCTCCGACCAGTCCAGGGCCCTCATCCGGTTCACGATCCCGCCCGCTTCGAGGACACCTAGAACAGCCCGATCCCGGACCTCCCGCACATCACGCGAGCGCGCATCGATCGTCCTGACGACCTCACGCAACCCGTTGATCCTCAGGGCAGAGATCTGCTTCGGCCTCTCACGAGGCGTCACCTGCTTGCTTAACCCACGAAGAAACAACCGCATGGCGGGATCGGAGGTCGGAGATGAAAGCCCTGCCTCTTCGTGGATCCGCCTGACGGCGGCGGCCCATCCACGCAGCGTGTTGAGTGATGCGCCGTTCTCGCCGACCGCCGAGGCGAGGTAGAGCATCAGGACCTCAGCCGTGGCTGGCAAGGCAGTGAAGCCGTTCTCTCCGCACCACGCTTCAAACTTCGCCCACCGCCGTGCGTACGCGGCGCGCGTCTTCTCGGTCACGGCCTGGACATGGATTTGTGCAGTCCTCAGGAGCAGCGCGTCGAGGTCGTTCTCGGGTTGATGTGCTGACTCTGGACTTAGAAATGCCTGGACCCTTGCCGCGCGCATGCGCGACGCGAGGTCTACGGGCTCCTCGTCGGAACCGATCCCGGAAGTGTTGTCCAAGTGAAACTGCTCCACCAAGTCATCCGACACCTGGATCGCACCGCCAGCCCGCGGGAGTCATTCGCGTCGACGGCGTCAGATGCTGGCCCGAGCCCCCTGTCACTAGGGCTCGGGCCACTTGCCACACGGGCCACCTGCTTACGGTGCGCTGACGGTTTCCACTCGAACCGCTGCAACCCGGCTCTGGTCACCGGGCGAACCGGCTCGCCTTCCACGCCGCTCCGGGTCGCTCGGCGCAGTCGACTCTACCCACGTGGAGCCGTGGCGTCGAGAGCCGAATAGAACATTTATGTTCTCGTCTGTGGCATACGTGTTGACAACCCTCTGCATGTGCCACAAGTAAAGACTGGGACACACCAGCCGCTGCCTCCGCCCCTGGCCGAGACGCTCGCGGCGACCTTGCGCGCAAGGCGTGAGATGGCTCGCCTTACGCAGGAGGACGTCGCTGCGCGGGCAGGCATTTCCGTGCAGATGGTCCGTCGACTTGAGGCCGGAACCGCCAACCCCACGCTGGGGACGCTGCACGTCGTTGCGGCCGCCCTCAGTACGACGGTTGGATCGCTGCTTGCGGAAGCGGGCTTGTGACATGGCTTCCAAGCGGCCGCTCACCATCGGCGAGTACCCCGGTCAGCCGGTCGGCACCATGTACGACTCACGTCGTGAGGCCATGGAGAAGCACGTCCATACCCAATCGGGAAGAGGCATCGACGCCCGCATCGATCAACCCGGGGCAGGAGCCATTTGCCCCTCTGGTGGCTACGTCGACGACATCGACCACGGAGACTGGATCCTCTACACCGGCCAAGGGGGACGCGATCGCAAGACCGGCCGCCAGATCGCGAACCAGTCGCTCGACGACCGCGACAACGCGGCCCTGGTCTACTCCCACAATCACAACTGGCCCGTCCGCGTTCTTCGCGGCAACGGCGCAGACATCTACGCGCCCGCGACCGGCTACCGCTACGACGGCCTGTACTGGGTCGACGACTATTGGACCGAACCCGGTGCAGACGGTTTCACCGTGTGCCGCTTCCTCATGGTGCAACTAAGCCCAGAGGAAGCACTGGCCTGGGTCGACATGTCGGACTATCCAGGACAGGACCTGCCCACCGTCATGCGTTGGAGCCGCAAGCGGCCCGACCGACGCCAGCCGCCCACTGGCCGCGGCGATCGAGTTCGCCGTCTGCGCGATGACTCGCGCTCGCCACTTCCACCAGCCACACCGCCACGCGCCGAGGACGCCGATGGCACGTCCTCGCAGACCGGACAGGAAGGTTTGCCCGAAGGCAACGAGACTCCGGGGACCACCGTGTCGATGGTGTATCGCAAGCAGCGAGACTCCTCGGTGTCGAGGGCCGTTAAGGCCCTCTACGGCGACCGTTGCCAGGTGTGCCACATCCGGATCAGCCTCGCAGGCGGTCCCTACAGCGAGGGCGCTCACATTCGCCCGATCGGGGAACCGCATAACGGCGCCGACAAAGTCAACAACATGCTGTGTCTCTGCCCCAACCACCACGTCATGTTCGACCGCGGTGGCCTACACATCGCAAACAACCTATTCGTCTACGAACGGGACGGCAGTCCGGTAGGGCCTCTCAACGTCGACAGCCGAAAGCACCTGCTGAACCCAGCGAACCTCGCCTACCACCGCAGACTTCACGGGTTCTCTTGAGCCCAGGCGGATCACCCGGATCAGGAGCGGGTGAACCTGCTGGCGGGCGAGGAAGCGAGGTTCGCGGAACTCCCGACGGTGTGGCTGCATTCGGACGGATCTTCGGAGCCCTTGTCCCAGTTGTCGTGACCGTTCGTCTGACGCAGGAGACCCGGCTGCCTAAAGTGAGCGCGTGGCAGGGCGCGCCGACCATCTCGGTGGCGGCACGTCGGCCGACCGATAGACACGACTCAGGAGGCAGGCTCGGTGGCTTCTCGTGCCCCACGGCTCGAACTCGTATGGCCGGGCAAGGACCAGTTTCTACTAGTCCCGAAGGACTCCACCGGAAAGCCTGTCTGGGTTGAGCGCACCCATCCGGCTGCATCTGAGGTCCGGCTGACCGACGTCACCGGTTCCTTCGGAGAGGTTGACGAGGCGAATCCGTACGCCGGGAATCTGTTGTTCACCGGAGATAGCCTCGACATGCTGCGGGGGTTGTGCGAAGTTCCGGAATACCGGCGCGAATATCGCGGCAAGGTCCGACTCATCTATATCGACCCGCCTTTCAATACGGGGCAGACGTTCTCGCACTACGACGACTGGATGGAGCACTCCACGTGGTTGTCGTTCATGCGCGACCGGCTGCTGCTCGCCAAGGAACTCCTCACGACCGACGGGTCGATCTGGATCCACCTGGACGACGCCGAAGTGCATCGCATGCGGATGCTTATGGACGAGGTGTTCGGGGCCAGCAACTTCATCGCCACCGTTGTTTGGCAAAAGGTGTATAGCCCGAAAGCCTCGGCCCGGCACCTGTCGGTCGACCAGGACTACATCCTCATCTACGCCAACAACGCCGAGGCATGGCGACCCAACGACCTGCCCCGCACGGCCGGAATGGATGCTGCCTACACGAACCCGGACAACGATCCCCGCGGCCCATGGAAGGCCGGTGACCTCGTCGCCAACAAGCCCTACTCGCTGGGGCGGTACCCGATCACCACCCCATCGGGCCGTGTCGTCGACGGCCCGCCGCCGGGCCGGTACTGGCGGGTGTCGGAGGACCGGCTTCGTGAACTCGACGACGATAACCGCATCTGGTGGGGCAAGGACGGGGCCAACGTCCCAGCGCTGAAGAGATTCCTCACTGACGTGCGCGGGCGGGTGCCGCAAACGCTGTGGATGTTCGCCGAAGTCGGGCACTCCCAGACTGCCAAGGACGAAATTAAGCGGCTGTTCGCCGGACAGGAGCCGTTCTCCACACCCAAGCCCGAGCGCCTCCTCGAAAGGGTCATCTACTTGGGCTCTCAGCCGGGCGATGTCGTTCTCGACTGCTTCGGCGGCTCCGGAACGACGGCAGCCGTGGCACACAAGATGCGCCGCCGCTGGGTCACCAGCGAGATCCTTCCCGAGACTGTCGAGCGGTTCACCCGCCCCCGGTTGGAGATGGTCGTCAAGGGTGAGGACCAGGGTGGCATCTCTATGGATGTCGGCTGGACGGGCGGAGGAGGGTTCCGCTCCGTCAACGTCGCGCCCTCCATGTATGAGGTCACCCCGCATGGGGTGATGCTCGCCGAGTGGGCGACTAACGGACGTTTCGCCCGCGCGGTCGCCGGTCAACTCGGATTCGAATGGGCACCGGATGGCTTGTTCGCCGGTTCACGGGGTCGGATGCGGCTCGCCGTGTTCGACGGAGCCGTCGGCGAAGAGGAGGTCCGACATGTAGTGGGCCGGTTGTCCGGTAAGGAGAGGGTCACCATCGTCGCCCAGGTGGTCCTGCCCGGTGCAGAAGAACTCCTGGCCCAACTGTCGAGGGGATCCCGCATCAAGAAGGCGCCGCGCGACTTGCTGACCGAAGCAACGAAACGGTTCAAGCGTCGATTGTCCGAAGGAGGAGCGAAGTGACGGTCGAGTACGACGAGGCGCTCGTCGAAGGGATCTCGCACACGCTGAACCTTCGCCTCCCCAACGAGGAGGCCCTCGACGCGCTCGCCCGTGCCCTCGACGAATCCGACCACGGTGCGGAGTTCATTGCCGACCTCGCCACGGGTGTCGGCAAGACCTACATCGCCGGTGGACTGTTGGACTACCTGTACATGTCCGGTGTTCGCAACGTCGTCATCGTGACGCCCGGCTCCACGATCCAACGCAAGACAGTGGACAACCTGACGCCAGGGCATCGAAAGTACCTGCGCGGCCTCCAGTGCAACCCGCTTGTCATCACCCTCGATTCGCTTGAACGAGGAGAGGTCGGAGCCGCACTCGAAGACGACAACCGGTTCAAGGTCTTCGTCTTCACCGTCCAGTCCCTGCTGCGCCCCAACACCAACGACGCACGCCGCGCCCACCGAGCGCACGAGACCCTCGGACAGGCGCTATACGACTACCTCACCGCTGCCGACGACCTCGTTGTCATCGCCGACGAGCACCACGTCTACTACTCCGGCAACGCCAAGAAGTTCCAGTCCGCTATCGACGACATGGAGCCGATGGCGCTCGTCGGACTGACCGCCACCCCTGACCCCAAGACCCTCAACAAGCGCGTCTTCCACTACCCGCTCGCGCACGCCATCGCCGACGGGTACGTCAAGATCCCGGTCCTCGTTTCCCGTGCCGACGGCATCAAGGACAAGCGCACCCAGATGGCGGACGGGCTCACCCTTCTCGACGCCAAGCGCGAGGCCATGCGTTCTTACTGTCGGGCTACCAAGAAGCCCTACAGCGAACCCGTGATGTTCCTGGTCACGTCGACCATCGACGAAGCCAATGAGTACGCCGACCTCCTGGCAGGGCCCGACATGCTCGGCGACCGGGACCAGATCCTCGTCGTCACCAGCGAGGAGCCCGACGAGACGCTCCGGCTCCTCGACACCCTTGAGAACCCCGACTCCAAGATCCGCGTCGTCGTCTCCGTGTCGATGCTCAAAGAAGGCTGGGACGTCAAGAACATCTACGTCGTCTCCTCCGTCCGGTCCCTCGAATCGTCGCTCCTGACCGAGCAGATCCTCGGACGCGGCCTCCGGCTCCCGTTCGGCGAACGTACCGGCAATCCCATGCTCGACACCGTCGAAGTGCTGTCCCACGACTCCTTCGCGACCCTCCTGCGGCAAGCCAAGGTGCTCCTTGAGGAGACCCTCGGCGAACGTGCCCAGCAGGCAAGGGCCGTCGTGAACCCAACCAAGGGCCGTCACGCGACGGGCACCTCGGTGGCAACCACCGATGAACTGCCCCTCACGTTCGAGACCGTCGACAACGAACCGGTCTCCGAGGTCGAGATCCGGCTCCCCGGTCCCGCAGCGACCGACCCTGACCAGTTCGCGCTCTTCGAAGCAGACGAGCCCACAGACGCCCTTCCCTCGACGCACACCGGGATCACCCTGTCCACCCTCGACGCGAGAGTCGCTACTGCCGAATCAGCGAACGCGATCCTCGCCCGCACGCTGAACCCGCGTACGCCCTCCGGTGTCGGATCGCCCCTGTTCATCCCGCAGGTCGTCACCTCCTGGCAGCGCGACCCGTTCTCCCTGACCCAGGTGCCGCTCAACGCCGTCGAGGCCCTTGGCATGCAGTTCTCCCACGACAACGCACCTACCCTCACTCGCAAGGCTCTCGACGCCGAACGTGACGAATCAGGAGCGGCGCACGTCGTCATCCACGACGCGGACGGTGCCGTCGTCGCCACCCAGGACCGGATCCCGTTAGGCACCATCGAGTCCGACCTCGTAGGGCGGCTGATGCAGTCCAACGCCGTCGCCTCCACCGTCGCCGAGATGAACGCCGCTACAGCCGTCGCACAGGCGTTCCTGCGGGGGGCGAATGTCACCGAGCAGACCCCTTGGCGCGCCGAACACGGCAGGCTCGCCACCGCGCGACTGGTCGAATGGATCAGCAGCCAACAGACCTCTAGCCCCGCCCGCGAGGTCCGCAAGGTTGACCTCGTGCGCTGGCCCGATCCGCCCACCAGAACCGAGACGCGCCCGCCCGCTGACCGGCACATCGTCACCGTCCGAGCCGACTTCGAACGGCACTACCCGTACACGGGCTGGGAGAAGTCCGTCTACGAGATCAGCTCCTTCGACGCATACTCCACCGAGTTCCTCCTCGCCACGACGTTTGAGAAGGACCCAGCGGTCAAGGCGTGGATCCGCATCGACGAGTCGGTGCCGCTCCGTGTCACCTACCTCATGGGTGCTATCCAGAAGGTCTACGAGCCCGACTTCATCGTCATCGACGACCAGAACACCCACTGGGTCATCGAGGGCAAGGCCGACTCAGAGATGACGTCGACCACCGTGATCGCCAAGCGAGACGCAGCAGCCGAATGGGTCCGCACCGTCAACGGCGACCCCGCCGTCCACCAACGCTGGGCCTACCTCCTCGCCTCCGAATCCGTCATCGCCGCCGCCGGATCCTGGGCAGGGCTCAAGAATGGCGGGCAGGCATTCCAGTGAACCCAAACGGAACGCCTGATCGATACATCCGCATGCACGGGTTGGGCATTGGCGGCTACCGATCGATGCCCGATCTTCGGTGGTTCAGCCCGCTCGGCAAGGTGACGCTGTTGGCGGGACAGAACAATGTGGGCAAGTCGAACGTCATCCGATTTCTCGAACGCTACATGCGTTCGCAGTCGCCTCGCCGTGGCTGGGAGGACGAACCTCGTGCGGGCGGGGAGCCGCTGAAGGTGGCCATCGGGTACCGGCTCGACCAAGACTCCTACGAGGGCTGGGTCGGACAGGCCAAGAATCGGACCGACGCGTTTCTGTCCCTCGCGCCGTTCCATCCTCTCGTCAATGGCGATCTCTTCTGGGTCGTTCGCAGCCAGGGCGATCGACAGCAGACGTTCAGGGGCGACCAACCTGTCACGGCCCCGTGGCAAGTTGACCCCGAATGGATGGCTTCCTTCGACGAAGCCGCCACCGGCAAGGTCAACCTCACCAATCTCAGGCAGGGTCTCTTCTCAACCTCTGGAGGGAGTCCGGCGGACAACATCAAGGCGATTGTCGATCACCTCTTCCCATTCGAGCCGCCACCGGTACAAATCATTCACGCGTTCCGGCAGGTCACGTCCGGTTCGGACGAGAGTGACTACAGCGGACGCAACCTCATCGAGACGCTGGCCGACCACCAGAACCCAGACGTGCGGGAACGATCGAAGGAAGAGAAGTTCCGCCAGATCAATCGATTCCTCCAGACGGTCCTAGAAGACCCCACAGTCCGGATCGAGGTCCCGTCACGACGTGACTACATCATGGTGCACCAAGACGGCATGGTCCTGCCGCTCGGCGACCTCGGTACCGGCATCCACCAGGCCGTCATCATGGCTGCCGCCGCCACCCTGATCGACAACTCGCTTGTTTGCATCGAGGAACCCGAGGTGAACCTCCACCCCCTGCTGCAGCGGAAGTTCGTGCGTTACCTGACGGAGAACACAACGAACCAGTACATCATCGCGACGCACTCGGCCCACATGCTCGACTACGAGCGTGCCAGCGTCATCCATGTCCGCAAGGACACGTCCGGGAGCGTCCCTGCCCCAGCGACCACGACCCACCAGTTCGCCGACATCTGTGCCGACCTTGGATACCGGCCCTCCGACATCATGCAGGCTAACGCCATCGTCTGGGTTGAGGGGCCGTCCGATCGGACCTACATCAACCATTGGCTGCGGCTCTACGCCCCCGACACGCTGTTCGTGGAGGGAATCCACTACTCGATCATGTTCTACGGGGGCAGCAACCGCAGCCATCTCACCGGACACGACCCTCTGGATGACGAAACCGTCAACGACCTCATCTCGCTTCGACGCCTCAACCGGCACTCGATGATCGTGATCGACAGCGACAAGACCCGGCCGAAGGGCGACAAACTCGATGCCAACAAGGTTCGAGTCCGTGACGAGTTTGACGCCCCAGATCGGCCTGGGCACGCGTGGGTCACCGCATGCCGAACCATCGAGAACTACGTCCCTGCCGACCTTCTCACGGAGGCCGTCGCTGCCGCACACCCGCACGCGCGGTACCGGCCTCCAGCAACGAAGTGGGACGACCCCCTAGATGCGCGCCGTAAGACGGACAGCAGGCGAGCCACCATCGACAAAGTCAAGGTGGCACACAGGGTCATCGAACGGTGGACAGATGAAACGCCGCTTCCCGACGATCTACGTCGCGAGATTCGCCGCCTCCACGAGTTCATCTCCCAGGCGAACCCCAGCGCGTACACCGCCGAGTCCTCCGAGGGCGCGTAACCGCGACAGCAGATGAGGGACGCTGGCCGGGTTGCCCGGCGGGGTTCAAACACACGCGATGCCGTTCGACGACGGCGGATCATCCAAGGAATGCGTGCGGATACTCCGTGACAGGAACCTCGTGCGCCACACGCACCACTCGACCCCTTGGGCTCATGACGGAGGTCACTGGGCCCTCCGAGCCGAGAGGATGCGCGTTGACGTCCACCTGTGGATCCTCCATCTCTACCTCGTAGACGTACAGGGTGTCTCCGCCGTGGCGGATGCCCCGACGGTAGGCCCAATCGAGCGCTTCATCTAACGAGACCGTCGCGAAGCACATGCGACGGTCGTCCTCCTCGCCCGGCATCGTGCTGACGACGTCCGTGAGCAGGTGGTCTCCCTGCTCGTACCGCTTGCGACTGCCGTGGAGGTACGGACCAGCGGGCACGTCATCACGAGCCCAAGCGCGGTCTGGTTCTAGATGCACGGCCACATTGTGCAGGTGAATCACCGACGCAACCTCGAAACGAGGAAGCCGCCGAAGAGGACCACGCGTCACTGCTTCCGACCGAGTGCCACGCCTGCGCTCGCCCGTCGACTAGGGAGGCCCGACAGGTCGAACTGGCTCACAAGTGTCGGTCCCGGAGCCGATACTCCGTGCATGTCGGCTTTCCACGACCGTTCCGCGATGAGGGAGTTCCTCGATCGCGAGAAGGCGCAGGTCTGGGCGGTTGACCGCGCGAGCCGAGAGCCCCGGTACATCGACGTCGGGCTGGCTGACGCCCTACGGGAGACCGCGCGGAGCGAGTGGCGCTGTCCGTTCCCGGGGTGCGACTCAGTGATCTCGACGCGGGGTGGATCGAAGCGCGACCACTTCTGGCACCCGAACGGCACGCCACACGTCTCTGACGGAGAGAGCGAGGCGCACCTCGGTGCGAAGGCCATGCTCGCCGCCTGGGCTGCGCTGCAAGCGCCCGGCGGCGCTGCCGTCGAAGAGGAGATGGTCTCACTCAAGGAACCCTCGACCGCCCTGTACCGGCGCGCCGACGTGATGGTGACCTGGCCCGACAGGGCGAAGACGGCGTTCGAGGTCGAGTACAAGAACTTTCTGGTCGCCGACTGGGAGCGCAAGCAGGCCGACTACGACCGCGAGAAGGTCGCGTGCGTGTGGCTGCTCGGGCACACCCGGTTACGTCACCGCGAGACGTTCACGAGCGACGAGGGAGTGGAGATCGCGGCGGTCCGGCTGTCTCCGCTGGCTGGCGCTTGGGCGGACGCCGGACGCTACGTCCTGGTGGTCAACCCGGTGACCCGGCAGATCGGCACGATCGCAGGCGACCGCGCATTCACCTGCCGCCCAAATGACTGGCACGACGATGTGTGGCTTCGTCTCGACGCTCTCGATGACTGCGACCTCGACCATCGACTCGGCATTGTCACGCCCGCGATGAGGCTGATCCTCGCTGCCGAGGCGGAGCAGGTAAGGCTGGCTAACGAGGAACGCCGCCGCGCAGTCGAGCGCGCGGAGGCACAACGGCTACGCGATGGGGAGGCGGCGCGTCTCCACGAGGAGTACGCCCGCCAAGCGGCTGAACGAGGATTGGTGAGCCAGTCCTTCACGCCCGCCGACCGTGACCAGTACCGGCTGCGGAAGCGACGCGAGCGTGCCGAGGCGTGGACCAAGGATCCGTTCCGGCAACGGTGCCTCGACCGTTGGGGCCGCGTCCCCGGCTTCCTCGCTGAGGAACTGGACGGCGACCACGGGGTCTGGGCCAGCCACGAACGCTGGCACTGCCTCGTGTTCGCCCACTTCGTCGACTCAAAGCCGATCGGATCGACCTTCAAGGTCCGCGAGGTCTACCAGATGCTCGCCCGCGCACAGATCGAACTGCACCACCAGGGCAGGTTCCGTGCCGCAGCGATCCAAGGATTCATCGCCCATCTCGAATACCACGGTTACGTGGACATCGGTGCCGAGGTCACCGATCACATGTACGGCGACATCACCGTGCTCGCAACGACACGTCAACCACCAACAATCAGCCCTCGACAGCGCGAGACTGCGTCGGCACGAGAGAAGGAACAGCGACGTCAGGAGCAAGCCCGCGTCGAAGCACGTCGCGCACGGGAGCGGCGTGCAGCCGCCGATGCCGCAGAACGGGAACGCATCGCTCAGCGAGAAGCCGCCGACAAGGCAGCCGCCGAGCGCGAACGCCGGTGGCACCTGTCTGCCGACTACGACGCACTTCGGGTGCTCTTCGGGAAGGACATCCCCGCCGCCATCACCTGGCCGGGCGGACTTCACGCCAACGAGGTCGACGCATACCGAGCCCAATGGCGGATGCACGTCTACATGACCCACATCTATCGGATGCCCAGCGGCAGCAGATTCACGCTCAGCGACGTCGTCGAGACACTCGCTCGCCACGGAGTCCATGCCATCCCCGCGCACACCCCCGCCGAAGCGGTCCGCGAGTACGTCGCGAACCTGATGTCTCGCGGGTACCTCGAACGCGTGGCCGACGACATCGTGAAAGGCGAGAACCCCGTCTTCACCGTCATCGAGGACCACGCGCGCCAAGAGACACGGCTTCGTCTCCCGGCGCCCCGGTCAGCGCCTCCAGAATCGCCCGGGCAAACAGCCCCCCTGTTCTAACTCGGCTCATCGCACCTAGGCCGATACGGTGCCTCCGCGCCATCACAGTCGACCGTCGATGCAGGCACGGCGCTCTTCCTCAATCAAGTAGACCAGCGTTTGGTGCTCCCAGACGTCCCAGAGCCGGTCGTCTCTCGACGGACTCAACTCCCAGATGTTCTCGGCGGTGTCCCGCACATCGTTGTCCCGGCGTGAGAGGTACCGAACCGTGTCACACCCCAGTTCGGTCGGTACATCCCCGACGCCCACCAGTGCAGACTGGAACGCCAGTTCGATCTCGAACTCGGTGGCGGTCCGTGCCCGGTAGGAGTCCGCTGGCGACACCGCGTAGCCCTCCCGCTGCAACTCCTGCAGGTGGTAGACGTCCCGTGTTGGGAACTCTGCCGCGTCCTCCACGTCCGGATCCTCCACAGGTTCGGACAGGTTCAGTCGGTTCTCCGGGCAGAACCAGCGGGCGGCCTCGCCCACCGCGAACCGCATGAGCCGCGTCTGGTCAGCAGGCAACAACGGCTCGTAGGGCACCTTCAGGAGGTCCGCCAACAAGGCAGCGCTCTTCACGTTCTCGCTTGCGTTCTGTTGGAACTCGGTCCATGTCCATCGCGGAGCGACCACTGAGCACCATCCCACCGGGACCGACGGCAACGCGTACGCCAGACGGTCAGCCACACGTGGCGCCTCGTGGCGGACTCGCAGCAGGTAGGCCGCGATGTCGCGCCGCAGCACCCTCTCGTACTCCTCGTCTGTGTACTCATCCGAGCCGGGGGAAGGCCAATACCCCTCGGGAAGACCGTCCACCTCATCAGGCTCCAGCAGTTCGTCGTCTGCCCCGTCCTCCAGCAACTCTCCCCAGGGAGTCGTCGGTGTGGGCGTCTCCGTCAGAGTCGGCGACGGTGACGATGAAGAGGACGTCGGAGCGGCGGAACTCGTGTCAGCAGTGGATGGTTCCGGGCTGTTCGATGTCGCACCCGTAGGCGCACTGTCGTCGTCGGAGAACAGCGACCCGGCCCCCATGACAACAGCCATCGCCACCGCAGCGATCGCCATCAGGACTCCGAACTGCTTCACGCACGCCATCATGCCCGGCGCTAGCCGTGCGGACCTCAGATACCTTCGACGTCATGGTCGCCACGGGAGCCCGAGTCAGAGCACTCGCCGCCCTGCTCACCGGCGCAGGCTGGGAACAGGGGACGCCACCCCGCCTCCCACGGCTGGCTGACCTGCCAACCGCGACACAGTCCCGCATACGGACGTTCTACGACGTGCTGGGAGGCAACGTCGAGCACTTCGACCGGATCCGGCCAGGCGGCTGGGACCTCGCCTTCCAGACCCCCGACGGTCTCTTGTTGGTCGAACTGGACGAGGAGCAACACTTCAACCGCTACCGCGCCGAAACCCTGACCGCGGCCAATGACCTCGATCTGCCCTGGGCAACTAACTACCTGACCTACTGCGAACAGCACGAAGCCCGACTGCTCCCCGGCTGGGGCACCGGACAGCGGTGGACCAACCCCTCAGCCGCCCGCTTCTTCGGCGACCCATCCAGGCCCGGCGACTTCACCGGCAACGGCGCACCGCGTTGGCGGCAACGCGCGTTCTACGACAGCGTCAAGGACGTCCTCGATGACCGTCGCCTTGCCCGGATCAGCGTGCACGACACGCTCGACACGGGAGCCACATTGGAGAGGCTCCTCCGCCGACCCGACCCCACGGCGGTCGGAGCGGTCCAGCACCTCCTCACGATCCGCACCCACGTCGCCTGACACACGAACCGCGTAGCGGGAGACCCAAACGTGAAGTGGCGGCACCATGGGGTGCATGGCAACCACTGCCGCGCGGTCGGCACGGTCGAAGGTGCCGCTCACGAAGCGGCACCTGGCTCGGCTGTCGAAGATCGCCGCCGCCGACCGTGAGGTGTTCTACGAGCGCCGCCCCGAGTACAGGGGGCGGCTGGTTGCGGTCGTGCTCGCGCAGGGCGGTGGCCTGCACTATCTGGACCGCCGGAACGGGGTGAAGGACCTGGATGTGTGGTCCTTCTTCGCGTTGCCTCCCGGCGAGGACCGGTTTCCGGCAGACCGGCGCACCCGACACGTCGACTTCGGTCCCTCCGACCTCGGCCGTCAGCGGTACGACTTCGCGAAAGCCCGCTCGCCCCGCCAACTCGCCCAATGGCAGAAGTGGCATCAGGAGCACGAGGGCCGACGGGTGGACCTGATGATGCGCGGACTCCACTGCAAGCCCAACGCCGACCCAACGGATGTGATCCGCGACTGGCTCGACCAGCGCATCCGCAAACCAAGGAGTTCGCCGGGCCACCTCCGCGAGGCGGGCGTCATCCTCATCGACCCACCTGACCGTCGAGGTGAAGTCATCTGGGACCCGCGAGTCGACGACTGACCGCCCGTCGTTGTGCTCGGCGGCAACCAGGGATGCGATTCTGCCAAGACGGAACAGCAGAGGCGTACCCTCCGGTGGCATGACCGCAAGGGACGACATCCTCGCCGCAGCGAACCGGCTCGCCAACCGATCGTCAGACCGCACCTTCACTCTCGCTGAGGTCATCACCGACGTCCGTCGAAGCGGCAGACGCTATGCCGAATCGACGATCCGTACTCACGTGACGTCACGCATGTGTGCCAACGCTCCGAACCATCACGCCGTCACCTACGACGACCTCTACAGCCTCGGCGACGGCAGGTATCGCCTCAACCGAGAGTCCTAAGAGATGCATCGGTGCCGCACGCGAGCAGATACAACCAACCTCGTGCGCCTCCTGAAGGCCCCCAGGAGCAAGTGACCGGATCGAGGCAGCGGGAGGGATCTGACCTTCGCCAGACGAGCCGCTCCGTCCTGGGAGTTCGATTGCGAGGAACGGGGGGTCGCCTCGAACGGGGCTTCGGTGTCCAGTCTCCTCCCACCGAGTTCGTCGTTCTTCTTGGCCCTTTATAGACCTTTATAGTTCGCGCCGATCGACGTCGCAGAGCCGATTGGTGGAAGACCGAGGTAGGTCGGTTCTTCGGGCCGGTCCGCGAGGGGCGTCATGCGCTGGATCTTGTCCTGCGTGGCCAGCAGCGAGACCTCTAACCCTTCGACCTCGCCGAGCCAGCCGTTGTCCTTTGCCTCCTGGATCCGGGCCCCGAGGTTGTCACGGATATCGATGAATCGGTCCAGTGCCTCGGGGTCGGGGCGCAGAAGGCTGCATCGAATGCACGCGTGTTCGTGCGCGCAGGGCGACCCCCAGGCACGGCCGCAGGAGCCCAGACTCAACTTGCGCTCGACGAAGTGCTGCTGGAAAGCGTCCCACTCCTCGTCGGTGATGTCGCGTTGATCCGGCTGCGGGGTGACTGCGCGACGGCGGGCGATGAAGTTGTTGTGTGCGCGGATGACGTCTTCGGAGTACACCGCTGCGTAGACCGCCGTCGTCTCGATGGATTCGTGCCCCAGGAGCGCCGCGATGACGTGGATGGGAACCCCGCTGCTCTGAGCGTCCGTAGCGAAGATCCTCCGCAGATCGTGCGGGCGGAACCTGAGCGGCTCCCCGCCCGCAGTCACAAGCCCGGCCCACTCGCCCGCCTTATCCATCACGCCGTAGATGTACTGGTACGAGATCGCGTTCCATCGGGCACGACGTCGCTGGAACAGCAACGGGGCGGGAGGAAGCGGCTTCTTTTCGTGGGTGTCATACCTGACGGTCAAGGGCAGGGTGCCGTCCGGTCGGCGCAACCGGTGGACGATGCGAGCGAGGACGTGCACGAGTTCCGGCGAGGCCGCCAACAGCCGCTCGGAGCCGCCCTTCGACGGGTAGACGTGAAGGAGCGGGATCACCTCACCGGTCTTTGGGTGCTTGAACCGTTGGATCGAGAACTGGTCGAGTTCGAGTAGTTCCTCGATTCGTAGGCCCGTCTGATGGAGGAGATGCACGGTTGCCCATGCCCAGAACGCCTCCTCCTCGCGGGCGGTCAGGTTGATGTAGTCCTTCTGCGACAACGAGTCCAACGGGCGGAGAATCACCGACGACGTTCCAATCCGTTGGCACTTGACGCCGTCGAACTCAACGACCGTGCCGAGCGGGAGCGGCTCCATGTCCGCGAGCCACCCCGAAGCCAGGCGCAGGCGGTCTTCCGTGGCCCGCAGCAGGCGGTCGACCTCCGGGGCTCGCTCGCGCGTGCGCTGGTGTGAACGTGCTTTGGACTCCCGCTGCTGCTTGCCGTTCGCGGCGACGTCCGCTTCGTTGATCGGCGACGGCGCGACCCACTGGACCCAGTAGGAGTCGGTCAACGCCCAGGTGGCGATGTCGAGGTACATCGCTCGTACCTGCATCATGACGTTGAACCGGCCGCGGCGCTCGCTGCCGTCCCTCTTGACGGCGAGGCGTCGCTTCCAAGCCTCAGCGGTTTCGTCGTCGATAGCGAGTGAATCGGCACCGGGGTGGTGGATCTCGATGTCACGCCAGAACAGCCCGCACAGAGCCGCTACAAGGCTCTGCAGCGACGAGTAATCCAGGCGGCCCTCGCGTGCGCGCAGGTAACGGATCAGGCATTCGCGGACGCGCTTTGAGGCGACCTCGTGTCGGTCGACCAACTCGGTGACGGTCAGTTGCCCCCGCAACTGGGCGAGGCGCAGCGTCTCGGCCGGGTGATCGAGCGTCCCCATCTCGCGGAGGCAGTCCCACGCGTGGTGCACCCCGTTGACCTTGACCTTGATGCCCTGTTCCCTCAGACCGCGCATGGCGCGCTGGTACGCGAGAAGGTCGTTGCCGGTGATGTCGGCTGGTCCCTTGCCCGTACGGCAGGCGATGTGGGCCATGACAACGACGGCAGCGCGGTTGTCGTAAAGGCTCTTTCCGAAGTGCTCGAACGCAGCCTCCAGTTGCTGGTAGCCCGTGTTGTCACGCAGCGACAGGATGTGGAACCAAGTCTTGAACTGGTTCGCCTTCAGCCATGCGTAACTCGGCCTGACCACGCCGAGCACGAGCAGCATGTGTAGCCCGTGTGTCGTCACCTGCTTCGCCCCGGCGATCGCGGTCCAGCGCTTGTGGTCGTCCTCATGACCGGCAGCGACCCATCGCTCCTGCCAGGTGTCACCAGGCTGCTCATCGAGGTGGTTCAATATGCGCCGTAGACCTGGGATGCGCTGGGATTCGTTGCTGAGGCCGCGGACCAGTGAGCGTGCACTCGCTTCGAGTTCCGCGATTGTTGCCGTGTTTGCGGCCCAAGTATCAGGACTGTCGTGACTCCTGAGCAGTCCCTCGTAGTCGGTCTGCGTGCTGGATCGACTGACCGTGTCGCCAGGCCCGCCACGAGCAACGCGACGCGCGGCGACTGCTGCCTGTGTCATCGATCCGTTCCTCCGAACAGGATGTCCATGTCATCGGCGTCGTAAGGAAGCGGCGTGGCTGCTGGGGTGGGATCGGTTGCACGGTCGCGGGTCGCACGCACAGCGGCGACCATGTCGTCGAGTCTTGGCACCGTGTAGACATCCAGCGTCTCTAGAGTCGCGTGGCCGAGGATTTCCTGCACCGTCCGTTCGGGCGTTCCCTGCGCCAGCATCCTCGTAGCGGCGGTGTGGCGTAGGTCGTGCGGCGTCCAGTTGGTGCCGTTCTTCCGGTTCGCCCGTTTGAACATCGCCCGGAGGGCGTCCGGGCTCAAGCGCCTCGGCTCCCCTCGCAACGTCATCCAAGCCGGGTGACTCGGGTTGTTGCGCCCGGCGCTGCCTTGGTAGATGCGGTACCAGGTGACGGCGTCTGAGGAGATCGGTACGTCTTGCACCGTCCCGCCCTTCCGAATCACGGTGATGATGCCGTCGGGCAGATTGATGTCGCCTACGTCGAGGTTGAGCACCTCACTTGGCCGCGCGCCGCTGCTCACGTACATGGACACCAAGGCGCGGTCCCGGTCGTTTCCGAGCGCATCGAAGAAAGCCTCAAAGTGCTCGTCGGGCATGCTCCGAGGGAGTCGCTTGGGTCGACTGCCCTGTCGATTGCTCGGCTGGCGACTTCGTCGGCGCTTCTGCAGAGGGTTGTGGTGCGCGTGGCTGCGCCCATCCTCCGGCGCACCACGAAGGACGGGGTTGTAGAGAACTCGGCCCTTCCGCCGTAAGAACTCATAGAAGAGAAAGAGCACCGTCTCGTTATGATCCATCGTGGATTTCGCGAAGGACTCCCCGACGTACGCCTTGCCGGTAATCGCGTTGCGTGAAATGCGCGGATCCCTCTTCTTTGGGTTCTGATTTCCGTTGCCCTTTTTGGCGTGCTTCATCCACACGAAGAAGTCCGCTACTTCTGTGGAGGTGGCGTCCTCCCAGTTGACCTCGACTGCCGCAAGGAATCGGAACCAGCGCTGCAGGTCATACGCGTAGGAACGAACCGTCCGATCCGCACTACGTGAATGGACTTCCCGAAGGAAGGAGCGACAGATGTTCGTCGCTCGCGTGTCAGGAAGCAGCAGGTCCCACGGTGGGATGGTGCTTGCGACGACCTCGCCGAGGTCGGGGAGTGCCAGACCAGCGAGGTCCCTGACGATCTCGTCGTGGGCAGCAGGCATGTCCCTCAGCCTCTGCGCTGGCCTCCTTCTTGGTGGTCGCGACACGCCGGGATAGTCCGGTTAACATGCCAATGTTGCGGCTGCCCGAGTGCAGCATCAGCCAGACCTGGTCGTTCTCGTCGGACGTGAGCTCGATGAAGTGGTTGCCCCCGCCGAGGGAACCCATCTGCTGCTTCGCCTTGCGCTCGCGGTCCTGGACGTTGTCGTGGAGCTCGCCGAAGCGGCCCCAGAACCGGTCCCAGCCCGCGAAGCGGCCGTGGTTGAGCTTGAGCCGGTTCACGTCCGGCGCGGACTTGTGCGCGGCGAACCCGACCGGGATGGCCTTCTCGACTGCGAAGCGCAGGGAGCGGAGGTCGTCGGGAAGGTCGGCGGTGGTCAGGCTCGTGCGCACCGCCTGCATGCCGCAGCCGATGTCGACGCCCACGGCGGCCGGCGACACGGCGTTGCGCATCGCGACGACCGAGCCGACGGTCGCGCCCTTGCCGAGGTGGACGTCGGGCATCACGCGGACGCCCTCGACCCAGGGCAGTCGCGAGATGTTGCGCAGCTGGTCGAGGGCGGCCTGCTCGATGTCCTCGACCCGCGCCCACATGAGGGTCTCGGCCTGCGCGCCGGGCAGGCGCACGGGAAGTGCGTCGGTCTCCATGGTGTCCATCGTCTGCCTCCTTCGGGCATGGGTGATCCAGTACCCCCTGCAGGAGTCGAACCTGCGGCCTCCGCATTCGTAGTGCGGCGCTCTGTCCAGCTGAGCTAAGAGGGTGCGGGTGGGGTCTCGATACGCCCGAGCGCCAGGGCGCTCCGGCTACTCGACCAGCCTGGTCAGCCGATCGAGGGGCTCGCGGACCGAGGAAGGTCGCGGCGGGCCCGTCGGTACTCGAGCGCCAGGCGAGCAGTGCGCAGGGCGCGGGCCGCGGTGCGGCTCGGCTGGCGCCTGGGCTGGCTGGGCATCGGTCGTCCTCGTAGTTCGCGTCTCTGGATGGCCTGACGACCATAGGCAGTCGCAGGACACTGGTCCTAACGAGTTTCGGTAGGTGCCCGTAGTCAGTTCGGATCATCTTCTTTCGTTCCGTCACCTCGCAGGCCGAGGCGGACGTAGCGTCGCCGCATGTCTAGACGTCTTCCCTCCGGGGAGCACGGGTGAATCCGCCGCCGGGTTGGCACCCCGATCCCTATGGAACGCCTGGTCACCTGCGCTATTGGAACGGGACAGCGTGGACGGACCAGGTCGCTGCCCCCTTGGCGAAAGCCGGCAACGGGAACTGGTTCGCGCGGCACAAGGTGATCACCGCTGTGGCGGCCACCGTCTTGTTCTTCGGCGTCATCGGTGCGGTTAGTGACGGGGAGCCGGACACCGGGGACGAGGCAGCTAGCGCCGACCAGGACTGGCAACCCGACGCTGAGAACGACGATCAATCTGACGAAGCGGAGCCAGCGGTTGCCGAGGAGCCGACGCCCGAGGAGACCGAGGAACCCAGCGACCGAGACAAGACCCCGAAGTCGCCGGAGCCCGACGTCGAGCGCGAGTACCTCGTCGTGCACATCGTCGACGGCGACACGCTCGAGCTCGGCAACGGCGAGACCGTGCGGCTCGTCGGCATCGACACCCCAGAGGTCGGGGAGTGCGGGTTCGAGGAGTCTGCTTCGCGGCTGCGGGAGCTGGTCGGCGGCCAGGCGGTCACGTTGGGGGAGTCGGATGAGGATCGCGACCAGTACGACCGGCTGCTGCGATACGTCGACATCGGCGCCATGGACGCGGGCTACCGCCTGATCCGCGATGGATTGGCGACTGCGCGCTATGACTCGCGTGATGGCTACGGCCGGCATCCGCGGGAGGACGCCTATATCGCGGCGGACCGCCGGTCGGCCGACATCACGTGCGCGCCGCCGCCAGAGCCCAAGAACTTCGCCGACACCGGCGGGGGCGGCAATTGTGACCCGAGCTACTCGCCGTGCGTGCCGCTGTATCCGCCGGACCTGGACTGCGCGGACACTGGCCCGGTGACGGTCCACGGCTCCGATCCGCACGGCCTGGACGCTGACGGCGACGGCCAAGCCTGCGGCGGAGACTGAGGGACTACGGAGAGCCGGCGGACGCGCGCCAGTCAGGCGGCCGCGCTCGCGCGGCGCAGGCCCGAGATGATCGAGGCGTACGTCCGGTTCGTCACCCCCTGGGTCTGACCGCGCTCCTCGGCGCGACGCGCAGCGTTGGCGAGGCGGTCGGCTGCGTGGTTGAGGGGGTGACCGTTGTGGGCCTTGACCCACTCGACCCTGATGTCGCGGCCACGGAGGATGTCGCGTAGCTGGTTGGCGATCGTCGAGGCCGGCGCGCGAAGACCGACCCCGCCGCTCCCGAGTCGGCAGTGGCGGCAGATCTCGATCGCCTCACGCGAGTCGACCAGCAGGAGGAGCGGCTGGTCGACTTCGAACGCGGTGGCAGCCATCCGGATCGCGAGTAGCTCGGCGCCCAACGAACTGCGGGGGCCGCCTGTCACCGCGGATGTCTCATAGAGCCCACCGGCAGTCACCCACGCCATGCCCATCGCTTTCAGGCTGCAGGAGCCGTCGGTCGCGGCGACGATGCGGTCACACACGGTCAGCGGTGGCCCCACGTGCCGGAGTGGGTGCGGTAGGCCGGGCCGATCAGCGAGTAGACCCAGTACATCGACTTCCACTTGCCGGCGCGCTTGACGTAGATCAGGTGGACGAACATCTGCCGCGGCCGGCGGCAGGGGCGGTAGGCCTTCCACATGGTCTTGCCGACGCGATCTGCGACTACGCCCTTGGTGCCGAAGCCGCGCTGGATCTCGACGATCGACTGGTAGCTGTTGTCGAGGGTGCGGCTCGCCTCGCGGTAGGTCACGCACCCACGAGCGGCGACAGCCGCCGCCTGAGCCGAGGCGGTGGGTACGGCGACCGCCCCGACGACCACGAGGGCTGCGACCAGGATGCCCATCAAGTACTTCACGACGTCTCTCCTTCATTGATCAAGGACGTCGCTGCCGAGTCAGCGTTGGGAGGAGCACGTTAGGAGAGAGGTCCGGCACAAACGGTGGGGCGAGGGTCTCGATACGCCCGGGCCCCAGGGGGCCCGGGCTACTCGACCAACCTGGGGCCGGAGGTTTCGAGGCTCGGCCGCGGGCGGCCTCGCACCTCAACCACCGGCGGTGTCGCACTCGAGCGGCCTCGCACCTCGACCACCGGCGGTGTCGCACTCGAGCGGCCTCGCATCTCGACCACCGGCGGCGTCGGCCGTGGGCGGGCTCACACCTCGACCACTGGCCCGAGATTCCCTCAGCCGAGGCGCTGGAACAGCGAGACGACGATGCCCTCGGGGCCGCGGACGTAGGCCATCTTCACGGCGCCCTGGTACTCGCCGATCCTGCCCACGAGCCCGTAGCCGTCCTCGGCGCAGGCGTCCACGGCCGCCTGGATGTCCTCGACCTCGAAGGACACGTTGCGCAGGCCGAGCTCGTTGGCCAGTGCGTCCGGCGATCCGGGCGTGTGGGCGGGCCGGACGAAGGACGCAAGCTCGAGGTTGTAGCCGTCGGGCGACTTCAGCATGACGATGTTGCACTTCGCGCCGGGGATGGCGCAGACAGCCTCGATGAACTCGCCCTCGACCGAGCCGGTGCCCTCGACCTCGAGGCCGAGCTTGGTGAAGAACGCGGTCGCGGCGTCGAGGTCCGCGACCGTGATGCCGATGTGGTCGAAACGCGTGATGTGGGACATGGGATCCACCTTCTGTGTCGTTGCGTTGCTTTCACCACGGGGACGGTCCCGGGACGCCGTTCTCGACATCGGCCTAGCCCATCGGGACTATCCCGGGCTGCCCTGACGGACGGAACTGGTCCGTGATCGTGCCCACGTTGGCTGTTCTGCAGGTGCGACGGTGCGAGGCTGCGCACGATGGGGACATCGCCCGGTCGGGCCTTATCGGTGCTCCACACCCGCTCTCCGAGCCACGCGACCGCGCGTCAGACACCCGCCGTATGACGAGGACAGCTCGCCGCACGGCTCACACCCACGCGCCCGCACCCGGGCCGAAGCAGGGAGACATCCGTGAACGTTCCGTCGAAGCGCACCGCCAAGATCGCCGCCGCGTGCGCCACCCCGGTCGCCGTCGTCGCCGCCGGCGCCCTCGTCTGGCAGGCGTCGTACGCCGCCTTCACCGGCCAGACCCGCAACTCCGGCAACGAGTGGTCGACCGGCTCGGTCGCGCTCACCGACGACGACAAGGGCGCCTCGCGCTTCCAGGTCGAGAACATGCTGCCGGGCGACACCGACACCAAGTGCATCACCATCACGGCGAACGCCTCGGTGCCCGGCACCGTGAAGGGCTACGCGGTGAACCCGAGCTTCTCCTCGAAGGTGCTTGCCGACCACATCCTCGTCACGATCCGCGAGGGCCAGGGCGGCGACTTCGACTCCTGCGCCGGATTCGCCGTCCACTCGACGGTCGTGAGCGACGTCCCGCTCACGATGTTCGCGGGCGCGAACTCCTACGCCAACGCCATAGGGGGTTGGAGCGTCCCGGCCGGCACGTCGACCCGCACCTACGAGCTCACCTGGGAGTTCGACACCACCGGCCTGACCCAGGCGCAGGTCGACGACCTCCAGGGCGACCGCGCGGGCATCGACATGCAGTGGGAGCTCCAGGCCAGCTGACCCCCCGCCGTACGCCGACCCGGACCGTGATGGCCGACGCCACGGCCGCGACGCTGTCGTGGCCCCGGCTGGCCCTGCTCGTCGCGAGCAGGGCCTATCGGGCGTCGCTCCTGGTGCTCGTGGCTGTCGCCCTCGCTCCGCTGGTGCTCGGGTGGTCGTCGTACGCCGTCCGCACCGGATCGATGGAGCCCAGCATCGCCGTGGGCGACATCGTGGTGGCGCAGCCGCTGCCCGAGGACACGCCGCCCGACATCGGCCGGGTCATGGTCTTCGAGAACCCGGCGGCCGACGACGGACAGCTCCTGGTCCACCGGGTCATCGCCGACCTCGACGACGGCACCTACACCACCGCCGGCGACGCCAATCCGCTGCCGGACACCACCCCCGTGCCGCGCGACGCGTTCGAGGCACGCGGGGTGCTGCTGGCGCCGTACGCCGGGCTGCCGCTGGCGTGGCTCCAGAACGGTGAGCTCCTCGCCTTCGCGCTGTGGCTGTCGCTCACCATCGCCGCATTCGTGCTGGCGAGCGACCCCAGCCGCCCGCGTCGCCGCCACAAGCGACGCCGGCCGCTCGCCGTCGCCGCCGCGATCGGCGTCAGCCTGACCCTTGTCCTGGCCGCGACGGCAGCAGTCGCCACGTTCACCGGCACGACGAGCACCGGCTCCAACTCCTGGACCGTCGGCCACTTCCGCCAGCCCTACGTCAGCGCCGTGCTCGCGGACCGCCCCTACCTCCTGCACCTGCTCGACGAGGAGCAGGGCACCTGGGCCGCGGACAGCAGCGGCAACGGCCGCACCGGCCGGTTCACGAGCATCGGGGCCCACCGCACACCAGGTGGCCTCCCCAACAACCACGGCTACTCCGTCCACCTCGGGACGGCCGGCCGCGTCGTCTCCGACACTCCTGCGATCGGTGCGCCCGACACGTTCACGCTGGAGGTCTGGTTCCGGACGACCACGACCCGGGGTGGCCCGCTGATGGGCTTCGAGAGCAGCCGCGACGCCCGCTCCGGCACCAACGACCGCCAGCTCGCGATGACACCGAGTGGGCGTCTCGTCTACGGCGCGTGGGACGCCCCCACCGTCAAGACCATCCAGAGCGCTCGGTCCTACAACGACGGGCGCTGGCACCACGCGGTCCTGGTGGCGAACAACCAGGGCTCGCACCAGGTCTCCACGGTGTACGTCGACGGCGCTCCTGTCGCCAGCGACTCCACCTCCCGCACCAGCTACTACACCGGCTGGTGGCGGATCGGCGCCGGGACCCTGTCGGGCCCGGGCACCTCGGTCGCCGCGGGGTTCGACGGGCACGTGGACAACGCCGCCGTCTACCTCAGCCCGCTCAGCGGCGCCCGCGTCGCTGCCCACTACGCCGCGCGCTGAGCGCGGTCTCCGGCCACCGGGCAACCGAACGCCTCGCCAGCGCGTGGATACTCCACGTGGCGGGTGGACCGCCGCGGCGCGCGCATGGGGCGAGCGCCCGAGCACAGGGGAGTGGAGCGAATGAGGACAACGGGAAGAATCCGTCGGTGGCTGGCGGTCGCGGCCATGGGACTCAGCGGGGTGGCGGTCGCCCTCGGCGTGCCGGCGCCCGCCCACGCGGCGAGCGCGACGATCAAGGTGGCCGACGGGATCCTCTTCCGCAACTGCGCCGAGCACCCCGCCAGGGTCGCGGTCTCGGTGCCGTCCAGCGCCAAGGAGTGGGTGGTCAACGTGCGCCTCTACGACACCGACGGCGAGGACCGGGGCGTGCTGACTCGGACGGGCACGTCGTCGGGCACCGCGACGACGCGCTGGACCTTCTGCCTCAACGCGCACCCGGCGGGCGACTACCAGATCCGCATCGACGGCTACTGGGTCGACAGCGCCGATGACATCCACTCGTTCGCGCCGGCCTCGAAGAGCTTCCACATGCGCATCTCCCGGAGCCGCACCCGGATCACGGTCTCCGACCCGACGCCGCACCCCCGCGAGCGCGTGACGGTCCGGGCGCGGACGATCCAGGAGCGCCCGGGTGGGAAGTGGGGTCCCGCCGACTGGGGCTACATCCGGCTGCAACGGCGGGGCGACGGGCCGTGGCGCAACATGGACAACTCCTACTTCGTCAACGACAACGGCGCGGTTGTCTGGGAACTGGTCTGGCTCAAGCGCAACAGCTTCGACCTCCGCGCGTTCGCCCACGACCTCCAGGGCGTCCGGCCGTCGAAGTCCGACCCGGTGACCATCCGGGTACGGCGCGGCGGCTGACGCGAAGCGGCCCGCTCACGCCGACCGGCGCGCGCCGTCGACGCCGGCGAGCTCGGGCAGCTGCCAGAACAGCCGGTGGTCGACCCAGGTCCGCAGGTAGTCGACGCCGGACGTGTGGCCGGAGCCGCGGGCGTCGCCGAGCATCCGCGAGGCCAGGGTGACGTGGGTGGTCTTCCAGCGCCGGTGGCTCGCCTCGAGCGACTGGATCAGGTCGGCGATCGCAGCGAGCTGCCTCGGCCGCCGTCCGCGACCAACGGCCTCGCGGTAGGCGTCGGTCAGCGTGTCCTGCCCGGCGAGGATCTCCGCGCGCACGGCGGGCACGCTGGCGAAGGCCGGCGACGCGAGACGCGCCGCGGGCGGCGTACCGCAAAGGCCCTCGAAGCGCTTGTACTGCTCGGACTGGATGGCGCTGGCGCCGTCGGTGAACTGGCGGAACGCGTGGAACGCCTCAGGCCGCATGGTGGCGACCATCCGGAACAGCGACGCGTTGCGGTCCATGAACGCGACGACCTCGTCCAATAGGCTCGCGGCCAGGTCGAGGTCCCGCGCGCGGATCGCCGCGATCGCGTCGCGCAGGTCGCGGTTCATCGCGGTGAAGGCCATCTCGTGCGCCTGGAGCGCGCGGATGAAGAAGTGCTCGTCGTGCACGGTCGACACCGGCTGCACGGTCAGCTCCAGCCAGTCGCGGATCTGTGGCGCCGGGGTCGGCAGGTGGGTCTTCGTCGGCGCGGCGAGGTCCACGCCGGGCGCCATGAACCGCAGGGCGTGCCGCACCCGGGTGCGCAGCGTGCGCGGGTCGGGACGGCCGAGCGGCGAGATCTCGGTACGGCGCTGCGCCGCGCCCACCTCGTGCCGGACGACGTCGGCGGCGAGCAGCTGGGCGACCTACGCCGGCTCGAGGTCGTGCTCGGCCATGATCACCTCGAGCAGCGGCAGGAAGAGGTAGGTGCGGTTCCAGAAGCGACCGTCGTGCCGGTCGAGGGCGCAGGACAGGAACGCGTCGAGGTAGGGGTCCTGGACGACGTGCCAGTCCCGGGTCTCGGCGAGCCGGCCGACGAGGTCGGCGGACAGGAAGTGTCGTCCGACCCGGCGGACCTCGCCGGTCACGCGGCGGGCGAGCGCCAGCGCGTGGGTGCTCATGACCGCGCCTGGAGGCGTCGGCCGGAGTTGTGGGCGCGGCCGATGGCAGTCCCGACGGCAACGCCGGTGAGGTAGGCAGGCAGCACCGCGATGAGCGGTACGGCGGCGCGGGGCACGGACATCGGGGTCACTCCTTCCTGGTGTGCGGAGCGGTGATCCGCCCTGCTGATACGTCCGATGCCGATCCGGCCAGAAAGGTTCGCGCGAGTCCGGCGGAGCGCTGTCGGACCGCGGCCATAGGGTCGCGCCCATGTCACAGACCCCCGGACTCGACACCGCCGCCGACCTCACGCCCGAGCGCCGCGCCCACGTCGAGGGCAGGCTCCAGCACAACCTCATCTCGTGGCTGGCGACGGTCGACCCCGACGGCCAGCCGCACACCGTGCCGGTCTGGTTCCTCTGGCGTGCCGACGGCACCGTGCTGACCTACACCCGCGCCGGCAAGGCCAAGCTCCGCAACCTGCGCGCCAACCCGAGGGTCGCGCTCGCGCTCGACGTCACCGACATCGGCCGCGACCCGATCCGGGTCGAGGGCGTGGCCTCGCTCGACGAGGACGTGCCGCCGGCCGACCAGAACCCCGACTACCTCGCGAAGTACGCCGAGCGGATCGGCGCGCTCTTCGGCTCCGCAGCCGAGTTCGCCGCGATGTTCTCGGTGCCGATCGTGATCACGCCGGCGCGGGTCCTCGCCTAGCAGCTAAGATCAGGCCGGGCGCGGCTTTCGCCGGCGTAGTCCGGCCTCGACCAGCCGCGCCACCAGCTCGCGGCTCGACACCGGCGTCGCGCCCAGGGCGACCGCGGCGTCGTACAGCTCCTCGGGGATGTCGTAGTGGTCGCGCTCGAAGGCCCGCGCCGGCACGCCGAGGTCCGCGGCGAACGCGTGCAGCTCGTCGTACGACGTGTCGGACGCGAGGTGCGACCACATCCGCCCGCGGGAGGGGACCAGCGGCGGGTCGACGAGGATCGTCATCGGCGCGCCGTCACGTGGTGAGCCCGCCGGGGTCGTCAGGCACGTCGACCGAGTGCCCCTCCAGCACCTCGAGCGGGATCAGGTCGAGCGCGGCCTCGTTGGTGGAGGCGAGCACCACCGGCGCGGCGACGCCGTCCGCGAACGCCTGGAGCCAGCGGGCGGCGACCACGCACCACCGGTCGCCGGGGCTGAGGCCGGGGAAGTCCCACTCGGGGCGCGGCGTCGACAGGTCGTTGCCGACGGCCTTCTGGTGGGCGAGGAACTCCTCGGTCATCACCGCGCAGACCGCGTGCCGGCCGACGTCGGCCGGGCCGCAGGTGCAGGTGCCGTCGCGGTAGTAGCCGGTCATCGGGTCGGTGCCGCAGGGCTCGAGCTCACCGCCGAGGACGTTGCGTTCGCTCACGGGGACGAGCCTGCCAGAAATCCGCACGACGACGCGGCCACCCCTTGCCTGACCGCGTGCGGAGGAGCACGGTGGAGGTGAGCGCTGAGGAGGCCAGATGCACGCCAACATCGGAGACCGGCTCCTGGTCGAGGGCCACAAGGTGGGCGACCCGCGCCGCGAGGGTGAGGTCGTCGAGGTGCGGGGGAGCGACGGCGCCCCGCCGTACGTCGTCCGCTGGACCGACGGCCACGAGGGCCTGGTCTTCCCCGGGCCCGACGCGCACGTCGTGCCGCGGTAGCGACCGGCTCGCCGCCGGCCGAGCGGGTACCGACCCGTGATGCCGAGCTCCCTGACCGCCGCAGTCGCCGAGGCGGGCGGCCGCGCCCTCGCCGCTGCCACCGCCGGCCTTTCTCACGTGCGCGCCGCCGCCAAGCCGCTCCACCCCGAGGGCCAGCTGTACGCCGGTCGCCTCCTGCGGCCCGGGCAGGCGACGCCGTCGGGCGTCACGTGGCTCGACGAGCCTGCCGAGGACGACGTGGTCGTCCGCGTCTCCCGCGCGATCGGCCTGCCCGACGCGCTGCCCGACTTCCACGGCCTCGCGCTGCGCATCAAGGGGCAGTGGGGTGACGCCGACCTGCTGTTCGCGAGCACCGGCTGGGACCCGGTGACCCGGCACGTGCTCGTGCCCCGGTGGTCGCCCGCGCGGCCGCTGACCACCCTGCTGCCCTACCGGACCGACGCCGGGCCGGTCGTGCTCGGCGCGCGGGGCACCGACGACGGCTACGACCTGAGCTGGGCACCGGTCGGCAAGGCCTGGCGGCCGTTCGGACGGCTGGTCGTGGGGGAGCCGCTCGAGGTGCCCGCCGCGGTGTCGTTCGACCCCGTGGTCAACCGACCGCCGGGGCTCGAGCAGTACGGCTGGGTCGAGCGGCTCCGCGAGCGCTCCTACGCCACCGCGCGCACGCACCGTGGAGAGCCGGGGGACACTGTCTGACGTGGATCGCGATCTCGTCGTCAGTGTGCCCACCGAGGAGCTGAGGTCCGCGCTCGCGGACACCGCCGGGATCGACCTCCTGCTCTGGGACTTCGGGTCGCCGGCTCCTCGCGAGGCCATCGACCTCGTGGTCGTGCCCTACATGTCGGGGCCGTCGGTGCTCGGCCGCTTGGACGGCGTGCGGGTGCAGCTCGCGCAGAGCCAGTCGATCGGCTACGACGGCGTGCTCGACGCGCTGCCGCCGCACGTGCGGTTCGCCAACGGCGCCGGCATCCACGAGGCGTCGACCGCCGAGCTCGCGGTCGGGCTGATCATCGCGAGCCAGCGGCAGATCCCGGCCTACGTGCGCGCCCAGGACCGCGGCGAGTGGTCCCACGAGCGCAACCGGGCGCTCGCCGACTCGAAGGTGCTCGTGGTGGGCCAGGGCGGCGTGGGCCGCGCGATCGTCGACCGGCTGCGCCCGTTCGAGGTCGACCTCGTCCGGGTCGCGAGCACCGCGCGGGCCGATCAGGACGGCACGATCCACGGGATCGACGAGCTCGACGACCTGCTGCCGACCGCCGACATCGTCGTGCTGGCAGTGCCGCTGACCGAGGGCACCCGCGGGATGGTCGACGCGGGGTTCCTCGACCGGATGCGCCGCGGTGCGCTGCTCGTCAACGTCGCGCGCGGCGCCGTCGTACGGACCGACGACCTGGTGACGGCCGTCCGCGAAGGACGGGTGCGTGCGGCCCTCGACGTCGTGGACCCCGAGCCGCTGCCGTCCGACCATCCGCTGTGGCGGCTCGACGACGTGCTGCTCACCCCCCACGTCGGTGGCCACACCAGCGCGATGCTGCCACGCGTGGTGCGGCTGGTGAGGGAGCAGATCGCCGCGCTGCGAGCGGGGCAGCAGCCGCGCAACGTGGTGGTCGAGCCAGGGTCGCGCAGCACGGCCTGACGCCGGCCGGCCGACATCGCCCGTCCGTCCTCCTCAGGTCGGAGACGCGGCGGCCGAACAGATCTTCCTGACGACCACCAGGCGTCGTCTCCGGTCAATCGAAGGAAGCCTCGGCATGAAGAACACCACTCGGGCCGCAGCGGCCGCGCTCGCCGCTGCCGTCGCCCTCGGCATCAGCGCGCCCGCCGCCACCGCCCGCCCGGACCACGGCGGCGGCAAGCCCGACCACTCGGTCGCCAAGCCCCCGAAGGGTGACCGGAAGTTCGCGAACGACCAGCGCCACGCGCTCAAGCAGGTCGCTCGTCTCGACGCCCAGGTCGCCAAGGCCGTCGTCGAGTCGCGGGTCGGCCGGCTGGTCCCGGTCAACGACGTCGACGTGAAGTCGGCCGTCCTCGACAACGCCGCCGCCGACCGCGCCGCGCTCGCGGAGACGCTCACCACCGTGCGGGCCGCCACGCCCGGCTTCGACTTCAAGGCGCTGCGCGACGACCTGCGCGGTGTCCGACCGGAGAACTACCGCATCGTGACCAACGCGCTGCGAAAGGCGGCCGAGATCGACGCCGACGCCGACGACCTCGGTGGCTCGGTCGACGTGGACGCCGCGCTCGACGCCGCGGTCGCCGAGGCCGTGCTGATCACCGCCCGCTCGGCGAAGTCCGACCTCGCCTCCGTGTTCGCCCACCTGGCCGACGCCGAGGCCGCCCTCGAGGCGCTCGAGACCCCGGAGGAGCCCGAGGAGCCCACCGAGACCGACACCGACCTCGACGGCCTCAGCGACGACGAGGAGGAGGCGCTCGGCACCGACGCGACGCTCGCCGACACCGACGGCGGCGGCGCGAGCGACGGCGACGAGGTCGCCGACGGCACCGACCCGCTCAACCCGTTCGACGACGTCGTCTGAGCGACAAGCACCAGGGAGGGCCGGTCACCGCAGGTGGCCGGGCCCTTCGTCATCAGCCGAGGAGCGCCCGCACCTCGGCCGAGTCGTAGAACGGCGCGAGCCGATCCCGGATGACCCGCTCGAGGTCGCCGCTCTCGCGGAGCGCCGCGACGACGCCCGGCGCGATCCGCACCAGGTCGGCCACCACCTCGTCGCGATCGATGTCGAGCTCGTCGAGCAGCTCCTCCGGCGTGTAGCCGCCGAAGTGGTCGAAGAACGCGTCCACCAGCGCGTTGGCGAGACGGGCCGCGTGCTCGGTGGCGGCGACGTCGACCACCAGGGAGTGGACCGCGTCGACCACGCCGGACAGCTCCTCCCGGCTGGTGCGGTCGCCCAGCCCGCGGACCTGCTCCGCCGACGCGAGGTCCCACACCTGGAGCACCGCCTCACGGGTGGTCGGGTCCTTCAGCGTCTCGATCAGGATCGCGTTGAGCCGCCGTACGGCGAACGCGCCGCCCTTGCCGACCGTGTCGCCGATCAGGCCCTCGAACTGCTTGTCCGCCGCGCCGACGACCCGCGACGCGGCGCTGGTGCCGAACGACATCAGCGTGCCGAGCCCCGGCACCTTGTCGGCGACCGCCTTGTTGGCCTGGAGCACCTCGCCGACCACCCGGCCCATGAACCGGGACGCGACGGTGCCGACGAGCGGGCTCTTGCTCAACCGTCCCAGCGACCGCTCGACGAGCGGGTGCAGCGCCAGCAGCTCGTCGACCAACGTCTCGACCCGCTCGCGGTCGACGAGGTCACCGAGCGGATAAGGCTCGGGCGGCCCGGCCAGGAGTACGTCGACCGCGAGCTCGACGATGCTGCCGACCGCGGCGCTGCCGGGGCCGGTCGCGAGGGCTCGGCGCACGATCGGCTTGACCGCCTCCGGGTCGACGAGGTCGGCGATCGGCCGGCTGCCCGACGCCGCGAGCAGGTCGTCGGCGAGGCCGGACACCGTGGCCGCCAGGTGCTCCTCGTCGAGCTGCTCGAGGTGGTGGCGGACCTGGAGGTTGAGCAGCTGCTGGGCGAGGGACGGGTCGCCGGTGGTGCGGGAAGCCATGGCGCGACGTTATCGGTGCTTGCAGGAACGGTGACGCCGCCGCGGTTCGGTGCCACCGTGGGGCGATGGGCTTCGACGTTCCCGGCGATCGCTACGACAGGTTCATGGGCCGCTACACCGCCGGCCTCGCGCCGCTCATGGCCGACGCGGCGCACGTGGAGCGTGGGATGCGGGTCGTCGACGTCGGCTGCGGTCCCGGCGGCCTGACGGTCGAGCTCGCCGCGCGCGTCGGAGGGGAGCGCGTTGCCGCCATCGATCCGAGCGCCCCGTTCGTCGCCGCCTGCCGTGAGCGGGTGCCGGGCGCGGACGTCCGGGAGGGCGGCGGCGAGGCGCTGCCGTGGGACGACCACGCGTTCGACGCCGCGCTCTCGTGCCTCGTCGTCGGGTTCATGCGCGACCCGGCACGTGGCGTCGCCGAGATGCGCCGGGTGACCCGGCCCGGCAGCCTGGTGGCGATCTGCTTCTGGCACGTGCCGCGTCACCAGATGCTCGACCTCGCGTCGCGGGCGATCACCTCGGTGCGGCCGGACGCCGACCCGCACCCGCCCTTGGTGGGCACCGAGAAGGGCGAGCTCCGCGAGCTCATCGAGCAGGCGGGCATGGACGTCGTGGCCGACGGCGAGATGACGGTCGCGGCGCCGTACGACGACTTCGGCGACTTCTGGGCCTCGGTCAGCGGAGGCGCCGGGCCGATCGCGGACGCGATGGCGACGATGACGCCGGAGGAGCGGGCCGGCGCCGAGGCCTACGCGCGGGCCGAGCTGCCCGACGGCGCCTTCAGCCTGACGGCGACGGCCTGGTACGCCGTCGGCCTCGCCTGAGCCGGGGCTCAGCGCGCGTCTGCCTCCGCGACCGCCTTGATCCGCTCGAGCGTCTCGCGCATGCCGCGCTCGTTGGTGCGACCGCGCAGCTTGCCCATGACCGCCCAGTAGAGCCGCAGCACGCCGCGCGGCTCGAGCCGGAACGACTCGGTGACGTCGGTGCCGCCGTCGTCGGTCGGCTCGAGCTGGTAGCGCCAGTTGTTCACGCGCGCACCCGCGGCGTAGACCGAGAACCCGAAGTCGCGCTCCGGCTCGCACGAGGTCACCTTGCAGCTCGTCCAGTAGACCGGGCCGACGCCGTTGCGCTTCACGTGGCCGCGGAAGTGCGCGCCCAGCGCGGGCCCGGTCGCGCCGTCGACCCACTCGGCCTCGAACGTCTCGGGGCTGAACTCGCCGATGCGGGTGACGTCGCTGACGAGGTCCCAGACGACCTTCGGCGGAGCGGCCATGTGGACGGTCACGGATCCCTGCATGCCTCGCACCCTAGCGGCGCGCCTCAGCCGACCCGGTCCGCCAGTCGCGCAACCGCGTCGGCCACCCGCGGCCCGAACATCACCGGGTCGTTGTGGTCGGCACCCTCGATGACCACGCGCTCGACCAGCGCGGGCGCCTCGTCGGCCACCTCGGCGCTCAGCCCGGTGGGCACGATCGAGTCGCGGTCCCCGTACACGACGGTGACGGGCACGTCGCTCGTGGCGAGGTGCTCGACCACCGGGAACCTGTCGCGCAGGAGCAGGCGCACCGGCAGCCAGGGGTAATGGTGGGAACCGACCGCCGCGAGCTCGGGGAAGGGCGACCGGAGCACCACGCCGGCCGGCGGACGCTGGTCCTGCAGTGCGGCGACGACACCGGTGCCGAGGGACTCGCCGAAGTAGATGGTGCGTTCGGGCGGAAAGCCGAGACCGTCGAGTGCGTCGGTCGCTGCCAGCGCGTCGTGCAGCAGTCCCTCCTCGGTCGGGCTGCCCGGGTTGCCGCCGTAGCCGCGGTAGTCCAGCAGCAGCACGGAGAAACCGCGGCGGGTGAGCTCCTCCGCGAAGCCCGCCCGGCTGAGGCGGTTGCCGCCGTTGCCGGGCGCCACGAGCACCGCCAGGTCGCGGTCGTCCTCGCCAGCGGCGGGTCGGGGCGGCGCGAACCAGGCGTCGAGGTCGAGCCCGTCCTCGGTGTGCAGGGTGATGTCCCGGCCGCCCTCGAGGACCGAAGCGGCCGGCGGGACGGGCGCGGTGTCCGGGAAGTAGATCAGCTGGCGCTGGAGCAACCAGAGCACACCGAGCACCAACCCTCCGAGTGCGACGAGCACGGCGAGCGCGCGCAGCAGGCGACGGCGGTGCGCTGCCAGCGTGCCCATCGCTCCATCATCGGTCAGCCGGGCTGCCGGGCCAGCACCTGGATCACATGCCAGTGCTTCGCGTCACCGCCGTACGACGGCCCATCCCACTCCTCCTCGTCGACCCGGACGTCGTCCATGCCGGCGACCAGCTCCTCGACCTGCGGCCGGTCGAGGATCGTCAGCGACGGTACGTCGGCCCAGCCGTCCCGCGGGCCGAAGAAGTCGACACCCAGCCGGCCGCCGGGAAGCAGGCAGCCGCGGATCCGCGCCCACACGGCGGGGAAGTCAGCGGGCCCGGTGAACGACAGAACCAGGCTGCTGTGCACCAGCTCAGCGGACGGGAGGCTGACGTCGCGCAGGTCGCCGACGACCGCAGCGACCCGCCCGCCGCGCACCAGGTCGGCGATCCGCCCCGGGAGCCGGGGATCGAGGTCGACAGCGAGGACGCGCCAGCCGTGCGCCGCCAGGGCGCGCGTCTCGACGCCCGCTCCGGCGCCGAGGTCGAGCGCCTTGCGCCCGCGGCCGTGCCCTGCCAGCTCGAGCAGCTGGGTGCACAACGCGCGCGCCGGCCGGGTCGCCTGGGCGTCGTTGTACGGCGTCCACCGCGCGCCGTCGTCGGTCCTCAGCGCGCCGCCCGCTCGAAGAGCTCGATCACGTTGCCCGACGGGTCCTCGACGAGGATCTGCTGCCCGCCGGGGCCCTCGACGATCTCGTTGCGGAACGGCACCCCGTTGTCGCGCAGCGCGTCGACGAGCGCGGCCAGGTCGTCGACCTCGAGCACGAACCGGTTCCAGCCGCCGGGCTCGGGCGTGCTGCCGTCGGGCATCGGCCGCGCCGCCGAGGAGGGCGGGCCGGCGAGCCAGAGCGTCAGGCCGTCCTTGGACACGATCGCGATCGCCGGGGGGTGCTGCTCGCGCAGCTCGAAGCCGAGGTCGTCGGTGTAGAACCGGACGGCCTCCTCGACGTCGTCGACCAGGTAGCGCACGGAGATAGGCATCGGTCCCATCGTGCGCCCGCTCGGCGGCCGTGTCCACCGGTGCTGGCGGCGTCGTACCGAATGGGCCACGGGAGCCGCTCGCGCAGGTCACAATGCCTGCGTGATCCGCTTCCTGCCCGGCCTCGTCATCCTGGTCCTCTGGATCTACTGCCTCGTGGACGTCATCACCTCCCGCGACGGAGAGGCCCGCCACCTCGGCAAGACCGTGTGGATCTTCATCGTGCTGCTGTTCCCGCTGATCGGGTCGCTGGCGTGGCTGATCCTCGGCCGGCCGACCGAGGTCCGACCGCTGACCCGCGGCGAGGGTGCGGCGCCGAGCTTCCCGGAGTACGAGCGGCGCGGGCGCTTCGCGGCGGCCGACCCGGAGAAGGACGAGGAGTTCCTGCGGCAGGTGCGTGAGCGCGCGGAGCAGCAGCGCAAGGCCTACGAGGCGAAGCAGCGCGCCGAGCGCGAGGCCCAGGAGCGCAAGAAGGCCGAGGACGGCGATCCCGACCCTGCGTGATCGGGTGGGATATCAGTCGTCAGGTGGCTGAGATCCCACCGGACGACGCTGCTCATCCCACGGGCGTCGGCGGCGTCTCCGGCGTACGGCGCAGCTTGCTCCTCACCCACAGCACCGGGAACGCGCAGAACGGCAGGCCGAGACCGATGAGGATCAGCGGGAGCGTCAGCGAGCGGCTGTAGAGCTCGCCGTCCCGGAGCGTCGCCTCGACGGTCTCGCCGACCTCCTGGTCGCCGGATCCCTGGATGGGGCCGGTGTAGTCGACACCGTCGACGGTCCACCGCGCGGTGCAGTGCTGGGTGGATCGCTTGTAGCCGATGTCGAAGTCGCACCCGAGCACCTCCGCCTCGACCCGTTCGCCGGTCTGGCGCTGCCACAGCAGCCAGCCGCCCGCCCCCACCAGGACGATGGGGATCACGAGGATGACCGCCACGAGCAGGTTGATGACGATCCGCATCGGGATCGACTCCTGCTGCCGCGGGGTCTCGGTCATGCAGCGATGGTGGCACCGCCGCGGCCGCCGCGGGTAGTGCCGGAAATGGACCGTCAGTCGGGCAACGACCGTCGGTCGCCGACCGGGCCGCCGGCCTGCGGGAACCCGAGCGTGCCGGAGGCGACCCACCACTCCATGACGTCGTAGGCGAGGCGCCCGGCGATCACCGACGGGTCGCCGTCGGAGAGCTCTGCTGCGCGCACCGGGTCGCACGCGAAGATCGACATCCCGCGGTAGGACTCGTCGCTCTGCCGGAGGAACGGCCCGTTGGCGACGAGCAGGCCCTGGTCGCGCAGCCCGGCGCGATAGGCGAGGTGGCGCGACTGGAGCTCGTCGAGCTCCTCCTCGGACAGGTCCGGCGCGTCGTCGGGACGTCGCAGCACGACGACCGTGTAGACCTCGAACTCGTCAGGAACGTTGGGATCGCGGGGCATGGTCCGACCTCAGTTCCCGTTGCGCCCGGCGGTACTCGACCTCGAGGATCAGCTTCACCCGGGCAGGCCGCAGCGCACGGGCCGCGGGGCGGCGCGCGTCGAGGCTGCGCTGCTGGATGGTCATCTGCGTGTCCGATGTCGAGTTGGGGAGCGCCCCGAGGCTACGTCGCCCTACCGCCGGGGGCACAGCGAAATAGGCAGAAATCGCTCCGGAGGACGAGTTCGGGCCTCCCTGGGGCGGGGAACGCTTACCGTGTGCGCGTGAACAGCGGCTCAGGGGACGACCGGGCGTGGCGGGCCTATGAGCCGCCCGAGTCCCCGGAGCCCGAGCCGCGGGGCGAGGACCCGACGGACCCGACCGGCGCGGTCCCGACCCCGCCGCCGCTCTGGCCGGTGCCGCCCGTGCGGTACGTCGAGGACCCGGTCCCCGCGCGCCCGCTCCCGGGAGGCCGTGGCTGGAACACCTACTCGGCCGGGAAGAAGTTCCGGTTGCTCGCCGGCACGCTGGCGGTCGGGACGTTGGGCATGCTGTCGATCCCGAACGTGTTCGACGACTCCCTGCACACGCAGGAGGCGGTGGAGGTCCACACCCAGGCCGAGATGCTCGACGTGCGCAGCCTCGAACGGCTCGAGCGCCTGCTGCGGCGACAGCTGGGCTCCACCACGGTCTCCCACCTGACCGTGGCCGAGGACGCGATCACCGTGCTGGTGGCGGGCGACGGCCCTGGCATGACCAGCTATGTCTGGCGGGGAGGACGGCTGAGGCCCGGCTCCTTGGAGGGCGACCCCGGCCTTGCCTTCGACCTCGACGGCATCGACCTGCGGGCGATCGGCCAGGCGGGGCGGGAGGCGCGCCGCCTCGCCCGGCCGGCGACGACCTGGATCGTCACCGTCGCCGTGCCGGCCGGTGAGTCCGCTCCGGTGATCACGGCCAGTGCGACCGGCCCGGAGGGACTCGTCCGCGTCGAGCTCGATGCGGACGGCGAACTCATCCGGCGACAGACGCCGGACTAGGAGCTGCGGGCGCTCAGCCGCAGTTGTCGCAGATCCCCGTCGCCGGCAGCGCCATGAAGCAGGTCGGGCAGATCTTCGCGACCGGCTCGGGCTTCGCGGGCGCCTTCGGCTTCGGCGCCGCGCGCGGCCGCGCCGGCTTGCGCGCCGGCACCGCGGCGGGCTCGGGCGCCGGCGGCGGCGGCTCCCAGCCCGGCGGCACCGGGTCGTCGATGCCGATCCCCTCGAGCACGGCGCGTGCGGCCTCGGTAGCGCGGAATTTCGGCGTCGAGCTGATCTCGTGGACGGTCGGGCCGCCCTGGAGGATCTGCTGCGCGTCGGGGTTCCAGCGGTCCGGGAGGCGGCGGTGGCGCCAGCGCTGAGGGCCCGCGCCGCGCTGGGTGATCGTCACCAGGTCGGGACGGTTCCACGCGACGAGCGTCCAGTCGTTGTCGGCGCTGATCGCCCACACGCCGAGCGAGGTGTCCGCGGCCCGGCCGGCGGCCTGGAGCGCCACCCGCTCCGGGTTCTTGAACTCGCCCTCGACCAGCAGCACGCCGGGCTGGGGCCGCGCTACGTCGTAGCCCTCCGCCCGGAGGTCGATGACGGCTGCGACGAGGTTGTCCGCGGAAGCAGGGCCGGTCTCGGTGTCCATCAAGGTCGGACGTTACTGCGAGACGCGGCCGGGTGGGTAAACGGCCGACGACAAGATCGTCAGCCGATCATCGTCGAGCCGCCCTCGACGACCTCGCGGCCCAGCAGGCGCCGTACCCGCTGCCGGTAGCGCCAGATCTGGAGGGCGCCGAACGCCCAGAGCAGGTACTGCACGCTCATCGCCGCGCGGAAGGCGTCCGGGGTGTACGTCGCCGCGCCCGCCGTCATCAGGTCGAGCACCACGCCGATCGCGGCCACCGCGACCAGCGCGGCCACGAACCCGCCCTGGTTGATGATGCCGCTGGCGCTCGCCATCCGCTCCGGGGGGTTGCTCGTGCGGCCCACGTCGAAGCCGATCATCGAGGTCGGGCCGGCGCAGCCGCAGACGACGACGAGCAGCACCAGCAGCCAGAGCGGGGCGTGGCCGGGCCAGGCCAGGACGACGGTCCAGGTCGCGGCGGTAGCGGCGACCGTGCCGAGAGCGACGCTCGAGCGGTGCCACGGGTGGTTGCCGACGACCCAGCCGAGCACCGGGCCCGACGCCACGGTCGCGACGACGATCAGGCTGAGCAGGGTGCCCGCCGCGGTGTCCGACAGCCCCTCGCTGACGACGAGGAACGGGAAGCCCCACAGCAGCGCGAGCACGTGCGCGCTGAACGGCGTCGAGAAGTGGATCCAGAAGCCGAGCCGGGTGCCGGGCTGCGACCAGGAGGCACGCAGGCTCGCCACCAGGGCCTGCCGCGACATCGGCTGCCCCGGCAGGTGGCGGTGCTGCGGGGTGTCGTGCACGACCAGCAGCAGGGCCGCCAGCAGCACCGGCCCGGCGCCCGCGGCGACCAGGTAGGCGGTGGTCCAGCCGAGCTCGCCGAGCGCCCAGGTCATCGGCACCGCGGCGATGATCGCGCCGACCTGGCCGGAGCTGCCGGTCAGCTGGGTCACCAGCGGGATCGTGCGCGGCGCGAACCAGCTGTTCACCAGCCGCAGCACGCAGATGAACGTCATCGCGTCACCGGTGCCGACGAGGACCCGGGCGAGCAGCGCCTCGGGATAGCTCGACGCGAGCGCGAAGGCCGTCTGGCCGATGCTGAACGTCACGATCCCGGTCGTCATCACCGCCCGCGGCCCGAACCGGTCGATCAGCAGCCCGACCGGGATCTGGAGGCCGGCGTAGACCAGCAGCTGGAGCACGGCGAACGTGCCGAGCTGGCTCGCCGACAGGTCGAACCGCTCGGTCGCGGCGAGGCCGGCGACGGCGAGGCTCGAGCGGTGGAAGACCGCGAGCACGTAGACGGCCAGGGCGACGCCCCACACCAGCCAGGCGCGACGCGGAGTGGTCGGCGGTGCGGTCACGCGTCGCCCGCCTCGGTCACGGCCTCGGTCGCCTCGTCGATGATCGCCTGCATCGCCGTACGGGCGGCTCCCGGGTCTCCCGCGCGTACGGCGGCCGCGACCCGCACATGGAGGTCGACGGCCTCCTGCTTCGGGTGGTCGGGCATCAGGTCGTGGTGGGTGCGGCCGGCGAGCACCTCGGCGACGAGGCCGCCGAGCGCGGCGATCATCTCGTTGCCGGACGCCTCGAGCAGCGTGGCGTGGAACGCGATGTCGGCCTCGAGGAACGCCTCCAGGTCACCGGCGCGGCCGTGCGCCACCATGTCGCTCGCGAGCGTGGTCAGCCGCGCCGCCTGGTCCGGCGTCGCGCGCTCCGCCGCGAACCCCGCGGCCACCGGCTCGAAGCCGCCGCGCAGCTCGCCGAGGGTGCGCAGCTGCTCGACGCGGTCGGCGGAGTCGAGCCGCCACCGGATCACGCGCGGGTCGAAGACGTTCCACGAGCGGCGGGGGAGGACGGTCACCCCGACCCGGCGTCGGGACGCCACCATCCCCAGCGCCTCGAGCACGCGCACCGCCTCCCGCGACACCGACCGGCTGACGTCGTACGTCGTGTCGACGCCGTCGAGCGTGAGGACCGCGCCGGGCGCGAGGGTGCCCTCGACGATGCGGCGGCCGAGCGCGTCGAGGACGTCGTCGTGCAGTGCCCTGCGTGCCATCGGACCTCCTCGCTCGGCGGACAAAAATCAGACTAATACCGATCATGGGGTTGCAATAATCAGATTATTGAGCACAGACTGTGACGGCCGGCACAACCGGGTGCCGCGATCGGACAGGAGCAACGATGACGCAGAGCGTCGACGGCAGCGGCACCGCCCCGGCCCCCTTGCTCGTGGTCATGGGCGTCTCCGGCTCGGGCAAGTCCACGATCGGTGCGGCGCTCGCGCAGCGCCTCGGCGTGCCCTTCGCCGACGCCGACGACTTCCACCCGCCGGCCAACATCGCGAAGATGACCGCCGGCGAGGCGCTCGACGACGACGACCGCTTCCCGTGGCTCGAGGCGATCGGCGAGTGGCTCGCCGAGCACGACGAGCGGGGCGGCGTGATCAGCTGCTCGGCGCTGAAGCGCAAGTACCGCACCCAGCTCGTCGGCCACGCCCCGCGTGCCCGGTTCGTCCACCTCGACGGCTCGCGCGAGGTCATCGCGCGCCGCCAGGCCAGCCGACCCGGCCACTTCATGCCGCCGGCTCTGCTCGCGTCGCAGTTCGCGACGCTGGAGCCGCTCGGGCCCGACGAGCCGGGCCTCGTCATCGACGTCGACCAGTCGGTCGACGCCGTCGTCCAGGAGTACGTCGACCGCGCCGGCTCGGCGCGCTGATCCTCTCTCGGGAAGGAAACCCATGTCATCGCTCAACGTCCTGGCTGCAGGCACCGACCTGGTCGAGCCCGTCGCCTCCGACGGCCGGCTCGTCGCCGCTGCCCTGATCGGCATCGGCGTCATCGTCGCGCTGATCATCGCGGCGAAGCTGCACCCGTTCCTCGCGCTGACCGCCGGCGCGATCACCGTCGGCGTGGTCGCCGGGGTCGACGTCGAGGCCGCGCTGGCGAGCTTCACCGCGGGCTTCGGGTCGACCGCCGCCGGCGTCGGCATCCTGATCGCGCTCGGTGCGATGTTCGGCAAGCTGCTCGCCGACAGCGGCGGTGCCGACGAGATCGTCGACACGATCGTCGGCCTGGCCTCGCCGCGCGCCCTGCCGTGGGCGATGGCGCTGGTCGGCGCGATCATCGGACTGCCGATGTTCTTCGAGATCGGCCTGGTGCTGCTGATGCCGGTCATCTACCTCGTGGCCCGCCGGTCGGGTCAGTCGCTGGTGACGATCGGCATCCCCGCCCTGGCCGGGCTCTCGGCGATGCACGGCCTGGTGCCGCCGCACCCGGGCCCGCTGACCGCGATCGACTACCTGAGTGCCGACCTCGGCCTGACCCTCGCGCTCGGCGTCGCCGTCGCGATCCCGACGATCGTGCTCGCCGGGCCGGTCTTCGGCCGGGTCGGCCGCTACGTCGAGGTCGCCGTGCCCGACCGGTTCGAGGCCCGCGACGCCGACACGATGGAGCACCGCCCCTCCTTCGCCGTCACCCTCGCCTCGGTGCTGCTGCCGGTCGTGCTGATGATGGGCAAAGCGCTCGCCGACATCTTCATCGACGACGAGACCGACCCGCTGCGCCGTACCCTCGACGTGCTCGGTACGCCGCTCATCGCCCTGCTGATCGCCGTCGTGGTCGCGATGTTCACGCTCGGCGGCGGCGCGAAGATGGGCAACCAGGGCGTGATGAAGTCGCTGGAGTCCTCGCTCCCCGGCGTCGCGGGCATCCTGCTCATCGTGTCCGCCGGCGGCGGCTTCAAGCAGTCCCTCGTCGACACCGGCATCGGCACCCTGGTCGCCGAGTGGGTCGCCGACAGCGACATCTCGGTGCTCGTGCTCGCCTGGTTCGTCGCCGTGCTCATCCGCCTGGCGACGGGCTCCGCGACCGTCGCCACCGTCACCGCCTCGGGTCTGCTGGCCCCGTTGACCGCGTCGCTCTCCAACGGCGAGGTGTCGCTGATGGTGCTCGCGATCGGCGCCGGCTCGGTGTTCTTCTCCCACGTCAACGACGCCGGCTTCTGGCTCGTGAAGGAGTACTTCGGGATGACCGTCGGCCAGACCCTCAAGACCTGGTCGGCGATGGAGACGCTGCTGTCCGTGTCCGGCCTGGTCTTCGTGATGGCGCTCGACCTGTTCATCTGACCGCTCGGGGTTGGGGCGCGACCCGCCGGGTACTGGCGGGTCATGCCCGACCCGATCGATCTCGGACGCCCCACGGAGGGCGACGTCCTCGACCTCATCAGTGACGACCACCGGCGCTTCGAGCGGCTCCTGGCGCAGCTGCGCGACACCACGCAGGACCGCGACGCCGTACGCCGTGCGTTCGCGGACGCCCTGATCGCCCACGGTGAGGCCGAGGAGGAGCTCGTCTATCCGGTGCTGCGGAAGAAGGCGACCGAGATCGGTCAGGACGAGGTCGAGCACGGGCACGAGGAGCACGCCGAGGGCAACCAGGCACTGCTCCACGTGCTCGAGCTCAAGGGCACCGACACCCAGGCGTTCGACGACGCGGTCGAGAAGCTCAGCAACCTGATCGCCCATCACATCGCCGAGGAGGAGATCACCATCATCAGCCCGGCGCGCGAGAGCGTGGGCGAGCGGGTCCGCGCCGATCTGGGGGCGAAGTGGGCCGCGCGCCGCAACGAGCTGATCGACCGGGGCTGCGGGAGCGTCGACAACGTGCGACGCATCGTGGCCGAGGCCGACCGGGAAGGCCTGCTCTCCGACGACTAGAGGGGGTCTCTACGGTTTCGCCATGACGGAGGACGTGGAGACGGAGGCGCGTGGCCTGCTCGGGCGCACGCTGACGGGTCACGGCGTCGCCGTACGCATCACCGAGGTGGAGGCGTACGGCGGCAGCGCCGACCCGGCGTCGCACGCGTTCACGCGCACCCCGCGCTCGGAGATCATGTACGGCCCGGCCTGGCGGCTCTACGTCTACCGCTCCTACGGCATCCACTTCTGCGCCAACGTCGTCACCGGCCCGACCGAGCAGGGCGCGGCGGTGCTGGTGCGGGCGGGGGAGGTCGTCGAGGGCGTCGACCTGGCGCGGGCCCGGCGCGGGCCGGTGCCCGACCACCGGCTGGCCTCCGGCCCCGGCAACCTCGCGCAGGCGCTCGGCATCACGCTCGACGACCTCGGCACCGAACTGCTGGCCGAGGACGGCGAGGGCGTCCGCCTCGGCCCGGCCGTGGCCGACCCCGGTGAGATCGTGGCCGGCCCGCGGGTCGGGGTGTCGAAGGCCGCCGACGTCGCGTGGCGGTTCTGGCTCGCCGGTGAGCCGAGCGTGTCGGCATACCGGCGGAGCCCGCGGGCCCCGGCCATCAGGTTGGTCGACTAGGACCACCGATCAGCCGGCGGACGGCGGGCAGTGCCTGGGTGTCCGACGGCAGCCACTCGACGTCCGCCAGTTGGTCGGCCGCCAGCCACCGCACCGCGTCGTGGTCGGGCCCCGGCCCGGGTGTGCCGGTGACGATCCGGGCGAGGAACAGGCGGAGCTCGTAGGCCTCCGAGATCGGCCACGCTCCGCCCGGCGCCGACAGCTCGGCGCCCACCTCGACCTCGAGCGCGAGCTCCTCGTGCAGCTCCCTGCGGAGGGCGTCCTCCGGCGTCTCCCCGGGCTCGACCTTGCCGCCGGGGAACTCCCACAGGCCGGCGAGCGCCCCGGCGCGCCGTCGGGCGGCGAGCACCGTGCTCTGGTCGATGATGAGCCCGCCCACGACCGTCTGCACCCGGCCCATCCTTCCAGTTGGGTCTCGATACGCCGGCTCGCTAGCGCGAACCGGCTACTCGACCAACCTGATCCCAGGCTCGTCGAGTAGTTCGGGCGCCCTGGCGCCCGAACATATCGAGACCCTCACATCAGCGCCGCCAGCTGCGCCCGCGTCGGCGCGTACGGCGCGGACCGCAGCCGCATGCCGGCCTCCACCGGCGTGCGGTCGGCCTTGCGGCTGTTGCAGCGGGAGCACGCGGCGACCGTGTTCTCCCACGTCCAGCCACCGCCCCGGGAGGCGGGGAGGACGTGGTCGACGGTCGTCGCGCGGCCGCCGCAGTAGGCGCACCGGTGCCGGTCGCGGACCAGTACGCCGCGCCGCGTGTAGCCGGCGGTGCGGTACATCCACTTGGCGGCGACGTACCGCACCAGCCGGATCACGCGCGGCCACGGGTGCGGTCCGATCATCCGGTCGCCGTGGGCCTCCTCGACCGTGGCGACCTGGCGGAACAGCATCCGCACCGCGTGCTGGAACGTCACCGTGCCGAGCGCCTCGTAGGAGGCGTTCAGCAGGATCACGTGGGTCACCGCTGACACCTCCTTCCTGGTCTCATGTCAGGCGACCTTCTTGGGCCGGCCGGGCTTCCGGACGGCAGCGAGCGGCTTGCCGCTCTCGAGCAGCACGCCACCCCAGACGCCGAACTCGTCCCGGCGCTGGCCGAGCTCGAGGCACAGCTCGCGCACGGGGCAGGCGGCGCAGAGCTCCTGCGCCGCCGCCAGTGCGGCGTCGTCCACCGGGTGGAAGAGCTCCGGGTCCGGGTGGTCGGCGCACGCCCAGGCCAGGCCGGGGTCGAGCGGGGTCGGGGCCGTGAAGGCGATGGTCACGCCCTTGGTCTCGAACTTGTCCTCGTGGATGGTCTTCTGCATCTTCATCGTCTTCACCTCCTGGGGTGTCGTGTGGGTGGAAAAATGAGTCCGGGCCGCCCCGGTGGCCTGTGGCGCACGCGGAGCGGCCCGGTGGAAACCGGTGCCTGTGCACCTACTCCAACGGCCGCTCCACAGCGATCAGCCAGGTCCCGCCCTCGTAGCCCTTGGGCTCTTCGACGGCAGCACCGAGCACGCGGACCGCGCTGCGGTTCGCGTACGACGGGCAGTGGCGCTGATCCACTGTCTGCTCCTTCTGTGCCTGATCTGCTCGGCGTGGTGGTGTCGGGGTGGTGGCGCACGGACGGGTCCGTGCGGACCACCGAAGGGTAAGCCGCACGGACCCGTCGGTCCTAGCGAGTTTCTGCCGCGATCGTCAGGCGGCCTGCGCGGCGGGCTCGAGCCCGCCCTCCTCCTCAACGATCTCCGGCTGCAGACCGCCGCGCGGGAGCACGGCGACCAGGGCGATCAGCGCGCCGACGCTGGCGATGACGGCCGCGAAGACGAGGCCCGGGCGGTAGGCGTCGAGCAGCCCTGCGGGGGTCGGCTCGGCCGGCATCCCGGACGCGATCATGGCCGAGGTGATGGCCAGCAGGATCGCGGGCCCGACCTGCATCGAGGTCTGCAGCACGCCGGCCGCGAGGCCCTGCTCCTCGTCGCGGATCCCGCTGGTGGCCTGGATGTTGACCGCGGGGAACCCGATCCAGCCGACGCCGATCAGCAGCACGGCCGGCAGGATGACCGCCGGGTACGACGGGCTGGTGTCGAGCCGCAGGAAAAGGAAGTAGCCCACGGCCATCACGGTGAGCGTGGTCGCGATGATCTTCCCGGTGCCGAAGCGCTCGACCAGCCGGTCGGAGAACAGCGCCGACAGGGTGACCATCAGGCCCACCGGCAGCAGCGCGAGCGCTAGCCGCAGCGGCGACCAGCCGATCGCGTCCTGCAGGTAGAGCGTCACGATGAACTGCCAGCTGAAGTAGGACCCGGCCATCGCGACGATGGCGAGGCACGCCCGCAGCAGGGTGGGGGTCTTGAGGATGCCGAGCCGGACCAGCGGGTGGGCCACCCGGCGCTCCCAGGCGAGGAACGCGGCGAGGAGCACGGCGACACCGACGAACGAGCCCAGGGTGCGGGCGGACGCCCAGCCGGCCTCCGGTGCGGAGACCACCGTGTAGACGAGCAACAGCATGCCGGCCGTCGACAGCGCCGCGCCGAGAAGATCGTGCCCGCCCTCGTCGGCCGGCTTGTCCTTCGGGAGCAGGACGTACGCCGCCGCGAGCGCCGCGAGCGCGACCGGGACGGGGAGCAGGATCGTCCAGCGCCAGCCGACGTTGGTCAGCAGCCCGCCGAAGACCAGGCCCATGGAGTAGCCGCCGGCGCCGAAGACGGTGTAGATCGACAGCGCCTTGTTGCGGGCGGGGCCCTCGGCGAAGTTGGTGGCGATGATCGACAGGCCGGTCGGGGCGGTGAACGCCGCGGCGAGGCCCTTGATGAAGCGGGTCACGATCAGCAGCGTCCCGTTGTTGACGAGGCCGCCGAGCAGCGACGCGAGCGCGAACACCGCCAGCGCGATCAGGAACACCTTGCGCCGGCCGAGCAGGTCGGCGGTGCGTCCGCCGAGGAGGAGGAGCCCGCCGTAGCCGAGGATGTAACCGCTGATGAGCCACTGGAGGGACGCGGTGCCGAGGCCGAGCTCGGCGCCGATCGACGGGAGCGCGACGCCGATCATGGAGACGTCGAGGCCATCGAGGAAAAGGACGATGCACAGGGTGATGAGCAGCGCCCAGACACGGGCGGACCAGCCCGTGCCGGTGACGTGGAGGGTAGATGACATGGCGGATACGATTCCATGCGCGTGCATTGAATGCAAGAGCAAATAATGTGTTTGCATGATCGTAACGCCTCGGCTACCATCCGAGACATGCCTCCGCGCGTATCAGCGACCGCCGACAGTGGGTCGGGCGAGCGCGCTGACCAACGCGTCGACGAGTGGCGGACGCTGCTCGACCGGCACGCCCGGATCGGCTGTGCGCTGGAGAAGTCGTTGCAGAACGAGCACGGTCTCGGGCTGAGCGAGTTCGAGATCCTCGACCGTCTCGTCGACGGCGAGAAGGGCAAGTACCGGATGTCCGACCTGGCCTCCGACATCTACCTCAGCCAGTCGGCTCTCTCCCGCGCGGTCGCGCGCCTGGAGGAGGACGGGCTCGTGCGCCGCGACATGTGCACCAACGACCGGCGCGCGATCTTCGTGTGTCTCACCGACGCGGGTCGCAAGGTCGCCGAGCAGGCGCGGCCGACCCACCGCGCGGTGCTCGAGCAGACCTGGACCTGACAGCAGCCACCCTCCCGCGGCAGGTCGCGGGAGGGTGGAAGCCTAGGGTCGAGTCGCGGTGACGCGACTCAGGAGGGGCTGGCGCCCGGCTCCTGACGCGCGCCGGGCGATCCGGGAGGCGGCGTCGCGCCCTCCGGCATCGGCAGCTGGCCCGTCTTGATCCAGTTGATCGCCATGTCGGTCGGGTTCTGCGGGTCGACCGCCACCGCGAGCTGGGCGCCGGGCTGCATCCGGCCGCGGCTCATGTCGGCGACCACCTCGTCGAACACGGCGCCGTACGGCTCGACGCCGTCCTCGCGCTCCACCCGGCCCTGGATGCGGAAGACCGGCGACATGTTGGCGTAGTTGCCGACCTCCCAGACGCCCTCGATCGTCACGAGGGCCGGGATGCCGGCGCCGTTGACGAGCTGCGAGTGGCGCACCATCTTGAGGCCGATCTCGGTGTTGTTCGCGGCCTCGTTCATGTTGCGAGGGATGTCGGCGAGCTGGCCGAAGTAGCCGGTGCGCTTGCCCTGCGACGCCAGGTACTGGTTGTTGGCGTCGTTCATCCGCTTCCAGTCCTTGAACATGCCCATGAACGGCGCCCTTCTAGTAGCCGAGGAAGCGGCGGAACTGCTGGCCGACGGCCTGGGACTGGCCCATCCGCGCCACCCAGCCGTCGAGCGCGGCCTTGGTGTCGGCGGGGTCCCAGCCCTTCTCCTGCGCGACCGTGATCATCCCGGCCTCGTCGTTGACGCCGCGGGCCTGGCAGTCCTTGGCCAGGTCGGCGTAGTCCTGGAGGGAGATGCCGTTGATCGGCTCCCAGATCGGGTCGTTCTCGGCGACCGGGGCCGTCGAGGGGCCGCCGAACGCGGCGGGGTCGACCGGGCCCGCGCCCTGGACGTGGACGTAGCCGTCGCCGGCCTGACCCTGCGGCGGCTGGCCGCCCTGGTTCATCGCCTGCTGCGCCTGCTGGGCGGCGTCCTGAGCCGCCTTCTTCGCCTTGCTGAAGAAACCCATCGTCGTCTCGTTTCCGGCGGCCGGACGGCTGCCTCGCGCCGACGATAGGTCGGCACGGATGAGACCGACATGAAATTGCAGGATCGCCCCGGGACCCGGCTGACGGCACTACCTTTCCCCCATGTCCGAGAAGCCCCCGTCGTGGCGCCAGTACGACGTACCCGGTGACGAGCCGGGCGAGAAGATCCGGCCCGACACCCCCGAGGCGAAGACCAAGCCGGACACGCCCCCGAGCATCGGGGAGGCGCCCTTCGTGCCGTACGGCGACCCGCACGCGTCGTCGAGCTCGTCGGTGCCCCCGCTGATCGCGGCGTCCGCGGCGGCCGGCCGGAGCGTCGGCATGCTCGTCGGCATCGTCGGAGGCGTCGCCGGGGTGGCTGTGGCGGCCGGCGTCGGCATCTTCTTCCTGGCCGACGGCGACGGGGTCAGCTTCGGCGGCGGTGGCGGACGCGACATGCACAGCCAGGAGGCGCTCGACGAGCTGGTCGCCGACCTCCGCGAGGAGCACGGGACCAGCGAGGTCTTCGACGCGACGTTCTATCCCGATCGCGCCTACGTCGACCTGCACGTCGACGGCGGCAGCGGGCAGCGCTACGAGTCCTACTCGTGGGACGGCAGCCTCGCCGACTGGGGCGGCAACAGCACCGACAGCGGCAAGACGATCGACCTGACCGAGCTCGACGGCAGTCTCTTCGACGGGTTCTGCGCCAAGGCGCGCAAGCTCGTGGAGGACCCCGGGGACTGCTACATCATCGTCGACCCCGACACGCCCACCGGCGGTCTGTACGACGCGCACGTCAACAACGAGTACAGCGAGGGCGGCTACATCTCCTTCGACCTCGAGGGCAACGAGGTCAGTCGGAACAAGTGGTGACGACGCCCGCCGCGCGCCCGACCGCGGCGTAGGCCTCGGCGAGCGTCTCGGCCGTCTCGTGCGCGTTGAGGCCGGAGGGGTTCGGCACCACCCACAGCTCGGCGCCGGCGAGGTCGGCAGGCTGCCGGCCGGGGACGGCCTTGGGGAACCCGAACGCCGCGCGGTAGGCGGTGATGCCGGCCACCGCGACCACCCGCGGTCGCCGTACGGACACCAGCTCGGTGAGCCGCGCGCCACCCTCGCGGAGCTCGTCGTTGGTGAGCTCGGAGGCCTTCGCGGTCGCGCGGCGGACGATGTTGGTGATGCCGATGCCGCGCTCCCGGAGCCGGTCGCGGTCGGCGTCGGTCATCCCGTTGGCGGGGTCGATCGGCTCGTCGATGACGCCCGCCCGCAGCAGCGCCGGGTAGAAGCGGTTGCCCGGGTGGGCGAAGTGGGTCTGCGTCGCCGCGGTCCACAGCCCCGGGTTGATGCCGACGAAGAGCAGCCGCAGGTCGTGGTGCGGCTCGGTCGGCAGCAGGTCGGGCACCTCGGCGTCGCGGAACGACTCGAGCTCCGCCCGGGTGAAGGTACGGCGCTGCGGGCTGGTCACGGGGGAAGCCTCGCATCCCGGCGGAACGCGCCGGCGCGGAGTACCGTCCGATCCACCATGAGGACGCTCCCCGCCGCTCTCGCTCTCGCAGCGGCCGCCACCGTGCTGGCCGGCTGCGGCGACAACGTGAGCTGGGAGGGCGACCCGGTGGAGCGCGCCGACCCGGAGGTCGTCGAGATCGTCACCGGGTCCGCGGCGGGCGGCTCCGTCGAGGAGATGGTGACGGTGTTCCGCGGGCCGAAGGACCTCGACCGCTACGTCGAGCAGTTCGGCACCGAGCTCGGCGAGAGCACGATCCGGTTCGAGATCGGCACGGCCTACCGGCGCTACGACGAGGACCCGGACACCCACGTCGGCGCCGCGGTGATCAGCGTCGGGTGCGACGTGCCGCCGTCGGCGACGATCACCGAGGGCGAGCAGGACGACACCTGGCTGGTGCACCCGGCCAAGGTCAAGGACCCGGTCGAGGCGTGCGCGGTCGCGATCACCGCGGTCGCCATCGTGACCGTGCCGGTGCCGTTGAGCTAGGCGTCGTCGATCTCGGCGATGTGCACGATCGCGTCGCCGGCGTTGACGATCGGGGCGTGGGTGAGGCCCACGACGATGCCCGACCGGTCGGCGTGCACGAGCCGCACCCGGCGACCGAACGTGTCGGAGAGCCCGCCGATCCGGCGGCCGGCCTCGACGTACGCGCCGAGCTCGACCTCGAGGTGCAGGATGCCGGTGCTGCGGGCCCGCACCCAGCCGCTGCGGCGCGCGACCTTGCTGACCGGCGCGGGCTCGTCATCGGGCCGGTCGACCATCCCGAGCGCGGCGAGGACCCGCAGCACGCCGGACACGCCGGCGACGATCGGCTCCTCGTCGAAGCGGGAGGCCTCGCCGCCCTCGTAGAGGAGCACGGCGGCGCCGGTCTCGCGCGCCGCCTGGCGCAGCGAGCCGTCGCGGACGCTGGCGTTGAGCATCACCGGGGCGCCGAACGCCTCGGCCAGCTCACGGGTCCGCGGGTCGTCGAGGTCTGCCCGGACCTGCGGCAGGTTGGGCCTCCGGTCGGCGCCGGTGTGCAGGTCGAGCCCGACCTCGCACTTGGCGACGACCTCGGTCATGAAGAGGTGCGCGATGCGGCTCGCGAGCGACCCGCGGGGCGAGCCCGGGAACGACCGGTTGAGGTCGCGCCGGTCGGGGAGGTAGCGGCTGCCGGCCATGAAGCCGAGCACGTTGACCACGGGTACGGCGACCAGCGTTCCGCGGAGCGTGCGGGGCGACAGTGCCGCCAGCACCTGCCGGATGATCTCGACGCCGAGCACCTCGTCGCCGTGGATCGCGGCGTTGACCCAGACGACCGGGCCCGGCTCGCGCCCGTGCACGACCTGCACGGGCAGGCTGACGTCGCCGCCCGTCACCAGGCGGGTGATCGGGAGCTCGACGGCCTTGGTCGACCCGGCGCGCACCCGCACGTTGCCGATCGCGAAGGACTCGCGCCCGCGCGCACGCGCCATCAGTCGTCCATCCCACCGGCGCGGTTGCGGCGCCGTACGGACTGCTTCGGCCGGCCGCCGAGGTAGGAGCGCCGCGAGTCGACCAGGAAGCCCTGGCGGAGCGCCTCGCGCCCGACGAGCAGGCGGAAGCCCATCTCGTCGCGGCGGGTCAGCGAGACCTCGGTGGTCACGACCCGGTCGCCGATGCGCAGGTCGAGCAGCACGACGTACCGCTCCTGCACGTGGCCGGTCGAGCTCTTCACGCTGCGCACGTCGAGGACGGGCAGCTCCGCGACGACCGAGTCGGCGGACGACCGCTGCCACGGGTGGATCTCGAACCGCACCCAGCGCTTCCCGTCACGCTCGATCTCCTCGATGTCGAACGCGTGCAGCGCCGAGGAGCGGGCGCCGGTGTCGAGCTTGGCCTTGATCCAGTCGATCCCCAGCTCGGGCAGACTCACCCACTCGCGCCACCCGGCGACGCTGGTTAGATGGGAGCGAGGCACGACCCCATCCAAGCAGGCCGCCCTCTTCTCGGCGTGCAGCATCACCCCTAGGAGCCTGACCCCACGTGAAGCTGGCGATCCTCTCGCGCGCCCCGCGCAGCTACAGCACGCAGCGGCTGCGCACCGCCGCCATCGACCGCGGCCACAACGTCAAGGTGCTCAACACGCTGCGCTTCGGGATCGACCTGTCGGGCGACGAGCCGGACCTGCAGTACCGCGGCAGGACGCTCTCGCAATACGACGCCGTGATCCCGCGGATCGGCAACTCGATCACCTACTACGGCACGGCGGTGGTGCGGCAGTTCGAGCAGATGGACGTCTACACGCCCAACACCGCGAGCGGCATCAGCAACTCGCGCGACAAGCTCCGCGCGATGCAGATCCTGTCGCGCCACAATGTGCCGATGCCGGCGACGACGTTCGTGCGCGACCGCGCCGACGTGATCCCCGCGATCGAGCGTGTGGGTGGCGCGCCGGTCGTGATCAAGCTGCTCGAGGGCACGCAGGGCATCGGCGTCATCCTCGCGCCCGGCCTGAAGGTCGCCGAGGCGATCATCGAGACCCTCCAGAGCACCCGCCAGAACGTGCTCATCCAGTCGTTCGTGAAGGAGAGCAAGGGCCGCGACATCCGGGCGCTGGTCGTGGGGGACCGGGTCGTCGCGGCGATGCGCCGTACGGCGAAGGGCGACGAGTTCCGCTCCAACGTCCACCGGGGCGGCAGCGTCGAGAAGGTCGACCTCGACCCGGCGTTCGAGGAGGTCGCGGTGCGCGCGTCCCAGATCATGGGGCTCAAGGTCGCCGGTGTCGACATGCTCGAGGGCGACGACGGCCCGCTGGTGATGGAGGTCAACTCCTCACCCGGCCTCGAGGGCATCGAGACGGCGACCAACCTCGACGTCGCCGGCGCGATCATCGACCACATCGACAACCAGGTCGCGTTCCCGCACATCGACGTGCGCGAGCGGCTCGCCGTCTCGACCGGGTACGGCGTCGCCGAGATCGTGGTGCACGGCGACGGGTCGTTCGTCGGCAAGACGCTGGGCGACTCCGGGCTGCGCGACCGTGACATCACCGTGCTGACGCTGCACCGCGGCGTGCGGGTGATCCCCAACCCGGGCCCGCGCCACACCCTCGAGGCCGAGGACCGGCTGCTGTGCTGGGGCAAGCTCGAGGAGATGCGCGGCATGATCCCGACCCGCCCGAAGCGCCGCTCGCGCGTGAAGAAGCTGCCGCGGCAGCCGATCCACGAGGAGTAGGCGCCGCGGGTCAGCGGTCGCGCTTGCCCTGCTTGCCCTTCTTGCCGCGCTTCGGCGGCGCGGTGTAGGTGACCTGGAGGCCGTTGGCGATGTAGCGCTCCGCCCCGTCGGACGGCACGTTGCGCACCGAGAGCGCGCCGTCCTTGCGGGTGATCAGCGTCGAGGAGCCGCCGCCGTCGAGATTGAGCGCGTCCTCGGCGCCCATGTGGCGCATCAGCCGGGCGAGCTCGACCATCGTGTAGCCGCGGCTCAGCCGGGCGCGGCCGTCGGCGACGATGAACAGCACCTGCTTCTTGTCGCGGTCGATGCCGACGGCCGTCCGCGGGTGCATCTCGCCGTCGTCGGTGACCTGGAGCTTGCGGTCCTTGAGCAGGATCGCGTTGCCGGTGATCGCCATCGACGGGCTCTCCGGCAGCCAGGCGCGGGTCGAGACCTCGCTGCCGATGTGGAGCCGGCGCAGCTGGCGGCGCTGCTTCTCGCCGCGGGCGACGAGGTAGTAGCCCTTGAATTCGCCCCACGGCAGCTCGGTGCTGTTGGACACGACCTTGCCGTTGATGACGTGGACCGCTCGCGCGTAGCGGGTGTAGCCGTCGACCCAGCGCTTGCCGGACGCGCCGCCCCAGCGGTTGCCGTAGATGCCGATGCCGTTGGGCTTCACCTGCGGCGAGTTGAAGTTGGTGATCGTGAGGTCGCGGCCCTTGACGACGGCCTTCATGTGCAGCAGGTCGATCTGCGGCGCCCCGGTCTTGCGGTTCATCCAGAACGCCGAGTTCCAGCCGTAGTCGATGCCGTTGATGAGGCCTTCGCCCCGTGCGCGGCCCAGGCCGAGCGGCGCGCCGGTGTCGCCGATGTCGAAGAAGTCGCCGTTGATGCCCGCGACCACGTCGGGCGTACGGCGCAGCATCGTGCTCAGCGGCTCGGTCGGCTTCACCTTCGGCGGGTGGGCGTAGTCGACCGACACGCCCTTGTGGTCCCACCAGGTGCGCACCACGAAGAACCGCACCCGTCCGCGCGGGCCGCGGTCGACCCATTTCGCCACCCGCACGCCGGGCGCGGCGTCGTACCACCACTCGCGCTCGAGGGTGTCCTCGAGCGCTCGCGTGACCTCGACGTCGGGGGCGATCCGTCCGGGGATCTGGTCCGAGGTCTGCCAGGTGCGCGGGTTGTCGGGGTCGGCGGGCTCGCCCCTCTCGGCGGAGGCGGGACCCATCAGGCCGCCGGTCAACGCGAGGGCGAGGCTGAGCAGTAGCGCGGGGAAGTAACGCATGAATTCCAGGCTAAGCAAAGAAATCTCCGGGATCGGGGGTTTCTACCGGCGTGGCAGGTGTTACCTATGTGACTTCGGCCGGCCTGGGTCGAGCATGATGAGTTCGTGCAGGACCGGCCGACCAACGTGTTCGCGGAGGGCGACAACCTCGACGTCCTCGCACGCCTGGAGCCCGGTTCGTTCGACCTGATCTACATCGACCCGCCCTACAACACGGGCAGCGCGTTCGCCTACCACGACGACGTGCGCGGCCCGCGGGGCTCGGGTGGCGCGGGCCGGCACGCGGCCTGGGTCGAGATGATGCGGCCGCGGCTCGAGGCGGGGCGGCGAGTGCTCGCGGAGTCCGGCGCGATCTTCGTCAGCATCGACGACAACGAGATGCCCTACCTGCGGCTGCTGATGGACGAGGTGTACGGCGAAGCGAACCTGCTCGCGCAGATCGTCGTGAACCTCAACGCCAAGGGGCGCCAGCTCGGACGCGGGTTCGCGACGTCGCACGAGTACGTGCTGGCCTATGCGCGCGACGCCGCGCGCTGTGTGCTCGACGCGTCGTCGCCGGCGACCGTGGTGGAGTCGGACTTCCCGCTGGTGGCCGACGACGGGCGGCGCTACCGCCGGCTGCCGCTGCGCAACACCAACAAGAAGTTCAACCCGGTGACGGCTCCGACGCTGCACTTCGCGATCTGGGGGTCGCCCGAGACCGGCGAGGTCCGCGTGGACCCGTTCGACGGTGCGGTCGAGATCAAGCCGGTGTTCGGCGACGGTGCGCCGGCCGTCTGGCGATGGTCGCGGCCGCGGATCGAGGAGCGGCCCGGTGACCTGGTCTGCCGGTGGGTCGAGGGAGTCACCGGCCGCCGGGCCGACGTCTACCAGCGGGACTGGCGCGACGTCACCCACGACGGCCGCGGTCGCCGCAAGAAGCTGCGCACCATCTGGCTCGCCGAGGAGATCGGCTCGACCGACACTGCGGTGGCCGAGGTCAAGGCGCTGGTCGGGAAGGTCTTCGAGTCGCCGAAGCCGACCGGGCTGGTACGGCGGATCCTCGACACGATGCCCGCGGACGCGCGGGTGCTCGACTACTTCGCGGGGAGCGGCACCACGGGGCACGCGGTCGCGCTGGCCAATGCGGAGGACGGCGGGCGGCGTACCTGCCTGTCGGTGAACCATGCGGAGCCGGTGCGGGTGGGATCGGATGCCGATCGGGCGGGATATCGGACGGTGGCCGATGTGACGCGGGCTCGGTTGCGGGCGGTGGCTGATGTTGTCGGGGGTGGGTTCGCCGAGCTGTGAGGTGGGGCGGCGCTGGTTGGGGAAGCCGAGCCCTGATGTGGCGCGACGTCCCGGCCGGCTGCGCCGGCGGTCCCTCCGGGCTTGCTCGCTCCGCCGCGCTACGGCGCTCTTCGGCTGGCCGCCGCGGTGGTCGGGGCGCCGGCGCGTCGTCGCGAAATCGCCCGGAGGGACCGCCCGCTCCGCCGGCCGGGACGCCGCGTCAGCTCACGCCGGCTGGTGGTGGTCGAGGAGGCCGCCTGCGGCCGTCACGAGACCCGTTGTGCCTGGTGGTCGAGGAGGCCGCCTGCGGCCGTCACGAGACCCCGGCGGCCTTCTCGAGCGAGGTGAGCTCGGTGTCGAGGTGGGTGAGGAGGCGCTGGAGGTGGGGGACGGTACGGCGGCAGCCGGTGAGGCCGAAGGCCATCTTGCCGTCGTAGGAGGTGCAGGTGATGTTGAGGGCCATGCCGTTGATGGGGATCGAGAGGGGGTAGTTGCCCTCGAGGCGGGCGCCGTTCCAGTAGTGGGTGGTGCGGGGGCCGGGGACGTTGCTGATGATCAGGTTGAACGGGGGCTTCACGATGCCCTGCATGCGGAGGACGGGGGCGACGATCGCGGGGGCGAGGCCGACGGCGCTCATGGCGATGATCTGCGCCGGCGTCATCGTGGAGAGGGCCTCCTTGCCGTCGAGCATCGAGCGGTGGATGGTCTTGAGGCGGTCGGCGGGGTCGTCCTTGTCGGTCGCCATCCGCACCATCACCGAGCCGACCGCGTTGCCGCCGTCGGCCGAGGCGACATGGGACTCCTTGGCCTTGAGACCGACCGGCACCATCGCGACGAGCGAGGTGTCGGGGAGCGCGTCCATCTCGTCGAGGTAGGAGCGGATCGCGCCGCTCGTCATGGCGAGCACCACGTCGTTGATCGTCGTGCCCGTCGCCTTGCCGATGCCGCGGAGCCGGTCGACCGGCCAGTCCTGGGCGGCGAAACGGCGGGAGCCGGTGATCTTCTGGTTGAAGATCGTGCGCGGCGCGTAGAGCGACACCGACGACGTCTCGTTCTTGATGCCGCGGCGCAGCGTGCGCACCAGGGCGCCGGGCATGCCGGCGGCGTCGGCGCTGATCGAGAGCGCCGTGCGAAGGGCGTCGGCGGGGATGTCGGGGAGGCTGCGAGCGGCTCCGGCCGCTGCCTCCGCGGCTGCCCCCGCGGCTGAGCCTGCGGCCTCGCTCACCGCGCCCGCCGCGCCGGCGGCGGCCTCGACGGCGCCGGTGACAGCGTCGACGATGGTCGGGCCGTCCTCCTTCTTCCGGCGGGGCTTGCGCGCGGCCTCCGCGGACCAGGGGGCGCCCATGCCGCGGCGGTCGGGGTCGGTGGTGAGCACCTTCTGGAGCAGGCGCATCGCGGAGACGCCGTCGACCAGGCCGTGGTGGATCTTGGTGTACATCGCGACGCGGCCGTCGGCGAGGCCCTCGATGATGTGGGACTCCCAGAGCGGGCGCTCCCACGCCAGCCGGGTGGAGTGGAGGCGGCCGCAGAGGTCCAGCAGCTCGCGGACCCGGCCGGGCTGGGGGAGGGCGCTGTGGCGGACGTGGTGCTCGGCGTCGAAGTTCTCGTCGGGGCGCCAGACCAGCTGGCCGGCGGTGCGCGCCGAGCGGTAGGGGTGCTTCAGGAAGAGCGGCGCGATCTCGGTGGTGTCGCGCATCGACTCGAACATCTCGCGCACGAAGTCGGGCCCCGCTCCCTCGGGCTTGGTGAAGAGCTGGAGCCCGCCGACGTGCATCGGCATGTTGCGGTTCTCGGCCAGCAGGAACGCCGCCGAGCTCGGGTCGATCGGCTTGCCGGGGAGGAGGTGAGGAGCGGAGACCACGGTCACACCTTGCCCGTCCGGACCACCAACCGTCCACAGATTCGACTTTCGGCACGTGTGTGCACAGGCGGGTCGCGTACGGCGGCGTGGCGTCGTGCCGTCTTCCTACGTTCGGCTCGCCGCGTCGGAGAGGCCGCCGCGGACCGACCCTCGGGAGTGAACGTGAAGAAGATCCAAATGCGCATCACCGGCCTGCTGGCCGCCGTCATCGGTGTGGCGCTGCTCGGTGGCCTGGTCGCGGGCGTGGCCGACGCCGACGAGACCGGCGGGCCCGGCGGCCGCCTGCAGGCGCCGACGCAGCAGGCGCCGCACCCCAAGACGATCGTCAAGGTCACGGGCGACGCCGCCAACGGCTTCGGCGTCCACTACCTCGACGGGACCGCCGAGTTCCCGCCGACCGACAGCGAGGCGGCCGCGGAGTGCGGCGAGTACGACCGGGTGATCGAGCGGGTGCGCTGCCGCACCGAGGTCCGCACCTGGTACCACGACCTGGCCTCGATGCAGTGGACGATCCGCTACTTCAAGGCCAAGCTCCGCGACGCCTCGTCCGACGAGGGCGGTGCCGCTGGTTGATGTGCGAGGGCCGCCAGGCCCGAGCCTCGAGACCAAGGCTCATGCCACCATCGGCCCATGGATGGTCCCGGCGGCTGGGTGCTGCACGTCGACCTCGACCAGTTCATCGCCGCGGTCGAGGTACGGCGGCGGCCCGAGCTCGCCGGGCGCCCGGTCATCGTGGGCGGACGGGGCGACCCCACCGAGCGCGGGGTGGTCGCCACCGCGTCCTACGAGGCCCGCGAGAAGGGCGTCGGCTCGGGGATGCCGCTGCGGATCGCGGTCCGCAAGTGTCCCGACGCCGTCTTCCTCCCCGTCGACAAGGACGCCTACGACGCCGCGTCGGCCGAGGTGATGGGTGTGGTCCGGGGACTGGTCTGGGGTGGCGCGCCCGTCGTCGTCGAGGTGCTCGGCTGGGACGAGGCGTTCGTCGCGGCCGCGCCCGAGGCCGACGCGGGCGAGCTGGGCGACCCGGCGCTGTTCGCCGAGGAGATCCGCGAGGCCGTTCGCGAGGCGACGGGGCTCACCTCGGCGGTGGGCATCGGCGACAACAAGCTCCAGGCCAAGCTCGCGACCGGCTTCGCCAAGCGCAAGGTGAGCGGCGCGGCGGCGCCGGAGCGCACCCCGGAGTCGCACGTGGCGACCACCGGGCAGGGCGTCTACCGGATCGGCCACGACACGTGGTTCGCCGAGATGGGCGAGCGCCCGACCTCGGCGCTGTGGGGCATCGGCAAGAAGACCGCCGAGCGACTCGCCGGGCTCGGCATCGCCACCGTCGACGACCTGGCCCGCTCCGACGTGGAGATGCTCGCTGCGGCGATCGGACCGACGACCGGTCCGTGGCTGCGACGGCTGGGCCGGGGTGTCGACACCAGCCCGGTCGATGCCACCCCCTACGTCGCGCGCGGGCACGGCCGCGAGGAGACGTTCCAGGCCGACCTCACCGACTGGGCCGACGTCGAGGCCGAGACCCGGCGGATCGCGCTGCGCGTGGTGGAGGACGTGCGGGCCGAGGGCCGCCTGGTGACCAGGGTCGGGCTGAAGATCAGGTTCCGCCCGTTCCTCACGTTCACCCGCATCCACAAGCTGCCCGAGCCCACGCTCGACCCGGACACGCTGGCGCGCGAGGCCGTCGCGCTGCTCGACCGGGTCGACAAGGACCGGCCGGTCCGGCTGCTCGGCGTACGCCTGGAGATGGTCGACCCCACCTCCGACAACTAGCCCAGGTCGGCGCGCAGCTCCCGGACCACGGAGTCGACCACCGCGACCAGGTCGCCGTTCGTGCGCTCGGCGACCGCGCGCTGGCGCTGGTACGACGCGCCGCGCTCGGCGATCGTGAGCACGGACGCGAGCTCCTCGGGGCAGCCGAGCCGCTCGGCGACGGGCATCAGCTGCGGGACGAGGTCGGCGAGGTCGTCGGTGACGAGCCGCTCGTTGGACGCGGCGTCGAGGATGACGATGGCGTCGACGCCGTAGCGGGCGGCCCGCCACTTGTTCTCCTGCACGTGCCAGGGCGGCATGGTCGGCAGCGTCTCGCCGGCGGCCGCCCGCTCGTCGAGCCAGATGACGAGGCAGTGCATCAGCGCGACCAGTGCGCCCATCTCGGCGAAGGTGGAGACGCCGTCGCACACGCGGTTCTCGAGGGTGCCGTGCTTGACCGCGGGCCGGACGTCCCAGCGGATCTCGGAGAGCTCGTCGATCACGCCGGTGGTGAGCTGGTCGTGGGCGAACGACTCGTACTCCTCCCAGGTCTGGAACTGGAACGGGAGCCCGGCGGTCGGCAGCTGCTGGAACATCAGCGCCCGGTTGGAGGCGTAGCCGGTGTCGACGCCCGCCCAGATCGGCGAGGAGGCCGACAGCGCCTGGAGGTGCGGGTAGTAGGTGAGCAGCGCCGAGAGCACCGGCATCACCCGCGCCTTCTCGGGCATCCCGACGTGCACGTGGACGCCCCAGATCAGCATCTGGCGGCCCCACCACTGGGTGCGGTTGATCAGCTCCGCGTAGCGGTGCCCCTCGGTGAGCTGCTGGACGTCCCACTTCGCGAACGGGTGGGTGCCGCCGCCGTACAGGTCGAGGTCGAGCTCGTCGCACGCCGGGGTGACATAGCGCAGCGCCGTACGGAGGTCGTCCATCGCGTCGCCCACGGTGTCGCAGACGCCGGTCACGACCTCGACCGTGTTGCGCAGCAGCTCCTTGTGCAGGCGCGAGGGGTCGGGCATCCGCGCCTTGGCGCGGGCGAAGAGGTGCTCGGCGTCGTTGCGCAGGTCGCGGGTGCGCCGGTCGACCAGCGCGAACTCCCACTCCACCCCGAGCGTCGGCCGTGGTGACCCGTGGAAGTCGATCCGCACGCGTCCAGCGTTCCACACTCGCCCAGTCGGCTGGTCTTCACGCCTGCGAGCCGCCGAGTCGGCCCGTGATCACGCGCCGACTCGGCCCCTACCGGGGAGGAGGCAGCGCGTCGGTCGCCTCGAGCTGGCCCATCCCGGTCACCAGCAGCAGGTCGACGACGATCGAGCGCAGCTGGGCCAGGATCGCGTCGCCCTGGAGCTCCGAGGAGCGCTCGACGAGGCCGGTGGCCTGACCGACCTCGAGCACGTGGTCGCGCGCGGCGACCGGCTGGCGGTTGGCCGCGAGCTCGTCGGCGATGCCCTCCACGGCGAGCGCCAGGTCGGCGGCGAGGTCGGCGTACGCCGTCGGCACTTCGCGGCGGCGGTACGCCGCGACAGCCGTCTGCCGCACCAGCACGCGGGTGCTGCGCAAGGATCGGTCGAGCGGGTCGACCAGCTCGGCCATCCGGCGCAGCGGCTCACGGTGCCGGGCCCGGAACGGTGACGACGTCACGACCGACATCCCCTCCGACGCGGCGCCCTGGAGCTCGCGGATCATCCGGTCGGTCGCCCGCGCGTCGGCGAGCAGGTCCAGGGCGACGTCGGTGTCGCCGTCGAGCATCACGTGGCTGGCGGCGCGCAGCAGCTCGGCGATCTTGCGGGCCACCGCGGCGGCCTGCTCACGCGGCCGCCGCAGCGGGGCCGCCGGCACGATCGCCGCGGCCACGAGGGCGACCGCGCCGCCGATCAGCGCGTCGGTCCAGCGGGTGAAGGCAGCGCCCGGCCCCGGGAGCAGGGTGGCGACGATGATCGACTGCACTGCCGCCTGGGTCACGAACAGCACCCCGGCGTCGAGCAGCAGGGCGGTTGACATCGCGAGCGCCACGATCAGGGACAGCTGCCACGCGCCCTGACCGAGCCAGACGACCAGCGCGTCGGCGACGAGCACCCCGATCGCGACGCCCAGGGTGACCTCGACGACCCGCCGCATCCGCTGGCCGTACGACGTGCCGAGGCACACCACGGCCGCGATCGGCGCGAAGAACGGGGTGTCGTGGTCGAGCAGGTCGGCGGCGACCCACCAGGCCACGCCTGCGGCCACGGCGCACTGCACGACGGCGAACAGCTTGCTGCGCCACCGCTCCACCCGCTGGCGGACCGACAGCCTGCTCCGCTCCCACATCCGGTCGAGCGGCGCCTCCACGGGCACATGCTCCCACGGCCGTGCACGACGAGCGGGCGTCGTACCCCACCCCGCGGCCGACATACGTCTTGAACTGTTCGGTGCACGGTTGTTCTCTGGACCGCATGGCTAGCACGATCCCGTGGGAACGGGTGCGGCGGTCCGCCTCCAAGCTCACCACGCCGCTGCACCCCGACGACTACCTGCGCCTGCTCAACCCGCTGTGGAGCGCGCGCGAGCTGCGCGGGCGCATCGAGCAGGTGATCCCGGAGACCGAGGACGCCGCGACGCTGGTGATCCGGCCCGGCTGGGGCTGGCGCTACGACCACCGGCCGGGGCAGTACGTCGGCATCGGGGTGCAGGTCGAGGGCCGGTTCCAGTGGCGCTCCTACTCGGTCAGCTCACCGCCGAAGCGGAGCCGCGGCACGATCGCGATCACCGTGCGGGCGATGCCGGAGGGGCTGCTCTCCAGTCACCTCGTCAACGGCGTGGAGCCGGGCACGATCGTCCGGTTGGCCCTTCCGGAGGGCGACTTCGTCCTGCCTGACCCGCCGCCCCAGCGGATGCTGTTCCTCGTCGGAGGCAGCGGGGTCACGCCGGTCATGGCGATGCTGCGCACGCTCGACCGGCGCGGCACGATGCCCGACGTCGTCATGCACTACTCCTCGCCGACCGAGGAGCGGATGATCTTCCGCGACGAGCTCGACCACCTCGAGGCGAAGCACGAGCGGCTCACGATCCACCGGCTGCACACCGACATCGACGGGATGCTCGACCTCGCGGCGCCGGACGGTCTCGACCGGGTCTGCCCGGACTGGCGGGAGCGCGAGACCTACGCGTGCGGGCCCGCCCCGATGCTGGACGCGATCACCGATCACTACGAGCAGCAGGGGCTCGAGGAGCACCTGCACCTCGAGCGGTTCTCCCTCGAGCTCGGCGGCGAGGGGGGCGAGGGCGGCACGATCACGTTCCGCACCTCGGGCAAGTCGATCGACGCCGACGGCGCGACGACCGTGCTCGAGGCGGGGGAGCAGGCCGGCGTCGGCATGCCGTACGGCTGCCGGATGGGCATCTGCCACACCTGCACCCTCACGCTCGTCGAGGGCAAGGTGCGCGACCTGCGCAACGGCGACGAGTACGACGGCACCAACGAACCCGTACAGACCTGCGTGACCGCCGCCGTGGGCGACTGCACGCTCGACATCTGATTGGAGCAGAAATGGCGATCTCGGACGTGAAGGAGTACGTGCACCTCACCGAGGAGGAGGTGGACCAGATCGGCCGCGAGCTCGACCAGATCCGCGCCGACATCGAGGAGTCGCGCGGCGCGAGCGACGCGGCGTACATCAACCGGCTCATCAAGATCCAGCGCGGGCTGGCCGCGGCCGGACGGATCACGCTGCTCACCGGCACGCAGTTCAAGCAGACCCGCAAGCCCGCGATCGGGCTCGGCGTCGCGTTCCTGGCGCTCCACAAGATCCTCGAGAACATGGAGATCGGCCACAACGTGATGCACGGCCAGTGGGACTGGATGAACGATCCCGAGATCCACTCCTCCAACTGGGAGTGGGACACCGCGCAGCCGGCCGAGCAGTGGAAGCACTCGCACAACTACATCCACCACCAGTTCACCAACGTGCTGGGCTACGACAACGACATCGGCTACGGGATCATGCGGCTGGCCCGCGAGCAGAAGTGGACGCCGTACAACCTCGGCCAGCCGATCTACAACAGCCTGCTCGCCACCCTCTTCGAGTGGGGCGTCGCCCTCCACGACCTCGACATCGAGCGGATCCGCAAGGGCGAGAAGGACCCCAAGGAGATGAAGCGGCAGCTCAAGCAGATCTTCCGCAAGGGCCGCAACCAGATCCTGAAGGACTACGTCGTCTATCCCGCGCTCGCCGGCAAGCAGTGGAAGACGGTGCTCGCCGCCAACGCGTCGTCCAACATCATCCGCAACCTGTGGGCCTACGTGATCATCTTCTGCGGTCACTTCCCCGACGGAGCGCTCCACTTCACCGAGGAGGAGATCGAGGACGAGAGCCGCTCGGAGTGGTACCTCCGCCAGATCCTCGGCGCCGCCAACTTCAAGGGCGGGCCGCTGCTGCACATCCTGTCCGGCAACCTCGGCTTCCAGATCGAGCACCACCTGTTCCCGGACCTGCCGAGCAACCGGTACGCCGAGATCTCGGTGCGGGTGCGGCAGCTCTGCGAGAAGTACGACATCCCGTACACGACCGGGCCGCTCTACAAGCAGTACGGCCAGGCGCTGCGCACGATCCTCAAGCTGTCGCTTCCGAACTCCTGGACCGACACCGACCAGCCCGAGCCGCCGTCGCCGTCGCGCGACCGCAAGCGGCGCGGGGACGACGAGCGGCCCTCGCGCCGTACTGAGCTCGGAGGGTGGTCCCGCTCGCACTCGGAGGCCCGCGCGTGAGGACGCCGCTGGGCATGACCGGCCCGTTCGCCTGGGAGGCCGACGGCGACGACCTCGGGGCACTGGTCCCGAGGAAGGTCACCCAGTGCGCGCTGAGCCGCATCTGTGCGGTGTGCGCCGACCCGCTCGGCCGGCCGCTGGTGTTCGTCGGCACCCCGGAGGAGCGGGCGCGCAACGCCTTCCACGTGCCGCCGCTCCACGCCGGCTGCGCCGACGACCTGCTCCGCGCGCCGGGCTCCGACCCGTCCTGGGAGGCGGTCGCGACGGCGGGTTTCGAGTTCGTGCGGCCGCAGCGGGAGGACGTCGACCGACGGCCGACGTTCCAGCCGAACTCGCTCCTCAGCGACGCCTGAGCGCGAGCTCCCCGAGCCAGCGCTCCGCGCTGCCGTCGTACGGCGCCGCGCCCTGGGTGACGGCGGCGAGGACGGACGCGGCCGATGCCTCCGCCATCGCGACCACGTCGTCGGGATAGCCGTAGGCGACGCGGTGCTCGGCGAACTCGTCCTCGTCGTCGAGGTAGACGGTGCCGTCCTGCAGCTTCACGACGTCGAGGTCGAGGTCGACCGAGCGCAGCACGTGGCCCTCCCACGCGGCCGGTGTGGTCATGTCCACATAGACCGCGGCCTTGGCACGCTCGTCGTTGAACGCCGCCAGGTGCGCTGCCCCGCCGGCGGGCACGAGGGTCACCCCGTCGAACGTCGCGACGAAGTCCAGTCCGGGGCGTCGATAGTGCGTGCCGACGGGGAATCCGAGCCACTCGCCGTGTTCGTCGCTACCCAGGTAGACGCCGTCGTACTCCCAGTGCGGACGGTCGCCCCACTTGGTCATCTCGACACGGATCGCAGCACCGGATTCCACCCGCCGCTGTCTACCAGAAGTCTGGAAACATCGGCTCCATGCCGGATTCCCGTCCCGACGCGCCCGATGCGCGCCAGCTCGCGCAGACCCTGGACTTCTGCCTGCGCGTGGGCGAGGTGCTGCTCTCCTCGGGAGCCGGTGCGGCGGACGTGACGGCGACGATGCGCGCGGTGGCCCAGTCGCTCGGCGTGCGCAATCCCCAGGTCGACGTCACGTTCACTTCGCTGGCGATGAGTGTGCAGACGCTGCCGGACGACCCGCCGGTCCTCCAGATCCGCTCGGTGAACCAGCGCGAGATCGACTACGAGGACCTGACCCGGGTCGACCACCTGGTGCGCGACGTGGTCGCCGGCCGGGTCGAGCTGACCGATGCCCGGGCGCGGATCGCGCGGATCGTGTCCTCGGGGCATGCCCGGCACCGGTGGGCGGCGACCGTTGGCTGGGGCGTGATGTGCGCCGGCATCGGCCTCCAGCTGGGTGGTACGGCGGCGGTGATCGCGGTCGCGTTCGTCGCGGCGGTCGCCATCGACCGTTCGCAGCACGCGATGACCAAGAGGCGGGTGCCGTTCTTCTACCAGCAGATCGCCGGTGGTGCCATCGCGACGGTCCTAGCGGCCGTGGGGACCCGGGTCGCCGAGCCGGTGGTGCACCTCGACGCCTCTCTCGTGGTCAGCGCGAACATCATCATGCTGCTCGCCGGGATCGGCTTCATGGGAGCCATCCAGGACGCGTTGTCCGGCTTCTACGTCACCGGGGTGGCGCGCCTGCTCGAGGCGATCCTCGCGACGGCCGGGATCATCGCCGGCGTCACCGGCGGCCTGAGCCTGGCCGCGACCGTCGGCTTCGAGCTGCCGGCACTCGAACCGGCCCGGACCGACCTCGTCGGGGTCAGCGTCGCCGCGGTCGGTGCCGGCGTCGGCGCCGCGGCGTTCGCATTCGCGTCGTACGCACCCCTGCGCACGCTGGTCCCGATCGGGCTGCTGGCGGCGGTCGCGCTCGTGGTGACCGAGGTCGTCGCCCAACAGGACTTCGGCCGCCCCTGGTCGACGGGCGCGGCGGCGTTCGCGGTCGGCCTGGTGAGCTACACGGTCTCCGGGCGGCTCCGGGTGCCCCCGCTGGTCGTCGTGGTGCCCGCCATCGTGCCGCTGCTGCCGGGACTCTCGATCTACCGAGGCCTCTCGCTGCTGAGCGCGGAGGACAACCCGGCCGTCGGCGCCGGCCTCTTCGCCCTCGTCACCGCGATCTCGGTTGCGATCGCTCTCGCTGCCGGCGTGATCCTCGGCGAGTACGTCGCCCAGCCCGTCAAGCGGGAGGCCCGCCGGGTCGAGAACCGGCTCGCCGGCCCGCGCCTGGTCGGCGTCACCCGCACCAAGGTGCGCGACGGGTGGCGGCGCCGCCGTACGTCGGACCGCCCGGCATCAGGCGACTAGCTCAGACGACCTTCTTGCCCGGCAGCACGTTCTTGGACACCAGCGCGACGACGTCCTGGTAGCGCGAGCCGGTGACCTTGGCGAAGTGGTGCAGCACGTGGGCGTCGATGCCGACGAGCACCCGGGCCTGGTTCTTGAGGATGCCGCGGACGATGATCTGCGCGGCCTTCTCCGGCGTCATCCGCGCGAGCTTCTTGTCGAAGAGCTCGGCGGTCGCGCGCTTGTCCTCCTTGTCGGAGACGCGCGCGTTGCGGGCGATGGCGGTCTTGATGCCGCCGGGGTGCACGGAGGTGACCCCGACCTTGTGGCCGGCGATGATCATCTCCTCGCGCAGCGCCTCGGTGAACCCGCGGACGGCGTACTTGGTCGCGTTGTAGGCGCTCTGGCCAGGCATCGACACCAGGCCGAACAGCGAGGAGAGGTTGACGACGTGGCCGTCGCCCGACTCGATCAGGTGCGGCAGGAACTCCTTGGTGCCGTGGACGACGCCCCAGAAGTTGATGCCGACGATCCACTCCATGTCCTCGTAGGACAGGTCGGCGACGTCGCCCGCGAGCGCCACCCCCGCGTTGTTGATCACCACGTTGACGCGGCCGAACTGCTCGGCGACCGCCGCGGCGTACGCCGTGAAGGCCGCCCTGTCGGCGACATCGAGCCGGTCGGAGCGGACCTCTGCGCCCGTCTGCTTCACGAGCTCGACGGTCTCGGCGAGGCCGGCCTCGTCGATGTCGGCGAGGGCGAGGAGCGAGCCGCGGTTGGCGCACTCGACGGCCAGTGCGCGGCCGATGCCGGACCCGGCACCGGTGATGACGACGACCTTGTCCTTGAGGGTCTTCATGCGGAAACGGGCTCCTTCGTGGTGAGCGGCGTGACGTCGTATCGGTCGGCGTCGAAACGGGACAGGTGCTGGCGGAACATGAACGTTTGGCCCGGCCACAGCGTGGTGTTGTGGCCGAACTTGTCGAGGTACCACGAGGCGCAGCCGCCGGTCTGCCAGACGGTCGGCTCCATCCGCTCCCGCATCCGCTGGGTCCACTCGGCCTGCGCCTCGGCCGTCGGCTCGACGGTCGCGAGGCCGTCACGGCGCATCGCCTTGACCGCCTCGACGACGTAGCGGATCTGGGACTCGATGATGAAGATCATCGAGGAGTGGCCGAGGGCCGTGTTGGGGCCGACGACCTGGAACAGGTTGGGGAAGCCGTGGATGGTCGTGCCCTTGTAGGCGGCCATCCCGGCCTCGTCCCAGACCTCGGCCAGCGTGCGGCCGTCGCGGCCGGTGATGTGCTGGGCGATCGGCGGCTCGGTGACGTAGAAACCGGTCGCCACGACGAGTACGTCGATCGGCCGCTCGGTGCCGTCAGCGGTGACGACCGCGTCGGCGGTGACCTTGCTGATGGGCTCGGTGACGAGGTCGACGTTGTCCTGGGCGAGCGCGGGATACCACGCGTTGGAGATGAGGATCCGCTTGCAGCCGGCGCGGTAGTCGGGCGTGACCTTCGCCCGGAGCTCGGGGTCCTTGATCGCCTTGGCGATGCTGCCCTTCACCTGGCCCTCGACGACCTTCATCAGGTTCGGGAAGCGGGTGAACGCGGGCGCGCGGGACTCGAGGGTCGCGTAGATGAAGGCCCGGTAGGCACGCTGGGCGAGCGGCACCCGGCGGAACAGCGTCTTCTGCCAGTCGGTGTACTTGTGCTCGTTGCGCGGGATGATCCAGTTGGGCGTGCGCTGGTAGACGTCGAGGTGGCCGACGATCTTCTGGAGCTCGGGCACGATCTGGATCGCGGACGCGCCGGTGCCGATGACCGCCACCCGCTTGCCGGTCAGGTCGACGTCGTGGTTCCAGCGGGCCGAGTGGAAGATCTCGCCCTGGAAGGAGTCGATGCCGTCGATGTCGGGCATCCGCGGCTCCGACAGCCCGCCGGCGCCGGCGACGACGGTGCGGGCGGCGTACGTGCCGTTGGTGGTCTGCACCTGCCACCGCTGGGCGGCGTCGTCCCAGGTCGCGTCGAGGACGGCGGTGTCGAGCACGACCCGGTCGAGCACGCCGGACCGGGCGGCGACCTTGTCGATGTAGGCCTTGATCTCCGGCTGGGGGGAGTAGTGCGAGGTCCAGTCCGGGTTGAGCGCGAACGAGAACGAGTAGAGGTGGCTCGGCACGTCGCACGCCGCGCCCGGGTAGGTGTTGGCGTGCCAGGTGCCGCCGACCTCGGTGTCCTTCTCGACGACGACGAAGTCGCGCTCGCCCGCCTCCTGCAGCTTGATCGCCGCGCAGAGGCCGGCGAAGCCCGCGCCGATGATCAGGTGGTCGACCTCGACGGGGCGCCCGGTGGTGGTCTTCTTGGCCATGGCACGACGGTATTGCGGCTATTGAATATGTGTCAATAGAATGGGTGACGTGACCGTGACCACGCCGCGCATCCGGCTGACCCCCGAGCAGCGCCGGGAGCAGCTGCTCGACCTGGGCGTCCAGATGCTCGCGACCCGCTCGCTCGAGGAGCTGTCGATCGACCGGCTCGCCGAGGCCGCGGGGATCTCGCGTGGCCTGCTCTACCACTACTTCGGCGGCAAGCAGGGCTTCTACGAGGCGGTCGTGCAGCGCGCGGCCGACGACCTCTACGCGCAGACGGAGCCGCCCGCCGAGGGCGACCAGCTGGAGCGGCTCCTCGCGTCGATGGCGGCGTACGTCGACTACGTCGCGGCCAACCGGGCGGGCTACAGCTCGTTGGTGCGGGCCGCCGCGGGCGGCAACGAGGCGCTGCGCGCGATCTACGACACGACGTTCGCGGCGCTCGCCGAGCGCTTCTTCGCCGAGGACCCCGCGGGCGAGCTGCTCCCCGACACCCCGGCCAACCGGACGCTGGTGCGCGCCTGGCAGGCGATGGCGGAGGAGCTCACGTTGACGTGGTGCGCCGACCCGACGGTCATGAGCCGCGACGAGCTGCTGCGCGTCCTCGCCGGCTCGCTCCCTGCGATGATCGAGATTCTCTGACGCTGGGAGGGAACCCGACCGCCGGCGCCGGACATGAAGGGGTGTGACGGCGAGTGAGCTCGGGACCGACGAGGCGGCGGAGGTGACCGACCCGGACCTGGCCGCACGGCTGCGCGCGGGCGACCGCGAGGCGATGGGCGAGGTCTTCGACCGCTACGCCGACCGCGTCTACACCTTCTGCTTCCGGCGCACCGCGTCGTGGGTGGTCGCCGAGGACGCGATGGCGACCACGTTCCTCGAGGTGTGGCGGATCCGGGCGCGGGCCGCGGCCCACGACGGCGACCTGCTGCCGTGGCTGTACGGCGTCGCGGCCAACGTGTGCCGCAACCACCTGCGCTCCGCGCGCCGCCAGGGCGCCCTGCGCGGACGCCTGCGCGCGGTGGCGCTGGACGAGGCCGACCACGCCGACGACGTCGCCGAGAGGGTCGACGACGAGCGCCGGATGGCGACGCTGCTCGACGCGGCCGCCGGGCTGTCCCACCGCGACCGGCAGATCCTGACGCTCGTCGCGTGGGAGGGGCTGAGCTACCAGCAGGTCTCGGTCGCACTCGACATCCCTGTCGGCACCGTCCGCAGCAGGCTCTCGCGCTCCCGGGCGCGGCTCGCACAACTCATGGAGACGGACAGGAGCGAGTCATGACGATCCCCGAGGGACGACTGAGCGACAGCGCGCGGGCGCGGCGGCGCGCCGAGCTGATGGAGGCGATCACGAGCGACGACCGGGGGCGGCGGTGGATCGCCCCCGTCGCAGCCGCGGCTGTCGTGGCGGTGGTCGGCGGAGCGGCGTACGGCGTCACCGCGCTGCGCGGCTCCGGCCCGGGCGAGGCGGAGCCCGCCGGATCCGGCTCGGGGTCCGTCGGCGAGACCGTCGCGTCCGAGACGCAGGCCGCCCCGACCACGTCCGCGCCGACCGAGGAGGCCTGCGAGAGCGAGGCGCCCGGCAGCGCGCGGCGGATGATGGGGCAGTCGATGCGGCAGCAGATGGCGGACTACCGGGAGCAGCTGCCGGTGGTGCAGGGCTTCCGCGACGTCCTCGCCGCCCATCTCGACCCGAGGGGCGAGCACCTCGAGCGCAAGGCGAGCAACGTGCAGAGCTCCGGGTCCGCCTGCAGCCTGACGGCTCTCGGCACGAAGGTCGGCTGGGCGACGCCCGGCGCGAGCGGCCTGGGCATGGTGCAGGTCGAGGTCTCCACGGGCGGCGACCTGACGCAGGTGCACATGGCCCACGGCGGATGGCGACGGCTGCCTGTCGACGTCGCCGGCATCGCCTCGGCCGAGCAGGTGCAATACGACGGGGGCTTCGCCGTGCAGGTGGTCCGCGACGACGGGCTCACCGTCGCGATCGACGCCAACCTGTTGTTCGGCAACAACTCGCTCGAGCCGATCGACGCGTTCCCGTTCGGCGTGGCCGAGCTGGTCGAGACCGCCGCGGACCCCGCCCTGAAGCTGCCCTGACGACTACTTCGAGGGCTGCGGAGTCTTGCACTCGACCTTCGGGTTCACCCCGAAGTAGTTGAGCGGTCCCGCGACGATCGTCAGTGCCGTGTCGCCGAACGTCTTGCACGACACCTCTCGGTTGTCGCTGAAGTAGTCCCGCTGGAACGCGGCGAGCACCCCGATCAGCAGCCAGATGACCACGAGTGCGCCGATGATCCCGCCGCCTCTCGCCATGACGTCCACCTCCTGGACGCCGGCCGAGCGCCCGACTCGACCGGCTGTCCGGGAGGTACCCCGGTCACCCGGGGCACATCCCGTGCGGGGTCAGGCGAGCACCGCGGCGAGCTGGTCGAGACCCCAGTTGAGGTCGTCGGCCGAGATCACCAGCGGGGGAGCGAGCCGGATCGTGGAGCCGTGCGTGTCCTTGGCGAGCACGCCGCGCGCCATCAGCCCCTCGCAGACCTCGCGACCGGTGCCGAGGGCGGGGTCGATGTCGACGCCGGCCCACAGACCGCGGACCCGGGTGGCGACGACGCCCTTGCCGATCAGTGCCTCGAGGCGTTCGCGGAGCACCAGCTCCAGCTCGGCGCCGCGGGTCTGGAACTCGCCGGTCGCGAGCATCGCGACGACCTCGGAGCCGACGGCGCAGGCGAGCGGGTTGCCGCCGAACGTCGAGCCGTGCTGGCCCGGCTTGAGCACCCCGAGCACGTCCTTGTTGCCCACGACCGCGGACACCGGGACGATGCCGCCGCCGAGCGCCTTGCCGAGGACGTAGAGGTCGGGCACGACCTCCTCGTGGTCGCAGGCGAACGTGCGGCCGGTGCGGCCCAGGCCCGCCTGGATCTCGTCGGCGACGAAGAGGACGTTGTTGCGGGTGCAGATCTCGCGCACGGCGCGCAGGTAGCCGGCCGGCGGGATCAGCACGCCGCCCTCGCCCTGGATCGGCTCGACGAGCACGGCCACCGTGTCGGGGGTGATCGCGGCCTCGAGGGCCACGGCGTCGCCGTACGGCACCGTGTCGAAGCCGGGCGCGAACGGGCCGAAGCCGTCACGCGCGTCGGGGTCGTCGGAGAAGCCCACGATGGTGGTCGTGCGGCCGTGGAAGTTGCCGGCCGCGACGACGATGCGGGCGCGGTCGGCGCCGACGCCCTTGACGTCGTAGCCCCACTTGCGGCTGACCTTGATGGCGGTCTCGACGGCCTCGGCGCCGGTGTTCATCGGGAGCACCAGCTCCTTCCCGCACAGGTCGCCGAGCCCGGCGCAGAAGTCCGCGAACTTGTCGTGGATGAACGCGCGGCTGGTCAGCGTGAGCTGGTCGAGCTGGGCCTTCGCGGCACCGATCAGCCGCGGGTGGCTGTGGCCGAAGTTGAGCGCGGAGTAGCCGGCGAGCAGGTCGAGGTAGCGGCGACCCTCGATGTCGGTCATCCACGCCCCCTCGGCGTGGGCGACCACGACCGGCAGCGGGTGGTAGTTGTGCGCCGTGCGCGCCTCCGCGCGCGCCACCTCGTCGGGCGTGCCCATGCTCGGGGTCGTGCCCAGGCCGTCGGCCGTCGTGCTCATGTCGCCTCCTCGTTCCGTCTCCGGGATTGTCTGACAATCTGGCAACCACGGTAACGCACGGCTTGGCCCATTCGTACATCGACGGCGCGGACTTTCCTTTACGTTTCCGTTGTCTGGCTCGGCGACAGGAGCTCCCACCCGTGAACAGCCGTACGACGACGCGCGCCTTGGTGCTCGTCGCCACCTTCTTCAGCCTCGTCCTCAGTGGCCTCGCCGCCCTCGCCCCGCCGGCCTCGGCGGAGGGCGAGGTGACCGTCACCTGGCCGGAGATCACCGCGTTTAACCCGGACACCACTGACTACGTCATCGACGTGCAGTGGGATGGCACTGGGACGCTGTGGCTACAGAGCCACGGTGAGCATCGAACGTTCTTGGACGAGATCACGTCGCCGGGTCCAAGGGTCATCGACTTCCCGGTCCACGACCAGAGCGGGTGGCTGAAGCTCTCGGTCTTCCTCTGTACCGCCGCGGGCTTGAATCACCAATGCGTGAAGGTCGCTGACTCGCCCCTGCTCGACGTCGCGAGGTCGCCTACCGGCCCGATCGAGCCGAGCGTGGTCTCGGTCGACTGGCCCGAGATCACTGGCTTCAATCCCGACACGGGCTCCTACGTGCCGAAGATCGAATGGGACGGCCGTGGGTCACTATTCCTGTTCCACAGGTACGGGGGCCACGGAGATTTCGGGCGGTACGACGAGATCCACGTGCCAGGGCCTTATGCCGTCGACCTTCCGGTGGAAGGAGCCGGCGACACGTGGGACCTCGCGATCGCCTGGTGCCCAGGGGCGGTGTTCGAGTCCGAGTACTGCACCACGCTCGGACAGCGGCTCAACATCGGCGTGTGGCGCGCGTTGGACATCGACTTCGGCGTGACGGCGGTGAAGGCATGGGGCCCGACCAAGTCGTTCCCCGTCCAAGTCGCGACCCCGATCGATGATCCGATCGAGGCGACTTGGCAGGTGCTCGATCAGGGCGAGGTCGTAGCCGACGGCTCGAGCACCTTCCACCGTGGGGAGCCTCTTCCGGCCCTCGGAGCCCTGCCTCAGCTCGTGGACGGCCGCGAGTACGAGGTCCAGGTATCCGTAGCGGCAGACACCGAAGCATTCGGCCGACTCACCGGATTGGACACCGTGCCGATCCGCTGGGACTCACAGAACCTCTCCATACCGACAACTGGCGCGTGTTGTGCGTTCGTTGAGGGAGTCGACGAGTTCTTTCCCGCCACGGATGGATATCTCGACACGTTCGAGTTCCGCAGCTCGAGATCCACCGAGAGTGTGGCGATGGACGTAGTGATCCGTGACGTCCGAGGTGCGGTGGTCTTCGATGGGGAGGCGACGCGTCTTCCGGACGGCCTGCGGATCGCGTGGGACGGGCGAGACGATGCGGGCGCGACCGTGCCGGAGGGTGAATACGTCGCCGAGGTCTCGATAACGGACGCGGTGGGCAACGTCTCGACCCACGAGCGGGTCGTCCGCGTCTCGGACCGGGCGATCGTACAGAAGACCTTGCGCATCCCGGTCGGCGTCGATGAGTCGCGGTTCGCGCGCGACCGCGTCGGCTGCGGCCGCCTGGTGCGGCCCGCGCGTGCCGAGTGGCCAGAGTCCGTTGGCTACTACACGCCGGAGGCCTGCCGCGCCGACGCGTTGTACTCCATCGGCACGAGACACCGCGTGAAGCTGCCGGACTCGTTCACGGGCACTTACGGGAACTCGCGAATCACGGTCGTCGGCGGGAAGTCGCGACTCGAGAAGCGGTCCCAGTTGCTTCTGGAGCACTACGCCGAAGGCGATCCGGACCAAGTGACCTACGTGAGAGGTATCGACGGCAACACCGGGCCCCATGTCGGCCATTGGACGCCAATTCGTCCGCGAACGTTCGAAGGAAGGGACGGTCGATACCTCACCTGGGGAATCCGGGCTCGTCAGGGAAGCCGGTACGACGTCCGCCGCTTCGTCATCGAGGTCGAGTACGACGTCCTGGAGTGACCGCCCGCTCGGCCCGCCGTTATGACGTCTGTGACAGGAGCACGCCCGTGAAGATTCGCCTGACTCGCCTGGCCCCGATCGCCGTGGCGCTCGCGAGCCTCGTCCTCGGCGTGCTCGCGTACGTCGCCCCACCGGCGTCTGCGGAGGGCGAGGTCACCGTCACCTGGCCGGAGATCACCGCGTTCAACCCCGACACGACCGAGTACATCGTCAACATGCAGTGGGACTCAGGTGCGATGTTCCTGCAGCTCAACGGGGAGTACCCGGAGCGGGTGCCCGCCCCCGGCGATCATCTGGTCGACTTCCCCGGCTCCATGGTGAACGACCACGTCGAGCTCTACGCGTACTGGTGTCCGACCGAGGTCGTCGACGCCAACTCTTGTCAGCTGGTGTCGGCCACGGTCGTCTCTGTCTGGAACAAGCTGGATCTGCGAATGGATGCCCGCTCGAGACTGGGTCCCTCGTCACAGCTGTCGTTCTTGGCCACCGATCCCATTCTCTTTCCGCGCACTACTGCCGACGTCCATTGGGAGATCCGGGACGGGGCGGTGGTTGTGGCCGAGGCGACCCACGAAGACCTGATGAAGGACTACTACTTCGACCTCCCAGCAATCGGAAGCCAGCCTGCTCTCGAGGATGGACATTCGTACCAGCTGGCCCTCTCTGCGCGCATTGATCACCCGTCGTTCGGCGAGCTGGTGGGCGAGCTGGGCCCTCGCACCTTCACGTGGGACGAGTCGATCCATGCGGACCTCACCACCCAGGTGAAGGAGGGAGACAACTGGGTAGCGGGGGACACCTTCTTCCCCGCCATGGACAGCTATCTCGACTCGATCCGGCTCGTCCCCGTGTCGTCGCACGAAGAGCTGCGGATCGTGGACGCCACGGTGCGTGACGCAACAGGTGAGGTCGTCGACGCGCTGTTCACCGCTGGCGACGAGTGGAGGGGCGTCACGTCCGACTGGGTGGTCGTGCCGGCCGGCGTGTACACGATCGAGGCCGTCGTTCGCGATCTCGCAGGCAACCAGGCGGTTGCGACCTCGCAGATCACCATCGACGATGCCCGAGTCGTCGAGAAGGTGTGGCGTCGCAGTTTCGCCCCGGCAGACACGATCGTGCGGCGCGAAGTCGAGAACTGTGGCCGGTTGCGACGGCCAGCGCGCGCGGCGTGGCCGGGCTCGATGGGTCTCGATACGATGGCGTGCCCCGACGGCCGGTGGAGCCAAGTCACGGTGTTCCATCGGGTCGCGCTCCCCGACTCGTTCTACGACGAGCGCGGTCTTCTCCGCCTTTCCGTCGTCGGCGCCGCAGCGCGGACCCGGCCGCGGTCGGGCCTTCGTGTCTCCCACGAGGGAGACGACTTCCGGGCAGGGAGTGAGTACGGCACGTACCGCGGCGCCTGGCGCTGGGGCGGTGGGTTCCCCCGCGAGGGCGCCATCTTCGAGTGGACGGCCATGGTCGAGGGCCGGGCGAGGTACGACATCCGGAAGTTTATCGTCGAATCGACCTACCACGTCCTCGAGTGACCGCTGCCCGATAACGATTGGTCGGCGCTCACCCCCGCCGGGGACAATGGGCGGGCTGTGAACATCACCTACCCGCCCGACCTCCCGGTCAGCGCCCGCCGCGACGACATCGCGAAGGCGATCCGTGACCACCAGGTCGTGATCGTCGCCGGCGAGACCGGGTCCGGGAAGACCACGCAGTTGCCGAAGATCTGCCTGGAGCTGGGCCGCGGGACGCCCGACGACAAGGGCCGGCCGCGGATGATCGGGCACACGCAGCCGCGGCGGATCGCCGCGCGGGCGGTGGCGGAGCGGATCGCTGAGGAGCTCGAGACCGAGCTGGGGGAGACCGTCGGCTACCAGGTGCGGTTCACCGACCGTACGTCGAAGGCCAGCCGCGTGAAGCTGATGACCGACGGCATCCTGCTTGCGGAGCTCCAGCGCGACCGGATGCTGCGCCGCTACGACACGATCATCATCGACGAGGCGCACGAGCGCAGCCTCAACATCGACTTCCTGCTCGGCTACCTCAAGCAGCTGCTGCCGAAGCGGCCCGACCTCAAGCTCGTCATCACGTCCGCGACGATCGATCCGGAGCGGTTCGCCGAGCACTTCTCCGACGGCGACGGCAAGCCCGCGCCGATCATCGAGGTCTCGGGCCGCACCTACCCGGTCGAGGTCCGCTACCGCCCGCTCGTCGAGCTGCCGGAGGCCGACGAGGAGGGCGAGCCGATCGTCCGGGACCAGACCGAGGCGATCGTCGACGCGGTCAAGGAGCTCTCCGCCGAGGGCGCGGGCGACGTACTCGTCTTCCTGCCGGGCGAGCGAGAGATCCGCGACACCGCAGAGGCGCTGGCGCCGCTCGCCGCCGACGAGCGCAACCCGCGCGGAGTCGACGTACTGCCTCTCTACTCGCGCCTGTCCGCGGCCGAGCAGCACCGGGTCTTCGCGCCGGCGAAGAACTCGCGCCGCCGGGTCGTGCTCGCGACCAACGTGGCCGAGACGTCGCTGACCGTGCCGGGGATCAGGTACGTCGTCGACACGGGCGTCGCGCGCATCTCGCGCTACTCCGCCCGCACGAAGGTGCAGCGCCTCCCCATCGAGCCGATCAGCCAGGCGTCCGCGAGCCAGCGCTCCGGTCGGTGCGGGCGCGTCGCGGCCGGCATCGCGATCCGCCTCTACTCCGAGGAGGACTTCGAGTCGCGGCCGGAGTTCACCGACCCGGAGATCCTGCGCACCAACCTCGCCTCCGTCATCCTCCAGATGACCTCCCTCGGGCTCGGCGACATCGGCCGGTTCCCGTTCGTCGAGCCGCCCGATCGGCGCAACGTGCAGGCCGGCGAGCAGCTGCTCGAGGAGCTCGGAGCTATCGCGGCCAACTCGAAGGACCATGGCGGCCGATTCGGCGAACCACGAGGTACAACTCGGCGGCTGACGAAGGTCGGGCAACGGCTCGCGCGGCTGCCGGTCGACCCGCGGCTGGGGCGGATGCTGATCGAGGCCGAGCGCCTCGGGTGCGTGCGCGACGTGCTCGTCATCGTCTCCGCGCTCTCGGTGCAGGACCCGCGCGAGCGGCCCGGCGCCGACCAGCCGGCCGAGCAGGCCAAGGCCGACCAGGCGCACGCCCGGTTCAAGGCCGAGGGGTCGGACTTCCTCACCTGGCTCAACCTGTGGCGCTACCTGCGCGAGCAGCAGCGCGACCTGTCGGGCAGCGCGTTCCGCCGGATGTGCAAGCGCGAGTACCTCCACTACCTGCGCGTCCGGGAGTGGCAGGAGCTCGAGGCACAGGTGCGGCAGGTGTGCAAGGAGGTCGGGATCCGGATCGAGAAGGGTCGCGGCGACCCTGACGCGGACGGGATCCACCAGGCGCTGTTGTCCGGTCTCCTGAGCCACATCGGCGCTCTGGAGGAGCGGGTTTCGACAGGCTCAACCACCGGTGGCAAGCCCGGGGCGAAGGGCCGCGACCGCAGGCCGGGGCCGCGGGAGTACCTCGGCGCCCGCGGAGCGAAGTTCGCGATCTTCCCCGGCAGCGGCCTGGCGCGGAAGAACCCGCAGTTCCTGATGGCCGCCGAACTGGTGGAGACCGGCCGGCTGTGGGCGCGGCAGAACGCCGAGATCAAGCCGGAGTGGGCCGAGCGCATCGGCGCCCACCTCGTGAAGCGGACCTACAGCGAGCCGCACTGGTCGCGGAAGCGTCAGCAGGTGCAGGCGCACGAGCGGGTGACGCTGTACGGCGTACCGCTCGTCGCCGACCGGGTCGTCTCCTACGGGAAGGTCGACCGCGAGCTGTCGCGCGAGATCTTCATCCGGCACGCGCTGGTGTACGGCGAGTGGTCGACCCGCCACGACTTCTTCCACCGCAACCGCAAGTTGCTGGAGCAGGCCGAGGAGCTCGAGCACCGCGCGCGGCGGCGCGACCTGGTGGTCGACGAGCACACGCTGTTCGAGTTCTACGACGACCGGGTCGGGCGGGACGTCGTCAGCGGCGCGCACTTCGACCAGTGGTGGAAGCAGGCCCGGCGCGACGACCCCGAGCTGCTGACGTTCGACCCGGCGATGCTGACGCACGACCGCGCGGCCGAGGTGACCGAGGCCGACTATCCGGAGCGCTGGCGGGTCGGCGGCAGCGCCGACGAGGGCCTGACGTTCAGCATCGGCTACCACTTCGAGCCCGGCGCGGTCGATGACGGGATCACCATCGACATCCCGGTCGGCACGCTCAACCGGGTCGAGGACGACGACTTCTCCTGGCTGGTACCGGGCCTGCGCGAGGAGCTGGTCACCGAGCTGCTGCGCAGCCTGCCCAAGCAGCTGCGGGTCAACTTCGTGCCGGCGCCCAACACGGCGCGCGAGTTCCTCGCCAACGTGCCGCCGGGGGAGGAGCCGCTCCTCGACGCGCTCGAGCGCTACCTGCGCTCGACGACGGGGGTGCACGTGCCGCGCGATGCGTGGGGCATCGACGCCCTGCCGCCGCACCTGCGGCCGACCTACCGCGTCGTCGACGACCACGGCAAGGAGCAGGGCCGTGGCAAGGACCTGGACGCGCTGAAGGCGCCGCTGCGGCCGCGGTTCGAGCAGGCCATGGCGGAGGTCGCCACGGACAGCGGGCTCGCGCGCACCGGCGAGACGGCGTGGGTGTTCGGCGACATCGCCGAGACCGGCACCTGGACCCGCGCAGGCCACGAGGTCGCGGCCTACCCCGGTCTCGACGACGAGGGCGCGACAGTCGGGCTCGGTGTCTTCGGGTCGGCGGACGAGCGCGACGCGCGGCACCGGCTCGGCGTCGCGCGCCTCTTGCTGATCGCGCTCGGGTCGGCGCCCCTCAAGGGTGTCGTGGAGGGCCTCTCGATGCAGGAGAAGCTCGGGCTCGCCGGCACGCCGTACGCCTCCGTCGACGCGCTCGTCGCCGACTGCCTGCGCGCCGTCGTGATGGACGCGCTCGACGCGGCGGGACCGGTCCGCACCGAGAAGGAGTACGACGCGCTGCTCGCGCGCGTGCGGGCCGACGCGCCCGCCGCGGTGCGCGCCACGCTCGGTGACCTGCTGCGGGCGCTCGACGCCTGGCGTGCGACCGACAAGGTGCTCGGTGGCCGGGCCGACATGCGGCTGCTGCCCGCGCTCACCGACCTCCAGGGCCAGCTCGGGCGGCTCGTGCACGACGGCTTCGTCGGGGAGGCGGGGGCGCAGAGGCTGCGCCGCTACCCGGTCTACCTCGACGCGATGCGGCGCCGCCGTACCCAGCTCGACGAGGGCGGCTCCGCCGTACCGCGGGACCAGCAGCGCCTCGACCGGGTGCAGCCGCTCCAGGAGGCCTACCTGCAGCGGATCGCCGCGCTGCCCGCCGGCCGCCCGCCGTCGGCCGGGCTCCGGCAGGTGCGGTGGATGCTCGAGGAGTTCCGGGTCTCGCTGTGGGCGCCGGAGCTCGGGACCGACGGCAAGGTCAGCGACGTGCGGATCCTGAAGGCGTTCGACCAGCTCCGCTGAACGTCCGGTCGTAGTCTGGGTGGGATGTCTGAGCGCCCTCACCACAAGCCCTCGCCCCGCACCGGCGACTTCTTCGACGACTTCGTCGGCGGGAGCGACCCGGCGCTGGTGAGCGAGGCCGCCGACCGGGCCGCGGCGCTGCTGGTGAGGGGCGCGCGCGACGAGGGCGACGCCGCCGTCGCCGAGCGGATCGTGCACCTGGCCGACACCGAGGGCATCGAGGCGATCGCCGAGCTGTGGTCCGCGGCGCCGGCCGAGTCCTTGGCCGGCTGCCTGTGGCGGCTCTACCTGCTGCGGTCGTGGGTCCACGCCGACCCGGCGACCGTCGCCCGGGAGTACGACGCCGGCCGGCACGCCGCCGAGTTCGCCCGGGTGGTCGCCGGGGTCGCCGACCCGCCGGGACCCGACGAGCTGCGGTCGATGATCGACGAGGTGCTGCGCGGCATCACCGGCGGCGACTTCGCCGACGTGCTGTTCCGGGCCGCGGCCTTCGCGCGCGTGGTCGCCACGGGGCGGGCGTCGCTGCCCGGCACCGGCGACGGCGTACGGCGGATGCTCGTGCTCGGCGAGCAGCTGGAGGCCGCGGGCCACCTCGAGCTCGCCAGCCGCCTGGGCTGAGGCGCTCGCTCGCCGACGCGGCAGAATACGCCCTCCCCCGCTTCGCTCCTCCGGTGCGTTTCTGCCGAGTCGGCTCGCGGCATCGGTCGCTTCGCTCCCTCGCTCGCGACCGCCTAGTAACGTTGGGGGTCGAGCACGCCGGGCTGCGGCAGCCCCGGGTCCCAAAATTAGCCGCCTAGAGCGGCCACGCGCCGTGAGGCGCTCCCGGTCCGGCGTGCTCGTTCATCTCGGTCTCGGGCCTGTCGGTAAGGTGTCCGGACCATGGCGAACGACGGACGACTGACCTGGCGCACGTGGACCGTCGTACTCGTAGTGGCCGTCGCGGTGGTGGTCGGCATGCTCGTGTGGGGCGAGGCCGACACCACGGACGACGACGGCCCCGGCCCCGGCCCGACCGCGACGGCGTCGACCAGCGCGACCCCGATGAGCACCCTCGTGTTCGCGGTCTGGGGCACCGAGGCGGAGGTCGCGGCCTATCAGCGCGTCGTCGACGACTACAACGACAAGTCGACGACCGTCGACGTGACGATCGAGGCGTACGACGACCCGCAGGCCCTCCAGGACGCGATCGACGCGGGCGAGGTGGAGCCCGACCTCTTCCTGATCCGGCACCAGGACCTGCCCGAGACGATGGCGGCCGGCCGCAACCAGCCGCTGCAGGACCTGCTCGACGCCCGCGACGTGCACACCAGCGACGGCTTCTCGCGCGACGCGGTGATCTCGTTCTCGGCCGAGGACGACCTCCAGTGCATGCCCTACACGGCGTCGCCGATGGTCATCTACTACAACACCGACCTCATCGACTTCGACCGGATGGAGGAGCGCGAGCTCCCCGTGCCCAACGAGGAGCGCACGAGCTGGACGCTCGAGGACTTCCGTGCCGCGGCCGAGTTCGCCAGCCGGCCGCGCAACCACGCGAAGGGCGTCCACATCGCGCCGACCCTGACCGGCCTCGCGCCGTTCATCTACTCCGGCGCGGGCCACCTGTTCGACGACGAGGCCGAGCCGACGTCGCTCGCCCTCGGCGACGACGACGCGTCGGGCGCGATGCGCGAGACCCTCGAGGTCCTCCGCGACCCGCACCTGACGCTGACCGACCAGCAGCTCGAGCAGCGCTCGCCGCTGGAGTGGTTCCAGGCCGGCAAGCTCGGCATGATCGCCGGCTACCGCGACCTCACCCCGATCTTCCGGCAGACCGAGGATCTCCGCTTCGACGTGATGCCGATGCCGGTGCTCGGCTCGGCGGCGACGCTCGGCGAGCTCAACGGCGTGTGCGTGACGGCCGGCGCCCGCGACCGGGTCGGGCAGGCGGCCGACTTCCTCGTCACGCTGGTCAGCGACGACGCCGTCGCCGAGCTGACCTCGACCGGGTCCGTCGTACCGACCAACCTCAGCGTCGCGCTCACCGAGCCGTTCCTCCAGCCCGGCCAGCAGCCCGACAACGCGGCGGTGTTCACCTCGACCCGCCGCTCGATCCAGGCGCTGCCGCTCAGCGTCGACTGGACGCGGCTCCAGGCCCACGTCGGCGCCTCGATCGCCGCCCTGCTGAGCCAGCCGGTGCTCGACGACCTCGACGCGCAGCTCGACCTCATCGACGAGATGTCGCGGGCGGTGCTCGATCCCGACTACGTGGAGGAGTCGGAGACCCCGTCCGACGACGCGCTCGACCCGCCGGACTCCTCGGACTCGTCCGACGACGACGTCTCGACGACGGTGCCGGACTCCTCGGACTGACGCCGGCCCCGGCTCGGGCGGACCAGGGTGTCCTTCTCGGCCTCGGCGTCGAGGACGGCCTGGGCCAGCGCCGCGGCGGTCAGGCCGACCTGCCACGAGCGGGCGCCGAGCGCCCGCAGCTGGTCGATCAGCGCCTCCAGCAACGCGACCGGGTCGCGGGTCGAGGGCGGGGTCCACATCGCGCGTCGTACGGTGTCCGGGGTCAGCAGGTTCTCGACCGGGAGGTCGTTGGCCGCCGCGATCTCGGTCACCGACGCCCGCGCCAGCTCGAGGCGACGGGCCGCGACCGGGTCCTTCTCGGCCCAGGCGCGCGGGGACGGCGGGCCGTCGCCCCGGGTCACCCGGGTCGGCAGGTCGGCCTCGTCGGCGTCGACGGCCTCGCGGATCGCCGCCAGCCACTCCTTCGCGTAGCGCGACGCGCCCCGGCCGTGGAAGCCCTGGGTCGACATCAGGGCACCGCGGTCGGTGGGCAGCGCGGTGGCGGCCGCGACGATCGCCGAGTCGGGGATCAGGCGGCCGGGGGTGACGTCGCGCTCGCGGGCGATCCGGTCCCGCGTCTCCCAGAGCGCCTTGACCGCGCCGAGGGCCCGGCGGCCGCGCACCTTGTGCAGCCCCGAGGTACGGCGCCACGCGTCCACGCGCGGGGTCACCTCGAAGCCCCGCAGGTGCTCGAACTCCTGCCGCGCCCAGTCGTCCTTGCCGGCTTCGACCAGCTGCGACGCGAGCAGCTCGCGCAGCTCGACCAGCACCTCGACGTCGAGGGCGGCGTACTCCAGCCAGGGCGCGGGAAGCGGGCGGGTCGACCAGTCCACGGCGGAGTGCTCCTTGAGCATCTGCACGCCCAGGAGCGTCTCGACCAGGGTCGCCAGTCCGACGCGGGGGTAGTTGAGCAGCCGGCCGGCGAGCTCGGTGTCGAAGAGCGCGGCCGGGCGCAGCCCGACGTCGGCGAGGCAGGGCAGGTCCTGCGTCGCGGCGTGCAGGATCCACTCGGCGTCGCCGATCGCCTCCTGCAGCGGGGCGAGCGACTCGAGCGGGATCGGGTCGATGAGCGCGGTGCCGGCGCCGTTGCGGCGTACCTGGATCAGGTAGGCGCGGTTGGAGTAGCGGTAGCCCGAGGCGCGCTCGGCGTCGATCGCGACCGGACCGGTCCCGGCAGCCAGCGCCGCGCAGTAGTCGGCCAGCGCCTCCGCGGTCTCGATGACCGGGGGGAGGCCGTCGGCGAGCCGGAGCAGCTCGACCTCGGGCGCCGTCTCGGCCTCGACGTCGACCGCGGTGTCGGCGTCCGTGGGGCTCGGGTCCTGCGTCAACTTCCGGCGCCCCGCTGACCTCGCCGGGACGGCATCACCGCGACCCCGTCGGGCACCGGCTCCATGCCGCCCGCCGTGCAGAGGAGCTCGCCCCACGCCTCGACGTGGCGAGCGAGGTCGGGCACGTCGTGGGGCGTCCAGGACGCGCGGATCTCCAGCTGGGCGGAACCGCCGTCGTCGGACATGCTGCCGTAGCTCTCGGTCTGCACCCGGGTCACGGTGCCCGAGATCGCGCCGTACTCGGCCCCGTGGGCCTCGAGGGCGTCGGTCAGCCAGGTCCAGCCGACGTCGGTGAGCAGCGGATCGGTGGCCAGGTCGCCCTCGATCTCGGCGCGGCAGTAGGCGACGCACCGGAAGGTGCCGTCCCAGGCGGCGTTGCCCGCGGGGTCGTGGAGCACCACGATCCGGCCGGTGGCGACGTCCTCGCCGTCGACGGTCACGTCCGCGGAGAGGGCCGTGGCGTGGGGTGCGATCCGCTGCGGCGCGGGCATCTCCTCGCAGTACACCTCGGGGCGGAGGACCGCCTCGCGGAGGCTGGCCACGGCAGCGGCGAACTCAGGGGGCACGCCGGCTCCCTGGTGCGTCTCCTCCCGGGCCACCATGAGGTCAGATTAGGTCCAACGGCCCGGTTTTGAGGTTCAGGCGCGCCGCCTGAGAGGCTGGGAGGCGTGGGTGACCTCAGTCAGAGCGCGTTCCTGAAGGCCCTCCGGGGGGAGCAGGTGCCGCACACGCCGGTGTGGTTCATGCGGCAGGCGGGCCGCTCGCTGCCCGAGTACCTCAAGGTGCGCGAGGGCGTCGCGATGCTCGACGCGTGCGCCACCCCGGAGCTGATCGTCGAGATCACGCTCCAGCCCGTCCGCCGCTACGGCGTCGACGCGGCGATCTTCTTCTCCGACATCGTGCTGCCGCTCAAGGCGGTCGGCGTGGACCTCGACATCGTGCCGGGCGTCGGGCCGGTCGTGGCCTCGCCCGTCCGCACGCTCGCCGACGTGGAGGCGATCCCGGACCTCACCCCCGAGCACGTCCCGTACATCACCGAGGCGGTCTCGACCCTCACCGGCGAGCTCGCGAGCGTCAACGGCGGTACGCCGCTCATCGGCTTCGCCGGCGCGCCGTTCACCGTGGCGTCGTACCTCGTGGAGGGCGGCCCGTCGAAGGAGCACGCGAAGACCAAGGCGATGATGTTCGGCGCCCCCGACGTGTGGGACGCGCTGATGCAGAAGATCGCGGGCATCTCCGCAGCGTTCCTCGAGGTCGAGGTGGCGGCCGGCGCGTCCGCGATCCAGCTCTTCGACTCCTGGGCGGGCGCGCTGACGCCGGCCGACTACGGGCGCTACGTGCGGCCGCACTCGGCGCGGGTGCTCGAGCGGATGGGCGAGCTCGGCGTACCGCGCATCCACTTCGGTGTCGGCACCTCCAACCTGCTCGGCCTGATGGGCCGCGCCGGCGCCGACGTCGTGGGCGTCGACTGGCGCACCCCGCTCGACCAGGCGATCGCGCTGGTGGGTGACCGCGGCGTCCAGGGCAATCTCGACCCGACGCTGGTGTTGGCGCCGACCGACGTGATGACGTCCCGGGCTGCCGAGATCATCGAGGCCGGGCGCGCCGCCAAGGGCCACGTGTTCAACCTCGGCCACGGCGTCATTCCGTCGACCGACCCCGACCAGCTCGCGCGGCTGACGGAGTTCGTGCAGTCCTACCCGCTCGACTGAACGCCGGGGCTCAGCTCGCCCGCGCCGCCTGGTACTCGCCCGCGAGCGCGACGAGCGTGTTGTGCAGGTCGCGGACCGGCAGCGGGGTCTGCAGCGACTTGCGCTGCCGCAGCACGAGGTTGACCACGGTCTGGTCGCCCGCGATCGGACGCGCCTCGATCAGCCCGGCACGCTCCAGCGGGTCGCCGAGCACGCTGTAGTCGGGAAGCACGGTCACGCCGAGACCCTCGGCGACCAGCGCCTTCCCCATCTCGGCGCCGTCGGTGTGGTGGCAGGCAAGGGGTGGCTGCGCACCGAAGATCCGGTGCACGTAACGGTGCATGAGATAGCCCGCGCGCATCATCACGAACCGCTCCGGTCGGAGGTCCTCGACGCTGACGTGGGTCTGCGCAGTGAGGGGATGCCCGGCGGGGAGCACCGCTACGGGCCGGCCGACGATCAGGTCGGTCCCGACCAGGTCGATCGGTGCGTCGTCCCCGTCCAGCACGTTGACGAGGCCGAGGTCGAGCGAACCCTCGGCCAGCCCCTCGTCGATCTGCGCCTGTTGCAACGTCAGCACCTCGACGGTCGTGCCGGGCAGGCGGTCCTGGAAGGCCCGGACCGCCGGCACCAGGAGCGTCGAGGTGGCCGCGTGGACCGTGCCGAGGCGGATCAACCTGCTGTCCGTCCGCTGGTCGCCGGCGGCGATGCGGAGCCGGTCGACGGCGGCAAGGACCTCGACCATGTAGGGCAGCAGGTCGCGCCCCTCGCGGCTGATCTTCGCGCCGGACCGGCGCCGGTCGAGCAGGGTGACGCGGAGCTCGCGCTCGAGCTTGGTGACGGCCTCGCTGAGCGCCGGCTGCGAGATGTGGAGCTTCTCGCTCGCTCTGCGTAGGGAGCCGTGCTGCGTCACGGCGGTGAGGTACTGCAGCTGTTCGATCCGCATTTCTTCGTTCCGTTCGGGGGTCAGGGTGCCCGGAGTGGTGGTCGGCCGCCCGTGAAAGGGGCCGCCGATGTCTCCGTCTGCGACTCCTGCACTTCGCGTCCTTGCCCGTGCGCCAAAGACAAGTAACTCTGTAGACAAACGTTAGCAGAACGCCTCGATCAGACCGGGAGACATTCCATGAGCAGTGCAGGAAGCGACCGCGCGTCGTACGGACCGTCGTTCCACGAGCCCCTCAAGTTCGCCTACTGGGTGCCTAACGTCAGCGGCGGCCTGGTGGTCAGCAAGATCGAGCAGCGCACCGACTGGGGCTACGACTACAACGTCAAGCTCGCCCAGCTGGCCGAGAACAACGGCTTCGACTACGCGCTGTCGCAGGTGCGCTACATAGCGTCGTACGGCGCCGCCTACCAGCACGAGTCGACGGCCTTCAGCCTCGCGCTCACGCTCGCGACCGAGCGCCTGAAGGTGATCGCAGCGATCCACCCGGGCCTGTGGCAGCCGGGCGTCCTCGCCAAGTGGATCGCCACGGCCGACCAGATCACCGGCGGGCGGATGGCGATCAACGTGGTGTCGGGCTGGTTCAAGGACGAGTTCACCAAGCTCGGCGAGCCGTGGCTCGAGCACGGCGAGCGTTACCGCCGGTCCGAGGAGTTCATCCGCTATGTCCGGGAGATCTGGACATCGGACAACGCCGAGTTCAACGGCGACTTCTACAACCTGCACGACTTCGACCTGAAGCCGAAGCCGGTCATCACCGACTCACGGCCGCACCCCGAGATCTTCATGGGCGGCAACTCCACGGACGCGCGCGGGATGGGGGGTCGGGTGACCGACTGGTACTTCGCCAACGGCAACACCCCCGAGGGCATCCACGAGCAGATCCGGGACGTCACCGACGTAGCGACGGTCCACGGCCGCATCGTGAAGTTCGGGGTCAACGGGTTCCTGATCGGCCGCGACACCGAGGCCGCCGCCCGCGACGTGCTGCGGGAGATCGTCGACAAGGCCGACCGCGAGGCCGTTGAGGGCTTCGGGGCGGCGGTCAAGCAGGCCGGCCAGTCGACCGGCGACAAGAAGGGCATGTGGCAGGACTCGGAGTTCGCCGACCTGGTCCAGTACAACGACGGCTTCCGCACCGGACTGATCGGCACGCCCGAGCAGATCGCCACCCGGATGATCGAGTACAAGAAGCTGGGCGTGAACCTCTTTCTCCTCGGGTTCCTCCACTACCACGAGGACGTCGAGTACTTCGGCCGCGAGATCCTGCCCCTCGTCCGCGAGCTCGAGGCCGCGGAGCTGGAGCGGGTCTGATGACGTCGCGATCGGTGGTCGAGGAGGTCGCCCGGCGACCGTCGCTCGGCCAGGCCGGACGGGTACCGGTGCTGACCGCCACCGAAGCGGTCGCCGTCGCCCGGGACGTCGGCGCGCGGCTCGCGACCGGAGCGGGGGAGCGGGACCGGTACCGGGTCCTGCCGACCGAGCAGCTCGACGAGCTGTCGGCCTCCGGACTGCTGGCGGTGACCGTCCCCCGCGAGCACGGCGGGGCGGGCCTCGGCGCCGCGACCCTGGCCGAGGTGGTGCGCCACCTCGCGGCGGGCGACCCCAACGTCGCCCAGATCCCGCACAGCCACTTCGTCTACGTCAACGCGCTGCGCCAGCAGGGCACCGCCGACCAGCAGGCGTTCCTCTTCGCAGAAGTGCTCCGCGGCAAGCGGTTCGGCAACGCTCAGTCGGAGATCAAGAGCCGGCACCTCCGGGAGCACGCCACGACACTCCGCCCGGTCGGACCGACGGGCTCCGGCGGTACGGCGCGCGAGTGGCTGCTCGACGGGGAGAAGGGCTACGCGACCGGGGCGTTGTTCGCGCACTGGATCCCGGTGCTCGCCCACCTCGGCGAGAACGGACCGTTGCACGTCGCCTGGATCGAGCGGCACGCCGAGGGCGTCACGGTCGTCGACGACTGGGACGGCGTCGGTCAGCGGACCACGGCGTCCGGCAGGGTGCTCCTCGAGGGCGTGCGCGTCCCGGCCGACCGGCTGACGCCGTACCACCTGACGTTCGAGCGGCCGCAGGTCTACGGCGCGTTCGCCCAGCTGCTGCACGCGGCGATCGACGCGGGCATCGCGCGGGCGGCGCTCGCCGACGCCGCGGAGTTCGTCACCACGAGGAGCCGCCCCTACCCCGACGCCGGCGTCGAGCGCGCCGCCGACGATCCGCTCGTCGTGCACGCGTTCGGCGAGCTGGAGCTCCAGACGCGCGCCGCCGAGGCGCTCGTCGCCGAGGCCGGACGCGCGGTCGACCGGGCCTCCGCGGCCGGGGCGGGTCTCACCGCGGAGGCAGCCGCGGAGGCGAGCCTCGCGGTCGCCGCGGCGCGCGCCGCCACCACCGCTGCCTCCCTCGACGCCGGAAGTCGGCTCTTCGAGGTGTGCGGCACCCGCTCGGCGCTCGCCGGGTTGGCGCTCGACCGCCACTGGCGCAACGCCCGCACGCACACCCTGCACGACCCCGCGGCATGGAAGGTGCAGCACCTCGGTCGCTACGCGGTCGACGGCACCCTCCCGCCCAACAACGGACAACTCTAGGAAGGTTGCGATGTCCCTGAAGTTCCACTGGTTCCTGCCCACCAACGGTGGCGACGGGAGGCACGTCGTCGGCGGTGGCCACGGCCTCACGCCCGGCCGTGCAGGCCGCCCGGGCGACGTCCCCTACCTGACCCAGGTGGCGCGAGCGGCCGAGGACAACGGCTTCGAGGCCGCGCTCACCCCGACCGGGGCGTGGTGCGAGGACGCCTGGCTGTCGACAGCGATGCTCAGCCAGACGTCGGACCGGCTGAAGTTCCTCGTCGCGTTCCGGCCCGGTCTGGTCTCCCCGTTCCTCGCCGCGCAGATGGCCGGCACCTTCCAGAACCTGACGGGTGGGCGCCTGCTGCTCAACGTCGTCACCGGCGGCGAGCCGCACGAGCAGCGGATGTTCGGCGACTTCCAGGACAAGGACGCCCGCTACCGCCGGTGCGACGAGTTCCTCGAGATCGTGCGGCGGCTCTGGGCCCGGGAGACCGTCGACTTCGACGGCGAGTTCCTGAAGGTCGAGGCTGCGTCGCTCGACCAGGTCCCCGATCCCGTGCCGGACATCTACTTCGGAGGCTCCTCGCCGGCCGCCGGAACCGTGGCGGCGAGGCACGCCGACGTCTACCTCACCTGGGGCGAGCCGCCCGAGGCGGTCGCCAGGAAGATCGCGTGGATCCGCGAGCTCGCCGACGCGGAGGGCAGGGACGCGCGCCCGATCCGCTTCGGCATCCGGATGCACACGATCACCAGGGACACCCCGGAGGCCGCGTGGTCCGAGGCGGACCGGCTGCTCAGCCAGATCCCCGCCGACGCGATCAAGCGCGTGCAGGAAGGCCTGCGTCGCAGCGAGTCGGAGGGCCAGCGGCGGATGCTCGCGCTGCACGGCGGCAGCACCGACGACCTCGAGGTCTATCCGAACGTGTGGGCGGGCGTCGGTCTGGTCCGCGGCGGCGCCGGCACGGCGCTCGTCGGCAGCCACGAGCAGGTCGCCGACCGGATCCAGGAGTACGCCGAGCTGGGCATCGAGGAGTTCGTGCTGTCGGCCTATCCGCACCTGGAGGGGGCGTACTGGTTCGGCGAGGGCGTCCTCCCGATCCTCGCCGACCGGGGACTCTGGAAGGACGAGCGCCCCGACCGACACCACAACGCCGCGGTCCCGTTCGCGACCGCCGGGAAGGCCGCCTCGTGAGCACACCAGCCCTGATCCAGCAGACCGGCCTGCTCGCCGGCGCGTTCGCCACCAACCAGGACCTCGACCCCGGTGCCCTCCGGCAGGCGTTCGGCGTGTTCCCGAGCGGTGTCGTCGCCGTCGCCGCCGAGGTGGACGGCCGGCCCGTCGGGCTCGCCGCCAGCTCGTTCACCTCGGTCAGCCTCGACCCGCCACTGGTGTCGTTCTCGATCGCGACGACGTCCAAGACCTGGCCGGACCTCCGCCGCGCCGACCACCTCGGCGTCACGATCCTTGCCGACCACCACGGCGACGTCTGCCGGCAGCTCGCCGGGCCGGTCGCCCACCGGTTCGACGGGGTGCCGTTCTCGGTCTCGTCCGCCGGCGCGGTGACCGTGGACGACGGCCTGGCCCGGTTCGACTGCACGATCTACCGCGAGGTCGAGGCCGGCGACCACACGATCGTGCTGCTCGAGCTGCACGCCGTCGATCACCCCGACGAGCCGCGATCGGCCTCGTCGCCGCTCGTGTTCCACCGTTCGGGCTTCGGTCGGCTCCACCGCTGACCACCCGACCTCGACTCCGGCGGCCGGCCACGCACCCGGTCGGCCGCCGGGCACCAGTCCCACCACCCATCACAAGGAGAGTCCATGACCACAGACACCAGCCCCACGCGGGTCACCCCGGTGACCCGGCCCGGGACGCCCGAGTGGCGCGCCCTGCTCGACCGGATCGCCGAGGGCGCCTCGGAGCGCGAGCGCGACAAGACCCCACCCCACGAGGTCATCGGCTGGCTCAAGGAGGCCGGGACCGGCCGGCTCCGGCTGCCCGTCAAGGACGGGGGAGCGGGCCTGAGCATCCCCGAGCTGTTCTCCGCGCTCATCGACCTCGCGGAGGCCGACTCCAGCGTGCCGCACATCCTCCGCACCCACTACTGGTTCGTCGAGCAGCACCTGCAGGGTGCCGACGACCCGGCGTTCCGCACGCGGCTCCTGGAGCTCGCGGGCAAGGACCTCTTCGTCGGCAACGGGTTCAGCGAGCAGAGCAAGCGACCGGTCGGGCTGTACTTCGACACCGCGTTCACCCCGGACCCGGCCGGCGGCTACCGCCTCAACGGCACCAAGTACTACTCGACCGGCAGCATCTACTCCGACTACACCCAGATCTGGGCCGCAGCCCCCGAGGGCCGGATCGCCGGCGCGGTCATCCCCGTCGACCGCGAGGGCGTCTCGATCCTCGACGACTGGGACGGCTTCGGACAGCGGCTGACCGGGACGGGCACTACCCACCTCCAGGACGTGCGGGTCGCCGAGGAGGAGTTCTTCGACCTCGGAGAACCCGACGGCGAGCCCGTGCCGGGCTACCAGGGCGCGTTCCTCCAGCTCTTCCTCCAGGCGGTCACGGCCGGGATCCTCCGCAACGTCCGCAACGATGCGGTCGCGCTGGTCAAGCGGAGGGCGCGCAACTACAGCCACGCCAACGCGCCGCAGAGCCCGGCCGAGGACCCGCAGGTGCTGCAGGTCGTCGGCGAGATCGCGGCCGACGCGTTCGCCGCGGAGGCGATCGTCCTGCGTGCGGCCGAGGCGCTCCAGGTCGCGGCCGACTCGGTCGTCGACGGGGTGCCCGGCAAGGACGAGGCGGCGGCGGCGCAGCGTGCCGCCGCGGAGGCGAAGGTAGCCGTCGACCGGTTCTCGTATGCCACGGCGGCGCGCCTCTTCGACGTCGGCGGCACGTCGGCCACCCAGGCGGCGTACAACCTCGACCGGCACTGGCGCAACGTGCGCACGATCTCGACGCACAACCCGACGTTCCTCAAGGCCTCGTCGCTCGGCGCCAACTTCGTCCACGGCACGCCGTTCCCGGCGAACGCCTACTTCTGAGGAGGCGACGGTGTCCACAGTTGGACTGTTGTTCGTCGGGGCCGTGCTGTTCGTGAACGGACTGCTCTTCCTCGGCAAGGTCGACGCCAAAAGTGCCGGCGTCTTCAACCTGTTCGTCGGCGGCCTGCAGACGGCGATCCCGTTCTACCTGATCGCGACGGCTGAGACGCCCGACGAGATCCTCTCGGCGGCCGGGATCTTCCTGTTCGGGTTCACCTACCTCTACGTCGGGATCGGCAACCTCAAGGGGTACGCCGCCGACGGGCTGGGCTGGTACTCGGCCTGGGTCGCCGTGATGGCAGCCGGCTTCGGCGTCGTCAACATCGTGCGGTTCGACGACCTCGCGACCGGACTGCTCTGGCTGCAGTGGTCGGTCCTGTGGGCCGTCTTCTGGGTGGTGCTCGCCCTGGGTGTCGAACGGCTGACGACCGCTGCCGGGTGGCTCACGCTCATCCAGTCGTTCACGACCTGCACGGTGCCGGGGTTCGTCATCCTGCTCGGGGAGTGGGGCAGCGTGCCGGAGTGGTCGATCGTGGCCTCGATCGTGGCATCGGCCGCGGTCGTCGTACCGATCGCCCTGCGGTCGCTGCAGGCCCCGGTCGACCGGCCGAGCGAGGTGGCCGCGCCCGTGGCCGCCTGATCCCGCGAACCAGAGGTGGGCTCGCGTGGGGAGCGGGCCCACCTCTGCCATCCTGAGCAGGTGCGTGCGGTCGTCGTCGGTGGGGGCATCAGCGGACTGGTCGCTGCGCGGGACCTCGCGGCCGCCGGTCACGACGTGCTCGTGCTGGAGGCGACCGACCGGGTCGGCGGCAAGCTCCGTCGGGGCGAGGTCGCCGGGATCACCGTCGACGTCGGCGCCGAGGCGATGGTCAACCGGCGCCCCGAGGGCGTCGCGCTGGCCGGAGACCTCGCCCTGCCGGTGACGCATCCGTCCGGGGCGTCGTCGCGGATCTGGACCAGGGGAGCGCTGAGGCCGCTGCCGCGCACGCTGATGGGGGCGCCGCTCGACCTCGACCAGCTGGCCGACAGCGGGGTGCTCTCGCCCGAGGGGCTGGAGCGGGCGCGCCGCGAGCCCGACCTGCCGGCCTCCGAGCTCGACGACGACGTCTCCGTCGGGGCGTTGGTCGACGACCGCTACGGCCCGGAGGTCACCGACCGGCTCGTGGAGCCGCTGCTCGGCGGGGTCTACGCCGGCCACGCCCGAGAGATCTCCGCACGGGCCGCGATCCCGCAGCTGGTCACCATGGCCGCGCGCGGGTCGATCACGGCGCAGGCGCCGGCGCTGCCCGACCCCGGGAGCGCGGCCTCCCCGGTCTTCGCCGGCATCGCGGGCGGCATGTGGCAGCTGCCCGAGCGGATCGCCGAGACGCTCGCGGCCACCGGTCGGGTCGAGGTGCGCACCGGGGTCTTCGTGCGGCGCCTGCAGCGCCCCGCCGCCGGTTGGGACGTCGACGGCGAGCAGGTCGACGCCGTCGTCCTGGCGACACCCGCGCCGGCCACCGCCCGGCTGCTGGGCGAGATCGCGCCGGCCGCCGCCAGCGAGCTGGCCACCCTCGACTACGCCTCGACCGCGCTCGTGACCTTCGCCTTCCGGGTCGCCGACGCGGGCGACGCGCTCGACGTCGGCGCGTCCGGGTTCCTCGTGCCGCCGGTCGACCGCCGCCGGGTCAAGGCAGCCACGTTCTCGTTCGCGAAGTGGGATTGGGTCCGCGCGGCCGGGGCCGCCGATGACCTGCTGGTCCTGCGCAGCTCCCTGGGCCGCCGCGGCGAGGCCGAGAGCCTCCAGGTGGCCGACGACGAGCTGATCGGCGTGTCCCTCGCCGACCTGGCCGAGGCCACCGGGCTCCGCGCGACTCCCGTCGACGCGGTCGTGCAGCGCTGGGGCGGCGGGCTCCCGCAGTACGCCGTCGGCCACGTCGACCGCGTCGCCCGCATCCGCGCCGCGATCGACCAGGTCCCCGCCCTGGAGGTCTGCGGGGCGGCGTACGACGGGGTCGGCATCGCCGCCTGCGTCGCCAGCGGTCAGCGCGCCGCCGCCTCCATCGACGCGAGTTGAATCTGATGGTTCGCCGAGTTGTCGGTGATGGTCCGCCGAGTTGTCGGTGATGGCGCGGACAAGTGCCGGATCCACCCCGCACAACTCGACGGACCACGGCGTACAACTCGACGGACCACGGCGTACAACTCGACGGACCACGGCGTACAACTCGACGGACCACGGCGTACAACTCGACGGACCACGGCGTACAACTCGGCGGACCACGGCGTACAACTCGGCGGACCACGAGGTCCAACTCGGCGGACCACGAGGTACAACTCGGCCTGTCCCGGCAGGTGTGCCGTCCTGTCCCTGCTGCCCGGGACGCCGGGCCCGGCACCGTCTGGTCATCGCAGCACCCCATCCCCGAGAGGAACGCACCGATGACCACCCACACCGTCCACCACAACCCGGTCCGCAGCGACCTGCCGCCCGCGCCGGGAGCGCCGGCCCAGGCGCAGCCGTCGACCCGCTGGGCGCTCGCCGGCCTCGTCGCCGGGATCGCCGGAGCGGGCGCGATCGCCAGCTCGCTGGCCGTGAGCGCCGTCTACGACGAGTCGCTCGACCGGGACGCCGCGGCGATCGCCGACAAGATGGGCGACTTCGTGCCCCAGATGCTCGCGTTCCACGTGCTCGGCATGGTCAGCGCGGTCCTCATGATCGTGTTCGCCGCCGGCCTCTACCGCCGCCTGCGCGCGTCGCTGCCCGCCGACAGCACGCTGCCGATGATCGGGTTCAGCGGCCTGTTCGGCACCGCCATCGTGGTGGTGCTCGGCACCGGCCTCGACACCGAGTTCATCTTCGCCGCGGCCGACGGCGAGATCGTGGTCGACGAGGCGCTGGTGTTCTACAACCACTGGATCGGCACCATCCCGTGGATCTGGGGTCTGCTCGGCCTGTCCGGCATCGTCCTCTTCCTCGCCTCGCGTGCCGGCGCCGTCGCGAAGTGGCTCGGCCTGGTCGGCCTCCTCGGTGGCGGCCTGACCCTGCTGCTCGGCATTTCCCCGCTGCAGTACATGGCCGGCTTCACCGGCCCGGTCGGCCTGGTCGTGGTCTCTCTCGGCTTCCTCGTCGGCGACAAGGCGTTCCGCGGCCGCGCGTGACCGTGTGACCTTCGTGACCGACCTGTGACACCACCACTTGCAGCCGATCCGGCCCCGAGAGGGCCGGGTCGGCTGCACACTGTGCCGGTGCAAGTCGCCCCCGTGTCCGACGAGCCGGCGCCGGGAGCCCCGGGCCGGCCTGCCGCGGCGTGGGCGCTCGCCGTCGTCTGCGCGCTGCTGTTCGCGGCGTCCGTCGCGCTCGACGCGATCGCCCCGGCCGACGGCCCCGGCTCCCGCTACGTGACCGAGCCCGGCTGGCCGTTCACGTTCAACGGCGTCTTCCTGGCCGGCCTTGCCGTACCGATCCTCCTCGGCCGGACGGCGCACATCTTCGGCTGGCTGCTCGGCGGCCTCGGCGTCTTCTGGTCGCTCGACGGCCTCGCCCAGTCCTACATCCGGGCGGGCGTCACCGACGAGGGCGTGTGGCCCGGCATGACGTTCGCGGTCTGGTTCCTCGACCGGTTCGGGTCGTTCCTGTCGGTGTGGATCGCGGCCGTGCTGCTGGTCTTCCCGAGCGGCCGCCTGCTGCCGGGCTGGCACGGGATCGTCGCCCGGATGTCGCTGGGCCTCGGCGTCCTCGCGTGCCTCGCGCTGCTCGTCATGCCGTTCGAGCCGCAGGTGGAGGACGACAAGCGGCTGCCGCGCTCCGTCGACATCGACCCGACCTCGATCGACGCGCTGTCCGGCATCGCCGAGACGGCGCAGCCGATCGTCGTCGGCGGCCTCTACGCGTCGTTCATCACCGGGCTCGTGCTCATCATCGTGCGCTACCGCCGCTCCCGCGGCATCACGCGCGACCGGATGCGCTGGCTCGCGTGGGCCACCGTGGTGATCGTGGCGTTCGAGCTCGTCACCATGACCGTGCTCCCCATCCCCGGCACCGACTTCTTCGGCAGCTTCGTCGCGCTGGTTCTCCCCGGCGCGGCGATGACGGTCGGGGTCGTCCGGCCGCAGCTCGTCCCGATCGAGGACCTGCTCGGTCGCACGGTCGTCCTGACCGTCGTGCTCGCGGCCCTGGTCGCCGCCGACGTGGTCGTGCTCGCGGCGCTGACCCTGGTGCTCGACGACGACCTCACCCAGGCGCAGGTCGTCGCGGTGGTGCTCCTGGTCGCGGTGGTGCTCTACGGCCCGCTGCGGCAGCGCCTGTCCGCGTTCGTACGGCGCCGCATGCTCGGAGAGCGCGACAACCCCTACGACGCGCTCGCCGGTCTCTCCTCGACGCTCGAGACGACCGACGACCCGCGCGAGCAGCTCGCCGCCGTCGCGCAGGCGGTCGCCTCCGCGTTCGGCGTCCGCTTCGTCAGCCTCGAGGTCGACTGGAGCAGCGGCGACCGCACCGTCACCACGTTCGGCGAGCGCCCCGCCGCCGTCCGCACCCTGCCCATCACCTACCGCGGCGCGCAGGTGGGCCGGCTGGTCCTGCCCGCCCGCGGCGTCCGCAGCCGGCTCAGCGCCCGCGACGAGCAGCTGCTCGGCGACCTCGTGCGCCAGGCCGCCGTCGCCGCGCGCACCGGCCAGCTCGCCGAGGAGGTGCAGCACAGCCGCGAGCGGCTGGTGACCGCCCGTGAGGAGGAGCGGCGCCGGATCCGCCGGGACCTGCACGACGGTCTCGGCCCCGCCCTCAGCGGCGTCGTCTTCCAGCTCGAGGCGGCCCGGATGGCCGTCGACGCCGACCCCGCCGCCGCCCGCGATCAGCTCTCGGGGATCACCGAGCACGTGCAGGGGATCGTGGCCGACGTACGGCGCCTCGTGCACGACCTGCGCCCGCCCGCCCTCGACGACCGCGGCCTCGTCGGGGCGCTCAAGCAGCAGGCAGACCGGCTCGACGTACCGCTCGCCGTCGACGCGCCCGAGCTCGACGGCAGGCTGCCCGCCGCGGTCGAGGTGGCCGCGTACCGGATCGTCGGCGAGGCGCTCACCAACGTGGCCCGCCACGCGCAGGCCGAGGTCGCGCGGCTGCGGCTCGAGCTCGACGACGACAACCTGCTCGTCGAGCTCGCCGACGACGGTGTCGGCATCAGCGCCGACCGCCAGGCCGGCGTCGGCCTGGTCGGCCTCCGCGAGCGGGCCGCCGAGCTCGGCGGCAGCTCCGAGGTCCTCTGCCCACCGGACGGCGGCACCGTCGTCCGCGCCCGACTGCCCCTCCTCACCGGAACCCGAGGCGACCATGACTGAGCCTTCCGCCCCGCGCGAGACTGCCGTCCCACCGATCCGGGTGGTCGTCGTCGACGACCACCAGATCGTCCGCGACGGGCTCGCCGCCCTGCTCGGCGCCCTCGACGGCATCGAGGTGGTCGGCTCCGCCGCCGACGGCCGGGAGGCGCTGCACGTGGTGGGGGAGACCGCGCCGGACGTCGTCGTGATGGACATCCAGATGCCGCAGCTCGACGGCATCGAGGCGACCCGGTTCCTCACCGGCCGGACGCCCGGCCTGCGGGTGGTGATGCTGACGATGAACGAGGACGACGACACCATCCTGTCGGCCATGCGCGCCGGGGCCAGCGGCTACCTGCTCAAGGGGTCCGGCGCGCCCGAGGTCGAGAGCGCGATCCGTACGGCGGCCGCCGGCGGCATGGTGTTCGGTGCCTCGCTCGCCGCCAAGGTCGCGGCGTTCTTCTCCGGCGCCTCCGCAGCTCCCGTGGAGGAGGTCGAGCCGTTCCCCGACCTCACCGAGCGCGAGCGGTCGGTGCTCGAGATGATCGCCGCAGGCCGGTCCAACGACGACATCGCCGGCGAGCTCTACGTCTCCAACAAGACCGTGCGCAACACCGTCTCCTCGATCTACGCCAAGCTGCACGCCACCGGCCGCGCCGACGCGATCGTGAAGGCGAGGGAAGCGGGGTACGGGCGGTCGTAGACAATGGAGGGCATGAGCGACCCCCAGGCCCACATCAAGTCGAACGCGGCGAAGATCAACGAGCTCAACGACACGATCCGCTTCACGATGTGGTCGGTGTTCAGGCTCGAGCGGGCGTTCGGCGGCGACGACGTCGCGCGCAAGAGCGAGGCCGAGGAGGTCGAGCAGCTGCTCGCCGACCTCGCCGCGGAGGACGTCGTCGTCCGGGGCCTGTACGACGTCGCGGGCCTGCGCGCCGACGCCGACCTCATGATCTGGTGGCACGCCCCCACGTCCGACGCGCTCCAGGTGGCCTACAGCCGGCTGCGCCGTACCGCCCTGGGCGCCCGGCTGACCCCTGTCTGGTCGCAGATGGCGCTGCACCGGCCGGCCGAGTTCAACCGCAGCCACCTGCCGGCGTTCCTCGCCGACGAGCGCGCCCACCGGTACGTCGCGGTCTACCCGTTCGTGCGGTCCTACGAGTGGTACCTCCTCGAGGAGTCCGAGCGCCGCCGCTTGCTCGCCGAGCACGGCCAGATGGCGCGCGACTACCCCGACGTGCGGGCCAACACCGTGCCCAGCTTCGCCCTCGGCGACTACGAGTGGATGCTGGCCTTCGAGGCCGACGACCTCACCCGGATCGTCGACCTGATGCGGCACCTGCGCGGCTCGGAGACCCGCCGCCACGTGCGCGAGGAGGTGCCGTTCTACACCGGCGCCCGGGTCGAGGTCGCGGAGCTGGCCGAGCGGCTGCCCTGAGGTCTGACGAATCTCCGGCGCCCGGCAGTCGTCGGACCTAGGATCTGCACATGTCTCGGGTGGCCCGAGCGGTCGCCCTGACCGCCCTCACGCTGTGCTGCGCCTCTGCGACCGTCGGTTGTGGCGTCATCGATCGACCGGTGTCCGGGACCCGGGTGGCGCAGGACGTCTATGTGCCGCTGTCCGAGAACGCCTTCGCGATGGCCGTGGTGGACTCGTCGACGCGTTTCGACACCTACCGCGCTGAGATGACGTCCGACGATATGTCGATGGACATCCGGATCCGGTTCGAGGACGACGGTGAGTTCTCGTTCAGGAGCACGGTCGACGAGGCGGGCGACGTGGTCACGATGCTCGGGCTGGACGGCGAGGTCTACGTCCGTGACAAGGGGCAACGCACGTTCTTCCAGTTCCCCGACGAGCTTGCCGCGCAGATGCTCGCGGACATCGAGATGGGTCAGCCGCTGACGATGGCGAGGGACTTCGCCTCGGGGATGGAGTCGCTCGAGTACGGCGGTGCGTTCAACGTCGACTACGGGAAGGCGCACCAGTACGACGTCACGATGTCCGACGAGTTCCTCGCGGAGCAATTGAGGATCGAGCCCGAGCAGGTGCCCAACGTCGTCTACCGGATGTGGCTCGACGACACGCACCTTCTGCACCGGATCACGACCTGGGTGGAGACCTATCGGGTCGATTTCCGGATCAGCGAGTGGGGCGAGCCGGTCGAGGTGGAGGCGCCACCCAAGCACTTGGTCAAGCCGCTACCGATGCCGACGGACGCGACCTGACCTGGCGTGGCTGAGTAGGCTCGTGGCATGACGTACAACGTCGAGAAGACCGACGAGCAGTGGCGGGCCGAGCTCTCGCCCGAGGAGTACCAGGTGCTGCGCCAGGCGGGCACCGAGCGCGCGTTCACCGGCGAGTACACCGACACCGAGACCAAGGGCGTCTACCGCTGCAAGGCGTGCCAGGCCAAGCTCTTCGAGTCCGACACCAAGTTCCACTCCGGCTGCGGCTGGCCGAGCTTCTACCAGCCGATCAGCGACACGATCGAGTACCTCGAGGACAACTCCCACGGCATGAAGCGGGTCGAGGTCCGCTGCGCCAACTGCGGGTCGCACCTCGGGCACGTCTTCCCCGACGGCTACGGCACCCCGACCGGTGACCGCTACTGCATCAACTCGATCTCCCTCACGTTGGAGCCGGCCGACCAGTAGCCGCCGGCGGCGCGCAGACGCCGGCGGCCTCTCGACCGCCGGCGCCCACGTCGTGTGGTGTCAGGTCAGGGCACCACGTCCACCACGTCGCACCCGAAGAAGCTCAGGCCCGACGTCGTCGTACCCCGCACGCACAGCTCCGTCGTGCTCGCGGTGACCGGGATCTCCCGGCCGGCCGCGTGGAGCATCGCGTCGACGTCGCCGTCCTTCGGGGTGACGTCCTCGAGGTGCACCTTGCCGTGCCGCTCCGGGACGCCGCTCGCCGACGTCACCAGGGCGTCGCGGTCGCCGATCCGCAGCCCGGCCACCTTGACGGTGGTCGCGTCGAACGCCAGCGGCAGCCCGAACTCGCCGGCCTCCGTCGTGAGCACCGCCATCGGGATGGTGGCCTCGTTGACGTTGACCGGGTTGCGGTCCGAGCCGGGCTTGATGTCCAGCTTCACCGGGATCGCGCACTCGATCTCGAGCTCGGCCGTGCCTGCGTTGTTGGACGCGTCCGGGTCCGCGACCTTCGCCAAAGCGGGCTCGATGGTCGACTCGACGGTCACGGTGTGCACGCCGGGCTCCTCGCACGTGACGTCGTACGACGACGCGTGCTCGCGCGGTGCGCCGACGGCGAGGCCGTCCGCGTCCCACGTGGAGCCCGTCGGTGTCACCGTGACGCCGGCGGGAGCCGTGACGACCTCGTCGACGACCCCGTCGACGGGACCGTCCGGGCCGAGGTTCTCGACCGTGGTCGCGACCTCGACCTGCGTCGTCTCCCCGACCACGCTGAACCCGGTGCCGGTGGCCTCGCTCGCCGTGACGGCGAGGTCGGCCGAGACGCACTGGGCGTCCTCGGGGTGGTCGAGGCAGTACTCCCGGATCGCGGGAGCGAGGTCGACCGTGGTGAGCGCCTCGCCCGCCTCGACGTCATAGACGACCATCGACTCGGCGTCCGCGTCGAACGGCGTGATCAGCATGCCGGGGCCCGGACGGATCTCCATCCGCTCCCCGCCTCCGGCGGTCTCCTCGAACACCCACCGGGGGTCCCAGGCGTCGATCGACCCCAGCGGTGCGTCCGTCGCGCTCCGGAGCCGCAGCTCCAGGAGCGACGGGTCACCGAGGTGGGAGCGCGACCGCCCCATCCCCACGCTGACATCGTTCACTGTGGCGCCGTGCATGCCGAAGTGGGCCTGGACGACGAACGACCGGGAGGGGTCGTCGTAGTCGTAGGTCGGGATCGATGCGTTGGCGGGGTTCGTGCCGTCGAACGGGCCGGGGTCGGCAGCCAGGGGCTGCGGACCGCTGGCTGCACTGACGGCGGTCGTGGCGATCGCGGCCACGGCGGCGAGGCCAGTGGCGACGGCGAGGTGCTTCCTGTGGATTCGCGTGTTCATGTCATTTCTCCTTTCAGCACGAGCCGTCGAGGCACTCGGTGAAGTACCAGTCGATCCGGCGGATGTCGCCGGCCTGCGGGGGGTGCCGGTCGGAGTTCATCAGGTCCGTGATGTCCGGCTCGGAGGTCCAGAACATCCGGTTAGGCGGGTCGACGTCCGTGATCTGGCGGCAGTCGCTCGCCACCCGGCCGAGGCTCGGCGCGTCGGCCTGGCACTCCGCCAGCGTGTCCCACATCGTCGCGTTGGGGGTGTTCTCCCAGTAGCCGCCGTCACAGGGACCGCAGTACTCGTCCGGAAGCCCGAACGGGGCGTGTCCGGTCTCGTGCAACGTGGTTCCCAGCGAGGCCGGCTCTGCCGAGAACAGCCCGTTCGATGCACAGTCACGGAAGACGTCCGTGTGCATCAGCGCGCCGGTGTCGGCCCACGTGTAGCTGTCGCCCCAGTTGGCGGGGGCGGTGAGCACGCACCTGGTGTTGGCGGGGTCGGCCGGTGTCGGGTCCGGGACCCGCTCGGCATCGCCGGTGGTGTTCGCGAGCCAGAAGTTGAAGCCCTGCTGCCGCGCGAGGAAGAAGCCCTCGCCGTAGTAGGACCCCTTGATCAGGCTCTCCATGGCCGTCTGGAAGGCGGCGTCGCCGGCACCGGTGAAGTTGTCGCCGTCGGGCACGAGGACGACGTCGACCCGGTTGGCGCGCCCGCCCGTGAGCACCACGGGGATCGCCTCGCCCTGAGCCGGAGCGCCGACCCGGGTCCGGCGCCACCCGGTGAAGCTCTCCTCGTCACCGGTCGCGACCTTGCACGAGTACACGAGGTCGCCGGCGTTGATGTCGTTGATCGTGTACGTAGTGCTGGTGGTCGTGGTCGCGACCTTGTCCGGGGCGTCCTTGTCGTTGACCCAGATCTCGAGCCGGTCCGCCGTCACCGCGCGGTTCACGAGGGCCGGCGGCGGGTTGGGGTTGTTCGAGTCGTCGGTGACGGTGTCGCCGACGTTGAGCGCCGGATCCAGGGCCTCGACCGTGATCGTCACGTCGTCGCCGGGCTTGGGCCACAGCGGGGAGTGCAGGCAACGGACGAGGGCGTCGTCGGCGGTCTGCGGCGGCGCGTCCTGGTCGACCTCCACCCGGAACCGGACGAAGACACTCTCGCCACCGCCGCCGGTGGTCGTGAACGTCGAGTCGCAGGCGCCGCTGACGTGACCGGAGACCGAGCAGCCTGCGACAGGGTCGATCCCGACGGTGAGCTCCAGGTCGTCGCCGCCCGGGGCGGTGAGGTCGCAGGCGTCGTCACCGAAGTTCAGGAAGCCGTCCGAGTCGTGGATCTTGACCCTGATCGGGACCGAGGTGGTGACGTCGGCGTCGACGACCTCCTCCGCCACCCAGTTGGGCGAGATCTCGTCCTCGTCCTCGATCTCGCCGAAGTCGTGGTCGACGCCGTTGATCGTGATGCGCGAGTAGAAGTCGGAGCCGTCGAGGGTGTCGGTGCACCCACGCTCTTCGACCCGCTCGATCACGATGCGCACGTTCGTCGGGGTCTCGCCGGAGGCGGGCGAGGTGGTCGCCACCGCGGTGAGGGTCGCGCCGCCGAGCAGCGCGAGCATGGTGAATCGCAGGAGCCGTTGACAGCGCCGTCGTACCGACGTCTTCGTCGGGTGCAGCGTCAGTGGAGCCATAGCTGTTCTCCTCTGGGGGGATGGATGAGGGGGAGTCCCTCAACCCGTGAGGAGTGCCGGCAGCGCGGCCTGATACGTGCGGCGGTCGGCTAGTTTGAGCGGCATGGCGAAGACCCCGGCAGCCGAGGTCCAGGCGGGCGACCGCTCCGTGCGGGTCTCGAGCCCCGACCGCGTCATCTACGAGGCGACCGACCGCACGCCCGAGGTGACCAAGCTGATGGTGGCGGAGTACGTCGCCGCCGTCGGCGACGGGCTGATGCGCGCGCTGCGGCACCGGCCGACCGCTCTCGAGAGGTGGCCGTCCGGCGTACGGGAGGGCTTCAAGCTGGCCACCGGGCCGCAGGACAAGGACGCCGAGGCGTTCTACCAGAAGCGCGTCCCGAAGGGCGCTCCCGACTACCTCGAGTCCGTGGAGATCACGTTCCCGTCCGGGCGCAGGGCGGAGGAGATCTGCCCGACCGAGATCGCCGTCCCGGTGTGGTGCGCGCACATGGGCACCATCGTCTTCCACCCCTGGCCGGTGCGGCGCGACGACGTCGACCACCCCGACGAGCTGCGGATCGACCTCGACCCCCAGCCGGGCACGACGTTCGCCGACGCCGTGCGCGTCGCCGGGGTGGCGCGCGAGCTGCTCGAGGAGCTCGGGATCCGCGGCTACCCGAAGACGTCCGGCAACCGTGGCGTCCACATCTACGTGCGGATCGAGCCGCGGTGGACCTTCGAGGACGTGCGGCACGCCGCGATCGGTTTCGGCCGGGAGCTCGAGCGTCGCGACGGCGGCGTCACCACGGCCTGGTGGAAGGAGGAGCGCGGCGAGCGGATCTTCGTCGACTACAACCAGAACAACCGCGACCGCACGATCGCCTCGGCCTACTCCCTGCGGCCGCTGCCCGGCGCCCCGGTGTCGACGCCGATGACCTGGGAGGAGCTCGCCGAGGTGAAGGACCCGCGCGAGTTCAACCTGTTCACCGTGCCCGACCGGCTCGCCAACGGCGACCCGTGGGCGACCATCGACGACGAGGCGTTCTCGCTCGAGCCGCTGCTGCGGCTCTGGGAGGAGCTGCCGGGCGGCGAGCTCAACTTCCCGCCCGACTACCCGAAGATGCCGGGCGAGCCGCCCCGGGTGCAGCCGTCGAAGAAGCGCGAGGACCACTGGGACGAGCAGGGCAACTGGGTCGGTGGCGACCGGCCGGAGCGGCCGCGCTGGCGCGACCTCCATCCCGAGGAGGCCGGCGGTGAGTGACGACCAGCGGATGGCGCGCAACGGCGCCGAGCCGACCAAGGCGGGCGCCGCTGGTTCGCAGCGCTGGGCCGACTACCTCGACTGGGTGCGCTCCGAGCTCGTCGACGGCGTGCTCGGACTCACGCCCGAGCAGCAACGGGCCGCGCTCGTGCCGTCGGGCTGGACGCCGATCGAGCTGCTCTCGCACGTGCTGCACATGGAGCAGCGCTGGTTCGTCTACGGGTTCCTCGCTGAGCAGGTCGCGGAGCCGTGGGGCGACTGGAACGTCGACGAGCCGTGGCACTCCGACGACTCCGACGACACCCGCCCGGCAGCGCGGTGGCAGGTCGCCGACGAGGTCACCGCCGAGCAGCTCGCGGGCCGGCTCGACGCGATCGGGGCCCGCACCCGCGAGATCCTGGCGTCGTACCCCCTCGACGCCGTGGGCTCGACCGGCGGCCGCTTCAGCGACGACCCACCCACCCTGGAGTGGATCTGCTTCCACGTGCTCGCCGAGTACGCCCGGCACGCCGGGCACCTCGACATCGTGGTCGAGCTCTCCGCGAGCGCCTAGAGCCCGCGCACGACCACCAGCTCGCACAGCCGCGCGAGCTCACCCCGGTTGTCCGCCGGCAGGTGCGGCACCGCCTCCGCGAGCAGCAGCTGTACGGCGCTGCGGGCGGTGCGGCCACGGTGGGAGACGTCCACGTCCAGCGCGATGGCGACGGCGTCGATGCAGAGGTCGACGATCAGGTCCTGGTCGTGGCTGCAGATGCCGGGCGCCGCGGCGGCCGTCTCGTAGAGGCGTACGTCGAGCGCGGAGGACATGTCACCACAACGCCGCCCGTGCCCGGCGGGTTATGCCGGCTCGTGCTCGAGCAGGTGGAGGACCGGCACGCCCAGCTTGCGGCGGGCGCGGGAGGTCCAGTCGACGTGGAAGAACTCGGCGACGACGTGCGGCCGGGTCAGGACGATGGCCTCGGAGCCGGAGACCTCGCCGACTTTCGCGATCAGCGCGTCGACCGGCGGGCCGGCGACGATCGTGCCCTCGCCGACGGTCGCGCCGGTGGCCTCGAGAGCGGCGACGGTGGCAGCAAGCTCGCGCTCGGCGCGCTCGCGGTTCTCCTCGCGCATGGCCTCGATCTCGGCCGTGCTCGGCGTGACCGCGGGGGCCATCAGGTCGGCGCCGCCCATCACCCCGAGGGACGCCTCGACCGCGGCAGCGGCGTCGGCCATCGGCAGCAGCACGTGGTAGACCACCACGGCATCGAGCGACTCGTGCAGCGCCCGCACCTGGGCGGCGTCGGCGGCGGTGAGCGCCTGCTCGACCAGGAGGACCACGTCGTACCGTTCCTGGAGCTCTGTGCCCATGTTCCAGTATTACCCCTCGGCAGCCCCCGGTCCCAGCACGTCGGCCAAGTCGTAATTCACCGGTTGCTCGAGCTGCTCGTAGCCGCAGGAGCGCGGGTCACGGTCCTCGCGCCAGCGCTTGAAGTGCGCGGTGTGGCGGAACCGGCTGCCCTCCATCGCGTCGTACTTCACCTCGAGCACGCGCTCGGGCCGCAGCGGCGTGAACGACAGGTCCTTGCCCTGGCTCCACCGGCTCTGGGTGCCCGGCTGGCGCCCCGGGTTGGCGACCAGGAACTCCTGCCACTTGCCCCACGGATGGTCCTCGATCGGGCACACCAGCGGCTGCAGCTCCTCCCACAGCTCGGCCCGCCGCGCCTCGGTGAAGCTCGCCGAGACGCCGATGTGGTGCAGGTCGTCCCCGACGTACAACCCGAGCAGCAGGCTGCCGATCAGCGGACGCTCCGGCGTGCTCGTCTTGTGCTCGCGATAGCCGGCGAGCACCACGTCGGCGGTGCGCTCGTGCTTGATCTTCAGCATGGTGCGGGCGTTGGGCTGGTACGGCGCCGCGAGCGGCTTGGCGACCACGCCGTCGAGGCCGGCGCCCTCGAACGTGTGGAACCACTCCTCGGCGACGGCCGGGTCGGTGCTGGTGCGGGTGAGGTGGCAGGGCCCGTCGGGCGGCAGGTCGGCGAGCGCCTCCTCGAGGGCGGCACGCCGTACGGCGAAGGGCTTGTCGACGAAGGAGCGGTCGTCGAGGGCCAGGAGGTCGAACGCCACGAAGCTGGCCGGCGTCTGCTCGGCGAGCAGGTTGATGCGGCTCTCGGCGGGGTGGATCCGCTCCTGGAGCACCTCGAACTGAAGCCGGTCGCGACCGTCGGTCGGCAGCGCCACGAAGATCTCGCCGTCGAGCACGCACCGAGAGGGCAGCTGCTCCCGCGCGGCGGCCACGAGCTCGGGGAAGTAGCGGGTCAGGGGCTTGGTGTTGCGGCTCGCGAGCTCGACCTCGTCACCGTCCTTGAACAGGATGCAGCGGAAGCCGTCCCACTTCGGCTCGAACGACAGGCCGCGGCCGCCGTACACCCCGTCGGGGTCGAACTTCGCCGGGTCGGGCACGCCCTTCACGGCCTTGGCGAGCATCGGCTGGACGGGCGGCATCACGGGCAGGTCCACGCGAGTGAGACTAGTGACCCGCCCGCGAATCATCGGGCCGCGTCGGCAGGATCCGCTCGATGTAGTCGGCCGCGGACTTGAAGATGTCGACCTCGTGCCCGGCCTGCTCGGAGAGGTACCACCGGTGCACGAGCACCTCGTGGAAGAACTCGGCCGGCTCCAGCTTGGCGCGCGCCTCGGGCGGCACCATCGCCGTCAGCGGCTCGTAGACCTCGAGCAGCCACCGGTTGGCGACCACCGTGCGGTCGAGGTCGCCGAGGCCGTGGTGCGCGGTGAATGCGGCGATGTCGTTGAGCAGCCGCCGCGCCTGGGCGTCCTCGACGTCCAGCCCGGTGAGCGCCGACAGCTCGCGCCGATGGTGGCCGGCCTCGACCACCTTGGGCTGGATACGCACGCGGCCGCCCTCGCCGCCGGTGGCGCTGCCCTCGGTGACGATGTCGAGCTCGTCGACGTCGAAGCCGAGGTCGTTGAGCCGCTCGATGCGCTTCTCGATCCGCCACATCTCGCCCGACTCGAACTCCTCGACCGCGGTGAGGTCGGCCCACAGCGCGCGGTAGCGCTCCTCGAGCATGTCGATGATCTCGTGGCCCGGCACCTCGGCATCGAGCTCGGCCGAGGCCTGGAGGTCCATCAGCTCGGCGAAGACGTTCTCGCGCGCGATGGTGATGTCGTGCTCGCGCATCCGGTCGGACAGGGTCGGCGTCAGCTCGCCGGTCTCGGCGTCCACGAGGTACGCCGCGAAGCCGCCCGCGTCGCGCCGGAAGAGGACGTTGGACAGCGACACGTCGCCCCAGTAGAAGCCGGCGAGGTGCAGGCGGACGAGGAGCACCACCATCGCGTCGATGAGGTTAGGCAGCCGCTCAGCGCCCAGGCCCTGCTGGAAGAGCGAGCGGTAGGGCAGCGAGAAGTGCAGGTGCTCGGTGAGCAGCGTCGCCGGGAGCTCGTCGCCGTCGATGTCGGTGCGGCCGGTGACCACGCCCTTGGCGGTGACCGTCGGCAGCCCGCGCTGGCGCAGCTCGCGCAGCATGCGGTACTCCCGGAAGGCGATCGCCTCCTCGGTCTCCTTGGCGACGAGCGTCTGGCGCTCGACCTGGATGATCCGGACCACGTGGCGCGACAGGCCGCGCGGCAGCCGGACGACCGGAGGCTCCGGCCACTCCGCCAGCGAGGAGGACCAGGGCAGCGTCAGCAGCGCCGGGTCGGGTCTGCTGGCGACGACGTGCAGCGCCATAGCGGCAACTTACGCCGCCGGGCACCTACCGCGCGTGCGCCGCCCGCGACGGCCTGTTCTCGGCGAACCACTGCCGGAACGTCATCGGCTGCTCGAGGTCGACGCCCTTGTTGGCGGCTGCGTAGTCCCGAACCGCCTTCTCGAGGTCGCGGCGGCCGCTGGGACGCTCGATCAGCTCCTGGTAGGTCAGGAACAGGCGACGGCTGTACTGCTTCGTTGCGGACACGAGGGAGCCTCCCGAATGGCGGATCGTGCGGACCTCCGGCATCGTGCCCGATCCTGCCGGGGATGGCCAACCGAGGTCCGGACAACGGATACGGCGGTCGCCGGTTCGGGCGGCAGGGCGTGGGCTGACTAACATTGGCGGGCGCCCGCGGGTGCACGCCGGTGTAGCTCAGTTGGTAGAGCGCCTCACTTGTAATGAGGATGTCGCGGGTTCGACTCCTGTCACCGGCTCCGACCTCAAGTTTCCTTGAAGTACGGCGCGCGACGCGCCATCATCGCGACGTGACCCTCCTGACCATCGGCCAGCTGTCCGAGCGCTCCGGCGTCGCGCCGAGCGCGATCCGGTTCTACGAGTCCGAGGGCCTGATCCACTCGACCCGCACCACCGGCAACCAGCGCCGCTACGAGCAGTCGACGCTGCGCCGGGTGGCGTTCATCCGGGCGGCCCAGCGCGTCGGGCTCTCGCTGACGGAGGTCGGCGAGGCGCTGCGCACCCTCCCCGACAACCGCACGCCGACGAAGTCCGACTGGCACCGCATCAGCCGCGAGTGGCGGCCGCGTCTCGACGAGCAGATCCGCCGGATCGAGCTGCTCCGCGCGCGCCTCGACAGCTGCATCGGCTGCGGCTGCCTCAGCATGAAGAGCTGCGCGTTGAGCAACCCCGGCGACGTCGCGGCCGAGCACGGCACCGGCGCGGTGCTGCTCGAGCCCTGAGTCGGAGCTCTTCGGTCAGCGCAGCTGCCGCGCCGCGAACCGCGTCGGCGGTACGGCGATCGCGTCCTGTGCGCCGACGATCTGGAGCTCGCGCGTGCCCGCGGCGAGCGTCGCCTCCAGCACCGCGAAGACCGAGCCCGCCGTACGCTCCAAGGCGACGGCCGGCGAGCCGCTGTCGAGCAGGTGCGCGAGGTAGAGCGCCGCGGTGATGTCGCCCCCGCCGTTCGGCGCGATCGGCAGCAGGGGAGTGGTCACCGACCACGCGCCGTCGTCGGAGACCGCAATCATCTCCAGCAGCTCCTCCTCGCCCTCCCAGCCGGGGTCGTCGTAGCGGACCGACGTGACCAGGACCTGCCGCGGCCCGCGGGCCCGCACCGCGTCGACGGCGGCGAGGACCTCGGCCTCGGTGGTGGTCGTAGTGCCGGCGAGGAAGTCGAGCTCGAAGTGGTTGGGCGTGATCAGGTCCGCCCTCGGCACGACCTCGTCGCGCATGAACTCCGGGATCCCGGGCCGCACGAACATGCCGCGGCCGACGTCGCCCATCACCGGGTCGCAGCAGTAGACGGCGTCCGGGTTGGCCGCCTTGACCCGCGCGACCGCGTCGAGGATGACCGCGCCGACGGCCGGGTCGCCCTGGTAGCCGGAGAGGACCGCGTCCGCGGTGCCGAGCACGCCGCGGTCGTCGATCCCGTCGATCACCTCGCGCACGTCGGCCGGGTCGAGCAGCGGCCCGCGCCAGGCGCCGTACCCCGTGTGGTTGGAGAAGTGGACCGTGAGCACCGGCCAGACCTCGTGCCCGAGGCGCTGCAGCGGGAAGACCGCCGCGGAGTTGCCGACGTGGCCGTAGGCGACCGAGGACTGGATCGACAGGATGCGCATGAGCCCATCGTCGCAGCCGGAGGTTTCGAGGCTCCTCGCTGCGCTCGTCGCACCTCAACCACCGGCAAACATGAAACCCTTTCGTGAAGAAACTAGAACGCGTTACAGTTGCTCGACCGCTGCACATCGAAGGGGATGGACATGGCCCGAAGGCGCCCGCACCACAGCAACGAGGCCGACTACGTCGTGGTCGGCTCCGGCAGCTCCGGCTCGATCATCGCCGGCCGCCTGGCCGAGTCGGGCGCCAGCGTGATCCTGCTCGAGGCGGGCAAGACCGACCAGCAGCTGCTGACAAAGCTCCCCGGGATGATCGGCCCGATGCACGCCGAGCCGAAGCTGAAGAAGCTCAACGACTGGGGCTTCTACTCCGTGCCGCAGGAGAACATGGACGGCCGCAGGATGCCGGCTCCCCGCGGCAAGGTGCTCGGCGGCTCGAGCTCGGTCAACGGCATGGTCTACGTGCGCGGCAACCGCGCCAACTACGACTCGTGGGCCGCCGAGGGCAACACCGGCTGGTCGGCCGACGACGTCAACCCCGCGTTCAAGCGCTACGAGGACTTCGAGGACGGCGAGAACGACTACCGCGGCGCCGGCGGGCCGATCAAGATCACCCGCAGCAAGACGCCGCAGGAAGCCACCGCCCAGTTCATCCAGGCGACCGCCGACACCCTCGGCGTGAAGATCCTCGACGACTACAACGCCGCCGAGCAGGAGGGCATCGCCCGGATGCAGCAGAACGCCTCCGGCGGCCTGCGGTACTCCTCCTCCCGCGGCTACGTCCACCACCTCGCACCGCGCACCCTCGAGGTGCAGACCCGCGTGCAGGCCACGAAGGTCGTCGTCGAGAACGGCCGCGCCACCGGCGTCGAGGTCGCCGACCTCGACAAGGCCGGCAAGGTCGCCACGACACGGCGCTTCATCCGGGCCGGCAAGGAGGTCATCGTCTCCTCCGGGTTCATCGGCAGCCCCCAGCTGCTGATGCTCTCCGGCATCGGCCACCCCGACCACCTCGCGTCCGTCGGCATCGAGTGCATCGCCGACCTGCCGGTGGGCGACAACCTGCACGACCACCTCTTCCACCCGCTGACGTTCCACGTCCCGTCGGTCACCCACCGCGGCACGCCGATCTACTTCGGCAAGGGCCTGGTGAGGGAGAAGACCCGGGGCGGCTCGTTCCTCGCCAACTCGGTGTTCGAGTCGGTCGGCTTCGTGCGGACGTCGTACGCCGGTGACGGCCCGCCGGACCTGCAGCTGCACATGCTGCCGTGGTCCTACCCCACGCCCAACCAGGACGCCCCGGTGCGGCACGAGGTCGACCCACGGCCGTCGATGACGGTGTTCTCGACCCTGATCTACCCGCGCAGCCGTGGCACCCTGCGCCTCGCGTCGAGCGACCCGCTCGCCGCGCCGCTCATCGACTACGGCTACTTCCGCGAGCCCGACGACGTGTCCGTGCTCGCCGAGGGCACCGAGATGATCCGCGAGATCATGCGTGCCGCCGCGTTCGGCGGCGCGGTCAAGGGTGCCATCCACCCCGACCCCGGGTTGACCGGGCAGGCGCTGCGCGACGCCCTCAAGCAGCGGTCGACGTCGGTCTACCACGGCGTCGGCACCTGCCGGATGGGCGTCGACGAGCGCGCGGTCGTCGGCCCGGACCTGAAGGTGCGCGGCATCGAGGGGCTGCGCGTCGCGGACGCCTCGATCATGCCGTCGATCACGGGCGGCAACACCAACGCGCCGTGCTACATGATCGGCGAGCGCGCGGTCGACTTCATCCTCGGCAGGGCCTGATGACGGCAACGGGCGGTACGGCGCTGCGGCGGCCGGCGTCGGTGACCGACGAGCTGCTCGAGCGGCTCGTCGCCCGGGTCCCGGGCTCGAGCGGCGCCACGTGGAAGCTGGCCGAGGTCTACACCGGCGAGGTGCTCGTCGAGCTGCCGCAATCGACGCCGACCGACATCGAGCGTGCCTTCCACGAGGCACGTGCGGCCCAGAAGCTGTGGTCGCAGTGGTCGGTGAAGAAGCGGCTCGAGGTCTTCGAGCGCGCCCACACGCTGCTCGTCGACAACGCCCTGACGACCGCCGACCTCATCCAGGTCGAGAGCGGGAAGAACCGGCGGATGGCGGTCGAGGAGACCTGCGACCCGCCGATGATCATCAGCCACTACCTCAAGCGCGCCCCGTCGCTGCTCAAGCCGAAGACGCGCGGCGGCCCGATCCCGTTCCTGTCCACCTCGACCGAGGTGCACGTCCCCAAGGGCGTCGTCGGGATCATCGCCCCGTGGAACTTCCCGTTCGCCACCGGACTGTCCGACGCGATCCCGGCGCTGATGGCGGGCAACGCGGTCGTGGTGAAGCCCGACAACAAGACGGCGCTCTCGCCGCTCTACGGCATCTCGCTGCTCGAGGAGGCGGGCCTGCCCAAGGGCCTGTTCCAGGTCGTGTGCGGCGAGGGCCCCGATGTCGGGCCGACGCTGATCGACAACGCGGACTACATCATGTTCACCGGCTCGACCGCGACCGGTCGGGTCATCGGCGAGCGGGCCGGCCGCAACCTGATCGGCTGTTGCCTGGAGCTCGGCGGCAAGAACCCGATGATCGTGCTCGACGACCTCGACGAGGCGGGCGTCGAGGAGTGGGTCCAGTCCTCGGTCTTCGCGGTGTTCGGCAACACCGGTCAGATCTGCATGCACATCGAGCGGATCTACCTGCCCGACTCGCGCTACGACGAGCTGTCCGCCGCGTTCGTGAAGGCGGCTGAGGGGCTGAAGATCGGCGCCGCATACGACTTCGGCCCCGAGATCGGGTCTCTCGTCTCCGTCGACCACAAGGACCGCGTCGCGTCCCACGTCGCCGACGCCGTGGCGAAGGGCGCGACCGTGCGCACCGGCGGCCGGGAGCGGCCCGAGATCGGCCCCGCGTTCTTCGAGCCGACCGTGCTCGAGGGCGTCACGAAGGACATGCTCGCCGGGCAGACGGAGACGTTCGGTCCGGTCGTGGCGCTGCACCGCTACCGCACGGTGGACGAGGCGGTCCACCTGGCCAACGACACCGACTACGGCCTCAACGCCTCGGTCTGGTCGGGCGACATCGCCCGCGCCGAGGCGGTGGCCGCGCGGATCGAGTCCGGCAACGTCAACATCAACGACGGCCTCGCCACGGCGTACGCCTCCAAGGGCACCCCGTCGGGCGGCGTGAAGAACTCCGGCGTCGGCGCGCGCCACGGCGACCAGGGCCTGCTGAAGTACACCGACGTCAAGAACGTCGCGGTGCTGAAGAAGCAGGTGCTCGGCGCCCGCCCCGGCCAGGACTACGACGCCTACGTGAAGCAGATGCTGAGCTCCCTCAAGCTGATGAAGAAGCTCCGCATCCGCTGATCCGGGCCGAGTCGGCTCATCTTCTCGCCCCGAATGGCCCGAGTCGGCGCGTGATCACGCGCCGACTCGGCGAAGAGGACACCTGATGCGTGATCAGGCGGGTCAGGCCTCGATGGCCTCCGTCTTCTGGGTGGGCTCGACGCCCGCGATCTGGATCTTCCGCGGCTTGGCCTTCTCGGCGACGGGTACGACGAGCCGCAGCACGCCGGAGTCGTAGCCGGCCTCGATCCGCTCGAGGTCGAGGTTGTCGCCCAGGACGAGCTGGCGGCTGAACTGGCCGTGCACCCGCTCCGACGCGAGCTTCTGCCAGTCACCGTTGCCGGCGACGCGCTCGGCCTTGACGGTGAGCACGTTGCGCTCGACGTCGAGGTCGATCGTCTCCGGGTTGACGCCCGGGAGGTCGAACTCGATGACGAACTTGTCGCCCTCGCGCCACGCGTCCATCGGCATCACGGCGGGGCGGTTGGTCGTGCCCCAGCCGGAGCCCAGCAGCTGCTGGGTGATGCGGTCGAAGTCGCGGAACGGGTCAGTAGAACGCAGCAACATGGTTTCCTCCTCGGTGGAGTTGTCGGGACACGATCTGCAACAACCGTTATAGATAATCTGTTCCGGAGAATCAAGTAGGATCGGAGTCGAGGAGGTGACCGGATGTCCGACGAGAACCGCGGCGTCTTCGCCATCTCGGTGGCCGCCGAGATGGTGTCGATGGAGATCCAGAACCTGCGCGTCTACGAGCGCCGCGGGCTGGTCGAGCCCGATCGCAGCCCGGGCGGCACGCGCCTCTACAGCCCGCGCGACGTCGAGCGCCTTCACCGCGTCCGCGACCTGCTCGCCGAAGGCCTCAACCTCGCCGGCATCCGTCGTGTGCTCGAGCTGGAGGACGAGGTCGACCGCCTGCGCCGCAAGCTCGCTCGCCGCTAGGGTGCCTGCGTGACCGACGGCAGCACCGCGTACGACGCCGCGCGCGGAGCCGTCGCCGACGCTGCTCGGCGCCTCGCGGCCGAGGGCCTTCTGATCGGTACGGCGGGCAACGTGAGCGTCCGGATCGCCGGCTCCGACCTGATCGCCGTGACGGCGACCGGGGTGGTGCTCGCCGACTGCGGGCCGGAGCACGTCTCGGTCGTCGACGCCACGGGCGCAGTGGTCGCCGGAGAGCTGGCGCCCACCTCGGAGCTCGAGCTGCACCAGGCGGCGTACGCGACCGCCGCGACGGGCGCCGTGGTGCACACCCACGCGCCGTACGCCACCGCCGTGGCGTGCGTGCTCGACGAGCTGCCCGTCCTGCACTACCAGCAGCTGCTGCTCGGCGGCAGCGTCCGGGTGGCGCCGTACGCCACCTTCGGCACGACCGAGCTCGCGGGCGGCGTCGCCGCCGCCCTGGAGGGCCGCGCCGCCGCGCTGATGGCCAACCACGGCGCAGTGACCACGGGCGCCGCCCTCGACAAGGCCGTGGACGCGGCGCTGCTCCTCGAGTGGTGCTGCCGGCTCTACGTCAACGCCGCCCGGATCGGCACCCCGCGCGTGCTCGACGACGCGCAGCAGGCGGCCGTCATCGAGGCCGCGATCGCTCGCCGCTACGGCACCACCCGACCGGCGGAGGAGACCCCGTGACCGAGAAGATGACCATCGCCGTCGTGGGCGTCCACGTGCTCGACACCCACGTGCTGCGGGTGGAGTCGATCCCCGAGGGCTCCGACGGGGCGCTCGTCGACACGATCCGGATGTCGCCCGCCGGCACTGCCGGGGGCACCGGCGTGGTCCTCGGCCGGCTCGGCGCGGACGTCCACTCCATCGGGGCCGTCGGCGACGACCCGATCGGGGACGCCCTCGTCGGGCTGCTCCAGCGCGAGGGCCTCGACACGAGCCGCCTCGTGCGCCGTACCGACCAGCAGACGTCGGCCTCGGTCCTCCCGGTGCGGCCCAACGGCGACCGGCCGGCGTGGCACGTCGTCGGCGCCAACGGCAGCCTCACCCTCGACGACATCGACCTGGCGTCGGTGCCGGGCCTGACCCACGTGCACCTGGGCGGGCCGGAGTTCCTCGGCGGTCCGGCGGCCGGAGAGCTGCTCGCGCAGGCGCGGGAGATGGGCTGCGTGACGTCGGTCGACGTGCTCGCGCCGGGCGACCCGGACCTGCTCGCGTGGATCGCCGACTGCCTGCCGCACACCGACTACCTGCTGCCCAACGACGAGCAGGTGCTCGGCTTCACCGGAGCTGCCTCGCTCGAGGAGGGCGCCCGCGCGCTCGTCGACGCCGGCGCCGGCTGCGTCGCCGTCACCCACGGCGCCAAGGGCGCGCTGGTGGTCACCGCCGACACGGTCGCCGCGGTTCCGGCGTACGAGATCGGCGTCGTCGACACCACCGGCTGCGGCGACGCGTTCTCGGCGGGCTTCCTTCGCGGCCTGTCGCTCGGCCACGACCTCGAGGCCGCGGCCCGGCTCGGCTGCGCGACGGCCGCGCAGGTCGCTCAGGGCGTCGGCACCGACCACGGGACCTACGACCTGGACGTGGTCCTGTCGTTCGCCGAGTCGGCAGAAGTTCGCGCCTGAGCGGGGCCGAGTCGGCAGAAGGTCACGCGTGAGAGGGACCGAGTCGGCGCGTGATCACTGGCCGACTCGGCGCCCTACACGCGTGAAGACCGGCCGACTCGGTGCCCTACAGACGTGAAGACGGGCCGACTCGCGTCAGGCGACTTGCAGGGAGCGCTTCGAGAGGCCCATCCAGAAGCCGTCGATGACCTGGAGGCCGGGGGTGCCGGGGTCGGTCGCCGCGCCGAGCGTGACGAACAGCGGGCTGTAGTGCTCGACGGTCGGGTGGGCGTAGGGCATGCCCGGGGCCTTCGTGCTGTACGCCGCCAGCGTGTCGACGTCGCCGGCGCTCAGCGCCTCGGCCGCCCACGCGTCGAAGTCGCGCGACCAGCCGGGCGCGTCGGCCTCGATGCGGAAGTCGCGGAGGAACGGCAGCCCGTGGGTGAGGAAGCCCGACCCGATGATGAGGACGCCCTCGTCGCGAAGCGGCCGGAGCCGCTCGCCGAGCCGCAGCAGCCGCTCCGGGTCGTGGGTGGGCAGCGACATCTGGAGCACGGGGATGTCGGCCTCGGGATACATGATCCGCAGCGGCACCCACGCCCCGTGGTCGAGGCCGCGCGAGACGTGCTGGTGCACCGGCTCGGTGTCGGGCATCGTCGCCGCGATCCGCTCGGCGAGCGCGGTGGCGTCGGGGGTGCGGTAGGTCATCCGGTAGTACTTCGGGTCGAAGCCGCCGAAGTCGTAGACCAGCTCGGCGCCGCTCGCGCTGAGCGAGACCGGCGCGGACTCCCAGTGGGCGCTCACGATCAGGATCGCCTTCGGCCGCGGCAGGTCCTGCGCCCACGCTGCGAGCTGGCCCGACCAGATCGGGTCGTCGAGCAGGGGCGGCGCACCGTGACCGATGTAGAGCGCAGGCATGCGGCCGTCGTAGGTCTCCATGCCGATTAGAACCGTTGAAGATTCAACTTCATTCCCCGTCCACGGGCGGCAGGGTCCAGTCGACCGGAGCGCCGCCGCGCTCGCCCAGCAGCTGGTTGACCCTGCTGAACGGCCGCGACCCGAAGAACCCGCGGTGCGCCGACAGCGGCGACGGGTGCGCGGACTCGACGTACGGGATCGGGCCGAGGTGCGGCACCAGTGTCTGCGCGTCGCGCCCCCACAGGACCGCGGCCATCGGCGCGCCGGCCTCGGCCCGCCGTACCAGGGCCTGGATCGCGCACGCTGTCACGTGCTCCCAGCCCTGGCCGCGGTGCGACGCGGGGGAGCCGGGCCGGACGGTCAGCACCCGGTTGAGCAGCATCACGCCCTGCTCGGTCCACGCGGACAGGTCGCCGTGCTCCGGAGGTACGACGCCCGCGTCCTCCGCGAGCTCGCGGTAGATGTTGACCAGGCTCTTGGGGAGCGGCCGCACGGCCGGGTCGACCGCGAAGCACAGGCCGATCGGGTGCCCCGGAGTGGGGTACGGGTCCTGCCCCACCACCAGCACCCGCACGTCGGCCAGCGGTCGCCGGAACGCACGGAAGACGTCGTCGCCCGCCGGCAGGTAGGGCCGCCCGGCCGCGAGCTCGGCGCGGAGGAAGCGGCCCATCGCCGCCACCCGGTCCTCGACCGGCGCGAGCGCCTCCGCCCAGTCGGGTGCCATCAGTCCCTTGTCCACGAGTCCTTGGAGCGTGCTCACAACCCCGAACCCTGCCATCTCGAACGCCGAGGTCTGCCAGTTCGCGCCCCGAGGTGTGCCAGTTCGGCCAGCCAGTAGGTTCTGAGGCATGAGCAGCGAGCCGACCGTGACCAACAACCCCGACCGCAACCGCTTCGAGATCACGACCGAGGACGGGCGCCTGGCGGGCTTCGCGCAGTACGTGCCCGGCGACGGCGTCCGCGACTTCAACCACACCGTGGTCAAGGACGAGTTCGAGGGCCAGGGGATCGGCGGCCGGCTGGCGCGGGCTGCGCTCGACCAGACCCGGTCCGAGGGGCTCAAGGTGCTCGCCACCTGCCCGTTCATCAAGAGCTGGATCGACAAGCACCCCGACTACCAGGACCTGCTCGCCTGAGGGTCTCGTGACGGCGCTGGGCGCCTCCTCGACCACCGGAGAAAATGCAGTAGCGACGCCCCTCTCCCTCCCAGGGGCGTCGCCAATGCGCAATCCAGCGGCATGCTGAATCCGACGCGGACCACGGCACTCTCTGGTCCGCCGGCGGCGGCCACCCAGTCGGGGGCGCCGGTCCCGGAGGGGCTCCCTCCAGTCTCCTGCCGTGGTTCCGCGTCGGTGAGAGAAATCTACGAAGGCCGGGACCCTCCCGGGATCGGGCAAGAGTCCGACGTTGCCTAGTCACTTGTGACTAGGCGACCTCTCTACTTCGCGCCCAGCGCCCGCGAGGCGGCTGAGCCGTGCTTGCGCTTGCGGTTGGTGCCGATCCGGGTCGTCGACTCCGGCGTGGCCTTCGGCTCGGCCGCGGCCGGCTCGTCGGTCGACCACTCGGCGATCCACTCGTCCATCACCGGCCACGTCGTGTGCCGCGCCGCCCGGCCGGTCAGCATCCCGAGGTGCCCGCCCGGCACGATCTCGAACCGGACCGCGGGAGCCCCGGTCAGCAGCGGTACGACGGCCCGGACAGCACCGACCGGCGCGATCCCGTCGGTCGAGCCGCCGAACACCAGCACCGGCACCTTCACCTCGGCCAGGTCGATCGTGCGGTCGTCGAGCTCGAAGACACCGGTCGCGAGCTGGTTGCCCTTCGCGAACCGGTGGTAGAGCTGGCCGAACGTGCGGCCGGGGTAGGCGATCATGTTGTCGGTGAACCGGTCGACCGCCTCGATCTGGGCGAGGAACTCGGTGTCGTCGATGTGGGTCGCCAGCGCCAGCGGCTTGGTCACCATCTTCTGGAACGACGACAGCTGGAACGCCCACCGCACCACGGGCTTCGGAGCGCCGCCGAGCAGCTGGTAGCCCTTGGTGATCGGGCCCTTGCCGTTGAACCAGTTGAGCAGCGGCCGCAGCGGCGCCACGAGCGGCACCTGGCTGACGTCGATCGGCGAGCCGACGACGGTCAACGACGCGATCGGCAGGTCGGTGGAGTCGGCGGTCGCGAGCAGCGCGAAGATGCCGCCGAGGCTCCAGCCGATCACGTGCACGGGACGGCCGCCGGCGTGCTCCGAGGCGGCCCGGATCGCGCTCGGCACCACCTCGTCGATCCAGTGCTCGATGCCGAGGTTGCGGTCGCGGAAGGAGACCTCGCCGTACTCCACGAGGTACGTCGGCCGCCCTCCGGTGACGAAGTGCTCGACGAGGGAGCACCCGCGGCGCAGGTCGTAGCAGATCGCCGGCGCGGCGAGCGGGGTCACGAGCAGGACCGGGTCGCCGGTCTCCTTGACGGTCCCGGAAGGGCGGTAGTGGTAGACCTCGCGCAGGGTGCCGTCGTCGATGAGCGTGCGCGGCATCGGACGCAGGTCGGCGAGCCCGCCGTACAGCACCTTGTGGCCGACGTTGCTCGCCGCCGCGACCACGCGATCGGGTCCGGGGACCAGACCGGCGCCGGGGAGCGAGCGGAGCGGGACCAGTGCCATGTCCCGCAGGGTAATGCTCAGGAGCGGTTCGCGGGGCGGACGACCTTCTGGTGGTCGGTGTGCACCTGGTCCTCGAGCTCGGTCATGAAGCTGCTGGCCCACGCCTTCACGTCGTGCTGGCGGATCTGCTTGCGCATGGCGCGCATCCGGCGGGTGAGCTCCTTGGGCTCGGCCTGGTAGGCCTCGAGCAGCGCCGTCTTCATGCCGTTGATGTCGTAGGGGTTGACCAGCCACGCCTGCCGCAGCTCGTCGGCGGCGCCGGCGAACTCCGACAGCACCAGCGCGCCGTCGTCCTCGACGCGGCACGCGACGTACTCCTTGGCGACGAGGTTCATGCCGTCGCGGTACGGCGTGACGACCATGATGTCGGCGGCCCGGTAGAGCGCGGCCATTTCCTCGCGGGGGTACGACGTGTGCAGGTAGCTGATCGCCGGGCGGCCGATGCGGCCGAGGTCGCCGTTGAGGCGGCCGACCAGGCGCTCGATCTCGTCGCGGAGCAGCCGGTACTGCTCGACCTGCTCGCGGGAGGGCACCGCCACCTGCACGAACACGGCGTCCTCGACGTCGAAGTGCCCGTCGCGGATCAGCTCGCCGAACGCGCGGAGGCGCGCGTAGATCCCCTTGGTGTAGTCGAGGCGGTCGATGCCGAGGAAGATCGTGCGCGGGCTGCCGAGCGCCTCGCGCAGCGCCTTCGCCCGCTCGACGACCTGGTCGGAGTTGGCGAGGTCCTCGAAGCCGGCGGCGTCGATCGAGATGGGGAACGCGGCCGCGCGGACCACCCGGCCGTCGGGGAGGTAGACCAGGTCGCGGTGGGTCTTGTGGCCGACCCGCTGCCGCACCAGGCGCACGAAGTTCTGCGCCGCGCCGGGCAGCTGGAACCCGACCAGGTCGGCGCCGAGCAGGCCCTCGAGCAGCTGCCGGCGCCACGGCAGCTGCTGGAACAGCTCCGCCGGCGGGAACGGGATGTGCAGGTAGAAGCCGATCCGCAGGTCGGGGCGCAGCTCGCGGAGGTACTGCGGCACCAGCTGGAGCTGGTAGTCGTGCACCCACACGGTCGCGTTCTTGGCGGCGAGGTCGGCGGCCTTCTCGGCGAAGCGCCGGTTGACCTTGACGTACTCGTCCCACCACTCCCGGTGGAACTCGGGCTTGGCCACGAGGTCGTGGTAGAGCGGCCACAGGGTGCCGTTGGCGAATCCCTCGTAGTGACCCTCGATCTCGTCCTGGGTCATCGACAGCGGCACCAGGGCGAGGCCGTCCTCCTCGAAAGGCTTCAGCTTCTGGTCGGTGCCGCCGGGCCAGCCGATCCACACACCCCCGCCGTGGGTGCGCATCACCGGCTCGATCGCGGCGACCAGCCCGCCGGGCGAGCGGCGCCAGCCCGTCTCTCCGTTGGGCAGCGTGACGCGGTCGACGGGGAGACGATTGGCCACGATCACGAGGTCATTGCCCACGTTGTCCACCTTAGTCTTCGGTCCGGTCGTTGCGGCGCCCGGCGAAGGTGTCGGGCTGGCTGGATAGTTACCCGGTTTCCAAATCCCTAGCGTCGACGACATGACCCAGACGATGCTTCTCCCCGTGGCGACTACGTACGACGACCGGCCGTCGCTGGTGCGCCGGACGCTGCTCGACAGCGCCTACTCGTTCACCGCGCTGCTGCTCGCCGTACCCGCCTTCTCGCTCGTGGTCGCCGGCCTGGCCGCGGGGCTCGGCACCCTCGTCGTCGCGGGCCTGGGCCTGGCGATCCTGCTCGGCACGGCGTACGTCGCCCGCGGGTTCGCGTCGGTGGAGCGGATCCGGCTGCGGTCGATGCACGGCGTCGCCACGCCGTTCCCGCGCTACAACCGCGCGGAGCCGGAGGACGGCAGGGTGCGGCAGCTGCTCACGCCCCTGCGCGACGTGCAGTCGTGGCTGGACATCCTGTGGTGCCTGCTGTCGCTGGCCACCGGGGTCTTCGCGTTCGTCCTCACCGTCTCCTGGTGGGCGACGGCGGGCGGCGGGCTCACCTACTGGTTCTGGCAGCGCTACATCCCCTACGACCCGCAGGACAACGTCACCCTCTCCGGGCTGATCGGCCTGGGCGAGGGCCGCGACGCCGAGTCGGTGCTGCTCCTCGGCATCGGGGTCGTCGCGCTGCTGACGCTGCCATTGGCGGTGCGGCTCGCCGCGGCGGCCTCCGCGTCGGTCTCGCGGGTGCTGCTGTGCAGCCGCGTCGAGATGGTCGAGCGGCTTGCGGAGTCGGAGGGGCGGCGCGAGTCGGCGCACCGCGCGGAGGCTGCGTCGCTGCGCAAGCTCGAGCGCGACATCCATGACGGACCGCAGCAGCGGCTGATCCGGCTGGGGATGGACCTCGGCCGGGCGCGCAGCCAGGTCCACGAGGACCCCGACCGGGCGGCCGCCACGCTCGACGCCGCGCTCGACCAGGCACGTGACGCCGTCGAGGAGCTGCGGGCGCTGTCGCGCGGCATCGCGCCGCCGTTGCTCGTCGACCGCGGCCTCGCCGTCGCTCTCCGCGAGATGTCCGACGGCCAGTCGTTCCCCGTGCGGCTGAACGCCTCCCTCCCGCCGCGGATGGACGAGGCGCTCGAGACCGTCGCCTACTTCGTGGTCTCCGAGGCGCTGACGAACGTCGCCAAGCACGGCGGTGCGACGCAGGCGTCCGTCGACGTAGTCGTCGCCGGCGGCTGGCTCACGGTCGTGGTCGAGGACGACGGCCGGGGCGGCGCGCGGGTCGCGCCGGGTCACGGGCTCGCCGGGCTGCAGGAGCGCCTCGCCGGGGTGGGCGGCGCGCTCCAGGTGATCTCGCCGGAGGGCGGCCCGACGCGGGTGATCGCCGAGGTGCCCTTGACGTGAGGATCGTCCTTGCCGACGACTCGGTGCTGCTGCGGGAGGGCCTGCAGCTGCTGCTCGCCGAGGCCGGCCACGAGATCGTCGGCGCGGTCGGCGACGGGCCCGCGCTGGTCGCGGCGACGCTGGAGCAGCGGCCCGACCTCGCCGTCGTCGACGTACGGATGCCGCCCTCGCACACCGACGAGGGGCTGCGGGCCGCGGTCGCCGTACGCACCGAGTGGCCGGAGGCGCGGCTGCTCGTGCTGTCGCAGTACGTCGAGGTGTCGTACGCCGACGAGCTGCTCGCGACCGGCGAGCAGGGGGTGGGTTACCTGCTCAAGGACCGGGTCACCGAGGTGCGGGAGTTCCTCGGGGCGGTCGAGGCCGTTGCCGCGGGAGGTACGGCGCTGGACCCGCTCGTGGTGCGGCAGCTCATGAACCGGCGGGCCGACCCGATCGCGCGGCTCACGCCGCGGGAGCGGGAGGTGATGACCTTGATGGCGGAGGGGCGGTCGAACGCGTCGATCGCGGAGGCGTTGGTCGTGACCTTGGGTGCGGTCGAGAAGCACACGCAGCGGATCTTCGCGAAGCTGGACCTGGCGCCGGATGACGACAGTGCGCATCGTCGGGTGTTGGCCGTGGTTCGATTTTTGGCTGCTGGCTGAGCGTTTTTCCAGTGTTGCCGGGGTGCTAGGCGGTGGGCAGGGACGGCCGCCCGGCCGGCCCCGCTCCCGGCTTGGTCGCTCCGCCGCGCTCGTACCCGTGCCGGTCGCTCGCCCCACCTCGCTCCCGGCTTGCTCGCTCCGCCGCGCTGCGGCGCTCGGTTGCTGGGCGCCGCGGTGGTTGGGGCGCCGGCGCGTCGTCGCGAAATCGCCGGGAGCGAGGTGGGTCGAGCGACCGGCCCGGGGACCCGCCGTTGGCTGTTGGTGGACGAGGCCGCGGGGATTGTGGGCTGTTGGTCGAGGAGGCCCGCCAGGGCCGTCACGAGACCTACCCGCTGCCGACCTGGGCGCGGAGGTCGTCGAGCTGGCCCATGATCGTGAGGGTCTGGGTGTGGGGGACGAGGGGTGACTCGAGCAGGCCCTCGTGGAGGCAGCGGGCGACCTCGACGGCCTCGTTGCCGTAGCCCTCGCCGATGCGGGGGACGGGCGGGTCGAAGCGGACCGGGTCGTGGTCGGGGCGGTGGAACGTGAAGTGGGTGGGGTGGTGGAACTCGGTGGGCACCTCGATCCAGCCCTCGTCGGTGCGGATGCAGGCGGTGATGGGGGAGTGGGAGGTGAAGCCGGCGGCGAGGTCGGCGAGGGTGTCGCCGGGGTAGCGGCCGGCGATCGAGACGTCGAGGTCGACCACTGGTCGGGGGGAGACGCCTTCGGGGACCGTGTCGAGGACGGCGACCGCGCGGAGGTCGAGGGCCTCGCCGAGCATCAGGTGGGCGAACGTCAGGGGGTAGATGCCGACGTCGAGCAGGGCGCCGCCGCCGAGGGCGGGGTTGCGGAGCCGGTGGTCGGGCTCGGTGACGAAGTGGAAGCTCAGGTCGGCGGAGAGGTGGCGGGGCGTGCCGAAGTCGCCGGCGCGGAGCCGGTCGGCGAGGTCGCGGATGACCGGGCTGCACGCCATCCACATCGCCTCCATGAGTAAGACGCCGGCGTCGCGCGCGGTCGTGATGAGCTGCTCCGACGTCGCGCGGTCGAGCGTGAGCGGCTTCTCGCAGAGGACCGGCTTGCCGTGCTCGATCGCCAGCAGCGCCTGCTCGAGGTGGAGGGCGTGGGGCGAGGCGACGTAGACCACGTCGACGCCGGGGTCGGCCACGACCTCCTCGTAGGAGGAGTAGGCGCGGGTGTCGCGGCCGCCGTACTCCTTCGCGAACGCGGTCGCGCGCGCCAGGTCGCGGGAGCCGACGGCGGCCAGCTCGGCGCCGGGAACGAGGGCGAGGTCGCTCGCGAACAGGGCGGCGATGGCGCCGGGGGCGAGGACGCCCCATCGCACTGGGGGCTGGGTCACGACGGGAACCCTATCGACCAGTTTCGGCGTGGGAATGACACCCGTGTGATTCGCCGTCTACAGTGGTGGAGAACGTACGTCGACCAGGGGGAGATGTGAGCATGGAGACCCAGCGAAGCAGTCAGGCCCACGCGGCCGAGGCCTCGCCTGCGGCCGAGCTCAGCGTTCGTGACCGCGAGATCCTCGAGTTCGAGCGCCAGTGGTGGAAGTACGCCGGCGCCAAGGAGACCGCCGTCCGCGAGAAGTTCGACATGAGCTCCACGCGCTACTACCAGGTCCTCAACGCCCTGATCGACCGGCCCGAGGCGCTCGAGGCCGACCCGCTGCTCGTCCGTCGTCTCCGCCGCCTCCGCTCGCAGCGGCAGCGCCAGCGCTCGGCGCGGCGCCTCGGCTTCGAGATCTGAGCGCCATGGCCGGCACGAGCCGACGCAGCGACCAGCGCGGGGCGGTGCTGCCCTCGCCGGTGATCCTCTTCAGCATCCTGGTGCTGGCGGTCGCCGCGGTGGCCTACTTCGCCACCCGCGACGCCGAGCCGACCGAGCGCGAGATCACGACCGCGTCCGACACCCCCTCCTCCGACGGCGACTCCACCGAGTCGACCGACGACGAGACCGAGGCCACCGACGAGCCGACGGAGGAGGAGACGAAGAAGCCGAAGCCGCCCATCGACAAGGCGACGGTCGGCGTCAACGTCTTCAACAACACCACCATCGCCGGGCTCGCCTCCGAGGTGCTGGCCCAGGTCGACGAGATCGGGTGGAACGCCCTGATCGCCGACAACTGGTACGGCACGATCCCGGCGACCACCGTCTACTACCCCGAGGGCATGAAGCGCGAGGGTCGCCAGTTGGCTCTCGACCTCGGCGTGCAGCGGGTGATGCCCGCCGACCTCGACAGCGACATGAGCACCGAGAACCTCACGCTGATCCTCACCGGCGAGGTCGGCTGACGCTCGGCCACTGCGACCAGCCGTCGGCGGATTTCACCCGCCGGCCACCTGCGCTGTTGCGTCCCATGATTGGCTGGGAGCGTGGAGTTCTCGTCGCTCGAGGGTGAGCATCGCTACGCGGCCGTCGTCCGCGCGGCGTCGCGCACCGTCGTCGGGCTCGACTTCGACGGCACCCTCGCCCCGATCGTCGACGACCCGACCCGGGCCCACATCCACCCCGACGCCAGCGACACGCTCGTCGACCTCGCCGCCGAGGTCGCCGCGATCGCGGTGATCACCGGCCGCCCCGCGCGCCAGGCGCTCGACCTCGGCGGGCTCGAGGAGGTCGGCGACGCGATCCAGGCCGCCGGCAAGGAGCTGTTCCTCTTCGGCCAGTACGGCAACGAGCGCTGGAGCTCCGGCAACCGCCGCATCGTCGGACCCCGACCGCCACGCGGGCTCGCGACGTTCGAGCGCGACCTCCCGCGGGTGCTGCGGCAGGCCGGCGCCGCCGACGCCTTCGTCGAGGACAAGGGACTGGCGGTCGCCGTCCACACCCGCCGGCTCGACGACCCCGAGGCGACCTTCAAGGAGCTCCTCGAGCCGATGTCGCAGCTGGCGGTCCGGCACGGCCTGGTCATCGAACCCGGCCGCAACGTGATCGAGGTGCGCTCCGCCGGCGCCCACAAGGGCATGGTCGTCGACCGGCTCGCCGCCGACCTCGACGCGCAGGGGTTCGTCTTCGCCGGCGACGACCTCGGCGACATCGAGGCGTTCGAGGCGGTCGCCGACCTCGAGAAGGAGGGCCTCGCCACCCTGCGCGTCTGCTCGGCGTCCTCGGAGGAGAGCGCCCTGATCCCGCTCGCCGACGTCGTCGTCCACGGCCCCGAGGGCGTGCTCGGCCTGCTCCGCCAGCTCACCGCCGACGCCCGCGAGGCCCGCGCCGCCTGACGCCGCGCCGAACCGGCACACTTCGGGGCGCGAACCGGCACACTTCGGGGCGCGAGACGTCAGGATCCGGGGTCGAGCAGCGCGCGACGAGCCACCAGGTGGGACCGCTCGGCCTTGTTGCCGCACAGCGCGATGGCGGCCTCGTACGACGCCCGCGCCTCCTCCGTCGCCCCGGTTCGCGCGAGCAGCTCGGCCCGCGCGGCCGGCAGGCGGTGACCGCGCATCGCGACGCCCGCGAGCGCGGCCAGCCCGGCCTCCGGCCCCGACGCCTCGGCGAGCGCGACCGCGCGGTTGAGCCGCACGACCGGGGAGTCGCCGAGCGCGAGCAGCTCGTCGTAGCGCGCGACGATCCGGTCCCACGCCGTCGCACCGGTGAACGCGGATATCGCGTGCTCCGACGCGATCAGCGCCTGGAGGAGGTACGGCGCCGCGGGCCGGTCGGTCAGCGGCCGCAGCAGCGCGAGCGCCTCCTCGATCTCGTCGTGCCGCCACAGCGACCGGTCCTGGTCGGGCAGCAGCACCATGCAGCCGTCGCGGACGCGCGCGTCGCGACGCGAGTGCTGGAGCAGCATCAGCGCCAGCAGCGCGGTGAGCTCCGGGTCGTCGTACGGCAGGAGCGAGCGCAGGACGCGCACCAGCCGGATCGCCTCCCCGGCGAGCTCTGCGCGGAGCACGTCCGGCCCGGAGCCCGGCGCGTAGCCCGCGGTGAACGCCAGGTAGGCGACGTCGGCGACCGCGGCGACGCGGCCGGGCAGCTCCCCCGCGGACGGTACGGCGAACCGCTCGCCCGCGATCCGCTTACGGGCGCGGGTGAGGCGCGCCGCCATCGTCGGCCCCGACTGGAGGAACAGCCGGGCGATGTCGTCGGTCGACACACCGAGCACCATCCGGAGCGTGAGTGCCGCCGCGGCCTCGCGCGAAAGCTGGGGGTGGGCGCACAGCAGCACGAGTCGGAGTCGCTCGTCGACCAGCTCGTCGCCCGGGTCAGCCATGACGCGCTGCGCCTCCGCGGTGAGCCCGGCCTCGACAGCGAGCAGCGGCATCCGCCGGGCGAGCACCTCCTCGCTGCGCAGGCGGTCGAGCACGCGGCGCCGGGCAGTGGTCAACAACCAGGCCGCCGGGTTGGCCGGCACGCCCGCGTCCGGCCAGGTGCGTGCCGCCGCCTCGAAAGCCTCGGCGAGGCCGTCCTCGGCGAGGTCGAGCCGGCGGAACCGCGCGACGAGCAGGGCCAGCAGCCGGCCCCACTCGTCGTGCAGGGCTGCGGCGAGCGCCGCCTGCGGGTCCACCGTCAGCCGGCGTCCCCGCTGTGGTCGACCGCCGCCCGCACCTCGACCGGCGGGCCGCCGGGGTCGGCGAGGATGGCGGAGACCTGGACCAGGTCGTCGAGGTCGTCGGACTCGACGACGTAGAAGCCGCTCAGCTGCTCGACGGTCTCGGCGTAGGGGCCGTCGGTCACCACGAGCTGCCCGGCCGCGTCGCGCGCGACCTTGCGGGTGGTGCGGGAGTGGGTGAGCTCCGCGCCGCCGGTGACGTTGTGGCCCCGCTCGGCGAGAGCCCGGCTGAACTCCTCGTGCCGCGCGAACACGGCTGCTTGCTCCTCCGGGGTCGCGCGCTCCCAGGCGCCTTCGTCGCCGGGCAGCAGTACGACGTACGTGGTGGTCATGCTGCGATCCTTCCTGTTGCTGGTCGGTCTGTCACCGGGATGACGCGCGACCCGGCGCCGGATCGACAGCGGCGGAACGTTTCAACGACAGATCCGACAAATGTCCGCATCCTGGACACCGGTCTCGAATGTCGGGACCTCGATTCGGTGCGCGACCAGGCTGCCGATAGGTTGACGACTGCTCATCCAGAGGGACTGAGGGAACGGCCCGTTGAAGTCCCGGCAACCGCCACGAGCCTCCTGCCGCGCAGATGCGGCGGCAGTCGTGGAGACGGTGCCAAATCCGGCCCGCACGACGGACGTGACGGGACAGATGAGAAGGAGGATCCCATGAGCGCCGTCGTGACCGACGAGACCGGCACCATCGACACCCCAGCGACGAGCACGGCCACGTCCGGCCTGCGGGAGGGCGCGTTCGGCCACGCCGTCGCGCTGTCCTGTCGTGAGTGCGGCCACCGGGTCGACCTCGGCCCGTTCTACGCGTGTCCGGAGTGCTTCGGCCCGCTCGAGATCGCCTACGAGTTCCCCGAGGTCACCCGCGAGGAGATCGAGGCCGGTCCGCGCAACATCTGGCGCTACAAGGCGCTGCTCCCGGTGCCGTCCGACATCGAGCAGAGCCCGAACATGGAGCCCGGCTTCACCCGGCTCCTCAAGGCCGAAAACCTCGGCCGCGAGCTCGGCATCACCAACCTGTGGGTGAAGGACGACTCCACCAACCCGACCAACTCCTTCAAGGACCGGGTCGTCGCCTGCGCCCTCTCGGCCGCGCGCGAGCTCGACGCCAAGGTCTTCGCCTGCCCTTCCACCGGCAACCTCGCCAACGCGGTCGCCGCCGCCGGCGCCCGGGCCGGGATCAAGACCGTCGTCTTCATCCCGAGCAACCTGGAGAAGCCGAAGCAGGTCAACTCCGCGATCTACACCGAGAACCTCGTCGCCGTCGACGGCAACTACGACGACGTCAACAAGCTCGCCTCGGAGATCGCCGGCGAGGAGGACGGCTGGGCGTTCGTCAACGTCAACGTCCGTCCCTACTACGCCGAGGGCTCCAAGACGCTGGGCTACGAGATCGCCGAGCAGCTCGGCTGGCGGCTGCCCGACCAGATCGTCATCCCCGTCGCGTCCGGCTCGCAGCTGACCAAGGTGCACAAGGCGTTCCAGGAGCTGATCAAGGTCGGCCTCGTCGAGGACAAGCCCTACAAGGTGTACGGCGCTCAGGCCACCGGCTGCTCGCCGGTCTCGGTCGCCTACAAGGCCGGCACCGACGCGATCCGCCCGGTCAAGCCCGACACCATCGCCAAGAGCCTCGCGATCGGCAACCCCGCCGACGGCATCTACGTGCTCGACATCTGCCGCCAGACCGGCGGTGCCGTCGAGGACATCACCGACGACGAGGTGCGCGAGGCGATCGTGCTGCTCGCCCGCACCGAGGGCGTCTTCACCGAGACGGCCGGCGGCACGACGGTCGGCGTCCTGAAGAAGCTCGTCGAGACCGGCCAGCTCGACCCGTCGCTCGAGACGGTCGTGATCAACACCGGCCACGGCCTGAAGACCCTCGACGCGATCTCCGACCAGGTCGCCCCCCGCGCCACGATCGCGCCCACATACGACGCCTTCAAGGCCACCGGCATCTGAGAACACCACAGAACAGAGGAACGACAACAGCATGAGCGTCAGCGTCCGGATCCCCACCATCCTCCGCACCTACACCGGCGGCGACTCCGAGGTCACCGCCAACGGCGCGACCCTGAGCGAGGTGCTCGACGACCTCGACGCCAACTTCGCCGGGATCAAGGGCCGGATCGTCGACGAGGACGGCAAGCTGCGCCGCTTCGTCAACGTGTACGTCGGCGAGGACGACGTGCGCTTCCAGCAGGACCTCGCCACGCCGACCCCCGACGGCACCAAGGTCTCGGTGATCCCGGCCGTCGCCGGCGGCTGCTGAGCAAGCGCCACAATGGCCGGGTGACCGACCACCACTACGCGCTCGAGCTCACCTGGCAGGGCAACCGGGGCACCGGGACCAGCGGCTACCGCGACTACGGGCGTCAGGTGCTGCTGCACGCCGACGGCAAGCCCGACCTGCTGGGGTCGGCCGACCCGACGTTCCGGGGCGATGCCGACCGGTGGAACCCCGAGGAGCTGTTGGTGGCGGCGCTGGGGCAGTGCCACCTGCTGTCCTACCTGCACTCGGCGGTCAACCACGGGATCACGGTGCTCGCCTACGAGGACAGCCCGGTCGGCACCATGGCGCAGGTCGGCCAGGGCGGCCGCTTCACCGACGTGCTGCTCCGGCCACAGGTCACGATCGCCGATCCCGCGCACGTCGGGCTCGCCCGGGAGATCCACCACGAGGCGAGCGCGAACTGCTTCATCGCGCAGTCGGTCAACTTCCCGGTGCGCCACGAGCCGACGATCCTGGTCGCCGGCGACCAGGAGTCCTAGGAGAGCAGCTCCACCGCCAGGGCCGCGCTGGCGGCGTAGTCGACCTTGCTGACCGCCGTCCGCGGGACCCGGTCGACGAATAGCACCTCCTTGGGCACCTTGTAGTTGGCGATCAGCGCGCGGCAGTGGTCGCGCAGGTCGTCCGCCGACACCGGCGACCCCTCCCGTCGCTCGACGAGGGCGGTCACCTGCTGCCCCCACCGCTCGTGGGGCGTGCCGATGACCGCGGCGTCGAAGACGTCGTCGTGGCGTAGCAACACCGACTCGACCTCCTCCGGGTGGACCTTCTCGCCGCCGGTGTTGATGCAGACCGAGCCGCGGCCGAGCAACGAGATCATCCCGTCCTCCTCGAGCCGGGCCGCGTCGCCGGGGATGGTCCAGCGCTTGCCGTCGATCTCCTTGAACGTGGCGGCGGTCTTGACCGGGTCCTTGTAGTAGCCCTGCGGCATCGGTCCCGAGCGGCCCAGCAGGCCCTCCTCGCCGACGGCGGCCGGCCGGAGGTCCGGCGTGAACACCATGACGTCGGGGCCCGGCGTGAACCGCGGCGCCCCGACCGGCCCGTCCGTGCCCTCGTCGACCCGCGACGCGGTCGCGCCGGACTCGGAGGCGCCGTAGGTGTCGAGGATGAAGCGGCCCGGCAGGGCCCGTCGGATCTCGGCGCGCACCCCGTCGGACAGCGGCGCCGCCCCGTTGGAGACCGCCGCCAGGGAGGACAGGTCCCAGCGGTCGGGCTCGGCGAGGATCGCCTCCGCGACCGGACGGCCCATCGCGTCGCCGAGGAACGTCAGCGAGTTGACGCCGGCGGCCTGCACGAGGTCGAGGATCTTGGCGGCGTCGAACGACGGCTCGGTGTAGAGCGCCACGGTGTAGCCGGCGACGTGGCCGTTGCCCAGGATCCACTGGCTGCCGCCGTGCATCATCGGCCCGCACGCGAGGAGCGTCATCGGGTTCTCGTTGGCCGCCGCCTCCCGGCCGAGCGCCTCGACCGACTCGACAGGAGCGCCGTACCGCGCCGCGTTGAGCGCCGCGAGGATCAGGTCCTCGTTGCGCCACACCACGCCCTTGGGGTTGCCGGTGGTGCCGCCGGTGTAGAGCACGTAGGAGTCGTCGCCCGACCGGCCCACGTCCGGCCGTTGCGCCGACGCGGCGGCCAGCGCGGCGTCGTACTCCTCGTTGAGCACGACCAGGTGTCGCAGGTCGGGGAGGCCCAGCTCCCGTACGGCGTCGACGTGCTCCGGCGCGATGATCGCGGCGACGCAGTCGGCGTTGTCGTAGAGGTAGGCGAGCTCGTCGTGGAGGTACTTGTAGTTGACGTTGATCGGCACCGCACGGATCTTGAGGCACGCGTAGAGCGCGTCGACCCACTCGATGCGGTTGGAGGCGTGCACGGCGACATGGTCGCCCGGCGCGATGCCGAGGCCGAGCAGGTGGTTGGCGAGCCGGGAGGCGCGCTCGTCGACCTCCGCGTAGGAGTACGTCCGGGCCATCGTGAAGACGGCGGCGCGCTCGGGGATCGCGTCGGCCATCACCTCGATGACGTCGGCGAGGTTCAGCGGTCGGGCCGGGGCCGGGGTCGCAGCGTCGGGGTTCGCCGTGGTCTGGGTCACACGGACATGGTGACCGCTAGAACATGTTCTCGCCAGTGCCGACGGCAAGTCGCGGTTCGATGGGAACCCGGTCAGTCGACCTCGGCGAGCGTCTCGAGCAAGACATCGAGGTATTCGCGAGTGAGCAACCGGCTGCCCGTGTCGAGGTGGATCGATGTCACCCCGGCCTCGGGGGCGACGAAGAGCATCGCGGCGTAGCCTCCCTTGAAGGCGAACTCCCCGACGAGGCCGGGGCCGACCGCGGTGTCGACGTAGGCAGAGTGGCGCAACTGCCGCGTGCCCCGGGTGGTGATCATGAAGTCGTTCCGGAGCGTCGACGTCGTCGGAACCCGGTCCAGCTGAGGCTCTGGGCGCACGACGAGGTTGCCGCCGAGCGCATGGGCGACGTGATCCGTGGCCGCCGCCTCGCGCTCGGCCTGCTCCGTGCTGAGGTTCGTGTAGTCACGCATCAGCTCGGCGTGGCGCTCCGGCGTGATGGTCTGCCAGTGCTCAGGCACGGCCATCTGGAGCCGGGTCTCGTCCGTCTCCACGAGCCGGTACCCGTCGGGGACTCGTGCTTCGTCGGCTCCACCCGGCTCGCCGCGGTCGAGTGACGAGCAAGCCGCGACGAGGCAGGCAGCGAGAACGACAGCCGCCGTACGGGTCTTCAGCACGGCGGGACTGTACGTGAGCCAAGCCGCCGGAACGCGCGTATCCGCGACACGAACACGCCACCGCGCCGCCACGGTCCGTTCAGGTGGGTCTGGTTCAAACATCACGTGATCCGCAAGCGCACGATGATCGGGGGCGCGGCCGTGGTGGGGGCGATCAGCCTGACGGCCGGCGGCACCCGTGAGCTGCTGCGACGGCAGGCGGCGATCGCGCGCCGGCGGATCGGGAAGCCGCTGGGTGAGGACGCGATCGACGCGTCCCGCACCTGGAAGAAGTCGTACGGCGACCGCCTCGACCTCGTCGTGCTCGGCGACTCGATCGCGGCCGGTCTCGGTGCCGAGCGGCCCAAGGACACGCTCGGCGGGCGGCTCGCCCGCGGGCTCGCGAAGGAGCTCCAGCGGTCGGTGCGGCTGCGCACGACCGCGGTCGTGGGCTCCGAGTCGTCGGCCCTCGCCGGCCAGCTGGACGGGCTCCCGGCGGGCTACCGGCCCGACCTGGCGGTCATCGTCGTCGGCGGCAACGACGTGACCCATCGGGTGCCGGTCTCGACGTCGGTCAAGCACCTCGAGGACGCGATCGTGCGGCTGCGCGAGCTCGGTGCCGAGGTCGTCGTCGGCACCTGCCCCGACCTCGGCGCGCTGCGCCCGGTCCCGCAGCCCCTGCGCTCGCTCGGCTCGCGGATGTCGCGCCAGCTCGCCACCGCGCAGGCTGCGGCCGCCGTACGGAACGGAGCGCATGCGGTGTCCCTCGCCCGCGTGGTCGGACCGTTCTTCATCACCAACCCCGACGAGATGTTCAGCCTCGACCGGTTCCACCCGAGCGCGCTCGGCTACAAGCGCACCGCCAAGGCGCTGCTGCCCTCGCTGCTGACCGCGCTCGGCGAGCACGAGAGCGTACCGTTCGGCCACCACGCGCCCCAGGTCGTGGAGCCCGATCCGGACGTGATCGAGGCCGAGACCGGCGAGCAGATCGCGGACCCCTCCGCGTGAGGAGACGCGTCGTGCTCGCCCTCGCGGCGGGCGCGGCCGCGACGTACGGCGTGGTCGCCGGCGGCAAGGCCCTGATCGAGCGGCAGGTCGCCTACACGCGCAGCATCACCGGGACGCCGCTCGGCTGGGCGGCGCCCAATGCCGACGGGCGGTACGGCGACCGCTACCAGCGCGAGCTGCTCCGCATCGTCGTGGTCGGCGACTCAGTGGCGGCCGGCCTCGGCGCGACCCTCCCGTCGCACACCGTCGGCGCCCGGGTCGCCCGCCGGGTCGCGCGGCACGCGAGGCGGCCGGTCCGGCTGCGCACCGTCGCGCGGATCGGTGCCGAGTCGCGCGACCTCGCCGGGCAGCTGGCCCACTTCGGCCCGGCCTACCGGCCCGACCTCGCGATCGTGGTCGTCGGCGGCAACGACGTGCTCCACCGGGTGCCGGCCGAGGAGAGCGGCCGCAACCTCGCCGCCTGCGTGCGGAGCCTCCAGGAGCGGGGAGCGGCGGTGGTCGTCGGCACCTGCCCCGACCTCGGCGCGCTCAAGCAGGTGCCGCAGCCGCTGCGCACGCTCGCCTCGATCGCCTCCCGCCAGGTCGCCGCCGCCCAGGCGCGCGCGGTCGCGCCGCTCGGCGTCGAGGTCGTCGACCTCGCTCGCGTGGTCGGGCCGTTCTTCCTGGCGCACCCGGAGGAGATGTTCGCGCTGGACCGCTTCCACCCGAGCTCCCTGGGCTACCAGCGCACCGCGCGGGCGATGGTGCCCGCCGCCCTGCGGGCGATCGACGCTCGTGGTGGTCCGATCCGTCCTGCGGGCTGAGCCCCGTTGCGACCCCGTCGCAGGACGCAACGCGCGACTCGGGACAAATCCCGCGGCCAGGTCGGGACTCCTGCCCCTGCCGCCCGGGACGGCCGGCCCGGCACGGTCGTCCCATGAGCCTGATGCCCTGCCCCCGGAACCCCCCGACCCACCGGCCGATCCCGACGGTGCGGACCCGCCACGGCATCCTCCGCTCCGTCCCGGCGCCCGGCCCGATGCCCGCCCCGGCCACGCCGGCGCCGACGACCCTCCCCGCTCCCGACCCCGCCGGCCCGGCCTGGGCCGAGCTGCTCTCGCGCCGTGAGCAGGAGGTCCTGCGGTGCGTGGCGCGCGGCCTGAGCAATGCCGAGATCGCCGCCGAGCTGTTCATCTCGATCGCCACCGTCAAGAGCCACGTCGCCCGCCTCCTCGGCAAGCTGTGCGCCCGCGACCGGGTGCAGCTGGTCGTGATGGCGTTCCGCTCGGGCTTCGTCGAGTGCCCCGCCCACAAACGCCGCGGCGCGTGATCCTGGCTTGAGGCTCGGGCTGCTCTTCATCTCCTCTCAGGATCGGCGGGCACCCTGGTCCGGTGAACCACGAGCCGCGTCCTGCGGGCGCCCGGATCCTCGTCGTCGACGACGAGCCCGACGTCCGCGGCAGCCTGGCCGGCGGCCTGTCCTTCGAGGGCTATGACGTGGTCACCGCCGCCGACGGCGGCGCGGCACTCGGCGCCATCGCCGACGCGGTCCCCGACCTCGTCGTGCTCGACGTCGGCATGCCGCACATCGGCGGGCTCGAGGTCTGCCGGCGGATCCGCTCGCGCGCGCTCGACGTACCGATCCTGCTGCTGACCGCCCGCGACGGCACCGACGACCGGGTGCTCGGGCTGGACGCCGGCGCCGACGACTACCTGGTGAAGCCGTTCGCGCTCGAGGAGCTCCTCGCCCGGCTCCGCGCCCTCCTCCGCCGCCGGAGGGGGCCAGTGGACCCGGTGCTGCGGTACGGCGGGGTGGTGCTCGACCCGGCGTCGCGCGAGGCGACGCGCGACGGGCGGCCGCTCGAGCTCACCCGCACCGAGTTCGACCTGCTCGAGCTGTTCCTCCAGAACCCGCGGCGGGTCCTCGAGCGCCGGCTGATCCTCCGCGAGGTGTGGGGCCTCGACTTCGACTCCGGCTCCAACACCCTGGACGTGTTCGTCGGCTACCTGCGGCGCAAGACCGAGATCGACGGTGGCAGCCGGCTGCTGCACAACGTGCGCGGCGTGGGCTACGTGCTGCGGGAGCCGGTGTGAAGTCGCTGGTGCGGCGGCTGACGATCCGCTCCCGCCTGGCGCTCCTCTGCGCCGCTGTGGTCGCCCTCGGTATCGTCGCCGCGAGCGTGGTCGCGTGGGTCGCGGCCCGCGAGACGCTGCGCGCCCAGATCGACGCGTCGCTCGGGCTGCCGACGATGGTGCGCAGCGTGCAGCTCGACGGGTCGGCGGAGCCGCCCGGCGCCACCCGGGTCGAGCTGCCGGCCGACCTGGCCGCGCGGCTCTGCCAGGATGTCCCCCTCGCCGCGGAGGAGGAACGGCTCATCGCCAACGTGCAGGTGATCCTGCCGGGTGGCGAGGTCTGCAGCCCCGGCCGCGAGACGCCGATCCTCCAGCCGACGGCCGACGAGCTCGCCGTCGCCGTCGACGGCAGCGGGCAGGTGCTGCGGGACGCGGTCGACAGCAACGGCGACGACGTACGCGTGCTGACCCGCCCGCTCGAGGACGGCACGGCCGTGCAGACGGTGCGGTCGCTCCAGGAGGTCAACACGACGCTCGACCGGCTCGCCTGGATCCTCGGGCTCGCCTCCGGCCTCGGCGTCCTCCTCGCCGCGCTCACCGGGTGGTACGTCGCTCGCACCACCCTGCGGCCGGTGGAGCGGGTGGCCGACGCCGCCGAGCACGTCGCGGCGACCGACGACCTCTCGGTCCCGCTGACGTACGACGCCGCGGCCGGCGGCGCGCCGCGCGACGAGGTCGCCCGCCTCACGACCGCGTTCAACGCGATGACCACCCGGCTCGCGGCGTCCCGCGCGCGCCAGCAGCAGCTCGTCGTCGACGCCAGCCACGAGCTGCGCACCCCGGTCACCAGCCTCCGCACCCACGTCGAGTGGCTGATGCGGGCCGACGACCGCGGTCGGCCGCTGTCGCCGGAGGAGCGCCGCCGCGTCGGACGCGCCGTGCTCGGGCAGGTGGAGGAGCTGACCGACCTCGTCGCCGAGCTCGGCGAGATCGCACGCGGGGGAGCGGCCGACGCCGTCGTACCGGTCCGGCTGGACGAGGTCGCCCTGCGTGCCGTCGACCGCGCCCAGCGGCGCGATCCCGCGCGACGGCTGGACATCGACGTCGCGCCGGGTTCGCCGGTCGCCGGCGACCCGGCGGCGCTGGAGCGCGCGGTGGTGAACCTGCTCGACAACGCCCTGAAGTTCTCCGACGGCCCGGTCGGGCTCTCGGTCCGCGACCAGGCGGTCACGGTCAGCGACCGCGGGCCGGGCCTCCCCGCGGAGGAGCGGGCGGCGGCGTTCGAGCGGTTCTGGCGGTCGGCCGGTGCGCGCGAGCTGCCGGGCTCCGGCCTCGGGCTCGCGATCGTGGCCGACGTCGCGGAGCGGCACGGAGGTGCCGCGTTCTTCCGGCCCCGCGCCGGAGGCGGGAGCGAGGTCGGGTTCACGGTCGGAGCCCCCGTCGGCGCCCCGGTTGCCGTCCCCGCGCGCTGACTCCACAGGCAGCCCTCACGAAGCTCTCAGACTTCCTTGGCTCGGCTCACGAGCCCGGTTCCTAGCGTCGCCGTCACCCGGGCAACGAGGTGCCCGCGACGGAAGGCCAGAAGATGATGAGACGACTGGGTGCGGCGCTGTGCGTGGCCGCCTTGCTGCTGTTCACCGCCACCGCGTGCGGGTCGGAGGACGACGGGACCGACGGCGTGGCGAGCCTCGACGACGGGGCAGCCGGCGACGACGGCGGGGACAGCGGCGGCGACGGTGGCGACGAGAAGTCGGCCGAGGAGCAGGCGCTCGAGTTCGCGCAGTGCATGCGCGACAACGGCGTCGACATGCCCGATCCGGAGGTGGACGAGGACGGTCGCCTCCAGTTCCGCGCCGGCGATGGCGAGGGCGAGATGCCCGACCAGGCGACGCTCGAGAAGGCCCAGGAGGCGTGCGAAGACCTCCAGCCCGACTTCGGCGGCCAGTTGTCGCCCGAGGACGAGTCGGAGATGCAGGACCGGCTGCTCGACTTCGCCGAGTGCATGCGCGACAACGGCATCGACATGCCTGACCCGGAGTTCGACGACGGCATGGTCCGCTTCGGCCCGCCGGAGGGCGTCGACCCCGAGGACCCCACCTTCCGCGAGGCCCAGGAGACCTGCATGGACGAGGTCGGCATGGGTGAGGAGATGCGGCCGTGACCGTGTTCTCGGTCCCGCGCGTACGCCGCCTGCTGCTCGGCGTGGTGCTGCTCGCGCTCGCGGTGGCCGGCGGCACGGCGTACCTCTGGCAGCGCGAGGGCGGCGCCTCGGCCGACGACGGCGCGGAGACCACGACGGGCGCGACCGCGACCGCCGAACGGCGCGACCTCGTCGACGCGGAGCGGGTGAGCGGCACGCTGGAGTACGCGGACTCGATCACGGTCACCGCCAACGGCGAGGGCACCGTGACCGAGCTGCCCGAGGAGGCGAGCGTGCTCCGCCGCGGCGACGTCGCCTACCGCGTCGACGACCTGCCCGTGGTCGTGCTGCTGGGCGACCTGCCGATGTGGCGCGACCTCTACGAGGGGGTCGAGGACGGCAAGGACGTGCGCCAGCTCGAGCGCAACCTCGCCCGCCTCGGCTACGACCCGGGCACCGTCAACAAGGAGTTCACCTGGTACACCGAGTCGGCGCTGCTCGACCTCCAGGAGGACCTCGGCGTCGACGAGGACGGGATCGCCAGCCCCGCCGACTTCGTGGTCGTCGAGGACGCCCTGCGGGTCGGCGCACACACCGCCACCGTCGGGCAGCAGCTGGTGCTCGGCACGACCACGGAGCTCTACAGCGCCTCGGCGCTGGACCGCGTGGTCAACGTCGACCTCGAGCCCTCGGACGAGTCGCTCGCCAACGTCGGCGCGAAGGCCACGGTCACGCTGCCGGACGGCGCGACCATCAGGGCGACGGTGTCGTCGGTCGGCGAGGTCGAGACCACCACGGCGGCGGACGGCACCGAGACGTCGACGATCCCGGTCGAGCTCGCCGTCGAGGAGTCGAAGAAGGTCGCCGACCTCGACGTCGCGACCGTGAGCGTCGACCTCGCGCGCGACACCAAGAAGGACGTCGTCGCCGTGCCGGTCACCGCCCTGGTCGCGCTCGCCGAGGGCGGCTTCGCCGTGGAGCTCGTCGAGGGGTCCGGCGACCCGGTGCTGACCGCGGTCGAGCCGGGCCTCTACGCCGACGGCTACGTCGAGATCATCGACGGCCTCGCCGTCGGCGACACGGTGGTGGTGCCGGAATGAGCGCGCCCGTCCTCGACGTACGAGACGTGCGCAAGAGCTACGGCGACCTCGAGGTGCTGCACGGGGTCTCGCTGACGGTGGAGCGCGGCGAGCAGGTTGCCGTCGTCGGGCCGTCCGGCTCGGGGAAGTCGACGCTGCTGCACATCATCGGCACGCTCGACCGGCCGACCTCGGGCACGGTGGTCATCGACGGCCGCGACACGTCCGGGATGTCCGAGGCCGAGCTCGCCGGCCTGCGCTCGCACCGGATCGGCTTCGTGTTCCAGTCCTTCCACCTGCTCGACGGCGTGAGCGCGACGGACAACGTCGCGCAGGGCCTGCTCTACCGGGGGGTACGGCGCAGGGAGCGCACCCAGCGGGCCCGCGAGGCCCTGCGCCGGGTCGGCCTGGGTCACCGGCTCGAGCACGACCCGCGGCTGATGTCGGGAGGCGAGCGCCAGCGGGTGGCGATCGCGCGGGCGCTGCTCAACCGCCCGGCGATCGTGTTCGCCGACGAGCCCACCGGCAACCTCGACAGCCACTCCGGGGCCGAGGTGCTCGGGCTGCTCGACGAGCTCCACGCGGAGGGCACCACGATCGTCGTGATCACCCACGAGCACGAGGTGGCCGCCGCCATGCAGCGCCGGGTCGAGATCCGGGACGGCCTGATCAACGCGGACACGGCCGTCGCGCCCGGTGCCGGGGGGTTGCGGTGAGCCGGCTGCGGTCGCGGGTCGGCCTCGTCGACCAGGCGCGGGTCGGCGGCGTCGCGCTCCGGTCGCGGAAGGTGCGCAGCGTGCTGTCCGCGCTCGGCATCGCGATCGGTGTCGCGACCGTGGTGAGCGTGCTCGGCATCTCGCGGTCGTCGCAGGCCGACCTGCTCGACCAGCTCGACGCGCTCGGCACCAACCTGCTCCAGGCGGAGTCCGGCGAGGGCTTCGGGCTCGGCGACGACACCACGCTCCCCGACACGGCCGCGGCCGGCGTACGCAACATCGCGCCGGTGGAGTCGGTCGCCATGGTCACCGACCTGTCCGAGTCGGCACTGCGCAGCGCGCTCGCCGACCCCGACGAGACCAACGGGATCTCGCTCAAGGCGGCCGAGCCGACCACGCTCGACGCGCTGGCCGGGACCATGGCGCAGGGCAGGTTCCTCGACGACGCGATCGGCGCCTACCCGACCGCCGTCCTCGGCGCGGTCGCCGCCGAGCGGCTCGGCATCACCGAGGTCGACGGCAGCACGTCGGTGTGGATCGATGGCCGGTCGTGGCTCGTGGTCGGGATCATGGACGAGCTCCCGCTCGCGCCCGACCTCGACCGCTCGGTCCTCGTGGGGTACGGCGCCGCCGAGGCCTGCGTCGAGGACGACCTCGCGCCGACGCGGCTCTACGTCCGGACCGATCCCGACGTGGTGGAGGACGTCGCGTCGGTGCTCTCGGCGCAGGCCAACCCCGAGGCGCCCGAGAACGTCGACGTGTCCCGCCCCTCCGACGCGCTGGAGGCCAAGGCCGCCGCCGAGGACGCGTTCACCTCGCTCTTCCTCGGACTCGGCGCGGTCGCTCTGATCGTGGGCGCGGTGGGCACCGCCAACGTGATGGTGATGTCCGTCCTCGAGCGACGCGGCGAGATCGGGCTGCGTCGCGCGCTCGGCGCGACCCGTGGCCACGTGCGCGTGCAGTTCCTCGTCGAGGCCGTACTGCTGTCGATCGGCGGTGGCGTCCTCGGCGTGCTCGGCGGTGCCGGCGTCACCTGGGGCTACACCGACTGGAACGGCCTGACGTTCTCGCTGCCGCCCGAGGCCGTCGGCTACGGCCTGCTCGCGGCGGTCGCGATCGGGGTGCTCGCGGGCGTCTATCCCGCGGCCCGGGCCGCCCGGATGTCGCCCACCGAGGCGCTGCGCGCCGGGTGAGGGTGGGTCGTGCGGGTGAGCGTGGCCTATCGGTCACTCTCACCCGCACGACTCGTCGCTTCGTGGTCCGGTCACGTTCAACCTCCGCGGCGAGGGTGGTCCGCGCCCCCATCCCGCTCTCGCCCATCTCGGAGGTTGATGAGTCATGTCCGCATCCCCCACGCGCTCGGCCGGCCCGGCCGCGAAGGCCGCCATCGGGCGCCGCGGCTTCGTCGGCGGCGCCGGCGCGGCCGCCGTACTCCTCGGCACCGGCGCCATCCCCGGCGAGGCCGCGGCCGTCCGCTCGGCTGCCGCCCGCACCGCCGCCCGCGACTACCCGTTCACGCTCGGGGTCGCGTCCGGCGACCCGCTGCCCAACTCGGTCGTGCTCTGGACCCGGCTGGCCACCGACCCGCTCGCCGCCGACGGCTCCGGCGGGATGCCGCCCCGGCCGGTCGGCGTCGCCTACGAGGTCGCCGAGGACGAGCGCTTCCGCCGGGTCGTGAAGCGCGGCGCCGTCACGGCCACGCCCGCGCTCGGTCACTCGGTGCACCCGGAGGTGTGGGGCCTGCGCCCCTCGACCGTCTACTACTTCCGGTTCCGGGTCGGCGGCCACATCAGCCCGGTCGGCCGCACGAGGACGGCGCCCTCGCTCGACGCCCGCAACGCGGCCGTGTCGTTCGCGTTCGCCAGCTGCGCCCGCTGGGACCAGGGCTTCTACACCGCCTACGGCCACCTGGCGAACGAGGATCTGGACCTGGTCGTCCACCTCGGCGACTACCTCTACGAGTACGGCATCAACGCCACCGGCGGCGCACGCAACCAGCCGATGGGCCCGGAGTTCGCGGGCGAGACCACCGACCTGGCTCGCTACCGGCTCCAGTACGGCCTCTACAAGAGCGACCCGAACCTGATGGCCGCGCACGCGTCGGCGCCGTTCGTCGTCACGCCCGACGACCACGAGGTCGAGAACAACTGGGCGGACGAGATCCCCGAGGCGTCCAGCCAGAGCCAGGGCGAGCTGTGGATGCCGCGCCGTACCGCCGCGTTCCAGGCCTACTACGAGAACCTGCCGTTCCGCGCCGGCTCGGTGCCGAGCGGCGCCGACATGCAGATCTACCGCAAGCTGTCCTACGGCACCCTGCTCGACTTCAACGTCCTGGACACCCGGCAGTACCGCGACGACCAGCCGTACGGCGACGGCAGCGACGTGCCCGGCCCGGAGAGCACCGACCCCTCGAAGTCGATGATGGGCCTGGCGCAGGAGAAGTGGCTGCTCGACAACTTCGCGCGGTCGCGGGCCCGGTGGCAGGTGCTGGCCAACCAGGCGCCGATGGCGGAGACCGACCAGGACGCGACCGACGGCAAGCTGCTCTTCATGGACCCGTGGGACGGCTACGTCGCCAACCGCGAGCGGATCCTCGGCGGGGCCCGCGACCGCGGCGTCGACAACCTCGTCGTGATCACCGGCGACCGGCACCAGAACTACGCGAGCAACCTGCTCCTCGACTACGACGACCCCTCGTCGCCGGTCGTGGGCAGCGAGTTCGTCGGCACGTCGATCACGAGCGGCGGCGACGGCGCCGACATGACGCCGGGCGGTGAGAACCTGCTCGCCGCCAACCCGCACCTGAAGTTCTTCAACTCCCAGCGCGGCTACGTCCGCTGCAAGGTGACCCGCGAGGAGTGGCGCAGCGACTACCGGGTGATCCCGTACGTCACCCGCCCCGACGCGCCGGTCTCGACGCGCGCCACCTGGGTCGTCGAGAACGGCGTCCCCGGCGTGCAGCTCGCGAGCGAGGGCGCGGTCGTGGGCCGGCGCCGCAGCGCGACCGAGAAGTCGGAGGCCGAGCTCGACGTACGGAGGGCGCGGGCGGGGCGCTGAGCCGAAGTCGTAGGAGTGAGAGTGGCCTATAGGTCACTCTCACTCCTACGACTCAGACGAGGGCGGCGAACCGCTCCAGGTAGAGCGGCCAGCCGGCCTCGTCGCCGACGCCCGCGCTCATGCTGGCCCAGCCCTCGCCGTGGCGGTCGAGGTGGCGGTGCTCCAGGACGACGCGCGTGCCGTCGCCCTCGGGCTCGAAGCTCACCTCGACCTCGCTGCACTTCTCCGGGTCGGTCTCGAGGCTCCACTGGAGGTCGATGTCCCAGGAGAACACCAGCCGGTGCGGTGGCTCGAACGCGAGGACCCGGGACCAGCGGCACTCCGAGCCGTCCTCGGCGCGGTCGTAGATGTGGCCGCCCACGCGGGGCTCGAGCACCGTCTCGACGATCGGGCTCTCCATGATGTTGTGCTCGCGCGGCTTGATGTCGCCGAAGCGTTCGGTGAACACGGCGAAGGCTCGCTCGACCGGTACGGCGACGGTGATCTCGCGGCGGACGGTGGTGTCGGTGGGGGTGGTGGTCATGAGTCGTTCTCCTCTTCGGCGATCTGCTTGAAGGTGTCGAGGGCCTGGCCCCAGAACGCGTCGAGGTCCGCGCGGAGGCGGCGCAACCCGTCGGGGTCGACGCGGTGGATGCGGCGCGTGCCCTCGGCGTGCACCAGCACGAGGCGGGCGTCGCGCAGCACCTTGAGGTGCTGGGAGACGGCGGGGCGGCTGATCGGCAGCTCGCTGGCGATCTCGGCGACCGATCGGGGGCGCGCGGCGACGTACTCGAAGATCCGCTTGCGGCTCGGGTCGCCGAGCGCGACCCACGGGTCCACTGCGTAAGTCGTCACGAACCGTAAGTTATCACTTACAGAGTCGCCGTCAAGGGCGGTTCTGGCCACTCCCTAGGCTCCTCTCATGCCTTCGGTCCTGCTTGCCACGTTCAACCTCCTCCCCGACGGCGAGTACGGCGGTGCCGCGCTCGTCGCTGCACTCGCGGACCGCGGCGTCGACGCGCGCTGGGTCTGCTGGGACGACCCGAGCGTCGATTGGGCAGCGGCCGACCTGGTCGCCGTCCGCTCCACGTGGGACTACCACCGGCGACTGCCCGAGTTCCTCGACTGGGCGCGGGCGGTCGACAAGAGCACCGCGCTGCTCAACGGGGCGGAGGTGTTCGCGTGGAACGCCGACAAGGCCTACCTGGGCGAGCTCACCACGCCCGTCGTACCGACCGGGCTGCTCGACGACCGGACGCTGGTGCCGGGCCTCCGGGACGCCCTCGGGCGGTGGGGCACGGTGGTCGTCAAGCCGCGCACCGGGGCCGGTGGCGTCGGTGTCGTCGTCGCGGAGTCCGCGTCCGATCCGCGACTGGAGGGGCTGACGACCGGTCCGTGGATCGTGCAGCCGCTCGTGGCGTCGGTCCGCACGAGCGGCGAGTCGTCGGTCTTCGTCCTGGACGGCCGCGCCGTCGCACAGGTGGACAAGCGGGCCGCCGCGGATGAGGTCCGGGTGCACGAGCAGTACGGCGGCTCGAGCCGTCCGGTGGACCTCGATCCCGTCCGTGCGGAGGTCGCCGGTGCAGCGGTCCGCGAGGCCGCCGCGCTGCTCGACGCCGACCTCGCCTACGCGCGCGCCGACCTGATGGAGTGGGAGGGGCAGTGGGTGGTCAGCGAGCTCGAGCTGATCGAGCCCGGCCTCTACCTCGACATCGCCCCGGACAACACCGGGCTCTTCGCCGACATGGTGGCGCAGCGGCTCCGATAGTCCGCCGAACCCTCCAACCTCGCGCCCTCGGTGTGCGTTGATGGGGTGTGACCGATGGTGAGAGCGCCGAGGAGGCGTTCCGGCGCTGGGCGGGCGACCGGCAGCTCGCGCTGCTGCGCACGGCCGTGCTGCTCACCGGCGACCACCACCGCGCCGAGGACCTGGTGCAGGAGGCGCTCGCGAAGGTCGCGCTGCGGTGGCGGCGGCTGGCCGACGGTAGCCCCGAGGCCTACGCGCGGCAGATCATCGTCCGCGACAACATCTCGTGGTGGCGCAAGCGCCGCAACGAGGTGGTCGCCGACATCCCGCGCGGACCCGACGTACCCGACATCGCCACGGCCGCCGACCGCCGGATGCTGCTCGACCGCGCCCTCGCCGCGCTGACGCCGCGGCAGCGCGCCGTGGTCGTGTTGCGCTACTACGACGACCTGTCCGAGCGCGACACCGCCGAGGTGCTCGGCGTCACCGTCGGCACCGTCAAGAGCCAGACCCACCTCGCCCTGCGCCGCCTCCGCGAGGCCGCGCCGGAGCTCGCCGACCTGCTGCGGGAGGAGTACTGATGTCCGAGCAGCGACTGCAGGACCTGCTGGAGGAGCGGGTCGCCGACCTGCCACCCGTCGACCTCGTCGGCGGCGCACTGGCCCGGGCGTCGGACGTACGGCGCCGCCGGTGGACCGTCGCTGGCGTCGTCGTCGCGGTGGTCGCGGTCGTCGGTGCCGGCACGGTCGTCGCGACCGGCGGGGGAGACGAGCCGGCGCCGCCACCGGCGACGAGCCCGACGAACACGGGGCCGGTGCCGGTGGCCGAGCGCGCGGGGAGCTACGGCGGGGTGCCGGTGTGGTGGGCGCCGTCGACCGAGGATGAGGAGGCCCTACCGGAGGTGGTCGGGAGCGGCCTCCCTGCAGAGATCGACCTCTCCGCGGGAGCACCGCCGGTGCCGGCGGGTGTTCGCGCTGTCGCTCTGTTCCAGGTGTGGGGCGACGAGCCCGGACGAGTGGTGGTCGTGGGCGCGGACGGGACGTCGTACTCGCTCGACGTCGGCTTCCCGCCGGTCACTGACGAGGGAGGCAACGAGTCGCCGCCGGTGACGGCGGAGAGCCTCTCGCCGGACGGGCGATACGCGTTCTTCGCCCAGGACCGGTCGCTGGAGGTCTACGACTTCGAGCAGGCCGTGTTCACCAAGATCGACATGCGCCCGGGCGCGGCGCCCAACGCCTACTGGACCGACGACGGCCTGCTCAGTGCTCCGGTGCTCTCGAGTGATTCCGGTTGGTTCGACCACGCGCCGACCGGCGAACCGGTGGGTGCGTCGGACGGGCAGGTGGGATATCGCGCTCCGAAGTCCGGCGACGACGCGTACGGCCCGGTCGCCCGGACGGGGAGCGACGGTGCTCGCGGAATGTTCCTCGAGGGGCCGGTCGACGTGCCCGACGCTCCGCCTGCCTCGGCGGTCGACGCGCTCGGCGGGGGCGGTCTCAACCGTCCGGAGGCTCTGCTCGCGTTCGCCCGGAGCGGCACAGACGCCGGCCGCTGGCTCCAGTGCTGCCCACCCGTCGGCTGGCTCGACGCCGACACCGTCCTCTTCGAGTCGCGCCACGCGGAAGCGCGGATCCTGGCCTGGCGCGTCGGCACCGCTGACGTCTTCCGGGTGAGCGACATCCGCGGCTGGACGCCGGGGGAGGAGTCCTACGTGGGGTCCTTCGCGGACCTCGCCGGTGCCGCCCAGCCGGACGGATCGGACGCCTCGGACGACGCTGCGCCGCAGGCCACCCCGGGCGGGACCTATGCGGGCGCGCCCGTCTGGTGGGCGCCCTCGCCCGCCGACGAGGCGGACCTGCCGCTGCTGCCGGACTCCCCGCTGCCGGCCGAGATCGACCTGTCGACGGCGACAGGCGGTGAGATCGGGCAACCGGTGCTCGGCCTGTTCGGCGGCAGGCGCAACGAGGCGTTCGTCCTCACGGTCACCGGCCGCGTCGTACGCGTCGACACCTCCAGGCTCGAGCGGGTCGCCGACGAGGGCGGCAACGTGCGCTCGCCGGTGTCGTCGTACGGGCTGTCGCCGGACGGCCGCTACGCGTTCTTCATCCAGGAGAGCTCGCTCGAGGTTCGCGACTTCCTCACGGGCGAGTGGACCACCATCGACACTCCCGACTGGCTGGCCGAGGGCGCGCGGTGGTCGGGCGAGGACGAGATCTGGGTCCCGATCCGGCTGGGCGAGTCCTCGGCCGGCACCATCTACGGCCTCGACGGCGAGGCGGTCGCCGCCGACGTGGACTGGGTGCAGCCGTGGTCGGCGCCCGGTGACCAGCCGTTCGGCCCGACCGTCTCGGCGCCGGACTCCGTCGCGCAGGCGGCGTTCCTGCGGGGCCCGGTTCGCGGCGGCACGGTGAGCAACCCGCAGGCGATCGTGGCCAGCCTGGGGACGGACCGGTCGGTGCTGGCGCTCGACTTCGGCGCTGGCACGCGCGACGTGAGGCCCAAGGGCTGCTGCCTCGCCCTGAGCTGGATCGACGACGACACGCTGCTCCTCTCCTCGGCGAGCGACAGCGGCCAGCGCCTGCTCGCGTGGGACGTCGGCACGTCGCGACTGTTCCGGGTCAGTGAGGTCCTGGGCGAGGGATGGGTCGCCGCGATCCGGTGACCGGCAGGCACCCCTCCTTGCACTCGCAAGGGTCGAGTGCTAAACATGACGTTGGCACTCTCCTATCGAGAGTGACAATGACCCCCGGTCCGGGGAGTCGAGGTCAGCAGCGTCGGCGAGAAGGGTTCGCCGGTTCGGTCTGGCCGTCCGTCGCGGGCGACGATCCGGGCTGTCCACAACTCGATTGCGAAGGAATCGCAGGAGTTATGCCGAAGCTGATTGCTTTCAACGAGGAGGCCCGGCGCGGTCTCGAGCGAGGGATGAACACCCTCGCCGACGCCGTCAAGGTCACCCTCGGCCCCAAGGGCCGCAACGTCGTGCTGGAGAAGAAGTGGGGTGCCCCCACGATCACCAACGACGGTGTCTCCATCGCCAAGGAGATCGAGCTCGAGGACCCCTACGAGAAGATCGGCGCCGAGCTGGTCAAGGAGGTCGCGAAGAAGACGGACGACGTCGCCGGTGACGGTACGACGACCGCGACCGTCCTCGCGCAGGCGATGGTCCGCGAGGGCCTGCGCAACGTGGCCGCGGGTGCCAACCCGATGGGCCTGAAGCGGGGCATCGAGGCCGCCGTCGCCGCCGTGTCCGAGCAGCTGCTCGGCATGGCGAAGGAGATCGAGACCAAGGAGCAGATCGCCTCCACCGCGTCCATCTCCGCCGCTGACGCCACCGTCGGCGAGATCATCGCCGAGGCGATGGACAAGGTCGGCAAGGAGGGCGTGATCACGGTCGAGGAGTCGAACACGTTCGGCCTCGACCTGGAGCTCACCGAGGGTATGCGCTTCGACAAGGGCTACATCTCGGCGTACTTCGTCACCGACCCGGAGCGCATGGAGACCGTGCTCGAGGACCCCTACGTCCTCATCGCCAACTCCAAGGTCAGCAACGTCAAGGACCTGCTGCCCCTGCTCGAGAAGGTCATGCAGTCGGGCAAGCCGCTCGTCATCATCGCCGAGGACGTCGACGGCGAGGCCCTCTCCACGCTGGTCGTCAACAAGATCCGCGGCACGTTCAAGTCCGTCGCCGTCAAGGCCCCGGGCTTCGGCGACCGCCGCAAGGCCATGCTGCAGGACATCGCGATCCTGACCGGTGGCCAGGTCATCTCCGAGGAGGTCGGCCTCAAGCTGGAGACCGCCGGTCTCGAGCTGCTCGGCCAGGCCCGCAAGGTCGTCATCACCAAGGACGAGACCACCATCGTCGAGGGCGCCGGCGACCAGGCCCAGATCGAGGGTCGGGTCAACCAGATCCGCGCCGAGATCGAGAAGTCGGACTCCGACTACGACCGCGAGAAGCTCCAGGAGCGCCTCGCCAAGCTGGCCGGCGGCGTGGCCGTCATCAAGGTCGGCGCGGCCACCGAGGTCGAGCTCAAGGAGCGCAAGCACCGCATCGAGGACGCCGTCCGCAACGCGAAGGCTGCCGTCGAGGAGGGCATCGTCGCCGGTGGTGGCGTCGCGCTGCTGCAGGCCGCCGAGGGCGCGTTCGGCAAGCTCGAGCTCGAGGGCGACGAGGCCACGGGCGCGGCCATCGTGCGCCTCGCCACCGAGGCCCCGCTGAAGCAGATCGCGGTCAACGCCGGTCTCGAGGGCGGCGTCGTGTCGGAGAAGGTCCGCAACCTGCAGGCCGGTCACGGCCTCAACGCGGCCACCGGCGAGTACGTCGACATGATCGCCGAGGGCATCATCGACCCGGCCAAGGTGACCCGCTCGGCGCTGCAGAACGCCGCGTCGATCGCCGCGCTGTTCCTCACCACCGAGGCCGTCGTGGCCGACAAGCCGGAGAAGGCCCCCCCCGCGGGCGACCCGACCGGCGGCATGGGCGGCATGGACTTCTGATCCTCGGATCGGAGTCAGCCGCCGAGCTGAACCACCCACAGGGCCCCTCGCTCCGGCGAGGGGCCCTGTGTCGTTGTCGCTGCCGGACTGGCGCTCTCGGCGGGGAGACCAAACGGCGCGCGTGGGGCCACCCCCGGCGTACCTCGTCCCACCAGTCCCAGGTGCACCACATTCGGTCCGCCAGATCCGCACAAGGCGCGGCGGCCGGCCGGCGGTCCACAGCCGTTCCGGCGCCGGTCGCGGCGCGTTGCCGGCCGACCCGATGGTCTTCGACATGTACGACGAGGACCGCCGAGCCCACGTGGCGGCTGCGCGCGAGGCGGCCGATCGGTACGGCGGCGTCGTGTGCCGGGTCAGCGCGGCAATGGCACTGGAGTGGGAGGTGCGCGCGATCCCCTTCCGCCCCCAGATCACGATCCCGCGTCATCGGCGCCTCAAGGGGATCGACCTGTCGGCGGTGCAGGTCCGGAGGATGAACCTCGCGCCGGACCAGGTCGACGGCGCGATCACGACGAAGCCACGCACGGTCATCGACTGCCTCCGATGGCTCGCCTTTCCCGCCGGGCTCTGCGTCGCGGACTCGGCGCTGCGCCACGGCTTCCCCGAGGACGAGCTGTGCAGGCTCGCCGCGACGGCCAAGGGGCCCGGCTCGGTGATGGTGCGGCGCGTCGTACGTCATGCCGACCGGCGGGCCGCCAACGTGTTCGAGTCGGCGCTGCGGGCCATCTGCATCAGCGTGCCGGGACTCTGCGTCGAGCCACAGGTGCCGATCGGTGGCGAAGACTTCATCGGCACGCCCGATCTGGTCGACGTGAGGCTGCGCATGGCGATCGAGGCGGACTCGTTCGCTTGGCACGGGACCCGCGAGGGACTGGTGGCCGACACGCGCCGCTACAACGCCTTCGTCGTCCACGGATGGCTCGTGCTGCGGTTCACCTGGGACGACGTGATGCTGCGGCCGGCGTACGTTCGCGAGGTCTTGGTCGAGGCCGTCGCAGCGCAGACCGATGGCGGTGCGGATGAGACTCCGGGCTACCAGTGATGCGATTGGGGTCCCACCCGCACCGTTTGGTCTCCCGGCCCGGCGTCAGCCGCCCTGGTCGAGGCGGACGGCCTGCGCGATGTAGTCGGCGAGCGCGGACTCATTGATCGCACCGGCGGTCTTCAGCTTGACGTGGCGGGTCTTCTTGCCGACGCCGTCGAGGAGGCCGTGGGCGTCCTCGAACTGGGCGCCGCGCTCGAAGGCGAAGGTCACCTGGGCCTTGCTGACGCTGGTGATCGCGAGGACCTTGTCCTGTCTCCAGGCGAGTGAGCCGTACATGATGGCTTCGCGTGCCTCAGGGGCGTGCTTTCTCATCAGAGCGCGGAGCCGGGTGACCGTGTCGCGGTGCTGCTCCAGCACCTTGGTGCTGACGTACTCGTCGATGTCGATGTCGGTGGTGGCCATGGCGTCCTCCGATGGTCGGTTGCCAGGTGGACCAGCCCAAGCCGCGGGATTCATCGCGACCGATCGTGGTGCCGCTGGGACGGGACGCGGCGCGTGATGATGGTGGGGTCCCATCCGCATCGTTTGGTCTCCCCGTCCGGCAGGATGGCGGGGTGATCCGAGGACTGCTGCTGGCGGCGGGGGCGGGCACGCGGATGGGGAAGCCGAAGGCGCTGGTGTACGACGACCGCGGCTCGTGGCTGCTGCGATCGGTGCAGGTGCTGATCGACGGGGGCTGTGACGGGGTGACCGTGGTGCTCGGGGCGCGCGCGGACGAGGCGGAGCGGATCCTGGCGGACGGCCTGCCGGGAGGCCCGTCGGAGATCGCGCAGGTCGACTGGGTGGTCGCCCCGGACTGGCAGCTCGGCATCTCGCTGTCGCTGCACGCCGGGCTCACGGCGCTCGGCGAGACACGTGCGACGGCGGCGATGCTCCACCTCGTCGACCTGCCCGACGTCACCGCCGAGGTCGTCGGCAGGCTCGTCGCGATCGAGGGCGACCACCCGGGCGGGCTGGCGCGGGCGACGTACGACGGGAAGCCGGGCCACCCGGTGCTGATCGGCAGGGACCACTGGGCCGGGGTCTTCGCCGACGCCATCGGCGACCAGGGCGCCCGGGGATATCTCCGCACGCACCGGGTCATCGACGTCGAGTGCGGCGACCTCGCGACCGGGGCCGACGTCGACAGTCTTCACTGACCGCCCCGCCCGGCGCCGAACCAACCGCGGGCCAACGACCCGGGCCTAGCCTGGGCCCATGGACCCGCGCGTCGGCGAGCTCGCGCAGCGCCTCGAGCGCACCGGCTACCTCAGCGACGACGCCCTGTCCACGGTGCTGTTCCTGGCGCTCGAGATGCGGCGGCCGCTCCTCCTCGAGGGTGAGCCCGGCACGGGCAAGACCGCGTTGGCGGAGGCGGTCGCCGAGGCGCTCGAGCTGCCGCTGATCCGGCTCCAGTGCTACGAGGGGATCGACGCGACCCAGGCGCTCTACGACTGGGACTTCCCGCGGCAGATCCTGCACCTGCGCGCGCTCGAGGCGGTCGCGCCGGCGGGGGAGGCGCCCGACGTCGCCGAGGCGGAGAAGAGCCTGTACGACGAGCGGTTCCTCCTCGCCCGGCCGGTGCTCGCCGCGCTCCAGCAGGCGCCGGCGGTGCTGCTCGTGGACGAGATCGACCGGGCGGACGACGAGTTCGAGGCCTTCCTGCTCGAGGTGCTGTCGACCTACCAGGTGACCATCCCCGAGCTCGGCACCGTGCAGGCGGCGGTGCCGCCCACCGTGGTGCTCACGTCCAACCGCACCCGCGAGCTGCACGACGCGCTGAAGCGGCGCTGCCTCTACCACTGGATCGACCACCCGGGTCTCGACCGCGAGGTCGCGATCGTCCGGTCCCGCGCGCCGCAGGTGAGCGCCGCGCTGGCGCGCCAGGTGGTGGGTGTCGTGCAGCAGTTGCGCGACGGCGGCGACCTGCTCAAGCCGCCCGGGATCGCCGAGACCCTCGACTGGGCGCGGGCGCTGCACCACCTCGGCACCGACGACCTCGACCTCGAAGTCGCCGCCGCGACCATCGGCGCGCTGGTGAAGTACCGCGAGGACGCCGACCGGGTGCGGGCTGCGCTCGACCGGATGCTGACACCATGAGCGGCGACGCCGACGAGATCCTGCTCGGCTTCGCCCGCGCGCTCCGGGCGGCCGGCGTACCGGTGACCGCCGATCGCACGCGCGCCTACCTCGACGCCGTCGCGCTCGCCGGGCTCGACGACCCCGCGGCGACGTACGCCGCCGGTCGCGCCACGCTGTGCGGCTGCCCCGACGACCTCGTGCGCCACGACCAGGTGTTCCGGGAGTGGTTCAGCGGCGACCCGCTGCCGGCACCGACCGGGCGGGTGGAGCCGCGGGTGAGCTCGCAGCCGATGGTCGACCTCGCCGACGAGGAGGGGGACGGTGCCAGCGACGGCGACCGGGTGCGCGCCGCGGCGAGCGCCGAGGAGGTGCTGCGCCACCGCGACGTCGCGGGGCTCTCCGCGGCCGAGCGCCGCCGTCTCGCGGCGCTGTTCGAGTCGCTGCGCACGCCGGCGCCGCGGCGGCGTGCCCTGCGGGCCGTGCCTGCGCCCCGCGGCCGCGTCGACGCGTCGCGCACGCTGCGCGCCAGCCTGCGCCGGATGGGCGAGCCCGCGAAGATCCACCGCCGGCGGCGCGGCACCCGGAGCCGGCGGGTGGTGCTGCTCGTCGACGTCTCCGGGTCGATGAGCGGGTACGCCGACCCGCTGCTCAGGCTGGCGCACCGGATGACCACCGGGTCTCGATACGCCGGCTCGCTAGCGCGAACCGGCTACTCGACCAACCGGGTGGTCGAGGTGTTCACGGTCGGTACCCGCCTCACCCACGTGACCCGCGCCCTCCGCCAGCGCGACCCGGAGCGCGCGCTCGTCGCGGCCGGCGCCGTCGTGCCGGACTGGTCGGGTGGCACCCGGCTGGGCGAGACGCTGCGGGCGTTCGTCGACCGCCACCGCGACCGCGCGCGCGGCGCGGTCGTGGTGATCTGCTCCGACGGGTGGGAGCGCGGCGACCCCGACCTGCTCGCCGAGCAGGTCGCCCGGCTGCACCGGCTCGCGCACCGCGTCGTCTGGCTGAACCCGCATCGCGGCAAGGACGGCTACCAGCCCCTCCAGCGGGGCGTGCTCGCCGTGCTCCCGCACGTCGACGCGTTCGTCGCCGGGCACTCGCTGGCGACGTACGCCGAGCTCATGGAGGTGATCGAGCATGCGTGAGGTGCTGCCTGACCTGCTGCGCTGGTGGGAGGCGGGGGAGACCGTCGGCATGGGCACGGTCGTCGCGACGTTCCGTTCCGCGCCGCGACCGCCGGGCGCCTCGATGCTCGTCGGCCCGGACGGCACCGCGGTCGGCTCGGTCTCGGGCGGCTGCGTCGAGGGCGCGGTCTACGACCTCGCGCAGGAGGTCGCCGGCACCGGCTCTCCGGTCCTCCAGCGGTACGGCGTGAGCGACGACGACGCCTACGCCGTCGGCCTCACCTGCGGCGGGATCCTGGACGTCTACGTCGAGCAGGTGAGCCGCGAGACGATGCCCTGGCTCGGCGACGTCGCGGCCGAGCTCGAGCGGGGCGAGCCGATCGCCGTGGCCACCGTCGTCGAGCACCCGGACCCCGAGCGGGTCGGGCGGCGGATGTTCGTGCGGCCGGAGGCGCCGCAGGTTTCGAGGCTCGGCCCTGGGAGGTCTGAACGAAGTGGCCTTCGCACCTCAACCAGCGGCGGGCTCGGGTCGGAGCGGATCGACGACGCCGTCCGCGACGACGCGCTCGGCCTGCTCGCGTCCGGGCACAGCGGCACGCTGACCTACGGACCCGACGGCGAGCGGCGCGGCGAGGGGATGCGGGTCTTCGTGTGGGCGTTCGCGCCGAAGCCGCGGATGCTCGTGTTCGGCGCGATCGACTTCGCCGCGGCGGTGGCGCGGGTCGGGGCCTTCCTCGGCTACCACGTCACGGTGTGCGACGCCCGGCCCGTGTTCGCGACCAACACCCGGTTCCCCGACGCCGACGAGGTCGTCGTCGAGTGGCCGCACCGCTACCTCGCCGCCGAGCAGGAGGCCGGGCGCATCGACCGCCGCACGGTGATCACCGTGCTCACGCACGACCCCAAGTTCGACGTACCCCTCCTCGAGGTGGCGCTCCGGCTGCCCGGGGTCGGCTACGTCGGCGCGATGGGCTCGCGCCGCACGCACGAGGATCGGGAGCTGCGGCTCAAGGAGGCCGGCCTGACCGCCGAGGAGATCGCGCGGATGTCGAGCCCGATCGGACTCGACCTCGGCGCGCGCACGCCCGAGGAGACGGCGATCTCGATCGCCGCCGAGATCATCGCCGGCCGCTGGGGCGGCAGCGGGGAGCCCCTGGCGCAGACGGATGGGCGGATCCACCGCGACGACACCGGAGGTTTCGAGGCTCGGCCGCGGGCGGCCTCGCACCTCAACCACCAGCAGAGGCGTGACGCCCGTCACGCGGCGACCTAGTCTGTCCGCATGGCGCGCGCAGAGCTGCAGGCCCGGCGGTTGGAGGCGGTCCGCGCCTGGACGTCGTTCGTCGAGCACACCGACGGCGTCGACCGGCTGGTGCGGCCCGAGATCCTGCGCAGCTGGACCCGCTCGGAGTCGGCGGTCCTGACCACGGTCGAGGCGGCGCCGCTCGCCGACGAGTCGGAGACCCGCTCGGTCTGGCGCGACTCCCCGCTCCAGCTCGCGGTCGAGCGGGTCGAGGAGGAGCTGCGCCGTACGGCCGAGGACGGTGACCTCGTCGTCGCGGTGACCGATGCGCAGACCCGGATCCTCTGGACGTACGGCGGCCGCGTCATGCGTCGCAAGGCCGAGACCGTCAACTTCGTGCCCGGCGGCCGGTGGGACGACCGCTCGGTCGGCACCAACGCCCTCGACCTCGCCAACCGCGACGCCCAGCCGTCGATGGTGTTCAGCGCCGAGCACTACGCGTCGATCGTGCACAACTGGGTCTGCTGGGCGGCGCCCCTGCACGACCCGGTCACCGGCGCCAAGCTCGGCGTCATCGACCTGTCGACGACCTGGGACCGCACCCACCCGATCGGCCTCGCGACCGCGCGGGTCCTGGCCCGGCTGGTCGAGGGCGCGATGCCGCGCACCCAGCAGTACGTCGGCGCCGTCGAGGAGACCGCCGACCCCGGCCTGGTGATGACGCTGCTCGGCACCGCCGAAGCCCGCCTCGACGGGCAGCGGCTGCTGCTCACCCGCCGCCAGACCGAGGTGCTGGCGCTGCTCGCGCTCCACCCGGAGGGCCTGTCGCTCGAGCAGCTGCACGCCCACCTCTACGGCGACCAGGCCGTCACCTTCTCGACGCTCAAGGCCGAGGTCTCCCACCTGCGCCACGCCCTCGGCGGCCAGCTCGCGTCGCGCCCCTACCGGTTGCTGATGCCCGTCGCCACCGACGTCGACCACGTGCTCGCCCTCCTGCGCCGCGGCCAGGTCGGCCCGGCACTCGACGCCTACGGCGGCGACCTCCTGCCCGGCACCAACAGCCCGGCGCTCGTCGAGATGGGCGAGTACGTCGCCGTCGCCGTGCGCGAGGCCTTGCTCGCCGACCCGCAGCCCGACGCGGTCATCCACTACAGCGAGCTGGCGCCCTACGACGCCGAGGTGCTCGAGGTCTGCCTCGACCGGCTGCGACCGATCGGCGGCCGCTCCCACCCCGCGGTGCCCCTGCTGAAGGGTCGCCTCGCCGTCGCCCGCGGCTGAGACCGACCCGGCCTGAGACGCCGGCGTCTCCATTTCGGCCCCTCGTTGGATCAGGGCGGGCCCGTCGCGCACTGGTAGGGCATGCTCCCGTCCGCACCCGCGGCCCCCGCCGCGCCCGCGGTCCCGCCCACGACGCCCCCCGCGCGCCCCCGCCCGACGGTGCGCGAGGCGAGGTCGCTCGACCGGGCCGGCGACTGGGACCGGCTCGCCGACGGCGCGCCCCTGGCCAGCCCCTTCCTCAAGTCGTGGTGGCTGACGGCCGTCGCCGACCGGAACGCGCGCTACCTGCTCGTGCTCGAGGACGACCGGCTGCTCGGCGGCCTGGCCGTACGGCGCAGCCGGCGGCTCGGTGTGCCGGTCTACACCGCGCTCGGCGCCGGGCGGCTGTGCCCCGACCACATCGACCTCGTGGCCGAGCCGGGTCGCGCGGACGACGTCGTCGCCGCGCTGCGCGACTGGTTCACCCGGCCGGGCAACCGGGTGGTCGACCTCGACGGGCTCCACGAGCGCGCGCGGGTGGTCGACGCGCTGCCCGGCGCCGCGCTCACGACCACCGACCTCGGGCCGTGGGAGCCGCTGCCCGCAGACCCGGCCGACTACTACCGGGCCCGCACCCGGACGTTCGCCAAGCGGACGGGGAAGAAGCAGCGCCGCGCGGAGCGCGCCGGCACCGTCTTCCGTCGGCTGCCCGACGCCGAGGTCGCCGGCGGGCTCGACGACCTGTGGTCGCTGCACGCGGTCCGCCGCGACCGGCGTCCACTGCTGCGGTGGTCGCCGCAGATCCGGCGCGCCGTGCTCGCCGGGACGAGCGCGGGGGAGGTGCGGATCCACGTCGCCGAGCGGGACGGCGCCCGGTGCGGGGTGCTGCTGAGCTTCACGACCGGCGGCCGGCTGTCGACGTACCAGATCGCCCGCCGGCTCGAGCCGGACCACGCCGACGTCGGCAACCTCCTCTACGCCGCCGCGATCGAGGACGCGTGCCGCGACGGGCTGACCGAGCTCGACCTGCTGCGCGGTGCCGAGCCCTACAAGCTGTCGTTCGCGTCCGAGGCTCGCGCGGTGGTGCGGGCCCGGGCCGCCCACGGCCCGGGCGCCCGGCTGGTGCTGCGCCTGGTCGTGGTCGCCGAGCGCGCGCGGCGCGCGGCGGGAGCCGCCGTACGCCGCCTCCGGAGCCGGGGCCTCGATGACTGACGCGGGAGCGAGCACCGCGGAGGCGCCGGCCGAGCCGGTCACCGGCAGCCTGGTGCGCGGCGCGGGCTGGCTCGGTGCCGGCGCGGCGATCGTGAAGTCGGCGCAGACGGCAGTGCTCCTGCTGCTCGCCGCGATGCTCGCCCCCTCGGCGATCGGGGTGCTCGCCGTCGGCGCCCTGGTCCTCAACGTGACGGGCGTGATCACCGACCTCGGCAGCAGCACGGCGCTCGTGCACTGGCGTGGGGACGCCGAGCGTGCGGCGCGCAGCGCTCTCACGGTCGCGCTCGGGCTCGCAGTGACGATCACCGCGGCCGTGTGGCTCCTCGCCCCCGGGATGTCGCACGTGCTCAACACCGGCGACCTCGGCACCGACGTCATCCGCGGCCTGATCCTCTGCCTGCCGTTCACCGCGGTCTCGGGGGTGAGCCAGGAACTGCTGCGGAGGTCGCTGGCGTTCCGGCGCCGGGTGCTCCCCGACATGGTCGGCGCGGTCGCCGGCGCGGTGCTGTCGGTGTCGCTCGCGGCGACCGGGCACGGTGCGTTCTCCCTCGTCTACGGCCAGCTGATGCAGGTCTCCCTCGTGATGGTCCTGCTCTGGTGCATGCGCGCGCCGGTCCGGCCGGGCTGGAGCCGCGACGACATCGCCGGCCTGGTCCGGTACGGCGGGCACCTCGCCGCCGCCAACCTCCTCACCCTGCTGATGCTCAACGTCGACTACCTCGTCGTCGCGCACGAGCTCGGCGCGTCCGCGCTCGGCGCCTACTCGATGGCGTTCCGGCTGGCCTACATGCCCTACCTGCTGATCGGGATCGTCATCGGCGGCGCCGCGTTCGCCCACCTGTGCCGGTTGGCCGGGCGCGACCTCGCGCGCGCGGTGGTCGACAGCGCCGTGGTGCTCCACACCCTGGTGCTGCCGCTCTACGCCGGCATCGTCCTGCTGGCGCCCCACCTGGGCCTGCTCGGCGAGCAGTGGGAGCCGGCGGTGCCCGCACTGCGCTGGCTGGCGCTCTACGGGATGACGCTCAGCGCCCTGCACCTGTGCCTGGTCACCCTCAACGCCGTGGACCGCACGCGCGACACGTTCCTCCTCAACGCGGTGCACCTGGTCGTCCTGGTCGGGCTGCTCGTCGCGGTCGTCAACGACGGGATCACGATGGTGGCCGTCGGCCAGGCCGCTGCGGCAGCGGTGACCCTCGTCGCCGCGCTCGCCGTCGTCGGGCGCCGAGTGCCGGGGATCGAGTGGGGTGCGCTGCTCGGGCGGCTCGCCCCGGCCGGGTTCGGCGTGTTCCTGATGGCCGGGGTCGCGGTCGTCCCGCAGGTGGTGTGGCCCGACACCCGCACCTCGTTGTCCGGACTGCTGCTGGTCGGCTCGGCGGCCGCGGCGGCGTACGCCGTCCCGGTCGTGCTGCTCGTGCCGGGCCGGTCGGCGGCCGTGGCCACCGCGGTGTCGCGCGTCGTGCGGGGGCGGGCATGAGGACCACGACCAGGCTGGCGGCCGCGCTGGTCCAGCCGGCGGTGCGGGCGACGACCGCCCTCTCGGGTGGGTCCGGGACGCTGACCCTCGTCGGCTGGCACCGCATCGGCGACGCCCGCGACGGACTGACCACCACGCCGGAGGACTTCGCCCGTCACCTCGACGTCCTCGAGGAGTGGGGCGCGACCGTGCTCCCGCTCGACGAGGCCTACCGGCTGCTCGCCGCCGGGCGGCTGCCCGATCGGGCGGTCGCGCTGACGTTCGACGACGGCTACGCGAGCGTGGTCGAGCAGGCGTGGCCCGAGCTGCGCCGCCGGGGCCTGCCCGCGACGCTCTTCGCGGTCAGCGACTACGTGCTGCGCGGCGGCCGCTTCCCCTGGGACCACCGGCACCGGCCGGACAGCGACCTGACCCGGCTCGCGACGGCCGCCGCGCTCTGCGACGCAGCCGCCGAGGGCCTCGACATCGGCTCGCACACCGCCACCCACCGGTGGCTGCCCGGCCTCCGGCCGCAGCAGGTCGCCGACGAGCTCGTGCGGTCGCGAGCCACGCTCGAGGACCTGCTCGGCCGCCCGGTCACCTCCTTCGCCTACCCGATGGGCGGGTGGGACGAGCGGATCCGCGACCAGGTCGAGGCGGCCGGCTACGAGATCGCGATCACCACCGAGCGCGGCCGGAACTCACCCGGGCACGACCCGGTGTCGCTGCGGCGGGCCTTCGCCTTCGACCGCCCCCGCGACGTGCGGCGGCAGCTCGACGGGGCGTTCACGTGGATGCGGGCGATCGAGCGCCGGCGCAACCGGAAGGAGCCGCAGTGGTGAGGCTGTTGTCCGTGATCCCGGTGCTCGGCGCCGGTGGCGCAGAGGTGGTCGCGACCACGCTCGCCGTCGACGCCCGGCGGCGCGGCCACGAGGTCCGGATCGCGAGCGCCGGGGGTTTCCGCGCCGACGAGGTGGTGGCGGCCGGCGTACCGCACCATGCCGTGCGGCTCGACAGCCGCCGCGCCGTCGACCTGACGAGCTCGGTCCGGGCGCTCCGCCGGCTGCGGCGCGGCTGGGCGCCCGACGTCGTGCACGCCCACAACGTCAAGGCCGCCGTCGTCGCCCGCCTGGCCGTCGGTGGCTCGGCCCCCGTGGTGACGACCCTGCACGGCGTTCCCGACGGCGAGCTGGCGACCGGGGCGCGGCTCCTGCGGCGCACCAGCGACCACGTCGTCGCCGTCTCGCTCCACGTCGCCGACGGCCTCGTCGAGCACGGCTTTCCGGCCGCGCGGGTGAGCGTGATCGAGAACGCCGTGACGCCCCCGCCGCGGCGCGACCGCGAGCAGGCCCGGCTGCGGCTCGGCATCGCGCCCGGCGCCGTGGTCGGGCTGTGCCTGGCGCGGCTCGCGACCCAGAAGCGGCACGACCTCCTCGTCCGGGCGTGGGAGCGGCTCCCCGCCGGCTCGGTCCTGCTGCTCGCCGGCGACGGCCCGACCCGCGGCGCGGTCGAGCGCCAGGTCGCACAGGGCACCGGTGACATCCGGCTCCTCGGCGAGCGGACCGACGCCGACTGGCTGCTGGCCGCCGCGGACTTCCTCGTCCTCCCGACCGACTGGGAGGGCCTGCCGATCAGCCTGCTGGAGGCGATGAGCCTCGGTCTGCCCGTGGTCGTCTCGCGCGTCGGCGGCGTGCTCGAGACCCTCGGCGATGGCGTGCGGCTGGTCGAGCCGGGCTCCGCCGACGCGCTCGCCGTTGCGCTCATCGACCTCACGACCGACCCGGTCGCCCGGCGGCGGCTCGGTCTGCGGGGCCGCGAGCTCGTCGCCCAGCGCTTCCACCTCGCGCCGATGCTCGACGCGTACGCGGCGACGTACGACGAGGCGTTGCGGGAGCGCCGCGTCACCGGCGCCGTGCCCGACCAGCTCGTCGACGCGGCCCTGCGCCGCGCGGTCCACGACGGGCTCCCGCGATGACGATCCTGGTGACCGGCGGGGCCGGCTACATCGGCGCCCACGTGGTCCGACTGCTCCTGCAACGGGGCGACGTGGTCGTGGTCGACGACCTCAGCACCGGCCGGGCCGACCGCGTCGACCATGCCCGCATGGTCCGGGCCGACCTCTCGCTGGCCGCGGCGTCGTACCCCCTTGCCGAGCTGATGCGCGAGCACGGCGTGACCGGGGTGGTCCACTTCGCCGCCAAGAAGGACGTGGGCGAGTCGGTCGCGCGCCCCGCCTGGTACTACGAGCAGAACGTCGGCGGGCTGCTCGCCGTGCTCCGGGCGATGGAGAGCGCCGACGTCTCACGGCTGGTGTTCTCCTCCTCGGCGGCGGTGTACGGCGCCGCCGCGACCGACGGTCGACCGGTCGGCGAGGGAGCGACCTGCGCGCCGATGAGCCCCTACGGGGAGACCAAGCTCGTCGGGGAGTGGATGTGCCGCAACGCCGAGCGTGCGTGGGGCCTGTCGTGGGCCGCGCTGCGCTACTTCAACGTCGCCGGCGCCGGCTGGTCCGACCTCGGCGACCCGACGGTGCAGAACCTGGTCTCGATCGCCATCGACCGGGTCCGCCGTGGCGAGGGGGTGCCGGTGTTCGGCACCGACTACGCCACGGCCGACGGCACCTGCGTCCGCGACTACGTGCACGTGGCCGACCTCGCCGACGCCCACCTCGCCGTGCTGGAGCACCTGGCCGCGAGCGCGGGCGACGCCGCGGAGCGGACCGACCCGGTCTTCAACGTCGGCACCGGCGCCGGCTCCTCGGTGCTCGAGGTGCTCGCCGCGGTCGGCGAGGCATCCGGCGCGGACGTCGTACCGCTTCCTGTCGACCGCCGGCCGGGCGACCCGGCCTCGGTCGTCGCCGACGTGGCGCGGATCCGCGACGTCGTGGGGTGGGACGCCAAGCGGGGCCTGCGGGAGATCGTCGGCTCGGCCTGGGAGGCGGCCGTCGCCGGGTCCAACCATCCGCCAACCGGCGCTCCCTAGCGTGAGCGGGGTCACAGATTTCCCTCGACCCCTCAGGGAGCGTCATGACCCGCATCAGCCTCACCGTCGACGGCCAGCAGGTGGCCGACGACGTCGAACCCCGGATGCTGCTCGTGCAGTACCTCCGGGAGCGCCTCGGCAAGACCGGCACCGTCATCGGCTGCGACACCAGCAACTGCGGCGCGTGCACCGTGCATCTCAACGGCAGCAGCGTGAAGTCGTGCAACGTCCTCGCCGTCCAGGCCGACGGCGGCGAGGTCACCACCGTCGAGGGCCTGGCCAAGGACGGCGACCTGCACCCCGTGCAGGAGGCCTTCCGCGAGTGCCACGGTCTCCAGTGCGGCTTCTGCACGCCGGGGATGATCATGCAGACCATCGACCTGCTCAACGGCAACCCGCAGCCCTCGGAGGAGGCCATCCGGCACGGCCTCGAGGGCAACCTCTGCCGCTGCACCGGCTACCACAACATCGTCAAGGCAGTGCAGCACGCGGCCGAGGCGACGTCCGGCCAGCACCCGGAGGGGGTCGGGGCATGACCACCACCGAGAACGAGACCGGCGTCGCCGAGGCGCCGGCCAACGAGATCGGTCGCGACCGCCGCCGCAAGGAGGACCAGCGCCTCATCACCGGTCGCACCCGCTGGACCGACAACATCACGCTCCCGGGCATGCTCCACCTCGCGATGGTGCGCAGCCCGTTCGCCCACGCGAGGATCACCAACATCGACACCAGCGCCGCGAAGAGCGCGGTCAACGTGGTCGACGTGTTCACCGGCCGCGAGGTCGCCGAGGTGCAGGGCGTGATCGCCAACGCCTGGCCGCTCAGCGCCGAGCAGAAGGCGCCCGACCACCTGCCGATGCCGGTCGACCGGGTGTCGTTCGCCGGCGAGATCGTCGCCGTCGTCGTCGCCCGTACGGCGGCCGAGGCCCGCGATGCGGCCGAGCTCGTCGAGGTCGACTACGAGGAGCTGCCGCCCGCGATCGACCTCAAGGAGGCCGCCGAGGACAAGGTGCTCGCGCACCCCGACCTAGGTACCAACATCTCCTCGGTCTGGAGCCTGGACTCGGCGGAGGCCGGCACCGGCGGCAACGTCGACGAGGCCATCGCCACCGCCCGCGAGAGCGGCATCGTGATCGAGCGGGAGTACCGCCAGCAGCGGCTGATCCCGGCGTTCATGGAGCCGCGGTCGACGGTCGTCGACCCGACGGGGGAGCAGTACACGATCTGGTCCTCGACGCAGATCCCGCACATCGCGCGCTTCCTGCTCGCGGCGACGACCGGCACCCCGGAGTCGAAGATCCGGTGGATCGCCCCCGACGTCGGCGGCGGCTTCGGCGGCAAGCTCCAGACCACGCCCGAGGAGTGGCTGACGTTCCTCGCGGCCAAGCGGACCGGCAAGCCCGCGAAGTACACCGAGACCCGCAGCGAGAGCCTGATGTCCGGCCACCACGGGCGCGACCAGTGGCAGCGGCTCACGCTCGCCGCCACCAAGGAGGGCCGGGTCACCGGCCTGAAGGTCGACCTGCTCGCGGACATGGGCTCCTACATCGCGATCGTCGGCGGCGGCGTGCCGGTGCTCGGCGCCTGGATGTTCAACTCGATCTACAAGTTCGACGCCTACCGGTTCACGACCACGCAGGTGCTCACCAACAAGACCTGGGTCGACGCCTACCGCGGCGCGGGTCGCCCGGAGGCGACGTACGCCATCGAGCGCCTGATGAACGAGCTCGCGGCCGAGCTCGACATGGATCCGCTCGAGCTGCGGGCGATGAACTGGATCAAGCCGGAGGAGTTCCCGTTCACCACGGTCGCCGGCATGACCTACGACTCCGGCAACTACGAGGCCGCGACCGAGCGGGCCAAGGAGATGTTCGGCTACGACGAGCTGCGCGCCGAGCAGCGGCGGCGCCGTGAGAGCGGCGACCCGGTCCAGCTGGGGATCGGCATCTCGACGTTCACCGAGATGTGCGGCCTGGCGCCGTCGCGGGTGCTCGGCCAGCTCAACTACGGCGCCGGCGGGTGGGAGCACGCCGAGATCCGGATGCTGCCGACCGGCAAGGTCGAGGTGATCACGGGTGCCTCCGCCCACGGCCAGGGCCACGAGACGGCCTGGTCGCAGATCGTCGCCGACCGGCTCGGCGTACCGTTCGAGGACGTCGAGGTGCTGCACGGCGACACGCAGGTGTCGGTGCGCGGACTCGACACCTACGGGTCGCGGTCGCTGGTCGTGGGCGGGGAGGCGCTGGTCCGGGCCGCCGACAAGGTGGTCGAGCGGGCAAAGCCCATCGCCGCCCACATGCTCGAGGCGTCGGTCGACGACCTCGAGTTCTCCGGCGGCCGGCTCCAGGTGCGGGGCACCGACCAGGGCGTGACGATCCAGGAGGTCGCGACGGCGTCCTGGGCGGCGCACGACCTGCCCGACGGCGTCGAGCCCAACCTCGACGCCGCGGCGACGTACGACCCGGTCAACTTCTCCTTCCCGCACGGCACCCACCTGTGCGCCATGGAGGTCGACACCGAGACCGGCGCGGTGAAGATGCGCAAGTACGTCGCGGTCGACGACATCGGCAACATCATCAACCCGCTGATCGTCGCCGGCCAGGTCCACGGCGGCCTGGTGCAGGGCATCGCCCAGGCGCTCTGGGAGGAGGCGGTGTACGACGACTCCGGGACGCTCGTGAGCGGCTCCTTCGTCGACTACCTCCTGCCGACCGCCGCCGACACGATCAGCTTCGACATCGACCACACCACCTCGCCGAGCACCACCAACACGCTCGGGACGAAGGGGGTCGGCGAGGCCGGGACGATCGCGTCGACGCCCGCCGTGGTCAACGCGATCGTCGACGCCGTGCGCGATCGCGGCGTCACCGACATCGCCATGCCGTGCACGCCCGAACGGGTGTGGCGGGCCATCCACGCCGGTGACGGCGCGGACGAGACGACTGGTGCGGCGATGCCGCACTTCGACCCGTCGACGGGCACCGAAGGCACCGTCGACCGGACCACCGGAGGTGCCCAGTGACCCCCGCAGCATTCGAGTACGTCGCCCCGGAGACCGTCGAGGCCGCGCTCGCCGCGCTCGCGCAGCACGGTGACGAGGCGAAGATCCTGGCCGGAGGCCAGAGCCTGCTGCCCGTGCTGCGGATGCGGCTCAACGCGCCCGAGTGGGTGATCGACCTCGGCCGGATCCCCGCCCTGCGCGGCATCCGCGACGGCGACGACCACCTCGCGATCGGCGCGATGACCACCCACGACGAGGTGCTGCACGACCCGCTCGTCCACGAGCACGCGCTGCTGCTGACGAAGGCGACGACGCAGCTCGCCGACGCGCAGGTGCGCCACCGCGGGACGTTCGGCGGCTCGCTCGCGCACGCGGACCCGGCCGGCGACCTGGGCGGGCCGGCCCTGGCGCTCGGGGCGACGTTCGTCGTGCAGGGCCCGGGCGGCACCCGGACGGTGCCGGCCGACGAGTTCTTCGTCGACCTGTTCGAGACCGCGATCTCCGACGACGAGATCCTGGTCGAGGTGCGGGTGCCGAAGCGGCCCGGCTGGGGCGCGCACTACGAGAAGTTCGTGCGGGTCGTGCACCAGTGGCCGATCGTCGCGGTCGGGGCGACGGTCCGGATGGACGGCGACACCATCGGCGAGGCGCGGATCGGGCTCACCAACATGGGCAGCACGCCGGTGCGGGCGACCGCGGTGGAGGAGGCTCTGGTCGGGCAGCCGGCCACGGAGGAGGCCGTCGGGGCCGCCGCGGCGCACGCCGCCGCGGGCACCAGCCCGCCGAGCGACCTCAACGGCGACGCCGACTACCGGCGCCACCTGGCGACGGTGCTCACGCGGCGCGCGGTGCTGAAGGCCGCCGGGCGCAACGGCACCCAGGTCCCGGGCTCCGCCACTCCCGGCCCCGCCTAGGCGCTTCGCGCCTTGCTCACTCGCTCGCGGCCAGCGCTTCGGCTCGTTCCTCGCCGGCGCTGGTCCACTCACTCGATCGCATAGCCTCGAACGCATGGAGCTCACGCACACCTTCACCGTGCCCACGCCGGTCGAGGAGACCTGGGCGCACTTCCAGGACATCGCCGCGCTCGCGGAGTGCTTCCCGGGAGCCCAGGTCACCTCGGCGGAGGGGGACACGTTCGAGGGCACCTGCAAGGTCAAGCTCGGCCCGATCGCCCTCGTCTACACCGGCTCGGGCACGTTCACCGAGCGCGACGACGCCGCGCACCGGTTCGTCGTCGCCGCGAAGGGACGCGACAAGCGCGGCAACGGCACCGCCGGCGCCGACGTCACCCTGTCGATGACGGCGCCGAACGGGTCGGGCGGCTGCACGGTGGTGGAGGTCGTCACCGACCTGGCGATCACCGGCAAGCCGGCGCAGTTCGGGCGCGGGGTGATGCAGGACGTTTCGGACAAGCTGCTCGGGCAGTTCGTCGCCTGCCTGGAGCAGCGGTTGGGTGAGGAGTCGGCCGTCTCGGACCGGAGCCCATCGGACGCAGCGGACGAGGAGACGGAGCCGTCCGGGCTTGCCGGCTCCGCCGCGCAGCGGCGCTCGGTGGTCGAGGCCGACGGTGGTCAGGGCGCCGGCGCGTCGTCGCCGAATCGCCCGGCCGGCTCCGTCTCCTCGTCCGCCACAGTGGGCTCCGCTCCGGCGTCCTCCGCACGGGACGAGGACGACGCGCTCGACCTGGGCAGCGCGGTGCTGCCGGTGCTGCTGAAGTCCTATGGCAAGCAGGCGGCGCTGGGCGTGGTCGGCCTGCTGGTCGTCAGGTGGCTGGTACGGCGGGTTCGCCGCAGGGGCTGACGGCTAGAGCCCGTCACCAGGTCGGCCCCCGGAGGCCGGCCTCGCCCTGCTGCTGGCGCTCGTTGTTGCGCTCGGTCTGGCCGGCGGCGTTGCGGCGGTCGAGCTTCTTCTCCTCGGGGCTGGGCGGCTGCGGCTCGTCCTCCTTCTCCGGCTCCTTCTTCTCGTCGTCCTTCTTGTCCTTCTCCTGGTCCAGCAGCTTCTGCAGCCGGTCGTCGACGGCCTTCGCGTCGGCGGTCTGCTCGGCGCCGCCCGGGGCGTCGTCCGGGCAGCCGCCGGCGGCGAGCGCGTCGACGCCCGCCTGCCAGGCCGTCTCGGCGGCGTCGCGGTCGGGCCGCTTCTGGGTCATCAGCTCACCGCCGGCCGCCTCGTGGGCGAGCGCGAGGTTGATCCGCACGAGGCACTCCTGCTCGGCCGGCACGCCGTCGAGCGCGTCGGTGTAGAGCGCGATCGCCGTGTCGAGCTCGCCGGCCGCGTGCCGGGCGGCGCCCTCGTCAAACGCGGTGATCCAGGACTCGAAGAGGTCGAGGGACTGGTTGGCCTCCAGCTCGTCGGCGGCGGCGCCGTACGCCTCCTGCGCGAAGCGCTCACGGCCGTCGCCGTTGTGCGACAGCATCAGCGTCACCTTGAGCAGGTAGGCGAGGACGAGCACCGCGGGCAGCGCCCCAGCGACGAACAGCCGCTTGCGCAGCGCCTCGCGGCTCATCGCGGGCCGCCCTGTCCCGGCACGGCGCGCAGCGCCTCGGACGCCAGGGTCCAGGCGCGCGCAGCGACGTAGAGTTCCCAGAGCAGCAGCAGCACCAGCACCAGGCCGGCGATCCAGACCAGGTCGCGCTGGCCGCTGCCGGAGGTGCCGTCGTTGCTGGGCGTCGACCGGAAGTCCGCGGCGACCTCGTCCATGCCGCCCGGGGTCGTGCGGTGCACGTAGTCGACGTCGAGCTCGTCGGCGAGGTCGGCCAGGTTCTCGGGGTCCGCGCGCGAGATGGCGTCCGTGAGCTCCTGGTAGTCGTAGACGTAGCCCTGGTCGGTGCTCATGTCGTCGGCCTCGGGCATCCGCGCACCCTCCTCGGTGCCGTAGCCGAGCACCGCGCCCCCCGCGATCAGGTCGCCGACCTCGTCGTACGGCGCCGGCTGGCCCTCGTCGGTGTCCTCGCCGTCGCTGACGAAGACCACGAACCGGCGCCGGTCGGGGTCGAGCTCCGCGGCCCGCTCCAACGTCGTGGTGACCTCGTAGACGGGCCGGTCGATGCGGGAGCCGGCGGAGAAGAAGACCGACTCCACGAACGTGGTCTCGACCGCGGAGGTGAACGCCGCCGTGTCGGTGGTGAACGGCAGCACGAGGTCGGCGTCGGCGCCGTAGGTGAGCAGCCCGAACCGGGCGCCGGGCAGCGCCTCGGCGAGCGCCGGCAGGTCCTGCTCGACGCCGTTCCACCGTGGCTCGCCGTCGCCGTAGTCGAGCGCCGCCATCGAGCGGGTGGTGTCGACGACGACGAGGACGTCGATGTCGGAGCCCTTGGTCACGACCGGCGCGTTCCCGCCCCGCAGCGGCACGAGAAGGATCACCACGAGGGTGGCGGCGATCAGGACGCGGCGCACGATGGTGAGGACCGGCATCACGACCTCACCTTCAGCTCCAGCTTGGGGACGGCCTCGGTCGCGCGCTCGGCGCGCGCCGCCGGGGTCGCCCGCCGGCCCTGGAGCCAGGCCGCCGCCTGCGCGGCCCAGACGAGGACGAGAACGCCGCCGCCGACGCCGGCGACCAGGCGTCCCGGGCCCGCGCGGTCGACGACCTCGATCACCGGGGGCTTGTCGATCTTCTCGGCCTCGAGCTCGTTGATCGCGTCGACGACCTCGCCGGCGGACCCCTCGTCGCCGAGCAGGTGGTAGGTGCCGCCGGTCGCGGCGACCACCTGCTCGAACTCGGCCGCCTTCTCGGGCTTCTCGTTCGTGTGCGGCGCCGCGACGGCGTGCACCACGACGTCGCGCTCGACGGCGTACCGCTGGGCCTGGCGCAGCGTGAAGATGCCCTCGCCGGCGGGCTGGTTGTCGGACGCCAGCACGATGGCGCGCCCGCGGTCCTCGTCGAGCCGGTCGAAGCGCTGCACGCAGGAGACGAGCCCGTCGCCGATCTGCGACACGGCGCTGGCGAAGCCGGTGCCGACCGTGTAGCTCCAGTCCTCGGTCTTGAACGCCCGCTGCGCGCGGTAGAGCTCATCGCTGACGAACTCGTAGTCGTCGGTGAGCGGGAAGATCGAGATCGACCGGCCGTCCCAGATCGTCATGCCGATCCGCTCGCCCGCGAGCCCGTCGACGATCTCCTGGAACTCCGCGATCACGCTCGCGTTGACCTGGCTCATCGAGCCGGAGGCGTCGAGGCACAGCACGATGTCGCGGGTGCGCGCGTTGCTGTCGCTGCTGCGCGTCTCCTGCAGCCGCCCGGCGAGGATGATGCCGCCGAGGCAGGTCCCGAGGGTGGCGACGGTCGCCAGCATCGCGAGGTTCTGGCGCCGGGCGATCAGGGCGCGGTAGCGGGGGAGCGCCTGCAGGCGGGCGACGTGCGCGACGTACGTCGTGTTGGCCGGAGGCCGCGGGCGGCGTACCCGCGCGGCGATCACGACGATGACGACGAGCGTCGTCAGCAGCAGCATCAGCCAGGTCTGCGCGAACGTGGACTCGAGGGTGGTCCAGTTCATCCCCATGACGCCACCACCGTGCGGGCGTCGTCGACGGCGCGCTCGAAGGCGGCGCGAGCGGCCTCGCGGCTCGCGCCGTCGGGGTCGTCGGGCGCGAACTCGGGCGGATACATCACCGCGATCGCGTCGGCGAGCTGGCGGGGCGCGCGGGCGCGGAGGTCGGCGAGCGTCATCGTGCGGGCCGGGAGGTCGCTGACCTCCTCGACGTAGCCGCGCACCAGGCCGCTGAGCTGCTGGTGGGCCAGCCGGGGCTCGATGCGCCCGCTGCGCACGTCGTCCTCGATCGAGTCGATCCGCGACAGGTGCCGGCCGCGGGCCGTCGTCACCGGCGGCGCCGCGGGCTCGTCGGCGCGCGGCCGGGTGAGCGCCCACGCCGCGACGTAGTAGGCCGCGACCAGGGCGAGGCCGATCAGCGCGAGCGTCAGCCAGGTGCCCGCGTAGTCGACCGGCCCGGTGAACTCCTCCGGCAGTGGGACGTCACCTGCGGACAGCATGACGGTGCCTCTCCAGCAGGCGGAAGACGGCGGCGACGGCGGAGTCGCCGTCGTGCACGTGCTCGTGGACGATGCCGAGCTGGTCGAGCCGACGCCGGCGGTCGGCCTCCTCGGCGCGCACCAGTGCGGCGTACTCCTCCTGGAGCACGGTGTCGCCGCGGATCCAGTCGGGTACGGCGCTGCCGGAGTCGATGTCGACGAGGCGGCCTGCCCCGTCGTCCTCCGGGACGCTCGTCGGGTCGAGGTCGCCGATCGTCACGAACAGCACCTCGTGCTGGACCGTGAGCCGCTTGAGCGCGTCGGCGAGGTCGCGCGAGATCTCCCGCTCGTCGGCGACGACCAGCAGGATCGTGCGGCGGCGCACGGCGCGGGCGGCGTACCGCAGGACCGCGGTGAGGTCGGCGGCCGGGGCGTCGGGGGTGGTCGTGTCGTGCACCTCGGCGAGCAGCCGCTCGAGGTGCAGCTCGCCGCCGCCCGGCGGGCGCACGTGCTGGTCGGCGGCGTGGCCGTGCACCAGCGCCACCAAGTCCTTGTGCTCCACGGCGAGGTAGCCGACCATGCCCGCGACCAGCACCGCGAGGTCGCGCTTGGCGACGCGGGCGTCGTTCATCGCGGCCATGCTCCGCCCGGTGCTGACGCACAGCAGGATCGTGTGCTTGCGCTCGGCGACGTACCTCTTGACCAGCAGGCTGCGGGTGCGCGCCGACGCCTTCCAGTCGATGTCCTTCACGTCGTCGCCGCGGACGTACTCGCGGAGGTCGTTGAAGTCGATGCCGCGCCCGGTCTGGACCGCGGCGTACTCGCCCTGGAGCAGGCCGCGCACCTTGCGGTGCGCGTGGATCGAGAGCCGGGACTTGACCCGGGTCAGGTGGGCCACCGATCAGCTCACGGCGTGGGGACTGCGCGGAAGACCGCGTCGATGATGGTCTCCGGGGCCACCCGGTCCGCGAGCGCCTCGAAGCTCAGGTGGATCCGGTGCCGCAGCACGCTGTAGCGCAGCTCGCGCACGTCCTCGGGGATCACGTAGTGACGGCCCTGGAGCACCGCCATCGCGCGGGCGGCCTGGAAGAACGCGATCGTGCCGCGCGGGCTGGCACCGATCTCGACGTACGGCGCGAGCTTGGCGCCGAGCACCTGCGCGCCCCCGCGGGTGGCGCGGATGACGGACACGACGTACTTCTTGATCGCCGGGTCGACGTAGACGCGCCGGACGAGCGACTGGAGGTCGATGACGTCGGCGGTCGAGATGACCGGCGCGACCGGCTGCTGGTGCTGGCCGAGCGTGCCGTCGTCGATCAGGTCGAGCACCGCGATCTCGTCGGCCTCGGCCGGGTAGTCGACGATCTCCTTGAGCAGGAACCGGTCCATCTGGGCGTGGGGGAGCACGTAGGTGCCCTCGTGGTCGATCGGGTTCTGCGTCGCGAGCACGAGGAACGGCGTCGGCAGCCGGTGGATCGTGCCGGCGATCGACGTCTGCTGCTCCTGCATCGCCTCGAGCAGCGCCGACTGGGTCTTGGCGCTGGCGCGGTTGATCTCGTCGAGCAGCACCAGGTTGGCGTGGACCGGGCCGAGCTGGGTCTCGAACTCGTGCGTGCGCGGGTCGTAGACCTGGGTGCCGATGATGTCGCTCGGCAGCAGGTCGGGCGTGCACTGGATGCGCGAGAAGCGGGCGTCGACCGCCTGCGCCAGGGTCGACGCCGACAGGGTCTTCGCGAGGCCGGGAACGCTCTCCATCAAGACGTGTCCCTCGGCGAGCAGGCTGACGAGGAGGGCGGTGCGCAGCCGGTCCTGGCCGACGACCCGGCTGTCGAACGCGGCGGACACCCGGTCGATCGCGTCGGTCGCGCGCGCGAGCTCGTCGGCGGTCAGCGGGTTGGCCGCGGTCGCGGGCGTGGTCGTGCTCATCGTGTGCTCCTCATCGGTTCCTGCTCAGATCCCGGCGGTGAGCCGGTCACGGGTGGCCGCGTCGCGGCGAAGTCGGGCGAGGTCGCGCTTGCGGCGCTCGGCGATGACGGCGGCCAGCACGAGCTCGGGTGGCTCGTTGCCCATCGGCCGCGGTGCGACGTACTGAAGCACGTCGGCGAGCAGGGCGCCGCCGAGCCGGTCGCGGGTGGGACGGTCGAGCCCGGGCAGCCGCCCGAGGAACTGGCGTACGGCGAGCGCGAGCCCGGTCGGGAGGGAGGCGATGTCGGCGTGGGCCGCCCACGCCGCGAGCTGGCGGGGCATCTCGGGCGGGTGCGGCAGCTGCAGGGTGACGCGGTCGCGGACGACGTACGTGCCCGCGGCGTAGTCGCCGAGCCGCTTGCCGCGCCGGCTCAGCAGCATCGAGAAGAATGCGGGCGCGCCCGAGAACGCGTAGATCTCGACGAAGCCGATGAGCGCGCGCACCACCGCGTGGTGGAAGCTGATCGGGCCGCCGTCGTCGCGCACCGTGCGCAGCCCCATCGCGAGCTTGCCGACCGAGCGGCCGCGGGTGAGCGTCTCGAGGGTCGCCGGGAAGACGACGAAGACGAGGACCATGCCGAGCACGTAGGCCGCCCAGAGCAGGGCCTCGTCGGTCTGGACGGTCGCCGTCAGCAGCACGAAGAACGTGATGAAGCCGCCGACCAGGGTCACCAGCAGGTCGATCAGGCCCGAGACCAGCCGGGTGCCGAGGGACGCTGCGGGCAGGTCGAGTGCCACGCCCTCGCCCGTGACGAGGTCGTCCTCGGTGAGCGTGGCGAACTCGGCGGCTGACATCGGGGCAAGGGTATTACGGTGAGCCCGTGCCGCGGATCGACATCGACGCCTACGTGGCCGCGCACTCCCACGAGTGGGCGCGGCTCGAGGAGCTGCTCCGCGAACGGCGCCGTACCGGCGCGACCAGTGACGAGCTGGTCGACCGGTACCAGCAGGCCGCGACCGACCTGTCGGTGATCCGCACGTCGGCTCCCGACGCGCAGCTGGTGTCCTACCTGTCCTCGCTGCTCGGCCGGGCGCGCGTGGCGATGCTCGGCACCCGCGTCACCCGGTGGCAGGCGTTCGGCCGGTTCTTCACCCACCAGTTCCCGGCGGCGCTGTATCGCCTGCGCTGGTGGTGGCTGGGGTGCTTCGCCGGCAACGTCGTCGTGCTCGCGGTGATGATGTGGTGGCTCGGCGACCACCCCGAGGTCGAGCAGTCGCTGCTCTCGCAGTCGGAGATCGACGCCCTCGTGAAGAACGACTTCGAGAACTACTACAGCGAGCACGCCGCCGGTTCGTTCGCCACCCAGGTGTGGGTCAACAACGCCTGGGTCAGCGCGCTGTGCATCGCGCTCGGCATCCTCGGCCTGCCGGTGCTCTACCTGCTCTTCAACAACATCGCCAACCTCGCCGTGGTCGGCGCGATCATGACCCGCTACGACCGGGGCGACCTGTTCTGGGGGCTGATCCTCCCGCACGGCCTGCTCGAGCTCACTGCCGTGTTCGTGGCGGCCGGCGTCGGCCTGCGCCTGTTCTGGTCCTGGATCGAGCCCGGCGGGCTGACCCGCGGCGCCTCGATCGCGCACGCGGGTCGCACGGCGATCACCGTCGCCATGGGCCTGGTCGTGGTGCTGCTCGTCAGCGGCATCATCGAGGCGTTCGTGACACCGTCGCCGCTGCCGACCTGGGCCCGGATCGCGATCGGCGTCACCGCCGAGCTGGTGTTCTTCGCCTACGTCTTCGTCGTCGGCCGTGCTGCCTCCCGCTCGGGCGCGACCGGCGACATCGCCGACGACCTCCTCGAGGACCGGGTCGCCACCCAGGCCTGACCGTCGATGGCTCGCCGAGTCCAGCCTCATGGTCCGCCGAGTCCAGCCTCATGGTCCGCCGAATCGGGCCTCATGGTCTGCCGAGTTGTGCTCGATGGTGCGCCGAATCGGGCCCCGTGGTCCGCCGAGTTGTGCTCGACGGTTTGTCCGGTCCGGCTCACCGCGAGACGGAGAGCCTTGAGCGACCATCAGGTCGAACTCGGCGGACCATGGGGGGCGGATTCGGCGGACCATGGGGGCGGATTCGGCTAGAGCTGGCCGGCCGCCTTCAGCGCGAGGTAGTGGTCGGCGAGCACCGGCGGGAGCGACTCCGCGTCGGCCTCGAGTACGTCGACGCCGAGCTTGCGGAGGACGTCGCCGGTCCAGGCCCGCCGGCGCAGCTCCTGCTCGGCGGCGGCGGCGTCGTAGACCTCGTCGATCGAGTCGCGGGCCTCGGCGAGGCGGCTCAGCTCGGGGTCGCGGACCGACGCGAGCACCACGCGGTGGTGGCGGGTGAGCGACGGGAGCACCGGCACCAGGCCCTGGAGCACCGACGTCGGCTCGAGCGGCGTGAGCAGCACCAGCAGCGACCGGCGGCGGCCGAGGTCGTGGACCGCGCCGGCGAGCGCGTCCCAGTCCGCCTCGACGAGCACCGGGTCGAGGTCGGCCATCGCGTCCTGGAGGCGGGCGGCGACATCGCGGCTCCCGGCCAGGCGCAACCGGGTGCGCACCCGCCGGTCGCCCGCGACGAGGTCGACCCGGTCCCCGGCCCTCGAGGCGAGGGCGGCGAGGAGCAGCGCGGAGTCCATCGCCGCGTCCAGCCGGGGTACGCCGTCGCCGGAGCCCACCCGTCCGGCCGCCGTACGTGACGTGTCGAGGACCAGCACCACGCGACGGTCGCGCTCGGGCTGCCAGGTGCGGACGACGACGTGGGCGCTGCGCGCGGACGCGCGCCAGTCGATCGAGCGTATGTCGTCGCCGCGCACGTACTCCCGCAGCGAGTCGAACTCGGTGCCCTGCCCGCGGACCCGCACGGCCGCGCGGCCGTCGAGCTCGCGCAGCCGGGCGAGCCGCGACGGCAGGTGCTTGCGGGACTCGAACGGAGGCAGCGCCCGCACGGTGCCCGCCAAGTCGTAGGTGCGCTGACGGGCGGCGAGCCCGAGCGGGCCCCACGACCGGACGGTGACCCCGTCGGCGCGCAGGTCGCCGCGACGACGGGGGAGCAGCGGCGTACGCAGGATCCGGCGGTCGCCCGCGGTGAGCCGGAGCCGGTGCCGGTTGCCGGTGGCGCCCGCCGACGGCTGCCACGCGTCGCGCACCTGGAGGCGCAGCGTCCGGCGGCCCTCGTTGCTCACAGTGAGCACCGACTCCGCCCCGTCCCCGAGTCGTACGGCGCCCGCGTCCTTGCGCAGTAGGCCGGCACCGCCGGTCGGGCCGGCGAGCAGCAGGTCGAGGCCGGTGAAGAGCAGCACCGCCAGCAGCCACAACCCGACCGTGCCGCCGCTCGGGCGCAGGTAGACCGCCCCCACCCCCAGGAGGAGCAGCAGCGGGACCCGGCCGGAGATCGCCATCAGCGCCGGCGCTAGCGCGGGACCGGCACGGAGCCGAGCGCGGAGGAGAGGACGGCGGCCACGTCGACGCCCTCGAGCTCAGCCTCCGGGCGGAGGCCGAGGCGGTGGACGAGGGCGGCGTGGGCGAGCGCCTTGACGTCGTCGGGGGTCACGAAGTCGCGCCCCGACAGCCACGCCCACGCGCGGGCGGCGCGCAACAGCGCGGTCGCGCCGCGCGGGCTGACGCCGAGCGAGAGCGAAGGGGAGTCGCGGGTGGCGCGGGCGATGTCGACGATGTAGGTCGCGACCTCCTCCGACACCTGGACCTTCTTCACCGCGGCCTGGCCGGCCTCGATGTCGGCGGCGCTCGCCACCGGTCGCACCCCGGCACCGGCGACGTCGCGCGGGTCGAATCCGCTCGCGTGGCGGCTGAGGATCGCAATCTCGTCGGACCGCGGCGGCACCGGCAGCACGACCTTGAGCAGGAACCGGTCGAGCTGCGCCTCGGGCAGCGGGTAGGTGCCCTCGTACTCGACCGGGTTCTGCGTCGCCGCGACGAGGAACGGGCGCGGCAGCGGCCGGGTGACGCCGTCGGCCGACACCTGGCCCTCCTCCATCGCCTCCAGCAGCGCCGACTGCGTCTTCGGGGGCGTCCGGTTGATCTCGTCGGCGAGCAGCAGGTTGGTGAAGACCGGCCCCTCCCGGAACGACAGCTCGCCCGCCTTGTTGTCGATCACCAGCGAGCCGGTGATGTCGCCCGGCATCAGGTCCGGGGTGAACTGCACCCGCCGCGTCTCCACCGACAGGGACGCCGCGAGCGTGCGCACCAGCAGCGTCTTGGCGGTGCCGGGCACGCCCTCCATCAGCACGTGCCCGCCGCACAGCAGCGCCACCAGGAGGCCCGACACGGCGGCGTCCTGCCCGACGACCGCCTTCGCGACCTCGTGCCGTACGGCGAGCAGCCGCTCGCGCGCGTCGACGGGGGGACTGCTCGGCGGGGGCGGTGGGATCTCGGTCATCCGCGGGGGACCTCTCTGATCAGCTCGGACAGCTCCTGGGCCAGGTGGACCAGGCGGGCATCGGTGTCGGGCACGGGGCCCGCGTCGGACAGGCGTACGGCGACGTCCTCGCGCCGCCGGTCCAGGCGTGCGGCCACCGCGTCGATCACGGCGTCCTCCGACGCCTGCCGGCCGAGCGCGAGCCGCTCGGCGAGGCGGCGGCGGGCCGCGGTCCGCAGCGCGGTGGCAGCGTGGGCGCGGTCGCCGCCCTTGCGATACATCCGGCCGCGGCTGCGGGCGGTCTCGACGGCGCGCACCACGACCGGCAGCGGCTCGGTGGACAGCGGCCCGAGCCGGCGGTAGCGCCACAGCACCAGCGCGACCAGCGCGAGCGCCGCCATCCAGAGCCCCGGGCCGATCCAGCGCGGCAGCAGCGCCGAGAGCGACACGGCCTCGCCGTCGACGGTGTCCTCCAGGGACGGGACGTACCAGACCAGGCGCTCCTCCTGCCCGAGCAGCCGCAGCACGACCGCGGCGTTGTCGCCGCGGAGCACCTGGTCGTTGGTCAGCGCCTCGGCGGCCCCGAGGTAGACCGTGCCCGAGCCGCCGGTCACCAGGAGGTGCCCGTCGTCGGTGGGGAAGCAGCCCTCGCGCTCGTAGGCCGTCGCGGTGTCGACCGTCAGGGCCAGCCCGTCGTAGAGCGGGTCGCCGCAGTCGGCCGCGACGTCGTCGACGTCGCCGGAGATGCGGGTGTCGAGCTCCTCGATCTCGTCGATGACGTACGACGGCGGGTCCGCCAGCACGAGCCGGGCCTCGCCCGCCTCGCGCCGCAGGTGCCGGACGGTCGAGCTCGCGAGGCTCTCGGCGCCGGTCACCAGCACGGTCGTCGAGGCGTCGACCTCCGCATCAGCCAGCTCGTCGGCGGAGCGCACGATCGTGACGTCGACGCCCTCCCCGTCGAGCACCTTGGCGACGGCCTGGGCCCCCTCGGGCCCGGTGTTGCGCGGGTCGAGGTCGCCGCCGTACTCGTCGTCGCCACCTCCGGTCCACAGCGCGACGCCCACGGCCAGCACGAAGCAGACGCCGACCACGATCGGCCAGCGGTAGCGCTGCCACAGCCTCGCCGGCCGCAGCGGCTCCGTCGCGGTGGCCGTCATCGGCGCACCGCCCGCCCGGACAGCTCCGCGTCGAGGGCGAGCACGGCGCTCGCCTGCTCCCGCGTCGCCGGCCGGTCGCCGTACAGCACGGCGTCGAACGTGTCGGCCGCCTGCTCGATCCGCTCGCGGTGCCCCGCGAACGCGCTCCCGAGGGAGGCCGCCAGCTCGTGCGCGGTCGCCTGCGGCAGGTCCTCGATCCGGTCGCTCTCCACCTGTCGTACGGCGAGCGCGCGGAACGCGTCGAGGAGCGCATCGTCGTAGCGGCCCTCCGCCAGCGCCGCCTCGGCGCGGGCGCGCAGCTGCGCGGCGGTGATCGTCTCGTCGGTCAGCGCGGGCGCCGAGCGGTCACGCACCCGGGTCGTGCGCCGGGCCCGCGAGACGAGGGTGCCGATCGCGACCAGCAGCCCCACGAGCAGCAGCAGGAGCAGGAACGCGGGGACCCCCGACAGGTCGCTGACCGACTGGACGCCGTCGTCGAAGAAGCGGACGAGCCAGTCCCGGAGCCGCTGGAGCAGGTCGGTGTCGTGGTACTCCGGCCGCGCCAGCTCCCGTCGCAGGGACGAGCGCGCATCGTCGCCGCTGGGGTCCAGCGGCGGGTCGAGGAGGAGGTACGACGGCGGGAGGCTCACTGCGGCAGCAGCCCTGCCTCCCGCATCAGCTCGACGTCGTAGGCCTCCTTGCGCATGCGCAGGTCGACGTACTGGAGCGTGGTGACCGCGGCGAGGAACGGCGCCACGAACGCGTTCTGCACGACGGACGCGATCGACTGGCCGACGAACAGCACGAGCAGCGACTGCTCGGGGAACACGAAGACCAGCACCTGCGCGGCGATCGAGACCGGCGCGGACAGCAGCCCACCGGCGAACGTCCCGATCAGGTAGGTGAGCAGAGCGATCCCGAACGTGCGCCAGAACTGGCGCTCGGTCAGGCGGCGGCCGCGGCCGATCGCCCCGAACACGCCGACGTCCTCGAGGATCAGCGCCGGCACCGGCAGGTAGAACAGCTTGATCCAGCTCCACACCATCAGCGCGGCGCAGCCGAGGAAGCTCGCGATGCCCCACAGCACCGACGCCAGCACCGACTCGGTGGCGATGATGACCAGCGCGAGCAGCAGCCCCCAGCCGGCCCAGATCACGAGCAGCGTCAGGCTCACCAGCGCGGCGAGGCCCAGCGCGCGCCACCGCTTGCCGCGGGTCGACGCCCACGCCTGGTCGAGCGTGAGCTTGCGGCCGACCGCCGCGGCGTGGACGACCTTCGTCATCATCGCCGTCACCAGCGTCAGCCCGATCCACGACAGCACCGAGGAGAAGATCAGCGAGCCGTACGCCGACAGCAGGCCCACGGCCTCGCCGGTCGACAGGTCCTCCGACGACGACTCGGCGGTGAGGTCGACGGTCACCCCGCCGACGAACGTCACCAGCACGGTGACGATCACGGGGATGAGCATCGCGACGGCGGTGACCAGCACCGCGGCGCCGACGGTCGCCTTCGGGTTGTAGCGGATGATGCGGAACGCTCCGTCGTACATCGACCCCAGCGTGAGCGGCCGGAGCGGGATCGCGCCCGGGCGGTGGAAGGCCCCGCCGAGGTGCTGCCAGCCCTGCGCCGTCCGCGGTACGGCGGGCGCCTGCGCCGGGGCGTACGGCGCCCCGGGCGGTGCGGGTGCGATGCTGGCCGGTGGGTCCTCCGGCGGGGGAGCGCCGGGTGGCGGGTAGTGGTGCGGTGGACCTGCGGTCATCGCACTCCTTCGTCGCTGATTTGGACCTGTTCGCGGATGGATGCCAAGATAGTCCGGTTGCTCCGGCGTGATCGCCGGGGTGCGGCACATCTTGACTACTGAATCGCGTCTCCCGAGCAGCGCCCCCGGTGCTGCTCCCTGACCGTGGTCGGTGGTGCTGAAGTGCCCGGACCCCGGAGACGCGATCAGCCCGACGAACCGTCGGGTGCCTCACAACAAAGCACCAGGCCTGCAAGGGCGGACGTGTGTGCCAAAACAGGCGCGACACGCCCGACCTCGGGGGTCGGGAGCGGTGAGGTGAGCAGCAGGGCGGGACCGACTCAACCGGAGGACGTCCCCACCAGTGGACGCGGACCAGAAGAAGGACGAGAGAGACCTATGGCGGGACAGAAGATCCGCATCAGGCTCAAGGCCTATGACCACGAGGTGATCGACACCTCGGCGCGGAAGATCGTTGACACCGTCACCCGTACGGGTGCGAAGGTCGCCGGCCCGGTGCCGCTGCCGACCGAGAAGAACGTCTTCTGCGTCATCCGCTCGCCGCACAAGTACAAGGACTCCCGCGAGCACTTCGAGATGCGCACGCACAAGCGCCTCATCGACATCATCGACCCCACCCCGAAGACCGTCGACAGCCTCATGCGGCTCGACCTCCCGGCCGGTGTCGACATCGAGATCAAGCTCTGATCGGAAAGTTGATCGAGACATGACCATCGAACGCAACGTCAAGGGCCTGCTCGGCACCAAGCTGGGCATGACCCAGCTGTGGGACGACAACAACCGTGTCGTGCCGGTGACCGTCATCGAGGCCACCACCAACGTCGTGACCCAGGTCCGCCAGCCCCAGCCCGACGGCTACAACGCCGTCCAGATCGGCTACGGCGAGATCGAGGGCCGCAAGGTCAACAAGCCTGCCGCGGGCCACTTCGCGAAGGCCGGCACCACGCCGCGCCGCCACGTGGTCGAGATCCGCACCGCCGACGCCGCCAGCTACGAGATCGGCGCCGAGATCCCGGTCGACACCTTCGAGGCCGGCGAGCAGATCGACGTCACCGGCACCAGCAAGGGCAAGGGCTTCGCCGGTGTCATGAAGCGTCACGGCTTCGCCGGCGTGAGCGCCTCCCACGGTGCGCACCGCAACCACCGCAAGCCCGGCTCGATCGGCGCCTGCGCCACCCCGGGTCGCGTGTTCAAGGGCCTGCGCATGGCCGGCCGCATGGGTAGCGACACCGTCACCACCCAGAACGTCACCGTCCACGCCGTCGACGTGGAGAAGGGCCTGATCCTCGTCAAGGGCGCGGTTCCCGGTCCCAAGGGTGGCGTCGTCGTCCTCCGCACGGCTGCGAAGAAGGGCTGATAACCATGGCTACCAAGACCGTCAAGGTCGACTTCCCGGCCGAGATCTTCGACGTTGAGCTCAACGTCCCGCTGATCCACCAGGTCGTCGTCGCGCAGCAGGCCGCTGCCCGCCAGGGCACGCACGCCACCAAGACCCGCGGCGACGTCCGCGGCGGTGGCCGCAAGCCCTACAAGCAGAAGGGCACCGGCCGCGCCCGCCAGGGCTCGACCCGCGCGCCGCAGTTCGCCGGCGGTGGCGTCGTCCACGGCCCGCAGCCGCGCGACTACAGCCAGCGCACCCCCAAGAAGATGAAGGCCGCCGCCCTGCGCGGTGCCCTCTCCGACCGGGCGCGCAACGAGCGGATCCACGTCGTCGAGGCCCTGATCTCCGCCGACAAGCCGTCGACGAAGGCTGCCCTCGCCGCGCTCCTCGAGCTCAGCGACCGTCGCAACTTCCTCGTCGTGCTCGAGCGCACCGACACCGTCACCTGGCTGTCGCTGCGCAACGCGCCCGAGGTCCACCTCGTCGCCGTCGACCAGCTCAACACCTACGACGTCCTCGCCAGCGACGACGTCGTGTTCAGCAAGGGCGCCTACGACGCGTTCGTCAGCGGCACCGCCTACGGCAAGAAGGAGGGCGACCAGTGAGCACCCTGCACAAGGACCACCGCGACATCCTGATCGCGCCGGTCGTGTCGGAGAAGAGCTACAGCCTCCTCGACGCCAACAAGTACACGTTCCTGGTGCACCCGGACGCCAACAAGACCGAGATCAAGATCGCGGTCGAGAAGGTGTTCAACGTCAAGGTCACCTCGGTGAACACCCTCAACCGGCCGGGCAAGACCCGCCGGACCCGCTACGGCATCGGCAAGCGCAAGGACACCAAGCGCGCGATCGTCAGCCTGGCCGAGGGTCACCGCATCGACATCTTCGGAGGGCAGGCCTGATGGCTATCCGTAAGTACAAGCCGACCACCCCGGGCCGTCGTGGCTCCTCGGTGGCCGACTTCGTCGAGATCACCCGGACCACCCCGGAGAAGTCGCTGACCCGTCCGCTGCCCAAGAAGGGCGGCCGCAACAACCAGGGCCGGATCACCACCCGGCACCAGGGCGGCGGCCACAAGCGGGCCTACCGGATCATCGACTTCCGTCGCTACGACAAGGACGGCGTGCCGGCCAAGGTCGCTCACATCGAGTACGACCCCAACCGCACCGCGCGCATCGCGCTGCTGCACTACGCCGACGGCGAGAAGCGCTACATCATCGCGCCGAAGGACCTGTCGCAGGGCATGACCGTCGAGGCCGGTGTCGGCGCCGACATCAAGCCGGGCAACAACCTGCCGCTGCGCAACATCCCCGTCGGCACGACGATCCACTGCGTCGAGCTGCGCCCCGGCGGCGGTGCCAAGCTGGCCCGCTCGGCCGGCAACAGCGCCCAGCTGGTCGCCCGTGAGGGAAGCCGCGCCACGCTGCGCCTGCCCTCGGGCGAGATGCGGTTCGTCGACGTGCGCTGCCGCGCCACCGTCGGCGAGGTCGGCAACGCCGAGCAGTCCAACATCAACTGGGGCAAGGCCGGCCGCATGCGGTGGAAGGGCAAGCGCCCGACCGTCCGCGGTGTCGTCATGAACCCGGTCGACCACCCGCACGGTGGTGGTGAGGGCAAGACCTCCGGTGGTCGCCACCCGGTCTCGCCGTGGGGCAAGCCCGAGGGCCGTACGCGCAAGCGCAAGGCCTCGGACAGCCAGATCATCCGTCGTCGCAAGACCGGCAAGAACAAGCGCTGAGTAGGGAAGAACTGAGATGCCTCGCAGCCTGAAGAAGGGTCCCTTCGTCGACGACCACCTCATGAAGAAGGTGGACGCCGAGAACGAGAAGGGTTCCCACAACGTCATCAAGACCTGGTCGCGCCGCTCGATGATCGTCCCGGCGATGATCGGCCACACGATCGCGGTGCACGACGGTCGCAAGCACGTGCCGGTCTTCATCAGCGACTCGATGGTCGGCCACAAGCTGGGCGAGTTCGCCCCGACCCGCACCTACCGCGGACACGTCAAGGAAGACCGGAAGGGACGTCGTCGATGACCACCACTGACCGCCGGCGCACCAGCGCCCGCCGCGAGTCGCTCCTGGGCGACCAGCCCGGTGCGTTCGCGACCGCCCGCTTCCAGCGGATCACGCCGATGAAGGCGCGCCGCGTCGTCGACCTCGTCCGCGGCCTGCCCGTCGACGAGGCGCTGACGCTGCTGCAGTTCGCGCCGCAGTCGGCCGCGCAGACCGTCTACAAGGTGCTCGAGAGCGCCGTGGCCAACGCCGAGACGACCGAGGGCCTCAACGCGGGCGACCTCGTCGTGGCGGCTGGCCGCGTCGACGAGGGCCCGACCATGAAGCGGTGGCGTCCCCGTGCCCAGGGCCGGGCGACCCGCATCAACAAGCGGACCAGCCACATCACGCTCGTGGTCCAGCCGGCCGACGTCGTCGAGGCTGCGAAGAAGGGGAAGAACTGATGGGTCAGAAGATCAACCCGAACGGCTTCCGTCTCGGCATCTCCACCGACCACAAGTCGCGTTGGTACGCCGACAAGCTGTACAAGTCGTACGTCGGTGAGGACGTCGCGATCCGCAAGCTCCTGTCCAAGGGCATGGAGCGCGCCGGCATCGCGAAGGTCGAGATCGAGCGCACCCGCGACCGGGTCCGCGTCGACATCCACACCGCGCGTCCGGGCATCGTCATCGGCCGCCGCGGCGCCGAGGCCGACCGCATCCGCGGCGAGCTCGAGAAGCTGACCGGCAAGCAGGTCCAGCTCAACATCCTCGAGGTCAAGAACCCCGAGATCGACGCTCAGCTCGTCGCCCAGGGTGTCGCCGAGCAGCTGTCGGGTCGCGTCCAGTTCCGCCGCGCGATGCGCAAGGCCATGCAGACCTCGATGCGCTCCGGTGCCAAGGGCATCCGGATCCAGTGCTCCGGCCGCCTCAACGGCGCCGAGATGTCGCGCACCGAGTTCTACCGCGAGGGCCGCGTCCCGCTGCACACGCTGCGTGCCGACATCGACTACGGCTTCTACGAGGCCCGCACGACCTTCGGCCGCATCGGCGTGAAGGTCTGGATCTACAAGGGCGAGGTCGCCGGCACCCGTGCCGAGCGCCAGGCCCAGCAGGCTGCCCGCGCCGGTGTCCCCGGCCGCAGCGGCCGTCCGTCCCGTGGTGGCGACCGCCCGAGCCGTGGCTCGCGCGGTGCCCGCACCGAGGCTCCGGCCACCGAGGCTCCCGCTGCGGAGGCTCCGGCTGAGGCCACCTCGGCTGCCCCGGCTGAGAACCAGGAGAGCTGACCCATGTTGATGCCGCGTCGCGTCAAGCACCGCAAGCAGCACCACCCGAAGCGTCGGGGTGCGGCGAAGGGTGGCACGAAGCTCGCGTTCGGTGACTTCGGGATCCAGGCGATCGAGGGCCACTACGTCACCAACCGGCAGATCGAGTCCGCTCGTATCGCCATGACCCGTCACATCAAGCGTGGCGGCAAGGTCTGGATCAACATCTACCCGGACCGCCCGCTCACCAAGAAGCCCGCCGAGACCCGGATGGGTTCCGGTAAGGGCTCGCCCGAGTGGTGGGTCGCCAACGTCAAGCCCGGCCGCGTCATGTTCGAGCTGTCCGGCGTCGACGAGGTCACCGCCCGCGAGGCGATGCGCCGCGCGATGCACAAGCTGCCCATGAAGTGCCGCTTCGTCACCCGAGAGGCTGGTGAGTTCTGATGGCCAACGCCACTCGCGCTCACGAACTGGATGAGCTCAACAACGTCGACCTCGAGGCCAAGCTGCGCGAGGCCAAGGAGGAGCTGTTCAACCTGCGCTTCCAGGCGGCCACCGGCCAGCTGGAGAGCCACGGCCGGTTGCGCACGGTCAAGAAGGACATCGCCCGGATCTACACCGTGGTGCGCGAGCGCGAGCTCGGCATCCGGACCGCGCCGGGCGCGGAGAGCAACGAGGAGACCGCATGAGCGAGCAGAACACCGGCTCGGTCCGCAACGCGCGCAAGACCCGTGAGGGCCTGGTCGTCAGCGACAAGATGGACAAGACCGTCGTCGTGTCGGTCGAGGACCGCGTCAAGCACGCCCTCTACGGCAAGGTCATGCGCAAGAACACGCGCCTCAAGGCCCACGACGAGGCCAACGACTGTGGCATCGGCGACCGGGTCCTGATCATGGAGACCCGCCCGCTGTCGGCCACCAAGCGCTGGCGCGTCGTCGAGATCCTCGAGCGCGCGAAGTAACCACCCGTTCGGCCAGGCTTCCCGTCCCTGAGGCGGGGAGAACCGGCACGACAACCAGGAGAAATCGATGATTCAGCAGGAGTCGCGACTCAAGGTCGCCGACAACACCGGTGCGAAGGAGATCCTCTGCATCCGCGTGCTCGGCGGCTCCGGCCGTCGCTACGCCGGCATCGGCGACACCATCGTCGCCACCGTCAAGGACGCGATCCCCGGCGGCAACGTGAAGAAGGGTGACGTCGTCAAGGCCGTCATCGTCCGCACGGTCAAGGAGCGCCGCCGTCCCGACGGTTCCTACATCCGCTTCGACGAGAACGCCGCCGTGATCCTCAAGTCCGACGGCGAGCCGCGCGGCACGCGCATCTTCGGCCCCGTGGGCCGCGAGCTGCGCGAGAAGAAGTTCATGAAGATCATCTCGCTCGCGCCGGAGGTGCTGTGATGACCAACCGCAAGATGCCGAAGCTCGCCATCAAGAAGGGCGACACCGTCAAGGTCATCGCCGGCAAGGACAAGGGCGCCGAGGGCAAGGTCATCCGCGTGCTCCGCGAGGAGCAGCGCGTGATCGTCGAGGGCGTCAACCGCATCAAAAAGCACACCAAGGCCATCGACCAGGGCGGTCGCGCCGGCAACACCGGCGGCATCATCACGACCGAGGCGCCCATCCACGTCTCCAACGTGATGCTCGTCGAGGGCGACGGCGTGACCCGCATCGCGCACAAGCGCGTCGAGGTCACCAAGCGCCGCCCCGACGGCTCGGAGTACACGTCGACGCGCAGCGTCCGCATCTCGCGCAAGACCGGTAAGGAAATCTGAGGAATCCGATGACCGAGACCACTGCAACCCTTACCGAGGTCCCGACCCCTCGGCTGAAGACCAAGTACCGCGAGGAGATCCTCCCGGCGCTGAAGTCCGACTTCGAGATCGCCAACGTCATGCAGGTGCCCGGCCTGACCAAGATCGTGGTCAACATGGGCGTCGGCGAGGCCGCGCGCGACTCGAAGCTGATCGAGGGCGCGATCCGCGACCTCACCGTGATCACCGGCCAGAAGCCGGCCGTGACCAAGGCCCGCAAGTCGATCGCCCAGTTCAAGCTGCGCGAGGGCATGCCGATCGGTGCGCACGTCACGCTGCGCGGTGACCGGATGTGGGAGTTCCTCGACCGGCTGCTGTCGCTCGCCCTTCCGCGCATCCGCGACTTCCGGGGCCTGTCGCCGAAGCAGTTCGACGGCCGCGGCAACTACACGTTCGGCCTGACCGAGCAGGTCATGTTCCACGAGATCGACCAGGACAAGGTCGACCGCCAGCGGGGCATGGACATCACGATCGTCACCACGGCGACCAACGACGAGCAGGGGCGCGCGCTGCTGAAGCAGCTCGGGTTCCCCTTCGCAGAGCGCTGAGCAGGGAGAAGTAGAGATGGCTAAGACTTCACTGAAGGTCAAGGCGGCCCGCAAGCCGAAGTTCGCGGTGCGCGGCTACACCCGTTGCCAGCGCTGCGGTCGCCCGAAGGCGGTCTACCGCAAGTTCGGCCTCTGCCGGATCTGCCTGCGGGAGATGGCCCACCGCGGCGAGCTGCCGGGCGTCACCAAGTCCTCCTGGTGACCCAGGCCTAACCACCGAATCAACCAGCTGAAGGTCCGATCCGCCGGAGAGCGGACGGAAACCACAGCAGAGAGAGAAACCACGCATCATGACGATGACCGACCCGATCGCAGACATGCTGACCCGTCTGCGCAACGCCAACCAGGCGTACCACGACGCCGTGGCCATGCCGTACAGCAAGCTGAAGCAGGGCGTCGCCGAGATCCTCAAGCAGGAGGGCTACATCACCTCCTTCGAGGTCGCCGACAACGAGAACGGCGTCGGCAAGACGCTGACGATCACCCTCAAGTACGGCCGCAACCGTGAGCGCTCGATCGCCGGCGTCCGCCGCATCAGCAAGCCGGGCCTGCGTGTCTACGCCAAGCACACCGGCCTCCCGAAGGTGCTCGGCGGCCTGGGCGTCGCGATCATCTCGACGAGCCAGGGTCTGCTCACCGACCGCCAGGCGGGCCAGAAGGGCGTGGGTGGGGAAGTCCTCGCCTACGTCTGGTAACCCCCGAGACCGAGAAGGAGAAACACAAGCATGTCGCGCATTGGCAAGCTCCCCGTCCCGGTCCCGGCCGGCGTGGACGTGACGCTCGACGGCCAGCAGGTGACGGTCAAGGGGCCCAAGGGCACCCTGAGCCACACCGTGGCCGCGCCGATCACCGTCAGCCAGGGCGAGGGCGTCCTCGACGTCCAGCGTCCCGACGATGAGCGGATCAGCAAGTCGCTCCACGGCCTGACCCGCACCCTGATCAACAACATGGTCGTGGGCGTGACCGAGGGCTACGAGAAGAAGCTCGAGATCGTGGGCGTCGGTTACCGCGTCCTGTCCAAGGGCCCCACCCAGCTGGAGTTCCAGCTCGGCTACTCGCACCCGATCATCTTCGACGCTCCCGAGGGCATCACCTTCGCCGTCGAGGGTCCGACCAAGCTCGGCGTGGCCGGCATCGACAAGCAGCTCGTCGGTGAGGTCGCGGCCAACATCCGCAAGCTCCGCAAGCCCGAGCCCTACAAGGGCAAGGGCGTCCGGTACGCCGGCGAGCACATCCGTCGCAAGGTCGGAAAGGCTGGTAAGTGACCATGGCGATCACCCTCAAGCACCAGCGGCACCTCTCGGCGCGCGCGAAGTCGCGCCTGCGCCGTCAGATCCGCGGTCGGAAGAACATCTCGGGCACGCCCGAGCGCCCGCGCATGGTCGTCACCCGCTCGACCAAGCACATCACCGTCCAGGTCGTCGACGACCTGGTGGGCAAGACGCTCGCGTCGGCCTCGACCATGGAGGGCGACGTGCGCTCCACCGAGGGCGACAAGACCGCCAAGGCGAAGAAGGTCGGCGAGCTCGTCGCTGCCCGGGCCAAGGAGATCGGTGTCGAGGCGGTCGTGTTCGACCGCGCCGGCAACAAGTACCACGGCCGCATCGCGGCCCTTGCTGATGGCGCCCGCGAGGGCGGCCTGAGCTTCTGACCGCGAAAAGAACCAGGGAGACAGACAGATGAGTGGACCCCAGCGCGGACAGCGTTCGGGCGGCGACCGCCGCGGAGGCGGTCGTGACGACCGTCGCGGCGGTGGCGACAAGAGCCAGTACGTCGAGCGCGTCGTCGCGATCAACCGCGTCGCCAAGGTCGTGAAGGGTGGTCGTCGCTTCAGCTTCACCGCCCTCGTGGTCGTCGGCGACGGCGACGGTCTGGTCGGCGTCGGCTACGGCAAGGCCAAGGAAGTCCCGGCGGCGATCGCCAAGGGCGTCGAGGAGGCGAAGAAGAACTTCTTCCGCGTCCCCCGCGTCCAGGGCACGATCCCGCACCCCGTCCAGGGCGAGAAGGCTGCCGGCGTCGTGTTCCTGCGCCCGGCCGCGCCCGGTACCGGTGTCATCGCCGGTGGCCCGGTGCGTGCGGTGCTCGAGTGCGCCGGCATCCACGACGTGCTCAGCAAGTCGCTGGGCTCGTCCAACCAGATCAACATCGTGCACGCGACCGTGACGGCGCTGCAGATGCTCGAGCAGCCCGAGAGCGTGGCGGCCCGCCGTGGCCTCGCGGTCGAGGACGTCGCCCCGGCGGCGCTGCTCAAGGCGAAGGCCGAGGGCGAGGCCGAGGCCGCCGCCGCGGCCAAGGCAGCTGCAGGGGTGAGCTCCTGATGGCTCAGCTCAAGGTCCAGCAGAAGAAGTCGGCGATCGGTCGGAAGGCCAACCAGCGCGAGACGCTGCGCACCCTCGGCCTGAAGAAGATCGGCGACGTCGTCGTCAAGGAGGACCGTCCCGAGATCCGGGGCATGGTCCACACCGTCCGTCACCTTGTGACGGTCGAGGTCGTCGGAGAGGAGTGAGTCTGATGGCTCTCAAGCTTCATCACCTGCGTCCGGCACCCGGCGCCAAGACCGCCAAGACCCGCGTGGGTCGCGGTGAGGGCTCCAAGGGAAAGACCGCCGGTCGCGGTACCAAGGGCACCAAGGCCCGCAACCAGGTCCCGGTCGCCTTCGAGGGTGGCCAGATGCCGATCCACATGCGGCTGCCGAAGCTCAAGGGCTTCAAGAACCCGTTCAAGGTGACCTACCAGGTCGTCAACCTCGACCGGATCAGCAGCCTGTTCCCGGAGGGTGGCGACGTCACCCCCGAGACGCTGGTGGCCCGTGGTGCGGTCCGCAAGGGCGAGCCCGTCAAGGTGCTCGGCCAGGGCGACCTGACCGTCAAGGTCTCGGTCAGCGCGAATGCGTTCTCGTCCTCCGCCAAGGAGAAGATCGAGGGCGCGGGCGGCACTGTCACCGTCCTGTGATGTCCACGTGGAGGGCGCGTCGGCCGTGAGGCCGTCGCGCCCTTCGCGCATCCCGGTCCCGCTACCTCGTCGGGTACCCCCTGTTAGGCTTCCCCGCGGCCGTCCGGCCCGTGAAAGTGAGAAGAGGATCCTGTGCTCAGCGCGTTCGTGAACGCCTTCCGGACCCCGGACCTGCGGCGCAAGCTGCTGTTCGTCCTGGGCATCATCGTGATCTTCCGGGCCGGCTCGCAGATCCCCGCACCTGGCGTGCACGTCTACAACGTGCAGGAGTGCATCAACATCGCCCAGGAGGGCGAGAGCGCCGGGATCTACAACCTGATCAACCTGTTCTCCGGCGGGGCGCTGCTCCAGCTCACGATCTTCGCGCTGGGCATCATGCCCTACATCACCGCGAGCATCATCCTGCAGCTGCTCGTCGTCGTGATCCCGCGGCTGGAGGCCCTCAAGAAGGAGGGCCAGGCCGGCCAGACGAAGATCACGCAGTACACCCGCTACCTCACGCTGGGCCTGGCCGTGCTCCAGGCGACCGGCATCGTCGCGCTCGCGCGCTCGGGCAACCTGCTCCAGGGCTGTGACCCGACGCAGTACCCGCTGCTGCACAGCGACGACACCAAGACGTTCCTCATCCTGGTCGTCACCATGACCGCCGGCACCGCCGTGATCATGTGGCTCGGTGAGCTGATCACCGAGCGCGGCATCGGCAACGGCATGTCCATCCTGATCTTCTGCCAGGTCGTCGCGACCTTCCCGGCTGCCCTCTGGCAGGTCGGCAAGAGCCAGGGCTGGTGGACCTTCGGCGTCGTCATCGCCATCGGCATGGTCATCGTCGCCGGCGTCATCTTCATCGAGCAGTCGCAGCGCCGGATCCCGGTGCAGTACGCCCGCCGCATGGTCGGTCGGAAGATGTTCGGCGGCAGCTCGACGTACATCCCGCTCAAGGTCAACCAGGCGGGCATCATCCCGGTCATCTTCGCCTCGTCGCTGCTCTACCTGCCGGCGATGGCGGTGCAGTTCAACGCGACCAGCGACGCCGCCTGGGTCAAGTGGGTCTCAGATTATTTCGTGACCGGCGACCACCCGCTCTACATGGCGACATACTTCCTGCTCATCATCTTCTTCACCTACTTCTACGTGTCGATCACCTTCAACCCAGTCGAGGTGGCCGACAACATGAAGAAGTACGGCGGCTTCATCCCCGGGATCCGGGCGGGCAAGCCGACCCAGGACTACCTGTCCTACGTCCTGTCCCGCATCACGCTGCCGGGCGCTCTCTACCTGGGTCTGATCTCGCTCATCCCGCTGATCGCGATCGTGCTGATCGACGCCAACCAGAGCTTCCCGTTCGGAGGCACGTCGATCCTGATCATGGTCGGCGTCGCGCTCGACACGGTGAAGCAGATCGAGAGCCAGCTCCAGCAGCGCAACTACGAAGGATTCCTGCGGTAATCGATATGAGGCTGCTGATCATGGGCCCGCCCGGCGCGGGCAAGGGCACCCAGGCGAAGTTCGTCGCAGAGCACTGCGGCATCCCGGCGATCTCGACCGGCGACATCTTCCGTGCCAACGTCTCGCAGGGCACCCCGCTCGGCGTCGAGGCGAAGAAGTACATGGACGCCGGCGAGTACGTGCCCGACGAGGTCACCAACCTCATGGTGCGCAACCGCATCGACGAGCCCGACGCCGAGCCCGGCTTCCTGCTCGACGGCTACCCGCGCACCCTGGCCCAGGTCGAGGAGCTCGACGGGATGATCGCGCACACGGGCCACCGGCTTGACGCGGTCATCGTGCTGACGGTCGACCAGGACGAGGTCGTGCAGCGGCTGCTGCAGCGCGCCCAGATCGAGGGTCGCGCCGACGACACCGAGGACGTCATCCGGCGGCGGCAGGAGCTGTTCGCGGAGGAGACCGCCCCGCTGATCGACGTCTACAAGAAGCGCGGCCTCGTGCACGAGATCGACGGCCTCGGCGACGTCGAGGACGTCACGAAGCGGATCTTCGACGTCATCGACCAGATCCCCGAGTCGTAGCCGGCGCGTGGCGTTCGCGCGTCTGGAGATCAAGACACCGGAGCAGGTCCTCGTCATGCGCGAGGCCGGCCTGGTGGTCGGCCGGACCCTCGAGCTGCTCCGCGACGCCGTGCGCCCCGGGATCACCACGGGCGAGCTCGACCGGATCGCGGAGGAGCACATCCGCAGCCAGGGGGCGACGCCGTCGTTCCTGGGCTACGGCGAGCCGCCGTTCCCCGCGTCGATCTGCGCGTCGGTCAACGACGAGGTCGTCCACGGCATCCCGGGTGACCGGGTGCTGCGCGAGGGCGACGTCATCTCGATCGACTGCGGCGCGATCGTCGACGGCTGGCACGGCGACGCCGCGATCACGGTGCCGGTCGGGGAGATCGCTCCCGAGGTCGCCGAGCTGCTGCGGGTGACCGAGGAGGCGCTGTGGCGCGGGCTCGCTGCCGTGCGGCTCGGCGGCCGGGTCGGCGACATCTCGCACGCGATCGAGTCCTACGTCCGCGAGCAGGGCGCCTACGGCATCACCGAGGGCTACACCGGCCACGGCATCGGCTCGGCCATGCACCTCGACCCCGACGTGCCCAACTACGGCAAGCCCGGCCGTGGCCCCCGGCTCAAGCGCGGCCTCGCCCTCGCGGTGGAGCCGATGATCACCCTCGGCACCTCCGACACCGACCTCGCCGACGACGAGTGGACCGTTCTCACCAGCGACGGTAGCTGGGCCGCGCACTTCGAGCACACCTTCGCGCTGACCGACAACGGCGTCTGGGTGCTCACCGCCCTCGACGGCGGCGCCGCGCGTCTCGGGGACCTGTACGGCGGCCCGGCGACCGCCTAGGCGGCGGTGCGGCGTACCGTCTGTCTCGTGAGCGCGGACCGGCCCCTTCTCTTCGCCTCGGGCGACCAGGCGTACGTCGCCGACCGCGTCGTGCGCACCTGGCACACGCCGGACGGCTCCTCGGCCGCGTGGGCCGACGAGGTCGTGGCCGCGCTGGAGCCGGGGGAGCGGGCGATCGGGGCGCTGTCGTTCGCGCCCGGCGCGCCGGGGATCCTCCACCAGGTCACCGGCTCCGAGCGGCCGCTGGTGCGGACGGCGGGCGAGGAGCCGGAGCGCACCTACGAGGTGCGTGAGTTCCCGACGCCCGACGAGTACGCCGCGATGGTGCGCGAGGCCGTCGAGCGGATCGCCGAGGGCCCGCTGCGCAAGGTCGTGCTCGGCCGCTGCCTCGACGTGATCAGCGACCCGCCGCTCGTGCCGTCGGAGATCATCGACCGCCTCCTGGTGACCCGGCCGGGCCGCTACGTCTTCTCGGTGCCGCTCGAAGGTGCCACCGAGGTCCTGGTCGGGGCGAGCCCCGAGCTGCTGGTGCGGCGCGAGGGTGACCAGATCGCCTGCACGCCCCTCGCCGGGTCGGTGCCGCACAGCGACGACCCCGACGAGGACGCGCGGCGGGCCGAGGCCCTGCTCCTCTCGGCGAAGGACCTCGCCGAGCACGCGTTCGTCGTCGACGCGATCGTCCGCACCCTCAAGGAGGTCTGTGTCGACGTCGACGTTGCCGCCGCCCCGACCCTGCTCTCCACCGACACGGTCTGGCACCTCGCCTCGCCGATCACGGCCCGGCTCGCCGACCCGGAGACGGGGCCCAGCGCGCTGCGCCTCGCCCAGCTCCTGCATCCCACGCCTGCCGTCGGCGGCGTGCCGACGGCCGAGGCGGCCGCGATGATCACGGCCCTCGAGGGCGACCTGCGCGACTACTTCGCCGGGTTCGTCGGCTGGGTCGACGGCGACGGCGACGGCGAGTTCGCGGTGACGATCCGCGCCGCCACCATCGACGGGCCGCGGCTGCGGCTCTTCGCGGGCGCCGGCATCGTCGCCGGCTCCGACCCGGCCTCGGAGGTCGCCGAGACCGGCGCCAAGCTCGCCACCATGGCCCGGGTCACCGGCCTCCCATGACCGTCGTCCGGTTCCTCGCCGTCGACGAGGCGCTGGCCGGCCCCGCACTCCGCCTCACCGCGACCGAGCAGGCGCGCCACGACCGGCTGCGCGCGGAGCGCGACCGCCGGTCCTACCGGGCCGCCCACCGCCTGGTCCGGCTCTGTGTCGCCGAGCTGGTCGGCGGCGACGCCGCCGACGTCGAGCTCGCGCAGGAGTGCCCCGAGTGCCGGCTGACCGACCACGGCCGGCCGTACGTCGTCGGCGCGCCCGACGTGCACGTGAGCCTGAGCCACACGCGGGGGTGGGTGGCCGCGATGGCGTCCGACGCGCCCTGCGGGATCGACGTGGAGCAGGTGCGCGAGGTCAGCGCCGGCGTACCGCGCCGGGTGCTGTCCGCCGCCGAGCAGGCCTGGGTGGCCGACCAGGGCGACCCGACCCGCGCGTTCGCGGTGCTTTGGGCTCGCAAGGAGGCCCTGGTCAAGGCGGGCGTGGGCTCGATCGACGACGCCGCCCGGCTGGACGCGCTCACGGACGCGCGGCTGCGGGACTGGGCCGAGGCGCCCGCCGACGCCGCGGGGTCCTGGGTGCGCCTGTCGCCCGCGGCTCCCTAGCAGAATCCCGCGCCGGGGACGGCGTGTCTCAGACATCGAGGTCGCCGTCGGCGACGCCGTCCGTACCTACACTCGGTCCATGGCGATGGGCAGCCTGCGGGCACAGCAGACCGTGCAGCGGCTGAAGGCCGACATCATGGCCGGCCGGTGGCCCGTCAACGGCAAGATCCCGACCGAGGGCGAGCTCGCCGAGGAGCTCGGCGTCGGCCGCAGCACGATCCGCGAGGCGGTGCGGAGCCTGGCCTACCTCGGCATGCTCGAGCCGTCGCCGGGGCGCGGCACGTTCGTCCGGTCGCTGGGGCCGGTGCGCGGCGTGCTCGCCGACTTCGCCGCCGAGCACTCGTGGGTCGACGTCCTGCACATCCGCCGGATGCTCGAGATCCAGGCAGCGGAGCTCGCCGTCCTGCGGGCGACCGACGAGGCGCTCGACCGCGTGCAGGAGGCGCACGAGGCAGAGCTGGCGGGCGACGGCGCACCGGGCCGCTTCCACGCCGTCGTCATCGACATCGGGGAGAACCTGGTCCTGGCCGAGCTCTACAACGGCCTCTCGGCCGCGCTCCGGCGGGCCATGGACGACGGCACCAGCATCGAGGACGCGGGCGCCGTACGCCTGGCGAAGAGCGTCCAGGCGAGCCTCGACGAGCACGCCGCACTGATCGCGGCGCTCCGCACGCGCAACCTGCTCGCGGCGGTCTCGCTGGCGGCCGAGCACGCCTGTCACGATCTCGTCAGGCCCGCCGAGTAACGGGCGGCGGCCGGATCTCGCTAGGGTGGGAGCGACCGCGAGGGGAGTATTCCTACGCTGCGGGGTCGTCAGCACGACCGGCCAGGCACCACGGGGCCGGTCCGGGCCCGCAGGTCGCCGAGCTGAGAGACGAGCGGCGACGGAAGAGACCTCGGGGGATCGACCGACCCCCCGAACGAAGGAATCTCTGTGGAAGTAACGACCCTGGAATGGGCCATCACCATCGCCGTCACCGTCGGCGTGCTCATCTTCGACGTCATCGTCATCGCACGTGACCCGCACGAGCCGACGCTCAAGGAGTGCGCGATCGCGCTCTCGGTCTACATCGGCGCGGCCGTCGCGTTCGGCGTGTGGACCTGGTCCTACCACGGCCAGGACTACGGCATCGAGTTCTACGCCGGCTGGCTGACCGAGTACAGCCTGTCGATCGACAACCTGTTCGTCTTCATCATCTTGATGGCGGCGTTGAAGGTCCCGAGGAAGTACCAGCAGGAAGCGCTGATGGTCGGCATCGTGCTGGCCCTGATCTTCCGCGGCATCTTCATCGCGCTCGGCTACACGCTGATCGAGAACTTCAGCTGGGTCTTCTACATCTTCGGCGCGTTCCTCGTCTACACCGCGGTCAACCTCGTCCGCAGCCACATGACGCACGAGGAGGAGCACCCCGAGGACAACGCGATCGTGAAGTTCGCGCAGACCCACCTGCGCACCGGCACGGCGTACCACGGGCTGAAGCTCTGGTACCACGAGAACGGTGTCCGGGTGTTCTCGCCGATCCTGATCGTGATCATCGCGCTCGGCTTCACCGACATCCTGTTCGCGCTCGACTCGATCCCGGCGATCTTCGGCATCACCCAGGAGCCCTACCTGGTGTTCACGGCCAACGTGTTCGCGCTGATGGGGCTGCGCCAGCTCTACTTCCTGCTCGGCGGCCTGCTCAAGAAGCTCGTCTACCTGTCCTTCGGGCTCGCGTTCATCCTGGCGTTCATCGGCGTGAAGCTCGTGCTGCACGCCCTGCACGAGAACGAGCTGTCGTTCATCAACGACGGCCACCACGTGAGCGTCCCGGAGATCTCCTCGTTGCTGAGCCTCGGGGTGATCATCACGACGCTGATCCTCACCGCCGTCGCGAGCCTCTGGAGGACGCGCAACGAGGAGGCGGACACGGTCGACGAGGTCATGGCCGACGTCGACGAGACGCCCGGCTCCGACTGGCGGAGCTGATCCAGCTTCCTCCCTCCGGGCGATCCGTCCGGAGGGAGGAAGAGGTGCGCGGCAGCGTCGCTTAGGGTTGGGCGACCGAATGCTCCCCACCCACGCGCCCGCGGGGTGGCGGGTGGGACCTATCAGCGACGCGAGGAACTGTGGACCGACTCCAGGTGCAGTGGGCGGGCACGTCCCGGACGTTCGACGGTGACCGCGTCGTCATCGGCCGCGAGCTCGACTGCGACGTGACGGTGGGGGACGCCAGGGCGTCCCGCCACCACGTCATCGTGCAGCGCGAGGCCGGCGCCTGGGTCGTCGTCGACGCCAGCAGCAACGGCACGTTCGTCCAGGGGCGGCGCATCACGCGCCTACCGCTGGGCCCGGCGCCGGTCGACCTGCGGCTGGGCCGCCCGGACGGCGAGCCGGTGGTCGTCGCGGCGCTCCCGGTCTCGGCTGCGCCGCAGGCCCCGGCCGACAACGACTGGTGGCGCCAGCTGCCGCCGCCGCAGCTGCCCACCGGCGCGCCGGCCGCGGACGCGTGGCAGCCGCAGTCCGTCGTGCCGCCGGGCCAGCTCGCGCACGGCACGTCGGTCTTCCTCCCGGCCCAGGTGCAGGCCGGCCGGAGCCTGACCATCGGCCGCGACCACGGCAACGACATCGTGCTCGACGACCCGCTCGTCAGCCGGCGGCACGCCCGGCTCGACCCGGCCGGCCCGCACGGGCCCGCCGTGCTCCACGACCTCGGCAGCTTCAACGGCACGTTCGTCAACGGCCAGCGGCTGGAGGGCTCGATCGAGCTGGAGGTCGGCGCCGAGGTGATCGTCGGCAACCAGACGTTCCGGTGGGACGGCGGCCAGCTCCTCGCCTCGGCGACCCAGCACGAGTTCACGCTGTACGCCGACGGGCTCAGCACCGTGCTGCCCGACGGCCGGCAGCTGCTCCAGAACGCGTCGTTCCAGCTCGGCCCGTCCAGCCTGACCGCGGTCATCGGCCCGTCCGGCGCCGGCAAGTCGACCATGCTCGGCGCCCTCACCGGCCTCCGTCCCGCGACCCACGGCCGGGTGATCTGGCAGGGCCACGACCTCTACGCCCACTACGACCAGCTCCGCTTCCAGATCGGGCTGGTGCCGCAGCAGGACATCCAGCACCCGCAGCTGAAGGTCAAGCAGGCGCTCGGCTACGCCGCCAAGCTCCGGCTGCCTCCCGACACCACCGCCCAGGAGCGCGACGCCCGGGTGCAGACGGTCGCGCAGCAGCTCCAGCTCACCGAGCGGCTCAACAACCGGATCGGCACCCAGCTCTCGGGCGGCCAGAAGAAGCGCGTCTCGATCGCCACCGAGCTGCTCACCGCGCCGCCGCTGCTCTTCCTCGACGAGCCGACGTCCGGGCTCGACCCGGGGCTCGACCTCGAGGTCATGAAGCAGCTGCGCACCCTGGCCGACGACGGCCGCGTCGTCATGGTCGTCACCCACTCGGTGCTCGCCCTCGACGTCTGCGACAACGTGATGGTGCTCGCCCCCGGCGGCCGGATCGCCTACTTCGGCCCGCCCGCCGGCGTCCTCGAGCACTTCGGCTGCTCGACCTACCCGCAGGTGTTCGACCTGCTCGACGACCCCGACCTCTGGCAGCGGATCCCGGCGCCGGCGCGCTCCGTCGACACCGCCTCGCTCCCAGCGGCCGCGGCCGCCGTACCCGCTCCGCCACGGCAGTCCCTCGGCCGCCAGTTCGGCACCCTGGTGGCCCGCAACGCCGCCGTCGTCGTCGCCGACAAGCTGCTGCTCGGGATGCTGCTCCTGCTCCCGCTGATCCTCGGCGGGCTGAGCCGGCTGGTGCCGGGCGACAACGGGCTCTCGCTCGACGCGTCGCGGTTCTGCCCGGAGGGCCTCCAGCGGCTCGGCCCCGGCCGGTGCCAGCGGCCGGACGGCACGATCGTGCCCGCGGTGTTCGACCAGGGCGAGCCGACGCAGCGGCTGATCGTGCTGATCGTCGCCGCCTGCCTGATGGGCACGGCGATAGCCATCCGTGAGCTGGTCGGAGAGCGGCCGATCTTCCGGCGGGAGTACGCCGTCGGCCTCTCGCCCGCCGTCTACTTCGCCAGCAAGGTCTTCGTCCTGGGCGCCGCGGCGTTCCTCCAAGGCGTCGTCGTCACGTTCATCGCGACCGTGGGCCTGCCGGGACCTGACGGGTCCCTCGGCGGGACGCGGGTGGCGCTGACGATCGCGACGCTGTCGTTCACGATGGCCGTGGTCGGCCTGGCGCTCTCCGCGCTCGTGACGAGCACCGAGCAGACGATGCCCACGCTGGTCGGCGTGATCATGGTGCAGCTGGTGCTCTCCGGGTCGCTGTTTGCGATCGCCGGGCGGCCGCTCCTGGAGCAGATCGCGTGGCTGTCGCCGTCGCGGTGGGCGTATGCGGCGAGCGCGTCGGCGATGGGGCTGGTGCGGGGCCAGAACGACCGGGAGACCGAGGACTGGATCGCGCTCGATGGGGCGGGGCACTACTTCATGGACATGTTCGTGCTGGGGATCCTGTGTCTGCTGGCGTTGGGCGCGGGCCTGTTGCTGGTACGGCGGAGCGCCACTTCCGACAAGTGAGCGCGGCCCTCGTTCGGCGCCGGTACCCCGCCGAAGGGTGGCCTCCGGCCACGACCGGCGCCCTCCGGGCTTGGTCGCTCCGCCGCGCTGCGGCGCTCTCTTGGTTGCGCGCCGCTGGGGGTGGGGCGCCGGCGCGTCGTCGCGAAATCGCCCGGAGGGCACCGGTCGCGTCCGGACGCCGGCCGGGGGCGGCGTACCGGCGCCGCTCGCTGGTCGCGCTCGCTTGTCGGGCGGCTCCGGGAATGTGGGTGGGTCGGGAATGTGGGGGCGGGGGAGTGTCTTGGGGATAGGTGATGTCTTCCTCTGATCTCGCCCTGTCGGTGCTCGACCTGGTGCCGGTGCGCGCCGACCAGGGCAGCGGTGACGCGATTGCGGCGTCGCTGGAGCTGGCGCGGACCGCTGACCGGCTCGGGTACACGCGGTACTGGCTTGCTGAGCACCACAACATGCCGGCGGTGGCGGCGACGAACCCGCCGGTGCTGATCTCGATGGTGGCGGGGGCGACGGAGCGGATCCGGGTGGGGTCGGGCGGCGTGATGCTGCCGAACCACGCGCCGTTGGTGGTCGCCGAGCAGTTCGCGCTGCTCGAGGCGGCGTACCCGGGGCGGATCGACCTCGGGATCGGCCGGGCGCCGGGCACCGACCCGGTGACGAGCTGGGCGCTGCGCCACGGTGCCGGTGGAGTGTCGGACGAGGCGGTCAACCGGTTCCCGGAGTACGTCGACAACGTGCTCGCGATGATGGAGCCGACGGGGGTCGGGCTCGACCTGCGGGGGCGCACCCACGTGCTGAAGGCGACGCCGTCGGCGCGGTCGGTGCCCACGATCTGGCTGCTGGGCTCCTCCGACTACTCCGCGCGGCTGGCCGCGGAGAAGGGAATGCCGTACGTCTTCGCCCACCACTTCTCCGGGTCCGGCACCGCCGAGGCGCTGGAGCTCTACCGCAGCAGCTTCCAGCCCTCGCCGGAGCTCTCCGAGCCGCGCACCTTCCTGACGGTCAACGCCGCGGTCGCCGAGACCGCCGAGGAGGCCGAACGGCTCGCGCTGCCGCAGCTGCTCCAGATGCTGGCGCTGCGCACCGGGCAGCCGCTCGCGCCGCAGCCGCACGTGGAGGAGGCCGAGAAGCGGGTGGCCGACGGGCTGCCGCCCGGCCACGACGACCTGCTGGAGGCGATGCGGCGCCGCTGGGTCGTGGGAGACCCCGGCGCGGCGCGCGCCGAGATCGAGGGGCTCGCGGCGTCGTACGGCGTGGACGAGGTGATGGTGCACCCGGTCGCCGGCGCGTACGTCGGGACCGACCCGGCGGCGGCCCCCGGACGCGTGCGAACCCTGGAGCTGCTCGTCCGCTGAGCGTCGCCGATTGGGAGATCGTGAATCGATCGGACTAAACTGGCGTGTCGGCCCAACGTGGGTCTGTGTCGTGGTGCACGGACTTCACGAGGTCCACCGTGTGCGTGTCGCCCAGGCGACCGGTCGCGGAGGTTCCCGGGTCACCGGAAGATACCCCAACCCGAAGGACGGCATGGCGAAGAAAGAAGGCGTCATCGAGATGGAGGGCTCCGTTGTGGAGGCCCTTCCTAACGCGATGTTCCGCGTGGAGCTGAGCAACGGCCACAAGGTCCTCGCTCACATCAGCGGGAAGATGCGCCAGCACTACATCCGGATCCTCCCCGAGGACCGGGTCGTGGTGGAGCTTTCGCCGTACGACCTGTCCCGCGGACGGATCGTCTACCGCTACAAGTGAGCCATCGCTCACTGGTGCCAACCACGAGCAAGAAAGGGCTGACTCATGAAGGTCAACCCGAGCGTCAAGCCGATCTGTGACAAGTGCAAGGTGATCCGTCGCCACGGCCGCGTCATGGTGATCTGCGAGAACCCGCGCCACAAGCAGCGCCAGGGCTGAAGTTCTCGTCGCACAACTGAATACGACACCACGTGATCGCTAGGTCCTGAGAAGGACTGACCACCTCCGGAACGGATGGCCGGAGCTTCCCGGGGTTTCGAGGCTCGCAAGCTCGCACCTCAACCGCCGGAAAGACGCATCACGACCACACCACCGTGAATCCAAGGAGAAACGCCAGACATGGCACGCCTCGTCGGAGTCGACCTGCCGCGCGACAAGCGCATCGAGGTCGCTCTTACCTACATCTACGGCATCGGCCGTACCAGCAGCCAGCAGCTGCTCGCTGTCACCGGGGTCAACCCGAACCTCCGCGTCCACGAGCTCGGCGACGAGGAGCTGGTCAAGCTCCGCGACGCGATCGAGTCCGCCGGGATCAAGATCGAGGGTGACCTGCGCCGCGAGGTGCAGGCCGACATCCGTCGCAAGATCGAGATCGGCAGCTACCAGGGACGTCGCCACCGCATGGGCCTTCCGGTCCGCGGTCAGCGCACCAAGACCAACGCGCGCACCCGCAAGGGCCCGAAGCGCACCGTTGCCGGCAAGAAGAAGGCGAAGTGATCTAGATGCCCCCCAAGGCTCGCGCCGGCGCCGCGAAGAAGGTGCGCCGCAAGGAGAAGAAGAACGTCGCTCAGGGCGAGGCCCACATCAAGAGCACGTTCAACAACACGATCGTCACGATCACCGACCCCACTGGTGCGGTGATCTCGTGGGCCTCTGCCGGCACCGTCGGCTTCAAGGGCTCGCGCAAGTCCACCCCGTACGCCGCGCAGATGGCCGCTGAGGCCGCCGGTCGCCGGGCGATGGACCACGGCATGAAGAAGATCGACGTCTTCGTCAAGGGCCCGGGCTCGGGCCGCGAGACGGCGATCCGGTCCCTGGGTGCGATCGGCCTCGAGGTCGGCACCATCCAGGACGTCACCCCCACCCCGCACAACGGTTGCCGCCCGCCCAAGCGCCGGCGCGTCTGACCCCGACACTGAGAAAGAGAGGCTAAGGAAATGGCCCGTTACACCGGTCCCATCACCAAGAAGTCGCGCCGTCTCGGTGTCGACCTCATCGGGGGCGACGCCGCCTTCGAGAAGCGCCCCTACCCGCCGGGCCAGCACGGCCGCGCGCGGATCAAGGAGAGCGAGTACCGCAACCAGCTGCAGGAGAAGCAGAAGGCCCGCTTCACCTACGGCGTCATGGAGAAGCAGTTCCACCGCTACTACGAGGAGGCCGCTCGTCGCCAGGGCAAGACCGGCGACAACCTCCTCCAGCTGCTGGAGTGCCGCCTCGACAACGTCGTCTACCGCGCCGGTTTCGCCCGGACCCGTCGCCACGCGCGCCAGCTCGTGGTCCACGGCCACTTCCTGGTGAACGGCCAGAAGGTCGACATCCCGTCCTTCCAGGTGTCGCAGTACGACATCATCGACGTGCGCGAGAAGTCGCTCGAGATGACGCCGTTCATCGTCGCCCGGGAGACCCACGGCGAGCGGGTCGTGCCGGCGTGGCTCGAGGCCCTGCCGTCGCGGATGCGCGTCCTGGTGCACCAGCTGCCGGTCCGGGAGCAGATCGACATCCCGGTCCAGGAGCAGCTCATCGTGGAGTACTACTCCAAGAAGTGACGTGGTGACGCCGGGGGTGGCGCTCCACGGCCGGCCCCGGCGTCCCGTCGCAACATCTCTTCTCCAACACCAGCACCACGTCTGGACCCTCATATAGCGGTCGGTCCGGAAAGGAAAAGAACACAGTGCTCATTGCACAGCGCCCCGCCCTGTCGGAGGACGTCGTCGACCAGTTCCGGTCGCGGTTCGTCATCGAGCCGCTGGAGCCCGGCTTCGGCTACACGCTCGGCAACTCCCTGCGTCGTACCCTCCTCTCCTCGATCCCCGGTGCCTCGGTCACGAGCATCAAGATCGACAGCGTCCTCCACGAGTTCTCGACCGTGGAGGGTGTCAAGGAGGACGTCCCGGAGATCATCCTCAACCTGAAGGGCCTCGTCGTCTCCTCCGAGCACGACGAGCCCGTCACCATGTACCTGCGCAAGTCGGGTGCCGGTGACGTCACGGCCGCCGACATCGCGCCCCCGGCCGGTGTCGAGGTCCACAACCCCGACCTGAAGATCGCCACCCTGGCCGACAACGCCAAGCTCGAGATGGAGCTCGTCGTCGAGCGTGGCCGCGGCTACGTCTCCGCCGTCCAGAACAAGGGCGCGGACAACGAGATCGGCCGGATCCCGGTCGACTCGATCTACAGCCCGGTCCTCAAGGTGACCTACAAGGTCGAGGCCACCCGTGTCGAGCAGCGCACCGACTTCGACAAGCTGATCATCGACGTCGAGACCAAGCCGTCGATCCTGCCGCGCGACGCCATCGCGTCGGCCGGCAAGACGCTGGTCGAACTGTTCGGCCTGGCCCGCGAGCTCAACGTCGAGGCCGAGGGCATCGACATCGGCCCGTCGCCCGTCGACGAGCAGCTCGCCGCCGACCTGGCCCTGCCGGTCGAGGACCTCCAGCTGACCGTCCGCTCCTACAACTGCCTCAAGCGCGAGGGCATCCACACCGTGGGTGAGCTCATCAGCCGCTCGGAGCAGGACCTGCTCGACATCCGCAACTTCGGTGCGAAGTCGATCGACGAGGTCAAGGCCAAGCTGGTCGAGATGGGCCTGTCCCTCAAGGACAGCGCGCCCGGCTTCGACCCGCACGCCGCCCTGGCCGCGTACGGCGACGACGAGGGCGACGACACCGCCTTCGTCGAGGACGAGCAGTACTGAGTCCGATGTGGCCGGTCGGGTCGCTCCGGTGACCGCCGCGCGGGGCTCCGCAAGCTCCGCCCCGCGGACGATCACCGGGCGGCTTCGCCGCCGGCGACCCGCCCAGCCCGCAGTCGAGGCAGTCTCGGTGCCAGGCTGCTCGGCGGCAAGACACAGCAGCACCACGCAACGCAGCACCATCACCTAACCGAACCCGGTACCTGATACGGCCGGACTACTCCGGTGCCTGACACGGCCGGAGAGATTGAGAGAGAGAAATGCCCAAGCCCAAGAAGGGCCCCCGCCTCGGCGGCAGCCCGGCCCACCAGCGGCTCATCCTGCGCAACATGGCCACCCAGCTCTTCGAGCACGGTCGGATCACCACGACCGAGGCCAAGGCGCGCACGCTGCGTCCCTACGCCGAGAAGCTGATCACCAAGGCGAAGAAGGCGCACCTGGGTGAGAACCCGCTGCACAACCGTCGTGAGGTCCTCAAGGCCATCACCGACAAGGGCGTCGTGCACCACCTCTTCACCGAGATCGCCCCGACCTTCGCGGAGCGTCCCGGCGGCTACACCCGGATCACCAAGATCGGTCCGCGCCACGGCGACAACGCGCCGATGGCCGTCATCGAGATCGTGACCGAGGCCTACAACCCGAAGCCGGCCACGGCCAAGGAGACCAAGACCGAGGCTCCCGCCCCGGTCGAGGTGACCAAGGACGCCGAGGACGCCCCGGCCGAGGTCGAGGCCACCAACGAGGCCGGCGAGACCGAGGTCGTCTCCACCGAGGCGACCGACGTCGAGACCGCCGAGGCGGAGTCCACCGCGGACGCCACCGACGAGGCCGAGGCTGCCGAGGAGGCTCCCGCCGAGGAGACCGCCGAGGCCACCGAGGAGAGCGCCGAGGAGACCGCCGAGGACTCCGACAAGGCCTGATCCCGCCTGTGTAGTTCTGTGCCGAGTCGGCCCGTGATCACGGGCCGACTCGGCCTGTTTTTCGCGTGACTTCGCGCCGGGTGGGCGCCTCCTGGGCGTGAAGATGATCCGACTCGGCGATTCAGGGGCGGGGGAGCACCGCCCGTAGACTGGTGGGCATGAGCATCGACCTCGGTACGCCGCACTTCGTCTCCGCCGAGGAGGCGGAGCGCCGTGTCCTGCTGGCGGACCCGCGGGGCTACTGCGCCGGCGTCGACCGCGCCGTGGTGACGGTTGAGCAGGCGCTCGACCTCTACGGCGCGCCGGTCTACGTGCGCAAGCAGATCGTGCACAACAAGCACGTGGTCTCCACGCTCGAGGCGCGCGGCGCGATCTTCGTCGAGGAGCTCGACGAGGTGCCCGAGGGCGCCACGGTCGTGTTCTCCGCCCACGGCGTCTCGCCGGCGGTCCACGCCCAGGCCGAGGAGCGCTCGCTCAAGACCATCGACGCGACCTGCCCCCTGGTGACCAAGGTGCACCGCGAGGCCGTGCGCTTCGCGCGCGAGGGCTACACGATCCTGCTGATCGGTCACGCCGGTCACGAGGAGGTCGAGGGTACGGCGGGGGAGGCCCCCGAGCAGACCGTGCTCGTCGAGCACCCCGACGACGTCGACCGCCTCGAGTTCCCCGCCGACGCCAAGCTCGCCTGGCTCTCGCAGACCACGCTGAGCGTCGACGAGACGATGGAGACCGTGCGCCGGCTGCGCGCGAAGTTCCCGCAGCTCGAGGACCCGCCCAGCGACGACATCTGCTACGCCACCCAGAACCGCCAGGTCGCGGTCAAGGAGATCGGCCACGACGCCGACCTGGTGATCGTCGTCGGGTCGGCCAACTCCTCCAACTCGGTGCGGCTCGTCGAGGTCGCGCTCGAGGCGGGGGCGAAGTCGTCGTACCGCGTCGACGACGCCTCCGAGATCGACGAGGCCTGGCTCGACGGCGTCGAGACGGTCAGCGTGACCTCGGGCGCCTCGGTGCCCGACGACCTGGTGCAGGGCGTGCTCGGCTACCTCGCGGAGCGAGGCTACCCCGACGCCCGCGCCGTGCAGACCGCCGAGGAGACCCTCAGCTTCTCGCTGCCCAAGGAGCTCTACCGCGACCTGAGGGCCGCCGGCCGGGCCTGACCCGCCCAGACCACGTCCGATGGCGCGCTACCTCGACGTCCACCCCGACAACCCGCAGCCGCGGCTGCTGCAGCAGGTCGTCGACGCGCTCCACGACGACGCCCTGATCGCCTACCCGACCGACTCCGGCTACGCGCTCGGCTGCCGGGTGGGCAACCGTGACGGCCGCGACCGGATCCTCAAGATCCGCGGGCTCGACGACCGCCACCACTTCACGCTGGTGTGCCGCGACTTCAGCCAGCTGGGCCAGCTGGTCCACGTCGACAACGCGGCGTTCCGGACGATCCGGTCGGTCACCCCGGGGCCCTACACGTTCATCCTGCCGGCGATGCCCGAGGTGCCGCGGCGCCTCATGCACCCCAAGAAGCGCACGGTCGGCGTCCGCATCCCCGACCACCCCCTCGTCCGCGACCTCCTCGACCTGCTGGGCGAGCCGCTGCTGTCGAGCTCGCTGATCCTGCCGGGCGAGACCGAGCCGCGCACGATGGGCTGGGAGATCAAGGAGGAGCTCGACCACGTCGTCGACATCGTGGTCGAGGCGGGGGAGACCCCCGCCGAGCCGACGACCGTGGTCGACTGGTCCGAGGGCGCCCCGGAGGTCATCCGGCGCGGTGCAGGAGATCCCGACCGGTTCTGACCCTTAGCGTCCGCCGACCTGGCGGCGTACGGCGAGCACGCCGAGGCAGAGCAGGTAGCCCGCCACCAACGCCACGCTGTGGGCCGAGAGGCCGGAGATCGTCGCCTGCACCGCCCCGTCGGCGGGGTGGGCGACGGTCTCGGGCTCGGTGATCGCGAGCAGCACGACCGCGCCCAGCATCGCCAGCGGCGGGAGCACGCCGACCGCGAAGAAGTCGGTGGGTCGTACGGCGAGGGCGGCGAACACGCACGCGGTGACGAAGGTCAGGTCGAACACCAGGCCCAGGGAGCGCGACAGCAGCACGTCGACGACGGTGGCGGTGAGCAGCACCGCCACCGTGAGCGAGGCCACCGCATGGCCAGGCTCACGGCCCTCCTCCCAGATCGTCGGCGCCCTGCCGGTGTGGGTGTTCATCGCCTCCCACGCTAGGTCTGTCCCGCAGCCCGATCGGAACGGCACGCCGGAAATGCTGGACAGGCGGTTTGTAAGTATGCTGAACTAACAAATGTGACCTGGCGCACCCCCACCGACCGCCCGCTGCGCGACCGGACCAAGCTGCACCGCGCCGACTCCCGCCGGCACCACCGCTCGATGCTGCTCCAGCACCTCTTCGCCGAGGGCCCGGCCAGCCGCGCCGACCTGGCCCGCAGCAGTGGCCTGACCCGGGTCACGGTCTCCGAGCTGGTCGCGGAGCTGCTCGAGGAGGGGATGGTCGCCGAGCTCGGCGCCCCGGTCGAGAGCCGGGTCGGCAAGCCGCCGCGTCTGGTCGGCCTGGTGCCCGACGCCAAGCACGTCCTCGCCATCGACCTCTCGGTCGACGACCAGGTCGTGGGCGCGGTGCTCACGCTCACCGGTGAGGTCGTCACGCGCGACGCCCGGCCGCTCGAGGGGCGGCGCGGCGACGACGCGGTCGCGCTGGTCCGCACGTTCGCCGACGACCTGGCCCGGCGCTCGACCCGCCCGCTGCTCGGGGTGGGCGTGGCGACGCCGGGTGTCGTCAGCGCCGACGGCGTGGTGCTCGACGCGCCCAACCTCGGCTGGCAGGACGTGAAGCTCGCCGAGGTGCTCGGCGCCGTCGTCGACCAGCCCGTCTACGTCGCCAACGACGCCAACACCGCGGTCATGGGGGAGTACACGTTCGGCGGCGGCGACGAGGGCGGCCTGATGCTGCTCCGGCTGAGCACAGGTGTCGGCGCCGGTGTCGTCCTGGGCGGGCGGGTGCTGCACGGCCACGGCGGCGCGGCCGGCGAGATCGGCCACGTGCAGGTCGACGCCGGCGGCGAGCAGTGCGCGTGCGGGCGGCGCGGCTGCCTGGAGACCTACCTGTCGGTGCCGCGGCTGCGGCAGCGGATCGCCGCGGGCGACGCGGCCGCCGTACTGGCCGACGCCGGTGAGCGGCTCGGCGCGACGCTCGCGCCCGTCGTCGCCACCCTCAATCTCGGTGAGGTGGTGCTCAGCGGACCGCTCGACCTGGTCGAGCCGCTCGCGCAGGGCGCCGTCCTCGCCGTCCGCGACCGGGTCATGCCGGTCTCAGCGGAGCACTTCGTCGTGCGGGCCTCGGGGCTCGGCGACGACGGAGTCCTCGTCGGTGCGACCGGTCTGGTCCTCGCCGGCGAGCTGGGGGTCTCGTGACCACCCGGCACACCCCCAACGCGGTCCCGTGCGCGGGCCCGCGACCGGTCAAGGAATGAGGAACCAACGGTGCGCATGAAGAAGACACTGGCCGCGGCTGCCGTCACCGCCCTCCTGGGCATGACCGCCGCCTGTGGGTCCGACGACGACGGCGACTCGTCCGGCGGCGGCCCCAAGGAGGCGGACCTGGTCGTCTGGCTCAACGGTGCCGACACCCCGCAGGCTGCGCGGGACTGGCTGAAAGAGACGTTCGAGGAGGAGCACCCCGGCTCCACCCTCACCATCGAGGAGCAGGAGTGGGAGGGCCTCGTCGAGCGCCTCACCACCGCGCTGTCCTCGTCCGAGCAGACCCCCGACGTCGTCGAGGTCGGCAACACCCAGGCGCCGACGTTCACGACCGCCGGCGCGTTCAGCGACCTGACCGACGACCTCGAGGAGTACGGCGGCGACGACCTCCTGCCGGGCTTCGTGGAGGCGGCGACCGTCGACGGCAAGACCTACGCGGTGCCCTACTACGCGGGCTCGACGTACGTCTTCTACCGCAAGGACCTCTTCGAGGCCTCCGGCCTCGAGGTGCCGACGACGATGGACGAGTTCATCGACGCGGCCATCACGCTCAAGGAGGACAACCCGGCGCCGGACTTCTCGGGCTATTGGCTGCCCGGCCAGGACTGGCGCGACGGCGCCGCGTTCCTGTGGGATGCCGGCGGCGACTTCGCCGTCGAGGACGGCGACGGCTGGAAGGGCAACCTCTCCGCGCCTGAGTCCATCGAGGGCCTGACGACGGTGCAGACGCTCTTCGAGCAGGCGTCCGGCGCCCCGGCCGACGCCAACGAGGCCGACCCGGTCACGCCGTTCTGCGCCGACCAGATCGGCATGATGTCCCGCCCCGGTTGGGTCTACGGCATGCTGATGGACCCCGAGGCGGGATGCCCCAAGATGGAGAAGAACATCGGCGTGTTCGCTCTGCCCGGCTCCGACGGCGAGCCGGCCCCGGTGCTGCTCGGCGGCTCGGACATCGCGGTGGCCGCCCAGTCGCCCAACCAGGACCTGGCCCGCGAGGTCGTCGGCCTGATGCTGAGCGACGACTACCAGGGCATCCTCGCGGAGAACGGGCTCACGCCGGCCAAGCAGTCGCTCGCGACGCTGCTCGGTGACGACGAGTTCGCCCAGGCCACGATCGAGGCCGCCTCCAACGCCAAGCTCACGCCGGCCGCCGCCAACTGGGCAAGCGTCGAGGGCACCCGCGTGCTCGAGGACCTCTTCAGCCAGATCGCCCAGGGCGGGGACGTCGCCGAGCTCGCCGCCGAGGCCGACGAGCAGATCACTGAAGAGCTCAACTGATGGCGAGGACGGGGAGGCGCGGTACGGCGCTGCCGCTCGGGCTGGTCCTGCCGGCCACCGGCCTCCTCGTCCTGGCCCTCGGCTATCCGCTGGTCCGGCAGGTCTTCCTGTCGATGCAGGAGTTCGGGCTCGCCCAGCAGTTCGGGCAGCCGCCCGAGTGGGTCGGCCTGAAGAACTACTCCGAGATGGTGGGCGACCCCTACCTCTGGAAGGTCGTCCTCCGGACCGTCCTGTTCTGCTTCGTCAACGCCGGGCTGACGTTCCTGCTCGGGCTGGGGCTCGCGGTCCTGATGAAGCGGATGACCTCGTGGGTGCGGATCGCCACCCAGTGCGGGCTGCTCCTCGCCTGGGCGATGCCGGTGGTCGCCGTCATGATCGTGTGGCAGTTCGCGTTCGACACCGAGTACGGCGTCGTGAACTGGCTGCTCACCCGGTTGGGCGGCGACTTCCAGGGCCACTCCTGGCTGATCGAGCCGCTCTCGTTCTACGCCGTCGCGACGCTCGTCGTGGTCTGGATGAGCGTGCCGTTCGTCGCGTTCACGCTGTACGCCGCGCTCACCCAGGTGCCCGACGACGTGCTCGAGGCGGCGGAGATCGACGGCGCCGGCGCCTGGCAGCGGTTCCGCCACGTGGTGCTGCCGTCGATCCGCCCGGTGCTGCTCGTCGTGCTGCTGCTCCAGGTGATCTGGGACCTGCGCGTCTTCACCCAGATCTACACGCTGCAGCGGGCCGGCGGTGTCTCGCGCGACACCAACCTGCTCGGCACCTACATCTACACGCTCGGCATCAAGGGCGGCGACTTCGGCACGGCCGCCGCGGCCGCGATGTTCATGCTCGCGCTCACGGTGGTGCTGACGGCGCCGTACGTCCGGATGATGCTGAAGCAGGAAGAGGAGCAGTGACCCGCTGATGGCACGCCGTACGTCAAGGCCGGTGCGGCTCTTCGCCGACGTGGTGGGGATCCTGGTGCTGCTCGGCTGCCTGTTCCCGGTGTACTGGATGGTCAGCCGGTCGTTCCTGCCGCGCAACAAGATCCGCAACCCGGAGCCGACCTGGTTCCCCTTCGGCGGCACCAATGACAACTACGGGCGGGTCTTCGGCGGCGGCACGTTCGGCGACGCTCTGATGACGAGCCTCTCGGTGACGCTGCTGACGGTCCTGGTCGCGCTGCTGTTCGCGTTTCTGGCGGCGGTGGCGGTGAGTCGGTTCCGCTTCCGCGGGCGGAAGTCGTTCATCCTCACCCTGCTGCTGATCCAGATGATCCCCGCCGAGGGGCTGTTCATCAGCCAGTACAAGATGCTCGAGGGGATGAGCCTTCTCAACTCCGTGCTCGGGCTGACGCTGGTGTACGTCGCCGCGGTCCTGCCGTTCACGGTCTGGACGCTGCGCGGCTTCGTCGACGGCGTGCCGCGCGAGCTCGAGGAGGCGGCGATGATGGACGGCTGCTCGCGGCTGCAGGCGTTCTTCCGCGTCACCCTGCCGCTCCTGGCGCCGGGGCTCGTCGCGACCGGCGTCTTCGGGTTCATCCAGGCGTGGAACGAGTTCACGCTCGCGCTCGTGGTGATGACCGACCCGGCGAAGGAGACGCTGCCGGTGTGGCTCGTCGGCTTCTCCGAGTCGCGCAGCCGCGGCGTCGACTGGGGCGCGATCATGGCGTCGTCGACGCTGATCACGATCCCGGTGATCGTGTTCTTCCTCATCGTGCAGCGGCGGATGGTCTCCGGGCTGACCGCCGGGGCGGTGAAGGGATGACGACTCGCCTGGAGGAGCTCGCGCTGAGGGTGCTGCTCCCGTCGTTCCGCGGCCCCTCCCTGCCCGGGGGCTGGGCGGACCTGCTGGGAGAGGGGCTCGGCGGGGTCTGCCTGTTCGGGTCGAACCTGACCGGCCGGGTCGAGGACGTCGCAGGACTGGTGGCGGCGGTGCGGGGCGCCCGCGCCGACGCGCTGGTCGGCATCGACGAGGAGGGCGGCGACGTCACCCGGCTGCACGTGGCTGACGGCAGCCCGGTGCTGGGGGCGGCGGCTCTCGGGGCTGTCGACGACCTGTCCCTGACCGAGGCGGCCGGTGGTGTCGTCGGTGCGGAGCTCGCAGCGGTCGGGATTGACCTCGACCTCGGCCCGGTCGCCGACGTCAACAGCAACGCCGCCAACCCGGTGATCGGGACGCGCAGCTTCGGATCCTCGGCCGGCGTGGTCGGGCGGCACGTCGCGGCCTGGCTGACCGGCCTGCAGGCGCAGGGCGTCGCGGCCTGCGTGAAGCACTTCCCGGGTCATGGCGACACCGCGCAGGACAGCCACCTGGCTCTGCCGGTCGTCGAGGCCGAGCGCTCGGTGCTCGACGGGCGCGAGCTGCTGCCGTTCCTCGCCGCGGTGGAGGCGGGCGCCGCCGCCGTCATGACGTCGCACATCGTGGTCCCGGCGATCGACCCGACACTGCCCGCGACGTTCAGCCGACCGGTGCTGTCGGTGCTGCGCGACGACCTCGGGTTCTCCGGCGCGATCGTGAGCGACGCCCTCGACATGGCCGGCGCGTCCGCCGAGCGCGGCATCCCCGAGGCCGCCGTGCTCGCCCTTGCCGCCGGCTGCGACCTGCTGTGCATCGGCCCTGACAAGGACGCATCCCTCGTGCGGGAGGTCCAGGCCGCTGTGGTCGCCGCCGTACGCGAGGGGCGCCTGCCCGAGGCCCGGCTGGTGGAGGCCGCTGCGCGGGTCGGGGCCGTCCGGAGGTTTCGGGGCTCGGCGCTGGAGCGCCTCGCACCTCAACCACCGGACGCGTCGATCTTTACGGATGCGGCCCGCCAGGCGTTCCTCGTCGAGGGCGAGCTCGGCGACCTGCGCGGGGCGCGGGTGGTCAGCATTGGTACGCCGGCGAACATCGCCGTGGGCGAGGGACCGTGGGGGTTGGAGCCCGACCTGCTGCTCGCGCCCGGCGAGCCGCTGCCGGAGGGGCCGCTCGTCGTCCAGGTGCGCGACGCGCACCGCTACCCCGACGTGACCGACACCCTCGCGGGCCTGCGGGCGCCGTCGGTCGTGGTCGAGTGGGGCTGGCCCGGACCGCGGACCGGCTGGCGGGAGAGCGGCGTCGCTCGCATCTGCACGCGGGGCTTCTCGCGACCGGCGGCGGCTGCCGTCGTACGACTTCTCGGAGAGGCGGGGTGGACCCGGTGACCATGGTGGGGCTCGACATCGGGGCCACGAAGATGCTCGGCGTCGCGGCGACGCCCGACGGCGACGTGCTCGCCGAGGTGCTCGCGACCACGCCGGTGGGGGGCGAGGAGGTCGTGGCCGCCGCGGCCTCGGTCGTCGCCGAGCTCCGCCGCCGGACAGGCGAGGCCCTCGACGGCACGGTCGGGGTCGGCATCCCCGGACTGGTCGACGCCGGCCGCGGTGCGCTCAAGCACGCGGTGAACCTGGGCGTCGACGCCGAGTGGTTCCCGATCGGCGACCTGCTCGCCGCGCGCGTCGGCGCGAAGGTCGCGGTCGACAACGACGTCAACGCCGCGGCACTCGGCGTCGCGAAGATCACCGGACACGACGACCTCGTCTACCTCAGCCTCGGCACCGGCTTGGCCGCGGCCTCGATCCTCGACGGCCGGCTGCGGCGCGGCGTCCGCGGGGCCGCCGGCGAGATCGGGCACATCCCGGTCGACCCCGCCGGCCGCAAGTGCCAGTGCGGCCAGGTCGGCTGCCTCGAGACGGCGGCGTCGGGCTCGGCGATCGCCGAGGCCTGGCCGGTGACCGGCACGCCGCCCGCGCAGGCGGTCTTCGACGCCGCGGCCGACGGCGATCTCCGCGCGGTCGCCGTACGTGACGAGTTCGCGGCCCGGGTCGCCGACGCGGTGCGGGTCGTCGCGCTCACGGTCGACCCCGAGACCGTGGTCCTCGGCGGCGGCGTCGCCCAGGTCGGCGACCGGCTCCGCGTGGCCGTGGCCCACGCGCTGGCGGAGCAGGCGGCGGACTCCCCGTTCCTCCGGTCGCTCGACCTGCCCGGCCGGCTCGAGCTGGTCCCGCTCGACGTCCCGGTCGCGGCGCTCGGCGCCGCCCTGCTCGCCGAGGAGCCGCGATGAGCGACCTCGTGGTGCGCGGCGCCACGACCGCCGACGGCGTCGCTCGCGACGTCGTCATCGCCGACGGCCGGATCGCGTCGTCCGGCTCTGGACCGACGTACGACGCCAGCGGGCTGGTCGTCCTGCCCGGGCTCATCGACCTCCAGGTCAACGGCGTCGCCGGCATCGACGTGACGCTGGAGCCCGAGCGCCTCTGGGAGGCCGCCGCCCTTCTTCCTCGGTACGGCGTGACCGCGTTCCTGCCGACCGTCATCACCTCCGACCCCGCCAACCGCGCGTGGGCCCTGGCGTCGTTCCGCTCGGGCCCGCCGCCGGGGTGGACCGGCGCCCAGCCGCTGGGTCTCCACCTCGAGGGACCGATGATCGCCGCCGCGCGGAAGGGCGCCCATCCGGAGCAGTGGCTCCGGCCGCCGTCCCCGGACCTCGTCGCGCGCTGGTCGCGCGAGGCGGGCGTCGCGATGGCGACCCTCGCCCCGGAGCTGCCCGGGGCGCTCGACGTCGTCGAGCAGCTCGTCCGCCAGGGGGTCGTCGTCTCGGTCGGCCACACCGAGGCCGACGCCGCGACCGTGGCGGCAGCCGTCGATCGCGGTGCCCGCGCGCTGACCCACCTCGGCAACGCGATGCCGCCGCTCGGCGGCCGCGAGCCCGGGCCGGTCGGCGTCGCGCTGGGCGACCGTCGGCTCGTCGCGGGCGTCATCGCCGACGGCCACCACCTGCACCCGGCCACGCTCGCCGCGTACTGGTCCGCCCTCGGGCCCGATCGCTTCCTCTCGGTGACCGACTGCACGGCTGCCCTCGGGCTGCCCGACGGCGAGAGCAGGCTGGGCGACCAGCACGTGGTCGTCAGCGACGGCACCGTCCGGCTCGCCGACGGCACCCTCGCGGGCTCCGCCGCCTCGCTCTCCCAGTGCCTCGGTGAGCTGCGGAACGCCACCGGCTGCAGCCTCGCCGAGGCGGTGGGCACCTGCACCGCGACGCCGGCCGACCTGCTCGGCGACGCCTCGCGGGGACGCCTGAGGGAGGACGCCCGCGGCGACCTCACCATCGTCACGCCCGACCTCGAGGTCGTCGCCACGGTCATCGGCGGCGAGCTCGTGCACGAGGCACGCTGATGGAGGTCGTCCCGCTCGCCACCGCCGACGACGTCGCCGCCCTGGCCGCCGACACCATCGAGGCGCTCGTCCGCCAGCGCCCCGGCGCGGTGCTCGGTCTGGCCACGGGATCGACGCCGCTGCCGACGTACGAGGAGCTGGTCCGGCGGCACCGCAGCGGCACCGGCCCGTCGTACGACGAGGTCCGCTGCTTCACCCTCGACGAGTACGTCGGGCTGCCGCCAGGCCATCCCGAGAGCTATCGCGCGACGATCGCCCGCGAGCTCACCGACCCGCTCGGGATCGCCCCCGAGCGGGTGCACGGACCGGACCCGTCACCGGACGGGCTCCCCACGGCGGGCGCCCGCTACGAGGAGGAGCTCGCCGCGGCGGGCGGCGTCGACCTCCAGGTCCTGGGCATCGGCTCCGACGGCCATCTCGCGTTCAACGAGCCCGGCTCCTCGCTGGGGTCGCTCACCCGGATCAAGACGCTGACCGAGGAGACCCGGCGCGACAACGCCCGCTTCTTCGGCTCGGTCGACGAGGTGCCGCGCCACGTGCTGACCCAGGGACTCGGCACCATCCTGCGGGCCCGCCACCTGCTGCTGCTCGCCACCGGCGCCGGCAAGGCGGCCGCGCTCGCCGCCGCCGTCGAAGGGCCGCTCACCGCGCAGTGCCCGGCCTCGGTGCTCCAGCTGCACCCGCACGTCACGGTGCTCGCCGACGACGCCGCCGCGGCCGGGCTGGCCGGCCGTGAGCACTACCGCGAGGTCTACGCGGGGAAGCCGGACTGGCAGCGGCTGTGAGGGTCGTAGGAGTGAGAGTGGTCTATAGGTCACTCTCACTCCTACGACTCAGTCGGAGAGGTCCACCACCACCGGCGCATGGTCCGACGGCGCGCCGCTGAACACCGTGGGGTCGCGCTCGTCGCGGTCGATGAACGCGCTGGTGACCCGCTCCGCGAAGCCGGGGGAGCCGAGCACGAAGTCGATCTTCAGCCCACGGTCGCGCTCGAAGCGCTGCCGGTAGTAGTCCCAGTAGGTGTAGCCCGGCGCGTGCTTGCGGGTGACCTCGCTCCAGCCCTCGTCGAGGAACGCCTGGAACGCCGCCCGCTCCGGCGGGGTCACGTGCGTGGAGTTCTTGAACTGCGTGACGTCGAAGACGTCGTCGTCGGTGGGGCAGATGTTCCAGTCGCCGACCAGCGCGGTCGGCGCGTCCTGCCAGGCGGCCGCCGCCTCGCGCAGCCGCTGGAGCCAGTCGAGCTTGTAGACGTAGTGCGGGTCGTCGGGCTTGCGCCCGTTGGGGATGTACAGGCTCCAGAGGCGGACGCCCCCGCAGGTCGCGCCCACCGCGCGGGCCTCCGCGGCGACCGGGTCGCCCCAGCCCGGCATGCCCGGGAAGCCGACCTCGACGTCGTCCAGCCCGACCCGGCTCAGGATCGCCACCCCGTTCCACTGGCTGTGCCCGACGGCGGCGATCTCGTAGCCCGCTGCCTGGATGCCCATCAGCGGCAGCTGGTCCTCGCGCGCCTTGGTCTCCTGGAGCGCGAGCACGTCGATGTCGTGCCGCTCGAGGAACGCCTCGACGCGGTCGATCCGGGAGCGCAGGGAGTTGACGTTCCAAGTCGCGATCCGCACGACCGAGACCCTACGCGGCGACGGGTGCGGTCGGGCCGGCGGGAGATGTACAAGAACTCTTGTGGAACCGACCGCGTCCTGCGACGGTCGCCGCATGCCCAGCATCGACAAGATCCGTGCGATCCATCACCCGACCCGGCGCAGGATCATCGACTACCTCGGCGTCAACGGGCCGGCCCAGGTCGGCGCCCTGGCCGATGCGCTCGGCCAGCAGGTCGGCAGCATCAGCCACCACCTGCGGGTCCTCGAACGGCAGGACGTCGTCGCCCGGGTGCCCGAGCTCGCCCACGACCGGCGGACGAGCTGGTGGCGCCTCGAGAGCTCCTCGATCTCGTGGTCGGTCGACGACTTCGCCACGGTCGTGGACCGGATGACGGCTCGGGCCGCGCAGCGCGCCAACATCGACCACCAGCTTCGCAAGCTCGCCGAATGGATGCGTCGAGCGGACGACTCGTCGCAGGAGTGGCGGGAGGCCGCGACCTCCTCGGACCTCGGGACGGTCGCCACCGCCGCCGAGCTGAAGGAGCTCGGCCGCAGGCTGCTGGAGACCGCCGCCGAGTGGTCCTCCGAGATCGACCGTGACGACGGGCAGGAGCGCGAGCCGGTGTTCCTCTTCCTGCACGCGTTCCCCACCCGTCCGTGAGCGCGCCGAGCGCCCTCGACGGCGCCCCGCCCTTCGCCCGCGACCGGCTGGTCCACGGCTACGTGGTCGCGTCCGCCGTCTCCCGGGCCGGCGACGCGTTCTGGACCGTCGCTCTTGCCTGGACCGCCGTCGAGCTCGCCTCTCCGGCGGTCGCCGGCCTGGTGGTCGCGGCGGGCACCGTGCCCCGCGCGCTTGTCCTCCTGTACGGCGGGGTGGTCGCCGACCGCTGCGACGCGCTCCGCGTGATGAGGGTGACCAACGCGGTGCGCGCGGGCGTGCTGCTGGGAGTCGGGCTCGTGGACCTGCTGGGTACAGCGCCGATCCCGCTGCTCGTCGTCGTCGCGGTGACGTTCGGTGTCGCCGACGCGCTCTACGACCCCTGCGCGGCCACCGTTCCGCGCCAGCTCGTGCGACGCGACGACCTCCCGGCGTACGCCGGCCTCTCCCAGACGGCGCAGCGGATCGGCACCATGCTCGGAGCCGCGCTCGGCGGCGTCGTCGTGGGCGTCGGCGGCCTGGGCGCCAGCGCTGCTGTCGACGCCGCGACGTTCCTGGCCATGGGCGCTTACCTCCTGCTCCTGCGGCCGCGCTACCCGTTGGCGCGCGACCCGAGCGGTTCGGTCCTGGCCGGGCTCCGAGCCGGCTTCCAGCACCTCCGGGACGAGCCGACGGTGCGGAGCCTGGTGCTGGCGCTGTCCGGGCTCAACCTGGTGGTCGGTCCTGCCCTCGCGCTGGGCGTCGCGCTGCGGGCCAGCGAGGCGGGCTGGGGTGCGCACCTGCTCGGCGTCGCCGAGGCCGTGGTCGCGCTGTCCGCTGCCGCGGGGTCGTTGATCCTGGCGCGCCGGCAGCCCGTGCGTCTCGCGGTCTGGGGCTTCGGGCTCCTCGTGGTGCAGGGCGCCGCCGTCGTCGCCCTCGGCGTCGGAGGCCGGGGAGTGCTGATCGGCGCCTGCGCCGTCATCGGCATCACGGCGGGCGCCGCGTCGGTCGCGCTGGGCGGGCTCTTCCTCGCGGTCGTCCACGAGTCCTACGTCGGTCGGATGGCGTCGATCCTGGCGCTCGGCGACGACGTGCTCATTCCGGCGGCGATGGCGGGGTTCGGCGGCCTGGCCGCGGCCTCGCCGACGCCCGTCCCGTTCGCCGTGTACGGCGGCGCGATGGTGGTCGTGATGGTGCTCTTCCTCGCCCGCCCCGGAGTGCGCTCGCTCGGGGCACCGGTCCCAGCGCCGGCTGAGGCCGCGCCCGACGACGTGGACCCGCAGATATCTGCAGCGCGTCAGCGTTCCGATTTCTGAGCCGGACGATCTGTTGTCCGACGGGCGGGGGAGCGGTTCGATTACCCAGCCCCACGCCCTTCTCGGAAAGGAATTCCATGAATCGATCCCGGATCGCGAAGATCTCAGCGGCCGTAGCGGGACTCGGCCTCGCCGTCGCCGGCGCCACCACTGCCGGCGCCGCGCAGGGCGACGGCGAGGTGCCTACCTACAAGGAGTTCGCCGCGTCGACCTACCAGGACACCGACGGCCAGTACATCGTGAACGGCGACGAGCCGATCAGCAGCCACGGCGGCCTGCGGCAGTTCTACGACTCGATGGTCGCCACGGCCAAGCACGCCGACGAGGAGGGCCTGATCGTCAACACGGTCAACGGCCGCGACGACAAGTGGAGCGCCTCGCAGGTCGGCAACCTGACGTACTGCGTCAGCACCAAGTTCGGCTCCGACCACGCGCGGATGGTCTCCGCCTTCGCCGCCGGCGCCGCGCTGTGGGAGAACGCCTCCTCGGCGGTCGACTTCGTCTACGTCCCCGCCCACGACGCGAACTGCAACACCCGGAACTCGTCGATCCTGTTCTCTGTCGAGCCGGTCAACACCAGCCAGTACATCGCCCGCGCGTTCTTCCCGAGCACGCCGAAGCGCTCGCGCAACGTGCTCGTTGACAACTCGATCTGGAGCTCGGGCAACTGGGAGCCCGGCGACATCATCGCCCACGAGCTCGGCCACACCCTGGGCTTCCGGCACGAGCACACCCGCCCCGAGTCCGGCACCTGCTTCGAGGACAACAACTGGCGGCCGCTGACGCCGTACGACGCCGCGTCGATCATGCACTACCCCCAGTGCAACGGCAGCTCGGACGACCTGGAGTTCCAGGCCTCTGACGCCGCCGGCGTGCGCGCGCTCTACGGGTCCTGACCCTTCGCACCTCCCCAAGGAGGGCCCTCCCGCCACCTCTCGGCGGGAGGGCCCTCGCCCTTCCGCCCTCGCTGTGACCGAGTCGATGGATCGCGACGGTCCGGGTGGGTACCGCCGACGGCATGGCCCCGGGAATCGTCCTCATCATCGTCGGCGCGATCTTCACGTTCGCGCTCAAGGCGGAGTCGTCCTGGCTGGACGTGCGGGTGCTCGGCCTGATCCTCATGCTCGGCGGGCTCGCGTTCGTGGCCCGGTCGCGGCTCAAGCGTCGCGAGGTGATCACCCGCGAGACCGAGGACGCCGACGGCACCACCCAGACCGAGGAGAAGCAGGTCGTCGAGCGCCGCGTCGAGTGAGCTCACGCGCGCACCGCTGATTCACGGCGCCGCTGCGGGCGCCCCTAGACTCGCCCCCCGTGGCACTCACCATCGGCATCGTCGGTCTCCCCAACGCGGGCAAGTCGACGCTCTTCAACGCGCTGACCAAGAACGACGTGCTCGCGGCGAACTACCCGTTCGCCACCATCGAGCCGAACGTCGGCGTCGTGGGCGTCCCTGACGACCGGCTTCCCAAGCTCGCGGAGATCTTCGGGTCGGAGCGGATCCTGCCCGCCACCGTCGAGTTCGTCGACATCGCCGGCATCGTCCGGGGCGCATCGCAGGGCGAGGGATTGGGCAACAAGTTCCTCAGCCACATCCGCGAGTCGGCCGCGATCTGCCAGGTGACGCGCGTGTTCCGCGACGAGGACGTCACCCACGTCGACGGGGAGGTCAACCCCGGCAACGACATCTCCACGATCCAGACCGAGCTGATCCTCGCCGACCTCGAGACCGTCGAGAAGGCGGTCGTGCGGCTGGAGAAGGAGGCGCGCAAGGTCAAGGGCCTCGCCGCCAACCTCGCCGCCGCCCAGGAGGCCAAGGCGGCGCTCGAGGCGGGTACGCCGATCATCGCCACCTCGATCGACCGCTCGCTCCTCCGCGAGCTCTCGCTGCTGACGGCCAAGCCGTTCATCTACGTCTTCAACTGCGACGCCGACGAGCTCAGCGACGAGGCGCTGAAGTCCCAGATGCGCGAGCTGGTCGCGCCCGCCGAGGCGATCTTCCTCGACGCGAAGTTCGAGGCCGAGCTGGTCGAGCTCGACGACGAGGAGGCCCGCGAGTTCCTCGCGGAGGCCGGCGTCACCGAGCCCGGCCTCGAGGTGCTGGCCCGGGTGGGCTTCGACACCCTCGGCCTCCAGACCTACCTGACGGCGGGGCCCAAGGAGACGCGCGCCTGGACGATCCCCAAGGGCGCCACCGCGCCCGAGGCCGCCGGCGTCATCCACACCGACTTCCAGAAGGGCTTCATCAAGGCCGAGATCGTGTCGTACGACGACCTGGTCGCCGCCGGCGCGATGACCAAGGCCCGGGAGGCCGGCAAGGTCCGGATGGAGGGCAAGGACTACGTCATGCAGGACGGCGACGTCGTCGAGTTCCGGTTCAACGTCTAGCGGGATGAAGTGAGCACGCCACCGAACCTCGTCCGGAGGGGCGAGGGAGTGCCCCTGATCGCGATCCACGGCAACGGGGTCGACCACCGGTTGCTGCTCGCGCTCGACGACTGCCTGGCCGACACCGGTCGGTGGGAGCGGATCTACCTCGACCTCCCCGGATTCGGCGGTACGCCGCCGCTGGACGGGATCGGCGGACTACCGGAGCTCGCGGACTGGGTGGTCGGCACCGTCCGGGGCCTCGTCGGGTCGCGGTCGTTCGGGCTGCTCGCAAGCTCCCTCGGAGGCCTGCTCGCCCGCCACGTGATTGCCCAGCTCGGGAGCCAGGTGTTGGGCGCGGCACTCATCGCTCCGGTCGTCGACCCCGACGCCGCCCGGCGCAGGCGCCCCGCACAGGTGGTCGCGGAACGTGACGACGACCTGCTCCGCTCCCTACCGCCCGCCGATCGTGACGAGTTCACCGGCGTCGCGGTGCGCCAGGTCGGGGCCTCGTGGGAGGCGTTCCGAAGGCACGCGCTGCCGGGCATCCGCGCCGCCGATCCGGACGCGATGGAGCGGCTGTCGCAGCGCTACTTCCTCACGCGTGCGCCCGAGTCGGGAGCTCCTCCGTTCGCAGGGCCGGTGCTGGTCGTCACCGGCCGGCAGGACCACATCGTCGGCTACGAGGACCAGTTCGACCTGCTCGCGCACTACCCCCGCGCGACGTACCTCGCCCTCGACAACGCCGGACACAACGTCCACCTCGAGCAGCCCGAGCAGGTCGAGGCCGCGTTGCGGGTGTGGTCGCGCGCCTGCGGCGATGCGCGTGCCTGAGATCCGCCCGCTCCGGCCCGAGGACGAGGCCGCGGTCTGGGAGCTGGCCCGCGACTTCGCGACCTCGTTCACGCCCGAGCGCCCGCGGTTCTCCGCGTCCTACGCTGCGCTGCTCACAGCCGAGGACTCGCTGGCGCTCGGTGCGGTCGAGCCCGGCGGCATCGTCGGCTACCTGGTCGCGCACCTCCACCAGACCCTGTTCGCCAACGCCCCGGTCGTGTGGGTCGAGGAGCTGATGGTGCAGGAGAGCGTCCGCGGCCGCGGCGTCGGCCGGGCGCTCATGTCGGCGGCAGAGGGCCGGGCCGCGGCCGAGGGGGCGGCGTACGTCGCGCTCGCGACCCGGCGAGCCGGCCCGTTCTACGAGAGGCTCGGCTTCGACGAGTCCGCGGTCTTCTACCGCAAGCTGCTCGCACCCGAGCCGGGATCGTGACCGGAGCCGCGTGTTAGCGTGACCGGCGTGGCGGCCCGACCCGCCACCCGCTGCGCTCCCAGGCGACCGATCGCCTGAATCATTGCGGAGAGGCCTGAATCGTCAGGACATGTCCGGATGGGGTGCTGCGCCTACGGGCGCACCAACTCATGGTGCCGGCATCGACGCCGGCTGACGAAAGGACATCGGTCGTGACCAAGGACGACAAGAACCTCCAGCAGGTCCTCGACAAGATCGCCGGGATGGACGAGCCCGCGCGCCGGGTCATGCAGCGCATGCACGAGGTGATCGTCGCTGCCGCACCCGAGCTCAAGCCGCGCATCTGGTACGGCATGCCGGGCTATGCCCTGTCGGCGAGCAGCCCGGTCCTCGTGTTCTTCCGGCACGACGAGCGGATGAGCCTCGGCGTGAGCGAGAAGGCCGCGTTCACGCCGGCCGGGGGCGAGGACGGGCTCCTGATGCCCGCAGCCTGGTACTTCGAGGAGCTCGACGACGTGACCGAGAAGCGGGTCGCCGAGATCGTGCGCGCCGCTATCGGCTGACCGGGTCGGTCCGGGCGGCCCGAGGAACGCTCAGGCCCGCCCGGACCTCCGGAGGTATGACGCCTCGTGCAGCGCGCGGATCTCGTCGACCAGGTCCGGCGCCGGGCCGGCGACCTCGATGCCGGGGACGACGTCGCGCAGCGACAGCGGGGCGAGTGGCGAGGGCGGCAGTCCCCACCCGTCGCGCCACTCGGTGAGCTGCGCGCTCGACGCGACGTAGGCGACGCGTCCGACGCCGGCCCAGCCCTGCGCCGCCGCACACATCGGGCAGTGCTCGCCGGAGGTGTAGATCGTCGCGCCGGCGCGGTCCTCGGCGGTCAGGTTGAGGGCGGCCCAGCGTGCGAGGGCGAGCTCGGGGTGGGCGGTGGGGTCGCCGGTCGAGGTCTCGCGGTTGCGGTCCTCGGCGACGACGGCCCCGCCGCTGTCCACCAGGACCGAACCGAACGGATCGTCCCCGGCCTCCAGCGCCTCGGCGGCGAGCTCCACGCAGCGGCGGAGGTGCGGCAGGTCGTTCTCGGTGGGCTCCACGCGCACGACACTAGCCACCGGGCTCCGCCGCCCGGGCGTCGGCGAGCCGGCAGCGCCGTACGATCGAGCCATGCCCGTCGTCCCGCCGCCGCTGTACGCCGTCGCCGGCGGCATCGCCCAGCACCTCCTCGCGCCGGAGAAGGACGCCGGCGCGCTGCGGAAGGCCGCGGCAGGCGCAGTCGCAGCGGGCTCGGTCGCCCTCCTCGCCGGCGCCGACCTCGCCTTCATCAAGCACAAGACAACCGTCAACCCGCTCGAGCCCGACAGGGCGACGGCGCTGGTCGACGGCGGGCCGTTCCGTCTCACGCGCAACCCGATGTACGTCGGCATGGCGGGCCTGCTCGCCGCGCACGCGATCCACCGGGGCGGGTGGCTGACACCGCTGCCGGTCGCCGCGTTCGTGGCGGTCATCGACCGCACGCAGATCCCCGCGGAGGAGGCGGCGATGCGCGCCAACTTCGGCGCGGCGTACGACGACTACCGCGCCGCCGTGCCGCGCTGGCTCAGGCTGCCCGGGCTCGGCTGATCCCGCTCCGATCGCGGCGCACCGAACGGTTGCGGCGCGGCCCCGGCGGGAGTTGAGTTGTCGTCATGGAGAACGAGCAGCGGATCGTGTCCGCCAGCGGCGTCGTCGCCGCTCCCGCAGCCGAGGTGTTCGAGCAGATCGCGGACCCCGCGCTGCAGCCGGCGTGGGACGGAAACGACAACCTCGACCACGCCGAGCCGGGCCAGCGGGTCACGGCCGTCGGCGACGTGTTCGTGATGACCAACTCCGGCGGCAACGTGCGCGACAACCACGTCGTGGAGTTCGAGGAGGGCCGGCGCATCGCGTGGCTGCCCTCGCCGCAGGACGCCGACCCGCCGGGCCACCTGTGGCGCTGGGAGCTCGAGCCCGTGGACGAGACGACCACGCGCGTGACGCACACCTACGACTGGACCAACCTGCGCGACGAGACGCGGCTGGATCGCGCGCGGCGTACCACCGCCGACCGGCTCCAGGCCTCGGTCGACCGGCTCGCCGCGCGCGTCGAGGAGCTCAACGCGGGCTGACGCCCGCCGCCGCCTCGGCCTCGGCCTTGAGCCGGGCGAGCGTCTCGGTCATGCCGTCACGCAGCACGCCCGTGAACGCCTCCTGGCCGCCGAGGAAGCCCTCGGTGAGGTCGCGGGAGAGGTCGGAGATGCCGTCGGGCGCGTGCCGGCGCTGGTGCACGCGGGTGCCGGCCGGCGTGGGCTCGAGGGTGAAGCTCCACACCGCCCAGTTCTCCTCGATCCGGAATTCGAGCTCGCGTCCGGGCTCGTACCGGACGATCTCGGCGTGCGTCACCCACTGCATCTCGCCCTGCTGGTTGAGGTTGGTGAACCGGGTCCCGAGCGCGATCCCGCCGTCCCCCTTGATGCGGGTCGACACCACCTGCGGGCTCCAGTCGGCCATCCGGGCGAGGTCGCTGACCAGCGCCCACACCTGCTCGGCGGGTGCGTCGATCTCGACGCTGACGTCGATGTCCGGGACCTCGTTCACGGGCCTCCCCAATCTATGCGTTCGATCGGTCGTATTGCTTGATGCGACCGACCCTAGCGCCGCGCGCGGCGGCGCGGAAGGGGCGGAAGCGGCGTCGTACGATCGCGCCATGCCGTCGCCCGTCGTGATCCACACCGACGGCGGCTGTACGCCGAACCCGGGGCCCGGCGGGTGGGGAGCCGTGCTGCGGTACGGCGACCACGTCCTCGAGCTGTGCGGCGGCGAGGCGGAGTCGACGACGAACAACCGGATGGAGCTGACCGCGCCGATCATGGCGATGGAGACGCTCACCCGGCCGTGCGTCGTGCAGATCCACACCGACAGCACCTACGTGCGCAACGGCATCACGAAGTGGGTCGCCGGGTGGCAGCGCAACGGCTGGCGGACCGCGGCCAAGCAGCCGGTCAAGAACGTCGACCTCTGGCAGCGGCTCAGCGCCGCGTGCGCGCAGCACCAGGTGGAGTGGTTCTGGGTGAAGGGTCACGCCGGCGTGGCCGACAACGAGCTCGCCGACCAGCTCGCCACCCGCGGCATGCGCGAGGCGATGGGCCTCACTCCCGCCTGACTTTTCAGGTCTCATCCGCGGCGTCGCGGCCGTAGGGTTGCGGGATGGAGAACGGGAGTGGCAGCGGGCTCCCCGATGCCTGGGTCAACGGCGAGCTGCGGTCGCTCGACACGGCGCGGCCGGAGACCACCGCGCTCGACTGGCTGCGCGGGCTCGGGCTGACCGGAGCCAAGGAGGGCTGCGCGGAGGGGGAGTGCGGCGCGTGCTCGGTGCTCGTCGCCCGGCCCGGCGTCGACGCCGAGACCGAGTGGACGGCGATCAACTCCTGCCTGCTGCCGGCCGCGACCCTCGCCGGCCAGGACGTCGTGACCGCCGAGGGGCTGGGCGCGCCCGACGCCCTGCACCCGGTGCAGCGCGAGATGGCGGTCCGCGGCGGCTCCCAGTGCGGCTACTGCACCCCTGGCTTCGTGTGCTCGATGGCGGCGGAGTACTACCGGCCCGGCCGTCGGGCTGGCGAGTTCGACCGGCACGCGCTGAGCGGCAACCTCTGCCGCTGCACGGGCTACCGCCCGATCGTCGAGGCCGCGGCGGCGCTGGGCACGCCCGACGGCGACGACGCCCTCGCGACCCGCACCGCCGTCGCGCCGCCGGCGGCCGCTCCCGTGCGGACCGCCGGATTCGCGCGGCCCGGCAACCTCGCCGAGGCGCTCGACCTGCTCGCCGAGCCCGGCGCTGTCGCGGTCGCCGGGTCGACCGACCTCGGGGTCGAGGCCAACCTGCGCGGCGACCGGCCGGCGCTCCGCGTCGCGATCGACCGGCTGCCGGAGCTGCGGGAGGTCTCCCGGACCGGGACGTACGTCGAGCTCGGCGCCGCCGTGACGCTGAGCGAGCTCGAGCGCCGGCTCGCGGGCGCCGTACCGCTTCTGGACGAGGTGTTCCCGCAGTTCGCGTCGCGCCTGATCCGCAACGGCGCCACGATCGGCGGCAACCTCGGCACCGCCTCGCCGATCGGCGACCTGGCGCCCGCGCTGCTCGCGCTGCAGGCGGACGTGGTCCTCGCCTCGGCGGCGGGGGAGCGGGTGGTGCCGCTCAAGGGCTACTTCACCGGCTACCGCCAGACCGGGCGCGCGGCCGACGAGCTGATCCGGGCGGTGCGGATCCCGCTGCCGCTCGCGCAGCTCACGGCGTTCCACAAGATCGCCAAGCGGCGCTTCGACGACATCTCGTCGGTGGCCGTCGCGTTCGCGCTCGACGTGGCCGACGGCCGGGTCCGCCGTGCCGTGATCGGGCTCGGCGGGGTCGCAGCGACGCCGATCCGCGCGACCGAGGCGGAGCGGCTGCTCACGCGCAACCGGTGGGAGGCCGACGTGGTGGCGGAGGCCGCGGCGGTCCTGGGGCGCGCCGGCACGCCGCTCGACGACCACCGCGCCAGCGCGGGCTACCGCGCCGCGATGCTGGAGCAGTCTCTGGTGCGCCTGTATGAGGGTTTCGAGGCTCGGCCGCAGGCGGCCTCGCACCTCAACCGCCGGGAGGAACCATGAGCACACCGCTCGCGAGGCGCCCGACCTCCGCCGAGGTCGGCGAGATCCGGCCGCACGAGGCGGCGTCGCTCCACGTGACCGGCCGCGCGCTCTACACCGACGACGTCGCCGTCCGGACCCCCGGGCTGCTGCACGCGCACCCGGTGCAGGCCCCGCACGCGCACGCGCGCGTCGTCAGGCCCGACGCGACCCGGGCGGCAGAAACCCCCGGTGTGGTGCGGGTCCTGAGCGCCGTCGACGTCCCCGGCGTCAACGACGCGGGCACCAAGCACGACGAGCCGCTCTTCCCCGACGAGGTGATGTATCACGGCCACGCAGTTGCGTGGGTGCTCGGCGAGACGCTCGAGGCCGCGCGGCTCGGGGCGCTCGCGGTCGAGGTCGACTACGAGCCCCTGCCCGCGATCCTGACGCTGCCGGAGGCGATCGCGGCGGAGAGCTTCCAGGGCCTCCGGCCGCGCCTCGAGCGCGGCGACGTCGAGGAGGCGATGGCCGGCGCCGCGCACGTGTTCAGCGGTGAGTTCGAGATGGCCGGGCAGGAGCACTTCTACCTCGAGACCCACGCCGCGCTGGCCACCGTCGACGACGACGGGCAGGTGTTCGTCCAGTCGAGCACCCAGCACCCCACCGAGACGCAGGAGATCGTCGCCCACGTGCTCGGCCTCTCCAGCCACCAGGTGACCGTGCAGTGCCTGCGGATGGGCGGCGGCTTCGGCGGCAAGGAGATGCAGCCGCACGGGTACGCCGCGATCGCGGCCCTCGGCGCGCGCCTCACCGGCCGCCCGGTGCGGGTGCGGCTCACCCGCCAGCAGGACATGACGATGACCGGCAAGCGGCACGGCTTCCACGCGACCTGGCGGGTCGGGTTCGACGGCGACGGCCGCCTCCAGGCGCTCGAGGCGACGCTCACCTCCGACGGCGGCTGGAGCCTCGACCTGTCCGAGCCGGTGCTCTCGCGCGCGCTGTGCCACGTCGACAACGCGTACTGGATCCCGCACCTGCGCGTCGACGGCCGGATCGCGCAGACCCATAAGACCTCGCAGACCGCGTTCCGCGGGTTCGGCGGGCCGCAGGGGATGCTCGTGATCGAGGACATCCTCGGCCGCTGCGCGCCGCTGCTCGGGATCGACCCGGTGGACCTCCGCCGGCGCAACCTCTACGCCGACGGGCAGGAGACGCCGTACGGCCAGGTGGTCCGGCACGCCGACCGCCTGGAGCGCGCGTGGGACCAGGTCGTCGACACCGCGGAGCTCGCCACCCGACGTGACGAGGTCGCCGGGTTCAACGCCCAGAACCCCCGTCGCAAGCGGGGTCTGGTGGTCACGCCGGTGAAGTTCGGCATCTCCTTCAACTTCACCGCGTTCAACCAGGCGGGCGCGCTCGTGCACGTCTACCGCGACGGCTCGGTGCTCATCAACCACGGCGGCACCGAGATGGGCCAGGGCCTGCACACGAAGATGCTCCAGGTCGCTGCGACGGCGCTGCGGGTGCCGATCGACCGGGTCCGGCTCGCGCCGACCCGCACCGACAAGGTGCCGAACACGTCGGCGACGGCGGCCAGCTCCGGCGCAGACCTCAACGGCGGTGCGGTCAAGGACGCCGGCGAGCAGATCCTCGCGCGACTCGAGCCGGTCCGCGAGCGGCTCGGTCCCAACGCGTCGTGGGACGAGGTGGTGCGGACGGCGTACTTCGACCGGATCCAGCTCTGGGCCGCCGGTTTCTACCGCACCGAGGGCCTGTGGTGGGACACGGCGGCGATGCGTGGCGAGCCCTTCAAGTACTTCGCGTACGGCGTCGCCGCCGCCGAGGTGGAGGTCGACGGCTACACCGGCGCCTACGAGGTCCGCCGCGTCGACATCGTCCACGACGTCGGCGACAGCCTCTCGCCGCTGATCGACATCGGGCAGATCGAGGGCGGCTTCCTCCAGGGCGTCGGCTGGCTCACCCTCGAGGACCTCCGCTGGGACACCTCTGACGGACCGGGCCGCGGCCGGCTCGCGACGCAGGCCGCGTCGACGTACAAGCTGCCGAGCCTGTCGGAGATGCCGCACGAGATGCGGGTGACACTGCTCGACCGCGCCACCGAGGACGGTGTCGTCTACGGGTCGAAGGCCGTCGGCGAGCCGCCGCTGATGCTGGCGTTCTCGGTGCGCGAGGCGATCCGCGAGGCGATTGCGGCGTTCGCGCCCGCCGGGGCCAGGCGGTCGGTGGACCTCGCGTCGCCGGCGACGCCGGAGGCGGTCTTCTGGGCGATCCGGGCCGCCGCGACCGAGGGCGGGTCCGAGCGATGACCGACTGGCTGCGCGCGCTCCAGGACTGCCGTGAGCGGCGGGTGCCCGCGGTGCTCGTCACCGTGACCGGCGTGCGCGGCCACGCGCCGCGTGACGCCGGCGCGAAGATGGTCGTCACCGAGGACGCGGTGGTCGGCAGCGTCGGCGGCGGCAACCTCGAGGAGCTGGCCGTACGGCGCGCCCGGGACCTCCTCGTCGACGGGGCGACGGCGCCGGAGCAGCTCACGCAGGCGCTGTCGGACAGGACTCCGGCCGAGCACGGCGTGCAGTGCTGCGGCGGCGAGGTGACGCTGCTGCTCGAGTCGTTCGGCGTGCGGCCTGCCGTGGCGGTGTTCGGGATGGGGCACGTCGGCTACGAGATCGCGCTGCTGCTGAGCCGCCACGAGCTGGAGCTCCACCTCGTGGACTCGCGCGCCGAGCAGCTCGGCGCCGACCGGCTGGACGTGCTGCGCACCGGCCCCGCCGACGTGCACGTGCACGAGGTGCCGGTGCTGCCGGAGCTCGTGGTCGCCGACCTGCCCGTCGGCACGCACGTCCTGGTGCTCACCCACGACCACGCCGAGGATCTGGCCGTGCTCGACGCGCTCCTGCGGTCCGGCGTACCCGCCAGCATCGGGCTGATCGGCTCCACCGCGAAGTGGGCCCGCTTCCGCGGCAAGCTCGCCGACCTCGGGCACGCTGCTGAGGCGATCGACCGGGTGCGCACGCCGATCGGCGCCCCGGGCTCGAAGGCACCGGCCGCGATCGCCCTGGCCGCCGTCACCGAGCTGCTGGAGCTCGCGCGCACACGCGTGGGGTAGCTCAGTGTTATCCCACGTCTCGCCGCGCGCCCGTCCCGGCCGACGCGGCGGCGGCGGAGAGGTAGGCGTCGATCCGCTCGTCGCTCCAGTCGCGGGACTCGCGCAGGCCCTGCGCCAGCATCGCGCGGTACGGCGCACTGGGCTCGGTGTGGGGCACGGCGTCGTAGCCGTGCGGGGCGGTGAACGTGAGGATCGGCAGGCCGTCGTGGCGGCCGACCTCGATCAGCGTCTCGTAGTGCCCCGGGCCCGCTTCGTGCCGGCCGGTCTCCAGCCCGCCGACGATGACCTCCTCGATCGGGTCGCCGGGCTCGGGGAGCCGGTGCATCTCCTGGGCCGCGATGTCGGCGAACTGGCCGGTCGTGATCCGGTAGGCGCGGGCCGCCGTCGGCCCGGGCTCGTCGTGGTCGTAGAACGCGACGCCGCCGCCCCACGTCGGAGACGCGCCGGCGAAGTAGAGGCGCCCCGGCAGTTCGAGCGTGATGTCGTCGACCGGCTCCTCGGGCGTGCGGGAGCCGACGTACGAGCGGCGTGCGCCCTCCGGCCGGCCTCCGAGGAGGTAGGCGAGGAGGCGGTCACGGCACATGTTCGAGCCGTAGGAGGCGTACCAGACTTCGTGTCCCATCCCTCTCCATGATGACAAGGGACGAAGTCAGACGCACATCGAGCAACCATTGCGGCTTGGGGAGCGTCTAACTGGGTACTGGCGCTGCACCGGCGCGGTGCTGCGCCGCGAGAGGAGCATCACGATGAGCGGTCATGTGGCTTTGGGGACGGATCTGCGGGAGCAGATCCTCGGCTTCATCTACCGGCTCAAGCTCCTGATCGCCCGCAGCTGACGCCCTCGCTCACGCGCAGGTTCAGTACGCCGTACGCTCCGCGTCGGCGAGCCACGCCTCGAACGGCTCGGCCGCGCTCGCGAGCCGCTGCGCCTCGACCCTGAGCCCCCACTCCGACCGGGGCCTGTCGAACAGCGAGTAGAAGTCGCCGTCGTCGAAGCCGGCCCGCGCCGCGTCGTCGCGGTCGGCGGCGTAGACCACGCGGTCGACCCGCGCCCATAGCGCCGAGGCCATGCACATCGGGCACGGCTCGCAGGAGCTGTAGAGGGTGCAGCCGGCGAGCGAGAAGTCGCCGACCGCCTTCGCGGCGGCGCGGATCGCGACGACCTCGGCGTGCGCGGTCGGGTCGAGGTCGCGGGTCACCCGGTTCTGGCCGTCGGCGACCTCCTCGCCGTCGCGCACGATCACGGCACCGAACGGGCCGCCGCCCTCGGTGACGTTGATCGAGGCGAGCTCGATCGCGCGGGCCAGCCAGGTCGTGTCGTTCACGCGCGCAGCCTACGCACGGGCGCTCGCTAGCGGGAATCGAACGACCCGCGCCGCATCGCGAAGATCCAGCGGCGCCGGGGATGCTCGGTCACCGACCACAGCAGGTCGGTCGCCGGCCACCACACCAGGTCCTCCGGACCGGGCGGCGTCGCCCAGCGGACGGCGCGGAACTCGCCCGGGGTCCCGACGTAGACCGTGCCCGGGTTCCAGTGCCCCTGCGAGGCGGTCAGGTAGTAGACGCCCTCCGCCACCGCCGCGCCCTGCATCCGCACCTGGCCGCGCTCGTCGACGGCCGGGCGGGAGTAGCCGTCCTGGTCCGTGGCGAGCAGGCCGGTCTCGGGATCGGTCGGGATGCGCGCGAGGCGCCGGGTCTGCTGGGCGGAGCCGTACTCGCCGGCCACCAGGGACGGCGGCTCGGTCGAGCGGTCGAGGGTGAGGAAGGAGTAGCGCAGCTTCTCGACGCCCTCGTCGGTGCGGGCCTTGTAGGCGAACCGCACCGGCAGGACATAGCGGTGTCCGTGGGTCTCGAGCCCCGAGCCGTCGGTCACCCGCAGCAGGTCGTCGAGCCGGCACGTGAAGAACCCGCGGCCGGTGGCCGCGACGTGCAGGTAGGGGCCGTGCCAGACGATGCCGCCGGCGTGCACCTTCAGCGGCTTCAGGCCGGGACTGCCGTCGGTCATCGTCGGCTCGGCGAGCAGGACGTGCTGATAGCGGCGGCTCGCCAGGTCGACGAAGCTGACCCGCGAGCCGTGGTCGTTCTTGGCGTACCACGACACCGCGAGCACGTCGCGGGTCACCGACGTGCGCACCGAGCTCGAGATGCCCTGCGGCCACCAATTGGGGTCGCGGCGGTCGGTGGCGTCCCAGGTGAGGGCACGCGCGACCTTCCGCCCGAGCAGCCGCGGGTGCGGCGCATAGGTACGGCGTACCCGCCGCGGCAGGTCGGCCAGCACTCCTTCGACCCCGACCCGGCCGCCGCCGTGGTCGGCCAGAAGTGCCGCCAGAGCGTCGATCTCGGCGACGTTCTCCTCGGTGCGGGTGAGGTGGAGGCCGGTCACGGCGGACCAGAGTAGCCTCACCGGAGTGAGGGGGATCTTCTTCGACGAGGACGACGCGCGGTCGGCCGCGCTCGCCCTCACCCGCGGCGGCTTCGACGCCGTCGTCGTCCGGGAGCGTCTGGCGGGGGAGGACGACGACGAGGACCACCCGTGGGCCGTCGTCACCGACGCGCCGGCGATCCAGCTGGAGATGCTCGTCGAGACCTACGACGGATGGCTGGACGAGGACGACGGTCTCGACACGTCCTCGCCCAGCGGCTCGAACTACTCGACCAGCCCGGGTGTCCCGCTTCCCGACCAGCCCAAGCGGATCAAGCGCCAACCCAGGGCGGTCGACTAGCGATACCCAGGTGGTCGAGTAGCGACAGCCAGGGTGGTCGAGTAGCCGGAGCCCCCTGGGGCTCCGGCGTATCGAGACCCATCGAGCCCCCCGATACGCTCGACCCATGCCCGACCTGCGCCTCCTCCTCGTCCACGCCCACCCCGACGACGAGTCGATCGGCCAGGGCGCGACGATGGCCAAGTACGTCGCCGAGGGGCGCGGGGTCACGCTCGTGACCTGCACCGCCGGCGAGATGGGGGAGATCCTGGTCCCCGAGCTCGAGCACCTCGCCGCCGACCGCGAGGACAAGCTCGGCGAGCACCGCCGCGGCGAGCTCGACGCGGCGATGGCGGCGCTCGGCGTGACCGACCACCGCTTCCTCGGCGGCTTCGGCCGCTACCGCGACTCCGGCATGCAGTGGCACGACGACGGCCACGCGATCGCCGCCGACGACATCCACGACAACGCGTTCTGGCGCGCCGACCTCACCGAGGCCGCGACCCACCTGGTCGAGGTGATCCGCGAGGTGCGGCCGCAGGTGCTGGTGACCTACGACCAGTTCGGCGGCTACGGCCACCCCGACCACATCCAGGCCCACCGCGTCGCGATGTACGGCGCGCAGCTGGCCGCTGCTCCGTCGTACCGACGCGACCTCGGCGAGGCGTGGGACGTCGCGAAGATCTACTGGGGCGGCATCTCCGAGGGCCGGATGCGCGAGGGCCTCCGCGCGCTGCGCGAGGCGGGCGACGACACCGCGTTCGAGAGCTGGGACCCCGACGGCCCGCTGCCGCCGATGTTCGTGCCCGACGCCGACATCACCACCGAGGTCGACGCCGGCGACTACGGCGAGCAGAAGATGGCCGCGCTCAAGGCGCACGCCACCCAGATCACGACCGACGGACCGTTCTTCGCGCTGTCCAACAACCAGGGCTCCGCGGCGCTCGGCCTCGAGCAGTTCCGCCTCGTGAAGGGCGAGCTGGGGCCGGTCGGACCGGAGGGCCGGGAGACCGACCTGTTCGCCGGGATCGCGTGACGGGGTCTCGTGACGGCGCTGAGGCGCCTCCTCGACCACCGGTTGCGACATGAGGATCCTCGTCGCCCTCGCCTGCCTGGTCGGCGGCGCGGCGACGGGCCTCGCGGCCGTGCTGGTGCACGGTCACTGGTGGGGGCTCCCGGTCGCGCTGGCCGCGACCGTGGCGACGCTCGTCGCCCTGCCGGGCGGCTGGTGGCTGCGGCTGCCGTACGGCGCCGGCTGGGCGATCGTCGTCGGGCTGGCCACCCCCGAGCGTCCGGAGGGCGACTACCTGATCGCCGCCGACGCGCGCGGCTACGTGCTGCTCGGGGCCACGGTCGTGGTGCTGATGGCGTCGATGGTCGGCATTCGGGATCATTCCGACAATTCCGACGCGACCGCACCGGATACCTAGGATGCCCAGGTGACTTTCTGGGACGCGCCGACCGACCCGCCCCCGCCGGACCAGCCTCCGGCCCCGGGCCAGGCCGGCAAGACCAAGCGCGAGCGGCCGGGTGGCTGGATCGTCATCCTGGTCGTGCTCGTCCTCCTGCTGCTCGTCGGCGGCGGCTACGCCGCGGCGTACGGCATGGCCGGTGACAAGGTGCCGCGCGGCACCACGATCTCGGGCGTCGACGTCGGCGGGCTCACCCGCGACGCGGCGATCGAGGAGCTCGAGCAGGCCTTCGGCGACCGCGCCGAGCAGCCCATCACCGTGACCGTCGAGGCCGCGTCCGGTGAGAAGTCCGACGAGGTGACGCCGTCCGAGATCGGCCTGGGCGTCGACTACGAGGCCTCCGTCGACGAGGCGGGCGCCGGCCAGAGCTGGAGCCCGGCCCGCCAGTGGGACTACTTCACCGGCGGCGACGACGTCGAGGCCGTCGTCGACATCGACGAGGAGCGCCTCGACGAGCAGCTCAGCGCTCTGAGCGAGGGCCTCGGCACGCCCCCGAAGGACGGCAAGGTCACGTTCACCCGCAACGGCGTCAAGACCGTCGACCCGGTGCCGGGCGAGGCCGTCGACCTCGACGCCGCCGAGGACGCGATCGTCGCGGCCTACCTCGGCGAGGAGGACTCCGCCGAGCTCGCCGTCGAGGAGGCGCAGCCCGACATCGACGACGCCGACATCCAGGCGGCGCTCGACGAGTTCGCCAACCCGGCGATGTCGCGCTCGGTGGTGCTCGTCTTCGGCGACAACAAGATCCGCCTCCAGCCCAAGGACTACGCCCCGGCGCTGTCGATGGTGCCCGACAACGGCGTGCTCGTGCCGAAGATCGACGAGAAGACGCTCAACGACCTGGTCAAGGGCGCGACGGCCGAGGGCAAGCCGGTCGACGCGACCGTCGAGCTCGTCAACGGCAAGCCGAAGGTCGTCCCGGCCAAGCCCGGCGTCGAGTACGAGATCGAGGACGTCGTCTCCGTCTTCACCGATCTCCTCGCCGCCCCTGAGGGCGAGCGCGAGGGCAAGGTCAAGGCCGAGGTCGTCGAGGCCGACTTCACCACGCAGGAGGCCAAGGACCTCGGCATCAAGGAGAAGGTCTCGGAGTTCACGACCTACTACCCCTACGCCGAGTACCGCAACGTCAACATCGGCCGCGCGGCCGAGCTGATCGACGGCACCGTGCTCAAGCCCGGCGAGACGTTCTCGCTCAACGACACCGTCGGCGAGCGCACCGCCGAGAACGGCTTCACGATCGGCTACACGATCCAGGGCGGCATCCTGGTCAAGGACTACGGCGGCGGCGTCTCGCAGATGGCGACCACCACGTTCAACGCGATGTTCTTCGCCGGCCTCAAGGACATCGAGCACAAGCCGCACTCGTTCTACATCGACCGCTACCCCGAGGGCCGCGAGGCGACCGTGGCGTGGCCGACGCTCGACCTGCGCTTCCAGAACGACACCGACTACGGCGTGCTCATCCACTCCTGGGTCGTGCCGAGCGACGGCTCCGCGCAGGGCGAGGTCCACGTGGAGATGTACTCCACCAAGGTCTGGGACATCGAGGCCACGAAGTCGGAGCGCTACAACTACCGCGCGCCGGCCACCCGCCACCTCACGACGCCGGACTGCGAGCCCAACACCGGGTGGTCGGGCTTCGACGTCGACGTGACCCGGATCTTCCGCGAGCACGGCGAGGACGAGATCCACCACACCGAGAAGTTCCACACCTCCTACACGGCGGCCGACACCGTCGTCTGCGGCCCACCGCCGAAGCCGGACAACGACAACTAGGCTGGTCGAGTAGCCCGGGCCCCCTGGGGCCCGGGCGTATCGAGACCCATCGCCTCAGATCTCCCCGCCGCCTGCCGATCGGCAGACGTCCAGGGGAGGTCGATCTCGGTGATGGTGTCCACGGCGCTGCTGCCACCCGAAGCGGTGCTCGAGCAGCTGCGCGTCCTCGCCGCACGCCTGTCCGCGATCGGGATCGCCCCGGTAGCGCCCGAGGAGATGTACGTGCTCCTCGCGCGCTTCGGCAACCTGACGCCCGACCAGGTCCCCGGGCTCGCCGGCGCACTGGCCACCGGCCTGGCCGGGACGCCGGTCGCCACACTCGGCTTCGAGCCCCCGCGGCTCCTCGACGGCGGCGACGTCGCGGTGCCGCTCAACGGCGACGTCGACCAGGTGCGCGCCCTGGCGCGGGCGGTTCCCAAGATCGCCGAGCGTGAGCGGCTGTACGTCGACCGCCGCGTCTTCCGTCCCGAGATCGTCATCGCGCGGGTCGACCCGTCCGCCGGGCGGCCCCTGCTCGCGGAGCGGGTGACTCTGGCCGGCACCCGTTGGGCCAGCGACCTCTGGCTCGCCGAGGGCGTCTCGCTCGTCCGCACCCGCTGGGTGCGCGGGGCCGACGTCAGCGAGGAAGCCCGCTACATCCCGATCGAGCCCGACCCCGCGGGTCACGAGGCCAGGACGTAGACCGCCAGCCCGAGGAACGCGCCGCAGGCGAGCAGCACGGCGTACGCCGCCCACCAGCCGAGCTGGCGCGGCTCGTTGCGGAGCAGCTTCACGAAGGCGACGCCGATGCCCCACCAGGCGGGCAGCGCCATGCCCCAGAAGAGCACCCCGCAGACCAGGAACGAGATCGAGACCCCGTCCTCGAACGCGAACTCGAAGAAGTTCCAGCCGAGTGCCCCGAAGAGCACCGCCCACATCACGAACAGCTGGTTGGGCGCGCCGATCGTCGACGCGAAGCCCGACCCGGACATCGCGGCGATGATCAGGACCGGGATGGCGATCGCGATGAGCCAGCTCCCGTCGGGGCACGGCGTCGCGATCTCGTATGGCCCGCCGCTGGCGCAGCTGCCGCCGACCCCCATCACCGCGCGCATCGAGAGGAATGCCCACGCCAGGCAGACGCCCAGCAGGGTGATGCACACCAGGGTGATCACGATGTTGCGCACCGACGGCGGCTTCGGCGCCGCCCGTTCGGCGCGGGGCTCGACCTCCGGCGGCTCGGGCAGCCAGTCACTCACAGCCCGGACAGTAGGCCAGATCCGTCCTTCTCGCCGGATGTTGCCGACCAGGCCAGCCAGGTTGGTCGAGGAGCCCAGCAGGTTGGTCGAGGAGCCCAGCAGGTTGGTCGAGTAGCCGAGGCCCCCTGGGGCCGAGGCGTATCGAGACCCCATCGGCTACGATGAGAACACGTTCTAGTTTTCGGTGAGGTGACGGATGTCCGTGTCCACGAGCCCGGCGGTGGAGGGGTGGTTCACCACCGGCGACGCCCCGGCGTTGATGGGGAGCCGGTGCACCGCCTGCGGCAACCTGGTGTTCCCGCCGACCGCGGAGCAGGCCTTCTGCCGCAACCCCGCGTGCGCCGGCGACCGGCACGAGTCGGTGCCGCTCTCGCGCACCGGCCGGGTGTGGTCCTACACCGACGCGCAGTACCAGCCGCCGCCGCCGTACGTCCCGACCACCGACCCGTTCGAGCCGTTCGCCCTTGCTGCCGTCGAGCTGCCCGAGGGCATCGTCGTGCTCGGCCAGGTCGCGCAGGGCTACGGCGTCGCGGACCTCTCGGTCGGCGACGAGGTCGAGCTCGTCGTCGAGACGCTCTACGCCGACGACGCGGGAGACCGCACCATCTGGCGCTGGCGTCCGGTGGCCTCATGAGCGTCGTCGTCGCCGGCGCGGGCATGCACCCGTGGGGCAAGTGGGGCCGCAACTTCGTCGAGTACGGCGTGCACGCGGCCCGCGCGGCGCTCGCCGACGCCGGCATCCCGTGGACCGATGTCGACCTCGTCGTCGGCGGCGAGACGGTGCGCAACGGCTACGCCGGCTACGTCGCGGGCTCGACGTTCGCGCAGGCTCTCGGCTGGAACGGCGCACGCATCGCCACGTCGTACGCCGCGTGCGCGACCGGCGCCCAGGCGATCGACACCGCGCGGGCGCGGATCCTGGCCGGGATGTCCGACGTGGCGGTGGTCGTCGGAGCCGACACCACGCCCAAGGGCTTCCTCGCGCCCAACGCGGGGGAGCGGTGGGACGACCCCGACTGGCTGCGCTTCCGGCTGCTCGGCATGACCAACCCGGCCTACTTCGCGCTCTACGCGCGCCGTCGGATGGACCTCTACGGCGCGACGGCCGAGGACTTCGCGAGGGTGAAGGTCAAGAACGCCCAGCACGGGCTGAGCAACCCCAACGCGCGCTACCGCAAGGAGGTCAGCGTCGACGACGTACTGAGCTCCGCGGTCGTGTCCGACCCGCTCCACCTGCTCGACATCTGCGCGACCTCCGACGGCGCCGCGGCCGTCGTGCTCACCTCCGAGAAGTTCGCCCGCGAGCACGGGATCGCCACACCCGTGCGGGTTTCCGCGGTCTCGACGGTGACGCCGACGTTCCCCAACACCGTCATCGACATGCCGCTGCTCGCCACCGACTCGTCGGCGGTGACGGGTGCGCCGGAGCGCACGTTCAAGGAGTCGATCGCGCACGCCGCCTACGAGGAGGCCGGCCTCGCCCCCGACGACGTCGACGTCGCCGAGGTCTACGACCTGTCCACGGCGCTCGAGCTCGACTGGATCGAGGACCTCGGTCTCTGCAAGCGCGGCGAGGCCGAGGTGCTGCTGCGCGCGGGGGATACCGCGATCGGCGGCCGGATCCCGGTCAACCCCAGCGGCGGCCTGGCCTGCTTCGGCGAGGCCGTGCCCGCGCAGGCGATCGCCCAGGTGTGCGAGCTGGTGTGGCAGCTGCGCGGCCAGGCCGACGGCCGCCAGGTCGAGGGTGCCCGCGTCGGCATCACCGCCAACCAGGGCCTGTTCGGCCACGGCTCTTCGGTGATCCTCACCCGCTGAGCAGTCGGAGGTTTCGAGGCTCGGCCGCGGGCGGCCTCGCACCTCAACCACCGACTGCCGGTGGTTGAGGTGCGACGAGCGCAGCGAGGAGCCTCGAAACCTCCGGCCCCCTGGGGCCGAGTCGTGTCTCGCTAGGTTGGTCGAGTAGCCGAGGCCCCCTGGGGCCGAGGCGTATCGAGACCCTCAGTCCTCGGCCACCGCCGGCCCGCGCTCGCACGCCCACTGGATCAGGCGGCGCAGGTCGTCGGGGCACTTCACGAGCAGCTGGTTGAGCTCGTCCCTGCGGTCGGCGAGCCCGAGCGCGAGGATCGCGGCGCGCGCGGCGTCGGGCGCCGTCTCGTGGTCCTCGACGGTGCTGACCAGCGTGCGTACGGCGGCGTCGGGCAGGTCGCCGCCGACCCACATCAGCGCGGCGGCGGCTCGCGTGCGCAGCTCGGGCCGCGCCTCCTCGTCGAGCCGCTCCGCCAGCGCGGTCGCGCTGATCACCGCGGTCATCCGGGCGACCATCGACCAGCACAGCGAGGCGAGCCGGTCGTCGGCGTGGTTGGTCAGCCGCAGCACGACCTCGCCGACCGCGGTCGCATACGGGCTGGCGAGGATCAGTGACGACGCGAGGTGCCGTCGGCTGCGGTGGACGTGGAAGAGCGCCTCGCGCACCAGGCGGCTGAGCATCTGGTCGGGGTCCGCCGAGTTGCGGGCGCACAGCAGCTCGGCGTGCAGCCCGATGTGGTCGGAGAAGATCCGCGCCTGCTCGGAGTCGACCAGCTCCCAGTTGGAGCGCGCCTGCCGGAGCGTGGTGCGGGTGACGTCGTCCGTGGCCGACCGCAGCACCCGCTCGAACTGGTCGTCGGTGAGCCGCGACGCCAGGTCGAGGACGACCACCGACGGGCGCCCGCCGCGCACGAGCTCGTGGCCGACGTGGACCTCGAGGACCTTGTGGTCGGGGGCCAGGTTGCCGCGCCGGATCATCGCCGACGCCGCGATGGCGGCGCTGCTGCGCAGCTTCGCGCTGGGCGCGGTCATCAGCCGCAGCACCAGGTCGCTGGCCGCCGGGTCGGCGATCTCGGTGAGCACCTGGAGCACGGGCGTGATCACCCGGGTCTCCGGGTCGAGCACGTAGCGACCCACGCTCTTGGTCAGGTACGGCTGTGCCTGCGGTGCGTTCATCAGCGCCGCTGCGGCCTCGTAGCGCGCGAGGTAGGGGATGCTCGCCGTACGCGCGAGCTCGTCGACCAGGTGGTCGGTGAGGTCCTGCCAGATCCGGCGCTGCAGGTAGACGCTCTGATAGCTGCGCAGCTGGTCGGAGAGCCGGATCCACTGGTCGCCGCGGATCCGCTGTGACTCCAGGCCGTCGAGCAGCTCGTCGATGACGCCCGGATCGCTCGTGGCGCCGGCGCGCTCGGCCGGTCGGGTGATCAGGTGCCCGTCGCGGGCGAGGGTACGCCGCACCGCGCCGATCTGGGCCGGCCGGAGGCCCGCGACCTTCTCGTAGGCCTCGACCAGCTGGGGCGAGATGTACTCGAGGCCCGACTCCCAGCGGGAGATGCGGCTGGAGTCGATGCGGACGCCCAGCTCCTTCATCGGAGCGACGAACTCGGCGCGGCTGAGGCCGCGGGTCTGGGGACCGAGGAGGCGGGTGGTGGCGAGCAGCCACGCCAGCCGCTTGTTTCCCTCGTACACGTCGCCCGCAATAAGGGAGGCGTCGTGCGGCAGCCTCTGTGGTCGACCGCGGGAGCGACGGTCGCCACTGCTGCGTGGTATCCCCACGCCGTCTCCCTCTCTGTCCATGGTCTCGGGCACTAGCGAGCCTTATGACACACCGCTGCGCACGTTTGATTCAGCGACTTCTCGAAACTTGCAAGAAATGGTCTTTACCTGACGGACACGCGAAGGATCGCCGCGAACCGCTGGGACCAAGGTCCCAGGACGGTGCCTCGTCATGAGGCCAGGCGGCGCGCAGCAGCGACCGGGGACACCCAGAGCCACCCGCGCCTATCAGGGGAAACCGAAAGGAATGCGATGAACAGCAGCGGCAAGAGGCGCGGACTGGCGGTACTCGCCGTGTCCGCCATGGCTGCAGTGGGACTCCCACTCGCAGCCAGCGCAACCACGATCGAGAGCGAGATGGATACGGCGTACACCGACCGTGAGGTCGTGCTCGTCACCCCGTCGGGCGCTCTCGCCTCGACCAAGAACGACGGCACCAACTCGTCGATCAGCCTCTCGGCGATCGCGACGTCGGACATCGACTCGCTCCGGTTCCAGTTCTCCACCGACGCCGGTGCGACCTGGACCAACATCGGCGGGCCGCTGGCCGCGCCGAACGACGACGGTGCCTACAGCATCGAGTGGACCCCCGGCTTCGCCCTCCCGGCCGCCGGTGTCCTCGTCCGGGCCAACGGTCACTCGAGTATCGACAACAGCCAGAACATCGACCAGTCGGCGGCGCTCGCGGTCAACAACACCGACGAGACCTCGGCGCTGACCCCGGGCTCCGCGCTCGGTGTCTACCGGTCGCCGATCGACGTCAACGACGACAACGTCATCGTCACCGGCACCGCGTCGGCGGGCAACACTGTCGTCTCGCTGGTAGACGCCAATGGCGCCAACGTGGCGAGCACCGGCGCGCTGGCGGGCCCGAACTTCCGCGGCATCCTCGACATCGACGGTGTCTACACCTACAACGCCCCCGACGAGGTCCAGCTGCGCGCGGTGAACGCGTCGGGCACCGACGACGGCGAGGCCTACACGCTCTACCAGCAGGTCCCGACGACGATCACCGCGGTCGGCAGCCCGGCCAACCCGGCTGACCCGAACCAGAACGTGCAGGTCACGGTGACCGTGCTCGACCAGAACGGCAAGCCGATCGCCGGCGCCGAGGTGGCGTCTGACCACGTGGTGGACGGCACGTTCATCCCGCGGGGCGAGACCAACGCGAGCGGCCAGCTCGTGTTTGCCGCGGAGCAGAACGCAAACGACGGCTCCGTCTCCTGGATCGTCAACCAGACCAACTCCCAGGTCACCTACGACCCGGGCGTCGGCGACATCAAGTTCGACCTCCAGGTGGGCCAGGGCTTCTCTGCCGACCTCGTGGGCTCGAGCAACGACGGTCCGGCGTTCGACTTCGACGAGTACGACCTCGCCACCGACATCCAGGTGCAGGTCAAGGACCAGACGGGCGCCAACTTCGACGACCCGGGCACCCAGGACCTGACCTACTTCTGGAAGATGCTCCCGTTCGACCCGAGCATCGAGCCCGAGGACGGCGACAGCCACGTCGTGACCAACGACGCCAACGGCCTCTACGACGTGCCGTTCGCGGTCGGCTCGGACTTCCCCGAGGGCAACCTCGAGTCCGGTACCTACGAGCTGTGGGCGTCGCTGAGCGACGGCGGCACCGGTCACCCGGTCTCGTCGCGCAAGGTGCTCACGGTCAAGGCCGGCGAGGCCACCATCGAGTGGGTCGACCCCGACGGTGACGGCAAGGTCATCGCCCCGGCCGGCACGGTCGCGACGGGCAACGGCAACCTGGTGCTCGAGGACGGCACGGGTCTCCCGGGCCGCCGTGTGGACTTCCACTACAACACGGGCACCGAGTACGACGAGGACGGCAACACCTCGATGGCTGATGCCAACATCATCAGCGCGGACCCGGTCACCACGGGTGCGAACGGCTCCTTCTCGGTCGACGTCGAGGACATCGGGAACTCCGGTACTCCTGAGGTCGGCGGCGAGGCCGGTACCGGCTCCGCCAACGCGCCGGGCATCGGCAACTGGGGTGGCGTCGACGTGCACCACGGCTTCGACTTCGTGACCGACCAGGTCCCGAACGGCGCCGTGCTGGAGATCGAGTACGACTCCGAGACTGCTGGCCCCGCGGGCACGCGTGAGCTCGGCACCGTCCACCTCGAGGACGCGTTCGGTGACAACCTCGCCGGCGTCCAGATCGAGCTGTCGCTCGACACCCCGGAGACCGCGCAGAACGGCGCGTTCTTCCTGGGTGCGGGTCTCAGCAGCTTCCTCGACCCGGTGGAGGGCAACTACGTCCCGACCCGCGACGACTCGCTGGGCTCGACGATCACCGTCAGCACCAACAACAACGGTGACGCCACGTTCCGCACCACGATCGGTCGCGACAGCGGCTTCGACGACGACGGGCTGACCGACGCCGTTGTCTCCGCCGACGTCGACGGCCTGTCGGCCGACGACTCGGTCGAGTGGGATTCGTCCAACCCGATCAACGCGAGCGAGATCACCATCGTCCGCACGCCGGGGCAGCCGGAGAACCAGCGGCTCGACAAGGCCGTGCTGTTCGACATCTTCGCCAAGGACCAGTACGGCAACCCGGCCAAGGGTGTTGAGGTCACCGCGGAGTGCCCGGACATCCTGGGTGACGACGACACCTGCTCCGTCGGTGGCGTCACCACGCCGTCCGACCTGGACAACGGCGGTGACCTCGCGGTCTTCAGCGTCGACACCAACGGCGACCTGATCCCCGACGGCGAGGGTGAGTACACCTTCACGGCCGAGGTCTCTGGCGGTCTCACCAACTCGACGAACTCGGGTCTGAGCACGGACTTCACCGAGGTCTACAACGCCGCAGGCAACCCGGTGAAGAAGGTCGTCGAGACCTCGTTCGACCAGTCCTGGTACGCCGGTAAGATCGGCGAGGACGAGGGTGCCACTTACACCCTGACCACCTCGCCGGCCAACCCGGTCGTGGCGGGCCAGCCGGTCACGGCGACCCTCACGGCTCTGGACTCCGAGGGCAACCCGCTCGAGGGCCTGCGGGTCGACTTCGTCCGCACCGGTGACCCCGACACGGAGACCCCGGTCGTCACCGACGAGGACGGCGTCGCGCAGTACGTGTTCGAGGTCGAGGAGAACTGCACCTCCGACACCGTCACCGCGGTGGTCCGCGACACCGTCACCTACGACGGTGACCCGGCGACTGAGGGCGTTGTCTCCGACCAGAGCACCGTGGTTGTCTCGGAGCCCTGCAAGGTCAACGTCAACATCTCCGGTCTCAACTCGGAGAACAAGAAGCGGGACATCATCAACGTCACCGCCACCTCGGACGCGGACCTCACCGGTCTCTCGGTGAAGCTGCAGCGCAAGGTGGACGGCGAGTGGAAGACGGTCGGTGACAAGGGCAAGACCCTCGACTCCGACGGCAAGGCTCGCTTCTCGGTGCGTGACCTGAACGGCAACAAGGTCACGAAGTACCGCGTGATGATCCCGGCCACGGACCTGACGAAGGCTGCCACGTCCAAGGTCCTGAACCGCCGCTGAGGCAACGGTGATCCGTCCGGGTGGACTCGGCCGCCCGGACGGATCGCTACCCCAGCACCAACCATTCTTGAATCTGACGGATCTCTCGATCCCAACTGATCGCTAGATCCCTCCGACCACCCTGGGCGCACCGCACCAGGCGCCCGGCTCGGGGGTGAGAACGATCTGGTGCCTCCGGACGCGGTCCGGGCCAACTCTCCTGTCGCTGCGAGATGACTTGGTCCGGACCGCTTCCGCATTTTTCGAGCTTGGGCCGGAGGTTTCGAGGCTCGTCGCTAGCGCTCCTCGCACCTCAACCACCGGCCCGCCTCGCACCTCAACCACCGGCCGCCTCGCACCTCAACCACCGGCCGCCTCGCACCTCAACCACCGGCGTTGTCGCACCTCGACCACCGGCACACTGGCCCTTCGATTGGCGGCGGATATGAGTTCGCTGAGCGTTGCCTGAATCGGCCACGAGCACGCCGCGCCTTACCTACGGTTCTCTCATGCGTACTCGACTCCCGGCCCTCTCCCTGGCCGCCCTTCTCGTTGCTTCTCCACTCCTCGCTGCGTGCGGTGGTGACGACGAGGGCGGCGGTGACGACACCGTCGACGGCGGCGAGATCGGGGACCCGACCGCCATCGCCGGCCCGGACGAGCCGAGCGACACCGACCCGAACTGCCCGTTCGGGGCCAAGGCCCTCGTCAAGGCGACCGGCCTCAACTTCCTCGCCAAGGACAACTGCACGTTCGTGGTGAAGAAGGGCCCGGCGCGCATCTCCGTCTCGCAGAACGCCGCCGCCGACAACGAGACGTTCGAGCAGACGCGCAAGTCGTACGAGGACCAGTACGCGAACTACGAGGAGCTCGCCGTCGACGGCTACGGCTATGCCGCGTGGAGCGACGACGAGCTGAACATCCAAGTGGGCTACCTCGACAACGGCGGTGAGTACCGCTACGCGATCAGCGCGGTCGCTCCCGCCGATGCCGGCGCCGAGGACGTGCCCGGGCTCGCCGAGCAGCTCATCGCGCTGACCGTGGAGAGCCGCGACAAGAAGTGACCATCATCCGATGATTCGTGCGATTGTGAACCGTTTTTACCCGGGCGCGCCCCAGTAGGCGGGTTGTGGCGCGGCGTCGCGGGTACTCATGGTGGAATACAGGCGGCGCGGTCCGGACCAGTCATCTCGCAGCGACAGGAGAGTTGGCCCGGACCGTGTCCTTTTTACGGCAAGCCGGAGGTTTCGAGGCTCGTCGCTAGCGCTCCTCGCACCTCAACCACCGGCTGGTGCGACGCGCCAGACGGTGTGCTCGCCCGGCAGGCCCTTCAGCTCGACCACCTCGGGGTCCCTGAGCTCGACGGCCGCGTCGTCCTCGAGGGCCTCCCGTACGGCGTCGCCCGCGAGCACCTGGCCGCCCGCGGCGAGATCGGCCACGCGCGCGGCTATCGCGACGTTGCGGCCGAAGTAGTCGCCCTCCTTGGCCACCACCTGTCCGGTGTTCACGCCGATCCGCACGCGGATGCCGTGCTTGCGCAGGGTCAGGTCGGTCGGCCGTCGCAGGTCCTGTTGCACGGCGAGAGCCGCGCGGCAGGCGGCCTCGGCGTCGCGGAACGCGACCATGAACCCGTCGCCGGCGGTCTTGACCACCTGCCCGCGGTACTGCCCGATCCGCGCCCGCAGGATGGCGTCGTGCGCGGCGAGCACCCGCACCCAGGCCTTGTCGCCGACCTGGTGGTTGAGCGACGTCGACCCCTCGATGTCGGAGAAGAACAGGGTCACCGTGCCGTCAGCGGCCGCCATGTTGAGGATGTCCGCGCGCTCGCTGCCGGCCCACGACTGGAGGTCGTCGATCGTGGACTGGAGCAGGCCGGTGAGCCCCTCGGTGCGCACCTTGCTCGCGGTGCGCACCACGCGTCGCAGGTAGCGCTCGGTCGTCGAGGTCGGCGGCCGGGGGCGCAGCGCCGCGTCGAGGTCGGCCTCGAGCTGCGCGGCGCGGGCGTCGCTCGCCGCCAGGTCGGCCTGGAGCCGGCGTACGACCGCGACCAGCGCGGCCACGACCGCGACCAGCGCGACGCAGACGACGCTCAGAACCACGGTCACATGGGAACTTTAGTGGTCATCGGGTCTCGATACGCCCTCGCCTAGCGGCTCGGGCTACTCGACCAACCTAGGGGGCACCTCGCACCTCAACCACCGGCAGCGGAGACGGCTCCCAGCCCGGAGGGCCGAACAGGTAGCCCAGCCGCTCGCGCCAGCTCGAGGCATGGCGGACGTTGCGGACGATCTTGGCGTAGTCGCCGTACTCGAGCTTGATCAGGTTGTAGGTGTTCACCGGCTTGGTGAGGCCGTACGTCGGCCGCTGCCTCTCGGGCGTGAACGAGCCGAAGAGCCGGTCCCAGATGATGAGGATGCCGCCGTAGTTGGTGTCGAGGTACTCCGGGTCGGAGCCGTGGTGGACGCGGTGGTGCGACGGAGTGTTGAAGACGAACTCGATCGGTCGCGGCAGCCGCTCGATCGTCTCGGTGTGCACGAAGAACTGGTAGATCAGGTTGAAGCCGAACGCGACGTAGAGCGTCCACGGCGCGAAGCCGAGCAGCGGCAGCGGGATCCAGAAGAGCAGCTCGAACCACGGGTTCCACTTCTGCCGCAGCGCGGTCGTGAAGTTCATGTACTCGCTGGAGTGGTGCGCCTGGTGCGCGGCCCAGCCGACGTTGACGCGGTGCACGAACCGGTGCTGCCAGTAGTAGAAGAGGTCGAGCCCGAGGATGACGGCCGGCCAGTACCACCAGGCGCTCGTGTCGAGGTGGAACGGCGCGACGTTGTCGTAGAGCCAGAGGTAGCCGAAGAACCCGGCGAGCTTGAGCAGCGTCAGGAAGACGATCGAGCCGAGGCCCATCAGCAGGCTCGTGCGGGAGTCGGGGCGGTGGTAGCCCTTGAGCTGGCGGGCCGCCCCGGCCGCGTTGTCGTCATGGTCGAGCCACTTCAGCGCCGCGAGCTCGAGCAGGATCGTGAGGATGAAGAACGGGATCGCGTAGGTCACCGGGTTCTTCATCGGGTCGAGCAGGTCGTGCACGTGCTTCTCCCGCGGCGAGGGTGGATATGACTTCGGGGTAAGTTACCACGAAGTCATATCCCGCGCTAGAGTTCGGCGTATGACGACCGCGCCCGCCCGCCGCTCCGGCACCAAGGGCGTCGCCCGGGCCGACCGCGAGGCGCAGATCCTCGACGTCGCCGGCGCGGTCTTCGCCGAGCGTGGCTTCGCGCTCGCGGCTGTGGGGGAGATCGCGGAGCGGGCGGGGATCTCCAAGCCGCTCATCTACAACTACTTCGGCTCCAAGGACGGGTTGCTGACGGCCTGTCTCGAGCGGGCGGCCGCGCTGGTCGCCGACGAGATCGGCCGGACGGCGGCGCTCGGCGAGGTCGGCCTCGCCCGAGCGTTGGTGACGCTCGACGGGATCTTCGCGGTGCTGGAGCCGCAGCCGTGGGCCTGGCGACTGCTCAACGACCCGACCCTGCCCGGCGATCCGGCGGTCGAGGCCGTGCTGACCACCTACCGCAACCGGATGGCGGCGTTCGCCGCCGACGGCGTGGGTGAGCTGATGCGGATCGCGGGCGACGACGACGCCACCGACCTCGACGCCATGATCGCGGTCTGGACCAGCGTCTTCGACGCGCTGGTGACGTGGTGGATCGACCATCCGGAGGAGTCGCCGGAGGCGATGAGCGCGCGGTGCGAGCGATTGTTCGCTGCGGTATTCGGTCCTGCTGAGTAGCGTGGGTGCGTGACTGTCGCTGCCACGACTGCCCCCACGATCTCCACCCTCGGCGAGCTGCGTGCGTCCGGCCATGTGCACCGGCCGCTGCGCACGGAGCTGCGCGACAACCTGCTCGCCAAGCTGGCGGCCGGCGAGGACCCCTGGCCAGGGCTGCACGGCTTCGAGGACACCGTCGTCCCGCAGCTCGAGCGCGCGCTGCTCGCGGGCCACGACGTCGTGCTCCTCGGCGAGCGCGGCCAGGGCAAGACCCGGCTGCTGCGGACCCTGGTCGGCCTGCTCGACGAGTGGACGCCGATCATCTCCGGCTCCGAGCTCGGCGAGCACCCCTACGAGCCGGTCACCGCCGCGTCGGTGGCCGCGGTCGCGACGTACGGCGACGACCTGCGGATCTCGTGGCGGCACCGGTCGGAGCGCTACTCCGAGAAGCTCGCGACGCCCGACACCTCCGTCGCCGACCTGATCGGCGACGTCGACCCGATGAAGGTCGCCGAGGGCCGGTCGCTCGGTGACCCCGAGACCATCCACTTCGGCCTGATCCCGCGGTCCCACCGGGGGATCGTCGCGATCAACGAGCTGCCCGACCTCGCCGAGCGGATCCAGGTCGCGATGCTCAACGTGATGGAGGAGCGCGACATCCAGATCCGCGGCTACGTGCTGCGGCTGCCGCTCGACGTGCTCGTCGTGGCGTCGGCGAACCCCGAGGACTACACCAACCGCGGCCGCATCATCACGCCGCTGAAGGACCGCTTCGGCGCGGAGATCCGCACCCACTACCCGCGCGAGCTCGAGGCCGAGATGGCCGTCATCCGGCAGGAGGCGCACCTCGTCGCCGACGTGCCCGAGCCGCTGCTCGAGGTGCTCGCGCGGTTCACCCGCAACCTGCGGGAGTCCTCGGCCGTCGACCAGCGGTCCGGTGTCTCCGCGCGATTCGCGATCGCCGGCGCCGAGACGATCGCCGCCGCCGCGCTGCGCCGCGCGACGGTCAAGGGCGAGGACCACGCCGTCGCGCGGGTCGTCGACCTCGAGGCCGCCGTCGACGTGCTCGGCGGGAAGATCGAGTTCGAGAGCGGCGAGGAGGGACGGGAACAGGAGATCCTCACCCACCTGCTGCGTACGGCGACCGCCGAGGTCGTCCGGGCCCACTTCCGCGGTCTCGACTTCGCGCTGCTGGTCGACGCGATCGAGGGCGGTGCGATGGTGACGACCGGCGAGTCGGTCACCGCGCGCGACGTACTGGCCGGACTGCCGGTGCTGGGGGAGTCGGAGCTCTACGACGACATCTGCAACCGCCTGTACCCCGACAACGGCGGCGACAACGACGGCCAGCGCGCCTGCGCGATCGAGCTCGCTCTCGAGGGCCTCTTCCTCGCGCGCAAGATCGGCAAGGACAGCGACGGCTCCGAGACGGTCTACGGCTGACCATGGCTGACACCCACCGCTCCCGCTACCGCCGCTACGAGGGCGGCGACCCGCTCGCGCCGCCCGTCGACATCGCCGAGGCGCTCGACGCGATCGGCGAGGACGTGATGGCGGGCTACAGCCCGGAGCGGGCGATGCAGGAGTTCCTGCGACGCGGCGGTGACGACCGGGCCGGGCTCGACGACCTCGCCCGCCAGGTGGCGGAGCGGCGCCGCGAGCTGCTCCAGCGGCACAACCTCGACGGCACGCTCAACCAGGTCAAGGAGCTGCTCGACACCGCGGTGCTGGAGGAGCGCAAGCAGCTCGCGCGCGACGCGATGATGGATGACGCCGACCGGGCGTTCCGCGAGATGCGGATGGACAACCTTCCCGACTCACCGGCCGCGGCGGTCACCGAGCTCGCCGACTACGACTGGCAGAGCAGTGAGGCCCGGGCGGCGTACGAGCAGATCAAGGACCTGCTCGGCCGCGAGCTCCTCGACCAGCGCTTCGCCGGCATGAAGCAGGCGCTCGAGAACGCCACCGACGAGGACCGCGCGGCGATCAACGAGATGCTGACCGACCTCAACGACCTGCTGGAGAAGCACGCGCGCGGCGAGGACACCCAGCAGGACTTCGACGACTTCATGGCCAAGCACGGCGAGTTCTTCCCGGAGAACCCGCGCAACGTCGACGAGCTCATCGACGCCATGGCGCAGCGCGCAGCGGCGGCCCAGCGGATGCTCAACTCGATGACGCCCGAGCAGCGGCAGGAGCTGATGCAGCTCTCCGCGCAGGCGTTCGGGTCGCCGGCGCTGATGGACCAGCTCAACCGGCTCGACGGCAACCTCCAGGCGCTGCGGCCGGGGGAGGACTGGTCGGGCTCCGAACGGTTCGGCGGCGACGAGGGGCTCGGCCTCGGCGACGGCACCGGCGTGCTCCAGGACCTCGCCGACCTCGACCAGCTCTCCGACCAGCTCTCGCAGTCGTACGGCGGCGCGCGGCTCGACGACGTCGACCTCGACAAGCTCGCGCGGCAGCTGGGCGACCAGGCCGCCGTCGACGCCCGCCGGCTCCAGGAGCTCGAGCAGGCGCTGCGCCGCTCGGGGGCGATGGAGCGCGGATTCGACGGTGAGCTGCGGCTGACGCCCAAGGCGATGCGCCAGCTCGGGAAGGCGCTGCTGCGCGACGTCGCGCAGCGGATGAGCGGCCGGCAGGGTCAGCGCGAGCTGCGCCAGGCCGGGGCGGCGGGGGACCTGTCGGGCGCCAGCCGGCCGTGGGCGTTCGGCGACACCGAGCCGTGGGACATCCCGCGGACGATCACCAACGCGGTGCTGAGGGAGGCGGGTGAGCAGGGCCCGGTGGTTGAGGTGCGAGGCCGCCCGCGGCCGAGCCTCGAAACCTCCGGGCCTCGTGTGCGCCTGTCGGTCGAGGACATCGAGGTGCAGGAGACCGAGGCCCGCACCCAGGCGGCGGTCGCGCTCTGCGTCGACACCAGCTTCTCGATGGCGATGGACGGGCGCTGGGTGCCGATGAAGCGCACCGCGCTGGCGCTGCACACGCTGATCGGCACCCGCTTCCGTGGTGACCAGCTCGAGCTGATCGGCTTCGGCCGGCACGCCGAGACCATGGAGATCGAGCGGCTCACCGCGCTCGACGCCCGCTGGGCGAAGGGCACCAACCTCCACCACGCGCTGCTGCTCGCCAACCGCCACTTCCGCAAGCACCCGACCGCCCAGCCGGTGCTGCTGATCGTCACCGACGGTGAGCCGACGTCCCACCTCGAGCCCGACGGCGAGGTGTTCTTCAGCTATCCGCCGCACCCGCTGACGATCGCGCTCGCCGTACGCGAGCTCGACAACGCGCGCCGGCTCGGCGCGCAGACCACGTTCTTCCGCCTCGGCGAGGACCCCGGTCTGGCGCGGTTCATCGACTCGATGGCGCGCCGGGTCGACGGCTCGGTCATCGCGCCCGAGGCCGACGACCTCGGTGCCGCCGTGGTCGGGTCCTACCTGGGCTCGCGCGGTCCGCGCGGCCGCGGCGGCCCGGGCTCCTACGACGAGTGGTTCGGCGGACGCGGGTTCTGGGTCGGCTGAGCCGGACTTCGTCGCGTCGCATCACCAACGCGGCCCGTTCCCGATAGATTGCGGCGTCCGCTGCGTGATCTCGGGAGTAATCCGTTGCTTCGTCGTGCCCTCATCTCGGCTCTCGCCATCTCGGTGGCCGGCTCACTCGCACCCGTCGCACCAGCGACGGCGAAGCCCGACCGGACGCCGTCGCGCCCGGCCGCCGTACGTGCCGGTCACGTCGAGCTGACCGGCTACGCCGACCTGGTCGTGGACGACGCGAGCGGCCGGGTCTTCGTCGCGCAAGGCAGCACCCAGCTCGTTGTGGCGAGCTCCGCGCTCACCCGCGCGCGGACGATCACGCTGCCGACCCGGGCGCGGGCGATGGTGCTGGACGGCGACACGCTCTACGTCGCGGGCAACGGAGAGGCCGACGTCGTCGCGGTCGACACGGCCACCCTCGAGGTCCGGGACGTCGCGTCGTCGGTGAGCGCGTGCGCGCAGGACGTCGCTCTGGCCGCCGGGACGCTCTGGGTCGCGTCCGACTGCGAGGCCACGCCCGGCCTCACCGCCGTCGATCCCGCCACGGGCGCCACGACCGAGGTCAGCAGCAGGCGCCTCGCGCACGTCACGCGCGCGCCCGCCGGCCGACTGGTCGTGGCGGGGATCAAGGGCGACCCCGCTCTCGAGCTGCTGGAGATCGGGGACGGACCCGCACCGGCCGTCACGACGATCGCGACCCACGCCCGGCCGTTCGGCGAGGTCGTCGACATGGCCGTCGTCCCCGGCGAGGAGCGGATCTGGGTCGCGCTCGCCAACCACGACGTCGGGTGGTACGACCTGGGCACGCTGGACGACCTGGACTACCGATCCGCCTACGGGACGCCGTCCGTGGCGTCCCGCGCCGACGGCCTCGTGGCAGTCGCTGGGGGCAGGGCCGTGAGCTTCTACGAGCCGGACGGGCGCTGGTACGGCGACGTGACGGCCGCGCGGGCCGGTGAGATCTTCCCTGCGGGCCTGGCGTTCGGGGGCGTGCACGCGTACGTCGCGGTCGATCCGCCCCGTGCCGCGAGGGCGCCGTACCTCGTCCGGGTCCGGGCGGGGCGGGAGAGCCGCATCGTGAAGGGGCCGTTCCGGAGCCGGAGCGTCGACGCGGGCACGGACATCCGCTTCAGCGGGAGGCTGGTCGCCGACTCGTCCAGCCGGGAGGTGCTCGTCTACCGGCGTACCAGGACCAGCCAGGACCAGCTCCTCAGGACCCTCACCGTCGGGCCCGACGGTCGCTTCTCCGGCACCGTCCGCGCGACCCAGACGATGCAGATCCACGTGGTCTTCAAGGGCGACGCCGACACGCTGCCGTCGTCGGCGACCTACGGCAGGATCTCGGTGGATCCGCGGGTCCGGTCCGGCCTCCGCGGGGAGGTCCGGGTCGAGCGCGGGGTGGCGGTCTACCGGTCGGACGCACGCGTGGTGCTCGCGGGAACCGTCCGCCCGGCGGCGCCGGGTGCGTGCGTCAAGGTGATCCTGTGGGTGCGACGCGAGGGCAGGTGGCGCATCGCCGGTGACGTGTGCGCCCGCCAGAGCGGGCCCGGGCGCTTCCGGGTCATCTTCCCGGGAGACGCCTCCTACGTCGGGCGCACCTGGAGCCTGCAGGCCACGGTGCGGGCGAACGCCTACTACAACGACGGCGAGGACGACCGGAAGGTCTTCCGGTTCATCAAGTAGCCCCTCGTCCGAGCGGGCGCAGACCGCCGTGCGGCCCTCCGGGGAGTGGGAAGTATCCCGGCGGACCGCACGGCAGCGGCTTCGATGAGCCCTCCGCGGTCGGGCGTCGGACGCGGCGTGGGGAGCCGTTCTTCGTCGTCACCCGACGGGGATGACTTTGGTGGTCGCGGTCACACCCGTGCAGTTTCTTTCAACTAGCCGATGGTCAAGCATCAAGAGGCCGTAGCGTCTTAGGCGTGAGCACGCACCGTGACCCCGTCTCCCGGCCGCTCTGGATGACCGCGTTCCTGGACTTCGCGCCCGGGCACCTCGCGGAGGGCGCCTCGTTCTGGTCGGCGCTCACCGGCTACGGGCTGAGCCCGGTGCGGGGCACGGCGGGGGAGTTCGCGACCCTCGAGCCGCCGGAGGGCGACGCGTTCCTCCGCGTCCAGCGGCTGCGCCTGGGCAACGACCGCATCCACCTCGACCTCCACGTCGCCGACCTGCGCGCCGCCGCCGCCCACGCGGTCACGCTCGGCGCGAGCGAGGTCGCCGACCACGCGGAGGACGGGTACGTCGTGCTCACCTCGCCCGGAGGCTTCGAGCTCTGCTTCGTCGGCAACGGCGAGTCGGCCCGCCCGCGTGCGACCGCCTGGCCCACCGGGCACGAGTCGCTCCTCGACCAGGTGTGCATCGACGTACCCCACGACCGCTTCGACACCGAGCGCGCGTTCTGGGCGGCGCTGACCGGATGGCCCGAGCGCGCGTCCGCGGTGTCGACGGACTTCTGCTCATTGGAGCGCCCCGACGGCTTCCCGCTGCGGCTGCTGTTCCAGCGGCTCGGCGCCGACGACGCCGGCGACCGCACCCGGGCCCACCTCGACTGGGCGACGACTGATCGGGCCGCCGAGACCGAGCGTCACGTCGCGCTCGGTGCCGAGGTGCGTGACGTCCGCCAGGTGTGGACCGTGCTCAGCGACCCGTTCGGCCGGGCCTACTGCATCACCGACCGCCACCCGGTGACCGGACAGCTCACCTGAGCGCTCAGGCCGGAGCGCTCGGCGCGAAGCCGGGGAGGAACTCCTCCATCAGCGCGCGGAACGGCGCCTCGGCCTCGAGCTGGCTCATCACGCCCACGCCGCCCACCGTGGTGCGGTGGATGAGGAGGTACGACGGCGGCAGGTTGAGCTTGATCGTGACCGTGTAGGCGGGGTCCTTCGGGTTGTTGAGCCGCTGGAACTGCTCGCGCATCCACTCGCGGGAGAACCGGAAGCGCTCGACCCTGGTCGGCTCGGCGAACGGCCCGAGGTAGTCCATCACCTGCTCGGGATCGATCCGGATCCGGTCCTTCACGAAGCCCTCGGCCCGCAGGCCCTCCATCACCGCGTCGGCGTCGCCGTCGGCACAGAGCCGGACGATCCGGCCGAGCGGCGCGGGCAGGCCGCGCTCGGGCAGCCGCGCGATCGCGCCGTAGTCGAGCACGCCGAGTCGGCCGGGGCTGCCGTCGTCGTTGGGGATCACGCGGTAGTTGCCGGGGTGCGGATCGGCGTGGAGCAGGCCGGTGCGAGACGGGCCGGAGAAGAGGAACCGCGCGAACAGCTCGCCGTAGTGGTCGCGCTCCTCGCGCGTGCCGTCGGCGATGACGGTGGCCAGCGAGCCGGCGGAGTCGAGCCACTCGGTGACCAGCACCCTTCTGCCGACGTCGACGACGTCGGGCACGACGATGTCGGGGTCGTCGCGGAAGGTGGCGGCGAACTCCCGCTGCGCCTCGGCCTCGAGCAGGTAGTCGAGCTCCTCCACCGCGCGGGCCTGTATCTCCTCGACCAGCGGCTTCATGTCGACCCCGGGGATCAGGGGGCCGATCGCGCGGGCCGCGCGGGCGAGCGTCTTGAGGTCGGACTCGAGCGCCGCGCCGGCGTCCGGATACTGCACCTTCACGGCGACGTCGCGGCCGTCGTACCACCGACCGCGGTGGACCTGGCCGATCGACGCGGCCGCGGTCGGCGCGCCGTCGAGCCAGACAAGCTGGTCGCGCCAGTCGTCGCCGAGGTCCTCGGCGAGCACGTCGCGCACGGTCTGCGTGGGCATCGGCGGCGCGGAGTCCTGGAGCTTGGTCAGCTGCTCGCGGTACGGCGCCGCCATCTCCTCCGGGAGCGCGGCCTCGAGCACCGACAGCGCCTGCCCGAACTTCATCGCGCCGCCCTTGAGCTCACCGAGCGTGCGGAAGAGCTGCTCCGCGGTGCGCTGCTGGACCTCCGACATCACCGCCTCGGCCGGCGCCCCGCCGAGCCGCTTGCCGAACCCGACCGCGGTCCGGCCGGCGTAGCCCAAGGGAAGAGCCGCCAGCCGGGCCGTGCGTGCCGCAGCCTTGCGGGGGAGATCCGCCATGGGCACATTGTCCCGGGTCGATGGTGACCGCACAGTGAATGTCAGCGGTAGGTGTCGATCCGTGGCGGAGGTCGTAGGAGCCAGAGTGGTCTATAGGTCACTCTCACTCCTACGACCTGCCGCCTGTGGAGGGCCGGCACGCGAGCGGCCGGTGTGATCCATCCTGTTGGCATGGCTCGGGCGGACTGGAACGCGTTGGCGACGGCTCAGTGCGGCCTGATCACGCGCGCTCAGCTGGCGGAGCTGGGCATCGACCGCTGGGCGATCCGGCATCGCATCGCGACGGGACGTTGGGTCGAGCTCACGCCGGTGGTCATCGGAACCACGACGGGTCCGCTGACCCGCGAGCAGCTGATGTGGCTCGGCGTGCTCCACGCCGGTCGCGACGCCGTGGTCGGCGAGCTCACGGCCGCCGAGGTCGCGGGCCTTCGCAACTGGCACCGCGACCACGTCTCCGTGTTGATCGACAAGGACGCGAAGGTGGGCGCGGGCTACGAAGGAGTCGAGTTCGTGAAGACGCGGCGGCCGCTGCCCGCGCTCCGACGCCCGTGGGGCGGGCTCCCTGTGTGCCGGCTCGAGCCCGCCGTCCTGCTCTTCGCCTCGCGCCAGCGGTCGGTCCGGACCGCGGAGGGCGTGCTCGCGGCGGTGGTTCAGCAACGGTTGACGACGCCCGAGGACTTGCTGGCTTGGTTGGAGCGGTTGCAGCCGATCAAGGGAGCGGCGAGGTTCCGCCTGTCGTTGACCGACATCGCGGGCGGCGCGCAGTCCGTCGGTGAGATCGACGTCCGCCGGATGTGCCGGGAGTTCGGCCTCCGGCTGCCCGACCGACAGGTCCGCCGGCGTGACGCGTCAGGCCGACTGCGGTTCACCGACTGCGAGTGGCGGCTGGAGGACGGGCGCGTCCTCGTGCTGGAGGTCGATGGCGGCTTCCACATGGAGGTCGAGCACTGGGAGGACGATCTTGCGCGCCAGCGGGCGCTCACGGCGCCCGACCGCTTGGTCGTCCGCTGCACGACGCGTGAGCTTCGCGACCAGCCGGACGTCGTCGCCCGCGATCTGCGCCTCCTCGGCGTCCCCGCCGCCTGAGTCGTAGGAGTCAGAGTGGTCTATAGGTCACTCTCACTCCTACGACCTCACGCGGGGAAGGGGATCCCCGTGTTGGCGTGGCAGCGATAGCCGTTGGGCACCTTGTGGAGGTACTGCTGGTGCACCGGCTCCGCGTAGTAGTACTCGCCCGCCGGCTCGATCTCGGTGGTGATCTCGCCGTAGCCGCGCCGACTGATCTCGTCGCCGTAGATCTTGGTGAGCTCGCGCGCGGCCTGCTCCTGCTCGGGCGTCGTGTAGTAGATCGCGGAGCGATACTGCGTGCCGATGTCGTTGCCCTGACGCATGCCCTGGGTCGGGTCGTGGACCTCGAAGAACTTCTTCACCAGGTCGGCGTAGGACACCTGGGCCGGGTCGAACACGATGCGCACGGCCTCGGTGTGGCCGGTGCGACCGGTGCAGACCTCCTCGTAGGTCGGGTTCGGCGAGATGCCACCCGCGTAGCCCACCGAGGTAGACCAGACGCCGGGCGTCTGCCAGTAGATCTCTTCGGCGCCCCAGAAGCAGCCGAGACCGAAGACGGCGACCTCCATGCCGTCGGGGACCTCGTCGGTCACGAGGGGGGTGCCGAGCACCTCGTGGCGCTCGGGCAGGGGGAAGGCGGGAGCGGCGCGGCCGGGCAGGGCGTGCTCGGCGTCGACCATCTCGGTCTTGCGGCTGGCGAACATGCCTCCATTGTCTCCGGGTGCGCAAGGTGTCGGAGGTTTCGAGGCTCCTCGCTGCGCTCGTCGCACCTCAACCACCGACGCGGGCGGGGCGTGAGTAGGGTCGGAAGGGTGAGCCAGGAGCGACAGCACAAGACCGGCTTCGAGACCCGCGCCATCCATGCGGGCTACGACCCGGATCCCACCACCGGCGCGGTGATCCCGCCCATCTACGCGACCTCGACCTACAAGCAGGACGGCGTCGGCGGGCTGCGCGGCGGCTACGAGTACAGCCGCAGCGCCAACCCGACGCGCACCGCGCTCGAGGGCGCGCTCGCGGCCCTGGAGGAGGGGGAGCGCGGCTTCGCGTTCGCCTCCGGCCTGGCCGCTGAGGACACGCTGGTCCGCGCGCTGTGCCGGCCGGGCGACCACGTGGTGATCCCCGACGACGCCTACGGCGGCACCTTCCGGCTCTTCGACAAGGTCGAGCAGGCCTGGGGCCTCGCCCACAGCCCGGCGCCGGTCGACGACGTCGACGCGGTGCGCGCCGCGATCCGTCCCGGCCAGACCAAGCTCGTGTGGCTCGAGACGCCCACCAACCCGCTGCTCAACATCGGCGACATCGAGGCGCTGGCGGGGGTCGCCCACGACGCGGGCGCCCTGCTGGTCGTCGACAACACGTTCGCGTCGCCGTACCTCCAGCAGCCGCTGACGCTCGGCGTCGACGTCGTGGTCCACTCGACCACCAAGTACGTCGGCGGGCATTCCGACGTGGTGGGCGGCGCGCTCGTCGTGCGCGACCTCGAGGTCGCCGACAAGGTCGGCTTCCACCAGAACGCGATGGGCGCGGTGCCCGGCCCGTTCGACAGCTTCCTCACCCACCGCGGCATCAAGACGCTCGGCGTGCGGATGGACCGCCACTGCGACAACGCCGAGAAGGTCGTCGACTTCCTGACGTCGCACCCGGCCGTCGGCACCGTGATCTACCCCGGACTGGAGTCGCACCCCGGCCACGAGGTCGCGCAGCGCCAGATGAAGCGATTCGGCGGGATGATCTCGTTCCGCTGCACCGGCGGCGAGGACGCCGCGCTCAAGGTGTGCGAGCGGGCCGAGGTGTTCACGCTCGGTGAGTCGCTCGGCGGCGTGGAGTCGCTGATCGAGCACCCGGGCCGGATGACGCACGCCAGCGTCGCGGGCACCGACCTCGAGGTGCCGGCCGACCTGGTCCGGCTCAGCGTCGGCATCGAGACCGCCGACGACCTGATCGCCGACCTGGCCAACGCGCTCGGGTGAGGCACGACCACCGGTCGGCCACTAGCCTGCGTGCATGACCCCCGAGGACCCGCCGCCGGTCGAGCCGGAGGCCGAGCCGGCGGCCGAGGAGTCCCACCACGCCCGACGGTGGCGCCGCGACAGCGAGGAGAGCCTGATTCACCGGTTCGTCCAGGTGCTGGCCGACGCCCGTGAGGAGCGCCGGGCGGAGCCGGGGCCGATCGCGACCGGGCCGTCCAAGGTGGGCCGCGCCGACGTACCGGTGGGACTCGACCTGGCCGCTGCGTGGGGGTGGCGCCTGCTGGTGATCGCGGGCGCGTCGTACCTGCTGATGTGGCTGGTCGGCTACTTCGCGGTCGTCACGATCCCGCTCGCGGTGGCGCTGCTCGTGAGCGCGCTTGCCGCGCCGTTCGTGGCGGGCGTGCAGCGGATCGGCGTCCCGCGCGGGCTGGCCGCGTTGCTCGTGGTGCTCAGCGGCTTCGCCGTGGTGGGGGCGCTGCTGACGTTCGCCGGGCAGCAGGTCGCGAGCGGCGCCGAGGACCTCGCCAACTCGACGGTGCAGGGGCTCGACGAGATCCGCGAGTGGCTGCGCGACGGCCCGCTCAACGCGAGCGACTCGCAGATCAACGACGCCATCGAGCGCGCTCAGGAGATGATCACCGAGCAGACGCAGGACGGTGAGGTCGTCAGCCGCGTGACCGAGTTCGGTACGGCGATCGGGCACGTCGTCGCCGGGTTCTTCATCGCCCTGTTCGCGACGTACTTCTTCCTCGCCGACGGCGACCGGATCTGGGGCTGGCTGGTGCGGCTCGCGCCGCGCGCCGCCCGCGAGCGGGTCGACAGCTCCGGACGGGTCGCGTGGGTCTCGCTGGTCCAGTTCGTGCGCGCGACGGTGATCGTCGCGATGGTCGACGCGGTCGGGGTGATGATCGGTGCCGCGATCCTCGACGTGCCGTTCGTGCTGGCGATCGGCGTGCTTGTGTTCCTGGGCGCGTTCATCCCGCTGATCGGTGCGACGATCGCGGGCATCGTCGCCGTGCTGGTCGCGCTCGTCGACCAGGGCCCGGTCACCGCGCTGATCATGCTGGCCGTGCTGATCGGCGTGCAGCAGCTCGAGGGCCACATCCTCCAGCCGTTCCTACTGGGGCGCTGGGTCCGGCTCCACCCGCTCGGCGTGATCGTCGCCCTGGCCGGCGGCGTGCTCGTCGCCGGCATCGTCGGCGCGCTGGTGGCGGTGCCGCTGGCCGCCGCCGCCAACGCCGTCGTGCTGCACCTCGCGGAGCTGTCGAGCTCCGTCACCGAGCCGACCGTCGACGAGGACGACGACGGCATCCCCGACGAGGCCGAGCAGGGGCTGGAGCCCCCCGGCGCAGAGGAGGTCACCTCGTGACGATCGGCCTGCCCGAGATCGAGTCCGTCCGCGGGCTGGTCGACGCCGTCGCCGTACGGACGCCGCTGGTGGAGTCGCGCTGGCTCAGCTCGGAACTGGACCTCCCGGTGTGGCTGAAGTGCGAGAACCTCCAGCGCACCGGGTCGTTCAAGGCGCGCGGCGCCGCGGTGCGGATCGCGCGGCTCACCGAGGAGGAGCGGTCACGCGGCGTCGTGGCCGCGTCCGCCGGCAACCACGCGCAGGGCGTGGCGCTCGCCGCGCAGCAGGCCGGCATCGCGGCCACCATCTTCATGCCCGACGGCGCGCCGATCCCCAAGGAGCGCGCCACCCGGGGGTACGGCGCCGAGGTCGTCTTCCACGGACGGACCCTCGAGGACGCACTCGGCGCCGCCCGCCAGCACGCCGACGAGACCGGCGCCGTGTTCGTGCACCCCTTCGACCACCCCGACATCGTCGCGGGGCAGGGCACCGCCGGCCTCGAGATCATCGAGGACCTGCCGGACGCCGCGACCGTGGTCGTGCCGACCGGTGGCGGCGGCCTGCTCGCGGGCGTCGCTCTCGCGGTGAAGGAGCGCCGGCCGGGGACGCGGGTGGTGGGGGTGCAGGCGGCCGCGGCCGCGGCGTTCCCGCCGTCGATGGCCGCGGGCCACCCGATCCGGCTGCCGGAGATGTCGACGATGGCCGACGGCATCGCGGTCGGTCAGCCGGGGGACCTGACGTTCCAGCTGGTGCGCGACCACGTCGACGAGATCCACACCGTCTCCGAGGAGTCGCTGTCGCGGGCGATCGTCGGCCTGGTCGAGCGGGAGAAGCTCGTCGTTGAGCCGGCGGGTGCGGCCGGGGTCGCGCTGCTGCGTGACGTCGTGCTGGGCGAGGCGACGTGCGAGCTGCCGGGGCCCGTCGTCGTGATGCTGTCGGGAGGCAACGTCGACCCGCTGCTGCTGGGCAAGGTGATCCAGCACGGTCTCAGCGCGGCGCGGCGCTACCTGCGGCTCGAGGTCACCCTGCGTGACTCACCCGGGGGCCTGGCCGAGCTGCTCGCCGAGGTGGGTGCGGCGGGGGCCAACGTCATCGAGGTCATGCACGAGCGGGTGTCGCCGACGCTGCGGCTGGGTGAGGTGGACGTGCATCTGCAGCTGGAGACGCGGGGGGAGCCGCACACGGAGGCGGTGTTGGCGCGGTTGCGGGAGTGTGGGTACACGGTGGTCGAGCGGGGGTAAGTGTCGCCGGCATCCTGTCGGACCGGCGACACCCGGCTACGCCGTGCGCGGCCTGCCGTGGCACCCGGCTGCGCCGGGCGGTGCCGTTCCGGCTTGCTCGCTCCGCCGCGCTGCGGCGCTCTGTGGTTGCGCGCCGCTGGGCGCGGGGCGCCGGCGCGTCGTCGCGAAATCGCCGGCACGTCACCGCCCGGCTCCGCCCTGTGTCACGGAGCCCGCGCACTCCGCCGGGTGGCGCCGGTCGCGAGCGCTGGCTGGGGGTCAGCCGGTGTAGGGCTTGGCGTCGAGGATGACGACAGTCTGGGGCTTGCCGTTGACCTCGTAGGTGACGGTCTCGCCGCGCTTGTGGCCGTTGATGGCGGCGCCGAGGGGGGCCTGGGGGGTGTAGACCTTCAGGCCCTCGGGCTCGACCTCGCGGGCGCCGAGGAGGAGGAAGGTCTCGGCCTCGTCGTCGTCGTCGCCCTCGAACTTGAAGGTGACGACCATGCCGGGCTCGACGACGCCGTCGTCCGGGGGCGTCTCGCCGACCTCGGCGCGGCGCAGCATGTCCTTGAGCTGGTCGATGCGGCCCTTGATGCGGCCCTGCTCGTCGCGGGCGGCGTGGTAGCCGCCGTTCTCCTTGAGGTCGCCCTCGTCGCGGGCGGCGCTGATGCGCGCGATGATCTCGGCCATCTGCGGACCCTCGAGGTCGGCGAGCTCAGCCTGGAGCTTGTCGTACGCGTCCTGGGTGAGCCAGATCGTGTCCTGGTTCGTTCCGGTCTGCGTCATCGCAACTACTCCTACCTAGCTTCAGACGGGCCCGAGACGGCCTGTCGACGGGGGTACTAGCAAATCGACCGCCCGGGGGAGTGACCCCAAGGCGGCAGACAGGCAAGTCTAACAATCTTGTGACCGGGAGGTGGATTCTTCGGGTTTTCGCAGGTCAGGCCGGGGTCACCGGGGTCGCGGCTGGCCCTCGGTGGTGCATCCGACGAGCTCGACGGCGGTGGGCCGGCGCTCGGTGTTGATGCTGACCTCGTGGTCGGGACCCTCGCCCTCCACGGGGGTGAAGGAGACCTCGCCGACGATGGCCTTGTCCTCCGAGATCGCGCGCACGGTGCAGTCGGCGTCGACCCAGCCGTCGCCGTAGGTCACCCGGACCACGGCGGTCGTCTCGTGGTCGTCGACCTGGTCCCAGGTGAGCAGCTCCGACGACACGGCGGGGTCGGCGTGGAAGAGGGCGGTCCAGGCGAGCCAGCCGCCGAACAGCACGGCCACGACGACGGCCGCTCCGACGACGATCCTGCGCCGCACCGGCGACGGGGCGCCGTACCGCTGGGAATCGGTCGATGCGCTCACCGGTTCATGCTCCCATGGCGCATCTCAATAGACTCCCGGGCATGCCCACGAGCCGCGCCGGCCTGCGCCTCATGCACGTCCACGCCCACCCCGACGACGAGTCGAGCAAGGGTGCGGCATCGACGGCGAAGTACGTCGCCGAGGGCGTCGACGTCCACGTCGTGACGTGCACCGGCGGCGAGCGCGGCTCGATCCTGAACCCGAAGATGGACCGGCCCGGCATCCTTGAGAACATCCACGAGATCCGGCGCCAGGAGATGGAGCGCGCGCGCGACATCCTCGGCGTCACGCAGGACTGGCTCGGCTTCGTCGACTCCGGCTGGCCGGAGCCCGACGAGGAGGGCAACAAGCCGCCGCTGCCCGAGGGCTGCTTCGCGCTGGTGCCGCTGGAGGAGGCGGCCGCGCCGCTGATCCGGCTGGTGCGCAGCTTCAAGCCCCACGTGATGACGACGTACGACGAGCGCGGCGGCTATCCGCACCCCGACCACATCATGTGCCACCAGGTGTCGGTCTACGCGTTCGAGAAGGCGTCGGACCCGACGTACGCCCCGGAGCTGGGGGAGGCGTGGCAGGTCAGCAAGCTCTACTACCACCACAGCTGGAGCTACGAGAAGATCACCGCGCTCCACGAGGCGATGCTCGAGCACGAGCTGGAGTCGCCGTACACCGAGCGGCTCAAGGAGTGGAAGCGCGAGCCCGACTGGGAGAAGCGGGTGACCACGAAGGTGCCGTGCGCCGAGTACTTCGGCGTGCGCGACCAGGCCCTGCTCGCGCACGCGACGCAGATCGACCCGGACGGGTTCTGGTTCCAGATCCCGCGCGAGCTCCAGCAGAAGGTGTGGCCCACCGAGGACTACGAGCTGGTGACCAGCCACGTGGAGAGCACACTGCCCGAGGACGACCTCTTCGCCGGCATCACGGCCGAGGTGGGAGACTGAGGGCATGTTCGTCCCCCTGATCGTCCGTGCCACCGAGGATGCGCCGGAGGCCAACGACGTCGTCGCCGGCTGGACCGGCTTCGCCGTGTTCGTCGGGCTGATCCTCGCCGTCGTCGTGATCGCGTTCTTCCTCGTGCGGTCGCTGCGCAAGGCGGACAAGGCGGAGGACGAGGGTCTCTACGACCACAAGCCGACGCGCGGCGCCACCGCCACCGGCACCGGGGGCAGCACCAGCAGCACCGGCAGCACGGTCGAGCCGACCGAGAAGAGCGACTGAGCCATGGTCGGCATGGACCAGCTGCTCGGCTTCGGCCTGGCCGCGCTGGTCCTCATCGTCATCCCCGGGCCGAGCGTCGTGTTCACCGTCGGCCGGGCCGTCGCCTACGGCCAGCGGGTCGCGCTCGCGACGGTCGTCGGCAACACCGCCGGCCTCTTCCTCGTCATGGTGCTCGTGGCCGTCGGCCTGGGCGCGGTGGTGGCGCAGTCGATCCTGGTGTTCACCGTCATCAAGCTCGCCGGCGCCGCCTACCTTGTGTGGCTCGGCATCCAGGCGTTCCGGCACCGACGCGAGCTGCAGCTCCACCCCGACGGGCGGACGCCGCTGACCTGGCGCACCGCGGTGCGGCAGGGCTTCATCGTGGGCGTCACCAACCCGAAGGCGTTCATGATCTTCGCGGCGCTGCTGCCGCCGTTCGTCGACCGTGACCTCGACGGCTTCTGGCACTCGGTGCCGGCGCAGATGTTCGTGCTGGGCTCCGCCGCGGTCGTGCTCGGCCTGCTGTGCGACTCCGTGTGGGCGCTCGCCGCGGGTCGCGCGAGGGACTGGTTCGCCGGCTCCCCGAAGCGGGGCAGCGCCCTCGGCGCCGTCGGTGGTACGTCGATGATCGGGCTCGGTGTCGGGATGGCCCTCACCGGTCACCGAAGCTGAGGTATCCGCTCACCAGCGCGAGGATCTCCTCGACCAGCTGGTCGCGCGTGACCGGCGGCTGGTCGAGCACCCAGCGCACGGCGAGCTGCTCGAGCGCGATCACCACGACCCACGCGGTCACGGCCGGGTCGGGGCGGTGGCTGGTCTCGGGGCGGGCGGCGAGGAACGTCGCGACCAGGTCGCGCACCCGGCGCTCCAGCACGGTGAGCCGGTCGCGGTTGCGCGAGATCGGCAGCTCCTCGGCGACGACGCGCAACACCGCCGGGTCGTCCTCGAGCGCGGCGATCAGGGCGTCCGCGGTGTCGCGCACCATGGCCGGGCCGAACGTGCCGATCCGGTCGGCCAGGGCCGCGGCGACCTTCTCGGCGACGTCGTCCCAGTAGCGGTCGACGACGACGTCGACGATCGCCGCCTTGTCCGGGAAGTACTGGTAGACCGACCCCGGGCTCACGCCGGCGGCCGCGGCGACCCGATTGGTCGAGAACGCGTCGTAGCCGTCGGACACGAGCACGTCGCGGCCGGCCGCGACGATCCGGTCGACCATCTGGCGGGAGCGGGCCTGGCGGGGTGTCTTGCGCACAACGCGAATGGTATGCGAGTGATGACTCGCGTTAGGTTCGGGGCATGGTTCTCCCTTCGATCCGGGCGGCGCTCGGCGGGGTCGTCGCCCTCGTGGCGGTGCTCTCGCCGAGCCCGTCCGCCCACGCCGATCCGGTGCCGCCCGACCCCGACCCGGTGCGCGGCATCGTGCTGCCGCCGCTCGACCTGGTCAACGGCCTGCTGCCGCCGCTGCCGGTGCCCGGCGCCGACTACGCCGGCGACCTCTGCCGGTCCGGCGGCGACGAGTGCATCGACGAGGTCATCGCCCGGATGGAGCCGCGGCTCGAGCGGCTCGCGGCCTCGTGCTCGCACAGCGCGGTCTTCTCGCTGGCCTACCTGCGGGTGACCGAGAACGTGCGCGACGCCGTGCGCTCGGGCTACTTCGAGGACGCGCAGTGGCTCAACCGCGTCGACACGATCTTCGCCGAGCTCTACTTCGACGTGACCAGCCGGTGGGAGAGCGGCCGGCGTACCGGCATCCCGGCGGCCTGGCGGATCGCGCTCCAGGCCGAGGACGACCAGAAGATGAGCGGCCTGGGCAACTTCCTGCTCGCGATGAACGCCCACATCAACCGCGACTTCCCCTACGTCCTCGCCGAGGCCGGGCTCACCGCCCCCGACGGCACCAGCCACCGGGCCGACCACCTGCGCTACAACAAGCGCCTCGACTCGCTCTACGCGCCCGTGTTCGCCGAGGAGGCGCGGCGCTTCGACCCGACGTTCGACGACATCGACGTCGGCACGCTCGAGGAGACGGTCGCCGGCGTGATCATGCGCGGCTGGCGCGAGATCGTGTGGCGCAACGCGGAAGCCCTGGCCCTCGCCCGGACGCCGCTCCAGCTGCGGCTGGTGCAGACCGAGATCGAGACGTACGCCGCGACGCAGGCGCTGCTGATCCGGCAGTTCTTCACCGCGCGACCCGAGCGCCGCAACGCGTGGTGCGCCGAGCACGGACTGGAGGGCTGACATGACCGCCGCAGAGATCGACCGCCCCGCGCGGACCTTCCCCACCCGCTTTCGCGAGGGCGAGGCGCGCGCGGCCCGGATGGGTCGTCCGCTCCGCATCTTCGGCCGGGTCCGCGAGGTCGACGAGGAGCTGATGCAGCGCATCGGCCGCGCGATGACCGAGCGCGACGAGCTCGGCGGACGGCTCGCGGAAGCGATCCGAACGCGAGCAGGCGACCCCGGCAAGGTGACCCTGCGACAGCTGCGCACCGCGCTGCACGAGGGCCTCGACGCCGTACCGGACGCACCTCCGGCCCTCGCCGACTTCATCCGCACCAACACCGAGGTGCCCGACTGGGTCGAGTGGGACCTCGTCGAGGAGGGCGCCCGGGTCTACAACCGGCTCGGCCAGAACGCGGCCGACGTGCTCACCCAGCTCTCCCTCGTCGGCGGCTACCGCTTCGGCGGCCCGACCGACCTGCTCGTCGCCACCGGCGGACTCACCGGCGACATGACCCGGCGCCGCCTCGCCGAGACCCAGAAGTGGGCGATCACGCTCGGGCAGCCGGGCGCGCTCGAGCCTGGGGGCGAGGCGTGGCGGCTCACCCTGCACGTGCGGGCGATGCACGCACTCGTCAACGCCGAGTTCGCCGACACGTGGGACACCGAGCGGTGGGGCCTCCCCATCAACCAGGCCGACCTCGCGTCGACGCTCGGGCTCTTCGACGGCGTGCTGCTCATCGGGTCGCGCGCCCTCGGCGCCCGGGTGACCCGCGCCGAGTCACGGGCGGTCATGCACCAGTGGAAGTGGATCGGCTACCTGATGGGCGTCGACGACGACTTCCTCGTCGACAGCGAGAGGGAGCGCCACCGCATCAGCTATCACGTGCTGCTCGCCCAGTCCGACATCACCGATGCCGGCCCGCAGCTCGCCCAGGCCGTCGTCGAGGCGCAGGCCGACCGCACCTACCCCGGGTGGCCGGCCGGGCTCCAGGGGCTGCGCGCGAAGTGGGAGCAGGAGCGGCTGCTCAGCATGCTCACCGTGTTCCTCGGACCGACCAGCATGCGCGAGCTCGGGCTGCCGCTGCGGCCTCCCTGGGCGCACGCGTACGTCGCGGGCCTCAACCTGTGGCGGTACGGCGTGCTCAACCGCACGCGGTGGGGCCGGGAGCGGATGGACCGCTGGGGCGCGCGGGTCAGCCAGCGGATCCTCGACAGCTACTTCGGCGACGAGGCCGAGGACGTGGGCCAGTTGCGCGCCTGACGGCGCAGCGGATGACGAGCCGGAGCGGCTACTGCTCGCTCTGCTTGGAGAAGGCAGCGTCGAACGACGCGGCCGGCGGGTCGTAGTCGAACCGGCGCAGGAACTCCAGCGCCTCCGGGGCGCCGTGCAGGCGGTCCATCCCTGCGTCCTCCCACTCGACCGACACCGGTCCGTCGTACCCGATCGCGGCGAGCGCCCGGAAGGAGTCCTCCCACGGCACGTCGCCGCGGCCGGTGGACACGAAGTCCCAGCCGCGGTGCTGGTCGCCCCACGGCAGGTGCGAGGAGAGGATGCCGTTGCGGCCGCCGCCCATCCGCATCCGGGTGTCCTTGCAGTCGACGTGGTAGATCCGGTCGGCGAAGTCGGTGATGAACGCGACCGGGTCGAGGCCCTGCCACATCATGTGGCTGGGGTCCCAGTTGATGCCGAACTCCGGCCGGTGGTCGATCGCCTCGAGGGTCTTCACCGTGGACCAGTAGTCGTAGGCGATCTCCGAGGGGTGCACCTCGTGCGCGAACCGCACGCCCTCCTCGGCGAACACGTCGAGGATCGGGTGCCACCGGTCGGCGAAGTCCTGGTAGCCGCGGTCGATGCGCTCGGCCGGCACGGGAGGGAACATCGCGACGTACTGCCAGACCGACGAGCCGGTGAAGCCGACGACGACGTCGACGCCCATCTTCCGCGCGAGCCGCGCGGTCAGCTTCATCTCCTCGGCGGCGCGCTGCCGCACGCCCTCGGGGTCGCCGTCGCCCCACACGCGGTCGCGCACGATCGCCTGGTGCCGGAAGTCGATCGGGTCGTCGCAGATCGCCTGCCCCGTCAGGTGGTTGGAGATCGCCCAGCACTTCAGGCCGTAGCGCTCCAGCAGCGCGAGCCGCTCCTCGACGTAGCCGTCCTCGTCCACGCGCCAGGCGTCGAGGTGCTCGCCGGAGACGGCGATCTCGAGCCCGTCGTAGCCCCACTCCGCCGCGTGCCGCGCGACCTCCTCGAGCGTCAGGTCGACCCACTGGCCGGTGAACAGCGTGAAGCGCTTGCCCATCTCATGCTCCTTCTCGTACGGCGACCCGCCGGCCGTCGTCGCCGGCCGACTGCTCGATCGCGGCGAGCACCCGCTGCACCGCGAGCCCGTCGGCGAACGACGGCTGCGGGCTGGTGCCCTCGGCGATCGCGGTCAGGAAATCGGCGGCCTGGCTGGTGAACGTGTGGTCCCATCCCAGCACGTGCCCCGGCGGCCACCAGGCCGAGAGCCACGGGTGGTCCGTCTCGGTGACGAGCACCCGGCGGGCGCCGGCCGCAACGTCGTCGGGCCGGTCGAGGACCATGAGCTCGTTGAGGCGCTCGAGATCGAACGCGACCGAGCCGCGGTCGCCGTACACCTCGAGGGTGAGGCCGTTCTTGCGACCGGTGGCCATCCGGCTCACCTCGACGCTCGCGACCACGCCGGAGCCGGTCTCGAGCGTGGCCCACGCGGCGTCGTCGACGGTGACCGGCTCTCGTCCCTGCGGACCGGTGCGCTCCGGCACGAACGTGCGTAGGTGGCCCGACGCCGCGACGACCGGGTCGCCGAGCAGGTAGTGCAGCTGGTCGACCACGTGCGAGCCGAGGTCGCCGAGCACGCCGCTGCCCGCCTGCTCCTTGCGCAGTCGCCACGTCATCGGCGCGTCGGCGTCGGCCAGCCAGTCCTGGAGGTACGCCGCCCGCACCTGGCGCACCGCGCCGATCCGGCCGTCCGCGATCAGCTGTCGTGTCAGCGCGAGCGCCGGCACCCGGCGGTAGTTGAAGCCGATCATCGCCCGCACCCCGCGGGCCTCGGCCTCGCGCGCGGCGGCGAGCATCGCCTCGGACTCGGCGACCGTGTTGCTGAGCGGCTTCTCGACGAGCACGTGCTTGCCGGCGGCCAGGGCGGCGAGGGTGATCTCGGCGTGGCTGTCGCCCGGCGTGCAGACGTCGACCACGTCGACGTCGTCGCGCTCGATCACGCTGCGCCAGTCGGTCGCGGACTCCGCCCAGCCGTAGTGGGACGCGGCCTCCTTGACGGCCGCTTCGTCGCGCCCGACCAGCACCTGCTGCCGCACGGCGGGGACGCCGGGGTAGAAGGCGCGCACGTTGCGCCAGGCGTTGGAGTGGGCCTTGCCCATGAACGAGTAGCCGATCACGGCCACCCCGAGAGGTTCGCGGGTCATCGCTGTGCTCCTGTCTGGCGCAGGAACGCCAGTCCCTCGGTGGCGAGGGCGTCGGGGGAGGCGGCGAGCGGCCGCCAGATGGACGCGGCGACCGCGATCGCCGCGTTGTCGGGGGTGAAGCTCTCGATGACCAGCGGGCCGTCGTAGCCGACCTCGTCGAGGGCCGCGAGCAGCGCGTCCCAGTCGGTCTGGTCGCCGCCGGGCGCGCCGCGGTCGCTGCCGCACACCTGCACGTGCACCAGGTGCTCGCCGGTGCGCCGTACGGCGTCCGCGCTCGAGCGCTCCTCGATGTTGAGGTGGTAGGTGTCCAGCGCCAGGCCGAGGGCAGGGCCGAGCAGCGGCCCGAGCGCCTCGAGCGCCTGGTCGACGGTGTTGACGAGGGAGGTCTCGTAGCGGTTGAGCGGCTCGATGCCGATCCGCACGCCGCGCTCGCCCGCGTGGTCGACGACCGGCGCGAGGTTGGCGCGCCACTCGGCGTAGGCGGCCGCGCGCTCCTCGGGAGCGAGCCGCCAGACCCGGCCGGTCTGCGCGTAGAAGGGTCCGCACACGGCCGGGGCGCCGATCGCGGCGGCGAGGTCCACGCAGGCCTTCAGGTAGTCCTGGGTGGCGGCCACGCAGTCGGCGTCGGTCGCGACCAGGTCGCGGCCGGGCGCCATCGCGCCGACGACGTACGGCGCGAGGCCGGTCTCGGCGAGCGCGGCGGCAGCGAGGTCGGGGTCGATGTCGCCGGGGTTCTCCAGCGGCAGCTCGACCGCGTCGAAGCCGAGCGCGCGGATGTCGCGCAGCAGCCCCGGCAGGTTCGCGTCGGCCAGGGGCGAGGTCCACACCCAGGTGTTGACGCCGATGGGTCGCACGGCGGGCCCTTTCTGGTGGTCGAGGTCGTCGCTGGTCGAGCAGGGGAGAGCCCTGCTCGACCAGCGACGGGCGTGTGGCGCGGCAGGGTTACGGGATCTGCCGCTCCTGCCAGACCTCCGGGTAGCCCGGCAGGTCCTCGCCGCCGAACTTCGCGTAGTGGCCGTCGGGCATGCCGTCGTTGGCCTCGAGGTACGCCGCCCGCTCCTCCTCGGTGATCGGCTCCTGCGGGAGCACCCACTCGGTCGGGATCTCCTCGCCCTTGACGATCTTCTCGACGGCGAGCAGCGGGGTGCGCCACTGGAAGTTGGAGTAGACGGGCGCCAGGCCGGTGAGCCCGGTCTCCTCCCACTTGCGGAGGAAGCTCATCTCGTCCTCGCCGGTCATCACCGGGTAGTCGACGCCCTGGTCCTCGAACGCCTCGATGGCGGCGACGGCGCCGTCACCGGCGTCCATCCACACGCCGGCGACGTCGCCCTGCACGAGCGCGTCGGTGATGATCTTCTTGATCTCCGCCGGGTCGGCGCCGGTGAAGTGGTCGGTCGCCTCGATGCCGTTCTCCTCGAAGATCCGCTCGGCCGCGGCCCAGCGGGTCTCGAGCACGTCGACGCCGGGCAGGATCCGCAGCGCGATGACGCGGTCGCCCTCCTCGAGGTTCTCGACGAGGAAGTTGGCGGTCGCGATGCCCCACGCGTAGCCACCGATCGGGTGGATGAACGTGGTCGGGCAGTCGGTGTTGACGCCGCGGTCGAAGACGATCACGGGCTTGCCGGTCTCGCAGGCGCGCTCCACCGCGGGGGTGAGGGCTGCCGTCGAGTTCGGCGAGATGATGAAGACGTCGCAGTTGCCCTGGTCGATGAAGTAGTCGATGTCGGCGATCTGGGTGTTGTCGTCGTCACCGGCGTCGCGGGTCTCCATCTCGGAGATCACGCCGCTGTCCTGGAGCACCTCGAGCTGCTGGTTCATCGTGATCCAGCCGGTCTGGCGCCACGGGTTGGAGATCGAGGCGTTGGCGAAGCAGACCTTCTGCGCCTCCTGGCTCTTCCACTCCGAGGTGTCGGTCATCGGGCCGTCGATGTACTGCAGCCACGGCTCCTCGGGGTTGCCCTCGAAGGTGGCGTCCATCTGCTGCATCTGCTCGTCGTAGTCCGCCTGCACGAACCACTCGTCGCTGCTGCCCTCCTCCGACTCCTCGGTGCTCGCGGGATCGTCCGCGGTGTCCGGGTTGTCGACGGAGTCGTCGGTCGAGCACGCCGTGAGCACGGCCAGCATGGCCGCCCCCGCGAGCACGCCCCTGAAAGGTGACTTGCGCATTCAGTTCTCTCCAATGTTCGTGCCCGGGGTGGGCTCTGTGGGTCGGTCAGCTGTCTTGGGGGGAGGGGAGGTACGGCGGCCGCGGCCCAGGGTCCAGGCGCGGGCCGAGACGGCGAGCGCGGCGATGATGATCAGCCCCTGCACGCTGTCCCTCCACGTGGACTCGATCTCGAGCGCGGTGAGCAGGGTGAAGAGCAGCTCGAGCGCGAACGCGCCGGCCACCGCCGAGAGCACCCAACCGCGGCCGCCGCCGAGCACGACGCCGCCGAGCACGACCGCCGTGATTGCCATGAACTCGTAGCCCTGGCCGACGGACGGGTGCACGCCGGCGTAGCCGACGAGCAGGATCCCGGCGACGGTCGACGCCAGCGACGAGAGCACGAACGCCTGCGTCTTCACGCGCCACACGCGGGCGCCCGAGACGGCGGCGGCGTCGGGGTTGTCGCCGACGGCGATGAGCGTGCGCCCGAACGGGCGGCGCATCAGCCAGGCGGCGGCGACGCACAGGACGGTGAGGATGATCAGCGGATAGGGGATGACGTCGACGACCGGCACGTCCTCGATCGCCCCGCGCCCGATCTCGCGGAACTTGTCGGGCGGGTTGCCGGTCGCGGCGCCACCGGAGAGGTAGTCGACGAGGCCGCCCAGCGCCAGCATCATCGCGAGCGTGGTGATGAAGCTCGGCACCTGGAGGAGTGTGGTGACCAGGCCGTTGACGACGCCGATGCCCACGCCGAGCAAAAGCATCAGCACCAGGCCGGGGATGATCCGGCTCTCGTCCTCGCCGATGAAGTTGCCGGCGATCACCACCTGCGCGGCGATGACGGCCCCCATCGAGAGGTCGAACTCGCCGGACACGATGACGTAGTACTGACCCAGCGCCACGATCGCGATCGGCGCCGTACGGCCGAGGAAACGGATGAGCACGCCCGGGTCGCCGAAGTTGGGGTTGGCCGCGATCGTCGCCAGCAGCAGCGCGATCGCCAGCACGAGCACGGCGCCCCCGGGCGTGGCGAGCACCGCGAGGGCCCGCGCCCCCAGCCCGTGCGCGTGGTAGGGGAGCGGCGCCGTCGTACGGGTCTCGGTCACCTGGCTGTCGGTCACTTCGCCTCCTGGAGGGCGGCGTCGAGCACGCCCGGCCGTTCGAACCGGGCCGGCCGGCGGTCGATCTCGCGGCGGGCGTAGACCGCGACCGCGGCGACGATCACCGCGCCGCGGATCGCGTCGCGCAGGAACGGGTCGGTCTGGAGCGCGGCCATCACGTTGTCCATCACCGCGAAGATCGCGACGCCGGCGAGGGTGCCGGTGATGTTGCCCTTGCCGCCGGCGAGCAGGGTGCCGCCGAGCACCACCGCCGCGATCGACATCAGGTCGTACTGCCCCTGCGTGCCTGCGGTCGGGTTGCCCACCTGGGTCCGCGCGACCAGCAGCAGGCCGGCGAGCGCCGTGAGCATCGAGCACAGGACGTGGGCGGTGATGACCGGCACCGACGTGCGCACGCCGGACAGGCGCGCCACCTGCGGGTTGCCGCCGACGGCGTAGACCTGGTGGCCGACGCGGGTGCGGCGCAGCATCAGGATCATCAGCAGCGCGCAGCCGAGCATGATCAGGACCGGCAGCGGCACCGGGCCGATCCGGGTGGCGCCGATCAGCGCGAACGAGCGCGGGGCGTCGCCGGTGGGCCCGGCGTAGTTGACGGCGAGGTAGCCGCTGATGATCAGCCCCATGCCGAGCGTGGCGATGAAGCCGTGCACGTGCAGGAAGCTGACGACCGCCCCGTTGACGAACCCGATCGCCGCGGCGACCGCGAGGACCAGCAGCACGGCGGGCACGACGTTGCCCGACGACCCGTCCATCGTCGTGGCGGCGAGCACCGTGGTCAGGCTGACCACGTAGGACACCGACAGGTCGATGCTGCCGGTGAGGATCACGAGCGTCTGCCCGATGGCGACGAAGCCCAGCACGCTGGTGGCCACCAGGATCGCGGACACGTTGCCGAGGCTGAAGAAGTTGCGGCCCTCGGTGGCGGTGAGGATCGCCCCGAGGACGATCGCGACGACGAGGACGGCGAGCACCAGCCCGGTCGACGTGAGCCGGCCGAACCGCTCCGCGAGGCCCCTCATCGCGCCACCTCCCGGGCTCCCGTGGCGAGCTGGAGGACGGTCTCCTCCGACGAGCCGGCGGGCAGCTCGCCGGCGAGGCGGCCGTCGCGCATCACCAGGATGCGGTCGGCCATGCCGATCACCTCGGGCAGCTCGCTGGAGACCATCAGTACGGCGACGCCGGCGGCGGCGAGCACCCGCATCAGCTCGTAGATCGCGTGCTTGGCCCCGACGTCGATGCCACGGGTCGGCTCGTCCATGAGCACCACGCGCGGCTCGGTGGCGAGCCACCGCGCGAGCACGACCTTCTGCTGGTTGCCGCCGGAGAGGAACTGCACCTCCTGGTCGAGCGCCCGCGCCGCGACCTGGAGGTTGGACAGGAGGCCGGGGGCCTCGCGGCGGGCGGCGCCGGTGCGCCGCGGGAAGACCGCGCGCACCGGGCCGAGCACGTTGTCGAGGATGGTCTGGTTGAGCGCGAGGCCGGTGGCCTTGCGGTCCTCGGTGACCAGCGCGAGCCCGGCGCGTACGGCGCCGCGGGCAGACCGCAGCCGGACCTCCTTGCCGTCGACCACGACTGTGCCGCGGGTGAACGGCTGGACGCCGAACAGCGCCTCCATCAGCTCGGTGCGGCCGGACCCCTGGAGGCCGGCCACCCCGACGATCTCGCCGGCGCGCAGCGTGAGGGAGATGTCGTCGACGTACCCGTTGCCGGCGCCGGTGACCTCCAGCCGCGGCTCGCCGACCTCGGTGCCCTCGACGGGGCCGGGGAAGAACGACGTCATCGAGCGGCCGACCATGAGCCGCACCAGCTCGGCGTCGTCGAGCTCGGCCGCGGGCCGGGTGGCGACCTGGCGGCCGTCCTTGAGCACGGTGATCGTGTCGCAGAGGTCGAAGATCTCGCGCAGCCGGTGGGAGACGTAGAGGATCGCGACGCCGCGCGCGGTCAGCCCGCGGATGATCTTGTAGAGGAGCGCGACCTCGTGGTCGGCGAGCGCAGCGGTCGGCTCGTCCATCGAGATGATCCGCGCGTCGAAGCTGATCGCCTTGGCGATCTCGACGATCTGCTGCTCGGCGACCGACAGGGTGCGCACCCGCTGCCCGGGCCGGAGGCCGGTGACGCCGAGGTCGTCGAGGAGCGCCTGGGTGTCGCGCTGCATGCGGTCGACGTCGACGAGGCCGCGGCGGCGCGGCTCGCGGCCGAGCCAGATGTTCTCCGCGACGGTGCGCTCGGGGAGCAGGTTGAACTCCTGGAACACCGTGGACACGCCGGCGTGCTGGGCCTGGACGGGGTGGTGGAACGTCACCTCGCGGCCGTCGAGCTCGACGGTGCCGCCGTCGGCGACGTGCACGCCGGCGAGCACCTTCATCAGCGTGGACTTGCCCGCGCCGTTCTCGCCGACCAGGCCGTGCACCTGCCCCGCGCGCAGGTCGAGGTCGACGTCGGCGAGCACGGTGTGGCCGTGGAAGGCCTTGGTCAGGCCCCGGGCGCGGAGGGGGATCGTGTCGGTCTGGAGCGGCACGACGCCAGAGTGGCACGGGTCACACACTTCTGTCGAGAGCCTGGCAAAAGTTGTTTGTTGCACGTGCCAAAGTCCCCGTGGTTGACTCCTGCTCGTGCGAGCCAGCGACGTGTTCGACCTCCTCCGGGACGGTCAGCCGCGCACCCGGGCCCAGCTCGCCGAGCTCACCGGCCTGGCCCGCTCCACGATCTCCGCGCGGCTCGACGCGCTGGTGCGGCTGGGCCTGGTGGTGCCGTTCGGCGGCGTCTCCACGGGCGGCCGGCCGCCGTCGCTGCTGGCGTTCAACCCCGGCGCCCGGGTCGTCGTGGGCATCGACCTCGGGGCCACGCACGCCTCGGCCGCGCTGGCCGACCTCGACGGGCAGATCCTGGCCGAGCGGACCCAGCGGCTCGACATCGCGTCGGGGCCGAAGAAGGTCCTCGGCTGGGCGGAGCGGACGGTCCGCGACCTGCTCGCCGACCAGGGTCGCTCTGCCGGCGAGCTCGCCGCGATCGGCATCGGCCTGCCCGGGCCGGTCGAGCACTCGACCGGCCGCGCGATCAACCCGCCGATCATGCCCGGGTGGGACCGCTACGACGTGCCCGGCCACGTGCAGCGCGCGTTCGACGTGCCGGTGCTGGTCGACAACGACGTCAACATCATGGCCCTCGGCGAGCAGCACGCCCACCTGCGCGACGTGACCGACCTGGTGTTCATCAAGGTCGGCACCGGCATCGGCGCCGGCATCATTTCGGGCGGCACGCTCCAGCGCGGCGCCCAGGGCACCGCCGGCGACCTCGGCCACATCTACGTGCCGCGCGGCGCCGACGTCACGTGCCGCTGCGGCAACCTCGGCTGCCTCGAGGCGATCGCGGCCGTCCCGGCGCTGGCCGACGCGATCCGCGCCGCCGGTGTCGAGGTCGCGGCCGACGCCGACGTGGTCCGCCTGGTGCGCGCCGGCGACCCCGAGGCGGTCAAGGCCGTGCGCCAGTCCGGCCGCGACCTCGGCGAGGTGCTCGCCGCGCTGGTCAACCTCGTCAACCCGTCCGTGATCGTGATCGGCGGAGCGCTCGCGGCCGCGGGGGAGAGCCTGATCGCGGGGATCCGCGAGATCGTCTACCTCCGGTCGCTGCCGCTCGCCACCGAGCACCTCCACATCGCCACCTCGCGCGCCGGCGAGCGCGCCGGCGTGATCGGCGCCGCCGCGCTCGCCATCGGCCACGTGCTGTCGCCGGAGTCGATCGACCGGGCGGTGGAGGCCTCGGCGGTCGCGGCTACGGGCGGCTGACGAGCTCCTCCAGGCCGAGCCGGTGGTCGGCGACGGCGCCGATCAGGTCCTCGTCGTGGGTCACCAGCAGCAGCGCGCAGTCGGTCTCCGCGAGCTCGGTCATCAGGCAGTCGGTCGTCACCTCCTGGGTGACGAGGTCGAGCCGCGACGTCGCCTCGTCGGCCAGCAGGAGCGCGGGCCCGGTGACCATCGCGCGGACGATCGCCAGCCGTTGCAGCTCCCCGCCCGACACCTGCCCGGGCCGCCGCGCGAGCAGCTCCTCCGGGATCGCCACGCGCTCCAGCAGGCGGCTGAAGCGTCCGGCCGGTACGTCGTGCCGCCGCAGCGTGTCGCCGATCGCTGTTCCGAGCGCGACCCGGCGCGGGAACGACAAGGCCGGCTCCTGGTAGAGCTTCTGCACCCGCCCGGGGGTGAGGGACGGTCCGTGGTGGACCGTGCCGCGGTCGGGCCGGGTCAGCCGCAGCAGCACGTTGCCGAGCGTCGTCTTGCCGACGCCGCTCGGTCCGCTGATGGCCCAGCGCTCGCCGGCGCGCACCTCGATCGCGACGTCCTCGAAGAGCGTGCGGTCGCCGTACGACTTGGAGAGGGCGGTGGCCGACAGCACCGGCTCGCCGTCGGCCGGGGGAGCGGTCTCTCTCATCCAGGGGAACCGCCAGCGGGCGGGCTCGGCCGCGAGGAGGCGCCGCGTGTAGTCGTGCTGCGGGGTCTGCAGCACCGTCGCGGCCGGCCCGCGCTCCACGACCGACGCGTCCTGCATGACCAGCACCTCGCCGCCCAGCCGGCGCGCAAGGCGCAGGTCGTGGGTGATCGTCAGCAGCACGGCGTCGCCGTCGACGTGGTCGGCCAGCAGGTCCGCCAGCCGGTCCACCGCAGCCGCGTCGAGGCCCTTCGACGGCTCGTCGACGAGGAGCACCCGGGCGCCGCCCACGGTCGTCGCGGCGTACGCCACCCGCTGCGCCATGCCGCCGGACAGCGTGTGCGGGAACGACCGCGCGGCGTCGCGCAGCCCCACCCGCGCGAGGGCGGTCTCGGCGAGGGCGGCCGAGCGCCGGTCGCGCGGCGGGTGGTCCAGCACGCCCTCGGCGACCTGGTCGCGCACCCGCATCGTCGGGTCGAGGGCGAGCATCGGCTCCTGCGGCAGCAGCGCGAGCTCCCGTCCCCACGCCGTACGGCGGGCCCGGCGGTCGGCGAGGTCGAAGCGGGTGCTGCCGACCGTCAGCGCGCCGGTCACCTCGAGCTCGGGCGCGATCGTCCCCATCACCGCGTGGGCGAGCAGCGACTTGCCCGAGCCGCTCTCCCCGACGATGGTCAGCGGCTGGCCGGGCGCCGCGGTGAGGTCGGCGACGTCGACGAGCACGCGCCCGCCGCTGCGCACCACGAGGCGTTCGATGGTCAGGCCGTTCATGCGTCCTCCGTCCGGCGCAGCCCGAGGAAGCACACGGTCAGCAGGAAGAGGACCGCGACCGGTGCGAGCGACATCCAGGGCGCGACGTCGTAGTAGGGGAAGGACTCGGTGATCATCAGGCCGAGCTCCGCGCGCGGCGGCTCCAGCCCGACCTTCACGAACCCGAGGGTGGACATGGCGAGGATCGAGGTGACCATGCCGAGCGACGCAAGCGTGGTCAGCGCGGGCCGCAGCTCGGGCCAGAGGTGCCGCCGGACGACGTGCCACGGCCCGAGCCGGAGCAACCCCGCCACCTCGACAGCCGGCGAGCCGAGCACCAGCGCGGCGCGGGCCCGGACCACCCGGAAGTACTCGACCCACTGCGCCACCGCGAGCCCGACGTAGAGCGTCCACAGGTCGCCGTCGGACAGTGCGGCGACGAGCAGCACGATGAGCAGCGCGGGGAGGGCGACGAACACCTCGGACACCGACCGCAGGACGGCGTCGACCCACCCGCCCCGCCAGGCGGCCAGCACGCCGCTCGCCGTACCGATCACCAGCGCGGTCGCGACGCAGAGCGCCGCGAGCACGAGGGAGAGCCGGGTGGCGTGCGCCAGCCGGGAGACCACGCTGCGGCCGTAGTCGTCGCGGCCCAACGGCTCCGCGAGTGACGGCGCCTCGAGGAACCGGTCGAGCGACTGCGCCGCCGGGTCGCCCAGCACGAACGGCCCGACCAGCGCGAACAGCACGAGCGCGACGAGGACGCCGGCACACAGGCGCCGCGCCAGTCCCGCCGTACGACGTCCGCGGCGTTGTGTCGTGGGCGCGAGATCGAGGATCGCGGTCATGCCGCCACCTCCGACCGCCGCGGCCGCGGGTCGAGCCAGAGGACGGCGACGTCCACCAGCGTGTTGACCGCGACGATGAGCAGGGCGAGGACGAGCGCGCTGGCCTGGAGGACGGGGATGTCGCGCCAGAACACGGCGTGCACGAGCGCGTGACCCAGGCCCTGCCAGGAGAAGAGGCTCTCGACCACCACGACGCCCTCGACCAGCACCACGGCCTGGACCCCGAGGTAGGGGACCACGAGAGTCGCGGCGTTGCGGGCGACGTGGCGCGCCAGCACCAGGCGCTCGGTCAGGCCCTTGGTGCGGGCGAACCGCACGTAGTCGGAGCCGCGCACCTCCACGACCGCGTCCCGGGTGACCCGCGCGATCAGCCCCGAGAGACCGATCGCGAGGGTCACCGCCGGGAGCACGATCGTCGTCGAGCCTCCGTGTCCGACGGCCGGGAGGAGGCCGAGATGGACGGACAGTAGGAGGACGAGCAGGAGCCCGAGCAGGAACGGCGGCAGCGCGCGCACGGTTGCGATCCACACGTCGGTGACCCGGTCGACCACGCCGCCCGGGCGCTGCGCCGCGAGCGTGCCCGCCGCGCCGCCGATCACAATCGCGAGGAGCAGCGCGGCGCCCGCGAGCTGGAGCGTGCCGGCCAGGTAGTAGCCGACCTCCTGGAGCACCGGGCGGTGCGTGACGAGCGAGTCGCCGAAGTCGAGGCGGACGAGGTCGGAGAGCCACTGTCCGAAGCGCTGCCAGGCGGGGTCGTCGAGGCCGAGCTCGGCGCGGATGCCGTCCGCGGCCTGGGCGTCGACGAGGTCGTAGCCGTAGCGGCCGGCGGCGATCCGGTAGGCGATGTCGCCCGGCAGCCGGAGCACGACCAGGAAGCAGAGGGCCGACACCACCACGGCGACGCCGACGGCCTGGAGCGCCCGGCCGGCGAGCAGGCGGCCCAGGCTCACGACGCCCACTCGACACTCGACAGGTGCCACGACGTCTCGAGCGGGTCCATGACGAACCCCTCGATCCGGTCGGTGACGGCGGCGTTCATGCGATACCAGGCGACGGGGATGAGCGGCAGCTCCTCCTGCGCGATCGTGGTGACGGTGGTCCGGAGCTCGGCCGCGCGCTCCTCCGCCGGGCCCCCGAGGAGCTCGTCGACGGCGCGGCTCATGCGCGGGTCGGACCAGCCGTCGACGCCCCAGTCGGAGCCGGCGGGCGCGAACGTGTCGGCGACGGTGACGAGCGGGTCGGACACGAGCGCGAAGTGCCGGGCGACGAGGGCGAGCTCGAGGCTGCCGTCCGCGTGCCGCAGCGGCACCTCGCTGGAGTTGGCGACCTCCACGTCGATGTCGACGCCGACCTCCTTGAGGGAGGCCTGGATCGCGGTCGCGAGCGCGGGCAGCTCGGGCCGGTCGGGGTAGGTGAGCAGGTTCAGCCGCAGGCGCTCGCCGTCCTTCTCCAGGAAGCCATCCTCGCCCTCGGACCACCCGGCCGACTCCAGGACCTCCCGCGCCGCCGCGGCGTCGTGCGCCAGCGGTTCGAGGTCGGGCTGGTGCCAGGTGGTGAGCGACGGCGGCATCAGCTGGGTCGCGGCGAGCTCCTCCTCGCGCAGCACGGCCTCGGCCATCGCTTCGCGGTCGAGACCCATGCTCAGCGCACGGCGTACGTCCGGGTCGCCGAGCACCGGGTGCTCGCCGTTGACCTTGAGCATGATCGTCCGCGGCTGGAGCGACGACACCAGGCTGACGCCGTCGGTGCCCTCGACGCGCTCGCGGCCCGCGGGCTCGAGGTGGAACACGACGTCGGCCTGGTCGCTGCTGGCCATCAGCGCCCGCGACTCCGGGCGGGTCACCGTCTGGAAGCTGATGTGCTCGACCTCGGGCGGCGTGCCGCGCCAGTCGTCGTACCGCTCGACCTCGATCGAGCCGGGGAGCTCGACGTGCTCGATCCGGTAGGGGCCGGACCCGATCAGCTCGGTGACGTGGCCGTCCTCGTCGTACGACGCCGGCGCCAGGATCATCGCGCTGTAGTGCGTGAGCACCGCCGGGAGCGTGAGGTAGCGCTCGGTGAGGTCGAAGCGGACGCCCGTCTCCGTGGCCACGATCTGCTCGACGGGGATGGTCGCGAGCGGGCTCGCCTCGTCGGAGCGGGCGGTCTCGAGGGCGGCGACGGCGGCGTCCGGGGTGACCGGCGTGCCGTCGTGGAAGGTGGCGCCCTCGACGAGCTCGAACGTCCACGACCGGCCACCGCGCGAGGACGACCATTCGGCGGCGAGCCCGGGGACGAGCTCGCCCTCGACGTCGGCGGTGACGAGGGTCTCGGCGACCTCGAGCCGGGTGAAGAACCCGCTGGTCGCCGTCGGCTCGAGGCTGTGGATCTCGAACGGGCCGACGATCCGGAGGGTGTCGGACCCGCCTCCGGGCTCGGCCGGCGCCGAGCAGCCCGGGGCCAGCCCGAGCACCATCGCCACTGTCACTGCTGCGCCTGCGCGCCGATACCTACGCATCTCGAACCTTCCTCGGGGAGTGATGCGAGGAAGATAATGAGAACCGTTCTCAAAAGTCGAGCCGGCGGCACGGACGGGTGTCCGTGGTGTGCGGCACACTCGGGGCCGTGGTGGATCGACCGGACGTGCCGCTGGCCTGGGTGGAGCGGCTGCGGCGGATCATGAGCCGCTTCCCCGAGTGCCGCGAATACGTGCCGTGGACCGGCGTCAGCTGGCGGGTCGGCTCGGCGACGGTGGCGCACGTCTTCGGGGGAGAGGACCAGCTGTTCCGCATCACGTTCCGCGCCGAGCCCGACGAGGTGATCGCGTTCGAGCACATGGGCGCGCCGTACTTCCGCAACGGCTGGGGTGGCAACTCGGTCGGCATGCTCCTCGACGACGACACCGACTGGGACGAGCTCGCCGAGCTGCTCACCGACTCGTTCTGCATCCAGGCGCCGCAGCGGCTGGCCGAGCAGGTGGAGCGACCCGGTGTGACAGGCTGAGCCGCATGTTGGTGGTGGGCAAGGTCTGGGTCGTCACGGGCGCCGGCAGCGGCATGGGGCGCGAGCTGGTGCGCGAGCTCATCGCCCGCGGCGGCCGGGTCGCGGCGGTCGACCGCAGCGAGGCCGGTCTCGCCGGTACGGCGGAGCTCGTCGACACCACCCGGCTCACGACCCACGTCGTCGACATCACCGACCGCGACGCCGTCGCCGCCCTGCCCGACGAGGTCGAGGCCGCTCACGGAGCGATCGACGGCCTGATCAACAACGCCGGCATCATCCAGCCGTTCGTGCCCGTGATCGACCTCGCCGACGACGACATCGAGCGGGTCATGGAGATCAACTTCAACGGCACGCTCCGGATGAGCCGTGCGTTCCTGCCGCGGCTCATCGGCCGGCCGGAGGCGCACCTGGTCAACGTGTCCAGCATGGGCGGGTTCTTCCCGTTCCCCGGCCAGTCGATCTACGGCGCCAGCAAGGCGGCGGTCAAGCTGCTCTCCGAGGGCCTGTACGCCGAGCTGCTCGACACCGGCGTGCGGGTGTCCGTCGTCTTCCCGGGCGCGATCAACACCCAGATCACCGCCAACTCCGGCGTCGACCAGCCGGTCGCGAGCGAGGACGACGCCAAGGTGCCGATGACCTCACCGGAGAAGGCCGCGCGCATCATCGTCGACGGCATCCAGCGGGATCGGCTGCACATCCACGTGGGCCGCGACGCCCAGCTGATGAGCCTCGCGATCAAGGTGGCGCCCCGGGCCGCGATCCGACTCGTGAAGAGGGCGATGGCGAAGCGCCTCGCACCTGAGGCAGTCTGACCCCATGGCGACGATCTACAGCACCGCGACCATCAAGCCGACGAAGACCGAGATCCTCGAGCAGATCTGCGGCGGTCCCGTCGACGTGCTCGGCACCTACCGCTTCGACGACCCCGACGGCGAGGTCGGCATCGAGGCGTTCGTCGTCGCGAAGGATGGCGCCACGCGGCACGTCGTACTCACCTATCGCGGAGCGCCGCTCGAAGGGGCCGAGTCGCACCTGGTGACGACGATGGAGCACTCCGAGCTCGGCGACCGCTGGATCTACGACGGCCTCGCCGACCCGGTCGCGGTCGGCTGCTTCCGCCGCGCCCTCCTGCGCGAGCAGACCCAGGCGTCGCTCGAGCTCTACGACGGTGACAAGCAGGTCGCCGTACGCGAGCCGTCGATCCGCCTGTCGGTGCTGGACGGCGAGCCCGTCGACGACCTCGCGTCGCTCACCATCGCGACCGACCTCGACGCCGCGCCCGTTGACGTGGTGGGTCCGCGGCTCCAGGCGAGCTGGGACGGCGGCGAGGCCGTCGTCGCCGGCCTGGGCTGAGCGCCGATGCCGACCCCCGACTTCCGCGCCGCCGTCGAGGCGCGCGACCTCGACGCGATGACCGCGCTCCTCGCCGACGACGTGGTCTTCCGCAGCCCGGTCGCCCACAAGCCCTACGAGGGCAGGCCGATCGTGGCCGCGATCCTCGCCAACGTGATCGAGGTCTTCGAGGACTTCCGCTACGTCCGCGAGCTCCACGACGACGCCGGCCACGCGCTCGTCTTCGAGGCGAAGGTGGGCGACCTGTCGCTCACCGGCTGCGACTTCCTCGAGTACGACGACCGCGGCCTGATCACCGACCTGATGGTCATGGTCCGCCCCCTGCGCGCGGCCGAGGCGCTCGCCGCCGCGATGGGCGCCCGCTTCGACGGGATCGTCGAGATGGCCGCGCAGCTCGCGGGCAGCGACGCGCACTGACCGTGCGCCTCGACCTGGTGTCGCTGATCGTCGACGACTACGACCCCGCGGTCGACTTCTTCGTCTCCGTCCTCGGCTTCACCCTCGCCGAGGACGAGCCCTCCACGACCACCGACGGCCGCCCGAAGCGCTGGGTCGTCGTGCGGCCGGAGGACGGCGGGACCGGGATCGTGCTCGCTCGTGCGGACGGGACCGAGCAGAAGGCCGCCGTGGGTCAGCAGTTCGCCGGGCCGGGTCGGGCTGTTCCTGCGGGTGGACGACTTCGACGCGACCTTGGACCGGATCACTGGCGCCGGGTGCGAGGTCATTCGCCCTGCCCGAAGAGAGGCGTACGGGCAGGTCAGCGTGTTCCGCGACCCGTGGGGGAACCTCTGGGATCTGCTGTCGTCGTAGCTGGAGGGCGGCCGGGTCCTGTCAACCGCCCAGAATGACGCACGGCATCGTCGCCGACTCAATATCTTCCTCGCCGTTCGCGTACGGACCGCTAGGTTCCAATGTGGTTAACGAGCTGTCGTTCGTTTCAGATCTACCCGAACCTATGGTCGAGGTCATGGTTCACCGGGCTCCGCCAGGGCTGAGTCCGCGCGGGGCTCGCCAAGTGGCATGTATCCGCGTCATGCTCTCCCAATGGTCGTCCAGCCAGTCTTCTGCCTACATGCGATCCAACTGGGGTAGAGCACGCTGGAACGAGCGCCGGACTCCTTGGGACAGCGCGTAGCCCACAGGCGGCTGCCGGCCTCCTGGTCCATCTGCAAGATCGCCATCGCGACGAGGACGAGGGAGTGCGCGACCTTTATAGACCAAGGTAGAGCGGCGAAGTCCGTCCATGTGCTCATCGATGACGAGCGAGTCGGCTTGCAGATAGACTTTGCGTTGCTGCGAGTCCGCAGGGAGCTGGTTGGCTTTCCCAGGTGGAGGCCGATGGGCGCGATGCCCTGACGATCAGCGGATCTGCGGGCGCAGCCGAGGCGCGGCAATACACCCCTAGAAGGTAGTGCCCTCGGTAGTTGCCCGAGTTGGAGCGCCGTCCCCCCGGTGGCCAGGACCGTCAAGGAACAGCCCTTGCCGGGGGGACACGCCTTCTACAGTGGTGAGGACGGCACATCGCGACGCACGCTGTAGTTGACTCGGAGGCCGCCAGCGCGGAGCTTGGCTGCGAAGTGCCGGAGATTGGCTCGCGTCAAGTCAGGTGTGGTCTTGGTCATCGTGTAGTTCCGACCACGAGGGCTCCTCAGGCGAAGAGTGGTCGGGCTGTTTGTCCTCACAGTCCATCCCTGCGCTTGAGCGTTGGCGCAGAGCATGTCAATCTCCAGGTCCAGGGGTGTTCTGACCGAGGCGGCCTGACCATCGGCCATGCTCGTTCGCGGCCGCCATCCGTGCAGACGTATCTGGTTCTCGATGTCGAGTGCGGCCCCATTCAAAGCTGCTTGGAGATCGCGCGGGTCAGCTGGCGGGTTGTAACGCAGTTGCGTCAAGCCGCTCAGGTCGGATGGGAAACGCAGGTCAGCCCCGTTGGGTGCGAGGAGGTACGTGCGATTGCGCCCGATGGCTCCTATGAACAGCCCGAACTCAAACAGGACGTTGTCTCGCATCGTCCGGTGCTCCACGTCGCGAATGCGCGTCACATCGTCTGGCGTGGCAATTAGGACGGCATAGTCGGCCCGGTCTGCCGCGCTCTGCAGCGCCTCGAGGGTGAAACTCGACGGCTCGAAGATGCCCCGGTTCCATGCCTCCACCCGGCAGATGTTGTGATCTTCCAACTCTCGCTGGAGGTTCCGGACGACGATCAGCCCCTCTGTCGAGGACCCGATGAACAACGCCGGCAGAGCGTTGGGGGAGGCAGTCACAATGACACCCTATGGGGCGACGTCGTCGCCCGAGGCGGGCTGCTTCCTCGCCGATTCCAGCGCCGCTGCCTTCGCCTCCTGTGCGTCGCGCCACTCCTAGGTCATCAGCCGCCAGGTCCGGAGTTCCGGAAGGGGGCGATGCCGAGATGACCCACAGCAGCCTGCAACCCCACCCAGCGCATCCTGCCTGGGTGAGTCATCCGATGATCGGCTCGGGCATCCGGTCCTCCTCTCTCTCCACATGAATCCCGCTGTCGTGACTACCTGGCGTACATGGTGATGCGAAGCGGCGACAAATCTGTAGTGCGCCACGTCGTCTCTGCGAAGAAGCGACTTCGGTCGGACCGGGCCGTGTCTGCGAAGGTTGCCCTATGACCGAGAAGGAGTCGGGCGAGGCCGAGTCGGTTCTGCAAGCGCGAAAGATCGAGATCGAGGCGATTCTGGAGCAGCACCCTGCGCTACGGGCCGTGCAGCAGATGGAGGAGATGGACCGGGCTCGCGAATGGTACGTCCGTAACGCCGACCATCTCCTGTCGGCGATGGACGCCCTCAACCACGATGACCTGGGGTTTCGGCTGTTCATGATGGGCAACGAGGTGGCCTGGAACGACGAGGACGGCACCCGCGAGTTCTTCGTGGAGATGGGCCGGCACTGGCACAATTACGTTGCCTCGGCCGTAACGGTCGCTGACCACATGCGAGAGCTGTTTAAGGAGCAGTCCGAGGACCTGCATGCCGAATACGTGCAGAAGATCGACGAGTTGATCAAGCCGCATGCAGTGGTGGCCTTCGTGCACCGATCACGAAATGTCGCCCTTCACCGTGGCGTCTTCACGATGGGCGCCGCTTTCAGGTTCCGCAAGGGCAAACAGCGGTTCGACGTCTATTGCGACACAGGAACGATGCTCAACCGGTACAGGTCATGGTGGACACCTGGCGCGATTCAGTACATGGAGCAGACGTCGGAGGTGAGCCTTTCCAAGGTCGTGGACGAATACGCCGAGGTCGTTGACCCCCTGTACCAGTGGTACTCCGATCGCTTCTACGCGTACCACTACCCGACGCTGATGGGGTTCGAGACCCTCGCCAAGGAGTACCGCCAGATCTGCGAGACGTTGGAGCCCGGAGAACTGCCCCCTCATGACCCGGAAGCGACCTTTTCCCATCCCGATCGGCCCAAGCCTCCGCCTCCGAGGCGCCCCCGAAACAAGTCCAAGAGCAAGAAGAAACCGAAGCCGAAACAGCGCAAGCGGTAGCCGACCATCGTCCCTGCCCTGCAACAACGACCACGGCGAGCTGAGCGAACGGCTACCCGCGGTCGCCCGAGTCGAGGTGGAGGGTGTCCGCGTGCGGGTGGTGCACGGGACCGGACAGGCCAAGGGTCGCGAGGAGCGAATGAGCGGCGCCTACTCCGACCTCGACGTGCTTGTCTTCGGCCACAGTCATATCCCCTGGGACACGGTCACTTCGACGGGCTTGCGGCTGCTCAACCCCGGGCTCTCCGACCGACCGCCGGCGCCAGCCGCACTGCACCTACGTGACTGCGAGGGCCGACAGGGGTGCGCTGAGAGACGCCGTCCTCCACCGGCTGCCGCCACGGGTGTAGGGCCGCGCCGGTCCTCGAGCGACCGGGACCGAACGGGCGCGCCGGACGAGCTTCCCTCCTGTCACTCGGTCGGGTTGGGCGTCGGTCAGACCGGCGTCAGCGCTGGAATCTGCTGCTCCGCAACACCGGGGCCGCCGACGTCTCTGCGTGTTAGCGTCACCTCGCGGGGGCTGACGAGATGGCTACAACCTGAGGTCAGCAGAGGTGGGCAACATGGGGACGATTTCGCGCAAGGCTGCCGGCCTCGCGACGGCCGTGGTCGCGGTGACGGCGCTCTGCCTGGCCGCCCGGCCGGCGACGGTGGAGGCGGCGGAAACGGAGACGTCCGCGGAGGTTGCGGCGACGGGGTACGGCAACTGGCCGCTCCACGCGAACTGCCCAGTCGATCACCCGGCGATCCTGGCGAGCCCACCGGGCAACTACACGGCGTGTGTCCAGTTCTCCTACGGCAGTCAGCTCGACCAGCTGAAGATCGGGAACCTCAAGCTGAGAGGGGGCGGCTCGATCAGGTCGGAGTTCGGCGTCTTCGGGCCCAGCCCTGACAACAACACGGCCGTGCCCTCCGCGACGCCGATCTCGACGGACATGTGGATCACGGGCACGGAGAGCCTGGTGTCGCCGTTCCTGCTCCAGTCGTTGTGCGGGCTGCTGGGAGGCTCCGGTCCGTTCCCCGTCCGGGACGGGCTCTACGGGCTCTGCTTGGACATTGCCGACCAGGTCGGCCTGGACAAGGTCCTGAGCGTCCGCGTCGAACCGGCGGGCACCCCGTCGCAGTTCCGGCTCTCCGGCGTCATCAACGGTGGGCCGGCGCTCAACCTCCCGATCAAGCTCCGGCTGGTGAGCCCGGCGCTCGGGCCGAACTGCTACATCGGCTCGAACGCGAGGCCCGTGATGCTGCGGCTCAACGCAAGTGGCCCGGCGACGTACCACCAGGCCATCCCGGACGACAACGGCTTCGCGGTGACCGGTGACATCTACGGGTTCGGCGCCGACTTCCTCGACACCTCGTTCGCGGTCCCGGCGGCGAGTGGCTGCGGCAACCCGGTCATGGACCTCGTCCTCAACCGAGTGCTCGGCCTGCCCTCGGCGAGTGGCAGGAACTCGGCGTCGGTCGCGCGGCTCGTGTCGGTGCAGTCGACGACGGCGGGCGGCACCGAGCTCTTCGAGTCGCTCGAGGCCGCGCGGTCCGACCCCTGGTGGCCCTGGCAATAGCGGCTTAGCCTAGCGCCAGCGGCGTGGCCGCTTCGACTTCGACGCTGCGGTCGAGGCGCGTGACCTCGACGCGATGACCGCGCTTCTCGCCGCCGACGTGGTCTTGCGCAGCCCGGTCGCCCACAAGCCCCGCGAGGGCAATCCGATCGTGACGGCGATCCTCGCCAACGTGATCGAGGTGTTCGAGGACTTCCGCTCTGTCCGCGAGCTCCACGACGACGCCGGCCACGCGCTCGTCTTCGAGGCGAAGGCGGGCGAGCTGTCGCTCACCGGCTGCGACTTCCTGGAGTACGACGACCGCGGCCTGATCACCGACCTGAGGGTGATGGTCCGCCCCCTGCGCGCGGCCGAGGCGCTCGCCGCCGCGATGGGCGCCCGCTTCGACGGGATCGTCGAGATGGCGGCTCAGCTCGCCGGCAGCGACGCCTCGTCACGGTGCGCCTCGACCTGGTGTCGCTGATCGTCGACGACTAGGACCGCGCGATCGACTTCTTCGTCTCCGTCCTCGGCTTCACCCTCGCCGAGGACGAGCCCTCCACGACGACCGACGGCCGCCTCTGTCAGTTGACAGTGGCCGGCCCAGGCGAGAAGGGCCCCGCAGTTAGATCCACTCTTCGCCGGCGGATACCCAGAGCGTGCGCTCGGCCGGGGTGTGCCGGACGCTGAGATTGCCGTCGCCGACGACGTGGTCCAGCGGGCTACCGCTGCCGTGGTTCTCGCCCAGGCAGGCGCAGGTGCAGTCCGGCCACGTCCGGCGCTTGGCACCCCAGCACGGGGCAACGCAAGTCTCAGTGACGTTGCCGCATTGCGTGACCTCAACCTGGCCGTAGCGCACTGCCAGTGCCTGGATCAACTTGGCACTGTAATGGCGCGCCACCTTGAACACCGGCTTGTCGTACAGCACAGCACCCCGACGACTAAGACCAAGCATGTCCTCGAGCAGGTCATAGCCGCGCCGGTTGGGGTTCCAGGGAAGCAGCACAGAGATGCGCGCGCTCTTGTCAGAGGGCAGCGTCACGTGCGGGTACTGGGCCACGAGGTAAGCCTGCCATGCATCACAGCACCCATATGCGCTTTGTCGTACGGGGCGGGATGTTCGAGACTAGTCGCGAAAATACCACCGAGGAAAGCACGGTTGTTCGATGACGGACTCTTTAGACGATCTGTACGAAGAGGTCGGCCGAGTCGTCGTGCCGGGCGCGGTCTTGGAGCAGGCACTGACGTCCATCGCGTACGGCGCTCTCGGCGGCGGTGACGCTGCGCGCGAGATAACCCACGGCCTTCCCTTGGCCCAAGTGCAAGCGCATATCGAGACAGAGGCTAAGGCCCGGCCCGCCGAGTGGTGGAGCGCTCGCTCGCTCGATCTGCTGACACGAATCGCGCAACCTCTCCAGGCCCGGCATCGTGTGGTTCACGGATACTGGACTGATCTCCGCGGCATCGTCGACGGCAAGTCCTTTGTCACTTTCAAACCCGACAGGCAATCTCGAATGTGGCAGGCGCAGCACTTTGACGGCACGCAGCTGCGAGCGCTCGCTAGCGAGTTGCGCGACTTGAGTTTGGAAGCTCGCGAAATCGCCGACCGACTGATAGACGAGGTCGAGGGCCGATAACTGGGACCTACGTCGATCGCGGTCACAAGTAGTGGTCGTTGCAAACGTTCCGTTCCATACGCAAGGTGGCTGAACTCGTTCGGCATCCTGCTGATTAGCGTCCAGCGATGATCTACCGCGCCCACCGCGTGCCGCCTGCCGAGGTCCCGGAAATCGCTCCCGAGGAATGTGCGGCGGTCGTCAGGCAGCCCCGACACCTAGTGAGTTGAGGACCGATCTGCGCACGTGGTCCCGTTCCGTCGTATCTTCAGATGGTGGCAAGTCAGAAAGGTCGAGGGCGGGCTGCGGCAGAGTTCAACGAGGCTGTGAAGGCGGAACTAGCTGCGGAGGCTGGCTATCGGTGTGCGAATCCGTCCTGCCTCGCACCAACGCACGCTGCTGGAGACACTCGGGTTGGCGAGGGCAAGGTGGGACAGGCAGCCCACATATCGGCTGCAGCCGAGGGTTTCGCACGATGGCGCAGCAAGATGGATCCGGCGGTACGCAAGTCCGCAGCAAACGGCATCTGGCTGTGCAACGTCCACGCTCGCGAGATCGACGTCGACGAGAAGCGTTTCCCCGAGGCTCTCCTGCACCGATGGAAACGTCGCGCGCGCCAGCGTGCCTACGCTGCGCGCGGACTGCAGACTGAGCCGCCTGAGCCGCGGGCCCTCATCCGCCATACGGCATGGCTAGGTGACGCGACGGACAGACCTATCGTGCATCGGTTTGTCGCAGACTTCATGAGCGACACCGGAGCTCAGTGGCTCTGGCCTGGCGATGCTTACGACGCGATTCGCATGGCGCTGTACGAATTGGTGCTGAATGCCGTCGAACACGGCGGGGCCGACGGCGTTCACCTGCGTGCGCGTGGCTTCCGAATCGACTTGGTCTACGTGGGATGCGACTTCAACCCAAATAGCCTCTCCATGGAGAGTGGGGACGGCGGTGCGGAGGCAATGCTCCACCTGCACTCTGTGCTCGGAGACTCCTTGACCGTGGCCTACACCCACAACGGGGCCGTCGCCACGATTCGTCTAATCGACGTCGGCAGTGCGGGACCTAATCAGCCATGCGCCATCCGGAGCTCCGATCTTGTGCCTGGATGGGAAGTGGCGTTCGAGGCTTGCGATGCGGTGCACGTCTTTGTTGGCGGGCTTATGTCCTTCAGTGACATTTCCTCCGTCGGCGAACGCCTGCAGCACGCCGCCTCACAAAAGCGACTCGTCGTGCACGGATTCAGCGAGCCCTTGGCCGAATCCGCCGCGCGGCGATTTCCTGAGCTTTCTGTTGTGAAGCGGCGGAAGTTGGCGGACGACCAACTGCCGACCTCGTGACTCCTCCCTACCTAGAAGAGTGGCGCGTCATGGCCGCCAGGCTCCGAGCCGCAAGTGTAGGAGCGTGCTTTCGCCGCCCGCCCGTCTCCGGGAGGCGGCTGGTCACGGCGGATGTGCGGTCAGGCGCGGTAGTCCTCGAACTCCCAGTAGGCGAAGCGTCCGAGTCGCTCGCTGACCTGGGACCAGGTCTCGGCCTCGACCTTCTGTACCCTCGCCGATAGCCACGAACGGCGCGCCCGAAGGTCGAACGTCTCGAAGTTGACGACGAGATGGTGCCGAGCGTCGTGGATGCCGCCACCTGGCTACACGCCTTGGCCAGCCGCTCCGGCGTGCAGACAGTGATGTCGAACGACTCCTCTCCAGGTGTGACGGGAGGACCGACGATCATCTGAGCGGGTAGCGCGAAGTCCGCGGAGTCGTTGTGAAGCGTCGAGGGGTCGGGTTTCAGGTTGAGGCCCTCTAGAACGGCTCGCATGCCGCAATCCTCCAGCACGAAAGCGCACTCATCGGCCGCCGCGGCGCCCGGCCATGCCGTTGACCGGGCAGTTCGAGGTGCGTCACATCGCCGCCTCGCGGGACGCAGTCGCCTGTGGCCGTCGGAGTGACTGGGGGTGGCTCGGCCAGCTTCTCCAGCCGCGGACCCCAGACGCCAAAGCGACGAGACCAGGAGCCACGGACGGCCTGGCGCGAGCTGATCCGTTTCCTCCAAGTCGCCTAGACCCGCGTCGCGGACCGATCGCGCAGCCAGGAGTGCTGGCGGGCAGCGGTACAGTTCTTCGACGTTGTGACCTGAATCGGGAGCCCTCAAACTTGACCTGGAAGTACGAGCGGGATGAGACACCGCGCCGCAAGCATCAATGGGACCGTGATGAACCCGGGTTCGTTGAGGTCAACGGCGTAACGGTTGGCAAGTGCCCTAGCTCCATGACGGTTGCGCGTGCAGAAGCCGCGCTCAACTCAGGATACGAGTACCGCCCGCGTCGAGGTTGGACAGCCGACTATCCCGAACGGATCTACGCGGTCCTGGACGGCGTGGTCTACCGGGCGACTCCGACGAATCCTGGGGTCTCGTACCACGGGTTCCCTGAGCTACGAGAGAAGTTCAAGGATCGCAGGGAGGTCCGCGATGCGATCATGGAACTAGCGAAGCGGGACGGCAGCGAGAAGGAGGTGTCGAAGTGGCTGAGCAAAGCATGAACACAGGCAGTGCGCTGCGCGCACGCTTCGACTGGCCCCTCCACCAAGCAGTCAGCTCGGTCAGCCCCACCGCCCGCGGCCAAGTCGCTTCAGCCGTCACGACGGGACGGCTGACGGCAACCGTTGCACCTAACTCCGCCTGGGTCACGGACTTCGAATGGAACTGGATCGACCTTTTGGAATGGCTTGCGCTCTCGTGGAAGTGGCTCCTCGGCGAAGACGGCCTTCCAGTCACTTATGACTTCGCGACGAGCACCGATCTTGATCGCTTCATTGGGCAGGCCGCCGAAGACAAGAAAGAAGCGCTTTGGGACTTCCTGGACGTGCATGACCTTGCTGCTGGCCTGAATGGCGCCTGGTCATCATCGTTGGTCGTCTGGCGCGAGGGCTTGATCGGTCACATTCTGACCCCGGACGCACACGTCCAGGAGCCGTGGGAGCGCACTCGCGCCGCGCTCGAGCAGCTTGGCGACGAAATCAGTAAACGGCTGAGCCAGACTGATGACATAGATGAACGGGGTTCGCGTGCGCTCGCCTCATGGACCGCTCGGGCGCAGCTCCGAACTGAGGAGCTTGTGCAGATTGCCGGACTTGCTGGTTCCGCTGCGACTCGCGTCGCCGACCGGACCTCGCTGCATGACTCGCGACTTGAGGATTTGCCACGTAGCGAGGTGTACGCAGCTGCCAAGATGGTCTCCGGCCTGTCCGCATCGGTGATCGACCGCGTGCTCGACAGTCTTGAATCCATCCCGTTGGTGGACATGAACCCCATCAACGAGGTGACCGAGCGACTCCTCGGAAACGATGTGGCTCCCTCCGTGGCGACGCCCCACGAAGAGGGCTACCAGTACGCGAGTGCGTTCAGAGCACTCATGGGCCTCGCCCCAGAAGAGCCATTCGACCCACGGGCATGGTTAACAACCATGGGTATCCATCAAGGTCAGGTGGACCTTCAAACGTCCCAAATCGATGCGGTCGCCGCGTGGGGTACGTCCCACGGGCCAGGCGTTCTCATTAACTCGGTCGGTCGACATTCCCAAGGGCCCCGTGGCGTTAACGCGAGCCTTGCGCATGAAATTTGCCATCTACTTGTCGATCGCAACTCGGCACTGCCCGCTGCCGAAGTCTTTGGCGGTCGGATCAACGAATCGGTCGAGAAGCGCGCCAACGCCTTTGCCGCCGAACTCCTCCTTCCTCGAGAAATTGCCGGACGCGCCTTCGTCGATGTGTCTGACGAAGATGAAGCGCAGGATCGGGTGCAGGCCATCAGTTGGCGCTACGGCGCAAGCAGAGAAGTCGTTGCTTGGCAGGTCAAGAATTCTGGACTTCCAGTCGCAGACGACGTGCGCGGGTATCTACGAACTCTTGTCAGCAGAGCTTGGGAGTACTGAGCTCCTGTCGTGCGACACGGGTCGGTTCGCACGTCTCATGGCTGCGTCTTTCCGCCGCCTGTCGGCAACGGCAGACGGCTGCAATGCGAGGCCCGCATGTCGTTGCCGCGCCGCCCCGACGACCTTCGTGGTTTGATCGAAGTATGGCCGCTACCTGCAACGTTCTCCGATGCACCTCGGAAGGTGCCGAGATCGTCGATGTCAGCGGAGAGCACCAGCTACGTCTTGAAGCCATCGTCTGCACCGAACACAAGGCTAATATGGACGCTGGCGCTCGGTGGGTCTGGGACGACCAGATGGATGCCCGTGCGCCGCTCTTGATGGGCGAGGATCTACCGCCCGTCTTGACGTCTTCGCGAATGGAGGTAAGTCACATGAGCAGTCTGGGGCGGACGAAGATGCTCCGACTCGAGTTCGATCGGGGCGACGGGACGAGTGACTACGTCATCTTCGAACTTACGCCCGAGGCCGCTGAAGGGATCAAGAATCTGTCGCGCACGATGTGACACCTGCTGTTCGCCGTAGAACGGCGTGGGAGCGCCGCCATGCGCTGTTTGCCGAGGGTCTGACGCACGAGCGATGGCGGGTGCGTCAAACCGCCGCGTGCCCTGCGTTCCAGAATCAGGTTCACTGGTCGGCTGCCCTGGACTACGTTGCCAAAGGTGACCGCCGAGGACGCCGCTACCCCGAAGGATCGCAGCGCCGTTGTCGCCGCGCATCGCGCCCACCAAGCACGTTGGCGCACTGAGGAGCTGGATGGCTGGCCACCAGGTCCACCGACACATCCGGGCGCCAGAAGGCGGTACGCCACCATCGCTAGTTGCCCTGCTGAGGAGTGGAAGGGGCAGCGCGTCGAGACGGCTGGCCCGAATCTCATGTCGCCGGCCGCGATCGAGTACCCGAAGGTTCGCTGCGAACAACTGGCCGCTACGGGCGGCCTCGCGGAGCAGGACCGCCTCTTTCGAAATCTCCTCTCGAGTCAGCCCATCGCGTTCAGCATCGCCGGCGAGCTCCGTCGTCACCGCGACGCAGCGGCGTCTGTCCTTGGCATGCTCGCCGACGTCGACATCGATCGGTTCGAGGCACTACCTGATGACACACACACACATTTGGATGGAATCGAGGCCGAGTGGGCGCCACCCATGGATCTACACACGGGGCGATCGCTCCGGGTTCGACATCGCAACTCACCAAGTCCTCGGCACCGGTGACTCGCACCTATTGACCGTTGAAGAGAAGTACATCGACACGTTTTCAGTCAAGAAGGTCGACTACGGCAGGTATCAAGAACACCTCGCTGCATTGGGTCTGTCGAAAGGCGCCACCGACCAGCTCGTCGCAGATGGATGCAGTCAGTTCTTGCGCTCCGTGATGCTGACGGACTCCGTGCGGCGTCGTGGTGTCCGCGGCGGTAGCGGCATCGACCACGCCATGGCTGTGGTGCTTGCTCGCGCTGACGACATGCAGGCTAGGAGGGTCGTAGACGCCATCAAAGGGCACGATCTTCCGGTGAGCGTGGACTTCTGGAGCCATAGGACTTCTTTGATGCGTGTGAGGAGCAAGCCACGCTATCCGGGTGGGCACAACGAATGCGACGACGGTACGTCCTTGTCGCTGGGTGACCTGTCCCCTCATCGCATCATTCCGCCGCTTTCGATGCGCGGACCCGCGTGCGCTTGACTGAGCTGATGGCCACCCGACTCCTGCTCCTGGCGGACACGCATGTGCCGAAACGCGCTCGTGACCTGCCGCCGGAGGTGTGGCGCGCGGTGGAGGTGGCGGACGTCGTGATCCACGCGGGTGACTGGGTCGACGTACGTCTCCTCGGCGAGCTCGAGGCGCGGTCCGACCGCCTCGTTGCGTGCTGGGGCAACAACGATCACGGCGAGCTGCGCTACCGGCTACCTGAGGTAGCGAGAGTCGAGGTGGAGGGCGTCCGCGTAGGGGTGGTCCACGAGACCGGGCAGGCCAAGGACCGCGAGGAGCGGATGAGCCGCGCCTACGCCGACCTCGACGCGCTCGTCTTCGGACACAGCCACATCCCGTGGGACACGGTCACCTCGTCGGGCTTGCGGCTGCTCAACCCCGGCTCTCCAACCGACCGGCGACGCCAGCCGCACTGCACCTACATGACCGCGACGGCCGACAAGGGTGAGCTCAGAGACGTCGTCCTACATCGGCTGCCGCCGCGGCTCTAGACCGCCGCGAGCGGTCTCCGAATCTCCGCGCGAGCGAACGAGCACGGGTCCCGGCGCAGTCGTCAGCCCTGGCGCTTGCCGGGGGCCCGACTTGTGCGGGTCCCTGACCCGCGCCGGTCGACCGCCACTGCCCGTCACGAAGCCAAGATAGGCACTAACGGAGCCAGGACTCAGCGCACGAACCGGTTGCTGTGGTCGGCCTGCAGCCGCGCCTTCACGCTGAGCAGCGTCTCGATGATGTGGTCCTCGCGGTTGCCACCGAGGCGCGTGATCGGCACGGCGACGCTGATGCCGTCGACCACCGGGTTCGCGAAGGGCAGCGCGACGCCGAAGCAGCGCACGCCGACGCAGGACTCGTCGCTCTCGGCGGCGTAGCCCAGCTTCTCGGCCTGGTCGATGACTCCCAGCACCTCGTCGCGGTCGGTCAGCGTGCGGTCGGTGATGGGCGCGATGTGGTCGGGCACGAGCGCGGCGCGCTCGTCGGCGGGGTGCTCGGCGAGGATCGCCCGCCCCAGCGCCGTGGAGTACGCCGGCAGCCGCCTGCCGACGGGGGAGTGCATGCGCAGCGGGTGCACGGACTCGCGCTTCGCCGTGTAGATGACGTCGGATCCGGCCAGCCGGCCGAGGTTGACGGTCTCCTCGGTGGCGCCGGCGATCTCCTCGATGACGCCGGCCGCGCGCGCGAGCACGGGGTCGGCGGCGAGGTAGGCCGAGCTGACGACGAGCGAGTGGATGCCGAGCTGGTAGACGCTGCCGGTCGGGTCGGTCTGCAGCCAGCCCCGCGACGTCATCGTGCGCAGCAGCGCGTGCAGGCTGCTCTTCGGGATGTTGAGCCGGGTCGACAGCTGGAGCTGGGTGCCGGGTCCGTTGGCCGCGATCTCGTCGAGCAGGTCGAGGGCGCGCGCGGCTGACTTGACCGGCCCCGCGGCGCCGTCCGCGGTCTTCGTTGCTGCTGCTGGCATCAGCGTCCCTCTGGTCGAGCGAGTGGTGTGCCCACATTGTGACCTATTCGAGCCAAGAGTCCACATATATGGACGACGTTCAACCTCTTGACCGTGACGGGGGTCACGTGTACGGTCCTGGTTCACATAGATGAACGCAGTTCACGAAATCGAGGGAGTTCGCCCAGTGATCCAGGTCCGCTATTCGACATCGCCGACGAGCGTGGAGACCGCCCGCGCTGTGGACCTGCGCGACGACTTCCTCATCGACGACCTCTTCCACGAGGGCGAGGTCCGCGCCACCTACACCCACGACGACCGGATGCTCATCGGCGGCGCCCTCCCCGGCTCCGGCCAGCTCGACCTCCCCGCCTGGGAGGAGGTGCTCGGCGTGACGTCGCACCTCGAGCGCCGCGAGCTCGGCGTGATCAACGTCGGCGGCGAGGGCCACGTCGTCGTCGACGGCGAGAAGTTCGAGCTCGGCCACCTCGACGGGCTGTACGTCGCCCGCGGCTCGGAGGTCGCGTTCGCCGGCCCGGAGGCCGCGTTCTACTTCGTGTCCGCGCCCGCGACCGCCGACTTCCCGACGACCCCCCTCAAGCACGCGGACGTCGAGCCCATGAACATCGGCTCGACCGATGGGGCCAGCGAGCGGCAGCTCTTCCGCTACGCGTGGGGCGAGAAGCTCCGGACCGCCAACCTTCAGTTCGGCGTCACCGTGATCGCCAACGGCTCGGTCTGGAACACGATGCCGCCGCACCTCCACGACCGCCGCACCGAGGTCTACCTCTACGTCGACCTCGCCGAGGACGACCGGGTCTTCCACTTCCTCGGCAAGCCCGGCGCCACCCGCCACCTCGTCGTCAAGAACCGCGAGGCCGTGATCTCGCCGCCGTGGTCGATCCACGCCGGCGCCGGCACCGGCTCCTACGCCTTCATCTGGGCGATGGCCGGCGAGAACAACGCCTACACCGACCTGGCGCCCGTGCCGCTGGAGGACCTGTGACCCACACGCCTGGCGCAGGGCGTACGTCGCCCTTCGACCTCACGGGCCGGTGCGCGGCCGTGACCGGGGCCGGTCGCGGCCTCGGGCAGGCGGTGGCGATCGGCCTCGCCGAGGCGGGCGCCGACCTCGTGCTGCTGGGCCGCCCCGGCAGCCAGACGGCGACCGAGAAGGCGATCCGCGAGCTCGGACGCGACGTCGAGGTCGTCGACCTCGACGTGGCCGACCTCGGCGCCGTCGAAAGGGTCGCCGCCGAGGTGACCCGCGACCGCCAGGTCGACATCCTGGTCAACAACGCCGGGATCATCGACCGCGAGGACGCCGTCGCGGTCACCGAAGAAGCGTGGAGCCGGGTCGTCGACACCAACCTGACCGGGCTGTTCTTCCTGTGCCAGGCGTTCGGCCGGCCCATGGTCGAGCGCGGCCACGGCAAGATCGTCAGCATCGCCAGCCTGCTGTCCTTCCAGGGCGGCCTGCGGGTGGCGTCGTACGCCGCCAGCAAGCACGCCGTCGCGGGCGTCACCAAGGCGCTGGCCAATGAGTGGGCGCCGCGCGGCGTGCAGGTCAACGCCATCGCCCCCGGCTACATCGCCACCGACAACACCGCGCCCCTGCGCGCCGACGCCGACCGCTCGCGGTCGATCCTCGAGCGCATCCCCGCCGGTCGCTGGGGCGACCCCCAGGACATCGCCGGCGCCGCGGTGTTCCTCAGCTCGGCCGCCGCCGACTACGTCAACGGGCACGTCCTCGTCGTCGACGGCGGATGGATGGCCCGATGAACCACCCGCAACGCCGCTCGGGGCGCCGTACAAACCCATCACCCCACACCGCCGGAAGTCCCCTGGCACCAAGAATCGAGGATCGATGATGACCCGCATGACCCGACCCGCCTCCGCCCTGATCGGCTTGTCCCTGGCGGCCCTCGCGTTCACCGCCTGCAGCGAGAGCGCCACCGGCTCCGGGGGCGACGACGCGGCGGGCGGCTGCGACCCCTCCGACGTCCAGCTGCTCGGACAGGTCCGCAACGAGTCCAACCCCTACGAGGCGGCCTGGCTCGACGGCGGCGACGCGTTCGCCGAGTCCGTCGGGCTGACCCAGGAGCGGCTCACCTACGACGGCGACTCCACCAAGCAGCAGGACCAGATCGCGCAGCGCCTCGCCGGCGACACCGAGTGCCTGGTCATGAACATCCTGCCCAACGGCGACTCCGACACCCCGCCGATCGTCGAGGGCGCCGAGGAGGCCGGGGCCTACCTGGTCACCCAGTGGAACAAGCCGGCCGACATGAACCCCGCCGACTACGACTACTGGGTCAGCCACATCACCTACAACGGCGTGGAGTCGGGCAAGCAGATCGGCGACGCGCTGGCCGAGGCGATCGGCGGCGAGGGCGGCATCATCGCGCTCCAGGGCGTGCTCGACACCGCGGCGGCCAAGGACCGGTTCGCCGGCCTCGAGGAGTCGCTCGCCGAGAACACCGGCATGACGCTGCTCGACGACCAGACCGCGAACTTCTCGCGGGCCGAGGCGCTCGAGGTCACCAAGACCCTGCTCACCAAGCACGGCGACGACATCAAGGGCATCTGGGCGGCCAACGACGACATGGCGCTCGGCGCGCTCGAGGCGCTCCAGCAGGCCGGCCGGGAGGGTGAGGTCGCCGTCGTCGGCATCGACGCCGTGCCCGACGCGCTCACCGCGATCCAGGACGGCAGCATGACCGCCACCGTCTCCAGCGACGGCCCCTGGCAGGGCGGCGTCGGCCTCGCCATCGGCTACTGCGCCGCGATCGGCGAGATCGACGTCGACGAGATCGACGAGGAGCACCGGGCCTTCTACGCCGAGCAGTTCCTGATCACCGAGGACAACGTCGCCGAGTTCACGACGCCGGAGACCGACCCGGCCGACTTCGAGTGCGACAACGTCTTCGACCGCGCAGTGGGTCCCCTGTCGTGACCATGACCACCCCTGCCGAGGACGTCGACGTCGCTTCGGCGCGCCCCCGTCCTCGGCGGGGGTTGTCCCTCCGGGACGCCGGGCCCCCGATCGCCCTGGTCGTGATCTTCCTGGTGTTCGCGGTGCTGAGCTCGGAGTTCCGCACCTTCGACAACGTTCAGAACATCATGGACGCCGCCGCGGTCCTGGCCGTCGTCACCTGCGGCATCACGTTCGTGCTGATGATGGGGTCGATCGACCTCTCCGCACCCGGCGTCATGGGCGCCTCCGCCATCGCGGTCGCGCTCCTGGTCGCCAACAACCGCAACGACAACGACCTCGGGCTGATCGGCGTGCTGGTGGCGATCCTGCTGGCCGCCGGTCTCGGTTGCCTCAGCGGCCTCGCGCTGGTGCTGCTGAAGGTGCCGTCGTTCATGACGACGCTCGGTGCGTCGGCCATCGGCCTCGGCATCGCGACGCTGCTCTTCAACGGCGTGCAGCCCAACATCACCGACGGGATGCTGGAGAGCTGGGCCGTCGACCGGTTCCTCGGGTTCTCCTACCTCACCTGGATCGCCGTGGCCTGCGTGCTCGTGGGCTGGCTGATCCAGCGCTACACCCGGCTCGGTCGCTACGCCTTCGCCATCGGCGGCGCCGAGGAGGTGCTGTCGCTCTCCGGCGTCAACGTCGCCCCCTACAAGGTCGCCGTCTTCACGCTGGCCGGTGCGTTCTACGGCCTCGGCGGCGTCATGGTGACCAGCCAGCTCGGTGCCGGCCTGGTGCAGGCCGGCGACGGCTACGACTTCTCGGCGATCACGGCCGCCGTCGTGGGCGGCACCCTGCTCACCGGCGGCCGCGGCGGCGTACTGCACTCCGCTGTCGGCGTGCTCGTGATCATGGTGCTGACCAACGGTCTCGTGCAGATCGGCGTGAGCCCCTACTGGCAGGGCGGCGTCCAGGGCCTGATCGTCGTCGCGGCGGTCGCGGCCGCCGTACTCCCACAACGTCGCAGGAACCAGGTGGTCAAGTGAGCATCGCGCTGGAGGTCAAGGGCCTCGTCAAGCACTACCCGGGCGTCAAGGCCCTCGACGGCGTCGACCTGGTCGTGCGCCAGCACGAGGTGCTCGGCCTCGCCGGCGAGAACGGCGCCGGGAAGTCGACCCTGCTGAAGGCGCTCGTCGGCCTCGTGAAGCCCGACGCTGGCGACATCTTCGTGCGCGGCGAGCGGGTGCGGCTGCGCAGCGTCGTCGACGCCGCCGACCACGGCATCGGCATGGTGTTCCAGGAGCAGTCGCTCGTGCCCAACCTCACCGCCGCCGAGAACATCGTGCTCGGCTCCGAGGGTCCGGGCGTACGGCGCGGCGTCTACCGCTGGGAAGCGATGCGACGGATGGCGCAGGAGCAGCTCGACAAGATCGGCTCCGACATCGACCCGCTGGCGCGCACCGACTCGCTCTCCTTCGCCGAGCGGCAGATGGTCGAGATCGCGAAGGTGCTGCGCATCGAGCAGCGCAGCCAGCACCCGCCGGTGATCATCCTCGACGAGCCGACCTCGGTGCTCGAGTCGAAGGAGATCGAGACCCTCTTCCGCCAGGTGCGCCGCCTCCGCGAGTTCGCCTCGGTCGTCTTCGTCTCCCACCGTCTCGACGAGGTGCTCGACGTGTGCGACCGGGTCGCGGTGCTCCGCGGCGGCCAGTCGGTCGGTGAGGTCGATGCTTCGAGCGCGGTGCCGGCCGACCTGCACCGGATGATGATCGGGTCGACCGGGTCGGAGGACCACTACCACGACACGGCCGCGCAGCGGCCCGACGAGCCGCTGCGGCCGATGCTCGAGGTGCGCGGCCTGTCGGGCAAGACGTTCAGCGACGTCGACCTCGACGTGCGCGCCGGCGAGATCGTCGGCATCGTCGGCGTCCACGGCTCCGGCCGCGAGGACGTCTGCCGCGCGCTGTTCGGCGCCGAGCCGACGACCGCGGGCGAGGTCACGCTCGACGGCAAGAAGCTCGACCTGTCCAACACCCGCGCCGCGTGCGCCGCCGGCATCGGCTACGTGCCGGCCGAGCGCAAGATCGAGGGCATGGTCGGGCCGATGTCCGTCGCCGAGAACATGACCCTCACCAAGCAGAAGGCCCGCTGCTCCGGCCCGCTGGTGTCGCCCAAGAAGCAGGCCAACGTCGTCGACCGCTGGATCGAGCGACTGTCGATCCGTACGCCGCACCGGGGCACCGCGATCCAGCGGCTCTCCGGCGGCAACCAGCAGAAGGTCGTGCTGGCGCGCTGGCTGGTGGGCGGCGACATCCGGCTGCTGCTGCTCGACCACCCGACCCGCGGCCTCGACATCGGCGCCCGCTCGGAGGTCTACCGGCTGATGCGCGAGCTCGCGAAGACCGGCGTCGCCACCGTCCTCCTCGCCGACAGCCTCGAGGAGGCGATCGGCATGGCCGACCGGATCATCGTGATGAGTGACGGCCGGGTGACCACCGAGGTCGGCTGCCCCTCGGGCGACAAGCCGACGCCCCTCGACCTCGTCAAGGAGATGGTCTGAGAATGACGACCCCCGTCATCGCCACGCCCGACGTGGCGGTCGGCGCCGGCCCGGGCGCCCCGACCGTCCGGCAGCGGCTCACGTCGTTCATGCCGGTCATCGCGCTGGTGGCGCTGCTCGCGGCGCTCACCATCGTCGACCCGGACTTCCTGACCCAGCGCAGCCTGACCGCCGCGGCGCGGACCTCGTCGCCGCTGATCGTGCTCGCCGCGGGCGCGACGCTGGTCGTGCTCTGCGGCGGCATCGACCTGTCCATCGCGGCCCTGGCGTCGCTCTCGACGGTCTTCTTCGCGCTGTGGCTGCCGGACCTCGGCACGCTGACGACCCCTGCCGTGATCGCGGTCGCGGGCGCCTTCGGTGCCGTGCAGGGCATCGCCCACGTGGTGCTGCGGATCCCGTCGTTCATCGTGACGCTCGGCGGGATGAGCATCTTCTCCGCCGTCGCCCTCGTCGTCTCCGACGCCGGGCCGGTGCGGGTGGCCGACCGCGACGCCACCTCCTGGCTCTCGATGTACGTCGCCGGCTACGTCCCCGTGGCGTTCGCGGTCGCGATCGTCGTGGTCGCCGTGATCGCGCTGGTGCTGCGGGCCACGCCGCTCCAGAGCTGGATCACCGCGACCGGCTACTCCGAGTCCGCCGCCCGTCTCGCCGGCACGCCGGTCGACCTGGTCAAGGTGGGCGCATTCACCGTCTCGGGCGCGTGTGCCGGCCTCGCCGCGATCATGCTCGTCTCGCGCAACTTCAGCGGCAGCCCGACCATGGCCGACAACCTGCTGCTGCCCGCCGTCGCCGCCATCGTCGTCGGCGGCACCGCGATCACCGGCGGCCACGGCAGCCTCTGGCGCAGCCTCGCCGGCGCCCTCGTCGTCACGCTCCTGCGCGTGGGGCTCCCGATCGTGGGCGTGCCGTCGGCGTACGAGCAGATCCTCTACGGCGCGATCATCGTCGCCGCCGTCGCCCTGACCCTCGACCGCTCGAAGGTGCTGACCATCAAGTAGCCGACCCCGATCCCGACGCCCCCCGACGTACGAACGCCAAGGAAGACACAGACACCATGACCACCACCGTCAGCAACGATGCCGCCCTCCTCCCCGCCGTCCGCTCCTTCCTCTCCTCGCCCAAGCAGCTGCTGATCGCCGGCGACTGGGTCGACGCCGCCGACGGCAAGACGTTCGGCACCATCAACCCGTCCAGCGAGGAGGAGCTGGTCCGGGTCTCCCAGGCGTCTGCCACCGACGTGGACCGCGCCGTGAAGGCCGCGCGCACCGCGTTCGAGGCCGGCTCGCCGTGGTCGAAGATGAGCCCGCGCGAGCGCTCGCACCTGCTGTGGCGCATCGGCGACCTCATCGACGAGCGCGCCGAGGAGTTCGCCCAGCTCGAGTCGCTCGACAACGGCAAGAGCCTCGCGTCCGCCCGCGGCGACGTGGGCGTGGCCGCCGAGCTGTTCCGCTACTTCGCCGGGTGGGCCACCAAGATGGAGGGCACCACGATCCCGATGTCGGTGCCCGGGCGCGACTTCCACGCCTACACCCGGCGCGAGCCGATCGGCGTCGTCGCCGGCATCGTGCCGTGGAACTTCCCGCTGACCATGGCCTGCTTCAAGGTCATCCCGGCGATCACCGCTGGCAACACGGTGGTGCTCAAGCCCGCCGAGCAGACGCCGCTGACCGCGCTCCGGCTCGGTGAGCTGCTGCTCGAGGCCGGCGTGCCCGCAGGCGTCGTCAACGTGCTGCCCGGGTACGGCGACGCGGGCGCCGCGCTGGTCGACCACGCCGGCGTCGACAAGGTCGCCTTCACCGGCAGCACCGAGGTCGGCAAGAAGATCGCGGCCGGCGCCTCGAAGAACCTGAAGAAGGTCTCGCTCGAGCTCGGCGGCAAGGCGCCCAACATCATCTTCGACGACGCCGACCTCGACGCGGCGATCGCGGGCGCGGCCCTCGCCGGCTACTTCAACGAGGGCCAGTGCTGCGTCAACGGCTCGCGCCTCTACGTGCAGCGCGGGGTCTTCGACCAGGTGGTCGAGGGCGTCGCCGCGGCGGCGAAGGCGATCACCGTCGGCGACGCGTTCGACCCCGCCACGACGATGGGCCCGCTGGTCTCCCAGGAGCAGCACGAGAAGGTGATGGGCTACGTCCGCGGCGCCGTCGCCGACGGCGCGACCCTGACCGCCGGCAGCCCCGACCCGGCCAAGGACCGCGGCTACTTCTTCTCCCCGACGCTCATCACCGACGTCACCGAGGACATGGCCGTGCAGACCGACGAGATCTTCGGCCCCGTCATCACCGCCATCCCGTTCGACACCGAGGACGAGGTCGTCGCCGCGGCCAACAACACCGTCTACGGTCTCGCCGCCGGCGTGTGGTCCAAGGACCTCGGCACGGCCCACCGCGTGGGCGGCAAGCTCCGCGCCGGCACGGTGTGGCTCAACACTTGGCACGCCGACGACGTCACCCTGCCGCGCGGTGGCTACAAGCAGTCCGGATGGGGCCGTGAGCTCGGCTCGTTCGGCCTCGACGACTACACCGAGCTCAAGACGGTCATCGCCGAGCTGCGATGACCGGAGCCCACGTTCTGGAGCCGCACCGGGTCGTCCCGGTCGTCGTACTGCACGACGCCGGATCAGCCGGCGACCTCGGTGCGGCTCTAGCCTCCGGCGGCCTGCCGGTGGCCGAGGTGACGTTCCGGACCGCGGCGGCACCCGACGCGCTGCGGACGTTGGCGGAGCGCGGCGACCTGCTGGTGGGCGCGGGCACGGTGCTCACGCCCGACCAGGTCGATATCGCCCACGACTGCGGCGCCCGCTTCGTCGTCTCGCCCGGCCTCAGCGCCGACGTCGTACGGCGCTGCCAGGAGATCGGGATGCCGGTGCTGCCGGGCACGAGCACGGCCACCGAGATCATGCGGGCGCTGGAGCTCGGGGTCGGCACCGTGAAGTTCTTCCCCGCCGAGCAGTGCGGGGGAGTGGGGATGCTGAAGGCGCTGTCGGCGGCGTTCCCGGACGTGCGGTTCGTGCCGACCGGTGGCATCGCCGCCGACTCCGCCGCCGCCTACCTGGACCTGCCCCCGGTGCTCGCCGTCGGCGGCAGCTGGATGGTCCCGCCGGACCTGGTCCGGCAGGGGCGCTGGGACGAGGTGGCCGCGCTCTGCGCGGAGACCGTCGCCCGGCTCCCCCCGAGCCCGTGAGGACGGCACCATGATCGAGATCCGGCCCGCCGGCGAGTGCGACTTCGACGTCGTCGCGCTGGGCGAGGTGATGCTCCGCCTGGACCCGGGGGAGCAGCGGATCCGCACCGCCCGGCGCTTCGACGTGTGGGAGGGCGGCGGCGAGTACAACGTCGCGCGTGCCCTGAGCAGCGTGTTCGGGCTCCGCGCGAGCGCCGTCACCGCCCTGGTCGACAACGAGGTGGGCCGCCTGATCGAGGGCCTGGTCCGCCAGGGCGGCGTCGACACCTCGCTCATCCAGTGGGTGCCGTTCGACGGCATCGGCCGGCGTGCCCGGAACGGGATCAACTTCACCGAGCGCGGGTTCGGCGTCCGCGCCGCGCTCGGCGTCTCCGACCGCGCCGGTACGGCGATCAGCAACCTGCCGCCCGGCGCCGTGGACTGGGACGACCTCTTCGGTCGCCGCGGTGTGCGTTGGCTCCACACCGGCGGGGTGTTCGCCGGCCTCTCGGAGCACTCCGCGGACGTGGCGGAGGAGGCGATGGCGGCGGCCCACCGGCACGGCACGGTCGTCTCCTACGACACCAACTACCGCCCCAGCCTCTGGGTGGACCGCGGCGGGCCGGAGAGCGCTCGCGAGGTCAACCTCAGGCTCGCACCGCACGTCGACGTACTCATCGGCAACGCCTCGGACTTCTCCGCCGAGCCTGCCCAGGACTTCGCGACCGCGGCGCCGGCACTCGCCGAGCGGATGCCGTGGCTGGAGGTCATCGCGTCGACACGGCGCACCGTGCACTCCGCCAGCGACAACGACTGGCAGGGGGTCGCCTGGTCGCCCGGAACGGGGGTCGTGACCTCGACCGCCCGCGACCACCTCGCGGTCCTCGACCGCGTCGGCGGCGGCGACGGGTTCGCCTCCGGCCTGCTCTACGGCCTGTTGCACGGGGAGGACCTCGCCGCCGCGGTGGAGCTCGGTGCGGCCCACGGCGCCCTCGCCATGACGACCCCGGGCGACGCCTCGATGGCGACCCTCGCCGAGGTCCGAGCCCTGGCCGACGGCGGCACCGCCGGCGTCCGCCGCTAGTTCCGAGGTTCAGATACGTGAACCAGATATCCAAATGGTTCACAAATCTGGACATAGTTCTTGATAACGGTGTGACCGGCGTCATACGGTGCCGGAGATCGCCTCGCCCGAGCCAAAGGGATTTGAAGATGAACGTGCCGCGCAGGTCAGTCCGCAGCCGAGTCGCCCGGCGGTCCCGCCGATCGCTCGCCCACCTCGTCGCGCTCCTGGCAGCGCTGGTCGTCGCGCTGCCGGTGATCCTCGGCGCGACCGCCGCGCCGGCCGCGGCGGCCGACGACGACGTCCTCCGAGTGCTGCTCTTCTACAAGCCCAACTTCCACGCCTCGCACGTGCAGGCGCGGCAGGCGGTCAACGAGCTCGCCGCCGACCTCGCGACCGAGTACGGCCAGACGCTCGAGGTCCAGGAGACCGAGAACGCGGCGGCGTTCACCACCGAGAACCTCGCGACGATGGACGCGGTCGTGTTCGCCCAGACCGGTGGCGTGCTGTTCGACCAGGCCCAGCGCTCCGCGCTCGAGGCCTACATCCGCGGCGGCGGCGGCTACATGGGCATGCACTACGCCGGGTGGTCCGTCGGCCAGAGCGAGCACGACGTCAACCCGTTCTACCGGCGCCTGGTCGGCGCGATGTCGGAGGGCCACCCGGAGAACCCCGCGGTCCGCCCGGGCCGGGTCGTCGTCTCCGACGCGTCGCACCCGCTGACCGCCGGCCTCCCGTCCGACTTCACCCGCAGCGACGAGTGGTACGACTGGACCGTCAACCCCGCGCCCAACGTGCGCACCCTGCTCGAGGCCGACGAGTCGTCGTACGGCATGGGCCGCCAGGGCTCCTCCCACCCGATCACCTGGTGCCAGGAGATCGACGCGGGCCGGTCCTGGTACACCGGCATGGGCCACGAGGGCACGGCGTACTCCGAGCCGGTGATCCGCACCCAGATGCGCAACGGCCTCGCCTACGCCGCTGGCCTCCTCCCGGCCGACTGCTCGCCGCCGGCCAAGGACCAGCACGGCGCCTGGAGCGGCGTCACCCCGTGGCCGCTGATGCCCATCAACATGGCGCTCACCGCCGACGGCGAGGTGCAGTCCTTCGGCAGTGTCTCGTCCGGCTGCACCGACGGCACCCCGTTCGACTGGACCGGCAACAGCTGCATCTCCCAGGGCGGCCAGATGGAGTTCGACGTCTGGGACCCGTCTGTGCCGCGGACTCTCCAGAACCTGCACGACGGCCTGCACGAGAACCACACCTACACCGATCTCTTCTGCTCGATGCAGGTGCAGAGCCCGGCCACCGGCGACACGCTGACGGTCGGCGGTGACGACGGCCTGGGAGGCAACGCGCCCAACGACGCGGCGATCGGCGTGACCAGCTACAACCGCCGCGACGGCATGCAGAACGAGGCGCCGATGAACTACCCGCGCTGGTACCCGACCGGCACCACGATGCCCGACGGCAGCGTGGTCGTGCAGGGCGGCAGCCTCCGCGGCGGCCCGGGCGGTCCCGGCGTGCTGACGCCCGAGATCCGCACCCCCGACGAGGGCTCCGGCTGGAAGCTGCTCGAGGGCGCCAAGAGCTCCGTCGCGTACGGCGACGGCGGCGCCGACCACGAGGGCCAGGACGAGAACCGCTGGTGGTATCCGCGCGCCTTCGTCGCGCCGGGCAGCGGCAACCTGTTCAACATCACCGGCACCCAGATGTACGAGCTCGACCCGAGCGGAGACGGTGAGCTGACCCTGCGCGGGACCCTGCCCGCCAACATCTCCAACCAGGGCAGCCTCGGCAACCCGGTCGGCGCCACCTCCACGGCCGCGATGTACCGGCCGGGCAAGATCCTCCAGGTCGGCGGCGGCTGGTGGGCCAACGGCGGCGGCCCCGCCGGGGCCCGCGCCGGCTTCACCGTCGACATCACCGGCGGTACGGCGAACCCGGTCATCGAGGCCACCGAGCCGATGGAGTTCCAGCGCCACTGGGCGACCGCGACCGTGCTGCCCGACGGCGACGTGCTCGTCACCGGCGGCAGCCGCGACAACAACGGCAACGGCGGCTACGTCACCACGCCGGAGATCTGGGACCCGGACACGGGCGAGTGGACGACCGTCGAGGTGCCCTACGAGCACGCCCGGCTCTACCACTCCACCGCGCTGCTCCTGCCCGACGGCCGCGTGATGATCGGCGGCGGCGGTGCGCCCGGTCCGCGCAACTACACCGACGTCGAGTACTACTCCCCGTCGTACCTCTTCGACGGCGACCAGCCGGCCGTGCGTCCGGAGATCACCGCGGCGCCGGGCAAGATCGGCTACAACGGCACGTTCGACATCTCCACGTCGACCGACGTCTCCCGCGTCACGCTGGTCCGCAACGGCTCGGTGACCCACGGGTTCAACAACGACCAGAACTTCCAGGACCTGGAGTTCACGCAGACCCCGGGCTCGGGCACGGTGTCGATCACCGCGCCGCAGGACGGCACCTACGCACCTCCGGGCGCCTACATGCTGTTCGTGTTCGACGAGGACGGCACACCGTCGGTGGCGAAGATCCTCGACATCGACCCCGAGGTCGAGATGGACGACCGCACCCCGCAGGTCGTCGACCAGTTCGAGTACCCGCGGCTGCCCGCCGAGTGGCGCTCGGCCAACCCGCCGATGGTCATCGACCTCGCGCCGGGCAGCGGCCGGATGGCTCCGTGGGAGATCACCAGTGACGTCCAGATGGTCCGCGGCGCGTCCGCGGGCATGGGCGGGCTCGGCCTGACCGGCTATCACCTCGCCCTCGGCAACGACGGTGCGATCGAGCGCACCCTGCGCGGCCTCGACCCGGGGCGCGACTACCGCGTCTCCCTGCGCTACGCCCGTGACAGCCGCGCGGCCTCCGGCGCCGGTGACGGTACGGCGCAGCTGGCCGTCGGGTCGCTGGACACCGCGATCACGGCGACCGCCGCGGACAACAGCAACGTGGTCCCGTTCGAGACCTATGTCGGCACGTTCACCGCGTCCGCGCGCTCGGAGACCCTGAGCATCACCGGGCCCGGCACGGGCGCCGGCCTGGTGATCGACGACCTCGTCGTCGTCGGCGCCGACCCCGGCGTGTCCGACGTACCCGTCCACTACGCGTTCGAGGAGGGCGAGGGCACGACGGCCGCCAACACCGGCGCCGACGAATCCGTCGGGGCCGCCACCCTCACCGGCGCGACGGGCTGGTCGGCCGACGGCGTGTTCGGCTCGGCGATCGACCTGCCGGGCGGCTCCAACGCCAACGCGGTCGACCTGCCGGACAACCTGCTCCAGGGCGAGACCGACTTCACCACCTCGTTCTGGGTGCGCCCCGACACGAAGGCGAACTGGATCGGCCTGTTCCACATCGGCGACGGCCTGGGAGACGCCGGCAGCTTCTTCCAGATCCAGATGCAGACGCAGGCGAACGGCAACACCGGCCTGGCGGCGACGTTCAAGGCCAAGGGCTCACCGCTCCAGGAGCGCGTCTACGCCAGCCCGACCAAGGACGTCACGGCCGGGCAGTGGAACCACGTCGCGTTCACACGGAGCGGCGCCACCGGCACCCTCTACCTGAACGGCGAGCCGATCGCGACCAGGAACGACCTGACGATCGACATGGCCGACATCGGCCCGACGGCCAACAACTGGCTGGGTCGCAACGGCTACCCGGACCCGGCGTACGACGGGAAGATGGACGACGTCCGGGCCTACACCAGCGCCCTCAGCGCCGACGACATCGCCGGGCTGTACGCCGAGGGATCGGCCCTGCGCACGACGACGACCGTCACGGTCGAGCCCGCGTCGCCCTCGCCGTTCGGCGAGCCGCTCACGGTCTCGGCGTCGGTCGACGGCGAGGACGGCCAGCCCGCCGAGGGCACCGCATCGCTCTGGGTCGACGGCAACAGCGTCGGCGCGACGGTCGACCTGACCGAGGGCACCGCGACGTTCCCCGACCTCACCTCGGTGACCCCGGGCGCCCACGAGATCGAGGTCAGGTTCGTGGCGGCCGACGGCTGGCGCGACTCCAGCGCGACGGTCACCCACACCGTCGAGCGCCCGCCGCCGGGCGAGGGCGTGCCGATCCACTACAAGTTCGACGAGGGCACCGGGACCACCGCCGCCAACACCGGCAGCGACCCCTCGGTCGGCCCGGCGACGCTGGGCGGGACGGTCGGCTGGTCCACCTCAGGGAAGTACGGCCCCGCCGTGTCCCTGCCCGGCGGGCCGTCGAGCAGCGGCAACCAGGTGGAGCTGCCGGACAACATCGACGCCGGCATCGACGACCAGTTCAGCGTGTCCCTCTGGGTCCGCCCCGACACGCTGCCCAACTGGGTGCCGCACCTCCAGATCGGCAGCAGCACCGACACGTTCTTCCTGCTCCAGTCGTCGACGCAGACGGCCGGCAACACCGGGTTCGCGGCGACGTTCAAGGAGCCGGGCAACCCGACGCAGGAGCGCCTGGTGCTCGGTCCCGGCAAGGACGTGCCACTGAACCAGTGGACGCACGTGGTGTTCACGATGAGCGGCACCACCGGGAAGATCTACTTCGACGGTGAACTGATGGGCACCCGGACCGACTTCACGATCGACCTCGGTGACGTCGGTGTCGACGGCCAGACCACGGCCAACATGATCGGCGGCACGAGCTGGCCCGACGGCCGGTTCGACGGGCTGGTCGACGACTTCCGGATGTATGCCTACGAGCTGTCGGCCGAGGAGGTGGGCGAGCTGTTCGAGGGCCCGCCGGTCAACGCCGCCCCGGTGGCGACCGCCGACTCCTACAGCACCGACGAGGGCCAGGCCCTGACGGTCGCGGCGCCCGGCGTGCTCGGCAACGACACCGACGCCGACAGCGACCCGCTGACGGCCACCGGTGCGACCCAGCCGGCCAACGGCGAGGTGACCGTCAACGCCAACGGGTCGTTCACCTACACGCCCGACGCGGGCTTCTCCGGCACCGACACGTTCACCTACAAGGCGAACGACGGTACGGCGGACTCGGCGGCCGCGACGGTGACGATCACCGTCGAGGAGGTCGTGGCCGAGAACAGCCCACCGGTCGCCGGCGACGACGTCTACGTCACCGACGAGGGGCGGGCGCTCACGGTGCCCGCGCCCGGCGTACTGGCCAACGACGTGGACGCCGACGGCGACCCGCTGACGGCCGCCGGCGCCACGCAGCCCGCGCATGGGGAGGTGACCGTCAACGCCGACGGATCGCTCACCTACACACCGGACGCCGGCTTCGTCGGGCTCGACGTGTTCACCTACAAGGCCGACGACGGGACCGACCCGTCGGCGCCGGCGAGGGTGACGGTCGTGGTCGACCGGGTCGAGGAGCCCAACTCCGCCCCGATCGCGGTCGGTGACGTCTACCTCACCGACGAGGGGACGGAGCTGGCGGTCACCGCGCCGGGCGTCCTGGGCAACGACATCGACGTCGACGGCGACCCGCTGACGACGACCGGTGTCACGCAGCCCGCGCACGGGCAGGTGTCGCTCGAGGACGACGGGTCCTTCTCCTACACGCCCGACGACGGGTACTCGGGGATGGACACGTTCACCTACCGCGCCCACGACGGGACGGTGGCCTCCGCGCCGGCGACGGTGACGGTGATCGTGGACGACACGGCCACACCGCCGACGGACACGACCATCGACGGCTCGGCGTTCGCCATCACCTACGGGCAGGTGGGCACGATCAGCGCGGTCGTCACGCCGGACACGGCGACGGGTGAGGTCGAGGTCCTCGACGGCAGGCGCGTGCTCGCCTCCGGCGAGCTGGACGGGGGAGAGGCCGAGATCGAGCTGGCCGCGCAGTCCCTCGAGCCCGGGATGCACCTGCTGACCCTGCGCTACGCAGGCGACGACGGCCACGCACCGTCCTCGACGGTCGTGCTGGTCACGGTCAAGAAGGTCACGCCGACGATGACGGTCAAGGGTCCGGAGGTGATCGACCGGGGCGACCGCGCGACGGTCCGGGTCTCCCTGGCCGCCGGTGACGTCGAGGTGACCGGGCAGGTCCGGGTGACGCTCAAGGGCGGCCGGACCCTCACCCGCGAGCTCGAGGACGGCCGCGCCGTCTTCCTCCTGCCGAAGGCCAAGAAGGCGGGCGAGCTCACGGTCCGGGTCGCCTACCTCGGCAGCGAGGTGGCGACGAGGGTCAGCGACGCGATCACCATCAGGGTGAGGCGCTAGCAGATGCGAACGGGGCCCGGAGGATCTCCTCCGGGCCCCGTTGGCGTACGCGCTGCGACCAGGCGGGTCAGCTCTTGTCGGCGAGCGACGCGACGACGCCGGCGCGGCTCTCGTCCTCGCTCGCGAGGACACCACCGTTGGCCACGATGTCGGGGGTGATCTCGCTGAAGACCATCCGGACGTCCTGGCGACGGGCGCCGAGGATCTCGACGGCGCTGTCGGCCACGGCCTTCGCGAACTCGCGTCGCTGCTCGAGCGTGCGGCCGCTGAGCAGCTCGACGGTGATGTTGGGCATGGGTTTCTCCTCTCGGGCGGCCGCCCGGAGTTCCACATGAGCGACCTGGGTTCGACGATGTGAACCAAGAGTACGCGTTTCGGGACTGAGTTCACATACTTGACAAGAGTTCGTGGTGTTGGTTCAGTCGACCGGTGATCATGAGGCCGCTCGCCGTCGCGCTCCTCGCCGTCGTCGCGGTCCTCGGGCTCGCTCCGCCGGCTGACGCGCACGCCTCGCTGGTGCGCACCGACCCGGCGGAGGGTGCGGTCCTCGCGAGCGCGCCCGAGCAGATCCGGTTCACGTTCAGCGAGGCGGTCGCCGCCGTACCCGACAGCGTGCAGGTCTTCGACGCCGCGGGCGAGTCGGTGGACGCGACGACGTCGGTCCGCGACGCGGTGCTCGAGGCCACGCTCGACGAAGCGGTCGGCGACGGGACGCTGGTCGTCGTGTGGCGCGTGCTCTCGGAGGACGGCCACCCGGTCAGCGGGTCGCTGAGCTTCTCCGTCGGCGCGCCGAGCCCGAGCGTCCAGGCGCCGCCCGTGACCGCCGCCGACACCGACGACGCCCCCGTGCTGCTCAGCGTCGTCCGGTGGGTGGGCTACGCCGGCCTGCTCGCGACGAGCGGACTGGTGGTGTTCGCGCTCCTCTTCCTGCCGCGACACCGGGACGCAGCGACGTCGCGGCAGCGGCTGGTCTCCGCCACGCGGCTCGGCGCCGCGGTCGCCGGCCTCGCCTGGCTGGTGGGGCTGCCGCTGACGGTGGTCTACCAGGTCGGCGGCGACGCCGGCTCGCTCGGCGACGGCTCGGCGTGGTCGGCCCTCTCGACGACGGAGTACGCCGTACCCGCCGCCGTCGTGGCGGGGCTCCTCGTCGCCGTCGCGATGCTCGGGAACGGCGAGCCCACTCGGGCGCGAGGCGCCGGCGTTCTCGGCGCCGTCGTCGTGGCCGGGTGCGCTCCGGCCCTGACCGGGCACACCCGCGCCGAGACGCCGGAGTGGCTGGTGGTCGCCGTCGACATGCTGCACCTGGCCGCCGGGAGCGTCTGGCTCGGCGGCCTGGTCGCCCTCCTGCTCGTGCTGTCCGACCTCGCGGGGCGCGGGACGCTGGCGGGGGAGACCCTCGCCCGCTTCTCGACCGTCGCCGCCGGCCTCGTCGCCGTGCTGGTCGCGACCGGGTCCGTCCTCGCCTGGCGGATCGTCGGCTCCTGGAGCGGGCTGTTCGAGACCGCCTACGGCCAGCTGCTCCTCGTGAAGATCGCCATCGCGGCGGCCGCCGTCGCGTTCGCCGCGTGGAACCGGTTCCGCCTGCTGCCGGCGATGCGACAGGCACCGCGACGCCGTGAGCGCCGCGACCGCGCGACGATCGTCGTCCGCACTGCCGCCGCCGAGGCGGTGGCTCTGGTCGGGCTCCTGCTGGTCACCGGCATGCTCGTCGACCGCAGTCCAGAGGACGACCCGTCGGCGGCGGCAGCAGGGACGGCGACCGTGGTCGGCAGGCTGGGTGGCATCGAGCTCGAGGCGACCGTGGCGCCGGCGGTGACCGGCCCGAGCAACGTCACCCTCACCATGACCGACGCCACCGGCGAGCCCTTCGAGGGCTTCGAGGCGCCCCGCGCCCGGCTCGAGGCCGGCGAGGTCGACCTCGGCGCGATCGAGCTCCGCAACATCGGGCCCGGCGCCTACGCCGCCGACGTCGTCTTCCCCTCGCCCGGCACCTGGGAGCTCCAGGTGTCGCTGCGGGTCAGCGAGTTCGAGAACCCGGTGACGACGCTGGAGATCCCTGTCGGAAGCGCGGGCTAGCCTGTCCGACATCTGACATGTCGGTCGTCGGTCAAGGAGAGCGAGTGCTCGAGCTCATCGGTCTGAGTGCCACGGACGAGGAGCTCTACCGGGTGATGCTGCGGGAGCCCGACCTCGACCTCGACGCCCTGGCGTGCCGGCTCGGCCGAGGCGCCGACGAGCTCGTGACCGGGATGCTGCGGCTCGAGGCGGCGGGTCTCGTCACGCGCACCTCGCGGGAGCCGGCGTGCTGGCGCCCCGTGTCGCCGGACGTCGCCATCGACGTGCTGGTCTCCCGGCGTCGCGCCGATCTCGACCGGCTGCGCGAGGCCGCTCGGGAGTGGGCGGCCGAGATGCCGGCGCCGGACCGCTATCGGCCGGAGCGACTGGTCGAGGTCGTGGTCGGGCAGGAGTCGATCGCCGCGCGGTTCGCCCAATTGATGCACGCCACCGAGTCCGAGCTGCTCGTGCTCGACCGGCCGCCGTACGCCAGTCGTCCGGACGAGGCGGACCGAACGGTCCGGGGCCTCCTGGCCGCCGGCGTCGTCGTACGCGGCATCTACTCACCCGACTCCCTGCAGCTGCCTCGTGCCGTCGACGAGGCCCACTCCGCGGCGGACGCCGGGGAGCGGTCCCGGATCCACCCCGACCTGCCGATGAAGCTCGCGATCGGCGACCGACGACAGGCCCTCCTGCCTCTCGCCGGCCACGACGAGGTCGACAGCGCCCTGGTCGTGCACAGCAGCGCCCTGCTCGACGCGCTGGTCCGGATGTTCGAGCTGCTCTGGGAGCAGGCCCTGCCGATCGTGCGGCAGGAGGACGACGAGCTCGACGCCCGGTTGATCACGATGCTCGCGGCCGGCATGAAGGACGACGCGATCGCGCGACGGCTCGGCGTGAGCACCCGGACCGTGGGCCGCCGGGTCGCCCGGCTCATGGAGCAGTCGGGAGCGCAGACCCGGTTCCAGGCCGGCGCCTACGCCGAACGACGCAAGCACAACACCACCTGAACCTCCGGCAGCCTCTGGCTGAAACACGACATGTCCGTATCTCGCCAGCCCTGCGGGTGGCGTCGCGCCTCGCCGGGGCACAGGATCCCGTCATGCGCTCCGTTCCGCGAGGCCGTGTCCTGCCGGCCGCGGCCGCCCTGCTTCTGGTCGTCCTCACCCTCGGTGCCCTCCCGTCGTCCTCGTCGGCGGCGCCCGGCCCCGCCCCCTCGCTCCGGAGCGGCCCACCCGCCGCCCCGCGCGCCCTGGCCGGCCCGACGACGGTCACCCTGATCACCGGCGACCAGGTCACGCTCGTCCCCGATGCATCCGGGGCGCCCAGCGTCCGTCTCCCCGCCGGGGACTTCGAGGTACGCCGCGACGGGGCGCGGATCGAGGTCGTGCCGCACGAGGTGCGCGACCTGGTGCCGCACGTGCTGGATCGCGCGCTGTTCGACGTGGCCGGCCTCGCGGCGATGGGGTACGACGACGCGGGCTCGGCGACGATCCCGCTGATCGTGCACCGGGCGGCCGGCGTACGGACGCTCCAGTCCGCGAACCCGGCGCTCGAGCCGGAGATCGCGCTGGACAGCATCCGATCGACGGCGGTCGAGCTCGACAAGGACCGCGCCGAGCGGTTCGGCGACGACCTGGCCGCCCTGGCCGCCCGGCCCGGCCGCGTCACCGGGACGATGGCGGCCGACGAACTAGGCGGCATCGACCGCATCTGGCTCGACGCCCGGGTCGGTGCCGCCCGGACGCCGCGGACCCTTCCGAGCCCAGCTGCGGTGCTCACCTCTGGGGTGGCCCCGGCCGAGCCGGAGCCGTACCTCACCCAGATCGGCGCCCCGGAGGCCTGGGCGGAAGGGCTGGACGGAACCGGCGTCAGGGTTGCCGTGCTCGACACCGGCATCGACAAGGGTCATCCGGCACTGACCGGCCAGGTGGTGGCGGAGCAGAACTTCACCGACGCCCCGTCACCCGACGACGTGAAGGGCCACGGCACCCACGTGGCCAGCCTGCTCGCCGGCACCGGCGCCGGGAGCGACGGCGCTCTCCAGGGCATCGCGCCGGCCGCCCGCCTGCTCAACGGCAAGGTGCTCGGAGACCTGGGGGAGGGTCAGCTCTCGTGGGTGATCGCCGGGATGGAGTGGGCCGTCGAGCAGGACGCGGACATCGTGAACATGAGCCTCGCCGCCAACGCAGGCATCGACGACGACCCGGTGGTGCAGGCGCTCGACGCCCTGTCGGCCGGCTCCGGGACGCTGTTCGTGGTCGCCGCCGGGAACGGCGGCTGGAACGGCTGGGTGCCCGAGACCGTGTCGTCCCCCGGGATCTCCGCCTCGGCCCTGACCGTCGGCGCGGCCGACCCGCAGGACGGGCGGCCCGGGTTCTCGGCGCAGGGGCCGACCCGGGGCACCTACCGCGCGAAGCCCGACCTCGTCGCTCCCGGCGTCGACATCCCCGGCGCCCTGGCGGGCGCCCGTGAAGGCGACCTCTACGTGCTGGAGAGCGGCACCTCGATGGCGACGCCCCTGGTCGCCGGGGCTGCGGCGCTCGCGATGCAGCAGCACCCCGACTGGACGTGGGAGCAGGTGAAGGCCGCCGTCACCACCAGCGTCGACCCCACGACCGAGCCGTGGGGGTCGGGCGCCGGCCGGCTCGCGCTGGAGCATCTCATCGACCTCGGGACGACCGCTGCCCCCAGCGACCTCAGTCCCGGCGCGTCGCTCCACCCGCACGAGGACCCGATGACCACGACCGTCGAGCTCACCAACACGACGGCGACCGCGCGGACCTACACGGCCTCGGACGAGCTCGTGTCGCCACGCGGCGCCGGGGAGGTCGAGCCGGGGCCCGAGGCTGGCCTCACGGTCAGCCCCGCGTCGGTGACCGTCGCCCCCGGCGCTACGGCCACCGTGGACGTCACCTTCGACGCCGGCGCGGTCTCCGACGGGTTCTGGCACGGGGTCGTGCAGCTGGACGGTGATGACGGGTCCACGCTCAGGCTGCCGTTCGCGGCCGTGGACGAGCCCGAGCGCTTCTGGCTCGACCTGTCCGTCGTCGACCGCGGTGGGGCGCCGTACGCCGGCGGCGTGGTGCCGTTGCTGAACACCACGACCGGCCAGTCCTACGACGCCGCGCTCGACGAGAGCGGCGAAGCCCGGCTCCGGGTCGCCCCCGGGACCTACAGCGCCGTCGCGGTCGTCACCACCGAGGAGGCGGGCGGCACCACGACCACGGTCGTGGGTGAGCCGGCCCTCGAGGTGGACGGCGACACCGCGTTGACGATCGACGCACGGGACGGCGAGCCGCTGCGGGCACCCGTCGTACGCGGGCAGGCGACCCGCGCCACCGAGGTCTCCGTGAACTGGAACGCAGTGACGCCGAACGGCGGTCCGGGACTCGGCGATGCGATCGCGCCGCCGATCGAGGAGGTGCTCGCCGGCCGGGTCTTCATCGCTCCCGCCGCGGACGTGTCCACGGGCGTGTTCAACGCCGCCACCAGGTGGCGCCTCGAGCCGCAGGGGCGCCGTACGGCGCATACGCCCGACGGCTACGAGCTCGTCTTCACCGACACCAGCCTCCCCGACCCGGACGCTCGGGTCCTCGGCCCCCGCGACGTCGCCGACCTGGCGGAGGTGCGTGAGCACTACTACGCCGCCGAGCGGGGCGAGACCGTGCTCCGCGGGCTGGTGGCCGGAAGTCCGGGCACGGTCGAGCTCGTCCACCGCCGCGAAGTGCCCGCGCCCGGCACGGAGACCGTGCTGGTGACCACCGGCTCCGGGGTCCGGTGGACCTACGACTCGCACTGGCTCGGCGAGGGCCAGCAGCGGTTGTTCGAGGGAGAGTCGAGCGCCTTCAAGCCGGGGGACCGCGTCCAACGACACTTCCGACGCGGGCTCCACGTCGCTCCTGCTGCTGGGAACGCGTTCCACGACTCGTTCGGGATGCTGGTCGCCCAGGGGTTCAGCGACGGACCGCGTGACGGCCCGATCGATGCGGGGAAGGTGGCGGCGGCGACCACGGCGCTGTACGCCCGTGGTGAGCTGGTCGGCAGGACCCGCGGCACGTTCGGGTACTTCGACGTCGCGCCCCGGCGCACCGCCTACCGGCTGGTGGGCGACGTGCGCCTCGTCGGCGGCAGTCGGACGCGATCGGCGTGGACGTTCCGGTCGGAGGAGCCGGACCCGAACGCGGCGGGGGCGACGCTGCCGATCCTCGACGTCGACTACGGACCGTCGGTGGACCTCCTGAACCGGGCGCGCTGCGGCAAGGACCTGCGCTTCCACCTCCGCATCGGCCACCTGCCCGGCGCCGACGCCAGGAAGCGGATCACGTCGGCGCGGCTCCAGTGGTCGACCAACGGCGGAAGGACGTGGGCCCACGCTGCCGTACGCCGCACCGGCGCCAATACCTTCGCTGCGAAGGTGAGAGGCCGCGACCTGCGGCGGGGCGACCACGTCAGCGTCCGGCTGCGGGCGACCGACGTCGACGGCAACACCATCGACCAGAGGGTGTGGCGGTTGGTGGACCTGCGCTGACGCCACGAAGCGTCGTCACTCCAGCGTCGCGACCGCGACCCGTTCGCCCAGGAAGTGTCGGCCCTGGGCGAGGTCGACGACAGCGGCAGCGAGGTCGCCGACAGTGGCACGCGGTCGACCCTCTCCGTCGAGGAGCGGTGTGTCGCGGGCCTGAAGGTGGTGATGCCCGCTGGCCGGCCCGGCGACGAGATCCTTCGGCGGCGGGCTCACGTAGGTCCACGGCACCTCGGTCCCGGAGCCGGCGATGAGGTCGAGCGCCGTCGCCTGGTCTCTGGCCGTCTCGAGATACTCGCGTGGGAACCCCGGGAGGTCGACGAACCGCTCGCCGTTCGGCGCGCGGAGACTGCCTCCGCCCCCGACGACGACCAGTCGGGGGCCACTCGCGTCCCCCAGGCCCTTGAGCGCCGCGCCCACGGCGCGCTCCACCGTGCGGTCGGGGCCCTTCACGGCGAGCACGACGGCGTCGTAGTCGGAAAGCCCGCCCCGCCACGACTCGGGGTCGGTGGCGTCGAGGTCGGCGCTGCCCAGCCGTGCGACCCGATGGCCCCGGCTGGTGGCTTCGTCCGCGACTACCGATCCGATGCGGCCGTGCCCTCCCACGACCGCCAGGCGCAGTGGCGTCGGGGGGCCCAGGTGCTTCGCGAGAAAGGCGTCGATCAGCGGGACGGCCACCGGCAGGGACTCCTCGAGGGCGAAGTGGCCGGTGTCGAGGAGGTGGACCTCGGCATCGGGGACGTGCGCGGCGTACGCCTCTGCTCCGGCGGGTCCGAAGAAGGGGTCGTGTCGTCCCCAGAGGACGAGCGTGGGCGGCTGGACCCGCCGCAGCCAGTCCTGCCACTCGGGGTAGCGCGCCACGTTGCTGGCGTAGTCGAAGGCCAGGTCGACCTGAGCCTGCTTGCGCCCGGGCAGCTCCAGGTGCCACTGGTCGAGCAGCCAGCCGTCCGGCGCTACGAGCGCGGGATCTGCAGCCCCCTCGAGGTACTGCCCGCGCGTGGCGGCCAGCTCGAGGATCTGCCGCACCCGGTCCTCGGCCCCGGGGAGGCCGGGCTGGTTGGCGATCATCGCACGAGCGATGTCGGTCAGGCCGTCCTCGGAGACGTTGGCGTTCTGCACGACCAGCGCGGTGAACCACTCCGGGTGCCGGGTCGCGATCCGCATCGCCACCGGGCCACCGAAGTCGAAGACGTACAACGCGCACGGCGCGAGGTCGAGTGAGGTGATGAAGCCCTCGATCGTCGCGGCCAGCGAGTCGAACGAGAACCGGTAGCCGTCGGGGACCTCGGTGTTGCCGAATCCCGGCAGGTCGGGGGCGACGAGTCGATAATCGTGACCGAGTGCGTCGAGCAGGCGCCGGAACTGGTGCGATCCCGACGGAAAGCCGTGGAGGAGGAGCAGCGTGGGCGCTTCGGGCGGCCCCACCTCGCGATAGAAGACGTTGACACCGTCGACCTCGACGGCGAGGTGGCGGATCTCGGGAGGGACGGAAACGGGCATGACTAACGCCTTTCGAAGGATTGACCATTAGAATCTCGGCTCTGGAGTTATACAGCGAGCGACCTAATGGGTCAACCCGCGCTGTATCATTAGGGGATGTCTCCTTCGGCAGCATCACGGGATCGGAGTAGTGCCTGATGGCCAACCGCCTGGCGTCCGCGACCAGCCCCTACCTCCTCCAGCACGCCGACAACCCCGTCGACTGGTGGGAGTGGGGCGAGGAGGCGTTCGCCGAGGCCCGCGAGCGCAACGTGCCCGTGCTGCTGTCGGTGGGCTACGCCGCCTGCCACTGGTGCCACGTGATGGCGCACGAGTCGTTCGAGGACGAGGCGACCGCGGCGTACATGAACGAGCACTTCGTCAACGTGAAGGTCGACCGCGAGGAGCGGCCCGACGTCGACGCGGTCTACATGCAGGCGACCACGGCGATGACCGGGCACGGCGGCTGGCCGATGACCTGCGTGCTCGACCACGACGGCAACCCGTTCTTCGCCGGCACCTACTTCCCCGACCAGCCGCGGCACGGGCAGCCGGCGTTCACGCAGGTGCTGCAGGCACTCAGCGACGCGTGGCGCGACCGCGGCGAGGAGGTGCGCGGTGTCGCGGCGACCGTGCGCCAGCACCTCGAGGCGGCGGGCGGCGGGCTCGGTGGCGGCCGCGCGGTCGACGCCTCCGTGCTCGAGGGCGCGGTGCTGCTGCTGGAGCGGGAGTACGACGCGACCGCGGGCGGGTTCGGCGGTGCTCCGAAGTTCCCGCCCTCGATGGTGCTGGAGTTCCTGCGTCGGTACGCGGGCCGGAGGTTTCGAGGCTCGGCCGCGGGCGGCCTCGCACCTCAACCACCGGCAGTCGAGCGGGCGGGGGAGATGCTGGTGCGGACGGCGGCTGCGATGGCGGGCAGCGGCATGTACGACCAGGTGGGCGGCGGGTTCGCGCGCTACGCGGTCGACCGGGAATGGGTGGTGCCCCACTTCGAGAAGATGCTCTACGACAACGCCCTGCTGCTGGGCCTCTACGCGCGTCTCGACGGTCTCGATATGTCCTCGCCTAGCGGCTCGGACTACTCGACCACCCTCGGGGGCCGCATCGCGCGGGAGACGGCGGACTTCATGCTCCGCGAGCTGCTCACGGCGGAGGGCGGGTTCGCGTCCGCGCTCGACGCCGACAGCGCGCACCCGGTGACGGGGAAGCAGGAGGAGGGCGCGTTCTACGTCTGGACGCCGGAGCAGCTGGTCGAGGCGCTCGGCCACGACCGCGGGGCGTGGGCCGCGAAGGTCTTCGGTGTCACCGAGGAGGGCACGTTCGAGCACGGCACCTCCACGCTCCAGCTGCGCGACTTCCCGACCAAGCCCGGCGAGCAGGCGCGGCTCTCGGAGGTCCGCGCGCGGCTGCTCGACGCCCGCGAGCTCCGGCCGCGGCCCGCCCGCGACGACAAGGTCGTCGCCGCGTGGAACGGCCTCGCCATCAGCGGCTTGTGCGACGCGGGCACGCTCCTAGGCGAGCCGTCGTACGTCGCCGCGGCGGTCACCGCGGCGGAGCTGATCGAGCGGGTCCACGTGGTGCCCGGCAGCCACGGGAGCCGGCTCCTGCGGGTCTCGCGCGACGGCGTGGCCGGCCGCCACGACGGGGTGCTCGAGGACTACGGGTGCGTGGCGTCGGGCCTGCTCTCGCTCGTGCAGGCGACCGGTGACGCCCGCTGGCTCCGGCTCGCCACGTCGCTGCTCGACGAGGCGATCGCGGGCTTCGGGGCCAGCGACGGCGGGTTCTTCGACACCCATCGCGAGGCCGAGCCGCTCGTCACGCGGCCCCGCGACGCCGGCGACAACGCGTCGCCGAGCGGCCTGAGCTCGACGGTGCACGCACTGGTCGTCGCCCACGCGCTGACCGGCGAGGGGCGCTACCGCAGCGCTGCCGAGGCGGCGCTCGCGACGGTCGGCCAGCTGATGGAGAAGGCCCCGCGCTTCGCGGGCTGGTCGCTCGCGGCCGCCCAGACCATGCTCGACGGCCCGCTCGAGATCGCCGTCGTCGGTCCGGCCGGACCGGAGCGTGACGCGCTCGTGGCCGAGGCGCGGCAGATCCCCGGCGCGGTCGTCGTCGTGGCCGACGACGCGCGCGACGACATCCCCCTGCTGATGGGCCGCACCCCCGTCGACGGCGCACCCGCGGCGTACGTCTGCCGTGGCTTCGTCTGCGAGCGCCCGGTGACCGACCCCGACGCCCTCCGGGGCGCCGGGTGAGCAGGGGGCGCGCGGTCTGGGGCGTGGTCCTGGCCGTCAGCCTCCTCGCGTTCTCCGGCGTCCTCGTCCTCAGCGACATCGACCGGTTGCTCGGATCGCCGGCCGACGTCGGAGTCGGCGGTGAGCACGCCTTTCTCCAGCACCAGCCGGGCAGGCCCGGCGAACCGGTCGCCTGGGACCCCTGTCAGGAGATCCGCTACCAGGTCAACCCCGAGGGCGGACCGGACGACGCGGAGGACTTCGTCGCCGAGGCGGTCGACGAGGTGTCTGCGCTCACCGGGCTCCAATTCGTCTACGACGGCAGCACCGACCGCCGCCCGAGCTCGCTGGTCGACTCCGGGGCGTTCGGTCACGCGCCGGTCCTGATCGCCTGGGCCGACGAGGACGAGGTGCCCGACCTCGACGGCGACGTCGTCGGGGTCGGCGGCGCGACCGCCATCGGCATGGGCGGCGGCCGGCAGCGCTACGTCACCGGCTCGGTCACCCTCGACACCGACCTCGACGCGGACCTCGACTCCGACGTCGCGCGAGGCGTGCTGCTCCACGAGCTCGGCCACCTGGTCGGGCTCGACCACGTGTCCGATCGCGACGAGCTCATGTATGCCGACGGCACCTTCGTGCGCGACTTCGGGCCCGGCGACCGCGAGGGCCTGGTGCGGCTCGGCGAGGGTCGCTGCTTCTGACGGGGTATCGCGGGATACTCACGCCATGCGCCTCGGTGGCATGGACCTCCACCCGGCCGCTCATCCCGGCAACTTCTTCGACGGCGGCACCGACGTCGAGGACCCCGACCGCGACCGGCGACCGCGGATCGTGCTCGAGCGCGACGACTCGACCGGCACCGAGCGGTGGGCCATGGAGCGCCGCCTGGCCTACGAGGACGAGGTGCACGGGATCTTCCTGGTGCCCGACGTGCTGGGTCACTTCCGCACCGACCTCGCCTCGGTGCCCGCGATCTTCACCTGGCTGGTGCCCAAGACGGGCAAGCACCTCGCGCCGGCGCTGGTGCATGACGCGCTCGTCCACGACCGGCTCCGGCCGCAGCTCTACCGCGGCCAGCACATCGACCGGGTCGCCGCCGACGAGGTGTTCCGGCGGGCCATGCGCGACAGCGGTACGGCGACCGGTCGCCGCTGGCTGGTCTGGTCGGCCGTGACCCTCGGGACGATCAAGGACGGCTCGGAGGAGTGGTCGCGCGGCCAGCACCTGCGCTACGCGCTCACCGCGCTCGGCACGCTGGTCGTCATCGCCGCGCTCGGCGTGGTCGCCACCCTTGACCTCGCCGACGTGGTCGCCTGGCTGCCCTGGATGGGAGAGTCGCGGTCGTTCGCCCTGGAGCTGGTCGGCGGCCTCGCCGGGGCGATCGTGATCCCGCTGCTGCTCGCGGCGACGTGGGGGCGCTTCTGGATCGCGGGCGCGATCACGGGGGTCGCGCTCGCCGTACTGCTGCACGCGACGGTGCTGCTCGGCGCGATCACCCTCGGCTACCAGGCCGTGGAGTGGGTCGCGCGGCGACGACCGATGGCGGTGCTCGTGACGAGCGGCCTGGTCGTCGCCGCGTTCGCGGTCCTCACCGTGTTGCTGGTCGGATCGTCCTGACCCGCGGGGTCACCCCTGCTGGATCCAGGGGGTGAACGTGCGGCGCTTGCCGACCCAGTCGGTCAGGCCCTTGCTCGTGCCGTCCGTGCGGGTGCCGGAGGCGCGGACCGCGACGCGGACCTTCGCCGGGTTGTCCAGGGCGGCGCGGGAGATGACGACGTGGACGCGCTCCTTCTTGTAGTTCACGCGCATGGAGTAGTCGCCGTCGACCCGGTCGCCCCACTTGGCGACGTCGAAGCCCTCGGTCTCGACCAGGGCGTAGTCTGTGCCCGCGAAGAATCCGCCCGAGAGCACGTACTCCGGGCCCTTGTCGTGGCGGTCGGTGTCGATGAAGAACGACCCGCCCGACCCGGTCTTCGGGTCCCGGCGCAGCCCGAGGTGGTGGGTCGTGATGTGGATGTTGTCCATGCCGTTGCGGAACGACATCGCGAGGATGTCGGAGCCGTGGTTGGTGTCCTGCGGGTCGTCGATGCCGTAGAGGTCGGCGTTGGCCGGGCCGGCGAGGCCGATGGTCAGGGCGGCGGCCGACAGGGCAGCGGCGGCGGAGGCGATGATGCGCATGTCCTTCTCTTCTCTTTCGTCGGTGGTCTGCCCTGGCGGGTCAGCGGACAAGAGACGCCGCTGGGGCAGGGAAGGTTGCATTGCGGTCAGGCTGGACGCGGCCCCGGCTGCTCCTGCTCCAGCTCGCGCCGGGTCGCGTTGAGGATCTCGATCTTCTGCCAGATCTTGCGCGACATGCCGACCGTCAGCGTCTCGATCGTGCTGACCGTGTCGAGGACGACGGCGTCCTGCGACTCCTCGGCGCAGAGCGCGGCTGTCTTCGACACCAGGCTCAGCATCTCCGAGCAGTAGTCGAGGTAGTGCTCGAGCTCGGCCGGCGTCAGCGCCATCGGGGCGGGGCTCTTGTCGGTCGGTTCGAACGACGCCCGCAGCCGCTCGGGGTCCTTCGTCAGCTGGTGCATGTCGATGATGTGGGCCATCGACCGCATTCGGTGGAGCAGCGCGAGGGCCTGCTGCCGCTGGAGCCGCTCGGGCATGGAGTGGAGGAACCAGATGGCGATCGAGGCGAAGACCAGGTCGTTGATCGCGTTCTCGACCAGCGGCAGCCACTCGAAGCCCTGGTCGGGCCCGTCGGCGACGGCGTCGCGCACCGCGGTGATGAACAGGTAGCCCGCGGCCGCGAGCACCACCGCGATCAGCACCTGCGCCACGAACCGTACGGCGTGCAGCCGCCCGCGCGAGGTGACCGGACTGGCGGCGACCTCCTCGACGAGGGCGACCAGCTCGCCGGCGACGTGGGTGAGGCCGCGGCTGGGAAAGCGGGCGGCGACGCGCTCCTGGAGCCGGTGCACGGTCTCGAGCACCGGCTCGGCGCGGAGCTTCTCCAGGGAGGTCGCCACGGCGGCAGCGTAGACCGAACGGAAGCCGGGTACCGCCGTACGCATGGACAAGCCCGACCGACCCGGAGCCGAGGAGTGGGTGCCCGACCGGCCGACGCTGCCGCGCCTGCGCGAGGCGGTGCAGGCGTGCCACGGTTGCGAGCTCTACCGCGACGCGACCCAGGGGGTGATGGGCGATGGCGACCCGAAGGCGCCGCTCGTGCTCCTCGGCGAGCAGCCCGGGGACCGCGAGGACCAGGAGGGCGAGCCGTTCGTCGGTCCGGCCGGCAAGCTGCTCGACCGCGCCCTCGACGACGCCGGCATCGACCCGTCGTCGGTCTTCCGCACCAACGTCGTCAAGCACTTCCGCTGGTCGGGCACGCGCGGCAAGCAGCGGATCCACAAGTCGCCGGCGCGCGGACACGTCCAGGCGTGCAGCCCGTGGCTCGTGGCCGAGCTCGACCTGGTGCGGCCGACCGGCGTCGTGATCCTCGGCGGCACCGCCGGGAAGGCGGTCTACGGGTCGTCGTTCAAGGTCGGCGAGAGCCGGGGCCGGGCGATCGACTGGCCGGAGTCGTTCCCGGTCGCGCACCCGCCCGACTGGGTGCTGCCGACCACCCATCCGTCATCGGTGCTGCGCACCGACGACCGCGCCGCGGCGTACGACGAGCTCGTCGCCGACCTGAAGGTGGCCGCGGAGCGGCTCTAGCCTCAGCCCTCGAGTCGCTTCAGCCAGTCCTGCCGCCAGGCCTCGGTCTCGGCGACCTGGTTGAACGTGTAGACGTGCAGGCCGCTCACGTTCATCTCGGGCTCGCCGACCGTGGGGGCAGCCTTCTCGAGGAACGACTCGCCGGTGAACCCGCCGGGCGCCACGAGTCGGGCCATCAGGCCCTTCTGCTTGGCGAGGAAGCGGGTGGAGTCGCCGACCCCGATCTTGGTCGCCATGCTCAGCAGCTTGGTCCGCTCGACCGGACCCGGCACGCCCAGCAGGAGGGGGAGGCCGATCCCGCGCAGCCGCATCCGCTGCAGCCAGTCCTTGATGACGGCGGCGTCGAACGTCAGGTTGCTGACGATGTGGGTGGCGTGGCGGCGCTTGTCCCACATCGACTGCACGGTCAGGTCGTCGTGGATCGTCGGGTGGCTCTCGGGATAGCCGGTCACCCCCACGTGGGCGAACGGCGACCCGATCGCCGTCAGGTCCTCGAGCATGCTGAGCGCGTCCTTGTAGTCCCCGACCGGATCGGCGTCGCCGCCGGGCACGAAGACGCTGGTGATGCCGGCGGCGCCCAGCCGCGTTGCGAGCTCCTCGAGCTCGGTGCGGCCGTGCACCATCCGCGCGGCGAGGTGCGGGACGACGGTGTAGCCCTGCGCCGCGAAGCTCTCGGCGGTCTCGATCGTGCGCTCCAGCCCCATCGACGGCGAGGCGGTGACGGTCACCGGGACGCTCGTCGGCACCGACTCGAGCACCTTCGCCTCGATGGTCTTGGTGGGCAGCACCTCGTAGCGGGCGTTGGTCAGCAGGCGCCGGACCGTCGCGCGTTCCTTGCTCCGCATGTCCCTACCCCCGTCCCGCTGCGCCGACCGAGCCGTCGACCAGGGCGCCGAGCGCCTCCTCGAGACCGGCATGGCCGGTCTCGACGACGGTCAGCGGCAGGCCGATCGTGGCCGCCGCCTCCTCGGCGAGGCGGCACAGCTCGTCGTCGGGTTCCTGCGCGAGCCAGACCGCCCGCGTGTAGGACCCGAAGTAGTCGTCGCGCAGCTCCGGGTAGCGGTCCAGGCCGAGCTCGCGGACGACGGTGCGGCTGAAGGACCGCACCAGGAAGTCGGTGAGGACGTAGGTGCCGGGCTGGTCCTCGAAGAACCGCGCGATCCGCTCTGCCCCGCCGTAGACGTCGTAGCAGTGCAGGCCCGGCAGGCGGTCCACGCCGAGCTCGCGGCACACGTCGTCGAGCGCGCCGTAGGTGCCGCAGTCGGCGTACCCGATCGCCACCCGGTGGCCGGCGACCTGGAGGCTGGTGGCCAGGCACCGCACCTCGTCGGCGATCAGGTGCGGCTGGTTGTGCAGCAGCGGCGGCAGCGGGTGTACGTCGACCGCCCACCCGCGTCGTGCGGCGACCTCGGCGGCGGGCTGGGCGAGCGCGCCGCACGCGATCAGCGCGAGCCGGTCGTGGGCCTCAGCCGCCGAACCCGAGCTGCTCGACGAAGCGGTCGTTGAAGTCAGCACGGTCGGAGAGCTCGACATAGGTCACCTCCTCCAGCAGCGCTTCGGCCCCGGCGCGCTCGCGGATGGAGAGCAGCGCCATCTTCGCGCCCTCGCCGGCGACGTTGCCGGCCGAGACGATCCGCAGCACCGGGAGCTTCGGCACCAGCCCGATCCGCACCGCCGAGGCGGGGGAGATGTAGCTCCCGAACGAGCCGGCCATCAGCACCTGCTGCACGTCCTTGTGCTCGAGGCCGAGCTCCTCGAGCAGCAGGGTCCACCCGGTGGAGATCGCGGCCTTCGCGAACTGGAGCTCGCGGACGTCGCGCTGCGAGAGGACGACGCACTCCTCGGGTGGGGCGTCGGCGTGCGGCCGGTGCAGCACGAACACCCGCTCCTCGCCGATCCGGGTCAGCCGGTCGGCGAGCGCGGGCGCGATGGTCGGCGCCTGGGCGTCGGGGACGAAGCGGCCGGTGCCGTCGAGCAGGCCGACCTTCGCCAGCTCGGCGACGGCGTCGACGAGCCCCGACCCGCACAGGCCCTTGGGCTCGACGTCGCCGATCACGCCGAGCTGGACGTCGTCGCCCAGCCGGACGACCTCGATCGCGCCGTCGGCGGCCCGCATGCCGCACTTGATCGCCCCGCCCTCGAAGGCCGGGCCGGCGGGCGCGGCGGTGGAGAGGATCCGGTCGCCGTCGCTGACGACGATCTCACAGTTGGTGCCGACGTCGATGAACAGGCGGACCCGCTTGTCGCGGTCCATGCCGGTCGCCAGCATGCCGGCGACGATGTCGCCGCCGACGTAGGCACCGAGCGCGGGGAAGAACGCGACCCGCGCCCGCGGGTGGAGGTCGAGCCCGACGTCGGTGGCGAGCACCGCGGCCGGCTGCGACGTCGCCATCACGAACGGCGCGACCCCGAGCGGCTCCGGGTCGATGCCGAGCACCAGCGCAGTCATGGTGGCGTTGCCGGCGACGGCGACCTCGTAGACGTGCCGCGGGTCGACCTCGCCCTCGGCACAGACCTGCGCCGCGAGCTCGGCGAGGGTCGCGCTCGCCGCCTGCTGGAGCCGCGGCAGCGTCTCGGGGTCCATCATCGTCGCGCTGATGCGGGTGATCACGTCACCGCCGAACGGCTGCTGCTTGTTGAGCATCGACGCGACCGCCACGGGCGTCCCGAGCGCGAGGTCGAGCAGCGTGGCGACGACGGTGGTGGTGCCGAGGTCGTAGGCGATCGCGTAGCGGACGTCGGTCGTGTCGCCGGGCTCGACGTCGACGAGCGCCTCGTCCACGATCACGGCGGTCACCTTGAAGTCTGCTGCGCGCAGCACCGTCGGCAGCCGCCGCAGCACGTGCAGGTCGGGCACCGGCTCCAGGTCGTCGATCGCCGCGAGCAGGCGGTCGATGTCGGGACGCTGGTCGGCGAGGCTCGGCTCGTCGAGCTCGACGTACCTCTTCTGGACAGCCGGGCGCAGGATCACCTGTCTGCCGACGCCGACCGTCGCCGCCTTCGGCCGCGTCGTCAGCGGAGGTACGTCGACGGCGAGGTCCCGCGTGGCCTGCACGAGGCACGCGAGCCGCCAGCCGTCGTCGAGCTGCTCGCGGGTGAACGTCTTGACGTCGTGGCGGGTGATGGGGGTGCTGCCCTCCACGCGCACCTTGCACTTGTGACAGGTGCCGTGGCCGCCGCACGTCGAGTCGATCGCGATGCCGTTCCACGACGCGGCGTCGAACACCGGGACGCCGGGCGGCACCCGGACCTCCCGCTGCGTCGTCCGCTCGGGGTCGGGGTCGAGCACGGTGAAGCGGAGGGAGACGCGGCCGGCGCCGTCGTGGGCGACCGGGCCGGCGCCCGGCGGCGCGAGCAGTCCCTCCCGCCGGACCGCGTCGAGGTCGACCTCGGGGACGTCGTCGTCGGCCGACGAGCTCATGCCGATTCGGCCGCCTTCGCCCGGTGCGCCGCGATCCACGCCATCCCCCACTCGTCGTGGTTGAGGAAGACGTCGGCCGCCTTGACGGCCTCGACGATCTGCGGGGTGCGGGTGTCCATGATGGCGCTGGTCAGCCCGGCGGTCATCGCCATCGGCAGCCAGGCGGCGCCGAGGGTGTGCCGGTCGGGCATCCCGAACGAGGTGTTGGAGGCGCCGCAGGTCATGTTGACGCCGAACTCGTCGCGGATCCGCCGCATGGTCTCCAGCGTCACCAGCGACGTCGTCGTGTCGGCGCCGATCGGCATCGCGAGCGGGTCGATGACGATGTCCGCGGCGGCGATGCCGTAGTCCTTGGTGGCGACCTCGACGATCTTGCGCGTCAGGTCGACCCGCTTCTCGACCTCCATCGGGATCTCGTCGTGGTCGTTGGGCAGCGCGATGATCGCGGCGTCGTACTTCTTGACCAGGGGGAGGATCAGCTCGAGCCGGTCGTCCTCGGCGGTCACCGAGTTGACCAGCGCGCGGCCCTCGTAGACCGCGAGCCCGGCCTCGAGCGCCTCGACCACGGACGAGTCGATGCAGATCGGCAGGTCGGTCAGGCTCTGGACCAGCTTGATCGCCCGGGCGAGCAGCTCGGGCTCGTCGGTGAGCGGGACGCCCATGTTGACGTCGAGCACGTCGGCGCCGCCCTCCACCTGGGCCTTCACGTCGCGCTCGATCGCGGACATGTCGCCCTCGCGGAGCTGCTCCTGGAAGATCCGGCGGCCGGTCGGGTTGATCCGCTCGCCGATCAGGCAGAACCGGCGGTCGTGACCGATCACGACCTCCTTGGTCGCGGACCGGAGGACGGTCTCGAGGTGCTCGGCGGCCATCACGCAGGGACCTTCGCGCGCTTCTCGTCGAGCAGCGCCTTCGCGCGCTTGACCGTCTGCGAGGCGTCGGCGGCGTAGCCGTCGGCGCCGACGGCGTCGGCGTACTCCTGGGTGACCGGCGCTCCGCCCACCATCACGATCACGTCGCTGCGCATCCCGGCCTTCTCGAGCGCGTTCATGTTGGCCTTGAACATCGGCATCGTCGTGGTGAGGAACGCGGAGAAGCCGACGATGTCGGGCTGGTGCTCCTCGATCGCGGAGACGAACTTCTCCGGCGCGACCTGCACGCCGAGGTCGATCACCTCGAAGCCGGCGCCCTCGAGCATGATGTTGACGAGGTTCTTGCCGATGTCGTGGACGTCGCCCTTGACGGTGCCCATCAGGAACTTGCCGATGGTCTGCACGCCGGTCTCGGCGAGCAGCGGGCGCAGCCGCTCCATCGCACCGGCCATCGCCCGGCCGGCGATCAGCATCTCGGGCACGAAGAAGTCGCCGCGCTCGAACCGGGCGCCGACCTCCTCCAGCGAGGGGATGAGCGCGTCGAACAACAGCGTCTGGGGCTCCATGGAGAGGGCGAGGCCCTCCTCGGTGAGCTCGAGCACCCGCGGGGCGTTGCCGACCAGCGTCTCGTCGTACAGGCCCTGAAGGATCTCTTCGGGAGTCATGCCACGCCCTCCTTGGGGGTCTTGCGCCGGAGCAGCCCGGACAGCTGCTCCGTCCGCTCGTTCAACAGTCGGCCGAGCTCGTCGCGCCGGTCGGCCAGCCGCTGGCTCGGCCCCGAGACGCCCAGAGCCGCGACGACGTCACCCGTGACGCCCCGCACCGGCGCGGCCACACCGGTGAGTCCGATCTCCAGCTCGTCGATCGTGCTGGCCCAGCCGCGGCGGGCGACCTGGGCCAGCTCGCGGCGCAGCGCGCCGGGATCGACGATGGTGTGCTCCGTCTGCTGCTCGAGCGGCCCGTCGGGCGCTTCGAGCGCGTCGAACGCGAGCATCACCTTGCCCAGCGCGGACATGTGGGCGGGCACGTCGACGGCGGTCCAGTCGCGGCTGCCCAGCAGGTACGTCGAGTCGACCTGTGCGACCTGCACGACGCGGTCGCCGCGGGCGACGGCCAGGTGCACGGTCTCGCCGGTCTCGGCGCCGACCTTCTCCATCGCGGGCCGCGCGAGCCGCACCAGCTCCTCCCACGGGTCGTGGCGGGCGGCGTACAGCCAGAAGAGGGGGCCGGCGACGTACGACCCCGCCTCGTTGCGCTCGATCAGCTCGGTGCGCTCGAGCGCCGTGAGCATCCGGGAGGTCGTGGACTTCGGCAGGCCGCACTCCTCCTGGAGGGCGCCGAAGGTCAGCGGCTCGTCGGCGCGGACCACCGTGGCGACCAGCAGCGCGGCGCGGTCGACCGCCTGGGTGCCGGTGTTCGCCTGGTTGCTCATCGGGGGTTCCGTTCCTCGTCGCGATGTTCCATGATGTGGAACCTCGCTTCCATAAAGTGAGGCTAGGATGCGGAAGACCCCGAGGTCAAGGAGGCCGCTCGATGTTCCAGAACCGGATGCCCCGCTACGAGATCCTCTCGGCGGACGCGATGGCCACGCTCGACAAGGGCTGGCGCAAGCTGATGACCGAGATCGGCGTCGAGTTCATGGACGACCGGGCGCTGGACCTCTTCCGCAAGGCGGGGCAGCGGGTGGAGGACCGCACGGTCTTCCTCGACCCCGACTTCGTGCTGGAGCAGGTGGCCAAGGCGCCGGGGGAGTTCGACGTGCAGGCCCGCAACCCCGAGCACAACATCCACATCGGCGGTGACTCGATGGCGTTCGGCGCCGTCTACGGCCCTCCGTTCGTGCGCGAGGGCGACGTACGCCGCGACGCGACGATGGACGACTTCCGGAACTTCACCCGGCTCGCCCAGTCGTTCCCGGTGCTCGACTCGGCCGGCGGCGTGATCTGCGAGCCCAACGACACCCCGCTCGACAGCCGGCACCTCGACATGACCTACGCGCTCCAGACGCTGACCGACAAGGTCTACATGGGCAACGTCGTCTCAGGGGCCAACGCCGCCGACACCCTGGCGATGACGTCGATCCTGTTCGGGTCCCGGGAGGCGATCGAGGAGACGCCGGCGACGATCTCGCTGATCAACTGCAACTCGCCGCTGCGGTGGGACGACCGGATGCTCGAGGCGCAGTTCGAGTACTCCGGCGCCGGGCAGCCGGTGGTGCTCACCCCGTTCATCCTGATGGGCGCGATGTCGCCGGTGACGATCCCGGCGGCGCTGGTGCAGCAGATCGTCGAGGCGCTCTCGGGCATCGCCCTGTCCCAGCTGATCCGGCCCGGCACGCCGGTGATCTTCGGGTCGTTCCTCTCCAACATCGACATGCAGTCGGGCTCGCCGACGTTCGGCACGCCCGAGTCCGGCATCGGCCTGCTCTGCACCGGACAGATCGCGCGTCACTTCGGGCTGCCGTTCCGCACCGGTGGCGGGCTCACGTCCTCGCAGGTCGCCGACGCGCAGGCCGGCTACGAGGCGCTGATGACGATGCTGCCGACCTTCCTCGCCGGCGCCAACTGGGTCATGCACTCCGCCGGGTGGCTCGAGGGCGGCCTGGTCGCGGGCTACGAGAAGTTCATCGTCGACGCCGAGATCCTCCAGATGCTCCAGGTCGAATTCACGCCGCTGGAGATCGACGAGGAGTCGATGGCGTTCGGCGCGCACGAGGAGGTCGGCCACGGCGGGCACTTTCTCGGCGCGATGCACACGATGGAGCGGTTCCGCACCTGCTTCTACCGGCCGATGCTGTCGTCGTCGGACAACTACGAGCGATGGCTGCGCAACGGCGGCAAGGACGCGCTGACCCGGGCCGGCGAGATCTACAAGCAGCGGCTGACCGACTACGAGCCGCCGCCGCTCGACGACGCGATCCGCCAGGAGCTCGAGGAGTACGTCGTCCGCCGCCGCGCCGAGCTCGGCGACTGAGAGAGGCGCGCCATGTCGTTCGCCACCACCGAGCTGACGCCCCGCGCCACGGCGCCCTCCGGCGACTTCGTGCTGGTCCTGACGTGTCCCGACCGGCCCGGCGTCGTGCACGCCGTCTCGTCCTTCCTCGTCGGCCACGGCGGCAACATCGTGGAGAGCCAGCAGTTCGGCGACCAGCTGACCGGCCGGTTCTTCATGCGCCTCGACTTCCTGGTCCAGGGAGAGGGTGCGGAGCAGGTGACGGCCGAGTCGCTGCGCAGCGACTTCGCCGACGTCGCGCGGCGGTTCGACATGACCTTCGAGCTCTGGGAGGCGCGGGCGCCGTACCGGACGCTGATCATGGTGTCCAAGCACCTGCACTGCCTCAACGACCTGCTGTTCCGCTACAGCACCGGCTCGCTCCAGATCGAGATCCCGGTGGTGGTGTCCAACCACCTCGACGCCGAGCCGCTGGTGAGGGCGCACGGGCTGGAGTTCGAGCACGTCCCGGTCACCCCGGAGACCAAGCCGCAGGCCGAGGACCGACTGCGAGAGCTGGTCGAGAAGCACGACATCCACCTCGTCGTGCTCGCCCGCTACATGCAGGTGCTCTCCGACCAGCTGTGCTCAGAGCTGTCCGGGCGCGCCATCAACATCCACCACTCGTTCCTGCCGAGCTTCAAGGGCGCCAAGCCCTACCACCAGGCGTTCGACCGCGGCGTGAAGCTGGTCGGAGCCACGGCGCACTACGTGACCGCCGACCTCGACGAGGGGCCGATCATCGAGCAGGACGTGGTGCGCGTCGACCACGGCTTCAACCAGCAGCAGCTCGTCACCGCCGGCCGTGACGTCGAGGCGCAGGTGCTCTCCCGGGCCGTGCGGTGGCACGCGGAGTCGAGAGTGCTGCTCAACGGACACCGCACGGTCGTCTTCCGATAGCCGGAGGTTTCGAGGCTCGTCGCTAGCGCTCCTCGCACCTCAACCACCGGTTACGGTTGCGCCATGAGCAACGCTGACGGTGCGGGGGTGCAGTCGGTCGATCGCGCGCTGACGATCCTCGAGCAGCTCGCCCGGCACGGCGAGGCCGGCGTCACCGAGATCGCCGGCGAGCTCGGCGTGCACAAGAGCACGGCGTTCCGGCTGGTCGCGACGCTCGAGGCGCACCGGCTCGTCGAGCAGACCGAGGACCGCGGCAAGTACCGCCTCGGGGTCGGCCTCCTTCGCCTGGCCGGCGCGACCACGGCCCGGCTCGACCTCGTGCAGGAGGCGCGGCCGGTGACCCGCCAGCTCGCGTCGGACACCGGAGAGACCGTCAACATCGCGGTGCTGTCGGAGCACTCGGCGCTCTACCTGGACCAGATCGCGGGGTCCTCCGCGCTCCAGCCCCACAACTGGGTGGGCCAGCACATCCCGCTGCACGCGACCAGCAACGGCAAGGTGCTGCTCAGCGGGCTCGACAAGCAGCGCCTCGACGCCACGTTGTCCCGCCTGGCGGCGTACACCCCGGCGACGATCACGTCGAAGGGCAAGCTGCGAGCCGAGCTCGAGCGGGTGCGGGAGCAGGGCTACGCCCTCGCCATCGACGAGCTCGAGGTCGGTCTCACCGCCGCGGCCGCGCCGATCCGCAACGTGCACGGCGACGTCGTCGCGTCGATGAGCGTTTCCGGGCCGAGCTTCCGGGTGAACGGCGACCGCGTCGACGAGATCATCCGGGCGGTGGTGGCCGCCGCCGAGGAGGTCTCCCACCGGCTCGGCTGGGGTCAACGTTAGGTCACGGTCGCCCCGCGGTCCTTGACGCGCGCACCGGAGCGCAGCATTCTTCACACAGTCACACGTTGCGCTTGAAGAACTCCGATGCGTAGTGCGCAACAGGAAGCGGGGAGTGCCCGTGCCGGATCTCTATGTCGACGGACGGTGGCGCGCTGCCGCCGCCGGTGGTCGGCGTGAGATCCGCTGCCCCGCCGACGGCACGCTGGTGGCCGAGGTCGACGAGGCTACTGCCGAGGACACCGCCGAGGCGATCGCCGCTGCCCACCGCGCCTTCCACGAGGGGCCGTGGCCGCACACGTCGGCGCGCGAGCGCGGTGACCTGCTGCTGCGCGTCGCCGACCTGCTCGAGCGCGACAAGGACGCGGTCGCGCGGATGGAGTCGCTCGACACCGGCAAGCGGCTCGTGGAGTCCGAGTACGACGTCGACGACATCGTGTCGGTGTTCCGCTACTACGGTCGTGTCGCCGCCGAGGACGCCGGGCGCGTGGTCGACACGGGCAACGCCGACGTCGTCAGCCGCATCGTCCACGAGCCGATCGGCGTCTGCGGCCTGATCTCGCCGTGGAACTACCCGCTGCTCCAGGTCTCCTGGAAGGTCGCTCCCTGCCTGGCCGCGGGCAACACGTTCGTGCTCAAGCCGAGCGAGCTCACGCCGCACACCGCGATCCACCTGATGCGTCTGCTCGAGGAGGCCGGGCTTCCGGCCGGGGTCGGCAACCTGGTCCTCGGCGCGGGACCCGAGGCGGGCGCGCCCCTCTCGGAGGACCCGCGGGTCGACCTGGTGTCGTTCACCGGCGGGCTGGCGACCGGCCGTGCGATCGCGGCCGCCGCGGCCCCCACGGTGAAGAAGGTCGCGCTCGAGCTCGGCGGCAAGAACCCCAACATCGTCTTCGCCGACGCCGACCTCGAAGTCGCCCTCGACTACGCGCTGACGGCGGTCTTCCTGCACTCCGGCCAGGTCTGCTCCGCGGGTGCGCGGCTGCTCGTCGAGGAGTCGATCCACGACCGGTTCGTCGACGCGCTCGTCGAGCGGGCCGGACGGATCCGGCTCGGCGGACCGTTCGACGAGAAGGCCGAGACCGGGCCGCTCACCAGCGCGGGCCACCGCGACAAGGTCGAGGCGTACGTCGCCGCCGGGATCGCCGAGGGCGCCGTCCTCCGCTGCGGCGGGAAGCGCCCCGACGCAACCGAGCAGCCCGAGCTCGCCGACGGCTACTACTACCTGCCGACGATCCTCGACCGCTGCACCAGTGACATGTCGGTGACCCAGGACGAGTCGTTCGGACCGGTGCTGACCGTCGAGACGTTCACCGGCGAGGACGACGCCGTCGCCACGGCCAACGACTCGATCTACGGCTTGGCGGGCGCGGTGTGGACCCAGGACGCCGGCAAGGCGCAGCGGGTCGCCGGCCGGCTGCGCATGGGGACGGTCTGGATCAACGACTACCACCCCTACGTGCCGCAGGCCGAGTGGGGCGGCTACAAGCAGTCCGGCGTCGGCCGTGAGCTCGGGCTCGCCGGGCTGGACGAGTACCGCGAGACCAAGCACGTGTGGCACAACATCCGGCCCGCCGAGCAGCGCTGGTTCGCCGGGTAGACGGGACGAGGCAATGGGTGCGGAACGGTACGACTACGTCATCGTGGGCGGGGGATCCGCGGGGTGCGCCCTGGCCAACCGCCTCTCGGCAGACCCGGGCACGTCCGTCCTGGTGCTGGAGGCGGGACGGTCGGACTACCGGATCGACCCGTTCATCCACATGCCCGCGGCGCTCCCGTTCCCGATCGGCAGCCGGTTCTACGACTGGAAGTACGAGTCGGACCCGGAGCCCGACCTCGGCGGCCGCCGCGTGTTCCATGCCCGCGGCAAGGTCCTCGGCGGCTCCAGCAGCATCAACGGCATGATCTTCCAGCGCGGCAACCCGCTCGACTACGAGCGCTGGGGCGCCGAGCCGGGGATGAAGGAGTGGGACTACCTCCACTGCCTGCCCTACTTCAAGAAGATGGAGAGCTGCCTCGCCGGCGCCGACGAGTGGCGCGGGGGAGACGGCCCGCTCAAGCTCGAGCGCGGCCCGGCGACCAACCCGCTGTTCGACGCGTTCTTCAAGGCGACGGTCGAGGCCGGCTACCACCTCACCGACGACGTCAACGGCTACCGGCAGGAGGGGTTCGCCAAGTTCGACCGCAACGTCTACCGCGGGCGCCGCTACTCCGCCGCGCGCGCCTACCTGCACCCGGTCCGACACCGGAAGAACCTCACGGTCCGGACGCTCACGCTGGTGACCAAGGTGCGGTTCGAGGGAAAGCGCGCCGTCGGGGTCGACTACGAGCGCGCCCGTCGCCGGCACAGCGTCGACGCCGGCGAGGTGATCCTCTGCGGTGGCGCGATCAACACCCCACAGCTGCTCCAGCTCTCCGGTGTCGGCGACGAGGCGCTGCTCAAGAAGCACGGGGTCCCCGTCGTCCACCACCTGCCCGGCGTGGGGGAGAACCTCCAGGACCACCTCGAGGTCTACATCCAGTACGCGTCGAAGCAGCCGGTCTCGATCGCGCCCGGCCTGGCCTGGCACCAGCGTCCGAAGATCGCCTACCAGTGGCTCTTCCAGCGCAAGGGGCTCGGCGCCACCAACCACTTCGAGGGCGGCGGGTTCGCGCGCAGCAACGACGACGTCGACTACCCCAACCTGATGTTCCACTTCCTGCCGATCGCGATCAGGTACGACGGCACCTCGCCCGTCGAGGGTCACGGCTACCAGGTGCACATCGGGCCCATGTACGCCGACACCCGCGGCTGGGTGCGGATCAAGTCCCGCGACCCGCGGCAGCACCCGTCGATCCGGTTCAACTACCTGTCCACGCCCACCGACCGCAAGGAGTGGGTCGAGGCCATCCGGGTGGCGCGCGACATCCTCAACCAGCCCGCCTTCGCGCCGTACAACGACGGCGAGATCTCGCCCGGCCCGTCGGTCGAGACTGACGAGGAGATCCTGGAGTGGGTGCGCAAGGACGCCGAGACCGCGCTGCACCCCTCGTGCACCGCGAAGATGGGCGTCGACGAGATGTCGGTGGTCGACCCGGCCACGATGAAGGTGCACGGCACCGAGGGGCTGCGGGTGGTCGACGCCTCGGTCTTCCCGTTCGTCACGAACGGCAACATCTACGCGCCGGTGATGATGGTGGCCGAGAAGGCCGCCGACCTGATCGCCGGAAATACGCCGCTTCCGCCCGCGGACGTGCCTTACTACCGCTATCGGGACGGCATGCCGTTGTACCCGCCGGGTGACCCGCGCAACGGCACCAGCCCAGACGAAGGGAAGGCGCCATGACGGCAGCCCTGTCAGTCGACGGTCTCTGGAAGATCTTCGGGCCGCGAGCGGACAAGATCATCGGTACGCCGGACGCGGACCTCCCGCGCGCCGAGCTCAAGGCGAAGACCGGCTGCGTCGCCGGCGTCAAGGACGTGTCCTTCGACGTGGCGCCCGGCGAGGTGTTCGTGGTCATGGGCCTCTCCGGCTCGGGCAAGTCGACGCTCGTCCGCTGCCTGACCCGGCTGATCGAGCCGACCGCGGGCAAGGTCAACATCGACGGCACCGACGTCACGTCGGCCTCGGAGGCGGAGCTGCGCGAGCTGCGCCGCAGCAAGGTCTCCATGGTGTTCCAGCACTTCGGGCTGCTCCCGCACCGACAGGTGATCGACAACGTCGCCTACGGCCTGGAGGTCCGCGGGATCGGCAAGAAGGAGCGCCGAGCCAAGGCCGCGGAGGTCGTGTCGCTCGTCGGCCTCGACGGCTTCGAGAAGTCCTATCCCGACCAGCTCTCCGGGGGCATGCAGCAGCGGGTGGGGCTCGCACGCGCCCTCGCCAACGACCCGAGCATCCTGCTGTTCGACGAGCCGTTCTCGGCCCTCGACCCGCTGATCCGGCGCGACATGCAGAACGAGGTCATCCGGCTGCACCGCGAGCTCGGCAAGACGATGGTCTTCATCACCCACGACCTGCAGGAGGCGCTCAAGCTCGGTGACCGGATCCTGATCATGCGCGACGGCGAGATCGTGCAGATCGGCGCACCGGACGAGGTCGTCGGCGCTCCGGCCGACGACTACGTGCGCGACTTCGTCTCCGAGGTGCCGCGCTCGCACGTCCTCACCCTGAAGTGGGTGATGCGCGACCCGAAGCCCGGCGACTCGATGGACGGACCCGTCATGGGCTCGGACACGATCGTGCGCCAGGCGGCGCAGGCCGCCCTCGCCTCCGACCACCCGGTCCGCGTCGTCGACGGTGACGAGCGGGTCATCGGCATCGTCGACGACGACGCGATCCTGCGGGTCGTCGTCGCGGAGGAAGAGGCGCACGCATGAGCACCCTGGCGCCTGAGCGGCCTGACGCCGCAGAGCCGGAGGAACGGCCGCCGGTCGAGAAGCCGCGACCGCCGCTGCTGTCCTCGCGCTGGCTGTGGGCGCTCGGCATCATCGGGCTCTGGATCGTCATCTGGGCGGTCACCAAGGGCAACGACACGCTCGAGCTGGCTGGTCGCGAGCGCACCTCTGTCCACGACGCGCTCGCGGGATTCCGTGACGACGTGCTCGCGAGCCGCGACAGCAACCCGATCATCCAGCTCACCTACGAGATCGGCGGCTGGTTCAACTCGTTCGTCGACTGGCTGCAACGGATGATCTCCGTCGAGAACTTCCCGCGGCCGGTGCCCGAGGTCGGGTGGTTGGGCGTCACCGCGGTCGCGACGTGGATCGGGCTTGCCATCGCGGGTTGGCGGATCGCCATCCTCGTCGCCCTGTCGTTCCTGTCCTTCGGCGTCTTCGACTACTGGTCAGGTGCGATCGACCTCTTGATCGTGACCTTCGTCGCCGTCGGCGTGTCGGTGCTGATCGGTCTGCCGCTCGCGGTCCTCCTCGGCACCGGCAACCGGGTGGTCCACTCGGTGATGACGACAGCGCTCGACATCTTCCAGACGATGCCGACCTTCGTCTACCTGGCCCCGGTGGCGCTGTTCTTCGGCATCGGCGCGTCGGGCGCAGTGGTCTGCACCCTGCTCTACGCGCTACCGCCGATCATCAGGGTCGCGGGCCACGGGATCCGCACCGTCTCAGAGACGACGATCGAGGCCACCGACTCGGCGGGGCAGACCCGCTGGCAGCGACTGACCAAGGTGCAGCTGCCGATGGCGCGCCGGACGATCGTGGTCGGGCTCAACCAGACGATCCTGGCCGCGTTGTCGATGGCGACCATCGCGGCGTTCATCGATGGTCCGGGAGCCGGGCAGGACGTGCTCGACAGCCTGAAGACCGTCGACACCGGCGGTGGCTTCGTGCCCGGTGCGCTGATCGTGGTGATCGCCATCATGCTCGACCGCACAACGACAGCGGCCAGTGAGTACAGCGAACGTGCTGCCCGCGGCGGCGTCGACCTGAGGCGTCGGCGGATCGTCCTGGCCGTGGCCGCGGTGCCGGTCATCGTCTGCCTCTATCTGTCGCGCCAATACCCGTGGGCGGCTGAGTTCGAGGAGACCGGCTGGCGGACGCGCCTCGCAGATCTCGTCAACGACTTCTTCGACTGGTTCACCGACGTGTTCCGCGACGTCACCCAGGGCTTCAAGGACCTGATCAGCGCCGTCCTTCTCAACCCGCTGGAGTCGCTCCTCGCCGAGTCGCCCTGGTGGCTGGTCGCGGCGGCGCTTCTCGGCCTGGCCTTCGTGCTCGGCGGCCTCCGCGCGTTGCTCCCGACCGTGGTGTGCGTCGCCGGGCTTCTCTACTTCGGGCTGTGGAACGACGCGATGATCACCCTCAACATGACGCTGGTCGGCACCGTCCTGGTCATGGTGCTCGCCCTCGTCTTCGGTGTGTGGATGGCCCGCAGTCCGAAGATGGACCTCGTGCTGCGGCCGCTCCTCGACACCGGCCAGACCATCCCGCCGTTCGTCTACATGATCCCGGTGCTGGCGCTCTTCGGCACGACCCGGTTCAGTGCGATCGTCGCTGGCGTCGTCTATGCGGCACCCGTCGCGATCAAGCTCGTGGCCGACGGGGTGAAGGGTGTCTCCGCCTCGACGCTCGAAGCGACCCGCTCGACGGGCTCCACGACCTGGCAGGAGATCACCAAGGTCCAGCTGCCGATGGCGCGCGGCCACCTGGTGCTGGCGGCCAACCAGGGTCTGCTCTACGTGCTGGCGATGGCGGTCATCGGCGGCCTGGTCGGCGCGGGCGGGCTGGGCTACGACGTGGTGCTCGGGTTCGCCCGCTCGGAGGAGTGGGGCTTCGGCGCCGCAGCCGGCATCAGCATCGTGCTGCTCGGGATCATGGTCGACCGGATCGCACGGGGGGCGGCAGACAAGACGTCTCGGTAGCAGTGCACGCGCAACACCAACAACCAAGGAGAATCACAGTGCGACACACAAGAAGGGCAGCAGGCCTCACCTCGGTTGCGGCGTGCGTGGCGCTCGTGCTCACCGCCTGCGGCGAGAGCTCGATCGACGACGAGACCGAGGCCAACGAGTCGCAGGCCGCGGAGCTCGGCGACTGCGGCGAGATCAACATGGCCGTGAACCCGTGGGTGGGCTACGAGGCGAGCGCCTACGTCGTCGGCCACGTCGCCGAGGAGCAGCTCGGCTGCAAGGTCAACTACAAGGACATCAAGGAGGACGTCGCCTGGCAGGGCTTCGGCACCGGCGAGGTCGACGTGATCATCGAGGACTGGGGCCACCCGGACCTGGAGAAGAAGTTCTTCGCCGAGCAGGGCGACGGCAGCGCGATGGACCTCGGCCCGCAGGGCAACGTGGGCATCATCGGCTGGTTCGTCCCGCCGTGGCTGGCCGAGGAGCACCCGGAGGTCCTTGACTACAAGAACCTCAACGACTTCGCCGAGGAGTTCGCCACCTCCGAGACCGGTGACAAGGGCCAGTTCCTCGGCGCGGACCCGTCGTACGTGCAGTTCGACGAGGCGATCATCAGCAACCTCGGCCTCGACTTCGAGGTGGTCTTCTCCGGCAGCGAGGCGGCGAGCATCACCGCCTTCCAGCAGGCCGAGGAGAACAAGGAGTTCCTGATCGGCTACTTCTACGAGCCGCAATGGCTGTTCGCCGAGATCCCGCTCGAGCGGGTCGCGCTGCCGCCGTACGAGGAGGGCTGCCAGGACGACCCGGCCGAGGTCGACTGCGACTACCCCGAGACCGTGCTGAAGAAGATCGGCTCGACCTCGTGGGTCGAGGAGGGCGGTCCCGGCGTCGAGCTGGTCCAGAACTTCGAGTGGACCAACGACGACCAGAACACCGTCGCGAAGTACATCTCGGAGGACGGCATGTCGCCCGAGGACGCCGCCGCGCAGTGGGTGGAGGACAACCAGGACGTCGTCGACGCCTGGCTGCCGCAGTGACCTGACGCCCTCCGGCTCGTCCCCGGAATTCTCATTCGCGCCCGGTCGGGGCATTGACTCCCGGCCGGGCGCGGGTGATTCTAGAGTTGTCTCGCATAACGCACTCCGTTGCATATAACGCAACACCGTGACAGGAAGAAGTCCGCCCATGGCCACCGTCCCCAGCTCGGCCCGCGTCGTCGTCATCGGAGCCGGCATCGTCGGCAACAGCCTCGTGCACCACCTGGCGCGCCTCGGGTGGCGCGACATGGTGCAGATCGACCAGGGGCCGCTCCCGAACCCGGGCGGCTCGACCGGTCACGCGTCGAACTTCATCTTCCCGGTCGACCACTCCCGGGAGATCACGGACCTGACGCTCGACTCAATGCGGCAGTACAAGGAGCTCGGCGTCTTCACGGAGTCCGGCGGCTTCGAGCTCGCGCGCACGCCAGCGCGGATGGAGGAGCTGCGAAGGCGCATGTCGAGCGCCAAGGCCTGGGGGATCGAGGCCGAGCTGGTCTCGCCGGAGTTCGTGAAGGAGAAGGTGCCCTTCATCGAGACCGACCAGTTCATCGGTGCCTTCTGGACCCCGAGCGTCGGCGTGGTCGACTCGCTGCGCGCGGGCACGATCATGCGCGAGGGCGCGGTCGACGCGGGTGCGTTGACCGTCGTACCCAACGTCGAGGTGCTGGGCATGGACACCGAGGAGGGCGCCGACGGTCGCCGGCGGATCACCCGCGTGCGCACCGACGCGGGCGACATCGAGGCCGAGCACGTCGTGATCGCGACCGGCGTGTGGAGCCCCAAGCTGGGCGACATGGCCGGCATCAGCATCCCGCTGACACCCGCCGTGCACCAGATGATCAGCGTCGGCCCGTGCCCGCAGCTGACCGAGCGCGAGGGCGAGATCTCGTTCCCGATCGTGCGCGACATGGACACGTTCTGCTACGAGCGCCAGCACGGCGCCGACATGGAGGTCGGCTCCTACGCGCACCGCGCGATCCTGCACGAGCCCGAGGACATCCCCTCGCTCGAGCAGGCCAAGCTGTCGCCGACCGAGATGCCGTTCACGTCCGACGACTTCGACCCGCAGCTCGAGCAGGCCTACGAGCTGATGCCCGAGCTGCTCGGGGCCGAGGGCGCCGAGATGCGCTACGCGATCAACGGCCTGCTCTCGCTCACCTGCGACGGTGCGCCGATCCTGGGGGAGAGCGACGTGAAGGGCCTCTGGACGGCCTCGGCGGTCTGGATCAAGGAGGGCCCGGGCGTCGGCCGGGCGGTCGCGGAGTGGATGACCCACGGCTACTCCGAGATCGACCTCAGCCACAGCGACATCGCCCGGTTCCACGACCATCAGAAGCGGCGCGAGCACACGCGGCGCCGTACAACCGAGTCGTTCATCAAGACCTACGGCATCGTGCACCCGGCCGAGCAGTACGAGTCCGACCGTGACCAGCGGCTCTCGCCCATGCACGAGTCGCAGAAGAAGCTCGGCGCGTTCTTCTTCGAGACCGCAGGCTGGGAGCGGCCGCACTGGTACGAGTCGAACGCCGACCTGCTCGACGTGTACGGCGACGCGGTCATGCCGCGCACGCACGAGTGGGACGCCCGCTGGTGGAGCCCGATCATCAACGCCGAGCACCTGCGGATGCGCGAGGCGGCAGGTGTCATCGACCTGTCGGCGTTCCAGGTCATCGACATCGTCGGGCCGGCGGCCCTCGACGCCGTGCAGCGCACGTGCGTCGCGCAGTGCAACGTCGCGGTCGGGAAGGTCGTCTACACGCCGGTGCTCAACGCGGCCGGCGGCTTCCTCTCCGACCTGACCGTGATGCGGCTGGACGAGGACCACTTCCGGGTGGTCACCGGTGGTGCGCACGGCCCGGTGGACCGGAAGACGTTCGCCGACCAGCTGGCGCTCGTCAACGACGGCACCACGACGCTGACCGACGTCACCGACGCCGTCTCGACGATCGGTCTCTGGGGACCGCGCGCACGCGACATCCTCGCCTCGCTCACGTCCGACGACGTCTCCGACGAGGGCTTCGGGTTCCTCACCTGCCGCGAGATCCAGGTCGGCGGCGTGACCGTGCTGGCGTCCCGCATCTCCTACGTCGGCGAGCTCGGCTGGGAGCTCTACGTCGCCATGGACGACGCCGCGGAGCTGTGGGACACCCTGCTCGACGCCGGCGCCGCGCACGGGGCCCGTCCCGTCGGCATCGGCGTCTACGGCACCACCGGCCGTATCGAGAAGGGCTACCGCGCCTACGGCTTCGAGCTCGACGCCGAGCGCTCGATCGTCGAGGCCGGCATGCAGCGGCCGAAGGTCAAGGCGGCCGACTTCGTCGGCAAGGAGGCCTACCTCCGGCAGCGGGAGGAGGCGCCGAAGACCGTGCTGTGCACCCTGACCGTCGAGGACCACACGTCGGCGTCGGGGGAGAAGCGCTACATGCTCGGCGGCGAGCCGATCCTGACGCGCGGCGGCGGCACGCTCACCGACGGCCACGGCCACCACCCCTACGTCACGACCGCCGGCTCCGCCCCGTCGCTCGGCAAGCACGTGCTGATGGCCTACCTGCCGCCGGAGCAGGCCGTCATCGGCACCGAGCTCGCGGTGTCCTACATGGAGGAGCTCTACCCGGTCACGGTCCGCTCGGTCGACGCCACCCCGCTGCTCGACCCCGCCAACGAGCGGATCCGCTGATGGTCGACGTACTCGTCTGCGTGAAGCGGGTCGTCGACTCCTCCGGCGAGGTCGTGCTCACCGACGACGGCCAGTCCGTCGACGGGCGGTTCGCCGGCTACACGATGAGCAACCACGAGGAGTGCGCGGTCGAGCTGGCGGTGCAGATCGCCTCGGCGACTGGCGGCACGGCCACCGTGGCGACGCTCGGCGAGCCCGAGGCGGTCGAGCAGCTGCGCGCCGCGCTCGCGGTGGGCTGCACGGCGGCGACCCACGTCGAGGCCGACCCGGCGGCGTTCGGGCCCGCCGATGTGGCGCGTGAGCTTGCGGCCGTGGTCCGCGCGCACGAGGCGGAGGGCCGCCCGCACGACCTGGTCCTGCTCGGCAACGACGCCGCCGACAGCGGCGACTTCCAGGTCGGCATCCGGCTGGCCTACGAGCTGGGCCGGCCGGTGGTCAACGGGGCGGCGCTCGTCGAAGTCGAGGACGACGCGGTGGTCGCCCGGGTCAAGAGCCCCGACGGGCGCGAGACCTACCGGGTGTCGCTGCCCGCCGTGGTGACGGTCCTCGAGGGCGGCGTCGAGCCGCGCTATCCGACGGTTCCCGGCCGGATGAAGGCCAAGAAGGTCGAGATCGAGCAGCGCACGCCTGCCGCGGAGCCTCGCGGCTCAAAGCGGAAGCGGCTGCTCCTGCCGCCGCCCCAGCCCAGCGACGTGCAGGTCCTCGGCAAGGGCGCGGACGCTGCCCCGGCTGTCGTCGACCTCTTCGAGAAGCTGGGGGTCCTCCGATGATCCTGGTCCTGGTCGAGACCGACGCCAACGGCGCGGTCGAGGTCTCCTGCGAGACCATCACGTTCCTGCGCAGGCTGTCGGCCGAGGGCGGTGGCGTGCCGATCGACGCGGTCGCGATCGGCGAGCTCGCCTGCTCGCCGGAGCAGCTCGCGAGCCAGCTGGCGTCGTACGGCGTCCGCGACGTGCACCACGCGACCGGCGAGGCGTTCGCGTCGTACGGCGGCGCGGCCTGGGCGGCGGCCGTGCAGGGCGTGCGTCAGGCGACCGGAGCCGTCGTCGTGAGCGCCGCCGGCACGCCGCGCGGGATGGAGGTGCTCGCCCACGTCGCGGCGCGGACCGGCGTCGCGATGGCGGCCAACGTGGTCGCGTTCGAGGGCCTCGCGCCGTTCACGGTCACCCGCCAGGTCGTCGGGGGATCGGCGCTGGAGGAGATGGTGCTCGACGAGCGTCCGGCGGTCTTCACGGTCGCCGGCCACGCGGTGGAGGCCCTGCCCGCCGAGACGCCGGCCGCCGGCAACCTGGTGGCCTCGAGCCCCGAGGTCGGCGCGGCCGACCTCGTCGCGCGGGTGGTCTCCTCGGAGCCGCCACCGCCCGATCTGTCCGGCGGCCTGAAGTCCGCCCGGGTGGTCGTCGGCGCCGGTCGCGGCGCGGGCAGCGCCGACGGGTTCGGCGACCTGCTCGAGCTGACCGAGCTGCTCGACGCCTCGCTCGGGGTCTCGCGCGTGGTCACCAGCCTGGGCTGGCGGCCGCACCACGAGCAGGTCGGCCAGACGGGGAGCCGGATCTCACCTGACCTCTACGTCGCGTGCGGGATCTCCGGCGCCATCCAGCACTGGGCCGGCTGTGCGACGGCGAAGACGATCCTCGCGGTCAACACCGACGCCGAGGCCCCGATGGTGACGAAGGCCCACTACGCCGTCATCGGCGACCTGCACGAGGTCGTGCCGGCCATCAACGAGGAGATACGCCGCCGGCGTTCGGCCGGCTGACCTCCCCGCGTCTACGATTCGTCGGTGCTGCTCGACTGCCACCACTTCACCTCCGGCGAGTGCCGGTCGTGCGCGTGGATCGAGACGCCGTACGCCGACCAGCTCGCGCGCAAGGGCCGGGTCACCCGTGACGCGGTGACCGCCGTCCTCGACGGCCGGCCCGAGCCGGAATGGCTGCCTGCCGTCGCCAGCGCGCCCGAGGGCTTCCGCACCAAGGCGAAGATGGTCGTGGCCGGGACCGTGGACCGGCCGACGCTCGGGATCCTCGACGCCGCCGGCGGGGGAGTGGACCTGCGCGACTGCGCGCTGCACACGCCCGGGATCGTAGCCGCGCTCCCCGAGCTGGCTGCGTTCGTGACGCGGGCCGCGCTCGCGCCGTACGACGTGGCCGCGCGAGCGGGCGAGCTCAAACACGTGCTGGTCACGGAGTCGCCGGCGGGCGCGCTGATGGTGCGGTGGGTGCTGCGGTCGCGGGAGGCCGAGGCGCGCATCCGCAAGCACCTGCCGTCCCTGCTGTCGGCGTTGCCCGGCTTGCGGGTCGTCACGATCAACGTGCAGCCCGAGCACAAGGCGGTCATCGAGGGCGAGCGCGAGATCGTGCTGACCGAGCAGGCGACGCTCCCGATCGAGGTCAACGACGTCACGCTGCACCTGGGCCCCCGCAGCTTCTTCCAGACCAACACCGCGATCGCGGCCGCTCTCTACCGGCAGGCGCGGGCGTGGGTGGACGAGATCGCTCCGGCAACGGCGTGGGACCTCTATTGCGGCGTCGGCGGGTTCGCGCTGCACGTCGCCCGGCCGGGGCGGACGGTGACCGGCGTCGAGCTCAGCGCGGAGGCGATCGCCTCGGCAGAGCGTGGGTGCGACGATGCGGGACTGTCCGCGCAGGACCTGCGGTTCGAGGCAGGCGACGCGACGGTGTACGCCCTCTCCTCAGCGGCCGAGGCGCGGCCTGAGCTGGTGATCGTGAACCCGCCGCGGCGCGGCCTCGGTGCTCAGCTTGCTGGCTGGCTCGAGGACTCCGGCGTGCCGCACGTGCTCTACTCCAGCTGCAACCCCGACACGCTCGCGCGCGACCTCGCGGTGATGCGGTCCTACGCGCCGGCGCGGGGGCAGGTGTTCGACATGTTCCCGCAGACGGCGCACACGGAGACGCTGATGCTGCTGAGTCGTAGGACTCAGAGTGACCTATAGACCACTCTGACTCCTACGACTGCCTACCGCAGCGAGTACGTCGCCAGCGAGACGCCGACGTAGTGCGCCACGAACGCGAAGATCGTGAACGTGTGGAACACCTCGTGGAACCCGAACCACCGCGGCGACGGGTCGGGCCACTGGAGGCCGTAGACGAGGCCGCCGAACGTGTAGAGGGCCCCGCCGACCACGATCATCACGAACGTGGCGACGCCGATGCCGACCCCGAGGGCCACCGCGCCGTCGAAGAACGCCGGGATGAAGAACACCGCGGCCCAGCCGAGCGCGATGTAGATCGGCGCGGAGAGCCAGCGGGGTGCAGAGCGCCAGAAGAGCTTCATGAAGATCCCGAGCAGCGCTCCGGTCCACACCGTCGCCAGCAGCACGACCTGGGACGTGCCGTCGAGCAGGATCAACGCGAACGGTGTGTAGGACCCGGCGATCAGCAGGAAGATGTTCGAGTGATCCCACCGGTTGAGGATCAGCCACACCTTCGGTGACCAGGTGCCGCGGTGGTAGACCGCGGAGGTCCCGAACAGCAGCAGCGCGCTCCCGACGTACAGCGCCGACCCGATGCGCGTCGTCGCCGTCGGCGACAGCACGATCAGGACGATGCCGGCGGCCAGGATCAGCGGCGTGCTGACGAGGTGCAGCCAGCCACGCAGCTTGGGCTTGACCTCCGCCAGCTTGTCGCTGATCTGGTCGCCGATGGCGTCGAACCCCGAGCGCACGGCCTCGGTGCCGTGCTTGAGCGACTGGTTCATCGTCAGGCGGTACCTCAGGCGGTCGGGACGGGCGGCACGCCCTCGGACGGCTGGACGATCACGAAGCCGGGACCGTTGAACGTGACCTGGAAGGCTTCGCCCGAGCCACGTCCGATCAGCGCGCCGGCGGTGAACGACGACTTGATGCCGGTCTGCAGCTGGACGGACCAGGCGACGAGCGCGTTGGCGTCGGCGAAGGTCGGCGCCTCCTGTGCGTTGAGGACCACCGGGTCGCCGTCGGTGGTGATGGCGACCCAGCCGGTGCCGCGCAGCGTGGTGTTGAACAGCCCGCCCGCGGCGATGCTGCCGCCCTTGACCCGCTCGATGTTCCACTGGAGGTTGGCGGAGAACGCGAGGATGTTCTTGCCGTTGACCGACAGGCCGCTGTTGTTGAGGTGCAGGATGTGCACGTTGGCCGCGATGTCGGCGAGGAAGACGTCGCCCTGGCCCTCGACGCGCATCAGCGAGAGGCCCTCGCCGGTGACGGCCTTCTTGAGGAACTTCGCGGCGCCGCCGCCCTGGTAGGCGAAGTTGACGTTGCCCTGGTAGGCGACCATCGAGCCCTGCCGCGCCATGAACGGCTCGTTGATCCGCACCTTGAGCATCTTGCTGTTCTGGAGCGACGGGCCGGGGGTGTCGCCGACCTCGCTGTAGCGGCCGTCGATCAGGTCGCCGGTGATGCCGCCGAACGCGTCGCCGTACGCCGACGGGCCGCCGACGTGGGGCTGCCCCATCGGCGGCTGCTGGGCGTAGGGGTCGTGGGCGGGGAGCGGCTGCTGCTCGGGCGTGTACGCCGGCGGCGCGCCGCCGAACGCGGGCGGGGTCGCCTCGTAGGAGGACGGGCCGGCCTCGTAGGTCGGGGCGCTGGACTCGTACGACGGGGCCTGCGCGGCGGGCTCCTCCGCGGCCTGCTCCTCTGCGGCCTGCTCCTCCGCGGCCTGCTCCTCCACCTGCTGCTGCGGCACGACGCGGGTCGCGGCGAACGGGTCGTCGGCCGGCTGCTCGTCCGCGGGCGTCTCGTCGGCGGGCGCGTCGAACACCGAGGGAGCCGACTCGTCGGCGGACGAGCTCTCCGAGTACGGGTCGGTCAGCGGGTCGCCGCCGGCGCGCATCGTCGCGTCGGAGCTGTCCTCGGAGAAGGGCGAGGCCTCGCCGCTGCCGGCCGAGGCGTCGTGCTGGCTCTCAGGCTGCGCCGGCGGCTGCAGGGGAGCGGTGGAGACGACGCCGCCGTCGGAGACGTGCTCGGTCCACTGGGACCCGTCCCAGTAGCGGAGCTCGTGCTGACCGGTGGGGTCCGGGTGCCATGCAGCGGCGGTCATCGTCGTACCTCTTCCTCTGGACGTTTGCTCACGACGCGGCGTCGGGGCCCCATCGTCGCAGCACCAACCAACCGGGGGGAAGGGTGGTTACGATCGTGGACGTGGCGGACTGGAAGCAAGGCGTACGACGGGTGCTCTACCCCGCCTACGAGGCCCGGATGCTCCGCCGGATGCCCGGCAACCTGCCCAAGCACGTCGGGGTGATGCTCGACGGCAACCGCCGTTGGGCGAAGGCGGTCGGGCGCGACACCGCCCACGGCCACCGCGCGGGTGCCGCCAACATCGAGCCGCTGCTGACGTGGTGCGACGAGATCGGCATCGAGGTCGTCACCCTCTGGCTGCTGTCGACCGACAACCTCAACCGGCCCGCGCGGGAGCTCGAGCCGCTGCTCGAGATCATCGGCGACGCCGTCGACTCGCTCGCCGACACCGGTCGCTGGCGGCTCAACCCGGTGGGGGCGCTCGACCTGCTGCCCGCCTCGACCGCCGAGCGGCTCAAGAGCGCCGCCGAGCGCACCGCCGAGGTCGAGGGGATGCTCGTCAACGTCGCCGTCGGCTACGGCGGCCGCCGCGAGATCGCCGACGCCGTGCGCTCCCTGCTCAACGAGCACGCCAGCCGGGGCACCTCGCTCGAGGAGCTCGCGCAGATCATCGACGTCGAGCACATCGCCGACCACCTCTACACCAAGGGCCAGCCCGACCCCGACCTGGTGATCCGAACGTCGGGGGAGCAGCGCCTCGGCGGCTTCCTCCTCTGGCAGAGCGCGAAGTCGGAGTTCTACTTCTGCGACGCCTACTGGCCCGACTTCCGCCGGGTCGACTTCCTGCGCGCCATTCGCGCCTACGCCCACAGGGAGAGGCGCTTCGGGTCGTAGTTAGGCTGCCCTTCGTGAGCAAGCCGATCACCCTCCTGACCGTCACCCGCTCCGAGCGGCTCAGCCCCGGGATGGTGCGGCTCCACTTCGAGGGCGACCTCGCCAAGTTCGCGGACAGCACCTTCACCGACCGCTACGTGAAGCTCGTCTTCGGCGACGTCGCCGAGCTCGAGCGCGGCGGCCGACCCACGCTGCGCACCTATACCGCGGTCGACCCCGACGTCGCCGCCGGGACCATGAAGATCGACTTCGTCGTCCACGGCACCTCCGGCATCGCCGGCCCGTGGGCGTCGACTGCCCAGCCCGGCGACACGATCCACGTCCGCGGCCCGGGCGGCGCCTACGCGCCCGACCCGACGGCCGACTGGCACCTGTTCGCCGGCGACGAGGCCGCGCTGCCGGCGATCCGGCAGTCGCTCGCCGCGCTCCCCGCCGACGCGGTCGGGTACGCCGTCCTCGAGGTCGACACCCCCGCCCACGAGCAGCCGCTGCCGGCGCCCGCGGGCGTCGAGGTCACCTGGATCCACCACAGCGGCACCAGCAACGGGTCCTCCGCCGGGCGGCGGGGGCTCGCGGACGCCGTACGCGCGCTGCCGTGGCGCGAGGGCCGGGTGCACGCGTTCGTCCACGGTGAGGCGCAGGTCATCATGCACGAGGTCCGGCCCTACCTGCTCACCGAGCGCGCGGTGCCACGCGACGACGTCTCCATCTCCGGCTACTGGCGCGACGGCCGCACCGAGGAGGAGTTCCGCGAGTGGAAGGCGGCCCTGGCCGCGGCCGAGGCCGGCTGACCCGCCGGACCTGGTCTAGTCCTTCCCGCGGGATCTGCACGCCCGACGTTCCGGCCGCGTTCACCGAGGACACCCCGGTCGGTAGGCCACGACGCTGATAGTTCCTGACGACCGGGCATCCGCCCGGTCGGCTGTCTCGCCGCGCTCGGGCGGCAACGTTTGAGGAAGCTAGCGTTGACCACTCTGCCCGTCGTCGATCCCGGCGCGCCCGAGGTCGCTCCGCGACGGATCTCCCGTCGCGCGACCGGCGCGGACGCGGTGTTCGTGCACGTCTCCCGGGCGATCGGGGCATCGGTGCTCGTCATCACCGGCGGCGTCGGCATCTTCCTCGCGTGGCAGGCGGTCCCGACCCTCAAGAACTACGGGCTCGGGTTCCTCTACCGGGCGGAGTGGAAGCCCGAGGAGAACCTCCTCGGCATCGGCGGCGTCCTCGTCGGCACCGTCTCCATCGCGCTGGTCGCGATGTCCATCGCGTTCCCCCTGGCCGTGCTCACAGCGCTCTACATCAGCGAGTACGCCCCGGCGAAGATCAAGGCCGCCCTCGTCTCGCTCGTCGACCTGATGGCGGCGATCCCGTCGATCGTCTACGGCCTCTGGGGCTTCTTCCTGATCATGCCGCACGCAGGAGAGTTCGCGTTCTGGCTGCAGGGCACGTTCGAGTGGGTGCCGTTCTTCGAGGTCCGCGGGACCGATCCGGACGCGGCCGTCCCGGACGCCGGGCGGTACGTCGCCAGCGCCTTCTGTGCCGGTATCGCGGTCGCGATGATGGTGATGCCGATGGCGTGCGCGGTCATGCGCCAGGTCTTCTCGCAGACGCCGCCCGGGGAGCGGGAGGCCGCTCTCGCGCTCGGCGCGACCAAGTGGGGAGTGATCCGCTCGGTCGTGCTGCCCTTCGGCCGCGGCGGCATCATCGGCGGCACCATGCTCGGTCTCGGCCGCGCGCTCGGCGAGACCATCGCGGTCGTCCTGATCATCGCCCCGGTCTTCGAGATCAAGTGGAACGTGCTCGAGACCGGGACCAACTCGGTCAGCTCGCTGATCGCCGTCCGGTTCGGCGACGCGAGCCCGTCCCAGCTCTCGGCGCTGCTCGCGGCCGGGTTCGTCCTGTTCCTGCTGACCCTCGCGGTCAACACGGCGGCGGCAGTGGTGGTCAACCGCAGCCGCTCCGGAGCGGACGCCGACGCATGAGCACCGTCGCCGACGAGCGCACCACCGCCGGGCACGCCACCACACTGCGTGCCGTCAAGCCGACGACGTACCTCCCGGCGCGGAACGCCGCGGCGCCCCCGCCGGTGCCGCGGCCCGCCCTCGGGGGCATGAACGCCGACGAGCGCTTCGTCCGGCTCGGCGCCTGGGCCTCCGCGCTCGGCATCGCCTGGCTCGTCACGCAGCGCTTCCTCCCGCTCGACGGCCTGCCGTGGTTCCTCGTGGTCTTCTTCGTCGCCGGCGTCGTGATGACCGCTGTGCTCACCTCGATGACGGGCACCGCGGTCGAGGTGAAGGACCGGGTCGCCGGTGCCGTCATCACGACCGGGGCCCTGGTCGTGGGCATCGCGCTGGTGTCCACGATCGTCTTCGTCTTCCTGCGCGGGTGGCGTCCGCTCACCGAGCTGAACTTCTTCACCGATGACATGGCCGGCGTCGAGCCCAAGGCCCCCCTCGCCCAGGGCGGGGTGCTCCACGCGATCACGGGGTCGGCCATCCAGCTCACCATCGCGCTGCTGATCACGCTGCCCCTGGGGATCGGGACGGCGGTCTTCATGACCGAGGTGGGTGGCCGGTTCGCCCGCGTCGTCCGGACCGTTGTCGAGGCCATGACGGCGCTCCCGTCGATCGTTGCGGGGCTGTTCATCTACGCGGTGGTCATCCTGACCCTCGGCTTCCCGCGCTCCGGTTTCGCCGCCGGCCTCGCCATCGGCGTGATGATGCTGCCGATCATCGCCCGCGCCGCCGATGTGGTGCTCCGGGTCGTTCCGGGCACGCTCCGGGAGGCGAGCCTGGCGCTCGGCGCCAGCCGCTGGCGGACCGTCTGGCACGTCGTGCTCCCCACGGCCCGACCGGGCCTCGCGACCGCCGTGATCCTCGGCGTCGCGCGGGGCGTCGGCGAGACGAGTCCCGTGCTGCTCACCTCAGGGGCCGCGACGTTCCTGGTGACCAACCCCACCGAGGGAGCGATGAACTCGCTGCCGCTCTACATCTACACCAACGTCCGGAGCGGTGAACCCAACTCGATCCAGCGTGCCTTCGGCGCGGCCGTGGTCCTGATGATCCTCGTCCTGGCGCTCTTCGTCATCGCGCGCCTCGTGGCGCGGCCGCGCAGCAACCGGAACCGGCCACCGCTGACCCAGCGGGTGTCCGGGCTCGTCGCGGGCATCCGCCGCCTGCCCGCCTCGCTCTCCCGCAAGGTGCGCCGCCCCGCACCCTCCCCGCCCACCCCGACTCCAGCGACCCGGAGCACCACATGAACACCCGCGCGCGCCGTACGGCGTTCGTCCTCCTCGCCGGCCTGTGCGTGATCGCCGGTCTCGCCGGCACCGCCACCGCCGCCAACCGTGCCGACCCGGGCGCCGCCCGCGTGCCCTACGCGACGATCGAGGGCACGGGCTCCACATGGTCGGAGCTGATCGTGCAGAAGTGGATCGCCGACGTCGACGCCAACGGCATGTCGGTCGTCTACACCGGCGGCGGCTCGACGAAGGGCCGCAAGGACTTCGCGCAGAACAGCGTGGACTTCGCCATCTCCGAGATCCCGTACCAAGGTGTCGACGAGAACGGGAACGCCGACACCTCCAACGGCCGCGACTTCGCGTACCTGCCGATCGTCGCCGGTGGCACCGCGTTCAGCTATCAGCTCAAGATCGGCAACGAGCAGGTGCGCAACCTGAGGCTCTCGGGCGAGACTCTCGCGAAGATCTTCACCAACAAGATCACCAACTGGAACGACCCGCAGATCACCGAGGACAACAACGGCCGGGAGTTCCCCGACCTCGCGATCACGCCGGTGGTGCGGGCCGACGGCTCCGGCACGACGGCCCAGCTGACGACCTGGATGGACAAGGAGTACCCGTCGATCTGGCGGCCTTACTTCGGTCAGTCCGGCCTGACGTCCTACTACCCGGTGAAGGATGGCACCCGGATGACCTCGCAGGCGGGCTCGGACCAGGTCATGAACACGATCAAGAGCTCGGCTGGCAACGGCTACATCGGCTATGTCGAGTACGCCTACCCGGTCAACGCCGACTACCCGGTGGTCAAGGTCCTCAACAAGGCCGGTTACTTCGTCGAGCCGACGCAGTGGAACACGGCGGTCGCGCTCACCAGGGCGCAGATCAACCAGAACAAGGGGTCGCAGGACTACCTGACCCAGATCCTCGACGGCGTCTACCGGCACCCCGATCCGCGGGCCTACCCGATCTCGTCGTACTCCTACATGCTCATCCCGACCGGCGCCGACGACCAGCGGATGACCACGTCGAAGCGGCAGACGCTGGCCGACTTCATCTACTACTCACTGTGCTCGGGGCAGACCGCGGCCGGGCCCTACGGCTACTCACCGCTGCCGCTCAACCTGGTGCAGGCCGGGTTCCAGCAGGTCGCCAAGCTCAAGCAGGCCGACAACGGCGTCGACCTCACCGACCGCGACGTGCGGAGCTGCAACAATCCGACGTTCGACGGCAAGAACCCGAACCGCAACCTGCTCGCCGAGCAGGCGCCGATGCCGCCGGAGTGCGACAAGATCGGCCAGGGCCCGTGCGGCACCGACACCGGCAACAACGACCCGGGCGGCGAGGGTGAGGACCCCGACGGCTCCGGCCCGGCGGGACCGGACGACGGCGGCACCGGGCCGGACGACGGCACGGGCGGCACCGAGATCGATCCCGAGACCGGTGAACCGATCGCCCCTGGCGACTCGGGCACCACCGGCGAGGCCGCCTACGCCACCTCCACGCTCGTCGAGGACCGCCCGGGCGACAGCCGGACGTTCGGCTGGCTCGCGGTCGCCGAGCTCGCGGCGCTGGTGCTCGTGCCCGGTCTCTTCGTCTCGTTCGTACGGCGCCGCCGCTCGGCGTCGGGCGCCGCACCCGGACAGGGTGGCCGGTGATGGGCGCCCGCAGACTCGCCGGAGGGCTTGCGCTCGTCGTCCTCGCCGCCCTGACGCTGCTGCCGGGCGTCTCGGTCGGGTCGGCCGTGTCGGCACCCGACGCGCCCGAGCGCCGGTCCGCCGCGGTGCTCGCCGCTGCGGCGCCGGTCAAGGACAGCTACCGCGCTACCAAGACGATCGGCCGCGTTGTCGTCGACGCTCACGGCGTCGAGCAGCCCGTGTCGTCGTACGACATGACGGTCACGGCCGACGGCCTGACAGACCTCCGCGGGCGCGAGCGGGTGGAGGTCTCGTGGACCGGTGCGCCGCCGAGCGGCGGGCGGTCCAACGACCCGTACGGGCCGAAGGGTCTCGCCCAGGAGTACCCGGTCGTCGTCCTGCAGTGCCGAGGTCTCGACGACCCGAAGCTGCCGCCGCGGAAGCGCCTGTCCCGGGAGACCTGCTGGACCTCCGCCGTCACCCAGCGGTCGGTGCTGATCGCCTCCGGCGCGAACGCCACGTGGACCGTCGACCACTACGCCGACCCCGCGGACCGTGAGCTGATCAGCGGGATGGAGCCGTTCCCGAGCGAGGAGTGCCCCAACGTCGAGCACCCCGAGCTCGGCTGGGCCACGCACATCACGCCGTTCCGAGCCGCCAACGGCACCGTCTACCCGTTCTGCAACGCGGACGAGATCGCGCCCGAGGCTGCCGTCGACTCGGCGATGCCGCCGGCAGAGATGGCGGCGTTCAGCGACGAGAACGGCCGCGGGGAGGTCCAGTTCGAGGTCCGCTCCGCGGTCGAGAACGAGTCGCTCGGCTGCTCCTACAAGGTGGCCTGCTCGATCGTCGTCGTGCCCATCGTCGGCATCAGCTGCGCCCAGCCGCAGCATCCGATGACCGAGGTCGACAAGGGCTGCCGGAAGTACGGGCAGTTCCCGCCCGGCAGCAGCAACTTCGCCGGGCTCGGCGTCGACCAGGCCGTGTCGCCCGAGCTGTGGTGGAGCGAGTCCAACTGGCGCAACCGGTTCAGCATCCCGATCGACTTCGGCCTCCCGCCCGACGCGTGCGAGGTGCTCGACCAGCGCCCGCCGACCGGCTTCTACGGCTCCGAGCTGATGGCACAGGCCGCGCTCCAGTGGGCGCCGGCCTACTGCCTGAACAAGAAGCGCTTCAAGTTCCAGCTCAACCAGATGCCCGACCAGACCGGCTGGAACCTGATGGAGACCGGCGGCGGCCCGGCGGCCTTCGTCGCGGCCGAGCACAAGCGCACCGGCTCCGATCCCGTCGGCTACGCGCCGACGGCGGTCACCGGCTTCAGCGTCGGCTACGTCATCGACCGGCCCGGCAACGCGGGGGAGTTCACCGACCTGCGGCTCAACCCGCGCCTGATCGCGAAGCTCATCACGCAGAGCTATCTCGGCTCCGACCTCGGCCGCGGGCACCCGGGCATCGGGGACAACCCGCTGGCGATCATGAACGATCCCGAGTTCATCAAGCTCAACCCGGGGCTCAGCCAGATCTCCCAGGAGGCCGGCGCCAACCTGATCTCGCTGGCCAACTCCGCCGACGTCATCCGCCAGCTGACGACGTACGTCGCCAGCGACAAGGAGGCGATGGCGTTCATCAACGGCAAGCCCGACCCGTGGGGCATGAAGGTCAACCCGGCGTACAAGAGGATCGAGCTGCCGCGCGACGAGTGGCCACTGCTCGACGAGTACGTCCCCGAGACGGAGCAGGAGTGCCGCAAGGCCAACCCGGCGGTCTACTTCAACCTGCTGGCGGCGCCGGTCACCACGATGCGCAAGATCGCCGACGCGCTGATCGACGCCTGGCCCTACACCGCGACCCGGTGCGAGCGCGACCTCTCGGTCGACCCGGAGAGCCCGCCGGTGTTCAAGATCGGGCGCGTCGACCGGCAGTCGTTCGGGGCGCGGTTCCTGCTCGGGCTGGCGAGCTCGGGCGACGCCGAGCGCTACGGCCTGCACGAGGCGGCGCTGGAGACCTCGAACGGCACGTACGTCGAGCCGTCGGAGGAGTCGTTCGCGGCCGCGGTCCGCGTCGCTCAGCAGGTCGGCGAGAAGGGCGACGAGTACGGCCCGTACGTCGTCGACGCGGGGCGTGCGGCGCGGGCCGGCAACGCCTATCCGGGGACGATGATCGTCTCGACCGTCGCGCGCCTGCAGAACCTCGAGCAGGAGCAGGCCGACGACGTCGCCTCCTTCATCCGGATCGCGACGACCGAGGGCCAGCGCCCCGGCCGCGGCAACGGCTTCCTGCCCGCCGGCTACCTGCCGATCCGCAAGACCGGCGTGACCGCGAAGCTGTGGCGCCAGGCGCAGCGGACGGCCGACGCGATCGAGGCCCAGGCCGGCCCCGACGATCCCGACGACGGCTCGCCGGACCAGGACGACACACCGACGACGCCGGTGGACCCGGAGACCGGGGACCCGGAGAACGACGGCTCACCGGACGAGGACGACCCCGTCAACCCCGACCAGGCCGAGGCCGCGCCCACGACGCCCACCAGCGCCGAGAGCTCCAACATGGGCAGGTCCCTGCTGCCCGTGCTGATGATCATCGGCCTGTTGGCCGCGGCCAGCTCGGTCGTCTCCCGTTTCGTCGGGTCGGGCCGCCCGTGAGCGCACCCACCGCCCCACCGCCGCCCCCACCGCCGCCCCCGCCCGCGCCGGCCGCACCCGGCGCGCGCAGGCGACCCAGCGCGCTCGACCGGCCGATCGGCTGGGCCCGCGCGGCGGGCTCGTGGTTCGAACGTCGTCGTCGCGCGGTCGTCGCGTGGCAGGCCCGGCGGCCGCCGCGGGCGCCGCGCCCGGAGCCGCAGGGGAGCGCAGCGGTCCTCTCGACGTCGAGCGCCATCCTGGCGATCGTCTGCGGCTGGATGGTCGTCCACCTGCTGTTCTTCGGCAACGTGTCGCACGCCCGCGACCAGGACCTGCTGTACCGCGAGTTCCGCACCCAGCTCGCCGGGCTGACCGCGCCCGTCGGACCCGTCGTCGACGCCGGCGAGCCGGTGGCCCTGCTCCGGCTCCCGACCCTGGACGTCGAGGAGGTCGTGGTCGAGGGCACCGCGGCCGGAGATCTCTTCGCGGGTCCCGGTCACAAGCGCAACACGGTGCTGCCGGGCCAGGTCGGCACCTCGCTCGTCTACGGCCGCTCCACGACGTACGGCGCGCCGTTCGCCGACATCGGGCTGCTCGACAACGGCGACCCGATCGACGTCGTGATGGCCCAGGGCGAGCTCACGTTCTACGTGCTCGGCGTACGACGGGACGGCGATCCTCTGCCGCCGCCCCGGGGTGACGGTGTCGCCCGACTGACGCTGGTGAGCACCGTGGGCGGTGGCCGGCTCGCCGCCCTCACCCCGGGCGAGACCGTCTACGTCGACGCCGAGGCGACGGAGGGGTTCGGCGCGCCCGGCGGCGTGCCGCCGACGGTGCCCGAGTCGGAGGAGGCGCTGGCACGCGGCACGACGGCGCTCCCGATGCTCTGCCTCTGCCTCGCCCTCCTGACGGCGCTGACCGTCGCCATCATCGCCGCGCGCGAGCGCTGGTCGGCCGCGCTGGTGTGGGTCGTCGCCGCACCGGTGGCGGTGGCTCTCGCCTGGGGCACGACGGACACCGCGATGCGGCTGCTCCCCAACCTGATCTGACCCGACCGCTCAACCGACAACTGAACACATCGCACGACCAATCCCGAGGAAGAAGAGACAGATGTTCGTACGCAAGACGCTGATGGGTGTCCTCGCCGGCGCCCTCGCCGCGACGGCAGTGTGGTCGGCCGCGCCGGCGCACGCTGAGACGCTGCCCGACGACACGACGTTCACGCCCGTCGCCAACGACCTCATCGGCGTGGGGTCGGACACCAGCCAGCACGCGGTCAAGCTGCTGGCCGACGCCTACAACGCGGCCAACCCGGGCGCCGGCTACCGGGTGGCGACGTTCCAGGCGCTGGGCGGTGGGCAGATCCCCCTGCCGAGCGGCGACATCAATCGGCCGAACGGGTCGGGCGCGGGCAAGAGCCTGCTCTACGGCGCCGGGGACAACGCCGACATCGACTACGCGCGGTCGTCCTCGGGCCTCAACGACGCCGAGAAGGCCGCGGGCCTGCAGGCCATCCCGTTCGCCCTCGACTCGCTCCAGATGGCGGTCTCGGCGAACGTCGCGTCCAACGCCCCCGTGAAGCTGACGCCCGCCCAGATCGTGAGCATCTACAAGGGCGACATCACCAACTGGAACGAGGTCGGCGGCAGCGCCGGCACGATCGTGCCGATGATCCCGCAGAGCGGCTCGGGCACCCGGTCCTTCTTCATCGGCGAGCTGAAGAAGATGAACGCCGGCGTCGACGTCGTCCTGGCCGCCGGGGTCCAGGAGGTCCAGGAGCACGAGGACGACCCGATCAAGGGCAACGCCAACGCGATCGCACCCTTCTCGGTCGGCCGCGCCGGCCTCACCCCGGGCACGCTCCGGCTCCTCTCCACCACGGCCAACGGCGGCTGGAACGCCGACCGTGCGCTCTACAACGTGGTCCGCCAGGCCGACGCGGCCAGCGCCAAGGTCCAGGCCGTCTTCGGCAGCGCGGGCTTCTTCTGCTCCGACGCCGCCACCGACCTGATCAACGAGGCCGGCTTCGGCCAGCTCGCCCGGCCCGGCGACGGCGGCGTCTGCGGCCAGGTCGGCCAGTCGTCGGCGACGAACTTCACCCTCAACCTCCCGGCGGAGCCGATCGAGACCACCACGTCGGTCGCCGGCACCAGCCCGGGGGCGAAGAAGGCGACGCTCAAGGCGACCGTCGCGTCGTCCCCGACCGCGCAGGGCACCGTCGACTTCTTCGAGGGTGAGACCAAGGTCGGCTCCGCTCCGCTCGTCGGTGGCGTCGCCACGCTCAACCTGACCGGCGTCGCCCCCGGCAAGCACTCCTACACCGCGACGTTCGTCCCGGCCGAGGACACCGACTTCGTCGAGTCCTCGGACGCGACGCCCGCCGTCGTCACCGTGAAGACCTCGGCGACGATCGCCGAGTCGTTCCCGTCGGCGGTCAAGAAGGGCGCGCGCGCCAAGGGCACCGTCACCGTGACGCTGGCCGGCATCAGCGCCAAGGCGACCGGCAAGGTCGTCGTCAAGAAGGGCGCCAAGACTGTCGGCTCCGGCACGCTCAGCAACGGCAAGGTCACGATCACGCTGGTCAAGCTCGCGAAGGGCAAGAACAGCCTGACCATCAGCTGGGCCGGGGACAAGAACGGGGTGAAGGCGACGAAGTCCTTCACCATCACCCAGAAGTGAGTCCGCGCGCACCCGCGCGCTGACCTCGGACCCGGGTGGCCGCACTTCGACGGCCACCCGGGTTCGGCCCTGCATCACGAAAGAACTGCTTGATGACTGCCCTTCCGCCCCCACCACTGCCCGCACCGACCTCGGTCGACGCGCCCGCGCCGGCGAGCCTCGCCGAGCTCGAGGCGCGGGAGATCACTGCCTGGTTCGGCAGCCACCAGGTGCTCGACCGGGTGTCCCTCACGATGCCGGCCGGCGGGATCACCGCGCTGATCGGGCCCTCCGGCTGCGGCAAGTCGACGTTCCTGCGCATCCTCAACCGGATGCACGAGCTGGTGCCGTCGGCGAAGCTGGCGGGCGAGGTCCTGCTCGACGGCGAGGACATCTACGACCCGGGCAAGCGGCTGATCGACGCCCGCCGCGCGATCGGCATGGTGTTCCAGAAGCCCAACCCGTTCCCCGCGATGTCGATCCGGGAGAACGTCCTGGCCGGCCTCAAGCTCACCGGCACCAAGATGCGCAAGAGCGACAAGGCGGACCTCGTCGAGTCGTGCCTCACGAAGGGCGGTCTCTGGAACGAGGTGAAGGACCGCCTCGACGCCCCCGGCGGCGGCCTGTCGGGCGGGCAGCAGCAGCGGCTCTGCATCGCGCGGTCCCTGGCGGTCAGGCCGCGGGTGCTGCTGATGGACGAGCCGTGCTCGGCCCTCGACCCCACCTCGACCCGGGTGATCGAGGAGACCATGGTCGAGCTGGCGCAGGAGGTGACGATCGTGATCGTCACCCACAACATGCAGCAGGCGGCGCGCGTCTCCGATCAGTGCGCGTTCTTCCTCGCCTCGCACCGGACCCCGGGTGTCATCGTGGAGCACGGCGACACCCGCGCGATGTTCGAGAACCCGCAGGACTCCCGCACCGCCGACTACGTCAACGGCCGGTTCGGCTGAGCGGCCGGGGCGGCGACGGAACCGTCGGGCGGTCAGGGACGTCTGCTGGGCATGATCTCGCGACGCGACGCGCTCCGACTCGCCGTACTGGCGGTCGCCGCCCCTGCTCTGGTGTCCTGTGGCGACGAGACGAGCGGAGGACACACGATGGCGCAAGGCGAGGTCGACCTGGCCGGCTCCGACACGGCCCGCTCCGAGGGGGACCGGGCCGCGATCCCTGGCGTCGTCGCCGCGATGCACGGCTTCGCCGGCGATCTCTACGGCGAGCTGCCGGCGGACGGTAACCTCGTGGTCTCGCCGTACTCCGTGGTGGCCGCGCTCGGGATGACGCTCACCGGCGCCGGCGGCCACACGGCCCGGGAGATGCGGGACGTGCTCGGCGCCGACGACCGGTTCCACGGCGGGCTCAACGCGCTGACGACGTACGTCGAGGGGCTCGCGGGGCCGGTGCCGCACCGCGACGGCAAGGAGATCGCGCTCGACACCGCCAACCAGCTCTTCGGCCAGCGGGGCGTCGGCTGGGAGAAGGCCTTCCTCGACACCCTCGCCCGTGAGTACGGCGCCGCGGTGCGCACCGTCGACTTCGAGGGCGCCGCGGAGGACGCGCGCGTCCTCATCAACGACTGGGTCGCCGGGCGCACCCACGACCGGATCCGCGACCTCATCGCCCGCGGCGTCCTCGACGCGGCGACCCGGCTCGTGCTCGTCAACGCGATCTACCTCAAAGCGCCCTGGGAGAAGCCGTTCGAGCCGTCGTCCACGCGCGACGGCACGTTCCACCTGACCGACGGCGGCACGACCCGGGTCCCGATGATGAGCGGCAGCCCGTACGGCGCGCTGACGCGCGGCGACGGCTGGCAGGCCGCCCGGATCCCGTACGCCGGCGGCACGCTCGCGATGACCGTGGTGCTGCCCGACGAGGGCCGGCTGGCCGACGTCGAGCAGGAGGTGGTCCGCGGCGGCCTGCCGCAGATGCTGGCCGGCGGACGTGGCACGACGCTCGACCTGCGGCTGCCGCGCTGGACGTTCCGCAGCAACGCCCAGCTGGCCGGCATCCTCGGGAGTCTCGGCATGCCGTCGGCCTTCGGCTCCGACGCGGACTTCCGGCCGATGACCGACGAGGACCTCGACCTCCGCATCGGCGAGGTCGTGCACCAGGGCTTCGTCGCCGTCGACGAGCACGGCACCGAGGCGGCCGCCGCCACCGCGGTCGTGATGGAGACCACCGCGATGCCCGTCACGGTCCCGTTCCACGTCGACCGGCCGTTCCTGTTCGTCATTCACGACGTCGAGCACGGCACCCCGCTCTTCCTCGGCCGGGTGACCGATCCCGGGGTCGGCGCCGTCGGGTAGGCGCAGGTAACCTCTCACTTCGTGTCTCTCGCCGGTCTCGCCGACCTCGTCCTCGCCGACCCGGCCCTCAGCTCGGCGATCGAGGACGCGGCGGGCGGACGCCTGCCGACCCACGAGCTGACCGGGCCCGAGCCGCTGCGCCCGTTCGTCGTCGCGGGGCTCGCCCGCACCGCGCGGCCGCTGCTCGTGGTCACCGCGACCACCCGCGACGCCGAGCAGCTGGTCACCGAGCTGGGCGACTTCATCGACCCCGCGACGATCGGCTACTACCCGAGCTGGGAGACGCTTCCGCACGAGCGGCTCAGCCCGCGCAGCGACACGGTGGGCCGCAGGCTCGCGGTGCTCCGCCGCCTCTGCCACCCGGGCGACGACGCGAGCACCGGGCCGCTCAGGGTGGTCGTCGCGCCGGTGCGTTCGGTGCTCCAGCCCCAGGTCAAGGGTCTCGGCGACCTCGCACCCGTCGAGCTCGAGGTCGGGGGAGAGTCGGAGCTCGATGCCGTCGTGGCCGGGCTGGTCGACGCCGCCTACACCCGCGTCGACCTGGTCGAGAAGCGCGGCGAGTTCGCGGTCCGCGGCGGCATCGTCGACGTGTTCCCGCCGACCGAGGAGCACCCGGTCCGGGTGGAGTTCTGGGGCGAGGAGGTCGAGGAGATCCGCTCCTTCGCGGTCGCCGACCAGCGGACGATCGCCAAGCTCGACCGGCTCTGGGCGCCGCCGTGCCGCGAGCTGCTGCTCACGCCCGAGGTCCGCGAGCGCGCGGCCGAGCTCGGGCGCCGGCACCCCGAGCTGCTCGAGATCACCGACAAGCTGGCGCAGGGCATCGCCGTCGAGGGCATGGAGGCGCTGATCCCCGCGCTGGTCGACGACCTCGAGCTGCTCGTCGACCTGCTGGCCGGCGACACCCAGATCGTCGTCCTCGACCCCGAGCGCGCCCGGGCGCGCGCCCACGACCTGGTCGCGACGTCGGAGGAGTTCCTCGGCGCCTCGTGGGCCGCCGCTGCCTCCGGCGGCACCGCGCCGATCGACCTCCAGGCCGCGTCCTACCGCGAGCTCGCCGACGTGCGGAGCCACGCGCTGGAGCGCGGCCAGTCGTGGTGGACGTTCAGCCCGTTCGGGCTCGACGTACCTGACGAACTGGCTGATTCTTCGACGGATTCTCAGCCAGAACGTCAGGTGCGTGCCGCCCCGGCGCCCGCCTACCGCGGCGACGTGGAGAAGGCGTTCGCCGAGATCGCGAACTGGCGGGCCGACGGCTACGCCGTCGTCGTCGTGCATGCCGGCCACGGCCCGGCCGAGCGCATGGTCGAGGCGCTCGGCGAGCACGACGTCCCGGCGCGGCTCGTGGACGGCCTGCCCGCCGGCGCCGTACCGGACAAGGACGTCGTCACGATCACCTGCGGCAACCTCGCCCACGGCATCGTCGACGACGCGCGCAAGCTGGTCGTGCTCACCGGCGAGGACATCGTCGGGCAGAAGGCCTCGACCCGCGACATGCGGGCGATGCCGACCCGTCGCAAGCGCCAGATCGACCCGCTCGAGCTCAAGCCCGGCGACTACGTCGTGCACGAGCAGCACGGCGTCGGCCGTTTCGTCGAGATGAAGCAGCGCGAGGTGCACGGCGCCACGCGCGACTACCTGGTGCTGGAGTACGGCGCCAGCAAGCGCGGCGCGCCGCCGGACCGACTGTTCGTGCCGGCCGACGCCCTCGACCAGGTGACGCGGTACGTCGGCGGCGAGCAGCCGAGCCTCGACCGGCTCGGCGGCGCGGACTGGACCAAGCGCAAGAACCGCGCCCGCAAGGCCGTCCGCGAGATCGCCGCCGAGCTGATCAAGCTGTACGCCGCCCGCCAGGCCACCAAGGGCCACGCGTTCGGGCCCGACAGCCCGTGGCAGCGCGAGCTCGAGGACGCGTTCCCGTTCCACGAGACGCCCGACCAGCTGACCACCGTCGACGAGGTCAAGCGCGACATGGAGCGCACGGTCCCGATGGACCGGCTGATCTGCGGCGACGTCGGCTACGGCAAGACCGAGATCGCGGTGCGGGCGGCGTTCAAGGCGGTGCAGGACGGCAAGCAGGTCGCGGTGCTGGTGCCGACGACGCTGCTCGTGAGCCAGCACCTGTCGACGTTCACCGAGCGGATGAGCGGTTTCCCGGTCGTGCTCAAGGGGTTGAGCCGCTTCCAGACGGACAAGGAGGCCGCGGAGGTGATCGCCGGCCTCGCCGACGGCACCGTCGACGTCGTGGTCGGCACCCACCGGCTCTTCAATCCCGACATCAAGTTCAAGGACCTCGGCCTGATCATCGTCGACGAGGAGCAGCGCTTCGGCGTCGAGCACAAGGAGGCGATGAAGCGGCTGCGCACCTCCGTCGACGTGCTGTCGATGAGTGCGACGCCCATCCCGCGGACCCTGGAGATGGCGATCACCGGCATCCGTGAGATGTCGACGATCACCACGCCGCCCGAGGAGCGGCACCCGGTGCTGACGTACGTCGGCGGTTACGAGGACCGGCAGGTCGTGGCCGCCGTACGCCGCGAGCTGCTGCGCGACGGCCAGGTCTTCTACATCCACAACCGCGTGAACTCGATCGAGAAGGCGGCGGCCAAGCTCCGCGAGCTGGTGCCCGAGGCCCGGGTCGCGACCGCTCACGGCCAGATGGGCGAGCACCAGCTCGAGCAGGTGATGCTCGACTTCTGGGAGAAGCGCTTCGACGTGCTCGTCTGCACGACGATCGTGGAGTCGGGCCTCGACGTGTCCAACGCCAACACGATGATCATCGAGCGCGCCGACACCCTCGGCCTCTCGCAGCTGCACCAGCTGCGCGGCCGCGTCGGCCGGTCCCGCGAGCGCGCCTATGCCTACTTCCTGTACCCGACCGAGAAGCCGCTCACCGAGACCGCCCACGAGCGGCTCGCGACGCTGGCCCAGCACTCCGACCTCGGCGGCGGCATGGCGATCGCGATGAAGGACCTCGAGATCCGCGGCGCCGGCAACCTGCTCGGCGGCGAGCAGTCCGGCCACATCGCCGACGTCGGCTTCGACCTCTACGTCCGCCTGGTCGGCGAGGCCGTGCGCGACTTCCGCAGCGACGGCGGCGCGCCCGAGCAGCTGGAGGAGGTGCGCATCGAGCTGCCGGTCGAGGCGCACCTGCCGCACGACTACATCCCCAGCGAAAGGCTGCGCCTGGAGATGTACAAGAGGCTGGCCGAGGTCCGCACCGGCTCGGATGTCGACGAGATCGCCGAGGAGCTGGAGGACCGGTACGGCGAGCCGCCGGAGGCCGTGGCGGCGCTCCAGCTGGTCGCGCGCTTCCGTGCCCGGGTGCGCCAGGCGGGCGTCAAGGAGGTCACGACCGTCGGCAAGAACGTGCGGTTCGCGCCGGTCACCCTGCCGGAGTCGCGCACCATCCGGCTGCAGCGGCTGTTCCCCAAGTCGATCGTCAAGGCGCAGGCCGAGTCGATCCTCGTGCCGCGCCCCGGCACGCCGGGTGCGACGGGGCGTCCGCTCGAGGGGATCGCCCTGCTTGAATGGGCCCGCCTCGTCATCGACAGCGTCATCGATCCACCAGCACAGGAGCCAGCGTGACCCGAGTGAAGCTCTCCCTCGCCTCTGCCGTCGCCGGCGTCGCGATCCTCGCGACCGGTTGTGGAGCCGACAACATCGTCGGTGGCGAGCCGCCCGCGCCGGGCGTCGCCGCCGAGGTCGAGGACGCCACGCTCGACCTCGAGCAGGTCGACGTTTTGACCGACGCCATCTGCTCGTCGCTGGAGAACGACCCGACGTCGCAGGCGACCTCGCGCGCGATCGTGCAGACCAGCGTCGTCGCCCAGTGGGCGAGTGCAGAGGTCGCCCGCGCGCTGGTCGAGCAGCAGGACGTCTCGCTCGACGTGCAGCCCGCCGACTACGCCAGCATCCCCGGCTGGGACGAGTTCTCCGAGGAGGAGCAGGAGGCGGTGCGCACCTACATCGACGCGATCCAGTACCTCCAGGCCGCGGTCCCGGAGGTCGGCGACGAGGAGGGCATGCTCGACACGAGCGAGGTCGACGTGACGATCAACCCGCGCTTCGACCTCGACACCGAGGGCGCGATCGAGCGGGCCGACCGCCAGACCTCCGTCGCGGTCAGCTCCGAGGCCCTGGTCGGCACGGCCGAGCAGCTCGACCCGGAGCAGGTCGAGGCGCTGCCCGACAGCCAGCTCTGTGGCCGCCGCGGTACGGCGCCCGCCGCGCCGCCGCTCGCCCCGTAGGCATGACCGACGGGCCGGACGGCTCGGGGACGGACGCCGTCGCGGCGTTCGTCGAGGTGATGCGCCGCCTGCGGGCCGAGTGCCCGTGGAAGCAGGAGCAGACCCACCGCTCGCTCGCGCGCTACCTGCTCGAGGAGACCCACGAGACCCTCGAGGCCATCGACACCGGCGACACCGCGCACCTGCGCGAGGAGCTGGGCGACCTGCTGCTCCAGGTGGTGTTCCATGCGGTCATCGCCGAGCAGGCGGGGGAATTCGACCTCGACGACATCGCCTCCGACATCACCGCGAAGATGGTGCGCCGCAACCCGCACGTGTTCGGCGACGGCGCCGCGGAGGACGTCGAGTCGGTCACCGAGGTCTGGGAGCAGATCAAGGCCCAGGAGAAGCAGCGCACCTCACCCGTCGAGGGCCTCCCGCCGACCCTGCCGGCGCTCCTGTACGCCGACAAGGTGCTCGACCGGCTCGCCCGCGACGGTCGGGCGGCCGACGTCGATCCCGACTCCGACGACCTCGGCGACCGCCTGCTCGCCCTCGTGGCGGAGGCCCGCGCCACGGGCACCGACCCCGAGCAGGCGCTGCGGGACGCCGTACGTCGCCGGATCTGATAACGCCTGCGGCCTTGGCGTGGCGCCCGACCGCGAGCGGTGCCATCGTTCGACGTGCTCCGATCCGGTCCACCTCCTGGACCGCGTGCTCCGTCGGCTCTGCGGGGCGGGACGCTCGGGGTCGGAGGGCTACTGGATGTGGGGCCGGTAGCCCTCCGGCGGTCCCGGCAGCTGCGCGGGATCACGCGCGGCCAGCACCTCCGATGCCCGCTGGATCCGCAGCAGCATCGCGGCCGACGGCGTCACCCGGCCGCTGACGTAGGTCGACAGGCGTGAGGGCGAGGTGCCGACGTACGCCGCGAACGCCTTCTGGGTCAGTCCGCTGAGCTTGACCCGCCGCCTGATCTCGTCGGCGACCGCCCGCCGCTCGTCGTCCTCCCGCAGCAGCTGGTAGACACGCTGGCACGCTCGCAGCGAGTCGGCCACCACCGGGAGACCGGCGTCGTCGGCCAGCGCGGCGAGCTCCTCCCCGCGGGGGTCCCACGGGTGCGCGGCCACGGGGGCGAGCGCGGCCCGCCACTGCTCGACCGTCCCGCGCCGGATCAGGTCGTGGAACCCGTCGGGGTCCGGCAGGTCGGTCAGCGGCGTGACCAGCTCGATGTCGCGCAGCAGGAGCCAGAACATCAGGCTGTAGCAGTTCGCCGCGATGTCGGTGGCGGCCGAGTCGTCGGTACCGGCCGCCGTCAGCCGGCCACGGACGTGCTCCTCGTCGCCGATGCGATAGATCAGGGCGGTCTCGACGCGGGCGTGCGCGTGGTCGCCGAGCAGTCCCCGCAGCCAGCCCTGGAAGAGCGCGATCCGCTGGTGCCCGTGGTCGGAGATCAGCCGGTGGAGGCCGGCGTAGCTCTCGGGCGCGCCCGTCGCCACCAGGTCCGCAGTCGTGGCGAGGGTGTCGGCATGGACCATCGGCAGGCGCCGCCACCGCGCCGACCGGCGCGCCTCGTCGAGGACCTCGGCCAGCGCCTCCCTGTCACTCACCATGCGCACACCTCACCCGATCGACACGAGGAGGACAAGGGGCGCCGTGCCCGCTATCCCTGCGGTGCACGGCGCCCCGTGCCTGCCCTCCAAGGCAGCCCTGGGGGGCGCTCCCCTCCCGGTTACTGGTTCTGTCGCACCGTCCACGTCGCGCGGTCGGTGGCCGGCAGGTAGCTGTCGTTGCCCTCGAACCGCACGTCGTAGCCCTCGATGTCGATCGTGAAGGCCGGCAGCATCGTGTCCGCGACGCACGAGGTGGAGCCGTCCGCAGCCGTCGGCGGCGCCTCGCAGATCTCGATCACGAAGCCGGACACGGGGTGGGTCGCGGTGAACACCAGCCGCTCGCCGGCGATCGGCGCACCGCCGAGGCCGGTCAGCGTCGCCCGGACGCGCCCGATGTTGTCGCCGAGGGTGATGTAGGCGACGTCGGCCTCGAGGCTCGACCCGGCCCGGCCGACCTGCTGGAGGTACGGCGCGGAGTCCGCCGGCGCGAACGCTTCGTCACCCGAGTAGGACGCCGTCACCTCGTGGGCCCCCGCGGCGAGCGACGACACCGTGAGCGATGCCTGGCGACGGCCGTCGACCGACTCCACGTCCGCCGTGCCGAGGACCTCGTCACCGGAGCGGAACGTCACCGTGCCGCCCGGGGTCCCCGCGGCCGGGAGCGCCCGGTTGACCACCGCCGTCAGCGTCACGTCGTCGCCGAAGGTCGCCGGGTTGGTGTCCGACTCCACCCCGACGACCGTCGGCACCGTGCCGACGTACTGCGACGTGGTCGCCGTGTTGCCCTCGAAGTTGAAGTTCCCGACGTACGTCGCCCGGACCTCGTGCTCCCCGGCGCCCAGCGACGTGGTCACGAACGAGGCGGTCGCCTGTCCCGGCCCGGCCGCAGTCAGGCCGACCGCGCCCAGGAGGACACCGCCGTCCCAGAACTGGACGGCTCCGCTCGGGCGCCCCGTCGCCGGCGCGACCGCGGTGACCGTGGCGGTGAACGCCACCGGGTCGCCGTACGCCGCGAACGGCGTGGCGGACTCGAGCGTCATCGACGTCTGGCCCTTGGTGACGTGCTGGCCGTTGCCCTGGTCGAGGCTGCCCGTGCTGGCGACGAAGCGCGGGTCACCGCTGTAGGTCGCCTCGATCCGGTAGGTGCCCGGCGACAGCGAGGTGAACGCGGCGCTGGTCGCCTCGCCGTCGACGACCTCCACGGCGCCGCCGAGGTTGGCCCCGTTGACGGTGAACCGGACGGTGCCGCCCGGGTCGCCGGCGCCGGGCGCGACCGGGCTGATCGCCGCGGTGAACCGCACGCTCTGGCCCGACTGCGACGGGTTCACCGACGAGGTGACCAACGTGGTGGTCTGGGCGCGCTGCACCCGCTGGGCGACCGAGCCGGAGCTCGCGACGAAGCTGTCGTCGCCCTCGTAGGTCGCGACGACCGCGTGCTGCCCGACCGGCAACGCGTCGGTGGTGATCGACGCCTGGAAGCCGGTGGCCGAGCTCACCGGAGAGGTGCCGAGCACGGTCGACCCGTTGGTGAACGTCACCGTGCCGGACGGCGAGCCGGCGCCCGGGGCGACGACCGCGACCGAGGCGGTGAACGTCACGGGCTGCCCGAACACCGAGGTCGGCGCCGAGCTCTCGACGGTCGTCTTCGTCGCGGCCTTGTTGACCGTGTGGGACGCCGGGTCCGACGTGCTGGTGACGAAGTTCGGGTCGGCGCTGAAGTACTTCGCCGTGATCTCGTGGCTGCCCCGACCGAGGTCGGAGAGCACGATCTGGCCCGCCCCGTCCTCGAGGGTCGCGAACGCGCCGGGCTCGCCGTCGATCGTGAACTGGACGGCGCCGCTAGGGGTGCCGCGGGCCGGCGCCACCGGGGCGACGACCGCGCGGACCGTGACCGGCTGGCCGACGACCGAGGGGTTCGGCGAGGTCGTCACCGTCGTCGTGGTGTGCGCCGCCGCGACCTCCTGGGTCAGCTGGGCGGTGTTGCCCGCGAAGTCGGCGTCGCCCTGGTAGTCGGCGGTGATCACGTGCGCGCCGGCGTCGAGGCCGGTCGGCGGGGACGTCGCCGCGCCGTTGTTGACCGGCACCGGGTCGCCGATCGGCACGCCGTCGGACGCGAACTGGACGACGCCCGTCGGGTTGCCCGCGCCGGGCCCGACCACGTCCACCTCGGCGGTGAACGTCAGCGGCTCGCCGGCCACCGCGTCCGGGTTGGACGTCTGGAGGCCGACCGTGGTCTCCGCGCGGTTGACGCCGTGCGTCGTCTCCGCAGAGCTGCTCGAGGCGAAGTCGGCGTTGCCGTTGTAGGTCGCCTTGACCTGGTGGTTGCCCGGCTTGAGGTTGCTGATGGTCAGCTCGGCGGTGTCACCGTCGAGCGGTACGGCGGTGCCGTAGGGCTCGCCGTCGACGTCGAACTGCACGCCGCCTGCGAGGTCGTCGCCGCCGGGAGCGACCACCGCGACGGTCGCGGTGAACGTCACCGGCTCACCGGTGACGGTGGGTGATCCGGAGCTCGCGAGGGCGGTCGTCGTCTGGGCCTTGCCGACCGACAGCGTCCTGGTCGAGGCCGTGCTCGCCAGCAGGTTGCCGTCGCCGCTGTAGGACGCGCCGATGGTGTGGCTGCCCGTGCTCAGCGTGCTCGTGGTGGGGGAGACGGCCGTGCCGTTCGCGACCGCGACCGGCGCTCCGAGGCTCTGGCCGTCGACCGTGAACTGGACCGTGCCGCCCGGGTTGCTGGTGCCGTTGACCGGCGCGACCTGCGCGGTGAAGCTCGTCGGCTGGCCGTGCACGACGGACTCCGGCTGCACGACCGTCGTGGTCGTCGGGTTCTTGCCGACGACGAACGTGGTCGAGTCGGCCGATCCCTTGTAGTGGGTGGTCTGCGCGAAGGACGCGGTCACCGTGGCCGTCCGCGGCGGGCCCGAGATCGGGAGCGTCGCGGTCGCGACGCCGTTGCCGTTCGTCGTCCCGGTCACCGACGTCCCGCCGGAGAGCGAGAACGTGACCGTGCGGTTCGGAAGCACCGACGAGGACAGGTGGGGGTCGGTGAGCGTCGCCCGGACGGTGACCGAGGTGTTCTGCGGTCCCTCGGTCGCGCCCGAGTAGGCGATCTGGGTGATGTTGTCGATCGTCACCGAGCGGTTGGTGGTCCGGGTGTTGTTGTTGCACAGCACGAAGCCCGACCGGTTGCGCTCGATCGCGCGGGCGGTGTAGCTGCCGTTCGGGTAGTTGTGGGTGTCGATCGTCGCGTTCTTCGCGCCGGTGCCGCCCTGCACGCTCTCGAACACGACGCCACCGCCGGAGTTGATCAGCTGGAGCGTGGTCCGCGGGCTGTCGGCCCGTGCGCACAGGGTGCCGTCGCTGGCACCGCTCGCGGAGAGGGTCGCGTTGCCACGGAGCACCGCCCCGTCGGCCGGCGCCGTGATGTCGGCCGCCGACGACCCGGCGACCAGCGCCACCAGCCCGACGACCAGGCCGAGCACTGCGAACGAGGAGATCAGTCTGCGCAGGGCGTTCACTTGAGGATGCCTCCCTTGACGGTGGTGGCCAGGTGGTCGGCATCACCCGCGTACGACGCCGTGTAGCCGCCGTTGAGCACGAGGCCGAGGATCTGCGAGGCGGCGTTGCAGGCCGCCACCCCGCGGGCGTCGGTGGTCGCCTGGCAGACGACCTTGGTGCCGACCTTGAACTCGATCGCGGCGCCCGCGAGCGGGTCGCCGCCCGCGGTCAGCGTGACCTTGAGCTGCCCGAGGGGGAGCCCCAGCGGACTGACGGACACCAGCGCGGCCTGCGGGGTGAGCGTCGTCGCCAGCTTGCCGACGGTGACGGTGGTGTCGTCCGACGAGCTCGGGTCGAACTCGTCGTCACCCGAGTAGACCGCCCGCAGCTGGTGGCTGCCGGCTCCGAGACCGGTGAGGGTCGCGGTCGCGACGCCGGCGGTGCCGTCGGCCGCGACCGGCACGGTGGCGATGACGTCGTCCCCGTCCACGATGTCGACCGTGCCGCCGGGAGCGCCGAGGTCACCGTGCTCGGGCGTGACCGTGGCCGTGACCTCGACCGCGTCGCCGTACGTCACCGACGCGTCGGCGACCTCGAGGGTGGTCGTGGTGGCGACGCGGTGGACCGACTGGGTCGTCGTGGCGACCTGCGGTGCGAAGTGGAGGTCGCCGGAGTAGATCGCGGTGACGGTGTGGTCGCCGGGCGTGAGGTCGTCGACGACCTCGCTGCCGGCCGTGCCGTCGACGAGCTCGACGGCACGGCCGAGCGGGACGCCGTCCACCGAGAACTGGACCCAACCGGTCGGGGTCCCCGTGCCGGTGACCGTCGACTCGACGGTCGCCGAGAACGACACCTCGTCGCCGACCTGGGCGTCGGCGTCCGACGGCACCAGCTCGACGGTGACGGGGGCGGCCTCGACGGTCTGCGTGAGCAGGTCGCCGCTCCCGGAGAACCCGACCTCCGGCACGAACGCCGCGATCACCGTGTGGTCGCCGGGGTCCGGCGACGCGAGGGCGGGGCTCTCGGCGATGCCGCCCGGGCCGACGGGCACCGGGTCGCCGATGTCCTGGCCGTCCACGGAGAACTGCACCGCGCCGGCGGGAGCGCTGTCGTCGGCCGCGTCGACGTCGGCGGTGAACGTGATCAGGCCGCCGTACGTCGAGGGGTTCTCGCTGGAGGAGAGCGCCAGGGTCGTGGCGACCACCGCGGTGCCGGCGAGGACCGTGTGGCTCACCGGCTCGGACTCGCTGGCGAGGTAGTCGGCGTCGCCGGCGAACTCGGCGGCGACCTGGTAGTCGCCGGGCGCGAGGTCGGAGACCTCGAGCCGCGCCTGGCCGTTCGCGAGCGGGGCGGAGCCGATCGGATCACCGTCCGCGAGGAACGTGACGGTGCCGGTCGGGGCTCCCGACCCCGGCGCGTCGGCGACCACCGACGCGATCAGCTCGACCGGCTGCTCCTCGAGCGACGGCGACGGCGTCGCGAGCACCGTGGTCGACGTCGACGCCTTCTCGACGGTCTGGTCGACCTGGTCGGAGCCGCCCTGGTAGCGGGCGCTGCCGGCGTACGCGGCGGACACGACGTGCGAGCCGGCGCCGAGCGAGGTGATCGGGCCGAAGACGGCCGAGCCGTCCGTCAGCTCGACGGGCGCCCCGACGGGTGCGCCGTCGATCTCGAGCTGGACCGAGCCGCCGGGCGTGCCGCCCCCCGGGGCCTGCACGGCGACCGACGCGGTGAAGCTGACGGCCTCCCCGGTCACCGTGGTCGCGTCGGAGCTCTCGAGGGACACGGAGACGTCGGCCTTCTCGACGGTGAGCCCGCGCGGCGGCGCGGCGCTGGCGCCGTACACGTCGTCACCGGAGTAGGTGGCCACGACCTGGTGGCTCCCGACCGGGACGTCCTCGAGGGTCAGGGCCGCCTTGCCGTCGGACCCGACGGCGGCGCGCCCCAGCTCGGTCGCGCCGGCCGTGAACACCACCTCGCCGGTCGGGGTGCCGGACGTTGTGCCGACCGTCGCGGAGAGCGTCACCGGCTGTCCCGCGACGGCGGTCGACGGCTCCACCGTGGAGCTGGTCGTGGTCGCCAGCAGCGGCGGCCGCACGCGGAAGGTGAACGCGGCCGACGTGCTCGGCGAGTGGTCGGCGGTGCCGTTGTAGACGGCGACGACCTCGTGGAAGCCGAGCCCGAGCGTGGAGAGGTTGGGGCTGGTGGCGGAGCCGTCGGCCAGCGCGACCGCGCTGCCGAAGTCGGCGCCGTCGACCTGGAACTGCACCGTGCCGCCGGGCTTGGCGCCGTGCACGGCGGCCACCTCGGCGGTGAAGCGGACCGGGTCGCCGACGGTGACCACCGGCGGGGTGGCCGCGACCGTGGTCGTCGTCGGGATGGTGCCGACCGCGAACGGGCTGGAGTCCGAGGCCGCGACCAGGTTGCCGGCGGCGGCGAACGATGCCGTGATCGTCGCGTCGCGCGGCGGACCGGCCACCGGGATCTGGGTCTGGGCCACGCCGGCGGCGTTGGTCGAGGCGGAGACGGTGGCGCCTCCGGAGAGCGTGAACGTGACGGTCCGGCCGGCCGTGCTGCCGCCGGTCAGGTCGGTGAGCGTCGCGCTGACGGTGGCCGTGCCTCCCTGCGGGGCGGCGGTCGCGCCGTCGTAGGTCAGGGTCGTGCAGTTCTGCGGCGTGACGACGAGCGTGGTGGCCGCGGTGGCGCCGCCCGCGCTGACGAGGACGCCCCAGCTGCCGCGCGCACCGGTCTTGGACTTGCCGTCGCCGGCGGCAGGAGCGGTGAGGTTCGCCGTGTAGTTGCCGCCCGTGGTGGTGGCCGCGTTCACGGTGCCGATGCCGTCGGCCCTGACGGTGACGGGTACGCCGGACTGGCCGGTGCTGAGCCGGCCGGCGATCGTGACCTGGTCACCCGCGCAGGTCAGGGACGGCGTGATCGTCGCGGTGAGGGTGGTGGCGGGCGCCGGCGTCGACGCCGACGAGAGCGTGCGGTCGAGCGTCAGCGTCGCACCGTCGAGGGGGAGCTGGAGCAGCTCGCGGGCGTCGTTGCGGTGACCGGGGGAGTACCAGTGGGTGTTGACGGTGTCGCCGTCCTGGGAGTGGACGCGCCGGGTGCTCACCGACCCGCCGGCGGCCGAGATCGTCGCGTTGGTGACCGACGACGGGGCGTTCATGCTGAACGTGCCGTCGAAGGTGTCCGCGCCGCTGGCCAGCGAGCCCGCCTCGTAGCTGAAGCCGCCGTCGTAGTCGACCGCGACGTTGTTCTGCCAGGTCTGGCCGGCGTCGAGCGGGAACACCAGCGCGCGCCAGCCGCCCTGCGGCGTCATCTGGAGGTCGATGTCGGCGGTGATACCGGTCGAGATGAACCCGAGCTTCGCGGTGCCGTTGAGGTGCTGGGCCTGGGTCTCCTGGAGCATCGCCAGGTCGGAGCGGCGCACGTACTTGGTGCCGGACACGGTCCCGGAGAAGTTGCTGAGCGACACGTTGCCGACGCCGTCGACCTGCGCCGAGCCGCTGCCGCCCGTGATGGTGCCGGAGATGTTGAGGCGGTAGGCGTCCTGCCCGTTGAAGCTCTGGGCGCCGGCCACGGTGTAGGTGACGGTCTCGTTGAGCGTCACGTCGGCGTCGGCGCCGACGTACCGGAACGTCGTCTGGTAGGTCCACGACCAGCCGGTCGACCAGACGGGGACGTCGTCCCCCGATGCCTGTACGGCGCGCGCGGGCGAGGCCGTCGCGACCAAGGCGAGCGCAGCCGCGAGCAGCGTGAGCACGCTCAGCCGGCCGGTCCACAGTGTGCGCAGGGCGCGCCTGTCAGGGGTCGACGAAGGGGTCGACTGAAGAGGGAGCATTCTTCGGTTGTCCGTCCCTGGAGCCATGGGAAGTGCCCCGAGATGCGGACACGGGACCGCGCGGATCGAATACAAGCACTCCGTGACGGGTGACACACCAGAAATTGCAGAATCGGTTCTCGTTCGTCAGATCTTCGGCCCGCCTCCGCCTGATACTCCTCAGGTGAGGACGGTCCGACGCGCGCTGGTCATGGTGCTGCTGAGCGCCGTCCTGCTCACGCCCGGCGCGGCGCGGGCGGGGGAGCAGGCAACGGCAGTGGTGACCGCCGCGGACGCGTGGGTCGACTACGGCAAGGTCGGCCGGATCCGCGTGACCGTCGCTGCGGACGGCGCGACGCCGACGGGCGAGGTGACGGCGAGCCTCGGCGACCGGGTGCTCGGCTCCGGGGACCTGGAGGACGGGAGGGCGGTCATCGAGATCCCGGCACGCGCGCTGCCCCCGCACACCACGCCGTACGAGCTGACGGTGTCCTACGGCGGCGATGCCACGGTGCCCAGCGGGACCGACACCGCCGCGCTGAAGGTGAGGCGCGGCCGGGTGTTCGTGTGGGCGATCGTCACCCCGCGCCGGCTCGCGGTCGGCGAGGACCGGGTGACCGCGGTCGTGGAGATCCTCAACAACGACGGGGTGCCGCGCAGCGGTGTCGTGACGCTGTCGGCCAAGGGCGCGGGGTCGCGCAGCGCCGCGATCCAGGGTGGGCGCGCGACGCTCCGGCTGCCGCCGTTCCGATCGACCGGGGAGAAGAAGGTCGTGGTCAGGTACGGCGGAAGCTCGCTCCTGCGCCGGGCGCGCGTCGTCTACGCGGTCGTCGTGGTCGGTTCGCCCCGGGAGACGTGGGTGCCGCGGGTCCGCCGCGCGCGCAGCGCCATCCAGGGCAACCGCTCGGCCCTGAAGCGTCCGTTCATCTCGTAGGTGACGTCGGCCCACGGGAGGCCGTGACGTTCCGTCCAGCGGATCACCACGCCAGGCGCCGGGTCGCGGTGGCGCAGCTTGACCCAAACGGGTCCGGTGTCGTGCATGAGTCCTCGCATTCGTCCCGGGTGACGGGATTCGATCGCGGGACTGAGAGAGGTGCCAAGTCCGACAAGGGCCGCGAGAAGTGGGCAGGACGCCGACTGCTTGACGCGCTCCTCCCTCGACAGTGTCACGGACGCGGTGGGAACGCAATGGCACGGACTACTGACCTACGGAACCGACGAGCGGCCCCGGGGTGTCCGGGGCCGCTCGCCGTCAGCAGACGACCGGGCGCGTCAGCGCACCCGGAAGCCGTCCTTGCCCGACGATGCCTTCACCCGGTCGGACCCGGCGTACTGGGCGACCAGGGTGTAGGCGCCCGCCTTCTTGACCCGCAGGAACGACGCGGTCGCCTTGCCGTTGCGCAGCGCCCTGGTCACCGTCTTGAGGGTCTTCGTGCCCTTCTTCAGGATGAACTTCACCTGGCCGGTCGTGGCGATGCCGTTGCTCGCCTTGACCGTCGCGGTGCCGGTCACCTTGTCGCGCTTGGCGCTGTACGACGCCGCGACCTTCGTGCTGGAGCCGGCCTTGACCACGCTGATCGTGCCCATGGCCAGGTCCTGGCCGGCCGTCGGGGTGCACGGCACCGCGAACGGAGTGCCCTCGCCGGCGGCGTTGTACAGCGTCATCGCGACGTCCTGGTTGCCCGCGACCACCTCGATCACGTCGCCCGGGTCGCCGCCGGTGATCGGCGCCAGCGCGCCGGTCGCCGTGAGCACGGCGGGCTCGCCGGCGTCACCGCCGTCGGTGCGAGGGATCGTGAGCGGGACCGCCTGGGTGACCCCGTCGACGGAGACGGCGGACTGGATCGTGCCCGCGACCTCCTCGACGCTGAGGAACGTGCGCATCGCGTCGGCGATGCCGGCCGGGATGTTGAGCACCGCGGTGACATCGGGCGTCGTGGTCGAGCCGGTCGGCAGCTGCGACGGCGCCGAGTGCGAGATGTCGACGCTGAACGTCTGCACCCCGAGGAGCGGCAAGGTGCAGTCGAAGCTCAGCGTCGCGGCCGAGGCCGACGGCGCCGTACCGACGATCGAGGCGGACGCGGCCGCGAGGCCGAGGACGGTGCCTGCGGCCACCGTGCGCAGGCGCGCGCGAGCAGAATGACGCAAGGTCATAGGGGTTCCCTCCCGTGTTTGGTTGTTGGCGCGACGGCCGATCACCCTCCCGTGACGGCCGTCACTGCCGGATCCTTGCACACGTGCGGCGCCGGCCCGGCAGGTCAGTGCTCGAGCGCGGGGTCCCAGCGATTGGCGATCAGCTTGAAGCTCGGGGTGTCCTCCAGGGAGGTCATCGCCTCGTAGATGCGGTCGTACGCGGTCGAGGCGATCCGCCACGCCCCGTCCGGGTCCTTCCGGTAGGTGTCGCGGTAGTAGCCGCCGCCGCGGATCGTGACCTTGAAGTCCGGCACGATCACGGTGTCCTCGAAGGCCCAGGAACCGCTCGCGGTGTCGCCGTCGACGTCGATCTCGGGGTGGTTGGCGACGTGGATGGTGATGATCCCCGGCCCCAGGTTGGAGGTCATGAACTCCACGACGTCCGCGCGGTTGTCGTAGTGGAGCGGCTCGGCCATGGCCTGGGTGCCGTACCGCGCGCTCACGTCATCGGTGAGGCAGTCGCCGAACTCCTCCCACAGCTTCAGGTCGAGGGTCCGGAAGTAGCGGTACTTCAGACGTTTGATCTCTTCGATCGCGACGAGGTCCATGGCGACAGCCTAGAACGTGTTCTAGGCTGTCGGGCGATGTCGATGCAGTCCAAGCCCTGGGTCCGCGACTTCACCATCCGGGTCGACGACGAGGTGCTCGACGACCTGCGTCGGCGGCTGCGCGAGGCCCGCTGGCCGCGGCGGGAGACGGTCGAGGACTGGAGCCAGGGCATCCCGCTCGCGGTCGTGCAGGACATGTGCGACTACTGGGCGAGCGGCTACGACTGGCGCGAGCGCGAGGAACGGCTGAACTCCCTCCCGCAGCGCCTTGTCCGCATCGACGACCTCGACATCCACTGCGTCCACGTGCGCTCCCGGCATCCCGACGCGACGCCGATCGTCCTCACCCACGGCTGGCCGGGCTCGTTCGTGGAGTACGTCGGGCTCGTCGACGAGCTGGTCGACCCCGCGAGCGGCAGCGCCGAGGACGCCTTCCACGTCGTCATCCCGTCCCTGCCCGGCTACGGGTTCAGCAGCCAGCCGCAGGCGCCCGGGTGGGGGATCGAGCGGATCGCTCGTGCGTGGGCCGAGCTGATGACCGCGCTGGGCTACGAGCGGTTCGGTGCGGTGGGCAGTGACTGGGGCACGAGCGTCTCGGCCTCGCTCGGCGAGCAGTTCCCCGACCGGGTGCTGGGGCTGTGCCTCGTCCCGCCGTTGGCCGCTCCCGACCCGGCCACCTTCGACGACCTCACCGCCCAGGAGCGCGCGGCGCTGGCGGACCTGGAGACCGCCAACGCCACCGGCTCGGCGTACTCGGCGATGCACGCCACGCGGCCGCAGACCGCGGCCTACGGCCTCACCGACTCGCCCGCGGGCCTGTGCGCCTGGATCCTCGAGAAGTTCTGGTCGTGGACCGACCACGACGGCGACCTCTACGACGTCATCGACCGCGACACGATCCTCGACGACCTCACGATCTACTGGGTGACCGGCACCGCGGCGTCGTCGGGCCGGCTGTACTGGGAGAGCTTCGAGGAGATCCACCGCATCTTCACCGAGGACGTGCCCTCCGTGATCGACGTGCCCGTCGCGGGAGCGATCTTCCCCCGCGAGGTGCCGCGGGCGTCCCGGCGGTGGGCGGAGCGGCGGTTCCCGAACATCGTCCAATGGCGCGAGCATGACCGGGGTGGGCACTTCGCGGCGCTCGAGCGACCACAAGCCCTCGTCGCAGATGTCCGCGACTTCTTCGCCACGCTCCACCGCCGATATCGCGCGGATCCCTAGAGGGAGGTCCGGCCCAGGTCGGCCGAGAGTGCTTGCGAGCACCTGGCCACGTAGTTGCCCAGCTCGTCCAACCGGCCACCGAGGCGTGATTTCGGCGCGCTGATGTTGAGGGCGGCCACGATCTGGCCGGACGCGTCGCGGACGGGCGCCGAGGCGGCGACCACTCCGTCCTCGAGCTCGGCGTCGGACACGGCGTACCCCCGCTGCCGGATGCGGTCCAGCTCGGAATGGAGGGTTTCGATGTCGTGCACGAGGAGACGGTCCGGCTCCGGCTCCGCTAGCAGGCGGAAGGTGCCCGGCATCGGTGACTCGTGCGGGTGCAGGAGAGCGGCATCGTGGCCGTGCGCGCGGTACCAGGCGTCGACGGACGCGCGGTCCCAGTCGCTCAGCAACGCCCGGCCGGACGGTGTGCGCCAGGCCGCGGTGGTCGTCCCCGCCCAGCTCGCTGTTCCGACGACCTGGGGGCTCAGCTCGCTGGCGAGAGTCAGCACGTTTCCTCCGCGTAGCACGCAGAGATGGGTCGTCTCGCGGGTCGCCGCAGCCATCTGCCGGAGCACTGGGCGCGCGCGCTGCGTGAGCGCGGACTCCTGGGTCTGCGCGGCGAGAGCAAAGAGCCGCGGCCCCACCGAGTAGGTCAGGCGTTCGGGGTCGCGCCGCAGTAGGCCGGAGTCAGCGAGGGTCGCGAGCGCCCGGGAGACGGTGGCCTTGTCGCGGCCGAGCAGCTCGGCCACGCGGAGCACTCCGAGCCCGCCCTCCCGCAGCGCCTCGGGTCCGGCCAGCACCTCGATCATCGCGATGTCCCGCGCGAGCCCCGTCGCGTTGCGCCGGTTCGACGACGGGGCGGAGGGGGTCGGGTCGTCGCTCATCCCAGCAGCGTAGGAGGCGATTGCCATATTGCCAACCCATGTTGTGCCAGCCGAAAGTGGTCTGCGATCGTCTCTGTCGTCCAACTGTGACGGCCATCACTGGGAGGTGACATGAACGGATCGGTCACGACCGCGTCGGCCGCCGACACCGGCGGGTTGCGCGGGCTCGACGGGCTAGGCGAGTTCCTCGACCGGCGGTCCGACGACATCCAGCAGATGCTGGTCGACCACCTCACGGTCGTCGCCTTGTCGGTCAGCATCGCGACCGTCGTCAGCGTGGCACTCGCGCTCCTCGTCTGGAATCGGCCGATCGGTCGCAACCTCGCCGTGTCGACCACGGCGATCATCCTCACGATCCCGTCGCTCGCGCTGATGGCGATCCTCAGCCCGCTTTTCGGCCTCGGCTGGGGGCCCACCGTCACCGCCCTGGTCGCCTACTCGATGCTGCCGATCGTCCGCAACACCGTGACCGGCCTGCGCGAGGTGCCTGCTCACGTGCTCGAGTCGGCCCGCGGGATGGGCATGAGTCGCGCCGGCGTCCTGCTCCGCGTCCAGCTTCCGATGGCATGGCCGATCATCCTCACCGGCATTCGCGTCGCGGCCCAGCTGGCGATCGGCATCGCGGCGATCGGCGCCTACGTCGCCGGACCCGGACTCGGACAGTACATCTTCAAGGGCCTGTCCTCGCTGGGCTCGCTCAATGCCTTGAACTACGCGCTCACGGGCACCGTCGGCGTCATCGTCCTGGCCCTCGTGGTCGACGCCGCCTTCGTCCTCATCGCCCGATTCACCACACCGAGGGGCCTCCGTGTCTGACCACAGCAACATGTTCTCGTCATCCGCCTCGAGCTCGGGCGGCGTCAGCATCGAGCTCGATGCCGTGTCGAAGGTCTACCCCGGCCAGCCCGCGGCAGCCGTGGAGGACTTCTCCATGTCCATCGAGCCCGGCGAGCTCGTCGTCCTGGTCGGGCCCAGCGGGTGCGGCAAGACCACCACGATGAAGATGGTCAACCGGATCATCGAGCCCTCCTCCGGCTCCATCCGCATCGATGGCCGCAACGTCCTGCAGCTGCCGCCCGACGACCTGCGCCGCCACGTTGGTTATGTCATCCAGCAGATCGGTCTGTTCCCGCACATGACGATCGCCGACAACATCGCCACGGTGCCGCGACTGCTCAAGTGGCCGAAGAAGCGCATCGCCGAGCGGGTCACGGAGCTGCTGGAGACTGTCCAGCTGGACCCCGCGGTCTTCGCCGGTCGCTACCCGCGCCAGCTCTCAGGTGGCCAGCAGCAGCGCGCCGGTGTCGCCCGGGCGCTTGCCGCGGACCCGCCGGTGATGCTGATGGACGAGCCGTTCGGCGCGACCGACCCGATCACTCGCGAGAAGCTGCAGGCCGAGTTCCTGCGGCTGCAGGCGGACATCGGCAAGACGATCATCTTCGTCACGCACGACTTCGACGAGGCCGTTCGGCTCGGCGACCGGATCGCGGTCCTGAGCGAGCGCAGCCGCATCGAACAGTTCGACACCCCCGGCGCGATTCTCGCGGCGCCGGCCAACGAGTATGTCGCCTCGTTCATCGGTGGCGGCGCAACGCTCAAGCGGCTCGGCCTGCTGCCGGTCACCGCGGCCAGCCTCACCAGCGCCGACCCGGCGCGCGGGCTTCCCCGCGTCGCCGCCGACGACACTCTCCGCGACGCGCTCGACCAGCTGGTGCGCACAGGCGCCGCCGGTCTCGATGTGGTCGAGAGCGACGGCCGGGTCCTCGGCACGCTCGGTCACGCCGACATCTCGGCGGCGCTGACGGCCACGGGGCGCTCCGAGGTGCCGGTCCCGTGACGGCCATCGGCACGCCGGCCCCGGTCGATACCGCCGCCGACGCCACCAGCCAGCAGGTGGTGCTCGCCGCGCCGCGCAGCGGTACCTCGCGCTGGCACCTGGTGATCCCGCCGATCCTCGTGCTGGTCGCGCTCGTCGTGCTCTGGGCTTGGGTGCAGTCGAACGAGCTGGACTCCATCGAGCAGCGCACCCTCAACCGCGACTACCTCGTGGCGCGGGTGCGCGAGCACCTCGAGCTGTCCTTCGCCGCCGCCGCGCTCGTCGCGCTCCTGGCCATCCCGGCCGGGATCCTCATCCATCAGGCGCGCTCGCGGGTGCTGCGGGCCGTCGTGCTCGGGCTCGCCAACATCGGGCAGGCGACGCCGGCCGTCGGCGTCGTCATCCTGCTGGCCATCATCTGGAAGACCGGCTTCACCACCGCCATCGTCGCGCTGGTCGCCTACTCCTTCCTCCCGGTGCTGCGCAACACGCTGACCGGCCTCGGCGAGGTCGACGCGCCGACCCGTGAGGCGGCGCGCGGGATGGGCATGACGCGATGGCAGGTGCTACGCAGCATCGAGCTGCCCCTCGCGTCGCCGGTGATTCTCGCTGGCCTGCGCACCTCACTGGTCTTCGCCGTCGGCGTCGCGACGATCGCGACGTTCATCAACGCCGGCGGTCTCGGGGACATGATCGTGAACGGCCTGAAGCTCCAGCGCTACCCCGTGCTCATCGTGGGGTCCGTGCTGGTGGCCGCCATCGCGATCCTCATCGACTGGCTCGCCGGGATCGTCGAGGAGCTCGCCCGACCTCGCGGCCTCTGACCCGCCTCGGCACGACCGGCCACCTCCGTTCCTCGGTGGCCAGGCCGAGCCTGCCCACACCGACCTCCGCTCCACCCACCACCCGAAGGAATCGCCATGAAGAAACCGCTCGTCCCCGCCCTCGTCACCCTCAGCGTCCTGGCCCTCACCTCCGCGTGCGGCGGCTCCGCCGGCGGCTCCGGCAGCGAGGGAGACGAGCTCGAAGGCCTGACCGGCACCATCGGCTCCAAGGACTTCTCCGAGCAGTACATCCTCGCCCACATCACCGGCGAGCTGCTGAACGCCCACGGCGCCGACGTCGAGGTCAACACCCAGCTCGTCGGCTCCGCCAATGTCCGCCAGGCGCTCGAGAACGGCGACTTCATCGGCTACTGGGAGTACACCGGCACCTCCTGGATCACCTACAACAAGCAGACCAAGCCGATCACCGATCCCGAGAAGCAGTTCCAGGCGGTCAAGGAGGCCGACGCGGAGAACGGGATCGCCTGGCTCGACCCGGCGCCGTTCAACAACACCTACGCGTTTGCCGTACGGACCGACAAGGCGGAGGAGCTGGGCGTCAGCACTTTGAGCGACGTCGCCGGCCTGCCCGAGTCCGAGCAGACCTTCTGCATCGAGAGCGAGTTCAGCACCCGCGACGACGGGTGGCCGGGCCTGACCGAGGCGTACGGGTTCGACGTCACCGACGACAGCGTCACCATGCTGGACACCGGCGTCATCTACACCGCTACCCAGGAGGGCACCGACTGCAACTTCGGCGAGGTGTTCTCGACCGACGGCCGGATCCCCGCCCTCGACCTGACCGTCATGGAGGACGACCAGAGCTTCTTCCCCGTCTACCAGGGCGGTCTGACGCTGGACGCCGACGTGCTCGAGGAGCACCCCGAGATCGCCGACGTCATCGCCGAGGTGTCGCCGCTGCTGACCACCGAGAAGATGCAGGAGCTCAACGCGAAGGCCGACGTCGACGGCGAGGACCCCGAGGACATCGCGATCGACTTCCTCATCGAGGAGGGGCTCATCGATGGCTGACCCGGCCTTCCAGGTGGGGGAGTCGTTCGTCGGCTCAGGCCCCAACGCCGCGCACCTGAACACGGTGCTCGGTGCCCGGAGCGGCCCGGCAGGTGCCGCCTGGGCCACGGCCCTCGCGACCCCCAGCGCCGGACACGTCCCCTTCGTGACCGTGGTGAAGCCGGGCGTGCCCGCCAAGCCGGCCACGCTCTTCGTCAGCAAGTCGGCGCCGCAGGGCGATGTACACGGCCGCCTGATCTGGGGTCCCGCCCAGGCGGGCGTCGCCGCCGGCGTTACCGACGCGGTCGCCGACGGCCTCCTCGACGGCATCGACCTGGACGAGGTGGTGCTGATCGCTGCCGTCTGGGTCGACCCGGCCGCCCATGACGCCGACGAGGTCTTCCGCAACAACCGCGAAGCGACCCGGACGTCGCTCGCCAACGGCGCGCGCCTCCTGCCGACTGTCGAGGAGGTGCTCGCCGCCCGCGAAGACCTCCACAACCCGTTCTACACGCCCCCGACCGTCGCCACCGGCACGGCCTGACCCCAGGAGCAGCACCCACCATGCAGGACGCCACGCCTACCCGCATCGGCTTCATCGGCCTCGGATCCATGGGCTCGGGGATGAGCCGCAACCTTCTGCGAGCCGGCTTCGAGCTCGTGGTTCACGACGCTCGGCCCGAGGTGCTCGACGAGTACGTCAGCCTCGGTGCGCAGGCCGCGGACTCACCGGCCGAGCTCGCCGCCGCCACCGGCACGGTGATCACCATGCTGCCCACCCCGGCGGTCGTCAACGAGGTGATCAACGGCCCAGCGGGCGTCCTCGCCGGACTGCCCGACGGCGGCACCTGGATCGACATGTCCACCTCGGTCCCGAGCATCGCCGACGACGTGCGCCGCCGTGCGGCCGGCCGCGGGATCGCGATCCTCGACGCTCCGGTCAGTGGCATGTCGGTCGGGGCGGCCGCCGGCCGGCTGCAGATCTTCATCGGCGGCGACCCCGACCAGGTGCAGCGCCTGCGACCGGTGTTCGAGGCCATGGGCGACCCGGAGCGGATCCTGCACGTCGGGCCGCACGGCGCCGGCTACGCGGTGAAGCTGATGATCAACCAGCTGTGGTTCTCCCACCTGGTCGCGACCGCCGAGGTGCTGGCGGTGGGCGTCAAGGCCGGGGTCGACCTCGGCGTCCTGCGCGACGCGCTCATCGCGAGCCCGGCCAACAGCAACTTCCTCGAGCATGACCTGCTCTCGATCCTCGAGCACGGCGACTACGACGAGGGCTTCGCGATCGCACTGGCCTGCAAGGACCTCGGCCTCTCGACCGAGGTGGCCGCCGCGGTCGGGATCCCGGTCGAGGTGTCTGCCGTCGTCGAGCAGGTCTACCGCCGGGCCCGCGCGACCTACGGCGACCGTGCGGGGGAGATGACGCCCTTCCGGCTCTACGAGGACCTGCTCGGCACCAGTCTCCGACTCGAGACGGGACGGATCAGCGCGTGACCAGCAGGGACCGATTGCTCGGCACGCTCCCCACCGGGTTGCACGTCGACGGCACGTGGCGACCGGCCGAGGACGGCCGGGTCTTCGAGGTGGCAGACCCCGCCACCGCGGAGCCGCTGGCGGCGGTCGCGGACGCCTCACCCGGCGACGCGGTCGCGGCCCTCGACGCCGCCCATCGCGCGCAGGCCGAGTGGGGACGGACCGCTCCGCGCGCCCGGGCCGAGATCCTCCGCCGCGCCTTCGAGCTGGTGACGCAGCGGGCCGACGAGTTCGCCCTGCTGATCACGCTCGAGATGGGCAAGCCCCTCGCCGAGAGCCGGGCCGAGGTCGCTTACGGAGCTGAGTTCCTGCGCTGGTTCAGCGAGGAGGCGCCGCGGATCGGCGGCCGCTACGCGACCGCCCCCGACGGGGGCAACCGGCTCCTGGTCCGCAAGCGGCCGGTCGGCCCGTCGCTGCTGATCACGCCGTGGAACTTCCCGATCGCGATGGCCACCCGCAAGGTCGCACCGGCGATCGCGGCGGGCTGCACCATGGTGCTCAAGCCGGCCGAGCTCACGCCGCTCACCACGTTGCTGCTCACCAACGTCCTGACCGAGGCGGGGCTCCCGCCTGGAGTGCTCAACGTCGTCACCACCTCCGACCCGTCGACGACCATCCAGCCCCTGCTGGCCGATGACCGGCTCCGCAAGCTGTCGTTCACCGGCTCCACGCCGGTGGGGCGCCGGCTCATGGCCGCCGCGTCGGAGCGGGTCCTCAAGGTGTCGATGGAGCTCGGCGGGAACGCGCCGTTCATCGTCTGCGAGGACGCCGACCTCGACGAGGCGGTCGAGGGTGCCGTCGCCGCGAAGATGCGCAACGGCGGCGAGGCCTGCGTCGCGGCCAACCGGATGCTCGTGCACCGCAGCGTCGCCGCCGACTTCACGAAGCGGCTCGCCGCGCGGATGGGAGAGTTCGTCGTGGGCGCCGGCACCGAGCCGGACACCACGCTCGGCCCGCTCATCGACGAGCGGTCCCGCGCCAAGGTGGCCGGCCTGGTCGACGACGCCGTTGCGGCAGGCGCCACCGTCGTGACCGGGGGCAGCGTGCCGGAGGGCCGCGGGTGGTTCTACCCGCCCACGGTGCTGGCCGACGTACGCCCCGACATGGCGATCGCCGGTGAGGAGATCTTCGGCCCCGTCGCGCCGATCATGGTGTTCGACGACGACGCCGAGGCCGTGCGCGCCGCGAACGCCACCGAGTACGGGCTCGTCGCCTTCCTGTTCACCCGCGACCTCGACCGCGCGCTGCGGATCACCGAGCAGGTAGAGGCCGGGATGCTCGGCATCAACACCGGCGTCGTGTCCAACCCCGCCGCGCCTTTCGGTGGTGTCAAGGCTTCCGGCCTCGGCCGCGAGGGCGGTGCCGAGGGCATCGAGGAGTACCTCGAGACCGTCTACATCGGCATCCGCGACCCGTTTGCCAGCGAAGGAGCACAGTGATGACCCAGCAGCACGCCCCGGCGGTCGACGCCGTCCGCGGCTTCGGCCTCTCCGCCTTCTCGCTCGCCGGTCGCCGCGCCATCGTGACCGGAGGCAACACCGGCCTGGGGCATGCGTTCTCGGCCGCACTCGCCGGCGCCGGGGCCGACGTGTTCGTCCCAAGCATCACCCCCGACGACGGGGTCACCGCTGAGCTGGTGACCGGTCACGGTCGGCGCTACGTGAGCATGGAGGCCGACCTGACCCAGCCCGGCACACCCGCCGAGGCGGTGCGGCGCTGCGTCGAGGAGCTCGGCGGGGTCGACATCCTCGTCAACTCCGCCGGCATCTGCCTGCTCGCCGACGTCGAGGACTTCGACCGCACGCAGTGGGACCCGATGGTCGCGGTCAACATGACGGCGGCGTTCGAGGCCTCCCACGCCGCGGCGACCCAGATGAGGCGCCAGGGCGGCGGCAAGATCATCAACATCGCGTCGCTCTTCTCGTTCCTCGGCGGCCGCCAGTCCCCGGCGTACGCCGCTACGAAGGCCGGCATCGTCGGCCTGACCAAGGCCTACTGCGACGAGCTTGCCGCGCACAACGTGCAGGTCAACGCGATCGCGCCCGGTTACTTCGCAACCGCCATCACCTCGGCCACGCGCACCGACGACGACGCCAGCCGCCGCATCGTCGAGCACATCCCCGCCGCCCGGTGGGGCGACCCGGCCGACCTCATGGGTGCGCTGGTGTTCCTGGCCTCCCCGGCCTCCGACTACGTCAACGGGCACACGCTCGTCGTCGACGGCGGCTACCTCGTGCGCTGACGCGCTCCCCACCGACCCCTCCACGACTCCCGAAGGACTCCCATGGTCGCCTCCCGTTCCGCCCTGAGCCGCGCCGAGGTCGTCGCTGCCGTCACCGACCTGCTCGGCCCCGATCAGGTCGACACCACCGACGAGCACCTCCGCGCTGGCAGCGTCGACCGCTTCCGCAAGTACACCGCCGTGCACGGCATCTTCGACGGCCCCTTCCCGGCGGCGATCGCCTACCCCGCCTCCACCGAGCAGGCCGCGTCCCTCCTGGAGCTCGCCGCGCGACATCGCATCGCCGTTGTCCCGCGCACCGGCGGGACCAGCACCGAGGGCGGCCTCGAGGTGGTCGTCGAGGACGCGATCGTCCTCGACGGCTCGCGGATGGACGAGATCGTCCGGGTCGACGAGGAGAACATGATGGTCACGGTCCAGTGCGGCGTCCCCCTCCAGCGGCTCGAGGACCATCTGCGCGAGCGGGCTCTCACCACCGGCCACTCGCCGCAGTCCAAGCCCATCGCGCAGATGGGCGGACTGGTCGCCACCCGCTCGATCGGACAGTTTTCCACGCTGTACGGCGCGATCGAGGACATGGTCGTCGGGCTCGAGGCCGTGCTGCCGGGTGGCCGGGTCGTACGCATCAAGAACGTGCCCCGGCGCGCGGCCGGACCCGACATCCGCCACGTCCTCATCGGCAACGAGGGCTCGCTCGCCTTCATCACCGAGGTGACCGTCAAGGTGTTCCGCTTCTATCCCGAGAGCACCCGCTACCACGGCTTCCTCGTCCCCGACTTCGCCGACGGCGTGCGCCTGCTGCGGGAGGTCGTCACGACCGGCTATCGCCCGGCCGTCGCCCGGCTGTACTCCCCGGAGGACGCCCGCCAGCACTTCCCCGACCACCCGATGGACCAGAACCTGGTCGTCCTGACCGCCGAGGGCCCCGAGCGACTGGCCGCCGCGACCTCCGCCGCGATTGAGGAGGCCGCCGCCGGGGCCGAGCACACCGCCGTCCCGGGGGAGCGCATCCGCGACTGGCTCGCGCACCTCAACTGGGGCCAGGACAAGATCGACGCCGAGAAGAGCGACATGCTGAGTACCTCCCACCTCGGCTACACCACGGAGGTGTCGGTCGACTGGTCGCGCACGGCCCAGCTGTACGAGTCCGTGATGACGCGGATCCGCACGACGTTCCCGCGCGCCGAGGACCTCACGCTGCTGGGCGCGCACTCGTCGCACTCGTACCAGACGGGCACCAATCTCTACTTCGTCTACGACTATGCGATTCGTTGCGAGCCGCGCGAAGAGATCGCGGAGTACCACGTGCCGCTCAACGCGATCATCGTCGAGGAGGCGCTGCGCCTCGGTGGCTCGATGGTGCACCACCACGGCGTGGGAAAGTACCGCACGCCGTGGGTGCAGGAGGAGCACGGCAGCGCCTACCACCTGCTGGCGGGCCTCAAGCGCGCGTTCGACCCGGGCAACGTGATGAATCCCGGCACCGTCTACCCGCTCGATGAGAACGGCGGGGCGGTGCTCGACGTGCTCGACGAGGTCGCAGAGCTCGACACGGTAGGGGTCAGGTGACCGACCTGTTCCTCGCGATCGACGGGGGCTCGCAGAGCACCAAGGCGTCGGTCGTCGACCAGTTCGGCACGGTGGTCGCCGCGGCCGCCGTACCGCTGCGCCCGTACGAGCTGGGGCCGGACGGGGAGGCCGTCCACCCCGACGACGACCTGTGGGACACGCTGGTGGCGGCGACGCGGGAGGTCCTCGTTCGCCTCGTAGCGGCCGGCGGTGACCCGGCCGCGATCGTCGCCGTCGGCCTGTGCGGCATCCGGTTCTGCCGGAGCCTGATCGGCGTCGACGGCAGGCTGGTCGAGCCGGTTCTGAGCTGGATGGACGCGCGCGTCTCCCGCCCGCTCGCGGACGTGCCGGACGGTACGTCGCTCGTCGCCAGCGCCGGCGGCTACCTGGCCGTTCGCCTGACCGGCGAGCGCCGCGACAGCGCGGCCAGCTATCAGGGGATGTGGCCGATCGATCCTCGCACCCGGCAGTGGTCGCAGGACCCCGACGAGGTGACCCGGACCGGGATTGCGCTCGACCTCCTTCCCGAGCTGGTCGACCCGGGCGGGCTGCTTGGTCACGTCACCCCTGAAGCGGCGGGGCCCACGGGCATCCCGGTCGGACTGCCTGTCTACGCGACCGGGAACGACAAGGCCGTCGAGGCGCTCGGCTCGGGTCTCGTCGAGCCTGGTGCGGTCCTGCTGTCGCTCGGGACCTACATCGCCTCGATGACGGTGGGCGAGCGGCACGTCGCCGGCGACGACGAGCGCTTCTGGATCAACGCCGCCGCGGTCCCTGGTCGCTACCTGTACGAGAGCGTCGGCATCCGACGGGGCATGTGGACGGTGACCTGGCTGCAACAGCTGGTCTCGGCCGCCGCACCCGACGCCACGGACGTCGCCGCCGTGCAGCAATGGCTCGAGGAGGGTGCCCGCAACGTCCCGCCCGGCTGCGGCGGACTGATGACGCTGCCGGACTGGCTGGCACCCGGCCACGCGCCGTACCGGCGCGGCGTGATCCTCGGTCTCGAGGGGTCGCACCAGGCCGCGCACCTGCACCGGTCCGTGCTCGAGGGCATCCTGATGACCATGCGCGGTCACACCGCCGCGATGGAGGCCGCGCTGGGCACCACGCCCGGCCGCCTCGTGCTCTCCGGCGGCGGCTCCCGGTCGGCCTTGATGTGCCAGATCGCGGCGGACGTGTTCGGACGGACGGTGGAGCGGTCGGCCGTCGCCGACGCGGCGGGGCTCGGCGCCGCGATCTGCGCTGCGGTCGGCAACGGCACCTATCCCACGTTCGGCTCCGCAGTCCGCGGGATGGTGCGACCCGGCGAGATCATCGAGCCGGGTCCGGCCGCCGCGAGCTACGCCGAGATCCTTCCGGCCTACGCCAGCATCAACGCGTTCACCGACCCGCTCTTCCAGCGTCTCGCGACCTGAGTCGCCGCGTCGTCCGGGGTGGGCTGATCCACAGGTCCAGAACTGGCACTCGCGCAGACGGCGTCTTCTCGCTTAGGTTTCAGGCAGCCACCGCAGCTCATCTCGGGAGACCCGCATGGCTCTGCTCCAGCCCGTGCCCACCGGGGGCCCGATCGCGCCCGCGGCGCCGCCGGCCGACGTGGTCGCCCAGCTCGACGAGGCGCTGCGGTCCGCCGTACGACGCGAGGGCATCGACCCGCAGCGCGAGGTGCCCGCCGTACGCCGTATCGCCGAGCAGCTGGTGCGCGACCACGACGAGCGAAGCCTCACCGGTGTGGTGGCGCCGGTCGGCGATCCCGACGGTGTCGTGGCCGAGCTCGTGGCGCGAGTGGCCGGGTTCGGGGCGCTGCAACCGCTGCTCGACGACCCGACGGTCGAGGAGGTGTGGATCAACTCGCCCGACCGGGTGTTCGTCGCCCGCAACGGCCGGCACGAGCTCACCAACCTGGTCCTCTCCGAGGTGCAGGTCAACGAGCTCGTCGAGCGGATGCTCAAGACCACCGGCCGCCGGGTCGACCTCTCCCGTCCGTTCGTCGATGCGATGCTGCCGCAGGGCCACCGGCTGCACGTGGTGCTCCAGGGCATCAGCCGTGGCTCCTCCGCCGTCAACATCCGCAAGTTCGTGGTGCGCGCCGCCCGGCTCTCCGAGCTCGTCGACCTGGGCACCCTCACCCCGTCGGCGGCGCTGTTCCTCGAGGCGTCGGTGCGGGCCGGGCTCAACGTCCTCGTCGCGGGCGGCACCGGCGCCGGCAAGACGACGCTCCTCAACTGCCTGGCGGCCGCGATCCCCGGCAGCGAGCGGGTGATCTCGGCCGAGGAGGTCTTCGAGCTGCGCTTCCCGCACCCCGACTGGGTGCCGCTGCAGACGCGACAGGTCGGCCTCGAGGGCACGGGCGAGGTGCGGCTGCGCGACCTGGTCAAGGAGTCGCTCCGGATGCGGCCGAGCCGGATCCTCGTGGGCGAGGTGCGCGCCGAGGAGTGCCTCGACCTGCTGCTCGCCCTCAACTCCGGCGTCCCCGGCATGTGCACCATCCACGCCAACAGTGCGCGGGAAGCGCTGACCAAGGCGTGCACGCTGCCGTTGCTGGCCGGGGAGAACATCTCGGCGCGATTCGTGGTGCCGACGGTTGCAGCGAGCGTCGACCTCGTGGTGCACCTCGCGCTCGACCCGCGCGGCGCCCGCCGGGTGACCGAGATCGTCGCCGTGCCGGGCCGGATGGAGGGCGAGATCATCGAGACCGAGCCGGTCTTCGAGTCCCGCGACGGCGAGCTGCGGCGAGGGATCGGGATGCCGCCGCGCATCGGCAACTTCGAGCGGATCGGCATCGACGTGCGCCGGCTCCTCCACGAGGCCGAGTAGCAGGCATCAGATGGGCGCGCTGGTCGGACTGCTCCTCGGGGTCGGGCTGCTGCTCGTCTGGTCGGCGTTCGCGTGGCCGCGTCCGCCGGTCCCCGTCGGTCGCCGGGTCGGCCGGTGGGAGCGCCGCCTCGCCGAGGCCGGCATGACCAGCACCAGCCCGCGGGTGCTCGCGCTGCTCTGCGTTGTCGTTGGGCTCGTGGTCGCAGCCGCGCTGCTGGTCGTCACCGGCACTCCGCCGATCGCGGTCGTCCTCGGCGCGCTTGCCTCCTACCTGCCGGTCGCGATGGTCAACGGGCGCATCCGCCGTCGTCGTCGCGAGTTTGCGGAGGTCTGGCCGGAGGCCGTTGACGACCTCGCCTCCGCGGTGCGGGCCGGGATGTCCCTGCCCGACGCGGTGGCGGCCCTGGCCGAGCGCGGACCCGAGCCGCTGCGCGAGGCGTTCGACGCGTTCGCGCTCGACTACCAGGTGACCGGGCGGTTCGGCGACTGCCTCGACCGGCTCAAGGAGCGTCTCGCCGACCCGGTCGGCGATCGGGTCATCGAGGGCCTGCGCGTGGCCCGCGAGGTCGGCGGCGGCGAGCTGGGCCGGCTCCTGCGCAACCTGTCCGGCTACCTCCGCGACGACCAGCGGACGCGCGCCGAGCTCGAGGCGCGCCAGTCGTGGGCCGTCAACGCCGCCCGGCTCGCGGTCGCCGCCCCCTGGCTCGTGCTGCTCCTGATGAGTGCGCAGCCGGAGGTCATCGGCCGCTACCGCTCCGCCACCGGCGTCGTGATCCTGCTGATCGGTGCCGGCGTCTGCGTCCTCGCCTATCGGGTGATGATGCGCATCGGCCGGCTGCCCGCCGAACGGCGGTTGCTGGCATGAGCGCGCTGCCGATGGCGTGGTGGGGCGGGCTCCTCGCCGGGCTCGCGGCCCTCGGGCTGCTGCTCGTCGTCACCCGCGCGGTGGCGCTGCGCCGGCCCAGCCTCGAGGCGCGGGTCCTGCCCTACGTGCGTGACCTCGGTACGACGAGCCGCGGGCGCCGTACACCTGTCACCACGGGATCCCCGCTCCGCGACCTCTTCGCGCCGACGCTCTCGTCGGCCGGTGACGCGGTCGAGCGGGTGCTCGGCGGGGCGCCGTCGGTCCGCCGCAGGCTGGCCCGCGCCGGACTCGACCGCACCGTGCACGAGTTCCGCGTCGAGCAGGTGATCTGGGGCATCGCCGGCTTCGCCCTCGCCGCCGGGTGGGCGCTGCTCTGGTCGTGGTCGCGACCGCTCAACCCGGTGTCCGCCGTCGCCGTCTGCCTGGTCGCGCTCGTGCTCGGCGTGCTGCTCCGCGACCACCACCTCAGCACGCAGGTACGGCGCCGCGAGCGGGCGATCGTCGCGGAGTTCCCGACCATCGCCGAGCTGCTGGCCCTGGCCGTCGCGGCAGGGGAGGGGCCCGTGGCCGCGCTCGACCGCGTCGTGCGCCGCAGCGGCGGCGCGCTCTCCGACGACCTCGGCGCGGTGCTGGCGGCGATCCGCACCGGTGAGCCGGTGTCCGACGCCTTCGACCGACTGGCGGCGACCACCGGTGTGCCCGTCGTCGCCCGGTTCGCCCACGGCGTCGCGGTCGCGGTCGACCGCGGCACCCCGCTCACCGACGTGCTGCACGCGCAGGCGGCCGACGTACGCGAGTCCGGCCGCCGCGAGCTGATCGAGGAGGCCTCCCGCAAGGAGGTGCTGATGATGGTCCCGGTCGTGTTCCTCGTGCTGCCGGTGACCGTGCTCTTCGCCTTCTGGCCCGGCTGGATCGGGCTCTCCCTCACCGCCCCCTGACATGTCACGCGCTGCACCCTCTCGGAAGGAACGACCCATGGAACCGATCACCCGATCCCTGCTCCAGCTGTGGTGGCTCGTGCACCCGCCCGTCCGGCGCGACGACCGGGGTGACGTGCCGGGCTGGGTGATGGTGACGGTGATGACGGCGGGGGTGGTGGCGCTCCTGACCGGCATCCTGCGTCCCGAGCTCAGCGGCATGCTCAGGAACGCGCTCAACTCCGTGAAGTGAGCGCGATGCGCCTGCGCGACCAGCGCGGGTCCGCCGTCGTCGACTTCGTGCTGGTGATGGTGGTCCTGGTGCCGCTGGTGCTCGGCATCATCCAGGTCGGCCTGGTGATGCACGTGCGCGCGACCCTCGCAGCGGCGGCCTCGGAGGGCGCTCGCCTGGCCGCGACCGTGGACCGTGGTCCCGGCGACGGCGTCGCGCTGACCCGCAGCCAGATCGACGCGGCGCTGGCCGGCACCTACGCCCAGCACGTCAGTGCGCGCCCGATCACGATCGACGGGCAGCCGGGCATCGCCATCACGGTGCGCGCCGAGGTGCCCGCGCTCGGGCTCGGCGGACCCGGCGTCGCGCTGTCCGTCACGGGCCGGGCCGTCGAGGAGGTCCCGTGAGCCGCCGGCCGGACGAGCGGGGGAGTGCGTCGATCGAGCTGATCTGGCTCGGGCTGCTCCTGCTCGTGCCGCTCGTGTGGATCGTGGTGTCGGTCTTCGAGGTGCAGCGCGGGTCGTTCGGCGTCACGGCCGCCGCGCGCGCCGCCGGCCGTGCCTACGCCCTCGCGCCCGACGACGCGAGCGGCCGGCAGCGCGCCGAGGCCGTCGCCCGGCAGGCGCTGGCCGACCAGGGCCTGGGCGACGCACCGCTCGACGTGCGGATCACCTGCACGCCGTACCCGCGGGACTGCCACGCCGGCACCTCGGTGATCACCGTCCGCATCGAGTCGCGGGTGGTGCTGCCGCTGCTGCCGGACGCGCTGGGTGGCGGCCAGCCGACGTTCTCCCTCGACGCGACCCACACCGTCCCGGTCGGCCGCTACCGCGAGATCGAGGCAGCGCCGTGAGGCGCCGGGACGAGCGTGGCTCGGTGTCGGTGATGATCATCGGCTTCGGCATCGTGCTGCTCGGGGTCGTCGCCGTCGTGGTCGACGCGAGCGTCGCGTTCCTCGAGCGGCAGGGCCTCGACAACCTCGCCGACGGCGCCGCGCTCTACGGCGCCGACATGGCCGCCGAGGGCACCGAGGTCTACGGCGACGGCCTCGGCCACGGCGACCTCGACCTCAGCGTCGGTGCCGCCCGGGCCGCCGTGGGCGACTACCTCCGCAGCTCCGGTGCGTACGGCGACCACGGCGGCCTGCGGGCATCGGTGCGGGTCACGGGCGACACGGTCGTGGTCACGCTGACCTCGTCGGTCGACCTGCCGTTCACCGTCCCCGGCGGCCCGGGAGCCGCGACGGTCTCGTCGACCGGATCGGCCGTGGTCCGGCCGGAGTGACGTCCGGAGGTTTCGAGGCTCGGCCGCGGGCGGCCTCGCACCTCAACCACCGGACGCCGCTCAGTGCCAGTTGCTGATCTGGACGTCGACCGGCGCCGGCGCGCCCGTGCCCGTCTCGGCGAGCTGCTTCAGGCTCATCATGAAGATCGCCCACTTGGTGCTGCAGTGCGCCATGAACGCCCCCGGCTCCTTCCAGCCCAGGTGGCCGAACCGGACGATCGCGTACTCGTCCTCCTGCGCGATGTCGAAGCGGAGCTCCGTGCCGATCCACTCGGGCGGCCCCTCGACCACCTCCCACCGCACGAGCTCGTCGCGCTTCGTCTCGAGCACCTTGATCCGGAAGGTGGCGTCCGCCGCCACCGCCGATCCCGGCTCGAACCCGAATCGGATCATCTCGCCGACGGTGCCCGGATCGCCCTCGGCGTCCTTCGACCACCAGCCCGCCACGCCCTCGATCGTCGTCAGGGCGTCGTAGACCTTCTCGCGGGGCGCGACCGCGCCCACGCGGTGCAGGATGTCCACCATCTCGTTCTTCTCCTTCTGCTCGTTCAACTTCTGGCTGGTTCGGTTGTCGGTCGTCACCACGGGTCGGGCAGGCCAGCGCCCGTCGTGATCAGGCTGCGCAGGCTCGCGTTGACGTAGTGCAGCCACGCGGTGGAGCACGCGTCGTAGCACTCGACGTCGGCCACCAGGCCCACGTGCGTGAAGCGGAGCTCGGTCCCGTCGGGCACGGCGGCGATGTCGAAGACGATCTCGCTGCCGGTCCACTCCTCGGGGTCGGACACGAACGACAGGTGGCTCTCGGTCACCCGCCAGACGATCCTGCGCTCGGGCTCGAGCACCTCGACCCGCTGGCGGCTGTAGTGCTGGGGCGGGTGCCGGTAGGTGAACTCGGCCCCCACCTCGTCGGTGCCCCCGTCGATCTCGCCGGTCCACCAGGCGGGGACGTCGAGGACGGCGGCGTAGACCTCCGCCGGCGACTGCTCCACGACGTACGACGTCGTGTAGCCGCGACCGGTGCGGGCGGTGCTGGTACGCATCTCCATGTCGATCTCCGATCAGTTAGCAACCATTGGTTGCACATGACCGTAGTCCTCGGCGGCACCAAATGCAACCGATGGTTGCTCTAGGTTCGGCGGTTCGCCCCCGTGCACGCCCACGCCGTACGCTTGACCGTTGTGGCAGGCCCCGAGTACGACACCGAGATCAAGCAGCTCCGCGCGACGATGAGCACCATCGAGCAGGTCCTCGACCTGCCCGCGATGCAGCGCGAGATCGAGGACCTCGGCGTCCAGGTGGCCGCCCCGGACCTGTGGGACGACCAGGCCAACGCGACCAAGGTCACCGGCCGGCTGTCCGCGCTCCAGGGCCAGGTCGAGCGGTTCGAGGCGCTCCAGGGCCGGGTCGACGACCTGGAGCTGATGGTCGAGCTCGCCACCGAGGAGGGCGACGCCGACTCGCTCGCCGAGTCCGAGGCCGAGCTGGGCCGCATCAAGAAGGCCGTCGAGGCGCTCGAGGTCCGCACCTTGCTCTCCGGGGAGTACGACGAGCGCGAGGCGATCGTGACGATCCGCGCCGGCGCGGGCGGCGTCGACGCCGCCGACTTCGCCGAGATGCTGATGCGGATGTACACCCGCTGGGCCGAGCGCAACAAGTATCCCGTCGAGGTCTTCGACGTCTCCTACGCCGAGGAGGCCGGCATCAAGTCGGCCGAGTTCGCGATCCGCGCGCCCTACGCCTACGGCACGCTGTCGGTCGAGGTCGGCACCCACCGTCTGGTGCGGATCAGCCCGTTCGACAACCAGGGCCGGCGCCAGACCAGCTTCGCCGCCGTCGAGGTCGTGCCCCAGCTCGAGGAGACCGACGAGATCGAGGTCGACGAGAACGACGTCCGCGTCGACGTCTTCCGCTCCGGCGGCCCGGGTGGCCAGTCGGTCAACACCACCGACTCCGCGGTTCGGCTGACCCACATCCCGACCGGCATCGTCGTCTCCTGCCAGAACGAGAAGTCGCAGCTGCAGAACAAGGCCGCCGCGATGATCGTCCTCAAGGCCAAGCTGCTCGCGAAGAAGAAGGCCGAGGAGGCCGCCCTCAAGAAGGACCTCAAGGGCGACGTCGCCGCGAGCTGGGGCGACCAGATGCGCAACTACGTGCTGAACCCCTACCAGATCGTCAAGGACCTGCGCACCGGCTACGAGACCGGCAACCCGCAGCCCGTGTTCGACGGCGACATCGACGGGTTCCTCGAGGCCGGCATCCGGTGGCGCCGCGGCGCCGAGAAGGCCGACGCGAACTAGAGAACCGCGTCGAAGACCACTTCAGCGCTGAGGAACGCGACCACCGCGGCGACCGCGGCGCTCCAGTCGCCGCTTCCCAGGAGGCACAGGGCGATCACGACCATCCCCGTGCGCCAGGGCCATCGCAGCGCCATCGCCGCCTCCGTCATCCACAGGTGTTCAAAACCTAGTGAATAACTAGAGTAACGCAGGTATCGCCACGGGGCTAGGTGGCGCTCGCCGCCTCCGCGGCAGCGACGCACCAGCGACCGGTGCGGTCGAGCAGCTCCCTGTCGCCCGGCCGGCCGGGCAGCCCGAGGCTGCACGAGAGCCAGGCGTCGCCGAACAGCCCGCGGTAGGTCGCGATGCGGCGCTGCCGGTCGTCGCACACCAGGGTGACCGACGGGGCGCCGTACGCCTCGGAGCCGGGCTGCTTCTCACAGCCGGCGGTCTCCTCGGCGGCCCGCACCAGCTCGCCGGCCCGGTCGGCGGTCACCGGGGGAGCGAACACCCAGGCCCGCGCCTCGGCGCCGTCGGCGGCGACGTACGTGCAGCCGTACTCGTGCGCCACGTCGACCTCCTTCGGCACCAGCTCGGTCGGGTCGCCGTTGCCGTAGGACTCCTCGTCGGTCGCCTCGGCGCCGAGCGCCTCGGACACTGCCTCGGGGGCGACCCGCTCGCAGAAGCCGGCCCGGGTGATCGAGACGGTCGAGGTGTCGTAGTCCTTCAGCGCCGTCGAGTCGTACGGCGCCGGGCCGGTCGGTGTGTCGTCGGTCTCGTCGCCGGCCACCCACACACCGGCCGCCAGAGGCAGCGCGGTGAGGAGAATTGCGATGAAGATCGCACGGACGGCCACGGGCACGCCGACACCATAGTTGGGCTCCGTACAGGTGGTTCGCGTACCGTCTGGTCGGTGATTCGCTTCGAGAAGGTCACCAAGAAGTACGCCGGCCCCGGCCGCGCCGCGCTCGACCAGGTGACGATCGACATCGACAAGGGCGAGTTCGTCTACCTCGTGGGCCAGTCCGGTTCCGGCAAGTCGACCGCCCTGCGGCTGGTCCTGCGCGAGCTCCGGCCGACGACCGGCCGCGTCTACGTGGCCGGCAAGGAGATCAACCGGATGGCCGGCTGGAAGGTGCCCCGGCTGCGCCGCCAGATCGGCACCGTGTTCCAGGACTTCCGGCTGCTCCCCAACAAGACCGTGAGCGAGAACGTCGCGTTCGCGCTCCAGGTGATCGGCAAGTCCCGCAAGGACATCAACCGCCTGGTCCCCGAGACCCTCGAGCTGGTCGGCCTCAGCGACAAGGCCGCCCGCCTGCCCGACGAGCTGTCCGGTGGTGAGCAGCAGCGGGTGGCGGTCGCCCGCGCCTACGTCAACCGGCCGATGATCCTCATCGCCGACGAGCCCACCGGAAACCTCGACCCGGCCACCTCCGTCGGGATCATGAACCTGCTCGAGGACATCAACTCCTCCGGCACCACCGTCGTGATGGCCACCCACGACCACGGCATCGTCGACCAGTTCCGCAAGCGCGTCATCGAGCTCGAGCACGGCAAGGTCGTCCGCGACGAGGCCGCGGGCGCCTACGGCTTCCAGCACTGACCGCGGCCAGCCGCCCGCCCCACCGGACCGACTGACCCAGGAGAGTCCCACCACCATGCAGTTGCGCTATGTCTTCAGTGAGCTCCGCACCGGCCTGCGTCGCAACCTCTCGATGCACCTCGCGGTCATCCTCACGATCTTCGTGTCCCTGACGCTGGCAGGCTGCGGCCTGATGTTCCAGCGGCAGGCCGACAAGACCGCCGAGGTGCTGGGCAACGAGCTCCAGATCCTGGTCAGCCTCTGCGTCGAGGACGACCCGAGCGACAACCCCAACTGTGCGGGCGGCGAGGTCACCGAGGCCCAGATGCAGCGCATCGAGGCGGAGATCGAGGGCAGCCCCGAGGTCGACGGCTACGACTACCAGTCGAAGGAGGAGGGCTACGAGAAGGCGCAGGAGCTCTACTCCGAGGAGGTCTTCGAGGGCCCCGACCCGGTCATCACCGTGGCCGACTGGCCGGCCGGCTACTGGGTCACCCTCAAGGACCCGAACGAGGCCGACGGCATCATCAGCGCGGTGAAGGGCCTCGACGGCGTGCGCGGGATCGGCGACCAGCGCGACGCGCTCGGCCAGATCTTCGGCATCATGACCGTCCTCAAGTACGGCTCCTGGGTCGCCTCCGGCTTCCTGCTGCTCGCGGCGCTGCTCCTCGTCGCGAACACCATCCGCCTCGCCGCCCTGGCGCGGCGCCGCGAGATCGGCATCATGCGCCTGGTCGGCGCGTCCACCCTCTACATCGCGCTCCCGTTCCTCCTGGAGGCGCTGGTGACGGCGATCGTCGGCGTCGGTCTCGCGGCCGGTGCGCTGGCGCTGGTGCAGGAGTTCGGCGTCAACCGCGGGTTGGAGGAGAGCGTCACGTTCCTCCCCTGGATCGACTGGACCGACTACGTCCAGACCCTCATCGGCCTGGTGCCACCGGGCATCGCGCTGGTCGGGCCCGCGCTGACGGTGATCCCGACACTCCTGCTGACGCGGAAATACATCAAAGTCTGAGTCCTCGCGGATACGGTCGTTGCGTCCTCTTCCCCGGACGCTTCCCCGATCAACGAAGGTCTTGACTGTGCGCTCCTTCCCCAGCGCTTCCCGTCCCCTGTCCGCACGTCCCTCGCGAGCCTGGCTCGCGGCGGTGCTGGTCGGCAGCATCGCGATGTACGGCGCCGCGGCCCCCGACGCACGGGCCGACGAGGAGGACAAGCTCCGTCAGGAGCAGCGCCAGGTCCAGAACGACATCGACCACGCCGAGCACGAGCTCGAGCACGCGAGCAAGGAGGTCGCACAGGCGACCCAGCGGCTCGAGCGAGCCCAGGCCGAGCTGCGCGCCGCGCGGGCCGCGCTCGTCCGGGTGCGCAAGCAGCTCGACCGTGCGCGCGCCCTGGCCGAGCGGCTGAAGAAGGAGCTCGCCGCTGCCGAGCGCCGGCTCGACCAGGCCGCCGAGGAGCTGCGGCTCGCGCGGGAGGAGGTCGCCGAGCAGACCCGCGCGGTCAAGGACACCGTCCTCGGCATGGCGACCGACGGCAACCCGGCGCTCGAGCTGGTCAGCTCCTACCTCGACTCCGGCTCGGTGGAGGAGATCCTCGTCAACGAGGTCGCGGGCGACATGGTCGTCGGCCGCGAGCACCAGGCGCTCGAGGCGCTGGAAGCGGCCGAGGAGGCGCTCCAGGACCGCAAGGAGGAGATCGAGGCCGCCCGCGACCTCGTCGAGCGCAAGAAGGTCCAGGCCCAGGAGAACCTCGAGCGCGTGAAGACACTCGTCACTCAGGCGCGCGACACCAAGGCCCGCGTCGACGTACTCGTGACCCAGTCGAAGCGGGCACGCCAGGCAGCGCTGCGGGCCCGCGCCAACGACCGCGATGCGCTCCGGCGGCTCGAAGAGCGCGAGGCGCGGATCCGCGACGAGCTCAGCCAGCTCAACGGCGGCGGCAACTTCCAGGGCAACCTCAACGGCTTCCTCCAGGTGCCGGTCGCAGGCCCGGTCACCTCGCCGTACGGCTATCGCCGCCACCCGATCTACGGCTATTGGGGCCTCCACGACGGCACCGACTTCGGCGCCCCGTGCGGCGCGCAGCTGTGGGCCGGGGCCGGCGGCACCGTCGTCAACACCTATTTCGACGAGGTCTACGGAAACCGCCTCTACCTCTACGTCGGCCGCGTCAACGGCAACAACATCACGCTGGTCTACAACCACCTGTCGAGCTACAACGTCGGCGAGGGCGCCCGGGTCGGCCGCGGCGACGTCGTCGGGTACGTCGGCTCGACGGGCTGGTCGACCGGCTGCCACCTGCACTTCACCGTGCTGCGCAACGGCAACCCGGTCGATCCGATGAGTTACATGTAGCCGCCGTAAACCCGGTTGCCCGCCGCTGAGAGAATGGTGGGATGAGCAAGTCGAAGGCGAAGACCCCTCCCGGAGCGGTCGACCACAAGGTCGTCGCGTCCAACAAGAAGGCGCGCCACGACTACCTCATCGAGGACACCTTCGAGGCCGGCATGGTGCTCCAGGGCACCGAGGTGAAGTCGCTGCGGCTCGGCCGCGCCAGCCTCGTCGACGGGTTCGTCGACATCGACGGGGGAGAGGCGTGGCTGCACGGCGTCCACATCCCCGAGTACGCCCAGGGCACCTGGACCAACCACGCCGCCCGCCGCAAGCGCAAGCTGCTGCTCAACCGGGTCGAGATCGACAAGATCGAGCGCAAGACCAGCGAGAAGGGCTTCACGGTCATCCCGCTGTCGATCTACTTCGTCAAGGGCCGCGCCAAGGTCGAGATCGGGCTCGCCAAGGGCAAGAAGACCTGGGACAAGCGGCAGTCGATCGCCAGCCGCGAGGCGGACCGCGAGAAGCAGGTCGAGGTGGGGCGGCGGCTCAAGGGAATGCGCGACTGACGAAGTGCGTTCATCCGCACGTCACCCGTAGACTGGTGACAGCACAACTCAAGAGGGGCTGATCGGTTTCGACTTGGGACGTTAGTTCCAGGGGAAGCGGGTCGAGGAGCCAGCGTCATCTCGTAAACGATCGCTGGAAACCAATAACTGCCGACAACAAGCAGTCCTTCGCTCTCGCCGCCTGAGCGGTGATCGAAGCGTCAGTCAGGGCATCCGTCTCCGTCCCTGAACCTGGCGTCGCCTAGGAGACTTGCTGATCGACCACGTCAGGAGGGTCGATCGGGACTATTTCCTGACTAGGCCTGTCGGCGACGTGTCAGTGCGAGCGCCGGGGCCGATAAAACGACACCACTGACTGCACCCGGAGAAGACCTGGTTCGACGCTCGAGGACGCGGGTTCGATTCCCGCCAGCTCCACTTCAGATGACCGGCCGTCGCGGACCACCGCGACGGCCGTTTCTGTCCGCCCTGTCAAACGGCCGCGAGGTGAGCCGAACGTGCCCCCACCCTCCGGGTTCAGCTTTCAGCGGCGGGCTGACGGCACTGTCGTCATCAGCCACCGGGGGCGCGAGGCCACCACGGTGCGCGGCGCGCGGGCGGCCCGCTTCATCGACGAGGTCGCCTCGGGCGACGACCAGGTCGTGATGGCGCGCTGGACCGGCTCCTACAAGTTCGGCAACGAGCGCACGGCGCGCAACCACCCCCGCAACCGTGGTGGGCGCCGCTAGGAGGCGCCCGGTTCGCCGAAGGCCCAGGCTTCGGCGGTGGCCAGGGCCGCGGGAGCGGTGCCGCGACGGACGTCAGCCCAGGCGTCGGCAATCACCCTGTGCATGCCGACGGCCCGCCGGTGGTGGGGTTCGGCGGGTGCGGGGCGGGACAGCTACTCGGGCGGCGGGTCGCTGCCGGGGCAGGGTTGGGTGTCGAGGGCGTAGGTGCCGCCGGGGGTGACCAGCCACTGGTGACCGGTGCGGCCGCGCCAGTAGTAGACGCCGGGGGCGAGGACCCAGTACGTCCATCCGTGATGGGTCTTCACCCGGTGGTGTCCGCGGCAGACCGGCGCGAGATTGCATGGACAGGTGACACCGCCTTTGGCGTGCGGGATCACGTGGTCGAGGTCGCAGGCCTCGGCGGGTCTCCCGCAGCCGGGGAAGATGCAGGTCTGGTCGCGGAGCAGGACCTGTCGGGCTTGGCGTTCGGCGATCTCGTAGGCGCCGGTGGGTTCGTGGCCGGCGACGTCGAGGACGGGCCGGACGATGATGGTGCCCGCAGCGGCGCACCATTCGCGGATCTGCTCCGCGGTGACCGGGGTGTGGGTGTTGTCGAGTCGGCCCACCGCGCCGGCGGGGGTGATGCCTTCGACGGCGGCCTGGGAGAGGTGGACCGTCAGGTCCACGGTCCGCCCCCGCGGGGTGTGCGCAAGGGCCGCCGATGGGGTCTCGTGACGGCCATGGCCGGTCTCCTCGACCACCGGATCTTGGTCGGCTTCGGCGAGGTAGTTGAGGGTGAGGTCGCAGCGGGCCATCTCGCCGAAGGCCATGGCGCGGCGTACGTCGAGGGACTCGGTGCAGCCGAGCTCGGCGAGCTCGCGGGCGCGGTGGCGCAGTGCTTGTTCGGCGTCGAGGGCATCGGCGAGGTCGACCTCGCCGTGCAGCGGGACGGTGCCGTTGGTGCCGGCGCGGTCGAAGTCGATGTCGAAGTGCCGGGTCTCCGCCGCCTGCTTGCGGCGTTCCTCGGCCAACGCGGGGTCGAAGCGGGTGATGGCTTCGTCGATGAGGCGTTCGACCTGGGCCCAGGAGCAGGTCGTAGCGAACCGAGCCAGGTGCTGATCCACGAACCCCACCGCCTCGACGCCGAGGTCACGGGTGCAGTCGGCGATCCGCAGGCCCTTCCAGGTCGGGACGTGTCCGTCCAACACCCGGGCCCAGACCTGGGGGAGGCGGTGGGAGAGCTCCACGACCTGGCCGACGTAGTTGCGGACCGAGTCGATGCCGCGGGCGAGGATGGCGCCGAGCTCGAGGACGGCGAAGTCGGAGATCAACGGTGCGCCCTCACCCGCGAGCGGGAGCCCGGTGTCCAGGCCTCGTTCGGTGAGGGTGGAGGCGTCCTCCGGGACGGCGACGGTGTGTTCGAGGGCCCATTCGGCGATCATCTTGACCTCGCCGAGCATCCGTTCGTTGATGCCGGCGCGGTTGTCCTTGATGTCTCGAAGGAGCTGGTCGGCGCGTGCCAGCGGGGTCTCGGTCAACGGCACGTCGACCGCTCCGGCCGCGGGTGCGGCCGGGAGGTCGAAGAGGGGTGCCATCCCGAGATCCATACGAGAATTCAAGCACTGGGTTCCGACATCGCGAAACGTCGGAAACCCGCCTGTGGACAGGGAATTCTCGATCATTGCCTGTGGACGGGAGGTGGGTCTCGATACGCCCTCACCTAGCGGCTCGGGCTACTCGACCACCCTGAACACGGCTACTCGACCACCCTGAACACGGCTACTCGACCACCCTGGATCGGTGGTTTCGAGGCTCGGCCGTGGCCGGCCTCGCACCTCAACCACCGATTGCCGTGCCCGTCGTACCGTGACCACAGACCGACGACCGCAGACGGCCTGGAACCGACGCAGTAGAGCAACCAAGCACCGCGACCCAAGCGGCGAGCAACCACGTAATCTGTAAGCCCCAGACCGTGAGGTCTCGTGACGCCCGGGCCCCTAAGCAGGGCCTGCTCCCTAGGCCCGCGCGACTGCGTCGGCTAGTGCCTCGGCGACCGGGGTGTCGCCGCCCACGAGGTTCCACTGGTGGCCGACGGTGTCGTCGCGGTCGATCACGGCGGCGAGCACCGCCGCCACGTCGGCGCGGGTGATGTCACCACGGGCCACGTCCGGCCCCAGGGCGACCAGGCCCGTCGCCGGGTCGTCGGTGAGCCGGCCCGGTCGGATGATCGTCCAGTCCAGCCCGCTCCCGCGCAGGGCGATGTCGGAGTCGCGCTTGGCGGCGACGTACGCCGCCCACACCTCGCCCGCCGCGGGCGACACCGGGTCGTCGACGTTGATCGCCGAGACCTGGACGAAGCGCCGGATCCCGACCTGGCGGGCGGCATCGATGGACTTCAGCGAGCCCTCGAGGTCGACCGTGCGCTTGCGTTCGATGTTGCCGTCGGGACCGCCGCCGGCGCTGAACACGACGGCGTCGCAGCCGGCGAACGCCTTCGCGAAGTCGGCCGCGTCCGACCGCTCGATGTCGAGCAGTCGCACCTCCGCGCCGGACGCCTCGAGCGCGGCCCGCTGCTCCTCCCTGCGCACCAGCGCCACCGGCTGGTGGCCGGCCTCGACGAGCAGGGGGTGCAGCAGCCGGGCGATCTTCCCGCTGCCTCCGACGACGGCGATCCGCATGCGCCCAACGTACGGGTCCGCTGTTCATCGTCCGCTCAGTCAGCGGTCACCATCGGCTGGTCGGGTAGCGCCCATGACTCGGTCCATCTCCCCGTACCGGCGCGCCCTCGTGGCCGCCACCGCCCTGTCCGCCGTCGCCGTCGCGCCGGGCCTCGCCCCGGCGTCCGCCGACCCCGGCACCCCGGCCTCGATCCCGGTCGAGCAGCTCGAGGAGCCGCTCGTGTTCGCCCACCGCGGAGCCTCCGGCTACCGCCCCGAGCACACGCTGGCGGCGTACGAGCTCGGCGTCGAGCAGGGCGCCGACTACATCGAGCCCGACCTGGTCTCGACCAAGGACGGCGTCCTCGTCGCCCGCCACGAGAACGAGATCAGCGGCACCACTGACGTCGAGGCGCACCCCGAGTTCGCCGACCGCAAGAAGACCAAGACCATCGACGGGCGGCAGTTCACCGGCTGGTTCACCGAGGACTTCACGCTCGCCGAGCTGAAGACCCTCCGCGCCGAGGAGCGGATCCCCGCCGACCGGCCGCAGAACACCCAGTACAACGGGCTCTACGAGGTGCCCACCCTGGAGGAGGTGCTCACGCTCGTCGACGAGCTCGAGGCCGAGACCGGCCGCACCATCGGCGTCGCTCCAGAGCTCAAGCACTCCACCTACTTCGACTCGATCGGGCTCTCGATGGAGGAGCCGCTCGTCGAGACGCTCGCCGAGTTCGACCTCGACGAGGCCGACAGCGCCGTCGCGATCCAGTCCTTCGAGGTCACCAACCTCAAGGACCTCAACGGCATGACCGACGCGCCGCTGGTCCAGCTGCTCGACGGGTCGGGCGGCCCGGCCGACCTCGCGGGCTCCGGCGTGACCTACGAGTCGATGCTCACGAAGAAGGGCATCAAGCGGATCTCGAAGTACGCCGACTGGCTCTCGCCGTACAAGCTCTGGGTGATCCCGCGGACCGCCACCGGCGAGCTCGGCGAGCCGACCGGCGTCGTCGCGACCGCGCACAAGGCCGGCCTGCCCGTCGTCATCTGGACGATGCGCGCCGAGAACAAGAACCTGCCCACCGAGTGCCGCGTCGGCGCCGACCCGATCGCGATCGGTGACCTGGCCTGCGAGGTCCACGCCTACCTCGACGCGGGCGTGGACGCGTTCTTCACCGACCACCCGGATCTGGGGGTCGCCGCGCGCGACGCGTTCTAGTAGAACTGGGACGCATGCGCGTTCTCGGGTTCGTCGTCCTCGTCCTCGCAGCGGCCGGCGGTGCTGTGCTGCCGGTCGGACAGTCGCAGGCCGCAGCGCCGACGTCGCTGGTCCTCTCGGCGGACCCGGCGTACGCCGGCAACGACGCCACCCTCGCGATCAGGGTCGTCTCCCAGGGTGACCCGGTGCCCGCGGCACCGGTCACCCTGGAGCGGCGCCTCGACGGCGCGTGGACCGCGATCGGCACCGTGACGACCGACACCGAGGGGCGTGCCACCCAACCGGTGCTGGTGCGCAAGGAGCCCGGCAACAACCTCGTGCGGGCGACGTACGCCGGCGACGCCACCCACGACCCGGAGACGACCCGCTACCGGCTGCCGATCCGCAAGCGCAACGGCAAGGTCACCATCGACGCCCCGCGCGAGTTCGTCGACGAGCGCTCGGCCCGAATCGGCGTCCGGTGGACGACGGGGGAGGGCGAGCCGGTCGCGCGCGGCGTCGTACGGCTCGAGAAGCGGATCACCCGCGGCGAGTGGAAGCTCGTGGCGAAGCTGCGCACCAATGCCGAGGGCCGCGCCGCGACGCGGGTCTCGCCGCGCGAGGACTCCCACTGGCGCGCGCGGTCGGTCGGGCTGCCGTGGGTCGAGCGCGACACCAGCCGCACCCACTTCCTCGACAACCTGCCTCCGGGCGTGCCGGTGAGCCTGCCCGCGGCTGCGCCGTCACCGCGCCGGCACCTGAAGCCGCAGGCCCATGCCCGGGGCCGCGGGCCGAACCCGCAGATCACCCGCATCCCCACCAAGGTCTGGAACCACATGACCGGCATCACCTGGCACCGCGGCTGCCCGGTGGGCCGCGCCGGCCTGCGGCTGCTGCGCATCAACTACTGGGACTACCAGGGCTATCGCCGCCGGGGCGAGCTCGTCGCGGCGGCGAGCGTCGTCGGCCAGATGTCGCGTGCGCTGGCGGCGATGTACCGCGAGAAGCTGCCGCTGCGCTCGATGTACCGCGTCGACCACTTCGGGTGGTCCTCCCGCGTGCGCGGCGGCGACGACTACGCGTCGATGAACGCGGGCAACACCTCCGCGTTCAACTGCCGCGACGTGGTCGGTCGGCCCGGCGTACGGTCCCCGCACTCCTACGGGCGCTCGCTCGACGTCAACACCTGGGAGAACCCCTACCGCTCGGCGCAGGGCCTCGTGCCCAACACGTGGTGGCAGTCCCACTCGCACCCGCGGGTGGCCTGGCGGTCACGCTCGCACGCGGTGGTGCGGATCATGACCAACCACGGCCTGCGCTGGACCTACGGCCTCGGCGACACCCAGCACTTCGACGCCGTACCGCCCGGCGGACGCCTGATCCGCGTGCCGGGCTGCACGCAGCACTGCGACTGACCAACGACCGCGTCGGTACCGTTCGGGCCATGGCGGAGTGCGTGTTCTGCTCGATCGTCGCCGGGGCGACGCCGGCCGACGTGGTGCTCGAGGAGGACGACCTGGTCGCCTTCCTCGACACCCGGCCCGTGTTCAAGGGGCACGTGCTGCTGGTGCCGCGCGACCACGTCGTGACGCTGCCCGACCTCCCGGCCGGGCTGCGGGACGGGTTCCTCGCGGCCGCCCAGCGACTGGCGACGGCGATGGTCGACGGCCTCGGGGCGCAGGGCAGCTTCGTCGCGATCAACAACGTGGTGAGCCAGTCGGTGCCCCATCTGCACCTGCACGTGGTGCCCCGCACCAAGGGCGACGGGCTCCGCGGCTTCTTCTGGCCGCGCACCAAGTACGCCGCCGGCGAGCCCGCCGACTACGCGGCGCGCCTGCGGAAAGCGCTCACGCGGTGACGACCCCGATCGGCTCCGGCGCGAAGCCGGGGAACACCTCGGCGACCGACCGCCCCGTCCGCTTCGTGACGACCTCGGCGAGCACGCTTCGGTAGTCGGTGGTGACTGTCAGGTCGCCGTCGCCGCCGAGCGTGAGACCGGGCCAGGTGCCGTAGTACTGCCCGCCGCGCACGCCGGCTCCGGCCAGCAGCATTACGTTGCCCCAGCCGTGGTCGAGCCCCTGGGCGGAGTTCTCGACGGTGCGGCGGCCGAACTCGCTGATCGTCAGGAGGGTGACCTTGTCGCCGAGCGCGCCGAGGTCGGTGAAGAACGCGGCGACGCACTCGGCCAGGTCCTTGTTGTTGTCGTACATCCAGCCGGAGTCGGGCCGGCCGAGACCGACGTGCATGTCCCAGTCGCCGTGGTCGACGGTGAAGACCTGCGCCCCGACGTCGCCGCGCACGACCCGGGCGACGTCGGCCAGGGCGCGGCCCAGGTCGCTGTCGGGGTAGGCGTCGGTGTGGTCGGCGGCCTGCCGGGCGGGCTGGAACGCACGCACCGTGTCGATCGCGGCTCGCATGGCGCCGCCCATCTCGGTGTCGTTCCCGCGCCATGCCTTGCGCAGCGACGCGAGTCGCGGGTCGGAGGGGTCGAGCGTCTGCGCGCCCGCGACACCGACCTCGTCGACCCTCGACAGGGCGAGCACCGGCTGGGCGCCGTACAACGAGGTCGGCAGGGACCCCACGGCGACGCCCTCCAGTGCCGTGCCCCGGCCGTCGGTCCCGAGCAGCCGGTTGAGCCAGCCGCTGCGGGTCGCCGAGCCGGGCGCGGCGTCCTCCACCTGCTCCATGGCCGAGAAGTGCGACCGGTTGGCGACCGGCAGCCCGGTGGCGTGCACCGCCGCGAGCCGGCCCGAGGTCCACAACGGTTGCAGCGCGCCGAGGGCGGGGTGAAGGCCGAACATCGCATCCTTGGCCACCAGCCGGTCGGCGGGTACGGCGAGCCGCGGGCGGGCCTGGTAGTAGACCGGGTCGCCGTGCGGCACCACCATCGACAGCCCGTCGGCCGCGCCGCGCAGCGACAGCACCACCAGGCACCAGTCGTCGCCGGGCGCCGCGAGCGACGGCGCGCGGGTGACGACCGTCGAGCCGAACACCGCCGCGGCGCCACCGGCCGCGACCGCGCCGCGCAGCAGCCCGCGCCTGCTCAGCCGGGCGAGCTCGTCGCAACCGCAGTCGTCCATCGGGGTGCCCTTCATCGGAAGTAGTGCTCGGGGGAGTCGAGGAGCGCGGTCAGCAGGGTGCCCATCTCCCACTGCACCAGCGGGTGGTCGTCGTCGCGGATCACCTCGGTCCCGGGCAGGTCGACGGCGAGGCAGGCCGCAGCGACGAGGGCCGAGGTGGCCGGGCGGCCGAGCAGCCGCCGGCACACCTCGTCGACGAGCTTGTCGAGCCGGATCGGGTAGCGCGGGACCCACGAGCGCAGCGACGGATAGCTGATCTGGTGGTCCTCCGACGGCCACCACTGGTTGGCCACCGTGCGGTGGAAGTCGGCCGCGGCCAGGGCGCGCAGCGTGGTCGCCCACGGCGTGCCGGTGAGCGGCAGCCCGTCAGGTCGCGGCCAGCTGCCGAGCTGGGAGCCGAGGAGCCCGGTCTGCCAGAGGAGCGACCGGGTCGCGGCGTCGTCGTCGGCGGGACGCTCGAGCCGGGCGCCCAGGGCGCGGTAGGTCGCGACCACGTCCTCCTCGGGGTCGCGGAGCTTGAGACCGGCCGACGCCGCGAACTCGGGCGAGGCGATCAGCTCGCGCAGCACCGGCTTGATCGCGGTGTCGTGCTCGAGGTAGGTGCGCGCCAGCCGGCGTACGAGCGCGGCGGGCGGGTCGTCGCGCACGAACTTGGTGACCAGCTTGCGGGCGAGGTGCCGGGCGGTGTCGGGGTGCCGGGCGAGGTGCCGGAGCAGCGCGTGGGTGACGGCCCGGCCGTCGGGGTCGGCGTTGGCGTGGTGGAAGTCGCCGACCCGGACCGGCCCGACGTGGTGGACCTCGTGCTCGTAGAACGGCTCCCAGGTGTCCCACATGTCGACCCGCCACCCGGTGAGGATCTTCGCGGCGTCCTTGACGTCGGCCTCGGTGTGGTTGCCGACGCCGACGGTGAACAGCTCGAGCAGCTCGCGGCCGAGGTTCTCGTTGGGGGCGGCCTTGGTCGAGCGGACGCCGTCGAGCCAGATCAGCATCGCCGGGTGCGTGATCGCCTCGACGAGGAGCTCGTCGAACCGGCCGAGGGCGTGCCGCCGGATGAGCGAGCCGTAGTCCATCCGCCACACCCAACCGTCGCTGTCGTAGGGGACGTGGAGGTGGTTCTCCCAGAACGCGGTCATCACCTCGTAGACCTGGCGGCGCGAGTGGATGCGGCGGGTCAGCACCCAGCCGGCGTAGTCCGCGGTGACCTGCCAGCCTGGCCGGACGCCCGTGATCTGGCGCTGCCACAGGTCCTGCGGAGCGCGGTCGAGGTCGGGCCACCAGGCACGGGTGGCGGTGGCCTCGGTGTCGGCGACCTTCCAGGGGCGCAGCTGCTGCTCGAACCACGCGGTGCGCCCGAGGCGCCGTACGTCGCGGGTGAGCGCGGGCGTGCAGCCGAATGTGAACCGGGACACCAGGTGCCGGTCGACGGGGTTGAGGATGGCAGTCACGTTGACGTCCTGTTCGGCCGGCTGCGCCCGGACCTGCGTGATTCGACCACGATAAGTGGCTCTAGGCTCGGGGCCGCACTCCCACACCGAGAGGATCAGTCATGGGTCGTTTCGACGGACGCGTCGCCGTGGTCACCGGCGCCGCCCGCGGCATCGGTTTCGGCACCGCCACCAAGCTCGCCGAGGAGGGCGCGTCGGTCGCGATCATCGACCTCGACGAGGCCGCCGCCGCCGAGGCCGCCGCCAAGCTCCCGGTCGTCGACGGCGCGAAGGCCGTGGGCATCGGATGCAACGTCGCCGACCGCGCGTCGGTCGAGGCCGCGATCGAGCGCACGGTCGCCGAGCTGGGCGGCATCCACATCCTCGTCAACAACGCGGGCGTGACCCGTGACAACCTGCTCTTCAAGATGACCGACCAGGACTGGGACATGGTCATGGACGTGCACCTCAAGGGCGCCTTCCTCATGTCGCAGACCGCCCAGAAGCACTTCGTCGCCCAGAAGTACGGCAAGATCGTCAACACCTCCAGCATCTCTGCGCTGGGCAACCGCGGCCAGGCCAACTACTCCGCGGCGAAGATGGGCCTCCAGGGCTTCACCCGCACCCTCGGCATCGAGCTCGGCCCGTTCGGGATCAACGTCAACGCCGTCGCGCCCGGCTTCATCGCCACCGAGATGACCGACGCCACCGCGGCCCGGCTGAAGATGGACGTGGAGGAGTTCCGCCGGCTCAACGCCGAGGCCAACCCGGTCAAGCGGGTCGGCCACCCGGAGGACATCGCCGCCGCCGTCTGCTTCCTCGCCAGCGACGAGGCGTCGTACATCACCGGCCAGACCCTCTACGTCGACGGTGGCATTTCTCTCGGCACCTGACACGTGGTGGACGGGGTCCCACACGTCCTCAGGCCGGGCTGCGATACTCGAAGTCGACCAGATTGCTCGACAACGACTCGGAGTTCATTCGTGCGCACCACCCACCGTCGTTCGTTCCGCGTGACTGCCGGCGCCTTCGCCGGCCTCACCGTCCTGAGCCTGGGCCTCGCCGCCTGCGGGGGCGAGGAGGAGCCAGGAGCCGACCCCCAGGAGGCGGTCGACGCTCCCGAGGCCGAGGAGCCGGCCACCTGGCCGCTCACCGGCCTCCCCGCCGACGAGGGCGCCGAGCAGGACCACCCGGTGCTCGTCGTCAAGATGGACAACACCGAGGCCAGCGCGCCGCAGGAGGGCCTCGGCAGCGCCGACCTGGTCGTGGAGGAGCTCGTCGAGGGCGGCATCACCCGCCTCGCCGCGTTCTACTATTCCGACATCCCCGGCGTCGTCGGCCCGGTGCGCTCGGTGCGCGCCAGCGACATCGGCATCGTCTCGCCGGCCGACGGCACGCTCGTCACGTCCGGCGGCGCCCAGGTGACCCTCGGGCGGCTGAAGGAGGCCGGCATCCCGCTGGTCAGCGAGGGCTCGGAAGGCTTCCGCCGCGACGACACCCGCAGCGCCCCCTACAACCTGTTCGCCGACCTCTCCGCGGTCGCGAAGGCCCAGGCCGGCGAGGCCGCCCGTCCCGACGACTACCTGCCGTGGGGCACGGCCGCGGACCTGCCGAAGGGCAAGCCGGCCACCAGCCTGACCGCCGACTTCGGCTCGCACGCGACCAACTGGACGTTCGAGAACGGCACCTACGTCAACCAGAACACCTACGCCGCCGAGGGCGAGGAGTTCCCGGCCGACTCCGTGCTCGTGCTGCGGGTCGACGTCGGCGACGCCGGCTACCTCGACCCCGCCGGCAACCCCGTGCCCGAGACGCTGTTCGAGGGCGAGGGCCAGGCGCAGCTGTTCCACGACGGCAAGGTCGTCGAGGGCACCTGGACCAAGGACGGCCTGGAGGACGCGATCTCGCTCTCGACGCGCGACGGCGAGCTGACCGTGCCCGCGGGCCGGGTCTGGATCGAGCTGGTGCCGGTCGACGCCAAGAACGGCTCGGTCACCTACCAGAAGTAGGCGGCTCCTCCTCCACGTCGGGGTCCGGGAGCTCGATCTCGCCCGTCAGGAACGCGTTGGGCACCGCGACCCCGGTCTCGACCAGGGCCTGGACCCCGGCGAGGAGGAAGCCGATCGCGTTCTCGACGCGCTCGGCCGCGGCCGCCGGGTCGTCGGACGTGGCGACCGACTCGCCTGCGGAGGACATCGCCCCAAAGAAGATCCGGGCGAACGTCTGGAGCATCTGCTCGTCGAGCGCCCAGTCGCCCGCCTCGAGCACCGAGCGGACGATGTCGAGCACGTTGGCGAACGTCGAGCGCTCCTCCTGCTCCCGGAAGCGCTCGTAGCCGAGCACCGCCGGGCCCTCCTGGATGACGATCCGGCGGTAGCGCGGCTCCTGGACGACCTCGAGGAACGACCGCAGGCCCGCGATCGCCTTCTGCCACGGGTCCTTGGAGCCGCGCAGCGCCTTCTGGATGCGCTTGGCGGCGTCGCTCTCCACGCGCTCGAAGACCGCCTCGAACAGCGCCTGCTTGCCGGAGAAGTGGTGGTAGAGCGCGCCCTTGGTGACCCGGGCGCCGGCGACGATCGCGTCGAGGGACGCGGCGGCGTACCCGTGCTCGGTGAAGAGCTCCTCGGCGACGTCGGTCAGCGCACGCTTGGTGGAGGCGGTGTAGGCGGCCCGTCGGGTGGCGCCGGAGACGCTCGGCACCTTGGGCACCTTGGGGACCAGTTTCGAGACCGACGCCTTCGCCACGCCGCCAGCATAAGTGGCGGTCATCACGTGGGCGGGATCACCATGTCGCAGGGTTTGGCGTACCGAGGGTCTGGCCCATACTCGAAGTACGTACTCGCGGTATGTCGGATGCTCCGGGAATGGCCCGGTATCCCACTCGGGTGGACCGACGGCCGCTCCACGAGAAGGAGCTGACCATGAACTGGAAGGCCTACCACAACCGGGGCGAGACCCTCCGCGCCGTGATCAACACCGCCAACGTCCGCCGGGACGGCATCCTGCCCCTGGACGTCGAAGGCGTTTCCGAGACGTTCCGCGACGAGCTCGACCTCCTCGGCGCGCTGCAGCTGAAGTGGCACACCCGCCTCGGCGGCAACATCGAGCAGGTCCTCAGCGTCCAGCCGATGGACCTCCGCGCCCGGGTGGCGCTCGCCTGGAAGCAGACGGCCGACGAGCTGCCCGGCGTCCGCGCGATCATCGACCACTACCGCGACCACCCCGTCGACGACGCGATGGCCAGCGCCATCGCGACGGCCACGGCCAAGGAGCACTACTTCCTCGCCGTCATGGCGGGGCAGTCGGCGCTCGGAGACGCGAACGCCGCGTGGGTCGGCGCCGAGATCGAGCAGCACGGCCGCAACCTGCACCAGGGCGTCGCGACGTTCGTCGTCGCGCCGGCGGACCGTGAGGAGGAGCCCAAGCGGCTCAGCCTGCTCGACCGCCTGCGCGCCGTGGTCGCTGCCTGACGCGCGCTGCTGCGTCCCTTCGGCGGCTGGGGGATGATGGCGGGGTGAGTCCCGTCCGTCCCGAGCCCGGCATGCTGCTCGTCGCTGCCCCGACGCTGCTGGACCCCAACTTCGTCGACAGCGTCGTGCTGCTCCTCGACGTCAACCCCGAGGGGGCGCTCGGCGTCGTCCTCAACCGGCCGAGCGCGCTGCCCGTGTCCGAGGTCCTGGGGGAGTGGGGCGACGTCGTCGAGGAGCCCGAGGTCCTCTTCCAGGGCGGGCCGGTCTCGACCGACGGTGCCCTGGCCGTGGCGCTGGCGACGCCCGGGGTCGAGGGCACGGTCGGGTTCCAGGCGATCCTCGACCGGCTGGGCCTGCTGGACCTCGACACGCCGACCGAGCTCGTCGAGGGCACCGTCGACCGGCTCCGCATCTTCGCCGGGTACGCCGGCTGGGGCGCGGCGCAGCTCGACGACGAGATCGCCGAGGGCGCGTGGTACGTCGTCCCCGCGCTCGTCGAGGACGTGTTCCGCCACGACACGCAGGACTTGTGGCGGGACGTGATGCGAAGGCAACCGGGTGACCTGGCCTTCCACAGCACTCGGCCCTCCGACCCTGACCTGAACTGAGCGCCGGAGGTTTCGAGGCTCGGCCGCGGGCGGCCTCGCACCTCAACCACCGGCGAGCCGCGTAGACTCCCTTCTCGTGACCACCATCGGATTCTCGACCGACACGGACGTCCGTGAAGACCGGCGGACGGTCCCGACCGACGACGGTGACCACGAGCGTTTCTCCCACTACGTGGAGAAGGACAAGCTCACCGAGGCGATGGTGATGGGCACGCCCGTGCGCGCCCTGTGCGGCAAGGTCTGGGTGCCGAGCCGGGCGCCGGAGAAGTTCCCGGTGTGCCCGGAGTGCAAGGAGATCTGGGAGGGCCTCTCCGACGTTCCCGGCGACAGCGGCTCCGACGAGTGAAGTCGCTCGGACCCGCGTGGCCCGAGCGAGCAGCATGGGGGACAGCACCGTCCCTGCGTGCCTGGCAGTCGGCGGCCCTGCGCGACTACCTCGACCGTTCCCCGCGTGACTTCCTCGCGGTCGCGACGCCCGGCGCCGGCAAGACGACCTTCGCGCTGACGGTCGCCGCCGAGCTGCTCGGCCGGCGGGTCGTCGACCGACTGATCATCGTCGCCCCCACGGAGCACCTCAAGCAGCAGTGGGCCGAGGCCGCGGCGCGGGCCGGCCTGCCGATCGACCCCACGTACTCCGCGGGCAGCGGGAAGATCTCCAGCGACTACGTCGGCGTCGCGGTGACCTACGCCGGCGTCGCGGTCAACCCGCTCGCGATGCGCATCCGCACCGAGCGGTTCAAGACGCTGGTCATCCTCGACGAGATCCACCACGCCGGCGACGCGCTGTCGTGGGGCGAGGGCGTGCGCGAGGCCTTCGAGCCCGCTGCGCGCCGGCTAGCCCTCACCGGCACGCCCTTCCGGTCCGACGTGAACCCGATCCCGTTCGTGACCTACGCGCCGGGGCCCGACGGCGTGAAGCGGTCGGTCGCCGACTACACCTACGGCTACGCCGAGGCCCTCGCCGACCACGTCGTCCGGCCGGTCCTCTTCCTCGCCTACTCCGGCAGCATGCAGTGGCGCACCCGGGCCGGTGACGAGGTCGCGGCCACGCTCGGCGAGCCGCTCACGAAGGACCTGACCAACCAGGCGCTCCGCACCGCGCTCGACCCCGCCGGGTCCTGGATCCCGTCGGTGCTGGCCGCGGCCGACAAGCGGCTGTCGGAGGTACGCCGCCACGTGCCCGACGCGGGCGGACTCGTGATCGCGACCGACCAGGACTCCGCGCGGTCCTACGCCAAGACGCTGAAGGCGATCACCGGCGAGTCGCCGACCGTCGTGCTGTCGGACGAGAAGGCGGCGTCGAAGAAGATCTCCCAGTTCAGCGACGACGACAGCCGCTGGATGGTCGCGGTCCGGATGGTGTCGGAGGGCGTGGACGTGCCGCGCCTCTCGGTCGGCGTGTGGGCCACGACGACCTCGACGCCGCTGTTCTTCGCGCAGGCCGTGGGTCGCTTCGTGCGCGCCCGGACCCGCGGCGAGATCGCGTCGGTCTTCCTGCCGTCGGTCCCGAACCTGCTCGGCTTCGCCGCCGAGCTCGAGCTCGAGCGCGACCACGCCCTCGGCCGGCCGGTCAAGGACGAGGACGACATCTTCGCCGCCGAGGACGACCTGCTGGCGCAGGCGCAGGCGGGGGAGGCCGCGTCGGCCGAGATGGAGGCACTGCCGTTCGAGGCGCTCGGCTCCGAGGCGCGCTTCGACCACGCCCTCTACGACGGTGCCCAGTTCGGCCACGAGGGCGAGGTGCACGTCGGGTCGGACGAGGAGATGGACTTCCTCGGCATCCCGGGCCTGCTCGAGCCTGACCAGATGAAGGAGCTCCTGCGCCAGCGGCAGGACTCCCGCGCGAAGGCGCGGCGCCGTACCTCCGAGACGGAGCGGGCCCCCGACACCGTCGCCGAGGTCGCGACCCACGAGCAGCTCGCCGTCCTGCGGCGGGAGCTCAACGGGCTCGTCGGCGCCTGGCACCACCGCACCAACCAGCCGCACGGCGTCATCCACTCGGCTCTGCGCAAGGAGTGCGGGGGCCCCGCGGCCGCGGTCGCCAACGCGGCCCAGCTCCAGCTGCGGATCGACCGGATCCGCGAGTGGGCGATGCGCAAGTCGTCCTAGGAGTACCGTCCCGGCGGCGGTGACCCAGGCCACAAGTGAGGCAGGCCTAACTTAGGCTAGGCTCCGCTCTCGTGACGACGACCGAGACGCTGCCCAGAGCGCTGCGCGGAGCCCTGCAGGGCCAGGACCTCGTCCTCGGCTACCCCCGGGCGACCGTGGTCCACGGCGTCTCCGTCGAGCTCCGGGCCGGCCGGGTCACCGCCCTCATCGGCCCCAACGGCAGCGGCAAGTCCACGGTGCTCCGCTCGCTCGCGCGCCTGCACCGGATCGACGCGGGCTCGGTGCGCGTGGGCGGCACCGGAGGGGACCTCGAGGACGCCGCGCCGCTGAGCGCCAAGGAGTTCGCGCGCCGGGTCACCCTGCTCTCGCAGTCGCGCCCGCACCCGTCGGGGCTCGAGGTGCGCGACGTGGTCGCGTTCGGGCGCCACCCGCACCGGCGCCGGTTCGCGCCGCTGACCGACGCCGACCGCGCCGCGATCGACCACGCCCTCGACGTCACCGGCGTCGCGTCGATGGCCTCGCGGCCCGTCGACCAGCTCTCCGGCGGCGAGCTCCAGCGGGTCTGGCTGGCGTCCTGCCTCGCGCAGGACACCGGCGTGCTGCTGCTCGACGAGCCGACCAACCATCTCGACCTGCGCTACCAGGTCGAGACCCTCGATCTGGTCCGCGACCTCGCGGACCACCACGGGACGGCGCTCGGCGTCGTCCTCCACGACCTCAACCACGCGGCGAGCGTGGCCGACGAGGTCGTCCTGCTCCACCAGGGACGGGTCCGCGCCGCCGGCGCGCCCGCCGAGGTCCTGACCGCGGACCACCTCTCCGAGGTCTACGGGCTCCCGATCGTCTCGACGGAGGACCCCGAGACCGGGCGCGTCCGCGTCGAGCCCCGGGGCAAGCACCACCGCCGGCGTGACTGACGCGCCGTCGCCATCAATGGAATGACGAGGAACCCGATGAAGACCCGATCGATCGCCGCTGCCCTCGGCCTGGCCGGTGTGGCCACGCTGACCGCCTGTGGCACGACCGAGCCCGCCGGCAGCGACACCACTCCGGTCGCCAACGACTCCGCCGACTGCTCCGACGTCGAGACCTCGACGGGGCCGGTCAGCCTGACCGACGCCTTCGGCCGCAAGGTGGAGCTGGAGCAGCCCGCCGAGCGGGTCGCCGTCCTCGAGTGGCAGCAGACCGAGGACGTGCTCTCCCTCTGCCTCAGCCCGGTCGCCGTCGCCGACGCCGCCGGCTTCGAGCTGTGGAACTCCTCCGAGGAGCTCCCCGAGGGCGTCGAGGACGTCGGCACGCGCGGCGAGCCGAACCTCGAGGCGCTCTACAAGACCAACCCGGACCTGGTGATCATCGAGGCCTACACGCCCGACGACGAGATCATCAAGACGCTCGAGGAGTACGACGTCCCGGTGCTCGCCACCAAGGGTGCGGACGCCGCCGACCCGATCGGCCAGATGAAGGACACCTTCGAGCTGATCGCGCAGGCCACCGGCCGCGAGGACCGCGCCGATGTCGTGCTCGAGGAGTTCGACGCCGCCGTCGAGGAGGGCAAGGAGCAGGTCGAGGGCAGCGAGGTCACCGACTTCGTCTACTTCGACGGCTGGGTGCAGGGCGGCAACGTCGCGATCCGCCCGTTCGGCCAGGGCTCGCTGATGGGCGAGCTCGGTGAGGCGATCGGCCTCACCAACGCCTACGACGGCGAGGTGGACCCGGCGTACGGCCTCGGCCAGACCGACCTCGAGGGCCTCTCCGAGTACGGCGACGCCACCTGGTTCTACACCGGCACCGAGGACGAGTCCGGCTTCCTCCAGAAGATGCAGCAGAACAAGATCTGGACGTCGTCGCCGGCCGTCGAGGAGGGACGTGCCCACGCCTTCCCGGAGCACATCTGGACGTTCGGTGGCCCGCGCTCGGCCCAGCAGGTGATCGACGCGTACGTGGAGATCGTGACCCAGTGACCCAGACAGCCACGCCGACCTCGACCGACGACGCCCCCGTCGTCGGTCGGGTCGGCGCGGTCGGCGTCGTCGGCGCCGGCGGCGCACTGCTGCTGCTGGTCGCCGCGGTCGTGCTGCTGGCCGGGTGGCACGTCACGCAGGGCACCTCGGGCGTCGGCCTGGGCGACCTGCTCGGGCTGCTGACCGGCGACGACGCCTCCGACGCCACGCCCGTCGGCACCCGCGACATCCTCGTCGGCTCGCGGATCCCGCGCGCCGCGGCCGGGATCGCGGTCGGCTTCGCCCTCGGTGTCGCGGGCGCGCTGCTCCAGTCGCTCGCGCGCAACGCGATGGCCTCGCCCGACACGCTGGGCGTCACCGGCGGCGCCTACTTCGCCGTCACCGTGGTCGCGGCGTTCGGCATCTCCCTCCCGCTGTGGGCCTCCGGGCTCACAGCGTTCGCCGGCGGCATCGCCGCCGCGGCGGTCGTGCTGGCCCTCTCCGGCGGCGCCGGCACGTCCACCACCCGGCTGATCCTGGCCGGCTCCGCGGTCGCGCTCGCGCTGCAGGCCGGCACCTCGACCCTGCTCATCCTGTTCCGCGAGGAGACCACGAGCCTCTTCGCGTGGGGCAGCGGCTCGCTCAACCAGCTGGGACTGACCGCGTTCTGGCAGGCGGCGCCCATCGTCGTCGTGTGCACGGCGGCCGGCCTGCTCTTGTCGCGCAGGTTCGACCTGCTCGGGCTCGGCGACGACACGGCGGGCGTGCTCGGCGTACCCGTCCGCTCCACGCGCGTGATGGGCACGGTCCTCGCCGTGCTGCTGATCGCCGCGGCCGTCACCGTCGCCGGGCCGATCGGCTTCGTCGGCCTCTGCGCGCCTGTGATCGCGCGCCTCCTCGGCCGCCTGGTGCCGGCGTTCCACCGCCACGTGGTGCTGCTGCCCGCCGCCGGTCTGACCGGTGCCGTCATCGTCATCGGTGCCGACGCCCTGCTGGGCGCGGCCATCGGCGCGGACGAGGCGATCTCGATCCCGACCGGCGTCACGACCACGCTCCTCGGCGCGGTGGTGCTCATCGTCCTCGCGCGCCAGGGCCGCGACGCCGGCCCGACCCGGCAGCCGCCGGGCACCGGGATGCCCGCTCGGGGGAGGGCGCGCTTCGCCCTCGTCCTCGTGGTCTGCCTCGTCGCCGCGGCGGCCGCCGGCGTCGTCGGCATGATGGCCGGCGACAGCTGGCTCCGCGCGGGCGACCTGTCCCTCTACCTGACCGGCGACGCGCCCGTGTGGCTGCAGTTCGTGCTCGACGAGAGGGCGCCGCGCGTCGCGGCCGCGCTGCTCGCTGGAGCCGGGCTCGCCCTGTCGGGCACGCTGGTGCAGGCGACCTGCCGCAACCCGCTCGCCGAGCCGGGCATCCTCGGCATCACCGGCGGCGCCGGCGTCGGCGCGGTCCTCATCGTGACCCGCGGCGCCACCGAGGTGCCCAGCCCCACCGCCGTGCTCGTCGCGGCGGTCGTCGGCGCGCTGGTTGCGTTCGCGCTCGTCTACGGCCTCGCCTGGCGCAACGGCCTCGACGCCGACCGGCTCGTGCTGATCGGGATCGGCTTCTGGTACGGCGCGATGGCGCTGGTGACCTACCTGCTCGTCCGGTCGAACCCGTGGGACACCCCGCGCATCTACACCTGGATGTCGGGCACGACCTACGGCCGCACCTGGGAGCAGGTGCTGCCGGTCGCGATCGCCGTCGCGGTCGCGGTCCCGCTGACGTGGGTCGTGCGCCGGGAGCTCGACCTGCTCGCCCTGGATGAGGACACGCCCCGCCTGGTCGGGGTCGGTCTGGAGAAGGTGCGCCTGCTCGTCCTGCTGGTGGCGGCGGTGCTCGCGGCGCTGTGCGTCTCGGCTGTCGGAGTGGTCGGCTTCGTCGGGCTGGTCGCGCCCCACGCCGCGCGTGCCCTCGTCGGCGGCCGCCACGTCCGGGTGATCCCGGTGGCGGTGCTGCTCGGCGCGGTGCTGCTCGGCGTCGCCGACCTGGTGGGCCGGACGGTGATCGCCCCGGCGCAGGTCCCGGCGGGCCTCGTGGTCGCGCTGATCGGCGCGCCGTACTTCGTGTACCTGCTGGCAAGATCGCGAGCATGACGACGTACGTCGCGTTCCTGCGGGCGATCAACCTCGGCCCCAACCGCAAGTTCCCCAAGGCCGACATCGTCGCGGCCACGGAGGGCGCGGGCTTCACGGGCGTCGCCACGCACATCAACACCGGCAACGTGCGGCTCGACACCGCGATGCGCTCGCGGGCGCGGATCGAGCAGGCCCTGGAGACGGCGTACGCCGACCGCGCGGGCTTCGCGGTGCCGACGATCGTGTTCTCCGCCTCCGAGCTGGCCGCGATCGCCGACGAGGCGGTGCGGCTCAGCGAGGAGCGCGGCCCGCTCGAGCGGCACTACCTCTACCTGATGAAGTCCGAGCCGGAGGCCGACCGGGTCGCGGCGCTCCTCGAGCGCGACCGGGCGGTCGACGAGGTCGTGGTGAGCGGGCGCGTGACGCACCTTCTGTTCGGCGCGGGCTACCAGCCCGGTGCCGTCGACCCCTACGGCGTCGAGAAGGCGCTCGGGGTGGTGGCGACCAACCGCAACCTCAACGTCGTCAGGACCCTTGCTGAGAAGTGGTGCTGACGGCCACCGGGTCCGCCCTGCGCAGGCCGCGCACCGACGACGACGTCAGCGTCAGCAGCGAGATCGTCAGGTAGCCGAGCCCGGCGAGCAGGATCATGTTCTGCAGCCCGAACTCCGCGCCGAGCGGGCCGAACGCGAGCTGGCCGACGGGGATCGCGATGAACGAGCCGAGCATGTCGTAGGAGTAGACGCGCGAGAGCATGTCGCGCGGCACGTGCTCCTGCATGGACAGCTCCCAGCCGAGGCCGAAGACCTCGATGCCGGCGCCGGCCAGGAACGCCGCCGGCAGCAGGACCCACAGCTCGGTCGTCGTGCCGAGGGCGATCAGCTGCGTCGAGAAGAGCGCGCAGCCGAGCATCCCCCACAGCAGCGGGCGCCGCAGGGCGACCCGGAGGAAGAACAGCGAGCAGCAGACGAGGCCGACCGCTCCGGCCGACACGATCAGCGCCCAGCCGTGCACGCCGATCTCGGACGACTTCGCCAGTGGCGGTCCGAGCGTGCTGAACCCGCCGCTCTGGAGAGCGTTGAGCGCGCCGAAGGCGAGCACGATCACCCACAGCCAGGTCGTCGTGCGGAAGAAGGTCCACCCGGTGCGGAGGTCGCCCAGGATGCTGTCGCCGTCGCGGGGCGCCGGCGGCGGCAGCTTGATCGGCAGCAGCAGGGCGGCGGCCACGAAGTAGGTGAGGCCGTTGATGGCGATCGCCCAGCCGGCGCCGACACCGACGACGAGCACGCCGCCGAGCGCCGGCGCGATGACCAGCGAGATGTTGCGCAGCAGCCCGTTGAGGACGTTGGCGGGCTGGAGCGCCCCCTCGGGCGCCAGTTGCGGCAGCAGGCCGGCCAGCGCCGGCTGGTTGGCGGCCGCGGCGACGCCGTTGACCGCGGTCAGGGCGGCGAGGTGCCAGATCTCCGCGCTCTCCGTCAGTACCAGGGCCGCGATCGCGAGCGCCGTGGTGCCGGCCGTCACGTTGCTGAGCTGGATGATCACGGTGCGGCCGAACCGGTCGGCGAGCACGCCGCCGAGCAGGAGGAACACCACCTCAGGGATGCTGCGCGCCGCGAGCACGATGCCGAGCGCGCTGGGGGAGTCGCTCACCTCGAGGACCGCGAACGCGAGCGCGATGTGCCCCATCATGTCGCCGAGCAGGTCGACGGCCCGCGAGGCGAAGTACCACCGGAACCGGCGGTCGCGCAGAGGCGCGAGGGCGGGCCCGCTCATCGGGCGGCCATCCGGAAGGCGGCGATGGTGAGGTTGACCGGGATCGTGCCCTCGGTGCGCGGGCGCTGCGCGGCTGCGTGCAGGTGGTGGGAGGTCTCCACCACCCGCTCGAGCACCTCGTCCCAGACCGCGGGCGTCACCCAGAGCTCGGCGTCGGTGAAGCTGCCCTTGCCCTTGGTCCGCTGCCGGAACCGGCGCAGCAGCTCCTGCGCCATCGCCTGCACCTGTCCCTCGAGGTCCTCGGCGCTGGTGGCGGGCTCGTCGCGCCCGTGGTGGTAGCGGTAGCGCTTCGCGACGCCGCCGCGGATCCGCTCCTCGGCATCGACCGTGATCAGGTCGGCGTCGTGGAGCACGCGGAGGTGGTACGACGCGCTGGCGTGCGCGATGTCGAGCTCGCGCGCGACCTCCGCCGCGCTCATCGCGTCGCTCGTCAGCAGGGAGAGCATGCGCAGCCGCAGCGGGTGCGCGCTCGCGCGCAGGGAGGTGATCTCGTCCGTCATGGGTGCGCCTCTCGCCGTACTCTCCAAGAGATGTTGGGGAGTAGATCACGGACCACGTCGACTGTCAAAGAGTTCTTTGGTGGTCGCGTGTGCCACGATGTGGATCGTGACGACCGCGAGCCCTGTCGAGGTGGATCCGGGAGTCGAGGAGGACCTCACCCCGGACGAGATCACCCTCGCCGACACACCGTGGGTGACCGTCGTGTGGAACGACCCGGTCAACCTGATGTCCTACGTCACCTACGTCTTCCAGAAGCACTTCGGCTACTCGAGGAAGAAGGCGGAGAAGCTGATGATGGAGGTGCACGAGGACGGGAAGTCCGTGGTCAGCAACGGCACCCGCGAGGAGATGGAGCGCGACGTCCAGGCCATGCACGAGTACGGCCTGTGGGCCACCCTCTCGAAGAGCGAGTGACGCGTCCATGACGGGATTCGTCCGGCACCGCCGGAGCAAGCACGTCTTCGCGACGTTCACCGCGTTCGAGGCCGACCTGGTGCGCTCGCTGGCCGCGCAGCTCGTCGAGCTGCTGCGCAACGAGGCCGCGGCGCCGAGCAGCGCCGGCGACCCGCTCGAGGCGCTGCTCGACTTCACCGGCCCCACGACGGCACCCGACGACCCGGTCCTCGCCCGCCTGTTCCCCGACGCCTACCGCGGCGACGACGAGGCGGCCGGGGAATTCCGGCGCTTCACCGAGGGCACGTTGCGCGATGGCAAGGCCCGCGCGGCGGCCACCGTCATCGACACGCTCGAGGACGCCGGCCTCCCCGCCGAGCCGGGCGACGAGGAGCTGATGATCGACGTCGAGCTCGACCGCGAGACGGCCGAGGTCTGGATGCGCGCGCTCACCGACCTCCGGCTGGCCCTCGCCACCAGGCTCGGCGTCGAGGAGGGCGACGAGGACTACTGGTACTCCCTGCCCGACGAGGACCCGCGCGGCCAGGCCCACCGCATCTACGAGTGGCTCGGCTTCCTCCAGGAGACCCTCGTCCACGCCGTCACGGCTTGACGGCCAGCACCGGGCACCTCGCCTCGAGGATCACCCGCTGGGCGACGCTGCCGAGCAGCAGCTTGCCGACCGGCGTGCGGTGGCGGACGCCGACCACGACGAGCTCGGCCTGCTCCTCCTCCGCGGCGGCGAGCACCGCGGCGGCGACGTCGGGCACCACGTCGTGGCGGAGCGCGACGTCGAGCCCCTCGGCGACCAGGGCCGCGCGGACGGCCTCGACGTCGGCGTCGCCCGCGAAGCGGCGGTCGACGTAGGCGTCGCCCCGGGTGGCGTTGACGACGACCAGCCGCGTCGACGCCGTACGGGCGGCGGCCGAGGCGTGGTGGAGCACGGCCTTGCCGTACTCGTCCGGCGTGTAGGCGGCGACGACGCTCATCGCTCGACCAGCTCCTTCTCGTCGTGGTGCTCGGCGGCGGGCGCCGGCCGGCGGAACGCGGTGGCGATGACCGCCAGCAGGAGCACGGCCATCACGACGTACACGACGACCGCGACCGGCTCGCTCCACAAGGTGCTGACCTCGCCGCCGGACAGCGCCAGCGCCTGGGTCAGCTGCTCCTCGACCTTCGGGCCGAGGATCACGCCCACGATGAGCGGCAGCACCGGGATGCCGAACCTGCGCATCGCGAACCCGAGCACGCCGAGCACCAGGAGCAGCGCGGCGTCGAACGCCTGGAAGTTCACGCTGTAGGCGCCGAGCGTGGCGAAGAACAGGATCCCCGCGTACAGGTAGGGCCGCGGGATCTGCAGCACCTTCGCCCACAGCGGCGCCATCGGCAGGTTGATCACGAGCAGCAGCGTGTTCGCGATGACCAGGCTCGCGAGCAGCGCCCAGACCAGGTCGGGCTCGTTCTCCATGAGCAGCGGCCCGGGCTGCATGCCGAAGCTCTGGATGGCGACCAGGATGATCGCCGCGGTGGCCGTCGTCGGCAGGCCGAGGGTGAGCAGCGGCAGCATGGTGCCGGCCGCCGAGGCGTTGTTGGCCGCCTCGGGGCCCGCGACGCCCTCGATCGCGCCCTTGCCGAACTCCTCCGGGTGCCGGCTGAGCTTCTTCTCGGTGATGTAGGACAGGACGGTCGGCACCTCGGCGCCGCCGGCGGGCAGCGCGCCGAACGGGAACCCGTACGCCGTGCCGCGCAGCCACGGCTTCCACGACCGGCGCCAGTCGTCCCGGCCCATCCACGGCTGGCCGACCGGGATGATCTCCAGGGGCTTGCGGCGCAGGTGGGCGGCCACCCACAGGGCCTCGCCGATCGCGAAGACCGCGACCGCGACCACGACGATGTCGATGCCGTCGGCCAGCAGCGGCTGGTCGAAGGTCAGCCGCGCCTGGCCGGTCGTCGTGCCGATCAGGCCGATCGCCAGGCCGAGGAAGAGCGCGATGAAGCCGCGGAGCTTGGACGACCCGAGGACGGCGCTGACCGCGAACAGGGCGAGCAGCATGATCGCGAAGTACGACGGGGCGCCGAGCTTGACCACCACGTCGGCGACCGACGGGATCAGGACCCACAGCAGGACGGTGCCGATCGTGCCGGCGATGAACGACCCGATCGCGGCCGTCGCGAGCGCCTGGGCGGCGCGGCCGGACTTGGCCATCTTGTTGCCCTCGATCGCGGTCACCACGGAGGAGGACTCGCCGGGCGTGTTGAGCAGGATGGAGGTGGTCGAGCCGCCGTACATCCCGCCGTAGTAGATGCCGGCGAACATGATGATCGCGCTGTCGGGGCCCATGGTGAGCGCGACCGGCAGGAGGAGCGCGAGGGTCATCGCGGGGCCGATGCCGGGCAGCACGCCGACCGCTGTGCCGAGCAGCACGCCGAGCGCGGCGAAGAGCAGGTTCCCCGGCGTGAGGGCGGTCTGGAAACCGTCGAGCAGCATGTCCATCAGAGGACTCCGTCCAGGATGCCGGCCGGGATCGGGATCCCGAGCGCGACGTAGAAGAAGTACCAGGAGCCGACCGACAGGGCGGTCCCGATCGCGAGGTCCCGCACGTGCGTGCGGCTGCCCAGCACGGCGGCGACCCCGGTGAAGAGGATCGCCCCGGTGATCGCCCAGCCGAGCCAGTCGATCAGGGCGATGTTGGCGACGAGCACGAGTGCGAGCAGCCCGACCGTGCGCAGGTCCGTGCCCTGCGTGAGGTCGACGTCCTCTCCCTCCTCGGCCTCCGGCACGTCGCCGCGGGCGGTCGCGATCGCGAGCAGCACGCCGAGGACGACGAGCACCGCGCCGACGACGTTCGGGACCGCGTAGGGCTGCACCGGCTGGTCGGCGAAGCCCTTCTCCAGGGTGCTGGCGTCGTAGAGGACGTAGCCGCCGACCGCGACGAGGAACGCCGCGAGCAGGTACTGGCTTCGATCGATGGTCATGTCAGTCCCAGCTCCTCGAGGGTGTCTTTGACGCGGGTGTCCTGCTCGACGAGGAACTGCTCGAACTCCTCGCCGGTGGCGAAGTTGTCGGTCCAGCCGTTGTCCTCGAGAGCCGCCTGCCACTCGTCGGTCTCGTGCATCTCGGTGAAGAGGTCGGTGAGGTAGTCGCGCTGGGTGTCGGAGATCCCCGGCGGTGCGAGGACGCCGCGCCAGTTGGTGAACACGAGGTCGATCCCCGACTCGGTGAGCGTAGGGACGTCCTCGACCGTGTCCAGCCGCTCGGCGCCGGACACCGCGAGGACCCGGAGCGAGCCGTCCTCGATCTGGCCCTCGAACTCGCCGAGGCCGGACATGCCGACCTGGATCTTCTCGCCGAGCAGCGCGGTCGTCAGGGGGCCGCCGCCGTCGTAGGAGATGTAGTTGACGTCGACGGGATCGATGCCGAGCTCGGCGGCGAGCTGCATCGGGAACAGGTGGTCGGGCCCACCCGCGGACGAGCCGCCGCCGATGGTGACCGCGCCGGGGTCCTTCTTCCAGGCGGCGACCAGGTCGTCGATCGTCTCGAAGGGCGAGTCGGCGGGCACCAGGATGCCCTCCTGCTCCTCGACCAGCCGTGCGATCGGCGTCATGTCGGAGACGACCGCGTCGGACTTGTTGGTGTAGACCGCCCCCACGACGCCGAGGCCCATGGTCATCACCAGGTCGTCGGCGCCCTCCTCGTTGGCGAGCCGCTGCATCGCGACCGTGCCGCTGGCGCCGAGCACGTTGGTGATCTCGAAGCGTCCGGTGAGCTCGTTGCCCTCGAGCGCGTTGACGGCGGCGCGCCCGGTCAGGTCGTAGCCGCCACCGGGGCTGTTGGGGATCATCATCCGCAGCCGGCGGTTGTTGGGGTCGTCGCCGCCGCGCGTGACGCCGCAGCCGGCGGCGACGGAGGCGAGAGCCAGGGCGACGAGCACAGCGACGACGAGGCGCCCATGATGGCGGCTCGGGGTCATGCGTTCCTCCCGGGTTCGGGTGACAGGTGTCACGGGATCGGTCCGTGCGAGCATGGCCGCCGGGTGTGGCGGCCGTCACGCTTGCGGAGGCAAAGGAGGTTGTGGTCCTTGTGGTCGCTGGCCGGCAAGGTGCTGGCTCTCCAGCTCGCGGTGATCGCCGTGCTCCTTGTGGCGATCGGGTTCCTCAGCGTGCGGCAGTCCAACGCCGACTTCGCGGACGAGAGCGGCCGGCAGCTGCGGTCGTCCGCGGAGTACGTCGCCGCCCTTCCGGATGTCCGCGTCGCGCTCAGGGACGCGCGGACGAGCAACGAGGACCCGGACACGCTCGCCCGCGCCCTGGCGCCGTACATCGACGTCGGGGTGACCCTGTACGGCGCGACCGACGTGATGGTCGTGTCGCCGGACGGGACCGTCCTGGGGGCGACCGACCCGAGCCGGGTCGGCAAGCCGGCCGACCTCGGCGAGAGCGACGCGCTCGAGGGCCGCGGCTGGACCGGTGACGTCGAGCCCGACGGCGAGCGCGCCATCGCCGCGCACGCGCCGATCATCTCCGCGAAGGACGGCTCGCTGCTGGGCATCGTCGCGGCGGAGGAGCCCTATCCCTCGGTCGCCGACCAGGTGACGGGCGCGGCGCCGTACCTGGCTCTCTACCTCGGCATCGGAGCCCTGCTCGGCCTGGCCGGCACCTGGGTGGTCGCGCGGATGGTGCGTCGCAGCACCCGCGGGCTCGGCACGGCCGAGCTGGCGCGGCTGGCCGACCACCGCGAGGCGCTGCTCCACGCGATCCGCGAGGGTGTCGTGGGTGTCGGCACCGACGGCCGGGTGACCGCGATGAACGACGCCGCTCGCGCGACGCTCGGCCTCGAGCGGGTGCCGGACCCGGTCGGCCGTCCGGTCGACGAGCTCGGCCTGGAACCTCACGTCGTCGACCTGCTGACCGGCGAGGGCGCCGAGGTCAGGGACGCGATCGCGCTGGTCGGCACGCGCGTGGTCGTGTTCAACCGCGGCGAGGCGTCCTCCGACGGTCGCGGGATCGGCACCGTGACCACGCTGCGCGACCGCACGGAGCTGGTCTCGCTGCAGAGCCAGCTCAGCTCGAACCTGTCGATCACCGACACGCTGCGGGCGCAGACCCACGAGTTCGACAACCGGCTGCACACGATCTCCGGGCTCGTGCAGCTGGGGGAGTACGACGAGGTGGCGAACCTCGTCGGCACCCTCACCCGGCACCGGGCGGAGGTGGCCGCGCATGTCTCCCAGCGGATCGCCGATCCCGCCCTGGTGGCGCTGCTCCTCGCCAAGGACGCCGTCGCCGAGGAGCGCGGGGTCGCTCTCGAGCTCGACCCGGGGTCGTCGCTGCCACGGCTCGCGGACGCCCAGGTCGCCGACCTGACCACGATCCTCGGCAACCTCGTCGACAACGCCGTCGACGCGTGCGCCGGTCACCCCGACGCGCTGGTCGAGGTGTGGCTCTTCGTCGACGGCCGGGAGCTCCACGTCCGCGTGCGCGACAACGGGCCCGGCGTCCCCGACGAGCTCGCCGAGAAGGTGTTCGTCCGCGGCTTCTCCACCAAGCCGGAGCCGCTGACCGGACGCGGCCTCGGGCTGGCGCTGGTGCGGCTCATCTGCGCTCAGCGGGGTGGCGAGGTCACCCTGACGCGCAATGCCGACCGGCAGGACGGCGAGCGCGGCGCGGAGTTCCTGGTGGTGCTGCCGCTCGACGAGCGGGAGGATGGCGCCTGATGTCCATCGGGGTGCTCGTCGTCGACGACGACTTCATGGTGGCCCGGATCCACGCCCGCTTCGTCGAGCAGACGCCGGGCTTCGACGTGGTCGGCACGGCCCGCACCGGCGCCGAGGCGCTCGACCTCGTCGAGACCCTCGAGCCCGACCTCCTGCTCCTCGACGTCCACCTGCCCGACATCTCGGGGCTCGAGATCCTGAGCCGGCTGCGCCGCGAGGGCCGCGACGTCGCGGTGGTGATGGTGACCGCGGAGCGGGGTGCCGAGGCCGTGCGCGCCGCCCTGCACGGTGGGGCGCTGCAGTACCTCGTCAAGCCGTTCGAGTACGCCGACCTCGCCGACCGGTTGCAGCGGGTCGCCGAGGCGCTGGCCAGCCTGGCTCCGGCCGCGGGCGGGTCGGGGGAGGACGTCGACCAGTCGACGATCGACCAGGTCTTCGGCCTGCGGTCGGCCGGCGGCGCCGTACCTCCCGAGCTGCCGAAGGGGCTGAGCCCCGAGACCGCGGCGCTCGTCCTCGCGGCCGCCCGCGACCGAGGCGAGATCTCCGCGACGGAGACGGCCGAGGCGGTCGGGCTGTCCCGGGTGACCGCCCGGCGCTACCTCGAGCACCTCGTCGACACCGGCGCGGCCGAGGTGCGCCTCCAGTACGGCGGCGCCGGCCGGCCGGAGCGGCGCTACCGCCTGCGATGAGCCGATCGCGCCGCGAGACCGGCTGACGGGCGCCCTGTCGGGGTACCTAGCGCTCCATTAGGCTTGCCTCACCGACCGACGAGCCCACGGGGGAACACATGAGCACGGCCGAACAGGCGAAGGTCGACCCTCTTCCGCGCGCCACGATGGGTGGCGACACCCAGTCGCGGTGGGAGCAGCTCGCGCTGGCGCTGTTCATCATCGTGCCGTTCGCGGCGATCGTCGCGGCGGTCCCCGTGGCGTGGGGCGGTTGGCTCGGCTGGAGCGACGTCGCGATCACGTTCGTGATGTACGGCCTCACCCTGCACGGCGTCACCGTCGGCTTCCACCGGCTCTTCACGCACAAGTCGTTCAAGCCCAACCGTGCGGTCAAGATCGTGCTCGCGATCCTGGGCTCCATGGCGATCGAGGGCCCCGTCGTCCGCTGGGTCGCCGACCACCGCAAGCACCACAAGTTCTCCGACCGCGACGGCGACCCGCACTCGCCCTGGCGCTACGGCAACACCCTGCGCGGCCTCACCAAGGGCTTCGTCTGGGCCCACGTCGGCTGGCTCTTCGACCCCGAGCAGACCCCGCAGCACAAGTACGCGCCCGACCTGATGAAGGACCGCGACCTGGTGCGCATCTCGCGCACCTTCTGGCTGTGGGTGCTGCTCTCGTTGTTCCTGCCGCCGCTGCTCGGCGGGCTCGTGACCTGGTCGTGGCAGGGCGCGCTGACCGCGTTCTTCTGGGGGACGATCGTCCGGATCGGCCTGATCCACCACGTGACCTGGTCGATCAACTCGATCTGCCACACGCTGGGCGAGCGCCCGTTCACGTCGCGGGACTTCTCCGGCAACGTCTGGTGGCTCGCGATCCCGTCCGGCGGCGAGTCCTGGCACAACCTTCACCACGCCGACCCGACCAGCGCCCGCCACGGCGTCAAGCGGTGGCAGTTCGACACCTCCGCGCGCATCATCTGGATCCTCGAGAAGCTCGGCTGGGTGCGCGACGTGCGCTGGCCGACCCCGGAGCGGATCGCCGCCAAGTCGGCCGGCGCCGCGGCCAAGTCGGTCGGCACAGCGGCCTGATCCGAGTCAGCCGCCGAGCGCGTCGATCGCCCGGCGCAGCTCCCGCAGGCGACGGTCGAGCCGCTCCCGCGCGCGCTCGTCGCCGTTCGCCGCGGCGAGCGACCCCACGGCGTCCTCCACGTCTGCCAGCCGGATCTGGAGCTCCGACACCACGTCGACCTGGCCGGTGCGCTCCTCGAGCTGGCGCCGCAGGAGCTCGGTCTGCGCGACGAGCCGCTCGCCGGCCCGCCACAGGTCGATGAACACCTGGACCTTGGCCCGCAGCAGCCACGGGTCGAACGGCTTGGAGATGTAGTCGGCGGCACCCGCCGCGTAGCCCCGGTAGGCGAAGTGGGCGTCCCGGTCGACGGCGGTCAGGAAGATGATCGGTACGTCGCGGGTGCGCTCGCGCGCCTTGATCCGGGTGGCGGTCTCGAAGCCGTCCATGCCGGGCATCTGCGCGTCGAGGAGGATCAACGCGTAGTCGTCGCGGAGCAGCGCCCGGAGCGCCTCCTCGCCCGAGCTCGCGCGCACCAGGATCTGGTCGAGAGAGCCCAGGATCGCCTCGAGGGCGAGCAGGTTCTCGGGGCGATCGTCGACGAGCAGGATGCGCGCGGCGTCGCTCATGTGAGCCATACCCGGAAGAGTGCCAGCAGCGCGGCGACGTCGACGGGTTTCGTCACATATTCCGACGCGCCCGCGGCCAGGCTGTCCTCCCGGTCGCCGGTCATGGCCTTCGCGGTGAGCGCGATCACCGGGAGCGACCGGAAGCGCGGGATCTCCCGGATCCGGCGCATCGCGGTCAGGCCGTCCATGCCGGGCATCATGATGTCCATCAGCACCAGGTCGATGTCGGGCTCCCGCTGCAGGGTCTCGATGCCGGTCTCGCCGCTCTCGGCGTACAGCACGTCGATGCCGTGCCGTTCGAGGGCGCTCGTCAGCGCGAAGACGTTGCGCACGTCGTCGTCGACGATGAGGATCCGCCTGCCCGCGAACTGCTGCCCGTCGTGACTCTCGCGACCGCCCGCAGGCGACGGCATCTCGACGTCGTTGCGGTGGAGGTAGCGGGTGACGTCCTCGAGCACCTCGTCGAGACCGCTGCGGACCTGGAGCACCATCGACGCGGCGTACCGGTCGAGCCGCGCTCGCTGCGCGTCGGTGACCGTGTCCGGGGCATGGACGACGACCGGGGTCAGCCGGCCGCGCTTGCGGGCACGGATGCGGCGGATCAGCTCCAGGCCGCCCTCGGTGGCGGGCAGGTCGACGACGACGCAGTCCACGGTCCTCTTCGTCAGCTCGCCGAGCGCCTCCTCGACGGACTCCGTCAGGACTGCCTCCACGTCGTCGACCGCGGCGAACAGCGCGGCCAGCGCCGCTCCCGCGCCGGGCTTGTCGCCGTCGCCGTCGCCAGAACCGTCCGAGTCGGAGACGACGAGCACCGTCCGGCTCGGCCGGTCGACGAACCCGGCAAGCGTGGCCACCGAGCGGGCGAGTGCGGCCTGGTCCTCCGGCGTCGTGATCACGTCGATCGCACCCGCCAGCCGACCCGCGCGGACGTCCTCCTCGACGCCACCCGCCGCCACCGCCAGGGCGGGGACGTGCCGGGTGTCGTGGTGCCGCTTGAGCCGGTCGAGCAGCAGACCGCCGTCGGGAAGCTCGAGGCCGAGGTCCACGACCATGCCGACGGGGGAGAGGCGGCGCGCCGCCAGCAGCGCCTCGTCGGCCTCGGCGATGTCGACCACGGAGAACCCGTCCTGCGCCGTGATCGCCTCCGACGCCTGCTTGCGCACCTCCGGGTCGGCGACGGCGAGCACCACGACCCGGTCGGCCGTGGGCTCCGCGGGCACGGTCTCGAGCTCGACGGTCGGGCGACCCGACGAGGCCATGCCGGCGTAGCCGCGCGGCACGTACAGCGTGAACGAGCTGCCCTTGCCGGGCTGGCTCTCGGCGTGGATCTCGCCGCCGATCAGCCGGGCGACCTCGCGGCTGATGGACAGGCCGAGCCCGGTGCCGCCGAACTTCCGGCTGATCGTGCCGTCCGCCTGCTGGAAGGCCTCGAAGATCACCCGCAGCTTCTCGGCCGGGATGCCGATGCCGGTGTCGACGACCGTGAACGCGAGCACCTGGTCGGCCTGGGTGAGCGTCGGGGTGTTGAAGTGCTCGCCCTCCGCCGTGCGGATGAGGAGCTGGACGGCACCCGTCTCGGTGAACTTCACCGCGTTGGAGAGCAGGTTGCGCAGCACCTGCTGGAGCCGGTGCTGGTCCGACTCGAGTGTGCGGGGCACGTCGTCGGCGACCGTCACCGTGAACTGGAGGTCCTTCTCCGCGGTCAGCGGGCGGAAGGTCGCCTCGACGTACTCGACCACCGCCGGGACCGACACGTCGGCGACGTGCACGTCCATCTTGCCGGCCTCGACCTTGGAGAGGTCGAGGATGTCGTTGATCAGCTGGAGCAGGTCGGTGCCGGCCCCGTGAATCGTCTGGCAGTACTCGACCTGGCGCGGGTTGAGGTTGCCGTCGACGTTGTCGGAGAGCAGCTTGGCCAGGATCAGCAGCGAGTTCAGCGGCGTCCGCAGCTCGTGGGACATGTTGGCGAGGAACTCGGACTTGTAGCGCGACGAGAGCGCCAGCTGCTCGGCGCGGTCCTCGAGGCCGCGTCGCGCGTCCTCGATCTCGAGGTTCTTGATCTCGATCGCCCGGTTCTGGTCGGCGAGCAGCCGCGCCTTCTCCTCCAGCTCGGCGTTGGTCTGCTGCAGCTCCTCCTGCTGCCGCTGGAGCTCGACCGACTTGTCCTGGAGCTCGGTCGCCAGCCGCTGGGACTCGACGAGCAGCTCCTCGGTCCGCGAGCTGGCGATGATCGCGTTGAGGGACACGCCGATGATCTCGACCAGCTGCTCGAGGAACTGGAGGTGGACGGGGCTGAAGCGACGGAACGAGGCGAGCTCGACGACGCCGAGGACCTGACCCTCGAAGAGCACCGGCAGTACGGCGATCGTCGCCGGCGTGGCGCGGCCGAGCCCGGAGGTGATCGTGAGGAAGCCGACCGGCACGTCCTCGACCACGATCGGCTTCCGGTCGACCAAGGCCTGGCCGACGAGCCCCTCGCCGGGCCCGAACGAGTCGGGCACGTCCTTGTTGCGGCGGAACCCGTAGGAGGCGATGCGCCGGAGGGTGACCTCGCCGTCGGCGTCGACGTCGCTGAGGAAGAACGAGCCCTGCTGCGCGCTGACCAGCGGCGTCAGCTCGCCGACGATCAGCCGGGTCACCTCGAGCAGGTCGCGGCCGCCCTGCATGTGGCCGGTGAACTTCGCGAGGTTGGTCTTGAGCCAGTCCTGGTCCTCGTTGGCCCGCGTCGTCTCGCGCAGGTTGTCGATCATCTCGTTGAGGTTGTCCTTGAGCTCGGCGACCTCGCCCTCGGCGTCGACGGTGATCTGCTGGCTGAGGTCGCCCTGGGTCACCGCGGTCGACACCTCGGCGATCGCGCGGAGCTGGGTGGTGAGTGTGCTCGCCAGCTGGTTGACGTTCTCGGTGAGCATCCGCCAGGTGCCGCTGACATCGGCCACCTCGGCCTGGCCACCGAGCTTGCCCTCGGTGCCGACCTCGCGCGCTACGCGGGTGACCTCGTCGGCGAACGACGACAGCTGGTCGACCATCCGGTTGACGGTGGTCTTGAGCTCGAGGATCTCGCCGCGGGCGTCGACGGTGATCTTCTGGCTCAGGTCACCGCGGGCGACCGCCGTGGTGACCTGAGCGATGTTGCGGACCTGGCTGGTCAGGTTGGAGGCCATCGAGTTCACCGAGTCGGTGAGGTCCTTCCAGGTGCCGGCCACGCCGCGCACGTGGGCCTGGCCGCCCAGGCTGCCCTCGGTGCCCACCTCGCGGGCCACGCGGGTCACCTCGTCGGCGAACGCGCGCAGGGTGTCGACCATCGCGTTGATCGTGCTGGCGAGGGCCGCCACCTCGCCACGGGCCTCGATCGAGATCTTCTTGCTCAGGTCGCCGCTGGCCACGGCCGTGGACACGTCGGCGATGCTGCGCACCTGGTTGGTCAGGTTCGACGCCATCGAGTTCACCGACAGGGTGAGGTCGCGCCACGTGCCGGCGACGCCGGGCACCCGCGCCTGGCCGCCCAGCATGCCCTCGGTCCCGACCTCGCGGGCGACGCGGGTGACCTCGTCGGCGAACGACCCGAGCTGGTCGACCATCGTGTTGACCGTGCTCTTGAGCTCGAGGATCTCGCCGCGGGCGTCGACGGTGATCTTGCGGGTCAGGTCGCCGCTCGCGACCGCGGTCGTCACCTCGGCGATGTTGCGGACCTGCGACGTCAGGTTGGCCGCCATCAGGTTCACGTTCTCCGTGAGGTCCTTCCACGTGCCCGAGACGTCGTGCACGTCCGCCTGGCCGCCGAGGCGGCCCTCGGTGCCGACCTCGCGGGCGACGCGGGTGACCTCGTCGGCGAAGGAGGACAGCTGGTCGACCATCGTGTTGATGGTGCTCTTGAGCTCGAGGATCTCGCCGCGGGCGTCGACGGTGATCGTGCGGGTCAGGTCGCCACGCGCCACAGCGGTCGTCACCTCGGCGATGTTGCGGACCTGCGCGGTGAGCGTGCCGGCCATGAAGTTCACGGAGTCGGTCAGGTCGCGCCAGGTGCCGGAGACGCCGGGCACCGCGGCCTGGCCGCCCAGCCGTCCCTCGCTGCCGACCTCGCGGGCCACGCGGGTGACCTCGTCGGCGAACGAGGACAGCTGGTCGACCATCGTGTTGACGGTGGTCTTGAGCTCCGCCAGCTCGCCGCGCACGTCGACGGTGATCTTCTGGCTCAGGTCGCCGCGCGCGACGGACGTGGTGACCTGCGCGATGTTGCGCACCTGGTTGGTCAGGTTGGAGGCCATCGAGTTCACCGAGTCGGTGAGGTCCTTCCACGTGCCGGCGACCCCCGGCACGTCGGCCTGGCCCCCGAGGATGCCGTCGCTGCCGACCTCGCGCGCAACGCGGGTGACCTCCGCGGCGAATGCCGAGAGCTGGTCGACCATCGTGTTGACCGTCGTCTTCAGCTCGGACAGCTCGCCCTTGACGTCGACGGTGATCTTCTGGCTCAGGTCGCCGCCCGCGACCGCGGTGGTGACCTGTGCGATGTCGCGCACCTGGTTGGTCAGGTTGGAGGCCATCGAGTTCACCGAGTCGGTGAGGTCCTTCCACCGGCCGGCGACGCCGGGCACCTCGGCCTGGCCGCCGAGGATCCCCTCGGTGCCGACCTCGCGGGCGACGCGGGTGACCTCGTCGGCGAACGTCTGGAGCGTCGCCGTCATCGAGTTCAGCGTCTCGGCCAGCTCGGCGACCTCGCCGCGCGCGGTCACCGTGATCTGCTGGCTGAGGTCGCCGCGGGCGACGGCCTTGGCGACCGACGAGATGCCGCGCACCTGGCTGGTCAGGTTGGACGCCATGGTGTTGACCGAGTCGGTGAGGTCGCGCCAGGTGCCGGAGACGCCGCGCACGTCGGCCTGGCCGCCGAGCCGCCCGTCGGTGCCGACCTCGCGGGCGACGCGTGTCACCTCGGCCGCGAACGACGACAGCTGGAGCACCATCCGGTCGACGGTGTTCTTGAGCTGCGCCATCTCGCCGGACACCTCGATGGTGACGGTCCGGGAGAGGTCGCCGTTGGCGACCGCCGTCGTCACCTCGGCGATGTCGCGCACCTGGGCGGTGAGCCGCGACGACATCGTGTTCACCGCGTCGATCAGGTCGCGCCAGCTGCCGCTGGTGCTGCGGACCTTCGCCTGGCCGCCGAGCTTGCCCTCGGTGCCGACCTCTCGGGCGACCCGGGTGATCTCGTCGGCGATCGTCGACAGCTGCGCGACCAGGCCGTTGACGCTCTTCGCGACCAGCAGCGGCTCCCCCCGGAGCGGGGCGCTGTGGTGACGCACCTCCATCCGCTGCGTCAGGTCGCCGGACGAGACCGCGGCGACCACGCGCGCGACCTCCGCAGTCGGGCGGGCGAGGTCGTCGACCAGGCCGTTGGCGTCGTCGATCGCCTTGCTCCAGCCTCCGAGACCGATCCCCGGGGACAGCCGCTCCTCGTGTCGACCGTCGCGCCCCGCGAGCCGGCGGACCCGGTTGAGCTCGGAGGCGAGGTGGAGCTGGCGCTCGGCGACCTCGTTGTAGAGCGCGGCGAGCTCGCCGAGCGGGCTGCCGGCCTCGACCGAGACCCGCTTGGTGAAGTTACCGTCGCGAAGGGCCGTCAGGGCGTCGCGCACGGTCCGGAACGCGGGGTCGTCACCGAGTGACGCCGACGCTCCGGCGGGGCTGGTGGTGGAGCTGGGTGCCGGTGGGGTCATGGCGTCCTCCGAGCAGGCGTGGGTTGACGCAGTCTCGCACCAAACCCGCGGGGTGCGACAGGACGAAATGGGTGCAGAATCTGCACAGCCATGGGTGACTCGAACCGGCGCTCGGTCCGGACCTTCTCGCCCGCGCCCGAGTCCGTGTCCGCGGCGCGGCGTTTCGCACGCGCCACCTTGTCCGAGTGGGGAGCCGACGATGTGGCGGACGACGCCCTCCTGGTGGTGAGCGAGCTCGTCACCAACGCGGTCATGCACGCCGGCACCGAGGCCACCCTCGAGCTGCGGACGGCACCTGGCGGTGTCCGGCTCGGCGTCGAGGACCTGCACCCGACCCGGATGCTGCGGATGGGGGTGGACCCGAGCACCGGCGCGGACGAGCGCGGTCGCGGCCTGCTCATCACCGCCTCGCTCGCCGCAGCGTGGGGCGTGGAGTACCTGCCCACGTCGAAGCGGGTCTGGGCGCTCTTCGCGAGCGAGGTCGCCGACGCACCGCCGGACGGCGACCTGCGCACGGACCCGCCGGCCGGCCTGGTTGCGCCGCCCACCGGCAACGGCGCCACCTACGGTGCCGCGCACCTGGACCCGCTGGGCCTGCGGGGGGAGGCCGTGAGCCGGCTCGACCTCGAGGACCTGCTGCGGCTGGTGGTCGAGCAGGCCCGCGAGCGGCTGGCCGCGGACGCGGCGTACCTCCTGCTCGCGCACGGCCTCGACGAGCACTACACGGTCCGCGCGACCAGCGGTCTCCCGCCCGACCTCGTGGGACGAGCGGTCGCCCGCGGGGAGGTCGGGGCGCCGGGACGGCGGTCGTCGTTCCTGCCGGTGCTGGTCGAGGACCTGGACCGGACGCCGGCGCCGCTCGTCGCCGGGTCGTCGCTGCGCTCGCTGGTGGTCGCCCCCGTCGCGTACGAGGGACGGGTCGTCGGCGCGCTGGTGGTGCTCTCCGAACGGGTCAGCGGCTTCACCGACGGGGACGCCGCCCAGCTCCAGCGTGCCGCCGACTGGGTGGGCTCGGCCGTGGAGCGGGCTCGCCTGCGCGCCGCCGAGCGCGAGCGGCGCGGCTGGCTCAGCTTCCTCTCCGACGCGGGGGTGCTGCTGTCCTCCTCGCTCGACCCGGCCACGACCATCACGATGATCGGCCAGATCGTCGTGCCCCGGCTCGCGACGTGGTGCGCCATCCAGACCGTCGACGACCGCGGCGTACGCCGGCTGGAGAACGTGTGGCACGCGGACGAGCGCCGCCTCGACGCCCTGCGCGACGCCCTGGAGCGGATCGCGCCCGCGATGGAGCCCGAGCCGGGCGACCCGGTGCTCACCGGCCACGTCGCGACGCTCCCGCTCGAGGCGCGGGGCCGCGTGGTGGCGTGGCTCGTGCTCGGTCGCGAGGAGAAGGACGGGCCCCTCCGCGGCGAGCTGCGGACCGTCGCCGAGGCGTTCGCGACCCGCGCCGCCCTCGCGATCGACAACGCGCGCGCTCACACCGAGCTGGCCAGCATCGGGCGGACGCTGCAGCGGAGCCTGCTGCCGCCGACCATGCCCCGGCTGCCGGGCGTCGACCTCGGTGTCAGCTTCGAGCCGGCGGGCGTGCACAACACCGTGGGCGGCGACTTCTACGACGTCTTCCCCGCAGGGGCGGGGCGGTGGTGCTTCGTCGTCGGCGACGTCTGCGGCGGCGGTCCCGAGGCGGCCGCTGTCACGGGCCTCGCCCGCCACACGATCCGCGCGATGCTCCGCTCGGGCTTCGCGATCGGCCCCACGCTCGAGCGGCTCAACGACGCCATCAACGAGGAGGGCGAGCGCGGCCGGTTCCTGACGCTCGTGTGCGGGACGCTCGAGGCCGGCGCGCGCAGCTGGTACCAGGTCAGGCTGGTCTGTGCGGGCCACCCGCCGCCGTTCCTGGTGCGCGACGGCGTCGTGAGCCGGGTGGGCCGCCCACAGGCGCTGCTCGGGGTCCTCGACCGGGTCGACTACGCCGAGGAGGAGCTCCGGCTGCCCCGGGGCTCGCGACTGGTGACGGTGACCGACGGGGTCCTCGAGCGCCGCTCCGGCGACCGCATGTTCGACGACGAGGGGGTCGAGGCGGAGCTGGCAGCGTCGGTCCCGCTCACCGCCCAGGGTGCCGCGGATCGCATCAGGCGCGCGGCGACCGACTTCGCCGGCGCGCCGAGCGAGGACGACATCGCGGTCTTGGTGCTCGACCTGGGGAGTGGCGGCAACGGCTGACGCCCTAGTCTGGACGGGTGCTGACCATCGACCAGGCGACGTACGACGCCATCGTCGCCCACGCGAAGCGGGACCACCCCGTCGAGGCCTGCGGCATCGTCGCGGGCCCGGAGGGCAGCGACCGCGCCGAGCGCGTGATCGAGATGGTAAACGCCGCAGGCAGCCCCACGTTCTACGAGTTCGACTCCACCGAGCTGCTCGAGCTCTACAAGGAGCTGTGGGACCGCGACGAGGAGCCGGTCGTCGTCTACCACTCGCACACGGCCACCGAGGCCTACCCGAGTGTGACCGACATCAACCTGGCCAGCGAGCCGGGAGCGCACTACGTGCTGGTCAGCACGCGTGAGCACGGGAATAACGAGGGTCCCGTGGAGTTCAGGTCCTATCGAATCATCGACGGCGCCGTGACCGAGGAAGAGGTCAGCGTCGTGCCCAGTCTGACGAGGAGCGAGTCGTAGCCATGGCCATCGAGGTCCGGATCCCCACCATCCTGCGCACCTACACCGGCGGCGAGAAGGCCGTCGACGGCGAGGGCGACAGCCTCAGCGCGCTCATCGACTCGCTCGAGGCCAACCACCCCGGCCTCAAGGACCGCCTGATCGAGAACGGCGACCTGCGCCGGTTCGTCAACATCTACGTCAACGACGAGGACGTCCGCTTCCTCGGCGGCCTCGACGCCTCGCTCAGCGACGGCGACCAGGTGGTCGTGCTCCCGGCAGTCGCCGGAGGCTGATCGTGGCCCGGTTCGACAACCTGCTCGCGTCGGTCGGCGGCACGCCGCTGGTCGGCCTCCCGCAGTTGTCGCCCGCTCCCGACGTACGGCTCTGGGCGAAGCTCGAGGACCGCAACCCGACCGGCTCGATCAAGGACCGCCCGGCCCTGCGGATGGTCGAGGAGGCCGAGAAGGACGGCACGCTGCGTCCCGGCTGCACGATCCTCGAGCCGACGTCCGGCAACACCGGCATCTCGATCGCGATGGCGGCCAAGCTCAAGGGCTACCGGTGCGTGTTCGTGATGCCCGAGAACACATCCGAGGAGCGGCGCCAGCTGCTGCGGATGTGGGGCGCCGAGATCGTCTCCTCGCCAGCCGCCGGCGGATCCAACGAGGCGGTGCGCGTCGCCAAGCAGATCGCGGCGGAGCACCCGGACTGGGTGATGCTCTACCAGTACGGCAACGACGCCAACGCCCTGGCGCACGAGGAGGGCACCGGACCCGAGATCCTCGCCGACCTGCCCTCGATCACCCACTTCGTCGCCGGTCTCGGCACGACAGGCACGCTGATGGGGGTCTCCCGGTTCTTCCGCAAGGCCAAGCCCGACGTGAGGATCGTCGCGGCCGAGCCGCGGTACGGCGAGCTCGTCTACGGCCTGCGCAACCTCGACGAGGGCTTCGTGCCCGAGCTCTACGACGAGACGCTGATCGACTCCCGGTTCTCCGTCGGCCCGCGTGACGCCGTACGTCGCGTGCGCGAGCTGCTCGAGATGGAGGGCATCTTCGCCGGCGTCTCGACCGGCGCGATCCTGCACGCCGCGCTCGGCCAGGCCGCCAAGGCCGTGAAGGCGGGCGAGCCGGCCGACATCGCGTTCGTCGTCGCCGACGGCGGCTGGAAGTACCTCTCGACCGGCGCCTACGAGGGCACGATCGACGAGGCCGAGGATCGCCTCGAAGGCCAGCTCTGGGCATGAGGCCACGAGTCCTCGGCCTTCTCCTGCCGGCGCTGCTCGCCGGCACGCTCCTCGCCGCGCCGTCCACCGCGGTCCGCGGCGACGACGAGGAGAAGCCGCCGCTCACCATGCTGCGCGAGCCGCACGTCAAGGGCGTGCCCCGCTACGGACGCACCCTCGAGGCGGTCCGCGGCCGCTGGCGCCCGGGCCCGTCGCGGGCCGACTACGAGTGGCTGCGCGACGGCCGTCCGATCCGAGGCGAGACCGGCTTCCGCTACGAGATCCGGCCGCGCGACGTGGGCCGCCGGCTCGCCGTGCGCGTCACCGTCCACGCACCCGAGCACCGGGCGACCACCGTGCGGGTCGGCGTCGGCCGCGCCCTGCACCGGGTGCCGGTGCGGCGTACGGTCAACTACTCCGTGCGCGTCAAGGGCGACTTCAGCTCCGGCGTGCAGCAGTTCAAGCGCCTTGCACAGCAGACCTACGACGACCCACGCGGCTGGCGCGGCAGGGGAGTGGCGTTCCACCGCGTGGCCCGCGGTGGCGCGTTCACGCTCTGGATCTCCGCGGCCCACCTGGTGCCCTCGTTCTCCTCCGGGTGCAGTGCCTACTGGTCGTGCCGCGTCGGTCGCAACGTGATCATCAACCGCGACCGCTGGCGCTGGGCGTCACCGGCGTGGAACAACGGCCCGCTCGGCCGTCGCGCCTACCGCCACATGGTCGTCAACCACGAGACCGGCCACTGGCTCGGCTTCGGCCACGCGTCCTGCCCCGGCCGCGGCGCGCCGGCCCCGGTGATGATGCAGCAGTCGAAGGGCACCGACGGCTGCCGGTTCAACCCATGGCCGACCCTGGCCGAGCTCCGCGCCGGCCGGGTGGCGCACCGCCAGCAGCGCCTCGTCGACGTCGAGTAGTCATTCCTGACCAGGCAGCGGTCACCCTTCGGGCAGGTTCGGTCCCAGCGCCCGCTCCGGTCCGCTGACCGGCCCTATCCTTCCGACGGGAGGAGGGCCGGATGGGGAAGTTCCAGCGGGCCGTGGGCGTCGTCGTCTTCGGCACCGCAGTGCTTGCTGCCGCATTGCTCGGATGGGCGATCGGCGTCTCCGGCGACCCCACGCCCACGTCGCTGACGAAGGGTCTCCTCCTCGCCGCCGGCTTCTCGCTCCTCGTCGCCGCTGTGGTCGGCTGGGTCGAGCGGCGCATCGCCACGCACGCCCGCCGCAGCCTCGATCCCCGCCACATGCCGCTGGCGCCCAAGGTCGTCATGGCCGAGACCCGGGGCGTGTACGCCGGGCCGGTCACCGTCACCGCCCTCATCCCCGCGCACAACGAGGAGGCGTGCCTCGCAGCGACGCTGGAGTCCCTCCTCGGCCAGTCGCACCGGCCCCGACGGGTGGTCGTCGTGGCGGACAACTGCACCGACGGCACCGTCGACATCGCCCGTCGCGCGGGCGTGGACGTGATCGAGACCGTCGACAACGTGCACAAGAAGGCGGGCGCGCTCAACCAGGCACTCCGTCAGGTGCTGCCCGGCCTGGGCGACAACGACCTGGTGCTCGTGATGGACGCCGACACCACGCTCGACGCGGGCTTCCTCGAAGGAGCCGTCCGCCGCGCGACCGCGGACCGCGGGCTGATGGCCATCGGCGGCCTGTTCTACGGCGAGGAGGGCTCGGGCCTGCTCGGGCAGTTCCAGCGCAACGAGTACACCCGCTACGCGCGCGACCTGAGGCGACGCCGCGGCCGGCTGTTCGTGCTCACCGGAACCGCCTCGCTGTTCCGGCCGCGGGCGCTCCGGGCGGTCGCCGCCGAGCGGGGCCGGACCATCCCCGGCGTGCCTGGCGACGTCTACGACACCGCCGTGCTGACCGAGGACAACGAGCTCACGCTGGCGTTGAAGTCCCTCGGCGCCCTGACCATCTCGCCCGCAGAGTGCACCGTCGTCACCGAGGTGATGCCGACCTGGCAGGCCCTGTGGGCCCAGCGGCTGCGCTGGCAGCGCGGCGCGCTGGAGAACCTGGCCGCCTACGGCATGCGGCCGACGACGTTCCGCTACTGGGTCCAACAGCTCGGGATCGGGTACGGCGTGATCGCGCTCGCCACCTACCTGGGGCTGCTCGTGGTCATGGCGGTGTACCGCGACTCCTGGACCTGGTTCCCGTTCTGGCTCGGCGTCGGTGCGCTCTTCACGCTCGAGCGGGTGGTGAGCGTCTGGGCGGGCGGCTGGCGGGCACGCGTTCTCGGCGTACTCCTCATCCCGGAGCTCTGCTACGCGATGTTCCTCGACGTGGTCTACCTCAAGGGTGTGTGGGACATCTCGATGCGCCGTCAGGCGCACTGGAAGCACGTCGTCGTGACCGACCGCGGCGCGGTGCTGGGAGGCTGACGGGGAGATGACATGGAGACCCTGAGCACCTTCGTCGCGATCAACACCGTCGCCTACGGCGCGCTCGCGATCGCGAAGATCCTTCCCAAGCTGTACCCGGCGGACTGGCTGCCGCGCCCCTACCGGCGCGCCGAGACCCGCAGCATCCACCCGGACGGCCCTCTGTGACGGCGCGGTCGGAGCGCTTGCTCGCGGCCGCGGTCATGGTCGGCTGGGCGGTGGCGTACGGCGCCGCCGTGCTCCTCGGGCGGGAGACCCGCGTCGGCGGGTCGGAGTTCTCGCTCGCCTGGCCGGCGGCCGCGGTGTCGACGGTCTGGTTGCTCAGCACCCGGGGGATCCCGCTCCGCGTCGTCGCGCTGGCCGTCCTCGTGACCGTCAACGGGCTCATCAACCCGTTCTCGGACGGCTCGGTGCTCACCGGGCTGCTCTTCGGCGGGGTCAACGCTCTCCACGCGGCGACTGCCGTCGCGGTGCTCGCCGCGTTCGGCTGGCGCACGCCCCGGCCTCCCGACCAGCTGCGCGACATCGGTGCGCTGGCGACGGCCGCGCTGTCCGCTGCGCTCGTCGGGTCCGTGGTCGGCGGTGCGCTCACCGAGCTGCGTCTCGGCGGGTCCTTCGTCGACGGCATGGTGCTGATCGGCGCTCGCAACGCGGTCAGCACCTTCGTCGGGGTGGTCACGCTGCTCGCGATCCCGCGGCTTCACCGGTCGGGTGGCCCGGCCTCGTCGGTCGAGCGGGTCGGTCTCGTCGTCGCGGCGAGTGCCACGTCGGTGGGCGTGATGGCGCTGCCGATGCCCGTGCTGTTCCTGCTGGTCCCGCTCACGGTGGCCGTGGCCATGCGCTGCGGCCCGTCGATCGTGAGCGTCCTCGCGGGCGCGCAAGGCCTGCTCGTCGTCTTCGTCACCGTGCGTGGGGGCGGACAGTTCGCGGAGATCGACGACATCCAGGTCCGGGTCCTCGTCGCCCAGGTGCTGATCGTCGTGCTGGTGCTGGTCGGGCTCGTCCTGGCACTCGGGGAGCGGGACCGCGCGCGTGCTCTGCGGCGCAGCCAGGCGGCCGAGGCGCGCCTGGTCGACCTGGCCCTGCACGACCAGCTGACCGGGCTGCCCAACCGCACCCTGGTGGGTGACCGGATCGAGGCCGGTCTCGCCGAGGCGCGGCGCTCCGGCCTCAGGATGGCGATCCTCTACATCGACCTCGACCGCTTCAAGCAGATCAACGACACCCGCGGCCACGACGGCGGGGACCGCGTGCTGCGGCTCTTCGCCGACCGGCTCTCCGGACTCGCGCGGGCGCACGACACGGTCGCCCGCCTGGGCGGGGACGAGTTCGTGATGGTCTGCCCGGCCGTCGCGGACATCGACCATGCCCGGAGCATCGCCTCCCGTGTCGTGCACCGGATGGACGAGCCCTTCGACGTCGACGGCGAGCCGTTGATGGTGACGGCCAGCGTCGGGGTGACCCTCGCCGACGGGCGCGACGGCAGCGTGCGCGACGTGCTGCGGCGCGCCGACGCCGCCCTCTACGCCGCCAAGGACCACGGTCGCTCGCGCTACGAGGTCTTCGACGCCGCGGAGCAGGGCAGCGCGGCCGCGGTCTGAGCCAGCGCGTCAGTCGCGCCAGGTGAGCGCCTGGTCGGCGTTCCAGAGGCTCTCCGAGACGGCCGGGATCCCGAGCAGGTCGGCGGCGAGGTTGGCGACGTCGCCGTTGCGGATCGGCTGCGTGCCCTTGAACCCGACCTGCTCCTTGCCGGGGTCGGCGTACGTCGGGTTCATCTCGTAGAGGTCGCCGTGGCTGACGCCCGCGCCCCAGATCACGAACGGGACCCGGTAGTTGGCGCGCTTGCGGGTGTCCGTGTGGTTCTTGGTGCCGGGCACCCCGCCGTGGTCGGCGGTCAGCACCACGACCGTCCGCTTCAGCGAGTCGTGCTTGGTGATCGTGCGCAGCAGGGTCCCGACGAGGTGGTCGAGGCTCTCGACGGCCGCGAGGTACTCCTTGCTCATCCAGCCATGCGCGTGGCCGGTGGCGTCGGCGAGCCCGAGGTGCAGGAAGCGGAACGACCGCTCGCGTGCGACCAGGTCGCGCCGGGCGGCGCGCACCAGCGCGGCGTCGCGGCCCTCCTTGATGACGCTGCGGTTGACCGAGTCGGGCCACGACCGGTCGAAGAGGGAGAACTTGGCCTTCGTCGAGAACAGGGCGGTCCGGCCGCCCGCGTTGTGGACCGCCGTGAACACCGAGCCGACGACCTCGCCGGCGGCCTCGTGCACCGTCGTGCCGGGGAGGTCCTCGTTCCAGGTGACCCCGTGCCCGTTGTGCTCTGCCGAGATCCGCCGCCCGGTGACCATGCTGGTGTGGTTGGGCAGGGTCACCGTCTGCTCGACCTGGGTGCGGGCGTTGAGCGTGCCGGCGCCGTGCCGGAGCAGGCGGTGCAGCGTCGGGGTGCGCTCGCGGCCGAGCTCCCGGATCGCCGCGGGATTGAGACCGTCGAGCGAGATCGCCAGCACCTGCGTGCGGTCCACCTGCGGCGCGCTCGCCGCGGGTGGCTCGTCCGCTCGGGTGGCGTCGATAGTGCCGGCCGCCAGCACCGCGGTCAGGGCCATCCCGAGCATGCTCAACCGCTTGGTGTTCATCGCCGCCACGTTAACCGGGACGTGATCTGCGTCCCGCAATGGGGACCGACGCGGCGGTGAACACTTAGGCTGGCCGGGTGCCGAGGCTTGATCCGACCGTCGTCCCCTCCGGCGTACGCGCCGACGTGGACGCCCCCATCGGCATCTTCGACTCCGGTTTCGGCGGCCTCACGGTCGCCCGGTCCGTCATCGACCAGCTGCCGCACGAGTCGATCACGTACGTCGGCGACACCGCCCGCCAGCCCTACGGCCCGAAGCCGATCGGCGAGGTCCGCGAGTACGCACTCGAGTGCCTCGACCACCTCGTGACCCAGGGCGTGAAGGCGCTGGTCATCGCGTGCAACTCGGCCAGCGCCGCGATGCTCCGCGACGCCCGCGAGCGCTACGACGTACCGGTCGTCGAGGTGATCTACCCGGCCGTCCGCCGCGCGGTGGCGGCCACCCGCAACGGCCGCATCGGCGTCATCTGCACCCGGGCGACCGCCGAGTCGATGGCCTACGACGACGCGTTCGCTGCGGCCCCGCAGCTGGAGCTGACCACCCGCGCCTGCCCGAGGTTCGTCGACTTCGTCGAGGAGGGCATCACCGGCGGCGACGAGCTGCTGGCCGTGGCGCACGAGTACCTCGACCCGCTGACCGAGCTCGGCGTCGACACGCTGATCCTCGGGTGCACCCACTACCCGCTGCTGACCGGCATCGTGTCCTACGTGATGGGTGACGACGTGACCCTCGTCAGCAGTGCCGAGGAGTGCGCGAAGGACGTCTACCGCATGCTGGCCGACACCGGGCTGATGCGCCCGGGCGGGGACCCGTCGTACACCTTCGCCACCACCGGCTCGCCCGCCGAGTTCGAGACGATCGGCCGCCGGTTCCTCGGCCCGGAGATGGCCGCCGCCGCCCAGTTCGCGGGAGGGCTCGCATGACGGTGAAGGTGACGGTCGTCGGCTGCTCGGGCTCCTACCCGGGGCCCGACTCGGCCGCCAGCTGCTACCTGCTCCAGGCCGAGCACGAGGGCCGCACGTGGAACCTGGTCCTCGACATGGGCAACGGCGCGCTCGGCCAGCTCCAGCGGTACGTCGACCCGCTCGCCGTCGACGCGGTGCTGATCAGCCACCTGCACGCCGACCACTGCGTCGACATGACCAGCTACTACGTCCTGCGGAAGTACCACCCGTCCGGGAGCCAGCCCAAGATCCCGGTCTGGGGGCCCAAGCGCACCTCCCGCCGGCTGGCCAAGGCCTACGACCTGCCGCGCGAGCCGGGCATGAACGAGGAGTTCGACTTCCACCGCTACAGCGACCCGTTCCGGGTCGGGCCGTTCGCGGTCGAGTCGTTCCCCGTCGACCACCCCGTCGAGGCGTTCGCGATGCGCGTCACCGTCGACGGCGTGACGGTCGCCTACAGCGGCGACACCGGCCCCACGCCGGCGCTGCTCGACGTGGCGGCCGACGCCGACCTGTTCCTCTGCGAGGCGTCGTTCCGGCACGGTGACGACAACCCGCCGAGCCTGCACCTGACCGGGGTCGAGGCGGGCGAGGCGGCTGCCAACGCCGGCGCGAAGCGGCTGATCGTGACGCACGTGCCGCCGTGGCACGACGCCGGGGCGATCCTCGCCGAGGCCAAGTCGGCCTACGACGGTCCGCTCGAGCTCGCGGCCGCGGGCGCCGTCTACGAGGTCTGACCGCTCACACGAGCCCGGCGTCGTGGACGCAGATGGCGATCTGCACGCGGTTGGTCGCACCGAGCTTGTCGAACAGTCGCGAGACGTGCGCCTTCACGGTCGGCACCGAGAGGTGGAGCTCGCCCGCGATCTCGGCGTTGGAGAGGCCGCGGCCGACCGCGAGGGCGACGTCGAGCTCGCGGTCGGTCAACCGCGCGAGCCGGGTCTTCGCCTCGGCGGAGCGGTCCTCGCCTCCGGCCCGGACCCGGTCGATCAGCGTGCGGGTGACCGACGGCGACAGCATTGGCTCGCCGTCGGCGACCCGCCGGATCGCCGCGACGATGTCGGCGGGCGGGGTGTCCTTGAGCAGGAAGCCGTCCGCCCCCGCGGCCAGCGCCCCGACCACCTGGTCGTCGGCGTCGAACGTCGTCAGCACGATCACGTGCGGCGGGTCGGGGCGCGAGTGCAGCTCCCGGGTCGCCGACAGGCCGTCGAGGCGCGGCATCCGGATGTCCATCAGCACGACGTCGGGCCGCAGCTCGCGCGCCAGCGCGACGCCGGCCACGCCGTCGGCGGCCTCGCCGACGAGCTCGAGGTCCGGCTGCCCGCCCAGCATGAGCGACAGCGCCGACCGGACGAGGGGGTCGTCGTCGACCGCCACCACGCGGATCGTGCTCACGGCGACCACGGTAGCCACGCCCGGAGCACGAAGAACCCGTTCTCGGTGCCGTGGGTCAGCCGGCCGCCGGCGAGCTCGGCACGCTCGGTGAGGCCGACGAGGCCCAGGCCCGAGCCGGGGGTGGTCGTCGGGCCGAAGCCCAGTGCGTTGCGCACCACGACCTCGACCCCGTCCTCGATCGACCCGGTGACCCGGATCCGCACCGCGGCGGCCGGGGCGTGCTTGCGCGCGTTCGTGATGCCTTCCTGCACGATGCGGTAGACGGTCCTCCCCACGGGGTCCGGCAGGCCGTCGAGGTCAGCGACCTCGTACTCGACGGTGGCGCCTGCCGCGCGGGCGTCGTCGACGAGCGCGCCGAGGTCGGCGTACGTCGGCTGCGGGACGACGGCGCCGCGCGCGCCCTGCTCGTCGCGCAGCACGCCGAGCACGCCGCGCAGGTCGTCGAGCGCCTCGTGTGCCTTCTCCTGGATGACCGCGGCACTGGCGCGCATCTCGTCCGCGGAGAGGTCGTCGCGATAGGTCAGAGCTCCGGCATGCATGGAGATCTGCGAGATCCGGTGGGCCAGCACGTCGTGCATCTCCCGCGCGATCCGGGCGCGCTCGTTGCCGCGGGCCTGCGCCGCCCGCAGGTCCCGCTCGGCCTCGGCGGCCTCCGCCCGCTGGCGGAGCGTCCACAGCAGCTCGCGCCGCGAGCCGATGAACATGCCCCAGGCGAGCATGCCCGCCACGAGCACGACGGTGAACGACGCCACGATCCAGGTGGGGTCCTCGTCCTGCACGGGCTGCACGACGTAATAGGCCCAGGTCACCACCAGGTTCAGCACGCCCAGCACCGCGAGCTGCCAGCGGACCCGGTAGGTCGCGACCGACACCACGGCCAGCGTGGTCGGTCCGGCGCCGAGCGAGGTGACCGGCGTGAGCAGCGTCAGCACCAGTGCGATCGCGAACGGCCACCGGCGTCGCCAGTGGACCGCGACGAAGCAGAGCAGGCCCACCACCAGGTCCGCCCAGAACAGGATCGGGTGGTCGCCCTCGGCCTGCTGCTCCATCACCTGCGCCCAGACGAAGAGCCCGAGCAGGAGGCACAGGAAGTCGCGCCACACGTGGCTCCACCACGTCAGGCGCGGCTGGTACGGCGCCGCCGCGGTCGCAGGCTCGGCAGGGATCACCTGGGGAGCCTAGGACCTGCCGGTGGTCCGTCGGCAGCGCCCGTGGTCGCGCCGTACCCCTACTTTGGTCGCTGCGGCTCCATGCCCCGGGCCGATGTGCCGGGCCTCCGCCATCGGCAGGCTCGAGCCATGATCACAGTCGATCGCCTCACCAAGGTCTACGGCGGCTACACGGCCGTCGACGACGTCAGCTTCGTGGCCAGGCCGGGCCGCGTCACCGGCTTCCTCGGACCGAACGGCGCCGGGAAGAGCACCACCATGCGGGTGATGGTCGGCCTGACCCCGCCGACGAAGGGCTCCGTGACCATCGGCGGCCTGGATTACCACGACATCCCCAACCCGGGCCGCCACGTGGGCGTGCTGCTCGACGCGGGCGCCCAGCACGGCGGCCGCACCGGGCGGGAGATCCTCGCGATCGGTGCGCAGACGATGGGGCTCCCGAAGGAGCGGGTCGACGAGATGCTCCACCTCGTCGGACTCACCGACGGCGAGGCGCAGCGCCGGTTCCGCAACTACTCGCTGGGGATGAAGCAGCGGCTCGGGATCGCGCACGCGCTGCTCGGGGACCCGTCGGTGCTGATCCTGGACGAGCCTGCCAACGGCCTCGACCCGGCCGGCATCCGGTGGATGCGCGGCCTGCTGAAGGGGTACGCCGACCGGGGCGGCACCGTGCTGCTCTCGAGCCACCTGTTGCACGAGGTCGAGCTCATCGCCGACGAGATGATCCTCATCGGCAACGGCCGGATCGTCGCGCAGGGCGACAAGGAGACGCTCCTCGCCGGCGCGGCCGGGGCAGCCACCAGCCTGGTGTCCTCGCTCGACAACGACGCGCTCACCCGCGAGCTGGTCGCTGACGGCCACGACGTCGAGGCCGCCGGCCAGGGCCTGCGGGTGCAGGCCGAGACCGTGGTCGTCGGCAAGGCGGCCCTCGCCGCCGGTGTGGTGCTCACCGACCTCCGCGACGCGAGTGGCGGACTGGAAGACCTGTTCATCGAGCTGACCAAGGAGACCTCGCGATGACCGCCGCAACCATCACCCTGGACGTGACCGGCACCCCGGCCACGCCGTTCGACCGGCTGGTCGCCGTCGAGCTCCGCAAGATCGTCGACACCCGCGCCGGCCGCTGGCTGCTCGGCGCGATCATCGCGATCACCGCGATCGTGATGACGATCTTCTTCTTCGCGGCTCCCGAGGACGAGCGCACGTTCAGCAACTTCATGGGCATCGCGGCCACGCCGCAGGGCTTCCTGCTGCCGGTCCTCGGCATCCTCCTCGTCACCAGCGAGTGGTCGCAGCGCACCGCGATGGTGACGTTCGCCCTCGAACCCTCCCGCAGCCGGGTCGTCGCGGCGAAGACCGTGAGCGCCATGATCTGGGGCGCCGGTGCGTTCGTCGCGGCCGTCGTCATCGGGACCCTGGCCACGGTCGCAGCCGGGGCGCCGGGAGCGTGGGACGACGTGGGCGGTGAGATGGTGCTGCTGTTCTTCCTGCTCCAGCTGATCACGATCATGCAGGGCCTCGCCTACGGCATGCTGCTGCTCAACACGCCCGCCGCGATCGTCACGTTCTTCGTGCTCCCGATCGCCTCGTCAATCGTGTTCAGCCTCGTCTCCGCGCTCGAGGACGCTGCACCGTGGATCGACCTCGGCACTGCGCAGACGCCGCTGTTCGAGGGCGCGACCGACCTGACCGGCGAGATGTACGCCCAGCTCGGCGTGACCTCGCTGATCTGGATCGTGCTGCCGTTCGTGGCCGGCTGGTTCCGGATCCTGCGCGCCGAGCTCAAGTAGCTGCACAGGATCTCCACACTTCGCTCCCTGTTTCGGCGCGGTGGATCGGGCAGGCTTGCCCCCATGATCACGGTCGATCGCCTCACCAAGGCCTACGGCACCTTCACCGCCGTCGACGACGTCAGCTTCGTGGCCCATCCGGGGCGCGTCACCGGCTTCCTCGGCCCGAACGGGGCCGGGAAGAGCACCTCGATGCGGGTGATGGTCGGGCTGACGCCGCCGACGCGGGGGCAGGTCACGATCGGCGGCCGGCGCTACCACGACATCCCCAACCCGGGCCGCCACGTCGGGGTCCTGCTCGACGCCTCGGCGCAGCACGCCGGCCGGACCGGGCGGGAGATCCTCAGCATCGGCGCCCAGACGATGGGCCTCCCGAGGAAGCGGGTCGACGAGATGCTCTCGCTCGTCGGCCTGACCGACGCGGAGTCGCGGCGCCGGCTGCGCAACTACTCGCTGGGGATGAAGCAGCGGCTCGGGATCGCGCACGCGCTGCTCGGGGACCCGTCGGTGCTGATCCTCGACGAGCCGGCCAACGGTCTCGACCCGGCCGGCATCCGGTGGATGCGCGGCCTGCTGAAGGGGTACGCCGACCGGGGCGGCACGGTGCTGCTCTCCAGCCACCTGTTGCACGAGGTCGAGCAGATCGCCGACGAGATGATCCTCATCGGCAACGGCCGGATCGTCGCGCAGGGCGACAAGCGGGCGCTGCTCGCGGACGCGGCCGGCGCGGCCACCACCCTGGTCACCTCGCTCGACAACCCAGCGCTCGGCACCGAGCTCGCCCGCAACGGCGTCCTCGTCGAGCCGGCCGGCGAGGGACTCCGGGTCCACGCCACGACGGAGGTCGTCGGGCGCGCCGCGCTGGCCGCGGGCGTCGTACTCACCGACCTCCGGTCCGGCGCCGCCGGCCTTGAAGACCTGTTCCTGGAGCTGACTGCGGTGGCAGCCCGATGACCGCCCCCGCCGCCCCCACCCTCGACGTCTCCGGCACCGCGCCGGTCCCGTTCTGGCGACTCGTCCTCGTCGAGCTGCGAAAGTCCTACGACACCCGCGCCGGCTTCTGGCTGCTGGTGACGATCGGGTCCCTCGTCGCCCTCGTCGAGGGCTTCATCCTGGTCGCCACCCTGGTCCAGGAGACGCCGATCTTCTACGAGGACTTCGCGGTCACCGCCAGCTTCCTGACCTCGATCCTGCTGCCGGTGCTCGCGATCATGCTGGTGACCAGCGAGTGGACACAGCGCGGTGCGATGGTCAGCTTCTCGCTGGAGCCGCGCCGGATCCGGGTGGTGCTGGCGAAGTTGGTCGTGTCGGTGCTCCTCGCGCTCGTGACGCTCGCGTTCATGTGCCTGCTGGCCGTCCTGCTGACCGGCATCTGCGAGGCCGTCCAGCCGGAGCTGACGGAGTGGGAGGTCGAGAAGGAGTTCTTCATCGGCTTCACGATCATCCAGCTCTGCAACATGCTGATCGGGTTCGCGCTCGCCGCGCTCCTGCTCAACACCCCGGCGGCCATCGTCATCTACTTCGGCTACTGGTACCTGCTGCCCGCCGTGCTGGCCGGCCTCGGCGCCATCGACGACACGCTCGCCGACGTGCTCGAGTGGATCAACTTCCGCGTCGCCACGTTCCCGCTGATCGAGTGGGAGATGGACACGGGGGAGGAGATCGGCAAGTTCGTGGTGTCGGGCACGGTCTGGATGGTGGTTCCGCTGGTGCTCGGCATCGTCCGGATCCTCCGCACCGAGGTGAAGTAGCGCCCGCACGTCACCCAAGGTTGCGGGACACGTCACCCGCCGGCGGGTTGCACGTACCGCGACCCGCCAACGTGTGGGTACGTGACCAGCCAGCACGGCAACCGATACCTGCGATTCGCCGCCCTCGGCGACAGCACCACGGTCGGCATCGGCGATCCCGTCCCCGACGAGCACGGCCGGGCGGTCAACCGCCAGCGCGGCTCGTGGCGGGGCTGGGCCAAGCTGCTCGCCGACGCGCTCGCGACGTCGTACGACGTCTCCTTCTGCAACCTGGCGATCTCCGGCGCCACCACCGCGGTGGTGCGCGAAGAGCAGCTCGCCGACGCCGTGGCGCACCGGCCCGACATCGCCTCCCTGTTGGTGGGCGTGAACGACACGCTGCGGTCGACGTGGGACCCGGTCCGGGTGCGCGACGACCTGCACCACGTCGCCGGGTCGCTCCACGCGATCGGCGCCACCTTGGTGACGGTGCGGTTCCACGACCACGGCGAAGTGCTGGGGCTCCCGCGCTTCCTGCGGCGGGCGCTGACAGCCCGCATCGACGTGCTCAACGCGGCGTACGACGAGCTCCACGACCAGTACGGCGGCCTCCGCCTCGACCTCGCCGGGCGGCCCGAGCTGTTCCAGCGCGCGTCCTGGTCGATCGACCGCTTCCACCCCTCGGAGGCCGGTCATCGCGCGCTCGCGCGGGCGTTCGGCGAGCTGCTGCGCGACGAAGGCTACGACTTCACGCTGCCCTGTCTCGAGCCCGCCGGCGGCTTCCCGCCGAGCTGGCGGCGCGACATGGCGTGGATGGTCAACGAGGGCGCGCCGTGGATCGGTCGGCGGGCACGCGACCTGGGGCCGTGGGCGGCGCGGAAGGCCGTTACCGTGCTCGCATGACTTCTCGCGAGGACGGCCGGGCGGACGACGAGCTCCGCCCGATCAAGATCACCCGCAACTGGCTGGACCACCCCGCGGGCTCGGTGCTCATCGAGTTCGGCAAGACCCGGGTCCTGTGTGCCGCCTCGGCCTCCGAGGGCGTGCCGCGCTGGCGGAAGGGCTCGGGCCTGGGCTGGGTGACCGCGGAGTACGCGATGCTGCCCGCGTCGACCAACACCCGCTCGGACCGTGAGTCGGTGAAGGGCCGGATCGGCGGCCGCACCCACGAGATCAGCCGGCTGATCGGCCGGGCGCTGCGCGCCGTGATCGACTACAAGGCCCTCGGTGAGAACACGATCCAGCTCGACTGCGACGTGCTCCAGGCCGACGGCGGCACCCGCACCGCCGCGATCACCGGCGCCTACGTCGCCCTCGCCGACGCGTGCCGGCACCTCGGCGTCGAGAAGGCGCTGACCGGGTCCGTGGCCGCGATCAGCGTCGGCATCATCGACGGCGTCCCGCGGCTCGACCTGCCCTACGTCGAGGACGTGCGCGCCGAGACCGACATGAACGTCGTGATGACGGGCGAGGGCAAGTACGTCGAGGTGCAGGGCACCGCCGAGGCCGCCGCCTTCGACCGGGCCGAGCTCGACGCGCTGCTGTCGCTCGCCGAGAAGGGATGCGCCGACCTGACCCGCCTCCAGCAGGAGGCGTTGGGCGCGTGACCGGGCCCCGGGTGCTGGTGGCGTCGCGCAACGCCAAGAAGCTCGCCGAGATGCAGCGGATCCTCGAGGAGCACCTCGACGGGGTCACCGTGCTCGGTCTCGACGACGTCGAGCCCTACGACGAGCCGGTCGAGGACCAGCCGACGTTCGAGGGCAACGCGCTGCTCAAGGCGCGTGCCGGCGTGGCGGCGGCCGGTCTGCCGACGCTCGCCGACGACAGCGGCCTGTGCGTCGACGCCCTCAACGGAATGCCCGGCGTGCTCTCGGCACGATGGTCCGGTCCTCCCAAGAGCGACGACCGCAACAACGAGCTGCTGCTCGCGCAGCTGGCCGACGTGCCCGACGAGCGGCGGACGGCGTACTTCATGTGTGCCGTCGCCCTCGTCCTCACCGACGGCCGGGAGCTGGTCGTCGAGGGCCGGATGGATGGCCGCGTGATCCGCGAGGTGCGGGGGAGCGGCGGCTTCGGCTACGACGTGCTGTTCGAGGCCGACGACCGGCCCGGGGTGACCACCGCCGAGCTGTCGATCGCCGACAAGGACGCGATCTCCCACCGCGGCAAGGCGCTGCGGGTGATCGCTCCGCAGGTGGCTGCGCTGCTGCGCGGCTAGGCACCGCCGGAGGCGCCGTGGACATCCAGCTGGAGGCGGTCGAGGAGCTGCGGTTCCCCGACGGCTCTCCGGTGCGGGCCGCGTCGGCGGTGGCGCCGCTCGGCGACGGATTCGTCGTCGTCCAGGACGACGCGACGCACGGCGCGTGGTACCGCGGCGGGACCGCGCGCGCCGTACGGCTGCTGCCTCCGGTCGCCGGGCTCGACCAGTTCGAGGAGGCGTCGGGCACCAAGCACCTCAAGCCCGACCTGGAGGCGGCCTGCTTGCTGCCCGGCGGAGACGCGCTGCTGATGCTGGGCTCGGGCTCGTCGCCCGCCCGGATGCGGTGGTCGTGGCTGCGGCTCGTCGACGGCGAGCCCGTGGTCGAGGTGGCCGAGATGGCGCAGGCGTACGGCGCCGCGGCCTCCGCGCTGGGCGTGCCGCCCGACGTCCTCAACATGGAGGGCGCCTGCGTGGTCGGCGACGCCGTGCGGTGGTTCCACCGAGGGATGCCGTCGGCCGGGTTCCCGTCGGGAAGCGTCGACCTCGACCCGGCGACCGGAGCGGTGAGCGGGCCGCGGACCTACGACCTCGGCGAGGTCGACGGCGTCGGCCTCGCGATGACCGACGCGGTCGCCTTGTCCGACGGCGCGATTCTCGTGAGTGCCGCGGCCGAGGACAGCCCCAACCCGCGCGACGACGGCCCGGTCGTCGGGTCCGCGCTCGTACGGATCGAGTCGGACGTGGTGGTCGACGCCGCCCCGCTGCCGACGGTGCGGGGGAGCGTGGCGAAGGTCGAGGGGCTGATGCTGCTCGACACATCGGAGGCCGCCGTGCGGCTGCTCGCCGTCGTCGACGTCGACGACCCGGCCGTGCCGTCGCTGGCGTTGACGCTCGGCGTGTCCGCCTGAGTGCGCTCGGTGAGATTCGAACTCACACTGGACGGCACCTAAAGCCGCTGTCTCTGCCGTTGGACTACGAGCGCGCCTGCCCGAGTCTAGGTGGGTTCAGGCGGTGGCCAGGCCCAGGTCCCGGCGCAGCTTGGCCACGTGGCCGGTCGCCTTCACGTTGTACTGCGCGACCTCGACCTTGCCGTCGGCGCCGACGACGAACGTCGAGCGGATCACGCCCTCGACGACCTTGCCGTAGAGCTTCTTCTCGCCGTAGGCGCCGTACGCCTTGTGCGCCGCGAGCTCCGGGTCGGACAGCAGCGTGATCGTGAGCCCGTCGCGCTCGCGGAACTTCGCGAGCTTGGCCGGCTTGTCCTTGGAGACGCCGACGACCGTGTAGCCCGCGGCCTGGAGCGCGTCGAGGGAGTCGGTGAAGTCGCAGGCCTGCTTCGTGCAGCCCGGCGTCATCGCGGCGGGGTAGAAGTACACGATCACCTTCTCGCCCTCCTTCAGCAGGGCGGAGAGGCTGACCTCGTTGTCCGTGTCGTCGTGCAGGGCGAAGTCGGGCGCCGCGTCCCCGACGCTGAGCCGGCTGGCCTCGGTCATGGTGCCTCCTGGTGGTTATTGCAAATGGCATGCAATAAGGTGATGACGTCCCGACCATCCAACTACACGCCGGAGACACCGCATGCACGTGCCTGACGGATTCCTCGATGCGCCGACCTCGGTGGCGACCGGCGCGGTCGCCGTCGCGGGCGTGGCCGTCGCGCTGCGCAAGGCGCGCAACGAGCTCGACGACCGGACGGCCCCGATGGCGGGACTCGTCGCTGCGTTCGTGTTCGCCGGGCAGATGATGAACTTCCCGGTCGGCGCCGGCACGAGCGGTCACCTCCTCGGCGGCGCACTGGCCGCCGTGCTCGTCGGGCCGTGGACGGGGGCGCTCTGCATCAGCGTGGTGCTGCTCGTCCAGTCGCTCTTCATGGCCGACGGCGGCATCACCGCGCTCGGCACCAACATCACGCTGATGGCGCTGGTCGGCTGCTTCGTCGGGTACGCCGTCTTCCGCGCCGCCCAGGTCGTGCTGCCCAAGCGCACCTCGGCGGTGCCGGTCGCCGCGGCGGTGGGGGCCTTCGCCTCCGTCCCGGTTGCAGCGGCGGTCTTCACGGGCCTCTTTGCGATCGGCGGCACCGCCGACGTTTCGATGAGCGCGGTGCTCAGCGCGATGCTGGGGTGGCACACGGTCATCGGCGTCGGTGAGGCCGCGGTGACCGGGCTGGTCGTCAGCGCCGTCGTCGCGTCGCGACCGGACCTGGTCTACGGCGCCCGGAAGCTCGCTCGCGCGCCCCTCGCCGCGCCGGCCGCCGAGGGCATGGTCGCATGAGCAAGCGCACCTTCTGGATCGCTGCGCTCGTCGTCACGCTGCTGATCGCGGGCGTCGGCAGCTACTACGCCAGCGCCCACCCCGACGGCCTCGAGTACGTCGCGGAGAAGACCGGCTTCATCGGTAGCGCCGAGGACAGCCCCACCTCCGACAGCCCGTTCGCCGACTACGGCACCAAGGGCGTCGACGACGAGCGGCTCGGCGGCGGCCTGGCGGGAGTCGCCGGCGTGCTCATCGTGCTGGTGCTCGCGGGCGGGCTGGCGTACGCCGTACGGCGCCGTGGTTCCGGCCTCGACGTGGCCAGCAAGAGCGACTGAGGTGGGAGCCGGGCACGGGCACCGCCTGCACTACCACGGCCACAGCGTCGTCCACCGTGCCCCGGCGCACCTGAAGATCCTGGTCCTGCTCGCGTTCGTCATCAGCGTGGTGGCGACGCCGCGGGAGTGGTATCCCGCGTTCGGCGGCTACCTCCTGCTCGTGCTCGGCGTCATCCTCGCCAGCCGAGTGCCGATCGGCTACGTGCTCAAGCGCACGGTGATCGAGGTCCCGTTCCTCGTGTTCGCCGCGATGATGCCGTTCGTGGCGCGGGGGCCGGAGGTCGACTTCCTCGGCATCGGGCTCTCCGAGTCGGGGCTGCTCGCCGCGTGGGGACTGGCAGCCAAGGGCACGCTCGGCGTCCTCGCGTCGCTGACCCTGGCCGCGACGACGGAGCCGACCGACGTGGTCCGCGGCCTCCAGCGGCTGCGGCTGCCCGACCTGATCGTGCAGATCATGACGTTCATGGTGCGCTACCTCGACGTGGTTGCCGCCGACCTCGGCCGGATGCTGACCGCGATGCGGTCGCGCGGCGCCGACCCGCGCTCGCCCCGCCACTGGCCGGCCCTCGCGCGCACGCTCGGCGCGCTGTTCGTGCGCTCCTACGAGCGCGGCGAGCGGGTGCACCTGGCGATGCTGGCCCGCGGCTATGACGGGAGACTGCCGCAGTGACTCCCGTCCTCGACGTCCAGGGCCTTTCCTACGCCTATCCCGACGGCCACCAGGCGCTCTCCGGTGTCGACCTCCACGTGCACGCAGGGGAGCGGGTCGCGCTGCTCGGCCCCAACGGAGCGGGCAAGACGACCCTGGTGCTGCACCTCAACGGCATCCTCTCCGCCGCCACCGGGCACGGTGCCGGGTCCGTGACGGTGAGCGGCCTGCCGATCACCAAGGAGCACCTGCTGGAGGTACGGCGCCGCGTCGGCATCGTCTTCCAGGACCCCGACGACCAGCTGTTCATGGGCTCGGTCCGCGCCGACGTCGCGTTCGGTCCCGCGAACCTCGGACTGAAGGGACAGGCGCTCGAGGACCGCGTCATGCTCGCCCTCGACCTCGTCGGCATGGCCGACTTCGCCGACCGGCCGCCGCACCACCTCTCCTTCGGCCAGCGGCGCCGGGTCGCCGTCGCCACGGTGCTCGCGATGGAGCCGGAGATCCTCGTGCTCGACGAGCCGTCCTCCAACCTCGACCCGGCCTCCCGGCGCGAGCTCGCCGACATCCTCCGCGGCCTCGACGTGACGCTGCTGATGGTGACCCACGACCTGCCCTACGCGCTGGAGCTCTGCCCGCGCTCGGTCGTGCTCAGCGAGGGCCGGGTGGTGGCGGACGGAGCGACGTACGACGTGCTCACCGACTCTGAGCTGATGGCCGCGCACCGGCTCGAGCTCCCGTGGGGGTTCGACCCGCGGGCGATGGCCGTGAGCGAGGACGCGGGCCCCATCGCCTGACGGGGAACATCGTTCCGGGCGGGCGGAACGCCCTCCGGGCATGAGCGAGCCCAGGGTCGACAATCCCGCGGTCGCGGCGCTGAAGGTGCCGGCGTTCCGGCGCTACCTGGTCGGCCAGCTGCCGTCGGTCACCGGGTCGTGGGCGCAGGTCGTCGCCCTGTCGTGGGTCGTCGTCGAGCGCGACCCGCACGCGCTCGGGTGGGTCGTCGCGCTCCAGTTCGCGCCGAGCCTGCTGCTCGGCCCGTGGTTCGGGGTGCTGGTCGACCGGCACGACCGCAAGCGGATGCTGATCGCCGCCGAGGCGGGCCTCGGCGGTGTGGGGATCGCGTACGCCGTCGCGTCCGCCTCGGGTGCTCTGGACCTGCCGCTGATCTACGTCCTCGCGACCGTCTGGGGCCTGCTGAACGCGCTCGACACCCCGGCCCGGCGAGCGCTGGTCCCCATGCTGGTGCCGCGGGAGCTCTCGGCGAGCGCCGGTGCCCTGACCGGGGTGGCGATGCTGCTCGGGATGACGGCAGGCTCGGCGGTCGGCGCGGCCCTCACGGGCGCCCTCGACCCCGCCGTCGCGTTCGCCGTCAACGCAGCGACCTTCCTCGTCGACGTACTGCTGCTCTGGACGATCCGGGTGTCGCCGTCGCCGCAGCTGGCGCGGGCGCCCGGCCAGGTGCGCGAGGGACTGCGGTACGTGTGGCGGACGCCAACCCTCCGGACCCCGCTGCTCGCGCTGGCCGTGATCGCGACGTTCGCGTTCTCCGTGCAGGTTTCGGTCCCGATCTTCGTCCGCGAGACGCTGCACGGTGGGGCATCGCTGCTCGGGACCGCCTTCACCTCCGCCACGACCGGCAGCCTGCTGGGCGCCGCCGTCGCCGCCGCCCGCGGCGAGCCCGGGCCGGCCACCGTGCCGCGCGCGTGCCTCGGCATGGCCGCGGCGTCGGCCGCGATCGTCGCCGCTCCGACTGTGCCCGTGGCCGTCCTGGCCATGGCGGGCGTGGGCTTCTCCTGGTCGATCCTGATCGCGGCGGTGCTCGCCGCGCTGCAGACCGCGGAGCCGGACAAGACCGGCAGGGTGATGGCGACCCTGTCCGTCGTACTTCTGGGTGGCCTGGCGGCTGGCGGTCCCATCGCCGCGCAGGTCGCGGACCTGGCCGGACCGCGGGCGCCGTTCGCCGTGGGAGCGGTGGCCGGGATCGCCGCGTTCGTGGTCGCCCGGGAGCGGGTTCGCCGGCTACCGGTCGCCGCCGCAGAGGGCCCCGGTACCAGTTGGTAGCCTGCCGGGGTGAGCAATCAGCCCTCCGACATCGAGCGCGAGATCGAAGAGACCCGCGAGCGCCTCGCCGGCACGATCGACCAGCTGCTCTACCGCTCGCACCCGAAGACGATCGTGAGTCGCGAGGTCGCCCAGATCAAGGCGGTCTACGTCGACCCCGAGTCGGGCCAGCCGCGCACCGACAACATCGTGAAGACCGTCGGCGCCGTCGTCGGCGTGGTCGCGACGTTCGTCGTGCTCCGCAAGATCTTCCGCTGACCCAGGTGTCGAAGATGGACGGGTCGGACAAGACCCCGATCCGGATGCTCCACGACCGGATCCTCTGCGAGACCGACAGCGACGCCGGCGAGCGCCGCTCGTCGGGCGGCATCGTGATCCCCGCGACCGCGGCGATGGGCGCCCGACGTCTTGCCTGGTCGCGTGTCGTCGCCGTCGGCCCGCACGCCCGCGCCGTCGAGGCCGGTGACCGGGTGCTCTACGACCCCGAGGACAAGGCCGAGGTCGAGGTGCAGGGCGAGACCTACGTCGTCATGCGCGAGCGCGACATCCACGCCGTCGCCGCCGAGCGGCTGGGCGAGGAAGCGGCCGGGCTCTACCTGTAGGCCCCGGTGGCGACCCAGGTGCGGGACGTCGGCACGTAGTCGTTCCACGACACGGCGTACCGACCACCCGGAGCAAGGGCGGCCCGCAGGTACTCGGTTGCCTGGGCCTCCCGGCCGATGACCCGGGTGCGCCCGAGGTTGCCGTCGCGCACCAGGGTGGCGCGGATCCGCCACGCGCCTGCATCGGTCGTGCCCTGGGACGTCACGACGCCGTCGCCGTCACTGGTCAGCGCGATGTCGCCGATGGCGCCGTTGGAGACCCGCGCCCGCTCGCCGAGCGTGCCGTCGGCCCGCACCGCGACCGCCCACACGCCGGCCCGGTAGTTCTTCTGCCAGGCCACGACCGCGGCACCGCCCGGAGCCACGCCGACCTGGACCCAGTCGATGACGACTCCTTCGGGGGAGAGGTCGCGGACCCGTCCCAGAAGTGCGAGCCGTGGCGAGATCCGCAGGACGCATGCCCGGTGGTGCAGCACCACCGGTGGGATGCCGTCGGTGCGCTCCCGGGTGTACCGCTCGCACGCCGCCGTGATCGCGCCCCGCCGGTCGATGCCGAGGTCCGTCACCTGCAGATCTTCGTCGGTGGTCGCCGGCGCTCGCACGACGCGGGACGGCGACAGCGTGCCGTCCAGCTCGAGCCGTCGGGCCCTGACCCCGGAGTTCGTCCACACGAGGGTCGCGCGCCCGTCGCGATGCATCGCGATCAGCGGGGCGTCCGCGTCGGGGCCCCGGCCGACCTTCTGCACGGGGCCCAGGGTCGTCCTGCCGCGCAAGGTGCGGACGTAAGGGACGTATCCCTCACCGGTGATCCGGTTCCACGTGACGACCGCGGCGCCACCGGCGGGTCGCAGCGCGACCTCCGCGTCGGCCACCCAATGGTCGTCCGGGGTCAGCATCACCACCGGGCCGAGCTCCCCGTCGGCCGTGAAGCGCCGCGCGAAGACCGACGCCCGCGCCTCCTCCTCGATCCGCTGGTCCCAGATGGCCACACCGTCGCCGTCACGGTCGACCGCGACCTCGAAGGAGGACCACGGCTGCTCGACCGGTGCGAGCGGAAGGACCGGCGACAGCGCCCCTCCGCTCCGCCGGATGCGGAGGTTGAACCACGCGTCCGCGACGTACGCGTAGGCGGTGTCGCCCTCGCCGTCCGTGGCCTGGTCAGCCGCGACGGCGTGGACACCCTCAGGCGTCACCGGTGCCGGGTCCGCGGCGTCGGCGGCTCTCGGTGCCAGCGGCACGATAGCGGTCGCTAGTGCGACCAGGGCTGTTGCGGGCCGCGGCCCCGAGAACGACATGCGCATGGCGACATAGTCGCAGCGTCGCGGTCTCGGCGGGAGGGTGTCTTCGGGTCGAGTGCTTCTAGCGCAGGCGCCGCGCCCGGAGTCGCTTGAACATCCACTCGGTCGCCGAGTGCCTGACCAGCTCGTAGTCGGGGTCTTCGGCCGCGCGGTGGTGGTGCCAGCAGACGGGGATGGCGTTGTCGAGGTCGGTGCCGCCGCCGCGGGCCCAGGGTCTGAGGTGGTGGATCTCGCACCAGGCGAAGGGCCGCTCGCAGCCCGCGATGGCGCAGGAGTCGTAGACGACCGACAGGGCCTGGCGTTGCTTGTCGGTGTGGAGTCGGGTCGTGCGACCGAGGTCGAGCGGCGCGGAACCGGAGCCGAGGACGACCGGCACGATGCCGGCCTCGCACGCCATCCGGCGGGCCTCGGCAGCGGAGATGTCGACCAGTCCGTCGGTGGTGGCGCACCCGGCGTCGGCAAGCGCGGCGGTGAGGTCGGCGAGCTGGAGGTGGACCAGCATCGTGGTGCCGCCGCGGGGCAGGTGGTCCTTCGGCAGGTGCTCGATCAGCTCGCACAGCGCGAGGCCGAGGATGTCGTAGTAGCCGAGGTTCTCGGCGCTGTCGTCGGTGACCTCGTTGCCGGCCTTGTCGCGTCCGTAACGCCGCGGGGCCGAGAGGGCCTCCAGGACGCTGCGCAGCCAGGCGCCGTGGCGCTTGGGGATCTGGAACCTGCCGGCGGTGGTGTCGGCGTCGATGTCGGTCATGGTGAGCCACGTGTTGGTCCTGGCCCGCGACTCCGCGCGACGTACCGAGGCCTTGAGGTGGGCCAGGTGGGTCTCGGTGTCCAAGGTGGCGTAGATGCGCCGTGCTTCTCGGCGCAACCGGACCGGGGGCATCGGGATGCCGGACTTGTTGCCGATGCCGTTGGCCTTGCCGATCAGCAGCTCCTCGGCCTGGGTGAGCAACGTCGGGTTGGCCTCGAGGACCTGGTCGGCGGTGACCTCCAGGCAGGCGACGATGATCCTGGCCTGCTCGAGGCGGATGCGACCCTCGTTGAGCGCAGTCAGGGTCTGGCCGTAGCGCTCCTGCAGCAGCCGCGCGAGCAGCAGTCCGCCCTTGAGCTGCTCGCGACGGTCGCCGGTCAGCTTGGAGAGCCAGGCATCGGTGCCGGTCGAGGCATCGGTGGCCTCGACGGTGCGGCGCTCGGCCTCCGCAGCGAGCCGCAGCCGGACCGCCTGGGCCTGGGACTCCAACGCCGCGGCCTCGGTGACCGCCTCTTCCACCTGCCGATCGGTCAGCGACTCCAACGGCACGTCCAACGCCTCGGTCACCGCAGACCGCGCACCACCCAGCGCCCCGAGGAGCTCCTTGCCCCGGTCGGCTTGGGGGAGTGCGGTCACCGTCATGACACCCATTCCATCACCAAGAGCCGACAACCGAACTGGTGAGCGAACCGGTCTGTGGATGAGTTTCGTCGTCCACCGCGGCGCCGGTGCTTCGTGGCCCAGCCCGCCCGATCATGCCGAGCAGCGAACGCTCCGGGTTTCTCTAGCGGGTCGCTGCGATCAGAGCGAGAGTGAAGGTCGTCCAGTCGTTGAGGACGTGCGCGCCGAAGCTGACCCAAAGATTCTTCGTTCGGATGAAGGCGAGCGTGAGAACGAGTCGAGCGGCGCCGATGACCAGAATGGCTTGCGCGAAGTTCCAGTCGTAGGTGGGTAGATGGGCGGCACCAAACCAGATGGCGGTGGCGAGCCAGGCGATGAGGATGCTCTTCTTGCGGGACGCGCCGCGCTGGGTGAGGAACCACAGGAGCCCGAGAAAGGGAAGGATCGTGAAGACCTCTTCGCCAAGGAGCTGAAGGCCGGTGCCGACGTAGAAGGCGATGATCTGCGCTGCACCAGCGTCCGCGAGGTCGTCGGTGGCGGTGTTGGCGCTGAGGTGATTGAAGTCGCCGCCGGAGACGAGCAAGGCGGCGAGGGCGCTCACAGCCAGGTTGATGATCCAGAACGCGACCATGGCTCCGAGGTCGGAGGCTCGCACGGACTTGAAGAGGACGCGCCAGTGCCCGCGCGCGACCCAGACGAAGACGGCCGCTGGCATGGCGAGGAACAGGACCCGAGGGATCAGTTCAGCGCGCTCGTCAGTGAACCCCACCGAGGCGAGGACGGCGAAACCCGCGGCACAAGCGACCACAACCGCTACCCAGCTCGACCCCGAGATCGCTACCGGCTGGTCGTTGTAGAAGGGGAAGTCCTGCTTGTCGTCGCGCTCGACCAAGCGCCCAAAGCGGTTCAGGCCGGGGTCCGCGGTTGCCTCGGTCATGCTTCGCCCCTCCGGTCGTCGGCGTCCCGAGTGTGGCAGACCAGTCTGCCCATGACGCGACGACCGTCGTCCGACTGTGAGGGCCCATGCCGCCGCCGGGGCGAAGCGCTCCACCGCGCCGCGGAAAGTGCGATGAGGAAACGCCCCAACCCGAGTCTGTCCGGGCATGGGTGACTGGACCGCCGCCGAGGTCATGACGGCGTTGGAGGACCTCGGGCTGCTCGGCGAGGGTCCTCGTCGGATGCGCGACCTCTTCGACACCGCGAAGACGGCCCGTGACCTCCCGCTCGACGAGGTCGACAAGCTCATGGCCGAGCCGCCGTACGCCGCCCGGATGGCAGCGTTCTGCATCCTCGACTTCCAGGCCCGCGCTCGTCCGGGCGATGTCGCGCTCCGTGACGCCTACCTGCGCCATCACGACTCGATCGACGCGTGGGACATGGTCGACCGTGCAGCGCCGTGGGTGGTCGGATCCTGCGTGGCAGGAGGTCCCTACGACCTGCTGCACGATCTCGCGGCCTCGCCCGACCCACTACGCCGGCGTACGGCGATGACGGCGCCGCTGTGGTTCGTGAGGCATGGCACCGATGCCGACGTCCTCGCCGGTTTCGAGCTCGCGGCCACGCTGCATGCCGACGCCGACCCGCTCGTGCACAAGCCCGTCGGGATCTTCCTGGCCCACGCCGGGGAGCGGATGCGCCCCCAGCTGCTCACGTTCCTGGCGGAGCACGAGAGCCACATGCCACGACCAGCCGCGCGGCTGGCGCGACGCAGGCTGTGACGACTGCGTCCTTTCGTCGCCACGGGGTACCTCCCTGTTGCGTGCTCGTCGAGTCTCGCTTTCGGGTGAGACACGCTCACGCCCGTGGGTGCGAGCGCGGCGAGCACGCCTCCACCGCACCTGCACCAGCACTGCCGACGCGAGCACGAACGAGCCGCCGCACACCTGCAGCGGAGTCAGGTGCTCGCCCAGCACCATGCTCGCGAGGACGGCGGTAGCCACCGGCTCGAAGGTCGAGAGGATCGAGGCGCTCGTCGGCCCGGTCAGGTGGAGCCCGGCGAAGAACGCCGTCGAGGCGACCACCGTCGAGACCATCGCGATGCAGGCGATCCAGAACCAACCGGCCAGGGAGGTCTCGAGCTCGACGCCACCCGTCACCCCAGCGCGTACGGCGAGAGCGCAAGCCGCGCCGATCATCACCAGCGTCGTGAGCGTCAGTGGCGGCACGTGCCGGACCGTGTCGTCGGCGACCAGGATGTAGACGGTGTAGGTGAGCGCCGCCCCGAACGCCAGGGCGACCCCGACCGTGTCGAAGCCGAGCGGGCCGCTGCCGACCAGGACCAGCAGCGTGCCGCCGGTCGCGAGGCCCAGGGCGCCGATCCGGGCCGGCGTCAGCCGGTCGCGGCCGAGCGCGGCCGCGGCCAGCGTCACCAGCACCGGGTAGGTGTAGAGCACCAGGGCGACCAGGGCGGCGTCGACCCGCTCCAGGGCTGAGAAGTACAGCGACGCCTGGGTTGCATAACCCAGCGCGCCCAGCGCGAGCGCCGTCACGACGAGCCGCACGCGGTTGCCGGGTGCCACCCCGGCCATCACCGGCCGGCTGCGGCGACCCGCCAGGACCCCCGACAGCGCCGCGAGCAGCATCGCGGCCGCGACGAACCGCAGCAGCACCAGCGCCTGCGGCGAGACGCCCTCGGCGTAGGCGAGCTTGCCGAAGACGGCCATCGCGCCGAAGCAGGCGGCCGAGAGCAGGACCAGTGCGAAACCCACGTCACCAGCGTGACCGGACAGAGCGATCAAATAAAGCGATGATTCACATGCCTGATTCATTAGGATCTCTACATGGTTCTGCACGGCCTCCGTCGTCTCCGCATGCTCCACGAGCTCGAGGAGCGCGGGACGCTGGCTGCTGTCGCCGCCTCGCTCGGCTACACCCCGTCCGCGGTGTCGCAGCAGCTCGCCCTGCTGGAGAAGGAGGTCGGCGCGCGGCTGCTGGAGAAGGCCGGGCGCGGCGTCCGCCTGACCGACGCCGGCAGGCTCCTCGCGGCCCACGCGGCCACGATGCTCGCGGCCGCCGAAGCCGCCCAGACCGACCTCGAGTCCCTGACCGGCGACGTGCGCGGGACGGTGCGCGCGGGCGGCCTCCAGTCAGCGACCCGCCACCTGCTGATCCCGGTCCTCACCGAGCTCCAGGAGACCCATCCGGGCGTCCGGCTGGAGCTGACCGAGCTCGAGCTCGAGGAGGCGCTCCCGGAGCTGCGGCTCGGCACGCTGCACCTCTCGATCAGCGACGAGTACTCGGGCCACCCACGCCCCCGGCCGCCGGGACTGCACTACGAGACGATCCTCGACGAGCCGCTGAAGCTGGTGCTCCCCGCCGGCCATCGTCTGGCGACCGCCACGACGGTCGACGTCGCGGACCTGCGCGACGACGTGTGGGTCGCCTCCGCGGCCACCACCGGTCATCACGCCCTGGTGCTCGCCACGTGCCGCTCGGCGGGAGGGTTCGACCCCGACGTGCGGCACAGGTCCAACGACGCCGACGTCCAGCTCGCGCTCGTCCGGTCCGCCGGCGCGGTCGCGCTGCTGCCGGCGCTGGTGCTCCCGCCGGACGACCCGGCGCTGGCGATCCGCGACGTCGCCCGCGCCGAGGTCGGGCGCCGGCTCGTCGCCATCACGGGCGACCGAGCCCACGCGCCCGCCCTCGACGCGGTGCTGGGCGCGATCCGGAATCAGGCGACCCGGATCACCACGGGACCACGCCGTCGGCGTCGATGAACGTCCCCGACGCCGCGTCCGCGGGCAGCGTCGCCGCGCGGTGGACGACCTCGGCGGCGTCCTCCGGAGCGAGCGGCGCGTCCTGCGCCGCCGGCGCCAGGCCGGTCCGCACGAAGCCCGGGCACACCGACGTCACCTTGATCGGGGTGTCGGCCAGCTGCTTGGCGAGCGCGATGGTCACGTTGTTGAGCGCCGCCTTCGAGGACTGGTAGGCCGGCACCACGAGCGAGAAGTACGGCGACCGCGGGTCGGTCTGGTCGGTCAGCGACCCCATCGTCGTGCTGATGTTGACGATCCGTCCGGCCTCGCTGTGCCGGAGCAGCGGCAGGAACGCCTCGAGCACCGCGACCGCGCCGAACAGGTTGGTGTCGAACGTCCGCCGGAACATCTCGAGGTCGACGGCCTCGGCGGGCTCGGCGTTCGTCGCCTCCGGCAGGATCCCCGCGTTGTTCACGAGCACGTCGAGGTGGCCGTACCTCTCCTCGACGATCCCGGCCGCGATCTTGACCGAGGTCTCGTCGGTGACGTCCATCGTCAGGCTGGTGACGTGGTGGCCCTCCCGCTGCAGGCGGTCTGCCGCGTCCTCGCCGGCCGCCGCGTCGCGCGCGGTTATGATGACCTGGCCGCAGTCGCGAGCGAGTCGACGGGCAGTGGCCAGGCCGATCCCGCGGTTGCCGCCGGTCACGAGCGCGATCTTCATGTTCTTCTCCTCAGGTGTCGTGCCGCCCCTCCGGCGGCACCTCCATCCCACGGGATGGGGCCCGCGGATGCTGGCGGGAATCAGACGACGCGTCGCGGGGCGATGAATCGCCGACCGGCGCCGGGTCCACCTGTCATGAGCAACGAACCCCACGGCCCCGGCCGGCTGGACGTCACCTTCACCGAGCAGCTCTGCAGGAGCACGGGCAGCGAGGACGCGTGGACCTGCGTGAAGTGGCCCGAGTCGGTCACCTATTTCGGCACCCGCGGCCGGGTGAAGGTCCGCGGCACCATCGACGGCGAGCCGTTCACCACCTCGTTCATGGCCCTCGGCGACGGCACCCACATGCTGCCGGTCGCCGCGAAGGTCCGCGACCGCATCGGCAAGCAGGTCGGCGACACCGTAGAGGTCCGCCTGGAGGAGCGGATCTCCTGACCGCACTAGGGTTTGCCCCATGGCAGACGTGAGGACGGTCCAGGTCACCTTCGACTGCGCGAACCCCCGCGCGGTGGCGGAGTTCTGGAAGGCGGCGCTCGGGTACGTCGACCCGCCCGTGCCCCCGGGCTACGAGTCGTGGGACGCCCTCGACGCGTCCCTCCCCGCCGAGAAGCAGGGCGCGGTCTGGGCGGCCCAGGACCCCAACGGCATCGGCCCGCGGCTCTTCTTCCAGCGGGTGCCCGAGTCCAAGACGGTGAAGAACCGGCTGCACCTCGACGTCCGGGTCGGCACCGGGCTCACCGGCGACGAGCGGCTCGCCGCGCTCGAGGCGGAGGCGACGCGGCTCGAGGCGCTCGGCGCCACGCGGCTCTACCTGATGGAGGCCGACGAGGAGAACGAGTCGTGCCAGGTGATGCAGGACGTCGAGGGCAACGAGTTCTGCCTCGACTAGGGCGTCATCGCCCACCGGATCGTGCCGACGGCGGCATTGCCCAGCCCGCGCACGACGGTCCGCTCGGTGACCGGCAGCCAGGGCAGCCGCAGGTGCGGGCGGGTCCACACGGGCATCAGCCCGATGGCAGCCGAGGTGAGCACGCCGTACGGCACCCGCGCGGCGAGCGGTAGCGGCGGCTTGAAGAGCAGGTAGCGGACGGCCTCGCGCGCCTCGCGGCTGCCGCGCAGCTCGGGGCGGAACGCGGCGAGGGCCTCGCGGAGCTCGGCCTCGGTCGTCGGCACGTCCGCGGCCCCGAGCCGGCGCGCGACCTCGCCGGCCTGGGCGACGTACTCATCGCGCTCGGCGGCGTCGAGCGGGCGGTCGCCGTAGGTCTGGTGCGCGAGGAGGAAGCTGTCGATCTCGGCGACGTGCACCCACAGCAGCAGGTGCGGGTCGCTCGCGGCGTACGGCGAACCGTCCGGGCCGATGCCGGTGATCCGGTCGTGGATCCGGCGCACGGCGCGCACCGCCCGGTCGGCGTCGTCGGCCGTGCCGAACGTGGTGACGGCGAGGAACCGGCTGGTGCGGGCGAGCCGGCCCCACATGTCCCCGCGGAAGCCCGAGTGCTCGGACACGGCCCGCATGGCCATTGGGTGCAGCGTCTGGAGCATCAGCGCCCGGATCCCGCCGATGAACATCGACGCGTCGCCGTGGACCCGGGTGATCGGGCTCCCCGGCTCGAACCAGCGCGGTCCCGGCGTGCCGTGGATCCGCTCCCGGTGCACTGCTCCGTCCGGGCCGGCGACGCGCAGGAAGAGCGCCTCGCCCAACTGCTCCCGGATGCTCATCTGGCCATTGTGCAACCACCTAGGTCGGGGACCCCGGCACGTAACGCCCGTCACGTGGAACGCGTTACACCTCTGTGCGTCGCTCCCATGTCCTCGCCCTTCCCGTCGTCGCCGCGCTCGTCGCCGGCCTGATGACCGGCCAGTCCGCCGGTCCCGGGTCCGCGGCCGGCGTACCCGATCGCGCCGAGCCGCAGTACGCGGCCACGATCAAGATCACCCGCCACGGCATCCCGCACATCACCGCCGACGACTTCGGGTCGCTCGGCTTCGGCAGCGGGTACGCCGTCGCGGACGCCGCGATCTGCAACCTCGCCGACACGCTGCTGACCGCGCGCGGCATCCGGTCGCGCTACCTCGGGCCCGACGGCCGCTACGCAGACGGCGTGAGCATGGACGCGAGCAACCTCCAGGTCGACGCGTTCGTCACCGACCTCCGCAACCGGCAGGTCGTCGAGAAGCTGCTCACCTCGCCCGCCGGCCCGACCGCCCGGGCGCAGCAGCTCGTCACCGGCTACGTCGCCGGCGTCAACGAGTGGCTCGAGACCAACGAGGTCTCCGACCCGGCGTGCGCCGCGGCGCCGTACCTCGACGAGCTGAGGGGGACCGTGACGTCGCTCGATCTCTGGTACGGCGTCTACCTCGCCAACGTGCTCGCCTCCTCCGGTGTGTTCGTCAAGGAGATCGTGACCGCCTCGCCACCGAGCCCCGGCGACCTGGGCCTGCCGGAGATCCCCGGCCTGCCGAGCCTGCCGAAGACCAAGGCCGACGTGGACGAGGCCCTGGCGCAGATCAGCCCCGCCGAGCGCGAGGAGCTGCTCCGTTCCCTCGGCCAGGACAGCGACTTCGGCTCCAACGCGACCGCGATCGGCGGCGACGCGTCGTCGACCGGCTCCGGGATGATCCTCGGCAACCCGCACTTCCCGTGGCAGGGCCGCTACAAGTTCACCCAGCAGCACCTCACGATCCCCGGCCAGTACGACGTCGCCGGCGCCTCGCTGGTCGGCTCGCCCGCGGTCAACATCGGCTGGAACAACAACGTGGCGTGGAGCCACACCGTCTCGACGGCCTACCGCTTCACGCCGTACGAGTACACGACGGTCGGCCCCGGCACGTCGTACCTCTCGCTCAACGGCCTGGTGAAGAAGGCCGAGCGCCGCGTCGTCGAGGTCACGGTGCGCCGGCCGAGCGGTGCGCTCGAGACCGTGACCGAGGACCTCTACCGCACGCCGCAGGGCTACGTCATCGACTCCCCGTCGCAGTTCATGGGCTGGAGCCCGATCAGCTTCTGGGCGGTCCGCGACGCCAACGCCGAGCACCTGCGCACCATCGACACGTTCCTCGACATGGGGTCGGCCACCGACGTGCGCGACCTGCTGCGGCGCCAGGACGCCGGCGGCGGCATGCCGTGGGTCAACACGATCGCCGCCGACCGCAGCGGCAACGCGCTCTACGCCGACCACTCCGTGGTCCCGCACCTGACCAACGACAAGAGCAACCTCTGCACGACGCCGGTCGGCCTGCTGCTGAAGTCGGTCGCCGGGCTGCCCGGCCTCAACGGCACGCTCGCCGACGGGCTGTGCAAGTGGGGCAGCGACGCCGACGCGCAGCGGCCCGGGATCCTCGGCCCGAAGCGGCTTCCCGACGTCGTCCGCCGCGACTGGGTCTACAACGCCAACGACTCGTTCTGGCTGCCGAACCCGGCCACCCGGCTCGAGGGCTATCCCGACATCATCGGCTGCGAGCGCTGTGTGCGCACCATGCGCACCCGGATGGTGGCGCAGTACGTGATCGACCGGCTCGCCGGCGGTGGCAAGGAGACGCCCACCAGCCTCCGGGGCCACGAGCACGACAACCGCGTCCGCGCGGCCGAGGTGATGCGCGCAGACGGCGCCCTCGACGCCGTCTGCGCCAGGACCGGCGAGACCCAGGCGTGTGCCGTGCTGAAGGCGTGGGACGGCCGGTCCGACATCGACTCGGTCGGCACCCACATCTTCGAGGAGTTCGTACGGCGGCTGCCGGCCTCGCCGTGGAAGGTGCCCTTCAACGCGAGCGACCCGTTGAACACCCCGCGCGGCCTGAAGTCGACCGACGCCAACGTGGTCAAGGCGATGAAGGACGCGATCGCCAGCCTGCGCTCGCGCGGGGTGCCGTTCGACGCCGCCTGGGGCGACCTCCAGGTGGCCGGCGACCGTGGCGCGCCGCCCATCCCGATCGGTGGCGGCGAGGGCGACAACGCCGGCAACGCCAACGCGGTCGGGTCGCGCAACGCGACGACCAACACCGACCGCTACAAGCCGATCACCTACGGCTCGTCGCACATCCAGGCGGTCTCGTTCCACGCCGGCGGTGTGGTCGACGCCCGGACGATCCTCACCTACTCGCAGTACGAGGACCCGGCGTCGCCGTGGTCGTCGGACCAGACCCAGCTGTTCTCGCAGGAGAAGTGGGTGCGGTTCGCATGGACTCCGGCGCAGATCGAGCAGGACCTGGTGCGAACACTGCAGGTGACGGGATAGCCACCGCGGCAGCCGCCGCCCCGAGCATCGCCACCGCGAGCACGGTGAAGCCGATCGTGTAGCCCGCCTCGGACGGCAGGCCCTGCGCGCCCACGTGGGCGGTCACGATGCCGGCCATGACCGCGGAGCCGAGCGAGCCGCCGATCGTGCGGATGTTGGCGTTCATCCCGCTGGCGACGCCGGTCTGCTCGGCCGGCACGGCCGAGATCACCACGCCGGCGATGCTCGAGAACGCCAGGCCGGAGCCGACGCCCTGCACGGTCGTGGTCAGGAACAGCTGCCACGCCTGGTCGTGCCACAGCGCGAAGCCGCCGTAGGCCGCGGCCATGACGAGCGTGCCGCTGGCGATGACGGCGCGGGCGCCGTACCTCCGGATCAGCGGAGCGGTGCAGAACCCGACCAGGAAGCTCGCGACGGCCGAGGGCAGCAGCAGGTAGCCCGACTCGCTGATGGTCGCGCCGAACCCGTAGCCCGACGACTCGGGCGTCTGAAGGAACTGGGGGAGGAACGCGAACGAGGCGTACATGCCGAAGCCGACGAAGGCCGCGACCGCATTGGCCGACCACACGCCGCGCACGCGCATCATCCGCATGTCGATCATCGGCACCGGCACCCGCGTCTCGACCGCGACCCAGGCCGCGGCGACCACCGCGGCGGTGACCAGGAGCGCCAGGACGCGCGGCGACGTCCAGCCCCACTGGTTGCCCTTGCTGAGGGCGAGCAGGAGCGCGGCGAGCCAGATGGCGAGCAGCACGGCGGGCCCGACGGGCAGTCGCGACGCGGTGCGCACCGGCGACTCGGGCACGAAGGCGAGGGTGGCGAGCGCGGCGGCCGCCGTCACGACCGCGGGCAGCCAGAACAGGCCGTCGAAGCCGAGGTGATCGACGACCGGGCCCGCCAGGACGATGCCGAACCCGAACCCGACGGCGGTCAGCGACGCGAGCACGCTCAGCGCGGTCGTCATCCGCTCGTGGAACTCGTCGCGGGCGATCCCGAAGGCCAGGGGCAGCACACCGCCGCCGATGCCCTGCACGACGCGCGCGACGATCAGCCAGCCGATGCTCGGCGCGAGCACCGCGACCACGGACCCCGCCGACAGCACCGCCAGCGTGATCACGAGCATCCGGGTCTTCCCGACGACGTCGCCGATCCGGCCGATCAGCGGCGTCGCGATCGACGCCGACAGCAGGTAGCCGGTCAGCACCCACGTCACCGTCGCCTGGTCCGTGTGGAACTCGCGCTCGATCTGCGCGAGCACCGGCACGATCAGCGACTGCAGCAGCGCGAAGGCGGAGACGGACACCGCCAGCACCGCGAACGTGATCGCTGAGCGGCTGCGGGTGTCCATGGGGCCAGGCTTCCTGAATCGGTTGATGATGACAACTAATATTCTCGCGCCGAGTCTAGAGGGGGTCGACTAGGTTTGCGCCCGTGGCCGACGCAGTGACGACGAGAGGACCGGGGCGCGACCAGCGTGGCCCGATGGAGCGGCTCGTCCGCATCGCCGCGGTGCTGCACGCCCGCGGGAAGGCGGGCATGTCCGGCGAGCAGCTCGTCGAGGTGGCGGGCTTCACCGGCGAGGACGCCTCCGACCAGCTCGCCCGCGAGATCCGCCACCTGCGCAAGCAGGGCTGGCAGATCGACAACGTCGCCGGTCCCGGCCAGGGTGCGCACTTCCGGATGGCCACGGTCGACAACCGGCTCACGCTCCAGCTGACCCAGCCGCAGCAGCGCGCCCTCCAGCAGGCCGTGCTGCTCGCCGACCGCGGCGACCTCGTCCGGCGCCTCGGGCTGCCCGAGACCTCCAAGCCCGATGACGTGGCGCCGCTCCTGGAGGTGGCCGCGCGCGACGACGCGCTAGACGCCGTGGTGCGCGCGACCTCGCTGCGCTCGCTGCTCCGGTTCCACTACAAGGGCTCGGCCCGGGTCGTGCACCCGGTATCGGTCAGCGCCCAGTACGGCCGGTGGTACCTCCGCGGGCGCGAGGACGGTGCCGACGGCGTCGTCAAGGCGTTCGTGGTGTCGCGCATGTCCGACGTCCACGCCGACGCGCCCGGCACCGCCGAGACTCCCGCGCCCGTGCGCCATCCCGGCCTCCACCCGATGAGCTGGGAGATCGACCCGCCCGTCGACGTCGAGCTCCGCACCACCGCCGACTACGTGCCCGACGTGCAGCGCTGGCTCGGCGACCCGGCGTCGGTCGAGGAGCAGGGGGACCACGTCGTGCTGCGCTACCTGGTCACCCACCGGGCGGCGTTCCGCACCCGCCTCTACGACCTCGGCACCCGGGTCACGCTGCTCGGCCCCGACGAGGTGCGGCGCGAGGTCATCGCCGAGCTGCGCGAGCTCGCCGGGCACGGGAGCGGTGCCTGATGTCGACGCCCAGGTACGTCGCTCGCGTCGCCCGCCTGCCGCGTGTGCTCGAGCGGCTGATCGCCGAGCCCGACGGCATCCCGCTGGCCACGCTCGCCGCCGAGCTCGACGTGCCCGTCGACGAGCTGCGGGTCGACCTGATGGCTTACTACACCGCCGACGTCGACTCCGACCTGCTGATGGGCCTCACCCGGCCGGAGGTGCTGGAGTTCCTCGGCCCCGACGGCGACACCGTCGACCCCAACCAGGCCGACATCGTGCGCATCAGCGAGGGCCGCCCGCTCGACGAGCTCGGGGTGCAGTACGTCGACGCGTCCGAGCTCGCACTGGTCTACACCGCCGCGCGGGCGCTGCTCGACATCGAGCCCGACAACGACGACCTCGCGGAGGCGCTCGCGGTGCTCACCGCGACCATGGGCGTACCGCTCGCGGACGGCGCGGCCGGCGTACCCGACATCCCGCGGTGGAACCGGCCGCTCGGTCCGCTCCAGCAGGCGCAGGCCGCCCGCCGGCGGGTGCGGATCAGCTATTCGCGGGCGTGGCGGCCGGGCGCGGGGGAGCGGGTCATCGAGCCCTACCGGCTGGTCCAGACGCGCCGCGGCTGGGAGGTCGACGCCGGGCCGATCGACGACCAGGGCCAGATGCGCACCTACCTGCTCTCCAACATCCGCGACGCCGAGGTGCTCGACGACACCTTCGAGCTGCCCGACGACCTCGCCGGCCGGCTCGCGAAGCAGCGCGAGCGCGCCGTGGTCGACGTGGTGCTGCCGCACTCCGGGCGCTGGGCGGCCGACATGTACGCCGAGGACGTCGAGGTGCTCCAGGCCGACGAGGAGGTCGTGAAGCTGCGGCTCGGCCTCCTGCCGCCGTTGGAGCAGCGGGTCGGCATGCTGCTGCTCGCCGCGGGGCCGGAGGCCTTCGTCGTGGACCCGCCCGCGCTCGACTCCGCGGGCGCGGTGCTGGCCGAGGAGCTGCTGACCCATCACTCGCTCCAGGTTTGACTGTCGGCGGGCCGGGTTAGGGTGCGCTTCGTGACCCTCGGACATCGCCATATCGCCGCCCTCGTCTCTGCTCTCACCCTCTGCCTCGTCGCCGCCGTGCTCGGCGCCGCAGGCCCACCCTCGGCCCAGGCCGACCCCGATCCGGGGCTGCCGCGGCTCGCCGCCGGCACCGGGTCCGACGTCTCCGTCAGCGCTGCGGTGCTGCGGGCGGCCCAGGTCGGTGACGCGTTCACGCTCGACCTCCCCGGCGGCGCCGCGACCGCGGTGGTCGGCTATCGGGACGAGCAGCCGCAGTTCACGGGCTTCTCGGGCGAGATCGGTGACCGCGGCTGGTTCTACGCCGTCGTCGGCCCCGACGGCAGCGTGCGGATCGACGTCGACCTTCCCGACGGCGTCTACACGATCGATGGCGGCAACGACGGCAGCGACGACTACGTCGGCCGCATGCAGCCCACCGTCCCCCACGAGGAGGTCGACGACTCCGTCACGCCGCCGGTCCAGGCTCCGGTGACCACCGGTCCCGCCACCGACGCGGGTGCCGCCGGACGCACGCGCTGGATCAAGGTCCTGATGGTCTACACGCCGAAGGCCCAGGACCTCGTGGGCGGCCGGAAGAAGATCAAGATGCTGGCCCGGGCCGGCATCAACCAGGCCAACACTGCCTTCAAGAACTCCCGCATCAACGCGCGGTTCGTGCTCGTCGGCATCAAGAACGCCCGGTCCAAGGAGGCCTCGCTCCTCAAGAACCTGAAGTCGCTCTGGAAGCGTGACGGGCGGTTCGACCGGGTGCCGCGCTGGCGCAACCGTGCGCGCGCCGACCTGGTGCAGATGATCTCGTGGAAGGCCGACCCGAACGGCGCCTGTGGCTACGGCTACCTCCGGCCGCCGTCCCGCTACGCCTACTCGATCACGACCGCGAGGTGCGCGCTCGGCGCCAAGGGCACCGCCCACGAGCTCGGCCACAACCTCGGCGCCGACCACGACGCGGCAGCGGGCTTCAAGCCGACCTCGAAGCTGCCGGCCCGGGGCTACGTCAACCTCAGCCGCCGCTGGATCACCGTCATGGCGTACTGGACCAAGTGCACCAACGCCGGCGTCTACTGCCGCAAGATCCCCTACTTCTCCAACCCGAAGGTGAAGCTCAAGGGAGCTCGCACGGGCCGGTTCGGCAAGGCCGACAACCACGTGGTCATCAACCGGCGGGCCGACGAGGTGCAGCGCTTCCGCAAGTGATCAGGCCGGCTGCCGCGGCGCTCGCGGCGGTGCTGCTGCTCTCGTCGTGCGACGGCGCGGAGCCGGCACCGCCGCCCGCGTCGTCGCCGCCGAGTGCCGAACGGCCGCCGGTGTTCCTGGCCTCCGACGTCCCCGACGGGTCGAGCGGGAGCCTGGTCGCCGTGGCCGACGGCGAGGTGGTGGCCTGCGAGGGCTGGGGCGAGAGCGACCGCGAGGCGGGCACGCCGAGCGGCTGCGACACCATCTACGACATCGGCTCGGTGAGCAAGCAGTTCACCGCCGCGGCGGTGGTCAAGCTCCAGATGCAGGGGCTGCTGAGCGTCACCGACACCCTCGGCGACTTCTTCGCCGACGTGCCGGCGGACAAGCGTGGAGTGACCGTCCGCCAGCTGCTGACCCACACGGCCGGCCTGGTGGAGTCACTGGGCGACGACTACGAGCCTCTCGACCGCGAGGAGATGATCTCGGCCGCGCTGGCCGCCGACCTGGTGACACGGCCGGGTGCGCGCTACCGCTACTCCAACGTCGGCTACAGCCTGCTCGCCGCGATCGTCGAGGAGGCCTCCGGCAAGGACTACGAGGCATACCTGGCCGAGGAGCTGTTCGGGCCCGCCGGGATGTCGCAGACGGGCTACGTACTGCCTGACTGGGACCAGACCGACGTCGCGGTGGAGTACGACGCCCGCAACCGCGCGCAGGGGCGCCCCTACGACCATCCCTGGGCCGACGACGGTCCGTACTGGAACCTCCGCGGCAACGGAGGGCTGCTCTCCACCGCCCACGACATGGGCCGGTGGCTCCTGGCGCTGGAGGGCGACGACGTGCTCGACGAGCGCGCGAAGGCCGAGCTGTTCCACCCTCGGGTGCTGGAGCAGCCGGGCGGTGAGACGCGCTACGCCTACGGATGGGTGGTCGCCGACACGCCCCTGGGGCCGGTCACCTGGCACAACGGGGGCAACGGGTGGTCCTACGCCGAGCTCACCCGGCTGCCGGACAGCGGGGCGGGGCTGTTCTGGGTCACCAACCAGTCCCGCAGCTCAAAGGACGGCTGGAGCCTCGAGCGACTCCGCCCGTCGCTGACCGAGACAGTGGCAGCCCGGCTCGTCGAGGACTGACGCGCACCTGTCAGCGGTGCGCGCCCTCGTAGCGCCGGCCGCGGTCGAGCCGGTCGGCCTCCTCCAGTCGCGCCGCCTGCGCGAGGCGCTCGCGGTCGAGGCGGTCGCGCTGCTCCTTGGCCACCGCGCCGAGCCGGTCGGCCTCGGCCTGGGCCTGCTCCGCCTCCGCCTCGAGGCGCCGGACGTCGGCGTCCTTGGCATCGAGCCGGGACGTGTTCCGAGCAGCGTCCGTCCGGATCGCCTGGGCGTGCTGACGGTCGAGGTCGCGCTTCTTCTTCATGGCCGCGGTCACCACCAGGGCGACGACCACGAGGGCGACGACGATCGCCGCAGCGAGCAGCAGCCAACCGGTGTTGTCGGCCGCGAACTCTCGGATGTTGTCGAGGAACTCGTTCATGGCGTCTTCCTCCTTCACCCGGGCTGTAACCACGTGTCCGGAGGGCTATACGCGCGCCGGGTGGCGCCGGGCGTGTCGCAAGCGCAGGCTCAGCCCGCCTCGCCGAGCGCCTTCTCGTCGCCCAGGCGCGCCCGTTGCGCGGCCCGATCGCCCTCGTGGGCGGCGGTCGGCGCCGAGTCCATGGCCGACCGGCGGTCGCCCGACCAGGTGCCGCGGATGTTGTTGCGGCGGAGCGCGTCGGCGAAGTAGTCGTGCACGTCGAGCTCCTTCTGCCGCAGGGCGATCGCGGTCGAGCCGGACCCCGACGGACCACGCTGACCGGTCGGACCGGACGCCGTGGACTCCTCGCCCTGCACGGCGGCGGCCACCGCTGCGTCGCGCGCCTCCTGCAGCCGCTCGCCGATGCGGATCCCGTAGGCCTCGTAGAAGGCGAGTCGGGCGGTGATCGTGGCGACCGGGCGCTCGACGTACTTGCGGGCCTTGCGGTCCCACGCGACCGTGGTGTCGCGGTCGGGGGAGGCGAGGTAGCGCTCGCAGTCGGAGACCATCTGCACGAGGAGCGACTCGTAGAGCGCGCGGGTGACGGCGATGTCGGTGGCGAAGCCGTACATCGTCACTGCGGTGGAGTCGCTGTTGATCGTGCACCGCAGGTCGTTGGCGTGGGCGATGTTGACGAGCAGGCGCACGTAGCGCGCCAGCCCGCGCTTGCCCCGCTCGCCGATGCGGTAGTGCTCGGACACCGGCTGGTCGCGGCGCTCCTGCCGGGCGGTGTGGGCGCGCGCGACGGCGAGCGCGACGGAGTGGCGCGTGGCCAGGCTCTGCGCCCGGGCGAGGAACGCGTCGCGCTCGTGCTCGTTGCGGGTGCCCTCGGCCTGCCGCAGCAGCTTGGCGATCTTGGCGAGGGTGTCGTCGGTGGCGCGGTGGTCGAGCTGCTCGAGGCCCTCGCGCGCGTAGGCGAGGTGGAGCAGGTCGGCGGTCACGGGCTGGCCGATGTCCTCCAGCAGCCGGAGGTGGGTGGTGCGGAACGCGGCGCCGTGGTCGCGCTCGCCGCACAGGTGGTGGGCGATCTCGTGGAGCACCACCAAGCCGCGCAGCGCCCACTGGCCGCCGACCTCGAACGGCGGCACCGCGATGGTCAGCGTGTCGGGCTCGTAGTGGGCCTGGGTGCGGCCGTTGCGCGGTCGCACGGACACGTCCAGCTGCTCGCGGCTGTCGTAGGCCTTCCCGTGCTCGCGCAGGTGGCCGAGCACCTTCGCGACGTACGACGCCGCGGCCTCCGGGTCGGTGAAGCGCGGCTCGACCTCCGGCGCGTAGGTCTCGCCGTCGATCGTGACCGTCGGCCGGTCGGGGTCGGTCGCGTCGAGCCAGGCGAGCAGCTGGTCCTCGGCGGCGTAGACCGCCCGCTGGTCGGGATCCCTCATGGCCACGAGTCTGCCCGCCCGGGCCGACAGGACGGGGAGGTCATCCACAGGGCACGGGGCCGACGGCCGCGAAAACGACGAGAGGGCCTCCCGTGGGAGACCCTCTCGACCCTGTACACCCCCTCGGACTCGAACCGAGAACCCGCTGATTAAGAGTCAGCTGCTCTGCCAATTGAGCTAGGGGTGCTAGCGCCGGGCGCGAGGAGAAACATTAGCAGCGGCAGGACGACTCGGCGAAATCGAGGGTCACTCCTGCTACCTCGACTCCAGGACCGCCTGGGCCGCGTTGTGGCCCGCGATCCCGGAGACCGCGCCACCCCGGCGCGCGCCGGAGCCGCAGAGCAGCACGCTCTCGATCTCGGTCTGCACGCCCCACCGCTCGGCCGGCGTCTCCAGCCGGGTCCGCTTGGTCACCCAGGGCCAGTCCAGGTCGCCGTGGAAGATGTGGCCGCCGGGCATCGCGACGTCGGCCTCGATGTCCTGCGGGATCTTCGCCTCGATGCACGGGTTGCCGTCCGCGTCGCGCGCCAGGCAGTCCTCGATCGGGTCGACCAGGTGGGCGTCGAGGGAGGCCAGCGCGCGGCGTACGGCCTCCGCCTTCGTGGCCTCGGGGTCGTCGGCGAAGAGCCGCGCCGGCGTGTGCAGGCCGAAGTAGGTCAGCGTGTGCCGGCCCTCCGGGGCGCCCTTGCCGAGGATCGACGGGTCCGTCAGCGTGTGGCAGTAGACCTCGCCGGGCAGCGGATCGGGCAGCTTCCCCGAGGCCGCGGCGACGTAGGCCGCCTCGAGCGTGGAGTAGTCCTCGGCGAGGTGCAGGGTGCCCGCGAACGCCACTGCCGGGTCGACCCCGGACCTGAGCCGGGGGAGCCGGTCGAGCAGCAGGTTGATCTTGAGCTGCGCTCCTTCGGGCTTGGCCTCGGCGTCCTCGGGCTCGCCGAGCAGGATGTGCAGGACCCAGGGCGCGACGTTGGCCAGGACGTGCCGGGCGCGTACGGCGCGCTCGTCCTGCCCGTCGTGCCAGACCACCTCGGCGCCGTCCTCCGCGGTGGCGCCGGGCCGGATCGCGCTGACGCCGGCTCCGGTGACGATCTCCGCGCCGGCCTTCGTCGCCGCCCGGTGGAGGGCGTCGGTGACCGCGCCCATGCCGCCCACGGGCACCCGCCACTCGCCGGTGCCGTTGCCGATGAGGTGGTAGAGGAAGCAGCGGTTCTGCACCAGGGTCGGGTCGTGCAGGGACGCGAACGTGCCGATCAGCGCATCGGTCGCGACGATGCCGCGCACCGTGTCGTCGGCGAAGCGCCGCTCGATCACCTCGCCGATCGGCCGCTCCACCACGTCGTCCCAGATGTGGCGGGGCACCTGGGCGCGGATGTCCGGCGTCCGCGGCAGCGGCTCCAGCAAGGTCGGCGCGACCGCCCGGGCGAGCGCGCCCAGGTCGTTGTAGAAGTCGCGCCACGACCGGTAGTCCTGGGGCGAGCCCGTCAGCTCCTCGAACGACTTCCTGGTCTCCTCGCCCTCCGCCCGCTCGACCAGGAGTCCGCCGGGCTTCCCGTCACGCAGCACCGGGGTGTAGGACGCGGTCGTCCGGCTCTCGAGCCGCAGGTCCAGGCCGAGGTCGGCGACGATCCGGTCGGGCATCAGCGAGACCAGGTAGGAGTAGCGCGAGAGCCGCGCCGACGTGCCCGCGAAGGGCTCGGTCGAGATCGCGGCGCCGCCCACGTGGGGGAGTCGCTCGAGCACCAGCACCGACAGTCCGGCTCGCGCCAGGTAGGCGGCGGCGGTCAGTCCGTTGTGCCCGGCACCGACGACGACGGCGTCGTACTCGTTCCTCGAGGTCACACCCCGACCCTAGACCGCCGTGGGGTCGGTAGTGTCCCGCGGCATGGCGAGCCTCTACCGCGATGCGTACGGCGTCCCGCACCTGCGCGCCGAGTCGGTCGCCGCGCTCGCGCGGCTCCAGGGCGAGGTCACCGCGCGCGACCGCACCTGGCAGGTCGAGTGGCTGCGGCGCCGCGCCACGGGCACCACGGCGGAGGTGCTCGGCGCGGCCGGGCTCTCGTGGGACCGCTTCTCGCGCCGGATGCGCACCGTCGAGACCGCGCAGCGCGCGCACGCCACGTGCGGCGACGAGACGCGGGCGTTCCTGGCGGCGTACGTCGACGGGCTCAACGCCGGTCTCGAGACGGTCGACCCGGCCGACGTGCCCGAGCTCGCCGACCTCGGCGTCGGCGCGCGCGCGTGGGAGCCGTGGATGCCGCTGGCGACGTTCCTCGCCCAGCACCTGCTCTTCGCCAACATCGGCGGCCTGCTCTGGAAGGCGCTCGCCGACGACGTGCTCGGCGCCGACGCGCGCTTCCTCTCCAGCGAGGAGCCGACGGCGTCGGGGAGCAACGCGTGGGCGGCCGGTGGCGCCCGCACCGCCAGCGGCTTCCCGCTCATCGGCGGCGACCCGCACCGCAACATCGAGCAGCCCGGCGTCTACCAGCAGGTGCGGCTCGCGTGCGAGGACCCGGACGACCCGTTCGACGTGGTCGGCTTCTCGTTCGTCGGCGTGCCCGGGGTCCAGCACTTCGCCCATGCCGGCGAGGTCGCGTGGGCGATCACCAACGCGTGCGCCGACTACCAGGACGTCCGTCCGGAGCCGGCTCCCGTGGTCGTCGACTCCCGCACCGAGACGATCGCCGTGCGCGACGGCGAGGCGGTCGAGGTCGCGGTCGACCGCACCGCGTGGGGCCTGGTCTTCCAGGACGGCTGGTCGGTCCGCACGTCGTCGTGGGAGCTGGGCGACCTCGGCTTCGACGCGCTCCTCCCGCTCCTGCGCGCCCGCACCGTCGACGACGTCGACGCCGCGCTCGACCGGTGGGTGGAGCCGGTCAACAACGCGGTGATCGCCGACCGAGCGGGGCAGGTGCGCTACCGGATCGCCGGCCGGGTCCCGGTCCGGGACGAGGCAGGGGAGTGGACCGGCTGGCTCGCGGAGCCCAACCGCGCCGAGGTGCCCGCCGACGGCACCGTCGTGACGGCCAACGAGCGGCGCGGCCCCGAGAGCGAGCGCATCGGCTCGGTGTTCGCCGCGCCCTGGCGCGCGGCGCGGATCCGTGCCCTGCTCGACGGCGCCGACGGTCTCGACACCGAGGCGTTCGTCCGGATCCACAACGACACGCTGCTCCAGACCGTGCCCGTCGTGACGGCGCTGGTGCCGGGTGCGTTCGACGGCTGGGACGGCCGGATGGACGCCGACTCCGGCGACGCCGCGCGCTACGCCGCCTTCCGGTCCGCGCTCGTACGGCGGATCGCCGCCGCGCCGGTGTTCGAGAAGCTGGCGGAGCACTCCCACGAGGACGTGCTGGCGCCGTGGCTCGACGCGACCTACCGGATCGGCACGTCGCTGCCGCGGCTCGCCAACGAGGCGGTGGCCGGCACCGCGCCGTTCGGGCTCGATCTGTTCGCGCTCGCCCGCGAGGCGCTGGCCGAGGTCGACGCGGGCACCGTGCCGGAGACCTGGGGAGACACTCACGTCGTGGAGCCGATCCACGCGCTCGGCCGCGACGACGTGCCGGCGCTGCCGGTGTCGGGTGACGCCGACTGTGTGCGGTGCTGCATCTCCTACGCAGCGATCACCGACGCGTGCAGCCGCGGCTCGGTCGCGCGCTACGTCTGGGACCTCGCCGATCGCGAGGCCGGTGGATGGGTGGTGCCCACCGGGGCCTCCGGGCTCCCGCACGACCTGCACCACCACGACCAGCTCGCGCTCTGGGCGGCGGGCGAGCTGGCACCGATCGTGACCGACTGGTCGCGGCTCACGCCGGGGTGATCCGCTTGGCGAAGAAGTGCGTCGCGTGCGGGTCGCTGCCCGGGTAGCGCTCGACGGCCTCGTAGCCGGCCCGCTCGTACATCCCGATCGCCTCGGACAGCACGCCGTTGGTGTCGAGGACGATCCGCGCCGCGCCGCGCGCCGCGGCCATCGCCTCCAGGTGCCGCAGCATCCGCCCGCCGAGCCCGGCGCCCCGCCACCCCGGGTGCACCCACATCCGTTTGAGCTCCACGGCGTCGTCGCCGACGCCCGGCGCGGGGCGCAGCCCGCCGTACGCCACCGGCTCGCCGTCGCTGGTCGCGAGGACGTACGTCGACCCCGGCTCGGCCGCGACCGGTCCGTCGTGGCGGTAGCCGCCCGGGAAGCGGCTGCCGATCTCGTCCAGGTAGCGCCCGAGCGCCGCGCGGCCGAGCGGGTCGTCGGGCGGCACCTCGCGCAGCTCGACGGTGGCCGCGCGGACCAGCACGTCGGCGGTGGCGAGGGCCTCGGCCAGCCGGTCCCGCTGCCGTGAGGTGAGCGGCTCCACCAGCCGGGCGGCGAGCTCGTCGGAGCGGCGGTCGAGCTCGGCACGCTCGGCCAGGCCGGCGTCGGTGAGCCGTACGATCCGGCGCCGGTTGTCGTCGGGGTCGGGCAGGGTCTCGACGAGTCCCTCGCGCTCGAGGCGGCGCAGCATGCGCGAGACGTACGCCGAGTCCAGGCCCAGGCGGCTCCGGAGGTCGCGCACCGTCGTGCCGCCGTCGACGGCCCCGACCTCGAACAGCAGGCGGGAGACCGCGAGCGGGCGACCGGTGCCGAGGAAGGACTCGTCGAGCACGCCGATCCGCTGGGTGTAGGTGCGGTTGAAGCGCCGGAGCACCTCGGTCGTGGTCATTCTCTGACTATAGTCAGAGAATCCAAGATCGTCGCGGTATTGTCGTCGGCATGCGGAAGGACGTCGCCGGCGTCGCCGCACTGGCCGCGGCGGCGCTCCTGCTGCGCGTCCCGTCGCTGCGCTCGCCGCTTTCCGACGACGAGGGCGGGTTCCTCGTCGTCGCGGCGCAGTGGCGGCCGGGCACCTCGCTCTACGGCGACTACTGGGTCGACCGGCCGCCGCTGCTGATCGCCGTGTTCGAGCTCGCCGACCGGCTGGGAGGTGCTGTCGCGCTGCGGGCGATCGGCGGACTGGCGGTCGTGGCTGCGGTGCTGCTCGCCGCCCGGCTCGGGCGACTGGTCGCACCGCGGGCGAGGCACGCGCCGGTGCTCGCCGCCGCGGTCGCGGCGATCTTCCTCAGCACGCCGCTCTTCTCGGCCGGCCTGGTGAAGGGTGAGCTGCTGGCCGTGCCGCCGGTGCTGCTCGGGACCGTCGCGCTGCTGTCGGGCCTGGCCGCGCCGACGCCGGCATCGGCAGCGCGGTGGTGGCTGCTCGCGGGTGCCGCCGGCGCGGTGGCGGTCGGGCTGAAGCAGAGCACCGTCGACGTGTTCCTGGCCGCCGTGATGGCGGCGGTCGTGCTGGCCCGGCTCGGCCGGTGGCGCCGTGCCGGCCTGCTGTTGGGCTGCGTCGCCGCCGCGGGTCTCGCGGTGACGGCCGCGTCGGTCGCCTGGGCCGCGAGCCGGGGCACCGACCCCGTCGCGCTCTGGCACGCCGTCGTCACATTCCGCGCCGACGCGGCGGCAGTCATCTCGGAGGCGGCGCCGACGGTGAACGACGGGCGCGCCGCCGGGCTGGTGCTGGCGTTCGCAGGCAGCGGCGCGCTGGGGCTGCTGGTGGCGACGAGCCGCGGCCGCCGTACGTCGGAGCCGGACGCCGCCGATCCGCCGGCGTTCCGCGCGATCACCCTCACCGTGGTCGTGTGGGAGCTGGTCGCCGTCGCGCTGGGCGGGAGCTACTGGCTGCACTACCTGGTGGCGACCGTGCCCGGCCTGGTCCTGCTGGCGGCCGTCGCCGCCCGCGAACGGACACGGCTGCGGCTCCTCGTCGGAGTCGTCGCGTACGGCGCCGCCGCGACCGTCCTGGCGAACGTCGCGACCGCGGTTCCGGCCGGCGTCACGTCGCCATCGGCGGAGGACGAGGTGGCCGTCGCGGCGTACCTCCGTGAGTCCGCGCGCCCCGGCGACACGGGAGTGGTCGCCTTCGGCTCGCCCTGGATCCTGCGCGAGGCCGGCCTGGAGAGCCCCTACCCGCTGCTGTGGAGCCTGCCCGTGCGGGTCCTCGACCCGGGCCTCGTCAGGTTCGAGCGGCTGCTCCGGAGCGGCGACCGCCCGACCTGGGTCGTCGTCGAGGGGGAGAGTGTCGACTCCTGGGGCCTCGAGCCGGCGGGCGCGGACCGGGTGCTGGGGCGCCGCTATCAGCTCGAGCACGTCGTGGGCGACTGGCGCGTATATCGCGCCGGGAAGCGCTGAGGCCGGATCCCGAGGGATCCGGCCTCAACGTCCGTCTGGGGTGAGCGACGGGGCTTGAACCCGCGACCCTCGCGACCACAACGCGATGCTCTACCAGCTGAGCTACGCCCACCATGAACCCGTCACGCACGGGGCGTTCGGGCCGGAAGGAAGTGTAGACGTATCAGTGGCCGGCCGCAGAATCGGTGTCGGCGCTCAGTCCGGTGATGGAGCCGCCGTGGCGCGCGGCCGCCTCCTTGGCCGCGTCGGACGCCGGGCCGGGCAGCGGCACGAAGATCGTGTCGCGGTAGTAGCGCAGCTCCTCGATGCTCTCCTGGATGTCAGCGAGCGCCCGGTGGTTGCCCCGCTTGGTCGGCGCACTGAAGTAGGCGCGGGGGTACCAGCGGCGCGCGAGCTCCTTGATCGAGGACACGTCGACGATGCGGTAGTGCAGGAACGCATCGAGCTCGGGCATGTCGCGGGCGAGGAACCCGCGGTCGGTGGCGACGGTGTTGCCCGCCAGCGGCGGCCGGCTCTCGGCCCCGCAGTGCTCGCGGATGTAGGCCATCACCTGCTGCTCGGCCTCCTCGAGCGTCACGCCGTCGGCGAGCTCGTCGAGCAGGCCGGAGTTCTCGTGCATGGTGCGGACGAACTCGATCATCTGGTCGAGCGACTCGGCGGGCGGCTTGATGATGATGTCGACGCCCTCGCCCAGCACGTTGAGGTCGAAGTCGGTCACCAGCGCTGCGACCTCGATCAGGGCGTCGTTGACCAGGTCGAGGCCGGTCATCTCACAGTCGATCCACACCAGGCGTTCACTCACGAGACGGCACCCTACGCGTCCCGGTGGTGGGGAGCGGCGGCTCTCAGGTGCTGCTCAGGAGCATGCCCTAGCGTGAGGGCCGTGCGGAGGGAGTCGGTGCTGGCCTGGGGTGGCCTCGTCGCCCGGCTCGTCACCGGCGGGGTCTGGCTGTTCGCGGGCCTGCTCAAGGTCACCGAGCCGGACGCGAGCATCGCTGCCGTGCGCGCCTACGAACTGCTGCCGTCGTGGGCGGTCGAGCCCGTGGGGCTCGCGCTGCCCGCCGTCGAGATCGCGGTCGGCCTGGCCCTGGTGCTGGGGGTGCTCACCCGCGGCGCCGCCGCGCTCTCGGCGCTCCTGTTCGTCGCGTTCATCGTCGGCATCGCGTCGGTGTGGGCGCGCGGCATGGAGATCGACTGCGGCTGCTTCGGAGGTGGCGGGGCCGAGCCCGGCGCCACGTCGGACTACCCGTGGGAGATCGCGCGCGACGCCTTACTCCTGCTGCTGTCCCTGTTCGTTGTCGTGGTGCGGCGTACCAGGCTGTCCCTCGACACCGTGTTGTTTCCAGAACGGAGTTCCACCGATGGCTGAGAAGCCGATATCCAAGGCCGAGGCGCGCGCCGCCAAGGCCGCCGAGATGCGCGCGGCGCAGCAGAAGCGCGAGCGCAACCGGCGCCTCCTGACCATCGGCGGCGTGCTGCTGGTGATCGTCGCGATCGTCGTGGGGTCGGTGGTGATCTCCCAGCTGTCCGACGACCCGGCGACCGCGGGCGACTCCGAGTACGGCGTCGCGATCGGCCCCGAGGACGCTCCGCACGAGATCGTGATCTACGAGGACTTCCTCTGCCCGTTCTGCGGGGAGCTCGAGCGGGAGAGCGCCAAGGAGCTCGCGCGACTCGCGGAGGAGGGCAAGGTGCGGGTCGAGTACCGACCCTTCGAGCTGCTGTCGCAGATCGGCGACTACTCGATGCGCGCCACCAACGCGTTCGCTGTCGTGCTCGAGGAGGAGGGCGAGGAGGTCGCCAAGGCGTACCACGACCTGCTCTTCGAGAACCAGCCACCGGAGGACCCCGACCAGTTCCTCAGCGACGACGAGCTCGTCGACCTGGCCGTCGAAGCGGGCGCCGACGAGGACGCCGTCCGGGGCGGGATCGAGGGCCTCGAGCAGGAAGACTGGGTCGACGACGCGACCGCCGCCGCCAAGGAGGCCGGCGTCAGCGGGACCCCGACGGTGGTGCTCGACGGCGACGAGGTCCAGGGTTTCTCCAGCATCGACGACCTCGTGAACCAGCTGGTCGAGGCGGTCCAGTGAGCGCGCCCGCCGATCTGGCCACGTTCATCCAGGGCCTGCCCAAGGCCGAGCTGCACGTCCACCACGTCGGCTCCGCGTCGCCGCGGATGGTGAGCGAGCTCGCCTCCCGGCACCCGGGCACCGTGCCCTCGGACCTGGACGAGCTGCGGAAGTTCTTCGAGTTCCGCGACTTCGCGCACTTCATCGAGGTCTACCTCGCCGTCGTCGCGCTGGTGAAGACGCCGGAGGACATCCGCTACCTCACCTACGAGATCGCGCGCGAGCAGGCCGAGGCCCAGTCGGTGCGCTACGTCGAGCTCACCTGCACGCCGTACACCTCCGTGCTCCCGCACGGCCTCCCCGACGACCCCGACCACCGCGGGATGGCGATCGAGGCCTACAGCGAGGCGATCGAGGACGCGCGCGTCGCAGCCGAGCGCGACTTCGGGATCGTGATGCGCTGGATCTACGACATCCCCGGCGAGTTCGGGCTGCCGGCCGCCGAGGAGACGCTGCGCTTCGCGCTCGACCACCCCACCGACGGCCTCGTCGCCTTCGGTCTCGGCGGACCCGAGGTGGGCGTGCCGCGGCCGCAGTTCAAGCCGCACTTCGACGCGGCGCGCGCGGCCGGCCTGCACTCGGTGCCGCACGCCGGCGAGACCACTGGGCCGGACACGATCTGGTCGGCGCTGCGCGACCTCGGGGCGGAGCGCATCGGCCACGGCACCTCGGCCGCCGAGGACCCTGAGCTGCTCGCGCACCTCGCCGAGACGGGCGTCGCACTCGAGGTGTGCCCGTCGTCGAACGTCGCAACGAAGGCGGTCGCGCGCATGGAGGAGCACCCGCTGCCGGTGTTCGTCGAGGCCGGCGTCACCGTGACGATCAACTCCGACGACCCGCCGATGTTCGGGACCACGCTCAACAAGGAGTACGGCGTCGCCGCCGACCTGCTGGGGCTCGACACCGACGGCGTCGCGGAGCTGGCGCGGGCCGGGGTGCGGGCGTCGTGGGCGCCGGAGGACGTGAAGGCGCGGGTGCTCGGGGAGATCGACGCCTACGTGGCGCCCGCCGCTGGTTGAGGTGCGAGGCCGCTCGCGGCCGAGCCTCGAAATCCGTTGGCCGAGCGGACTCATACCCCGCTCGGCCACCCTGTTTGTAACCGCTCGGCGGGGCGCCAACCGGGAGGCGCGCCGTACGGTTGGCGCCGCGGCCTACCGTGCACTCATGGGGAACATCGTCGTCACCGGGGCATCCACCGGCATCGGGCGGGCCACGGTCGCCCGCCTCGTCGATGCCGGGCACACGGTCTTCGCAGGGGTGCGCAAGCAGTCCGACGCGGACGACCTCGCCGCGGAGGTCCGCGGCGTCGTACCGCTGCTGCTCGACGTCACCGACGTCGACCAGGTGGTCGCGGCGCGGGCGACGGTGGACGAGGCGGTCGGGACGGCAGGGCTGCACGGGCTCGTCAACAACGCCGGCATCGCGGTCGGCGGGCCGCTCGAGGGCGTGCCGCTCGACGAGATCCGGCGCCAGCTCGAGGTCAACGTGACCGCCCAGGTCGGCATGACCCAGGCCTTCCTCCCGCTGGTACGGCGCGCCACCGGGCGGGTCGTGTTCACGGGCTCGGCGAGCGGCCGGGCCGGCATCGCCCTGATGGGCCCCTACACGGCGTCGAAGTACGCGATCGAGGGCCTCGCCGAGTCATGGCGGGCCGAGCTCGCGCCGTGGGGGATCAAGGTGGTGGTCGTCGAGCCCGGCCCGATCAAGACGCCGATCTGGGACAAGGCGCACGGCGAGATGGACGCCATCGCCGACTCGCTCTCGCCCGAGGCCCGCGAGCTCTACGCGGATCACCTCGCGAAGATCCCGAAGTTCGTCCGCCGCCAGAAGCTCACCGCGGTCTCTGCCAAGCGGGTGGCGAGGGTGATGGAGAAGGCCCTCTTCAGCCCGCGCCCCCGGGCGCGCTACCTGGTCGGCCCCCAGGCGAACGGGCTCGGCGTGATGGCGCGGGTGTTCCCCGACTCCGCCAAGGCGGCGGTCGTCGGGGTCACGACCGGTGCGCGGATGCCCAAGCGCTGACTCGTCTCTGGCGCCCCCGGCAGGAGTCGAACCCGCAACCAGCTGGGTAGAAACCAGATGCTCTATCCATTGAGCTACGGAGGCAGGCGTTCATTATCGCATCGGCCGGCGGACCGCCTGGTGTCGATGTACGGTCCAGCATGCTCACCCGCCGTCGCCTCGCGGCCTTCGTCGTACTCCTCCTCGTTGGTTCAGGCGTGCTCGTGGGCTCTGCCGCGATCGGCGTCGCAACGAAGGAGCGCAACCCGGCCACCGTGCAGCGCGTGGCCCAGTTCTATCCGGTGGGCCCGAGCGCCGAGTACCACGGTGACTCCGGGTCGCTGGGCGGTCCCGATCCGCTGGTCTGGCGGTCGCCAGGAGAGGGTGATCGGGCCGCCGTGATCGAGGTGTCGTTCCAGTACCGGACCAAGGGTGAGGGGCCGTTCGTGGTCTCCGCCGGCATCGGCTACGAGGACGGCACCGAGAACGGCTACGACGCGGTCGTGCGCCCCGGTGAGCTGAGGCTGGCGCCCGCGCCCGACGGTGCCTCGGCGACGGTCCGCTTCTTCGCGCCCTCGGTTGCCGGCGATCGGACGCACGAGACCCATGTCGGTGTCAACTCGGTCTTCCCGGGCCGCGGCACGAATCTCGTGGCCACGCGCAAGATGCTGGTCACCATCGAACTGACCCCGTAGGGCGCGCCTGGCCTGGCCCCGCGGGGGCGCACCTGTGGATAGCGGTCACGCGTCGTGAGTGAAGCGCTCACGATGAGGGCATGGATCCGCAGATCTCGGAGTTGGCACGGGTGCAGGCCGGCTTGGTGGCGCGCCGCCAGCTCACGGCGCTCGGGTTCGATTGGGACCGGGTTGCTCGGCAGGTCAGGGCGGAGCGCTGGGCCGAGCGGACGCCTCGAGTGGTCTCGACGTTCACAGGGGAGCTCAACCGCGTGCAGCGTGCCTGGCTCGGCGTGCTCCATGCGGGTCCCCGAAGCGTGCTGGGCGGGCTGACGGCGGGTGAGCGTCACGGGCTGAAGGGTTGGCAGCGCGACGAGGTCACGGTGCTCGTCGACGACGAGCTCAGTTTCGAGCCCGTGCCCGGCGTCAGGTTCTTCCGGTCACGACGACCGTTCGAGATCCTTCGAGATGCCAAGCCCGGCATCCCGTCGGCCAGCCTCGAGCATGCACTGCTCCTGTGGGCGGGATACGACGCGACGATGCGCGCCGGGTACGGCGTGATCGCGGCCGCCGTACAGCAACGACTGTCGACCGCCGCCCGCTTCCTCGCCGCCGCTGACCAGCTGAAGCCGCTCAGGCGGAGCAGGGACTTCCGTCGACTCCTCGCCGACATCGATGGCGGTGTCCACTCGGGCGCTGAGCGCGATGTGGCCTGGATGTGCCGCGAGTACGAGCTCCCGCCGCCCGTTCGGCAGGTCTCCCGGGTCGATACCGACGGCCGCCGTCGGTGGACCGACTGCGAGTGGACACTGGCGGACGGCTCGACCCTGGTGTTGGAGGTCGATGGCTCGTTCCACATGGAGGTGCTCCAGTGGACGGCCGACCTCCGCCGTGATCGCCGGCTCACCCGGCCCGATCGCACCGTTGTGCGGTGCTCCGCCTACGAGCTGCGCCACGAGCCCGGCGAGGTCGCGCGTGACCTCATCGCTCTCGGTATCCGTCAGGACGGTCTCGCGGCCTGAGCGACGTCGGGTCGTGTGCCCCAGGACTCGCCTGGGCGGGGTGTCGAGCACACGAGTCTCTGCCGGTGGCCCGGATCGGGGGCCTCAGGCACACGACCGAGCCTTGAACGCGGTCTCGGGCACACGACTCCATCGCCGGCGCGGTCTCGGGCACACGACTGCCAATCCCTGCCAAACTGGAACACGTTCTACTAGCCTCCTCGCATGCAACCCCTCCCCGAGATCGGCTGCTACGGCCTCGCCGGCCACACCAGCTCACCGCGTGAGCTCCTCGACGAGGTGCGGCGGGCCGAGGACCTGGGCATCGGCTCGGTGTTCCTCTCCGAGCGGTTCAACGTCAAGGACGCCGCCGTCCTCGCGGGCGCCGCGGGGGCGGCGACCGAACGGCTCGGGATCGCTACGGCCGCCACCAACCACAACACGCGTCATCCGCTGGTCACCGCGACGATGGCGGCCTCGCTGCACCGGCTGACCGGCGGCCGCTACGCGCTCGGCCTCGGCCGCGGGTTCGACCTGCTCTTCGACGTGATGGGCGTGCCGCGGGTGACCGGTGCGCAGATGGCCGACGCGATCTCGATCTACCGACGATTGTGGGCCGGAGAGGCGTTCGCCCACTCGGGCCCGGCGGGCGACTATCCCTACCTGTCCCAGGACGCGGGCTTCGACGAGAAGATCCCCGTGCTGATGATGGCGATCGGCGACCGCAGCCTCGACCTGGCGGGCCGGGTGGCCGACGGCGTTGTGCTCCACACGTTCCTCACCGACGAGACCCTCGCCCGCGCGGTCGGCCGAATCCGGAGCGCCGCCGAGACGGCGGGCCGCGACCCGGCCTCCGTCCGCGTCTGGTCGGTCCTCGCGACGGTCGAGGAGTCGGTCCCCGAGGAGCAGCGGCTCCGCAAGCTGGTGGGCCGGCTGGCGACGTACCTCCAGGGGTACGGCGAGGTGCTCGTGCGCGCCAACGGCTGGGACCCCGCGGTCCTCCAGGCGTTCCGCGACCACCCGCTGGTGCAGGGCTATCCCGGCGCGTTCGACGCCATCGGCACCACCGAGGAGCTTGGCCGACTCCGCGACGAGGTGTTCCCCGAGGAGTGGCTCGCCGCCGCCGCGACGGGCTCCGCCGAGCGGTGCGCGCGCCGCGTGCAGGACCAGTACGACGCCGGCGCCGACTCCGTGGTGCTCCACGGCGCGACTCCGGCCGAGCTCGCGCCCGTGGTCGACGCCTGGCGCGGCCTCCGCGACCCGCAGGCGTTCGCCGGACTGCCGACGAATCCCGGCTGGGCGGGGCGCTAGCCGCGCAGGCGGCCCATCCACTCCTCGACGTCGTCGGCCGACCGGGGGAGGGCTGCCGACAGGTTGCGGATCCCGTCAGCGGTGACCACCACGTCGTCCTCGATGCGGATGCCGATGCCGCGCAGCTCCTCCGGGACGAGCAGGTCGTCCTCCTGGAAGTACAGGCCCGGCTCGACGGTGAGCACCATCCCCTCGGCCAGGGTGCCCTCGCGGTAGGACTCCGGTGCGGCCCGGCCGCAGTCGTGCACGTCCATGCCGAGCATGTGGCTGGTGCCGTGGAGCGTCCACCGCGCGTAGACCTTGGAGTCGGGGGAGAGGGCCTCGTCGACCGGCACCGGCAGCAGGCCGAGGTCGTCGAGGCCGTGCGCGAGCACCTCCATCGCGGCGTCGTGACCGGCGAGGAACGGCGCACCGGGCGCGAGCGCCGCCATGGCGGCGGTCTGCGCGTCGTAGACGAGCGTGTAGAGGTCGCGCTGCAGCTGGGTGAACGTGCCCGAGACGGGCAGCGTCCGGGTCACGTCGGCGGTGTAGAGGTTGTGGCCCTCGACGCCCATGTCGAGCAGCACCAGCTCGCCCGGGGTGATCGGCCCGGTGTTGTCGATCCAGTGCAGCGTCGTCGCGTGGGAGCCGCCGGCGACGATCGAGTCGTAGCCGAGGTCGTTGCCCATCGTCCGCGCCCGGCGGAAGAACGTGCCCTCGAGCCAGCGCTCGCCGTGCTCGAGCACCCGGTCCCACTCCTGGACGGAGTCCTCGAAGCCGAGCGTGGTCGCGTCGCACGCCGCCTGGAGCTCGGCGAGCTCCCACTCGTCCTTGACCAGGCGCATCTCGGAGACGACCCGGGCGAGCTCGGTGTCGCGGGTCTCGTCCTCGGGCAGCAGCCGGTCGACGGCCGCGGAGACGCCGCGGTGCACCCGGGTCTTGGTGCCGGCCCCGAGGACGCCCTCGAGCTCGTCGACGTGCCGCACGGTCAGGCCGAGGGAGGCGGAGAGCTCCTCGAGCGACGGACGACGCCCGGCCCACAGGGCGCCGTACTGACGGTCGCGGAAGAACTCGTCGCTGTCGCGGCCGGCGCGCGGGCGGGCGTAGAGGACCGCCTCGCCGTCGGGCTCGATCACCAGCGTCGCGTCGGTGGTCTGGTTGCCGGAGAAGTAGGTGTGGGCGGTGTCGGAGCGGAACCGGTAGTCGGTGTCGGCCGCGCGGACCTTGAACCCGCCGCCGGGCAGCACCAGCCGCTCGCCGGGGAACAGGGACGCCAGCCGGGCGCGTCGCTCGGCGGCCCACGGCGCGATCGCGTGGCGAGGGGTCTCCCGCGGCCGGTCGTCCCACCCGGTGCGCATGAAGGCCGTGTAGGCCTCCGGCGCCGCCGGATCGTGCACCTCGGTCTTGGGTACTGCCTGGCCGGTGGTCGTGTCGCCTGCGTCACTCACCCGCCCACTCTAACTCCGCGCCCGAAGGGGGAAACGGGCCTCGAGCACTCACACCGATAGGCTTTCGTCCATGCCACAGGTACGCCGCGACAGCGTCGCCTTCACGGTCGTGGTGACCGTGGCGGTGCTGATCGGTGCTGCCCTGATGCTGGGGCTCCTCGCCCTCGCCGGCGCCCCGGGCACGGTGCTGCTCGCGACCGCCTTCGCGGCCGTGCCGGTCGGCCCGCTGGTCGCGACCTACCTCTGGCTCGACCGCTACGAGCCGGAGCCGAAGTCGATGCTCGTCGCCGGCCTGCTCTGGGGCGCGTTCGTGGCCACCGCGGCCGCGATCCTGGTCTCGGGCGTCGGCGGCCTGGTCGTCGGCGTCACCGAGGAGCAGTCCCTCGCCGTCGTCGCGCCCGTGACCGAGGAGGCGACCAAGGGCCTCTTCCTGGTGCTCCTGCTCTGGTGGCGGCGGGCCGAGCTCGACGGGATCCTCGACGGCCTCGTCTACGCCGGCATGGTCGGCATCGGCTTCGCGTTCACCGAGAACATCCTCTACCTCGCCGCCGCCTACGACGGCACCGACGGCATCGGGCCCGGCGGCATCGAGGGAGTCACCGGCACCTTCGTGCTCCGCTGCCTCATCAGCCCGTTCGCCCACCCGCTGTTCACCGCCTTCACGGGCATCGGCATCGGGATCGCGGTCGGCTCGCGCAGCGGCGCCGTTCGCGTCCTGGCCCCGCTCGGCGGCTACGCGTGCGCCGTCGTCGCCCACGGCATCTGGAACGGGTCGACGCTCGTCGGCACCGATGCGTTCTTCCTCGTCTACGGCGTGCTGATGCTCCCGGTCTTCGTCGGCCTGATCGTGCTCGCGGTCTGGTCCCGCTCCTTCGAACGGCGGATGCTGACCGCGGCACTCCAGGACGCCGCGCGCCGCGAGCTGATCCCCGCGACCGACATCGGCTGGGTCGTCGATCTCGGCGCCCGCCGGCTCGCCCGCCGCCACGCGCGCGAGCGCGGCGGCCCCGACGCCGAGCGGGCGATGGTCGACTTCCAGCAGGCGGCCGTCGAGCTCGGCTTCCTGCACCACCGCATGCTCCGCGGCACGCCGCCGCGAGACTGGCAGGCCCGCGGCCAGGAGCTCGTGGCGCGCATCCAGGTGGCCCGACCGTGGTTCGCCTTTCCCGGACAGGTGGTTCCCCAACGATGAGCAAGCACGCACGGGACCCGCTGCTCGACGGCAAGATGCTGACCGAGACGGTGCGGCTGCGCGGTGCCCTCCAGGCGGCGCCGCTCCCGCTCGACCTGCCCGGCGCCGTACCCCTGCGCGAGACCCGCAAGGCGATCATCGACCAGCTCGAGGACTACGTGATCCCGCGGCTGATGTCGCTGGAGGCGCCGCTGCTGACTGTCGTCGGCGGCTCTACCGGCGCGGGCAAGTCGACGCTCGTCAACTCGCTCGTCGGCCACCGGGTGACGACGCCGGGCGTGCTGCGCCCGACCACGCGGTCTCCCGTCCTGGTCCACCACCCCGACGACGCTCAGTGGTTCGGGCCCGACCGCCTGCTGCCCGAGCTCAAGCGGGTGCACCACGTCACCAACGACCCCGACTCGATCCAGCTCGTCGCGACCGACGCGATCCCGCCCGGGCTCGCGATCCTCGACGCTCCTGACGTCGACTCGGTCGAGGAGCGCAACCGGATCCTCGCCGGCCAGCTGCTCGCCGCTGCCGACCTCTGGCTGTTCGTCACGTCCGCCGCGCGCTACTCCGACCAGGTGCCCTGGGAGTACCTCAAGCAGGCCGCCGACCGCTCGACGGCCGTGGCGATGGTGCTCGACCGCACCCCGGCCGACTCGGTGCCGACCGTCTCGACGCACCTCGCCCGGATGATGGCGGCCCGCGGCCTCAAGGACTCGCCGCTCTTCGGCGTCGCCGAGGGTCCGGTCGACGACCAGGGCCTGCTGCCGAGCGGTCACGTCGCCGAGATCCGCAGCTGGCTCGAGGCCCTCGCCGACGACGCGTCCGCGCGGCACGCGATCGTCAGCCAGACCGTCGAGGGGGCGATCCGCACGATCACGCGGCGCGTCTACCCGATCGCCGACGCGGCGGCCGAGCAGGTCGACGCCGTCGCCCAGCTGCTCGCCCTCGCCGACAAGGAGTACGACGGCGCGGTCCACGAGGTCGTCATGTCCGCCCAGGACGGCACCCTGCTGCGCGGCGACCTGCTGGTGCGGTGGCGCGAGTTCGTCGGCAGCGGCGAGCTGCTCCGCTCCCTGGAGGCCAAGGTCGGCTTCGTCCGCGAGCGGCTCGTCAACGCGATCAAGGGCAAGCCCCAGCAGGCCGAGCGGGTCGGCGCGGCGATCGAGACCACGCTCGAGACGTTCGTCGTCGAGCGTGCCGAGCGCGTCGCCGACGCGGCCGCGATGGCCTGGGCCACCACCGACTACGGCGCCAAGCTGGTCGCACCCGGAGGACCGTGTGCCGAGCTGACCCGCGCCTCGCGGGACCTGCGGCGCCGTACCTCCCTGGAGGTGCACGGCTGGCTCGACGAGGTGCAGGAGATCGTCAAGCGCGAGACCGCCGAGGTGCGCAACACCGCCCGGTTCCTGGCGTTCGGCGTCCGCGGCCTGGCCGTCACCCTCGCCGTGGTCACGCTGGCCGGGGAGGACACGACCGACGAGTCGGCGCTGCTCGGTCGCAAGGTGCTCGCCACGGTCGTCGACGATGCGGCCGCGAGCCGGATGACCGAGGCGGCGCGCGCCGGTCTGCTGCGGCGGCTCGAGACTTTGCTCGCGGGTGAGCGCAGTCGCTACCTTGCCCCTGCCGACCAGTGGCAGCTGACGCCCGAGGCGGGCGACGCGCTGCGCCAGGCTGCGCGCCGGGTCGACGACCTCCGGTTCGCCGCGGCAAAGCGAGATGGTGGAGGACACTTGTGACGACGGCCCAGGACGCCGAGGCTGACGAGCTGCGTGATCTGGCGACCCGCGGCACGCCGATCGGGCAGCGGATCAGCGGGCTCGAGTCCGCCATCGCCGCCGCGCGCGGCAAGCTCGACGAGACGCTCCTCGACGAGGTCGAGGCGACCGCCTCGCGGGCAGCCGGCCGGCTGCGCCTGTCGGCGACCCACACCGTCGTCGCGATCGCGGGGGCGACCGGCTCCGGCAAGTCGTCGACGTTCAACGCGCTGACCGGGCTCGAGCTCTCCTCGACCGGCGTCCGCCGCCCGACCACCTCGTGGGCGACCGCGTGCGTGTGGGGGAGCGAGGGGGCCGAGGAGGTGCTCCAGTGGCTCGGCATCCCGCCGCGTCACCAGACGATGCGCGAGTCGATGCTCGACACCCGGCACGACGACCGTGCGCTCGACGGCGTCGTCCTCATGGACCTGCCCGACCACGACTCGACCGAGCTCGCCCACCACCTCGAGGTCGACCGGCTGGTCGAGCTCGCCGACCTGCTGGTCTGGGTGCTCGACCCCCAGAAGTACGCCGACGCGGCGATCCACGACCGCTACTTCGTGCCGTTCACCGCCCACCAGGACGTCATGCTCGTCGTCCTCAACCACATCGACACGATCGCCGAGGACCGGCGTCAGGCGATGGTCGACGACGTACGCCGCCTCCTCGCCGCCGACGGTCTGCCCGATGTGAAGGTGCTCGCCGTCAGCGCGAAGACCGGCATCGGCATGGACGAGCTCCGCGCCGAGCTGGTGCGCCGGGTCGAGGCGAAGAAGGCGACGACCGCGCGCGCGGAGGCCGACCTGCGCGCGGCCGCCGAACGGCTGGAGCAGGCGGGCGGCGCGGGCCGCACCCGCGAGCTCCCGGCCCAGCGCGTGCGGGAGCTCGAGGACGCCGTCGCCGGCGCTGCCGGTGTGCCGACCACCGTCGCTGCCGTCGAGCGCGACGTGCGCCGCCGCGCATCCCGGGCGACGACCTGGCCGCCGCTCGCCCTGTTCGGCGGTCGTCGCGACCCGGAGCTCACGCTCGACGGACGGCCCAAGGTCAGCTGGGTGCAGCGGTCGACGGTCGACACCGAGACCCGCGCGCTCGTCGACGAGGCCACCGAGGGGTTGACCCCCGCGTGGGCCGACGGCGTACGCCGCGCCGGCACCGAGCGTCTCGACCAGCTCAGCGACCGGATCGACGCCGGCCTCGGGAAGGTCGACCTCGGCAGCGAGCGGCTGCCCGCGTGGGTCGGCCTGCTGAGGGGCGTCCAGTGGTCGCTGTTGCTGGCCGCCGTCGTCGCCGGGCTGTGGTGGGCCAACGTCGAGCTCGACCTCGTGCAGCTCGACGGGGAGCTCGGCTCGCCGACCGAGGTCGCGGGCTTCCCGCTCCCGGCCGTGGTGCTGGCCGGTGCGCTCGTCCTGGGACTGGTGCTCGCGGTGGTCGGCCGGCTCCTGGCGGGCAGCCTCGCCCGCTCCCGCGCCGAGCAGGCAGACGACCGGCTCCGCGAGGTCGTGACGGCCGCCGTCGCGGCGGAGGTGGTCACCCCGACCAGTGAGGCGCTGGCGTCCTACACCACCTTCCGCAACGGCATCGCCAGCGCGGTGCGGTGAGCCCGGCGGGCCACCTGGCGTCCACAGGGCTCGCGTCCGCAGATCTCCTCCACAGCTGATGCTCCCGCGGCTGCGCCGTGTCGGGCCCGACGACTGGACTCTCGTCCGATCGGCCGCACCGGCGGCCGGAGACTCGGAGGAGAGATCATGTCCAGCGACGTCATCGTCACGCTCGAGGGATGGGTCGGCAACGACCCGCAGTCGTTCAGCGCCGGGGAGGTCAGCCTCGCCAAGTTCCGGCTCGGCCACACCCCGCGACGCTTCCGTCGCCAGACCGGGGACTGGGAGAACGGCGAGACCCAGTGGTTCACCGTCACCGCCTGGCGCCAGCTCGGCGCCCACTGCGTGCGCTCGATCCACAAGGGCGACCCGGTCATCGTGCGCGGCAGGCTGACGCAGCGCACCTGGCAGAACAAGGCGGGCGAGGACGTCGTCTCGCTCGAGGTCGAGGCGCTCTCCGTCGGCCACGACCTGTCCATGGGGATCTCGAACTTCGTCAAGACCGTGGGCCTCGGGCGCGGTGACAACGGGCAGGTGTCGCGCGGCGGCCAGGCCGGCCAGGTCGACGCGGTCGACGTCGTGGCCGACTGGCGTGCGCCCGGTGCCGAGCCGGAGAAGCCGACCGCCCTCGCCGGCGGCGAGGGCCCGGGAGACTCCTCCGCGGCCTGAGCCGCGGAGGAGTCACCTCACATCAGGGCTGATAGCTGACCCAGACCGGGTCCTGGACGAGCTCGAGCACCTGCTCGAACGTCAGCGGGGGAGCGTCCGCGGTCGGCGGTGCGTAGCCGGGCTTGTCGCCGGTGGAGTCGGCCACGTAGACGTTGATCGCGCCGCCGTCGGGGAGCACCAGGTCGGCGTTGTGGTAGGTCGTCCCCTCGTCGACCTCGGTCGAGACGTCCCCGATCACGGTCCCGTCCTCGTCGCGGATCAGCTCACAGCGCAGGTACTCCGGCTTGCACCCGATCCTCCGCTCGTAGGGGACCGGGTCGGCGGCGACGCTGGTGTGCTCCTCGCCGTTCTCGTCGGTCCACGTCCTGGTGCCGGTCGGGAGCTCCGCGATCGGCGGCTGCAGCAGCAGGTTGAACGCTCCGGTGCCCGTCGGCGCGTCGAGGTGCAGCCACAGGTTGCCGGGTTGTCCCCGGCGCTCCTCGGCGTCGGTCCCGGGGTCGGCGTTGGTCACCCCGCTCGGGAGCCTGGCCTCGAGCTCGGCGAGCATCCGCGGCGCGGGCATGCTCCACCACCCCTCGTCGACGGGCGGGAAGGGGTGGGACGGCGACTGCGAGGGGGAGCCCCCGAGCGGCACCGGGTCGGGCGCCGTCGATCCGCCCCCGCCGAGCGCGGGGAAGGTCAGCGCGCCGACGGCGGCGATCGCGGAGATGCCGCCGGCGGCGACCGCGCCCCGTCGCCGGTTCCGGATCCGGCGGCCCGCGGCCATGGCGGTGGACGTCACGTCGGGGGCGGTGGTGTCGTGCAGGGCGCGGTGCAGGGTGGCGCGGACGTCGGCGCCGTCGTCGAGCTGGGTGTTCATCGGTGGCTCCTGGAGGTGGGAGGGGCGGTGGTGGCGGCGACGCGGCGGCCGGGCTCGGCCTCGTCGGCCCCGTCGGCCGGGTCGGTCAGCAGCTCGCGCAGCGCGCGCAGGGAGCGCAGGCTGCGGTTCTTGACGGCCGCCTCCGACAGGTGCAGCAGCCGGGCGGTCTCGGCGACGGTGCGGTCCTCCCAGTAGCGGAGGACCACGACGGCGCGGTCCAGCGGAGCGAGCTCGCGCAGGGCAGCCATCAGGACGATGCGGTCGACGGGGTCCGTCGGCGCGAGGCCCGACCGATCGTCGACGCGCAGGTCGTGGTCGGCGACCGGCACCTCGCTGCTGCTGCGTCGCCGCTTGTCGGAGAGGAACGTCTTGATCAGGACGCCGTGGGCGTAGGCGACCGGGTCGTCGGCGGCGCTGACCCGGGACCACGACGCGTAGACCTTGGCGAGGGTCGACTGGAGCAGGTCCTCAGCGGCAGCGGTCGAGGTCGTGAGCAGCCAGGCGTTGCGGTAGAGGTTGGTGGACCGTGCGGCAGCGAACGCCGAGAACTCCTCGTCCTGCCGTGATCTTCGGCTCATGTGACTCCTCGTCGGAGGGATGTGGTGACACCGTAGAGACGTCACGACCCCGCTGGAGGTCTCACGCGGGTTTCACCGTAGGCTCGGGTGCATGGCTGAGTACGTCCTCTCGCTGCGCAACGTGCGCAAGGCCCACGGCGACAAGGTGGTCCTCGACAACGTCACGCTCTCGTTCCTGCACGGCGCCAAGATCGGCGTCGTCGGGCCCAACGGTGCGGGCAAGTCGTCGCTCCTCAAGCTGATGGCCGGTCTCGACCAGCCCAACAACGGCGACGTCATCAAGGACCCCGACGCCACCGTCGGCATGCTCCAGCAGGAGCCGCCGCTCACCGAGGGCAAGACGGTGCTCGAGAACGTCGAGGAGGCCGTCGGCGACCTGAAGGCGAAGATGAAGCGCCTCGAGGACGCCTACATGGAGATGGGCGACCCCGACGCCGACCAGGACGCGCTCATGGCCGAGACCGGCGAGCTCCAGACCTACCTCGACAACCACAGCGCCTGGGATATCGACAGCCGGCTCGAGCAGGCGATGGACGCCCTGCGCTGCCCGCCGTCCGACGCCCTCGTCGACAACCTCTCCGGTGGCGAGCGCCGTCGGGTGGCGCTGTGCAAGCTGCTGCTCCAGCAGCCCGACCTGCTGCTCCTCGACGAGCCCACCAACCACCTCGACGCCGAGTCGGTGCAGTGGCTCGAGGGCCACCTCAAGGGCTACCCCGGCGCCGTCCTGGCGATCACCCACGACCGCTACTTCCTCGACAACGTCGCCGAGTGGATCGCCGAGGTCGACCGCGGCTCGATCCACGGCTACGAGGGCAACTACTCCACCTACCTGGAGACCAAGAAGGAGCGCCTCAAGATCGAGGGGCAGAAGGACGCCAAGCGCGCCAAGATGCTCGAGAAGGAGCTGGAGTGGGTGCGCTCCAACGCCAAGGCGCGGCAGACCAAGTCCAAGTCCCGCCTCGCGCGTTACGAGGAGCTGGCGGCCGAGGCCGACAAGGCCCGCAAGATCGACACCGCGGACATCAACATCCCGCCGGGCCCGCGGCTCGGCGACGTCGTGCTCGAGGCGAAGGGCCTCACCAAGGCGTTCGGTAACCGGGTGCTGTGGAACGACATCTCGTTCACCCTGCCGCGCGCCGGCATCGTCGGCATCGTCGGCCCCAACGGCGTCGGCAAGACCACCCTGTTCCGGATGATCACCGGCAGCGAGGAGCCCGACTCCGGCGAGCTCCAGGTCGGCCAGACGGTGAAGATCTCGTACGTCGACCAGAGCCGCGGCGGCATCGACCCCAACAAGAACGTGTGGGAGGTCGTGTCCGACGGGCTCGACTTCATCAAGGTCGCCAACTTCGAGATGAACTCGCGGGCCTACGTGGCGTCGTTCGGGTTCAAGGGACCCGACCAGCAGAAGAAGGCCGGCATCCTCTCCGGCGGTGAGCGCAACCGGCTCAACCTGGCGCTGACGCTCAAGCAGGGCGGCAACATGCTGCTGCTCGACGAGCCCACCAACGACCTCGACGTCGAGACGCTGTCCTCGCTCGAGGACGCCCTGCTCGACTTCCCCGGCTGCGCCGTGGTCACCTCGCACGACCGGTGGTTCCTCGACCGCATCGCGACCCACATCCTCGCCTGGGAGGGCACCGAGGAGGCCGAGGGCGAGTGGTTCTGGTTCGAGGGCAACTTCGCCTCCTACGAGGAGAACAAGGTCGAGCGCCTCGGGCCCGACGCGGCGCGTCCGCACCGGGTCACCCACCGCCGCCTGACCCGCGACTGAGGCAAGGGCCGTCGGTCAGGCCGCCGGTCAGCCCCGGTCGTCGCGCAGCTCACGCTCCGGGTGGTCGCCGATGAGGCGGTCGGCGACCGCGTTCATCACCCGGCCGAGTGCCGCGAAGTCGTCGGCGTCGACGAGGTCGACGAGGTAGTCGCGCACGCCCGCGACGTGGCTCGGCGCCACGTTGCGGAGGAGCAGGTCGCCGCGGTCGGTCATCCGGCAGATGACGCCGCGGCCGTCGTCGGGCGACTCGCAGCGCTGGACCAGGCCGTCGGCCTCCATCCGCTTGACGGTGTGGGTCACCCGGCTGCGGCTGTGGGCGAGCGAGTCGGCGAGCCGCGCCATCCGCAGCTCGCCCTCGGACTCGGACAGGCGCACGAGGATCTCGTACTCGACCAGCGAGATGCCGTGCTGGCTGCGGAGGTCCTCGTCGAGGCGGTCGAACAGCAGCGTGCTGCCGAGCACGAGCGCGCGCCACGACCGCTGCTGGTCCTTGTCGAGCCAGCGCGGCTCGCGGCGTCGCCACGCGTCCCGGGTCGACGCCCGGCCGTCCTCACTCACCCGGGAAGTGTAGGACGGGATTCCACGACCCGTCGGGGTCACCTCAGCTGAGGCGCTCCAGGATGAGGGCCATCCCCTGACCACCGCCGACGCACATGGTGATGAGCCCGGTGCTCTTGTCGTGCCAGTCGAGCGAGTTGAGCATCGTGTTCTGGAGCCGGGCGCCGGTCATGCCGAACGGGTGCCCGACGGCGATCGCGCCGCCGTTGACGTTGAGCTTGTCGATGTCGACGCCCAGGTCCTCGGCCGAGGGCAGCACCTGCGCGGCGAAGGCCTCGTTGATCTCGACCAGGTCGATGTCGTCGATGGTCATGCCGGCGTACTTGAGGGCGTTGCGGCTGGCCTCGACCGGACCGAGGCCCATGATCTCGGGCGACAGGCCGCTGACGCCGGTGGACACGATGCGGGCGAGCGGGGTGAGTCCGAGCTCGGCGGCCTTGGTGTCGGACATGACCACGACCGCCGCCGCGCCGTCGTTGAGCGGGCAGCAGTTGCCGGCGGTGACCACGCCGTCGGGGCGGAAGACCGGCTGGAGCTGCGAGACGGCGTCGTAGGTGACGCCGGCGCGCGGGCCGTCGTCCTTCGTCACGACCGTGCCGTCGGCCAGCGTGACCGGGGTGATCTCCCGCTCCCAGAAGCCGTCGGCGATCGCCTTCTCGGCGAGGTTCTGCGACCGGACGCCGAAGTGGTCGAGGTCCTCGCGCTTGAGGCCGCGGATCGAGGCGACGTTCTCGGCCGTCTGGCCCATCGCGATGTAGACGTCGGGGAGCTGGCCGTCCTCGCGCGGGTCGTGCCACACCTTGCCGCCCTGGGCGTAGTCCTCGGTGCGCTTCTGCGCGTCGGCGAACTTCGGGTTCTTGGTGTTGGGGATGTGGTCGGACGTGCCGAACTGGAAGCGCGACACGGTCTCGACGCCGGCGGAGATGAAGACGTCGCCCTCGCCGGCCTTGATCGCGTGGAACGCCATCCGCGTGGTCTGCACCGACGAGGAGCAGTAGCGGGTGATCGTGGCGCCGGGGATCTCGTAGCCCATCAGCGCGGTCACGTTGCGGGCCATGTTGTTGCCGGCCTCGCCGCCGGGGAGGCCGCAGCCGAGCAGGAAGTCGTCGACGTCGTTGGGGTCGAGGGCCGGGATCTTCTCGAGGGCCGCGGTGGCGATCAGCGCGGTGAGGTCGTCGGGCCGGAAGTCCTTGAGGGACCCCTTGTTGGCCCGCCCGATCGGCGTACGGGCGGCGGAAACGATGACGGCCTCGGGCATGACACTCCTCGTCGAGCGGGTCGGAAACGCCGCCCAGCCTAGTGCTGCCGCTCTGCAACGTGTTGCAGTCGTGTCGTATCCCACACCCGGTGCAGACAGTCCCACGGCGCGTGGAACGATGACGGCGTGCGGCATCGCTTCGCCTGTCCGGTCCGGTGGGCTGACCTCGACCTCCTCGGCCACGTCAACAACGTGCGGTACGTCGACTACCTCCAGGAGGCGCGGCTCGACATGCTCCGCGCGCACCGCGAGCAGTCGGGCGCGACGGGCGCCGGGGACGACCCGGCGGACGGCATCATCGTGATCCGGCACGAGGTGACCTACACGGCGCCGCTCGGCTTCCGGTTCCGCCCGGTCTTCATCGAGTGCTGGGTCACCTCGCTCCGGGCGGCGACGTTCGCGATGTCCTACGAGGTGTTCCACGAGTCGCCGGAGGGCGAGCGCACGGTCTACCTCCGCGCGACGACGGTGCTGGCGCCGTACCGCCTCGACGAGGAGCGGCCCCGCCGCCTCAGCGCCGAGGAGCGCGCGGCACTCGAGATGTACGTCGAGGACGCGGCCCCGCTGCAGCGGCCGGCCCCGTTCAGCGTGCGCCGCAACGAGGAGCTCCGCTACCCGGTGCACGTCCGGTTCTCCGACGTCGACGTCTACCGCCACGTCAACAACGTCGTCTACTTCGAGTACTTCCAGGAGGCGCGGATCCGGCTGCTCGCCGCGCTCGGTCGCGGGCTGACCGAGGTCCCGGAGGTGCACACGGTCGTCGCCCAGGCCGACGTCGACTACCTGGCGCCGATCACGCTCCGGGCCGCCCCCTACGACTGCTGGTCGCAGGTGGCTCGGGTCGGCAGCCGCTCGATGACGATCGAGTCGGAGATCGCCGACGGCGACCGGGTCCTCGCCCGGGCCCGGGTGGTGATGGTCTTCTTCGACAGCGCGACCCAGCGGGCGACGGAGCCGCCCGCGGTCTACCGGGAGCGGCTGCTCGCGGCCCACGAGGGCAGGCCGCTCGCGCCGGTCTCCTAGAAGCTGGATCTAGGAGCTCTCCGGCGGGGGGAGCGCCCGCAGCTTCTTCAGTCCGCGGTGGCGGGCGACGCGGACGGCGACGGCGCTGATGCCGAGCGCCTGGGCCGTGCCCGCGACGTCGAGGTCGAGGACCTCCAGGCAGGTGATCACGTCACGCTCCCGCTCGGGGAGGGTCGCCAGCGCGTGCCGTACCCACGCCTCGCCGACGAGCGCCGACTCATGCCCGGGCACCGTCTCGTCGACGTGGAGCACCACCCCGTTGCGTCGCCCTGCGCGACGACGGGCGTTGGAGGCGTGGTTGCGGGCGATGCCGAAGAGCCAGCCGGCGAAGTCGGAGGAGGATCCCTCGAAGTCGGCCACCTTCTCGGCGGCGACCAGCCAGGTCGCGGCAGCGAGGTCCTCGGCGGAGTCGCCGCCGGCAGCCGCCGCCCGGGTCTCCAACCACAACAACAAACGCCCGGCGTGTGCTCGGTAGAGCTCGCGCCAGGCTTCGGAGTCACCGCGTTTCGCCGCGGCGACGAGGTCGTCGTCGGATGTCACCGAGCGTGTTCGTTTCCTGTTCCCGGAGGTGGACGGCGGGCGGGTGGTGTGCGTCCCGATAGCGCACATCGTCTCGTTACTGCTACCCGGTGTCCCGGGTTCCGCCGTCATTCTGCGGGGTGGGCTGCCTCCTGGTCTAACTCCCGCGCTCAGCCGTGCGCGTGGTGGTCATGGCCGTGGCCGCGGCCGTTGCCGTGCTCCTGGTGGCCGTGGCCGTTCTTGGGGCCGCGCGGCCCCTTTCCCTCCTTGGGACCCCGGGGTCCCTTTCCATCCTTGGGGCCTTTTGGGTCGTGACCGTTCTTCGGTCCCTGCGGGCCTCGGTCGTCGCCACGGTCCCTGGGGCCCGTGTCCTTCTCGCCCTTGTCGCCGCGGTCGTCGCGACCGTCGTGCTTGCCCTCGTGCTTGAGGTCGCCGTCGGCGTGGCCCTTGCCCCGCGGCCCGGAGGCGTCCGCGTCGCCGTCGGTGCCGGACGACTGGTCGGGGGCTCCGGTGGAGTCTGTGGCGTCCGGCAGCCCCGGGGACGTGGGGCTGCCGGACGCGGTGGAAGCGTCGGAGTGTGGGGTTTCCGGCGCTTCGGTGCCCGGGGTGGCTGGTCCGTGCGTGGGCTGCTCCGCGGGGGCGACCGGTGAGTCGATCCCCGGCAGGGCTCCCGCAACCCACGTCGTGGCTCCGATGGCCGCGACCGAGGCCGCAACCGCCAGGAGCCGGACAGCAGTCGTCCGGGCAGTGTGTGGAGCCGGCGTCGACGCGGCGCTGAGCGCCGCCAGCCGGCCGAGCAGGACAGGATCGGGCTCGAGGGTCGGTGGGGCGACCCGCAGCTGCTTCCTGTCGAACTTGCTCGTCACACCCCTACCTGTCGCCGGAGGACCGTGGCGTTACTTCCATGTCGCCTCGAATTCGCCCGGATCGACGTGGTCCGCGTCACACAGCGGTCGCGGTCACCCCGGGGTGTTGACCATGAAGTTGGCGGCGTGCTCGACGTACTCCCAGAACCGGGCGTCCTGCTCCGGGGTGAGGTCGACGGCGTCGAGGCCGGCGCGGAAGTGGGTGAGCCACCGGTCGCGCGCCTCGAGGTTGACCTCGAACGGGGCGTGCCGCATCCGCAGCCGCGGGTGACCGCGCTGGTCGGAGTACGTCGTGGGGCCGCCCCAGTACTGCACGAGGAACAGGAGGAAGCGCTCCTCCGCGGGGCCCAGGTCCTCCTCGGGATACAGCGGACGGAGCACCTCGTCGTCGGCCACGCCCTTGTAGAAGGTCGCCACGATCGTGCGGAAGGTCTCGAACCCGCCGATCTCGTCGTAGAAGGACTGCTCCTCGGTCACCGCACCATCATCCCGCGTCGGTGGTGGACGTCGGCGACTGGTCGGGCTTCCGCTCGTCGCGGTGCCACACGACCCGCTGCGCGAACGGGATCTCGATGCCCTCGTGGTCGAAGCGGGTCTTGATGCGCTGGCGCATCGCCCGGGCGACGGCCCACTGCTCGAGCGGTGCGGTCTTGATGAGCACGCGCAGCGTCACCGAGTCGGGGCTCAGCATCTCGACGCCGGTCACCTCCGGCTCCTCGATGATCACGTGGCGGTAGTCCTCGTCCTCCCACAGGTCGTGCGCGATCTCGCGCAGCACCTGCTGGACACGGATCAGGTCCTCGCCGTAGCCGACACCGACGTCGACCACCGCCCGCGACCAGTTCTGGCTCTTGTTGCCGACCCGCACGATCTCGCCGTTGGGGACGTACCAGACGGTGCCGTCGAGGTCGCGCAGCCGGGTCATCCGCAGCGTGACGGCCTCCACCGTGCCGTTGGCCTCGCCGACGTCGACCACGTCGCCGACGCCGTACTGGTCCTCGATGAAGATGAAGATGCCGGCCAGGAAGTCGCGGACCAGCGACTGGGCCCCGAAGCCGAGCGCCAGGCCGATGATGCCCGCGCTGGCGATGATCGGCGCGATGTTGACGCCGAGCTCGCTGAGGATCATGGTGCCGATCACCGCGACGATGATCACGGTGACGATGCTGCCGAGGACGCCGGCCATCGTCGCCGCGCGCTGCTTGCGTCGCGCGGTCACGGCGGACTCGACGCGCTCGCCCAGCACGCCGGTCTCGGCCCGGCGGGCGATCCGCCCGATGATCTTGTGGAGCAGCCACCGCAGCAGCAGCCCGAACACGACGAGCCCGAGGATCGCCAGCGGCTTCCCGATGAGGACGTCGGACCAGTTCGCCAGGCGTTCGTTGCCGGTCCAGTCCCAGACCAGCTGGCAGGTGCGTTCGCCGTCGGCGCAGGGGCTCGGTGCCTCCTCCGCGGCCGCGGCCGCCGTCAGGACGGGGGTGAGGGCGTTGATCGGCATTGCTCCAGTGAACCAAAGCGGCGAGCGCCGGGGACGGGTCGGGCCGGGATGCCGGTGGTGAGCCGCGACCGATAGTCTTCGCCTCGTGACCAGCGCCAGGACCAGCCCCGTCGTACGCCGCGCCCTCGCCGCCGCCATCGCCGTGCCGGCCGCGCTCGCGCTCTCCGTCGTCCTCGCCGGACCGGCGGCCGCCGGCACGCCGGCGGTGTGGGAGGAGAGCGACCCGGTCGACTTCGTCAGCGCGGCCCTGCTGTTCGCCGGTGTGCCGCTGCTCGTGTTCGTGGTCGTCGCGGCGCTCGTGCTCGGGCCGTCGCTAGCGCGTGGCGAGTCGCTCGCGCCGGGTGGCGGCGAGCAGGACTCCCAGTGGCTCGGCGGACCGCGCAAGGCGGCCGGTGAGCTCGCCGCGCCCGACGCCGAGGGCTCGCAGGCCGGCGGCGCCGGCGGCCGCTGGTAGCGGATCGCCCGGGGGAGCGGGGGTGAGCATGGAGCTGACCACGAAGGATCGGGCCGCGCTCGACGCGACCATCCGCTCGGCCGAGCAGCTGTGCCGCGCCGAGATCTCGGTCTACGTCGGCAAGGTCGACGGCGACGACGCCCGGGCCTTCGCGACGAGCCTCCACAACACGCTGGTCGCGCCCGCGCGCAGCATCCTGATCATGGTCGACCCCGAGCGGCACGTCGTCGAGGTCGTCACCGGCGGCTACGTCCGGCGCAACCTCACCGACGACGAGACTGCCCTCGCGGTCGAGGAGATGACCCGCTCCTTCGCCGACGGCGACCTCGCGGGCGGCCTGACGCGGGGGATCCGCCTGCTGGCGGACCACGCCCGCGCCTGACCTCCTGCTGCTACTCCGCGTCCTTGGCCTGCGCGGCCAGTGACCTGGCGATGTCGGCTCGGCCCTCGCGCACGTAGCGCAGCGCCCCGGGGTCGACGCCCGCGGAGTGGTTCTCGAGCCAGTCGTCCACCTTCGCGAGGGTCTCCTCGGTGGCGAGGACCCGGGGGAAGATGAATTCCAGCGCCACCGAGGCGCGGTGGAACCCGAGCCGGTCGATGGCTCCAGCGGTGTCGGCGAGGTAGCGGTCGACGTACGGCGCCAGCACCTCCTCCTGGCCGGCCCGCATGAACGAGTTCACGACGCTGCGCGCGGTCTCGTTGGGCGTCGAGGGATCGAGCATCGCCTGCTGCCAGGCCCGGTCCTTCGCCGCAGCGGTCGGCATCGCGGCCCGTGCGGCCGCCGCGTGCTCCTTGCCGGTGATCGTGTTGTCCCGCTCGAGCTCGGCGTCGATCCGCGCGTCGTCGGCGCGGCCGAGACGGGCGAGGTTGTTGACCAGCGCCCACCGCAGCTCGCTGTCGACCGACAGGCCCTCGAACGAGAGCGTGCCGTCGAGGAGCGCCTCGAGGTCGGCAGCCGCGTCGTCGGAGTGCGCGGCGGCGGCGTAGGACCGGGCGAACGTCAGCTGGTGGTCGGTGCCGGGCTCGGCGTTCTCGAGGAGCTTGCGCAGCCCCCGCTCCCACTGGCCGGCGAGGGCGGCGCGGCCCGCGGGCGCGCTGTAGACCGTGACCGCCTGGGCGGCGTAGACCGGGATCCGGCTGACGCCCCACGAGTCGGTCTCCGCGCCGATGTTGCCCAGCACGAGCTCGACGAAGTCGGTGGCGCGCATCTCGGCGTCGCGCGTCATGTCCCACGCGGCACCCCAGATCAGGGCGCGGGCGAGGGAGTCGTCCATGGTGGACAGCCCGGCGACCGCCGTCGCCAGCGAGGCGGGGTCGAGACGGATCTTGGCGAAGGTGAGGTCGCCGTCGTTGAGCAGCAACAGGTCGGGCTGGGTCTTCCCGACCAGCTCGGCGATCTCGGTGCGCTCGCCCTCGACGTCGACCTCGACGTAGTCGTCGCGCACGAGACGTCCCTCGGCGTTGGTGTTGTAGAGGCCGATGCCGAGCCGGTGGCGGCGCAGCGTCGGGTGGTCGGCCGGGGCGGACTGGGTGACCGCGAACGACGTGTAGGCGCCGTCGGCGCCGACCTCGAAGGCCGGTGCCAGCGTGTTGGTGCCGGCGGTCTGGAGCCACTCCTGGGCCCACCCGCTCAGCTCACGGCCCGACGACTTCTCGAGCGCGCTGAGCAGGTCGGTGAACTCGGTGTTGGCGTAGGCGTGGTCCTGGAAGTACTGCCGGAGACCGGCGAGGAACGGCTGGAGCCCAACCCAGGCGACCAGCTGCTTGAGCACCGACGCGCCCTTGGCGTAGGTGATCATGTCGAAGTTCACCTCGACCGCGTGCAGGTCGACCATGTCGGTGGCGATCGGGTGGGTGCTCGGCAGCGCGTCGGCCCGGTAGCCGGTCTGCTTGCGGGCGTTGGTGAAGCCGGTCCACGCCTCCTTGTACGGCGTGGCCTCGACCTGCGCCCAGTAGCAGGCCCACTCGGCGAACGACTCGTTGAGCCAGAGGTCGTCCCACCACTTCATGGTCACCAGGTCGCCGAACCACATGTGGGCCATCTCGTGGGTGATCACCGAGCAACGGAACTCGTAGAACGAGCGCGGCTGGCGCGACCGCGGGAGGTACTCGTCACGGATGGTGACCGTGCCGGCGTTCTCCATCCCGGCCATGTTGTACTCCGGCACGTAGAGCTGGTCGTACTTCCCGAACGGGTAGGGGAAGCCGAACTCCCGCTCGAAGAACTCGAAGCTCTGCCGGGTGAGGCTGACCAGCTCCTCGCGCTCGGCGTCGAGCTGGTCCTTCAGCGACTGCCGGGAGAAGTGGCCGATCGGGATGACGCCGTGCGCGCCCTCGTAGACGTCCTGCACCTCGTAGTAGTCGCCGGCGACGATCGCCGTGATGTACGTCGACATCGGCTTGGTGGGCGCGAAGTGCCAGGTGGCGAACCCGCTGTCGCCCGGCACCGGCTCCGGCGTCGGCGAGTTGGACACGACCTTCCAGTGGGCGGGCGCGGTGACGTTGAACGTGAACGGCGCCTTGAGGTCGGGCTGCTCGAATGTCGTGAAGACCCGGCGGGCGTCGGGGACCTCGAACTGGGAGTAGAGGTAGACCCTCCCGTCGGCGGGGTCGACGAAGTGGTGGAGGCCCTCGCCGGTGTGGGAGTAGGTGCAGTCGGCCCGCACGACGAGGGTGTTGTCGGCCTGGAGCCCCGTCAGGGTGAGGCGGCTGTCGGCGTACACCTCGGCCGGGTCGAGGGCGACCCCGTTCAGGGTCACCTCGTGGACGGTGGCGTCGACCAGGTCGGCGAAGGTCTCGGCCGCCGGCTCGCGGCAGGTGAACGCGATCGTGGTGGTCGAGCCGAACGTCTCGACACCGTCCTGCTCGGCCAGGGTGAGGTCGAGGTCGACGGTGTAGGAGGTGACGTCGATGAGCGCGGCGCGGGCGGTGGCCTCGTCGCGGGTCAGGTTGGTTCCGGGCATGCCGATCATCCTGTCACCGGGGTGGGGATTGTCAGACACCGGCGGCAGCGGATTCGTCCTTCCGGATGAGCGCGACGGCGAACTACAGACGTGTAACTTCGGAAAGTCAAGCGCGACACGCCGGTGACGCATGGGTTTCTTGGGGTTTTTGTTGCGAATGGGACCCGTTGTGGTTCAGGGTGTTGGCCATGCCCCGGGGGAGTCGACTGCTCGGTTACGGATGCGCGCTGCTGTCCAGCGCCCTGATGGCGACCCTGCTCGTGGTCACCGGGATCGCGCACCAGCCACCCGACCGCGGTGAGACCCTCCGTTCGCGGCCCGCCGCGATGGGCTCGTCCTACCTCTGCACCGGCTACGCCGGGTGTCGCGACGCCGGCTACTCCGACGCGGGCTACGGCTCGCGCAGCGGCCGCATGTACTGGCGGATGTACTCCGGGCACAACTGCACCAACTACGCGGCGTACCGGATGATCAAGGCGGGGATGTCCGAGGAGCGCCCGTGGAGCGGGAGCGGCATGGCCTACAACTGGGGCCACGCCATGGCGGACATCACCGACCGTCGCCCGGCGGTCGGGGCGATCGCCTGGTGGGACCGCTACGAGGGCGGCATCGGCTCCAGCGGCCACGTGGCCTACGTCGAGAAGGTCGTGTCCGCTGACGAGATCGTCATCTCCGAGGACAGCTGGAGCGGTGACTTCCACTGGCGCCGCATTACCCGCGACAGCGGCAGGTGGCCGAGCGGGTTCATCCACTTCGTCGACAAGGCGATGACCAACGAGGTCGCCCCGACCATCTTCGGCACGCCCCAGGTGGGCGCCCAGCTGCGCGCGTCGACCGGCAACTGGAAGCCGTCCGCGGAGACGTTCCAGTACCAGTGGCTCGCCGACGGCGTCGAGATCGCCGGAGCCACCCAGCAGACGTTCACGCCGACGGCCGCCCAGCGCGGTACCAACATCCGGGTGTCTGTCACCGCCCGCAAGCCGGACTTCGACCCCACGACGGCGCTGTCGGCGCCGACGGCCCGGGTGACCGCAGGTGAGTTCGCCGTCGAGCAGCCGACGACGATCGAGGGGCAGCCGATGGTCGACGAGACGCTGCGCGCCGTACCGGCCACCTGGTCGCCGGCCCCGCAGACGACCGTCTACCGGTGGCTCGTCGACGGCGAGATCCTCGAAGGCGCCGACGGGCCGACCCTGACGCTCACGAAGGCCATGGTCGGCAAGTCGATCCAGGCGACCACCGCCGCGCGCCGCGAGGGCTACAAGAACGCGCCCGTCCGCTCCGCCCCGGCGGGACCGGTCGTCGTCGGCGCCATCGAGCTCGACCAGGAGTACGCCGTCAGCGGGTCTCCGCAGGTGGGCGAGCAGCTGATCCTCACCCCCGGTTCCTACCGGCCGACGGACGCGGCTCCCGCCTACCAGTGGCTGCGCGACGGCGTGCCGATCGCCGGGGCGACGGGCACGACGTACGAGGTCACCGGCGCCGACCTCGGCGCCCGGCTGCGGGCGCAGGTGACGCTGACCCGACGCAACTACGCGACCCGCACGGTTCGCCTGGGGCCCGAGGGCATCGTGACGACGCGGGCCGCCGCCACGGTCGACGCGGTCGGTCGACGTGGCCGCGCGGTCGTGCGGGTGCGCGTCACGGCTCCCGGGCTGGAGGCCGTGGACGGCCGCGTGACGATCACGGTCGCCAAGGAGACCCGCACCGTCCAGCTGGTCGCCGGGCGCGCGCGGGTCGTCCTGGACGACCTGGCGCCCGGCCGCCGTACCGTCTGGGTTCGCTACGACGGGACGCCGACGGTCGAGGCTGCCCGGGCGACGACGAGCGTCCGCGTCCTCAGGTAGTCGGCGCGGAGGGAATGCGCGTCGGCAGGTAGCGGGTTGCGACGTACATGACTGCTGACGTCGCACTCGCTCGGGAGACCGGCAACAACAGGGCCGACCTGTGGTTCGACCCCCTCTGTCCGTTCGCGTGGATCACCTCGCGCTGGCTGCTCGAGGTCGAGAAGGTCCGCGACATCGAGGTCGACTGGCACGTGATGAGCCTGGCCTACCTCAACCAGGACCGGGACATCCCTGACGACTACCGCGCGATGCTCGCGCCCGCCTGGGGCCCGGTCCGCGTCCTGATCGCCGCCGCCGAGAAGCACGGCGACAAGGTGCTGCGACCGATGTACGACGCGTTCGGGCAGCGCATCCACATCGAGGGCCGCAAGCTGCACGAGCAGCAGGACCGCGGCCGGGCGCTGATCGCGGAGGTGCTCGAGGAGGTCGGTCTCGAGCCGGAGCTGGTCGACGCGATGGACGACGGGTCGTACGACGAGGCCGTCGCCCGCTCCCACCATGAGGGGATGGACCAGGTCGGCGACGACGTCGGCACGCCGACGATCGCCGTCAACGGCACCGCGTTCTTCGGGCCGGTCCTGACCAGGATCCCGCGCGGCGAGGAGGCCGGCCGGCTGTGGGACGGCTGCGTCTCCGTCGCGTCGTTCCCGTACTTCTTCGAGCTGAAGCGCACGCGGACCGGAGACCTCGACTTCAGCTGAGCCGCCGTCCTACGGTGGGGGCATGGACGCCCTGGTGCCGGTCCTCGTGAATGCTCTCGACCAGGCGGGTGACGTGCTCGACCACGTCCACGCCGACAACGTCGACGCCCCGACGCCCTGCACCGACTGGAACGTCGGGGCGCTGGCGGCCCACCTGGTGGCGACGCCCGGCAACTTCCTGACGATGATGCGCGGCGAGCAGCCCGACTGGTCCGCGCCCCCGCCCGAGCTGAGCGAGGGATGGGGCGGCGAGTTCCGGACGCACGCCGACGACCTGGCGCACCACTGGCACGAGCTCGACGGTGACCCGCCGGTCCCGGCCGGGATGCAGGTCGCGGAGCTCGCCGTGCACACGTGGGACCTGGCCACCGCGCTCGGCCGCCCCATCGGTGAGCTCGACCCGGAGGTGGCCCGGGTCGCGGTCGACTTCCTCCGGGCCAGCCTCAAGCCCGAGATGCGCGGCGAGGTGTTCGACGCCGAACGTCCGGCGCCGCCGGGCGCGGGTCCCTACGAGGAGCTGGCGGCCTTCGCGGGCCGGGAGCTGTGAGACCGGTGTGACCTGTGACTTGTGGGACTTGTGTGACTAGTGAGGCAGTTGGGAACACGCGGTCGCAGATAACCGGCGAGGCTGCTCCGATGGCGCATGCTCGATGTCCATGAGTATCTCGGACTCATTGCTCCCGCCTGCGCTGTCCCGCCGACGACTCGCGCGCCTGATCGCCGGCGCCGTCGCCGTGCCCGCTGTCGCCGCCGCGGTCCCGCCCGCGCCGGCGGGCGCCACACCGCCGGGGTCCGGCGGCCGGGTCAGGCTCCGGCGTGACGCCGGCTCCGTCGTCAGCGCCGCCGAGCTGCCGCTCGCCGAGCACGCCGGGGTGACCCGCTCCGCGGGCACCGTCCGCACCGCCGTCATCGAGACCACCGGCTTCTCGATGCTCGGCGTCACCTGGGCGTCGGGCACGGGCCACGTCCGGGTGCGGGTACGCCGCGCCGCGGGCGGGTGGAGCGACTGGGAGTCCGTCGCGCGGATGCACGACGGCCCGGACACCGGGTCCGCAGAGGGCCGGCGGGCACGCGGCGGCACCGAGCCGATGTGGGTCGGGCGGGCGGAGGCCCTCCAGGTCGAGGTGACCGGCTGGGCCCAGCAGCCCGTGCTGATGCTGATCGACCCGGGCCGCCGCGCGGAGGACGCGGTCGCCGTACCCGAGGCGGAGCGTGACGACACCGTCGCGCGGACCGCCACGGGCGACCGCGACCGCACGCCGAAGCCGCGTCTGCTGACGCGCAGGGCCTGGGGCGCGAACCCGAAGCTGCGCGACGGCACCCAGGTGGTCAACCGCGACCTCGAGCAGGTCCACCTCCACCACACGGTCAACAGCAACAGCTATGCGCGCAGCGACGTGCCGGGCCTGATCCGTGGCATGTACCGCTACCACACCAAGGGCCTGGGCTGGTCCGACCTCGGCTACAACTTCCTCGTCGACCGGTTCGGCCGCATCTGGATCGGCCGCAAGGACAGCGGCCGCAAGCTCGTCAAGGGCGCCCACACGCTCGGGTTCAACCATCGCTCGATGGGCGTCGCGGTGATCGGCAACTTCGAGGTCAAGCGGCCCAACGACAAGATCGTCCGCGCGATCGTGCAGCTGGCGGCGTGGCGCGTCGACGCCTACGACCTGCGCCCGCGCGACACGATCAAGCGCAAGTCCCAGGGCAGTGACAACTACGCCCCGGGAGAGACCGTGTGGCTCCCGGTGATCGACGGGCACCGCGACACCAACGACACGGCGTGCCCCGGCAAGCACCTCTACGCCGAGCTGCCGCGCATCCGGCGCTGGGTGCACACGCGGATCCGGCGGTTCAACGAGGGCTGAATAGGATTCGGCCATGAGTCGAGTCCTCTCCTTCACCGCCTGGCCGTACGCCAACGGCCCGCGTCACATCGGCCACGTGGCCGGGGTGTACGTGCCCGCCGACGTCTTCAGTCGGTACATGCGGATGGCGGGGCACGACGTCGTCATGGCGTCCGGCTCTGACGAGCACGGGACGCCGATCCTCATCGCCGCCGACGAGGCCGGCCTGTCGCCGCAGGAGCTCGCCGACAAGAACCACCGGCTGATCGTCGAGGACTTCGCGGCCCTCGGCATGACCTACGACCTCTACACGCGCACCACCACGCGCAACCACGAGGCCGTGGTGCAGGAGCTGTTCCACGGCGTCTACGAGAACGGCTACTTCCTCGAGCAGACGACCTACGGCGCCATCAGCCCGTCGACCGGTCGCACGCTGCCCGACCGCTACATCGAGGGCACCTGCCCGATCTGCGGCTACGACGGCGCGCGGGGCGACCAGTGCGACAACTGCGGCAACCAGCTCGACCCGCAGGACCTGAAGGACCCGCGCTCGCGCATCAACGGCGAGGTGCCGGAGTTCGTCGAGACCCAACACTTCTTCCTCGACCTGCCTGCGCTCGCCGAGGCGCTCAGCGAGTGGCTCGACGGTCGCGAGGCCGACGGCTCGTGGCGGCCCAACGTCATCCGGTTCTCCAAGAACATCCTCGAGGAGATCCGCCCACGGGCGATGACGCGCGACATCGACTGGGGCATCACGATCCCGCTCGACGGATGGCGCGAGAACCCCACGAAGAAGCTCTACGTCTGGTTCGACGCGGTCATCGGCTACCTGTCCGCCACCATCGAGTGGGCGCGGCGGATCGGTGACCCGGAGCGGTGGCGCGACTGGTGGACCGACCCGGAGGCGCTGTCCTACTACTTCATGGGCAAGGACAACATCACGTTCCACTCCCAGATCTGGCCGGCCGAGCTGCTCGCCTACAACGGCAAGGGCGACAAGGGCGGCAGCCCGCGCGGCTACGGCGAGCTCAACCTCCCGACCGAGGTCGTCAGCTCGGAGTACCTCACGATGGAGGGCAAGAAGTTCTCGTCCTCCAAGAAGGTCGTGATCTACGTCCGCGACCTCGTCTCGCGCTACCAGGTGGACGCGTTCCGCTACTTCGTAGCGGCCGCCGGGCCGGAGAACCAGGACAGCGACTTCACCTGGGCCGAGTTCGTGCGGCGCACCAACGACGAGCTCGTCGCGGGCTGGGGCAACCTGGTCAACCGCACCGCCAGCCTGATCCACAAGAACTTCGGCGAGATCCCGGCTGCGGGCGCGCTGACCCCCGAGGACGAGGCCGTGCTCGCCTCGACGGAGGCCGCGTTCGACACCGTCGGCGACCTGATCGGCCGCCGGCGGTTCAAGCAGGCGATCGGCGAGGCCATGCGGGCCGTCGGCGAGGTCAACAAGTACGTCTCCGACCACGAGCCCTGGAAGCTGAAGGCCGACGACCAGCGGGAGCGGCTGGGCACGATCCTGCACGTCGCCGCGCAGTGCGTCGCCGACCTCAACCTGGTGCTCTCGCCGTTCCTCCCGTTCTCGGCCAACGCGGTCGACGAGGCACTGGGCGGCTCGGGCGACCTCGCGCCGATGCCGCGCGTCGAGGAGGTCGACGACCTCGACGGCGGCGCGCCGTACCCGATCATCACGGGGGAGTACTCCGACTTCCCCGAGTGGCGCCGCCACCCGGTCGAGCCGGGCACGAAGGTCGGCAAGCCCACTCCGGTGTTCACCAAGCTGGACCCGTCGGTCGTGGAGGAGGAGCTGGCTCGGCTGGGCGGGTAGCCTGCGCTGGCATGACGCTCGCGTTCCTGCTCACGTCGCTGGTCATCGTCGCCACGCCGGGCACCGGCGCGCTCTACACGATCGCTGCCGGCCTCACCCGCGGCACGCGCGCGAGCATCCTCGCGGCGTTCGCCTGCACGCTGGGCACGGTGCCGCACCTGGTGGCGGCGATCACCGGGCTCGCCGCGCTGCTCCACGCGAGCGGCGTCGCCTTCGCGGTCGTGAAGTACGCCGGTGTCGCCTACCTGCTCTACATGGCGTGGGCGACCTGGCGCGACCGGGGTGCGCTCTCGGTGGAGGAGGGATCCGCGGAGCGGCCGTCCTTCTGGAAGGTGATCGGCGCCGGCATCACGCTCAACCTGCTCAACCCGAAGCTGACGATCTTCTTCTTCGCGTTCCTGCCGCAGTTCGTGCCCGCCGGCGGCGACGCGGTGCCGACCATGCTCGCGCTGAGCGCGGTCTTCATGGCGCTGACGTTCCTCGTCTTCGCCGCGTACGGCGCCGCCGCGGCCGCCGTACGGGACCACGTGCTGATGCGGCCGCGGGTCCTCGACTGGATGCGCCGCGTCTTCGCCGCGACGTTCGCCCTGCTGGCCGGCCGGCTCGCCTTCGAGTCGCGGTGAGGCGGGCCGACCGGCGGGTCGGCTGATCAGGGCAGCAGCTTCGGGCTGACCTTGAGCGGCGCCGACAGGTCGATCTCGAGGTACTCGTTGACGTCCGGCACGGTCGCGCCGCGACCACCGGTGGCGGGGAAGTTGTTGTCGTTCATCACCACGATGGTGTCGGCGTCGAGGATCTCGACGTCCTCGATGGTGAAGTAGGGGAACGTGAACGTCTCCCCGAACCCGCCGAGACCCTCGGGGTTGCGCACGTCCATCAGGTCGACGAGCAGCGTCTTCTCGACGTAGCCGTCGCCGTCGTCGTCGCCGAGGTCGGCGAGGTAGACCCGCTTGAACCTCGCGGCGTCTCCCTGGAGGCTGTCGCGCTCGATGACCAGCGCCTGGTGGGCGTTGATCATGATGAAGTCGCCGAGGGCGTGGGCCGGGGACTCCATCCGGTAGCGCAGCACCGTGTCGGTGAAGCGGCCGTTGACGACCTTGTAGATGCGCAGGTCGCTGGCGAGGCCGGCTGCGACGTCGTCGGTCGTGGCGCCCTCGAGCATCGGGTAGAGCACCTTGCCGTTGGGGGCGATCGCCATGCCCTCGTAGCCCTTGGAGTTCGGCAGGTTGGGCGTCGCGCCCGCGAGGGTCGGGTTGGACGGCGACTGCACGCCGGGCGTCGCGATCGGCGCCTCGAGCAGCTCGCCCTCGTCGTTGGTGTGCAGGAGGAAGGGGCCGAACTCCTCGCCGAACCAGAACGTGCCGTCGGCCGCGACCTGCATCGACTCCGGGTCGAAGTCCCAGCCGGTGAGGATCCGGTCGGACTCGGGGCAGGTGTAGCCCGCGGGGAGCGACGCCGCGGCGTCACAGCCGCCGTCGCGCCAGATGGGCCACGGGACGTGGCCCTCGGGGTCGCTGAGGTTGAACTCGCGCCCCAGGTAGGTGGTCTCCCCGGACTCGCCGCCGGGAGCGATCCGGTGGACGGCGAGCTCGAAGTCGGCGCTGTTGGCCTTCGAGCCGAAGCCGTTGTCGCTCATCACCAGGAACGTGCCGTCGGGCAGCGCGTGGGTGCCGGAGAAGCCCTGCACCGGCTGGCCCGGGTACGGCGCCCGCACGCTGGCGTTGCCGGTGGTCCAGTGCCCGCTCGGGGCGCTCCCGGGCACGTAGGTCTCGGTGGGAAGCGCCGACCAGCCGACGAGGGTCGCCTCGGCGGGGTCGGGCTGCGTCGGCTTGGCGACGGCGTCGGAGGTGGAGAGGGTCACGGGGAGGGCGAGGGCCGCGATCGCGGCGAGCCCGATGCTCTTGCGCATGGGGGACACCCCATCGCTCGCCGGTGACGCCGAACTAATCGCTTGGTGAACATCGGTTCTGCTGGAAGGGTTCACTCATGGGCAACGGCTTCGAGGTGACGTTCTTCGACGACCCTGCGGCGTTCCTGGCGGAGGCGTCCGACGCGCTCGTCGCCGACCCCGTGCAGGCGACCGTGATCGCGACCGTGGCACAGCGGAAGGCAGCCCACCCCGACTCCTGGTCCGGGGCGCCGTACTGCTGGTTCGCGACCGTCGCCGACGACACGGGCATCGTCGGCGTCGCGATGCGCACCGCGCCGTTCGCGCCGTACCCGCCCTACGTGCTGTCGATGCCGGACGGCGCCGCGACGGCGCTCGCCGACGCTCTCCTCGACCGCGGCGAGGAGGTCGGTGGCGTCAACGGCTCCCGCCCGGCTGCCGACGTGCTGATGGCCCGCATCGCCGACCACTCGGGCAGCGCGGTCGAGGTCGGCATGCACACGAGGCTGTTCGAGCTCGGCGAGCTGCTCGCGCCCGAGCCGCCGCCGGGTCACCTGCGCAGCGTGCGGCGGGAGGAGGCCGACCTCGCGCTGGCCTGGACCCGCCAGTTCCTGCTCGACGCCGACGAGCAGGCCGGCCGCGCGCCCGGCACCGGCCACGACCCCGAGAGCTTCACGCTCGACGACGTCCACCGCAAGATCGACGACGGCACCTACTGGTTCTGGGTCGACCACGCCGACCGGCCGCTGCACCTGACCGGAGCCAACCCACCGGCGTTCGGCGTCGCCCGCGTCGGCCCGGTCTTCACGCCGAAGGAGCACCGCGGTCGCGGGTACGGCGGCGCCGCGGTGGCCGCCGTCTCGGCGCTGCTGCGCGACCTCGGGCACCGGGTCATCCTGTTCACCGACCAGGCCAACCCGGTGTCGAACGAGCTCTACCAACGGCTCGGCTACCGCGCCGTCGTCGACACCGTCGAGCTCCGGCTCACCGGTGCAGCGCGCACCCCTTGAGCGTCTTGTCCACCGCGTTCTTCGGGCCGAAGACGGCGAGCCCCACCAGGTCGAGGTCGGCGCCCGGCACCGCGCGCACCACCTCACGGTTGGCCTCGTCGTGGCCGGTGCGGAACATGTCGGAGGTGTAGACCGCGGTCGGCAAGGTCCGGCGCACGGCACGCTCCCGCGCCGCGCCGATGCTCTCCTTCGAACCCTCGAAGACGAGGACCGGCATCCCGAGCAGCCGGAGGTACGCCGTCCCGTCGGCGTCCGCGTAGGGCTCGCCCACGAGCTGGGGGTGCTCGGCGGCGATCCCGCTCGCCAGGAAGGCGGTGACGTTCAGCCGCTGCCACACCTCGAGGTCGTCGCGGACGACGATCGCGATCTTGGCGTCGAACGGGGGGACCAGGATGTCGCTCATGCGCACGATCGTCGGGCGCCGGGCGGGCCGCGTCTTGTACGTTCCTGACATGGACGGGCCCCCGCCCTCGATCCGCGCCTGGCGTCCCGACGTGCCCGGCGTCGCGGAGGTGCTGCACGCGCACTTCCCCCGGCACGCCTACCCGATGCACGTCCACGACACCTGGACCGTGCTCATGGTCGATGCCGGCACGGTCCGCTACGACCTCGAACGGCACGAGCACGCGACCGGCAGCACGCTGGTGACGCTGCTCCCGCCGGGCGTCGCCCACGACGGCCGCTCGGTAGCCGGCGACGGCTTCCGCAAGCGGGTGCTCTACCTCGACGCCGACCGGATCGACCCGGCCCGCACCGGCCGGGCGGTCGACCGGCCCGACTGGGGCGACCCCGTGCTCCGCGCCGAGCTCGACCGCGTGCACCGGGTGCTCTCGCGACCCGGAGACGAGCTCGAGGCGGAGAGCAGGCTGGCGCTCGTCACCGACCGCCTGTCCCGCCACCTGGCGGGCGTCGACCCGGTCGCCCCAGAGCCGCGGGCACCCGGACTCGCCCGCCGGCTGCGCGACCTCCTCGACGCCCACGTCGTCGACGGGATCACCCTCGAGGAGGCCGCCGCGACGCTCGGCGCCCACCCCACGCACCTGGTCCGCGCCTTCCGTCGCGAGATGGGGGTCGCGCCGCACCGCTACCTGACCGGGCTGCGCCTCGACCGGGCCCGCCGCCGGCTGCTGGCGGGGGAGCCCGTCGCCGAGGTGGCGGTCGGCGTCGGCTTCTACGACCAGTCCCACCTGACCCGGCACTTCCGGCGGTTGATCGGCGTGACCCCGGGCGCGTACGCCGCGTCGGGCAGATGCGCGGTGCGCCGTAGACTCGGGCCGCCATGAGTGAGTCAGCCGCGCGCCCCGCCCAGACGTTCGCCGAGGCCGAGGACGCGCTCCTGTCGCGCTGGCCCGAGACCCGGCTGGAGCCGTCGCTGGACCGGATCCTCGCGTTCACCGAGCTGCTCGGCGACCCGCAGCGGGCCTACCGCTCGATCCACCTCACCGGCACCAACGGGAAGACGTCGACGGCGCGGATGGTCGACACCCTGCTGCGCTCCCTCGACCTGCGCACCGGGCGGTTCACCAGCCCGCACGTCGAGAAGATGAGCGAGCGGATCAGCATCGACGGCGAGCCGCTCGACGACGAGGCCTTCGTGCGCGCGTTCAACGACGTCGCGCCGTACACCCACCTCGTCGACGAGTCCGAGGCGCACCCCCTGTCGTTCTTCGAGACCGTCGTCGGGATGGCGTACGCCGCGTTCGCGGACGCCCCGATCGACGTCGCGGTCGTCGAGGTCGGGATGGGCGGCTCCTGGGATGCGACCAACGTCATCGACGCCGACGTCGCAGTGATCACGCCCATCGCCGTTGACCACGCCAACTACCTCGGGCCCACGCCAGCAGCGATCGCGGAGGAGAAGGCCGGGATCATCAAGGCGGGTGCCACGGCGATCGTGGCCCAGCAGCCCGTGGAGGCGGCCGAGGTCATCCTCCGCCGGGCCGCCGAGGTCGGCGCGACCGTGGCCCGGGAGGGCATGGAGTTCGGGGTCATCGACCGGGTGCCCGCGGTCGGCGGCCAGTCGGTGAGCCTCCAGGGCCTGCGCGGCCGCTACGACGAGGTCTTCCTCCCGCTCTACGGCGCCCACCAGGCGCAGAACGCCGCGCTCGCGCTCGCCGCGGTGGAGGCGCTCGTCGAGCACCCGATCGGTGACGACATCGTCCGCGAGGCCTTCGCCCAGGTCACCTCGCCCGGCCGGCTCGAGGTCGTCCGGCGCAGCCCGACGATCGTCCTCGACGCGGCGCACAACCCGGCGGGCGCCGAGGCCACCGCGGCCGCGCTCGAGGACTCGTTCCGGTTCGACCCGCTCGTCGGCGTGATCGGGGTGATGGCCGACAAGGACCACGAGGGCATGCTCGCGGCGTTCGAGCCGCACCTCACCCACGTGGTGATCACCCAGAACGCCACCGAGCGGGCGATGCCGGCCGAGGAGCTCGCCGTGACCGCCCGCGAGGTCTTCGGCGAGGAGCGGGTCACCGTGGTGCCGCGCCTGATCGACGCGATCACGGAGGCGGCCGCGCTGGCCGAGGCCGACAGCGGCGACTCGCTGTCCTCGGGCGCGGTGCTGGTCACGGGCTCGGTGGTCACGGTCGGCGAGGCCCGCGTGCTGCTGGGCGGGCCCAAGTGAACAACGCCCGGCGGTCGATGTGCGCGGCGATCCTCACGCTCGAGGCGATCACGCTCGGGCTGACGACGCCGGTGATGATCACCATCGCCGACGTCGAGCCCGGCACCGCCCTCCCGATCGGGCTCGGCCTGGCGCTGCTCTGCATCCTGACCGCCGGCCTGCTCCGGGCCGAGTGGGCGTACGGGTTGGGCCACCTGATCCAGGTGGCGGCGATCGCGCTCGGCGTCGTCGTGCCCTTCATGTTCGTGCTCGGGCCGATCTTCGCTCTTCTCTGGGGCACGGCCTACTGGCTGGGCCGCAAGATCGAGCGCGAGCGCGCTGCGTCGTACGCCGAGCACGCCCGAAACCAAGAGTCTGCTGAGGATGAGCCGCCGCGAATCTGACGCCTAGCCCGGCGTCGGTAGAGTGACGGGGTGCCCGTCATCATCGACAAGCTGCTCCGCATCGGCGAGGGAAAGATCCTTCGCCAGCTCGAAGCCATCGCCAAGGCCGTCAACGCGATCGAGGACGACTTCGTCGCGATGTCCGACGACGAGCTGCGGGGGATGACCGACGAGTTCCGCAAGCGCCTCGCTGATGGCGAGACCCTCGACGACATCATGCCCGAGGCGTTCGCCACGGTGCGTGAGGCCGCCAAGCGCGTGCTCGGCCAGCGTCACTACGACGTGCAGATCATGGGTGGCGCCGCGCTCCACCTCGGCAACATCGCCGAGATGAAGACCGGTGAGGGCAAGACCCTCGTGTCGACGCTGCCGGCGTACCTCAACGCCCTCGAGGGCAAGGGCGTGCACGTCGTCACGGTCAACGACTACCTGGCCAAGTTCCAGTCCGAGATGATGGGCCGCATCCACCACTTCCTCGGTCTCGAGGTCGGCGTGATCCTGCCGCAGATGCGCCCGGCGGCGCGCCGCGAGGCCTACGCGTGCGACATCACCTACGGCACCAACAACGAGCTCGGCTTCGACTACCTGCGCGACAACATGGCCTCCTCGCTCGAGGAGTGCGTCCAGCGCGGTCACAACTTCGCGATCGTCGACGAGGTCGACTCGATCCTCATCGACGAGGCGCGCACGCCGCTCATCATCAGCGGTCCCACCCAGGACGAGGTGAAGTGGTACGGCGAGTTCGCCAAGATCGCCACCAAGCTCACCCGCGACGTCGACTACGAGGTCGACGAGAAGAAGCGCACGATCTCCGTCCTCGAGGCCGGCATCACCAAGGTCGAGGACCACCTCGGCATCGAGAACCTCTACGAGTCGGCCAACACCCCGCTCATCTCGTTCCTGCACAACTCGATCAAGGCCAAGGAGCTGTTCCGCAACGACAAGGAGTACGTCGTCATGGACGGCGAGGTGCTCATCGTCGACGAGCACACCGGCCGCATGCTCGCGGGTCGCCGCTACAACGACGGCCTGCACCAGGCGATCGAGGCCAAGGAGGGCGTGAAGGTCCGCGAGGAGTACCAGACGCTCGCCACCGTCACCCTCCAGAACTACTTCCGCCTCTACGAGAAGCTCTCCGGCATGACCGGCACGGCCATGACCGAGGCGTCGGAGTTCGACAAGATCTACAAGCTCGGCGTGGTCCCGATCCCGACCAACAAGCCGATGATCCGCAAGGACCAGCCCGACCTCGTCTACCGCACCGAGGAGGCGAAGTACGACGCCGTCGTCGACGACATCGTCGCCCGCCACGAGAAGGGCCAGCCGGTCCTCGTCGGCACCGTGTCGGTCGAGAAGTCCGAGTACCTCTCGCAGGCGCTGAAGAAGCGCGGCGTCGCCCACAGCGTCCTCAACGCGAAGGTCCACGCGGAGGAGGCGAAGATCGTCGCCCTCGCCGGTCACAAGGGCGCGGTCACCGTCGCGACCAACATGGCAGGTCGAGGCACCGACATCATGCTCGGTGGCTCCTACGAGTTCCTCGCCGACCAGGAGCTGCGCAAGCAGGGCCTCGAGCCCAGCGGCGACACTGCCGAGGACTACGACGCCGCCTGGCCGGCGATGGTCGAGCGGATGCGCAAGCAGGTCGCCGAGGAGCACGACGAGGTGAAGGAGCTCGGCGGTCTGTACGTCATCGGCACCGAGCGCCACGAGTCGCGCCGCATCGACAACCAGCTGCGCGGCCGGTCGGGCCGTCAGGGCGACCCGGGCGAGTCCCGCTTCTACCTGTCGCTGCAGGACGAGCTCATGCGGCTGTTCAAGTCCGACTGGGTCGACCGGGTCCTGCTGATGCTCAAGATCCCCGACGACGTCCCGATCGAGAACAAGCGGGTCACCAACGCGATCGCCAACGCCCAGGGCCAGGTCGAGGCGCAGAACTTCGAGTCCCGCAAGAACGTCCTCAAGTACGACGACGTCATGGACCGCCAGCGCAAGGTGATCTACGGCGAGCGCCGCGAGGTGCTCGAGGGCGTCGACCTCGAGGAGCAGATCCGCACCTTCCTCGACGACGTCGTCACCGGCTACGTGTCCGGCTCGCTCGACGAGTTCTCCGAGGACTGGGACCTCGACCAGCTGTGGACCGACCTCAAGCAGTTCTGGCCGGTCTCCATCGACCACAAGGACATCGTCGACGGCGCCGGCGCGCACGCGTCGCTCCACAAGGACGAGCTGATCGAGAAGCTCAAGGCCGACGCGCACGCCGCCTACGACGCCCGCGAGGCCGAGGTCGGCGAGGAGGTCATGCGCGAGCTCGAGCGCCGCGTCCTGCTCTCCGTGCTCGACCGCAAGTGGCGCGAGCACCTCTACGAGATGGACTACCTCCGCGAGGGCATCTACCTGCGCGCCTACTCGCAGCGCGACCCGCTGGTCGAGTACCAGCGCGAGGGCTACGACATGTTCGCCGCGATGATGGACGGCATCAAGGAGGAGACGATCGGCTTCCTGTTCAACCTGGAGGTCCAGGTGGAGCAGGACGGCGAGGCCGGCGTCGACCTCGAGGAGTTCGAGGCGGAGTTCGAGGACGAGGGGGAGTTCCACTACCACGCCGACGGCTCCCGGCACGCCGGTCCGGTCCATGCCGGCGCCTTCGCCGAGCCGCCGCCGGCCGGTGGCGCGATGCCGCAGATCCGGGCCAAGGGCCTCGAGCGGCCGAAGGTCCCGCAGAACCTGTCCTACTCGGCGCCGGACGAGACCGGCGAGGAGGTCGTCGCCGGCACCACTGCCAGCAAGACGGACGACGAGTTCGCCGACATCGGCCGCAACCAGCTCTGCCCCTGCGGCTCGGGCAAGAAGTACAAGCGCTGCCACGGCGCTCCGGGCGGCCCGACGGGCACCACCGCGCGCGTCTCCTAGGAGAAGTCGAGCGCCGTACAGATCCAGCGCTGGTCAACCCGCTCGAAGCGGGCGGCCAGCGCACGGGACCGCGCGCCGTAGCGCACGTGGACGCCGGCCTCGACCACGTCGTGGGTGATGAAGCAGGTGTGCACGCTGTGCACGACGGGCCGCACCTGCTGCACGCGGCCGAGGCCCGGCTGGTGGCCGCCCGCGCGGGCGACCAGGAGCGCCCGGCGGTGCAGGTCGGCGTAGACCTCCGGGGAGCTCCAGCGCAGCAGCTGGGAGACCGGCCGGTCGCCGCCGACGATCTCCACGCTGGCCTGGGCGTAGCGCCGCGTCCACTCCTCGATCGAGTGCCGGAGGCGCCGCTCGATGGGCACGACGGTCGCGCCGCGCGGGCGAGGCCGGGTCACGGGGCCCGGCGGCTCGCTGCGGGGGAGCAGCGCCAGCGCGAGCGTGCCCTGGGTGGTGGCGACCGGGACCGGGGTCCGGTCGCCCTCGGCGTCGATGGTCATGAGGTTCCTCCTGGTGGTGTGGGGCGCGGCGGTACGTCGAGCCGCTGGCCGGGGTGGATGAGGTCGGGGTCGTCGCCGATCACGCGGCGGTTGGCGCGATAGAGGCGGGGCCAGTGCGCGGCGACCTCGGCGGTGGTCGCGTCGGGCCCCAGTGCGGAGCGGGCGATCGCCCACAGCGAGTCGCCGGGCCGCACCCGGACGGTCGCCGTCAGGTGCGGCGCAGCCCGCGAGCGGTCGCGTTCCTCGATCCGCGAGCCGTCGCCACCGGTCGCCCGGTCGGGCAGCGGCAGCCCCGTGAGGGGGTGCCCGCCGCGCGAGCCCGCCGGCGCCGGCGCGTCCGGCCCGGTGTCAGCTGCTGCGGGCTGCGCGGCGACGAGGACGGCGACCCCGCAGGCGGCGAGCAGGGCCCGGCGTACGGGACCGACGGCGGCTGCCGCTCCAGCTCCGGCGCCCGCCCGCAGCACGTCGACCGCGACCGCTGTCGTGATCACCCAGAGCCACCCGGTCGCCAACGCCGCCGCCGCGGCGCTGCCCGCGACCAGGAGATCGGCGAAGGCCGGCTCCGGAGCGGGGCCCAGCGCGCCGGGGATCGTGGTCGCGGCAAGGCGCGCCAGGGCGAGCGCGGCGGCGGTCACCGCGGTCCAGAGGGTCGCTGCGCGAGCACGCGGCGCCCAGCGCGAGGAGTGGTACATCCCGAGAGATCCTTGCGTTTGCGTCCGTTTGCGTCAGTCAACGCCCATTGAGGCGTGAAGTCAATCGGTCCTCCACAGGCCCGGATGGCGTCGGGCCGCGCGGACCGTGATTGGCTGACCGGCATGGGATGGGAGGACGAGCTCTTCGCGCTGTTCGACGACCTGGAGGGCGAGGCCGGCGCGCTCTACGCGGCGGAGCGGGAGGCCGAGATCGCCGACCGGAGCCGCGCGGAGTACCAGCAGGTCACCCTCGCCAGCCGGCTGATGGCGTCCACCGGGACCGAGGTGACGCTCACGGTCGACGGCATCGGACAGCTCAGCGGCACCGTCGAGCGGGTGGCTGCGGCGTGGCTGCTGATGTCGTCCGGTGAGCACGACTGGGTGGTGAACCTCGCCGGGGTGCTGGCCGTCCAAGGAGCGTCGGTCCGTTCCATCCCGGAGGTCGCATGGTCCCCGTTGACGCGTCTCGGGCTCGGGTCCGCGTTGCGCCGGATCTCCGAGTCCGGCGAGCGCTGCCTGCTGCACCTCCGCGACGGCAGCCGTCATGAGGGCACGCTGCGCCGCATCGGCGCCGACTTCTGCGAGCTGGCCGAGGGCGAGGAGCGCCGTGTGGTTCTCGTCGCGTTCTCGGCGTTGGCTGCGGCCCAGTCACGGGCCTGACCTAGAATCGGAAGGGAGTCCGGCCGACCCGAGGTCGGGCTCGGACGACTCTCTCGGGGCGGTCCCTTCATCGCCCTGTCCCCAACCAGTTGAGGATGGACGACCTTGAGACCGCGGGTACTGCTTCCTGCCGCCCTGGTGCTGATCGCGATCACCGCGCTCCTGCTCCAGGGCGCGAGCACTCGGGGCCTGGTGCCGAGCATGGCGCCGGGTGACGAGGCGGACGTGCGACCCAACATCGTGGTGATCCTCACCGACGACATGCGCACCGACGAGATGCAGTACCTGCCGTTCACGCAGCAGTTCCTGGCGAGCGGCGGCACGACGTACACCAACGCGATCTCGCCGCACCCGATCTGCTGCCCGGCCCGGGCCGAGCTCGTCACCGGCCAGTACGGCCACAACAACGGCGTCCGCCACAACCTCGGCCCGTACGGCGGGATCGACGCGCTGCGGCGCCCCGACGACACGATCGGCCGCTGGCTGGACCTCGCCGGCTACCGCACGGGCTACCACGGCAAGTACCTCAACGGCTACACACGGTCGCTCGGTCGCCCGGCCGGCTGGGACGCCTGGGACCCGATCGTCGGCGGCACGACCTACGCCTACTGGCGCTCGGAGTGGTATGACGGCGACGTCTACGAGGACCGCTACATCACCGACGTGACGTCCGAGCGCGTCGGCGGGATGGTCGACGACCTCTCGGGCGACGACCCGTTCATGATGGTCGTCAACCACACCGCGCCCCACGGCCGCAGCGGCGGCCTGGTGAAGAAGCCGGCGACCCAGCCCCGGTACGACGACGAGTACCTCGACCTCCGCCCGGAGTTCATGGACCGGCCCTCGTTCTACGAGGACGACGTCGCGGACCTGCCGCGCGACCTGTTCGAGGCCGACTTCACCAAGAAGGACGAGCTCGTCCGCGCGCGGGCCCGCGCCCGCGCCCTGCGCTCGGTCGACGACAGCATCCAGCAGCTGGTGACCGACCTCGAGGAGTCCGGCGAGCTCGACAACACGATCCTCGTGTTCACCTCCGACAACGGGTTCGTCCTCGGTGAGCACCGGATGCACGGCAAGAACTACCTGGTCGACGAGTCGCTCGACATCCCGCTGCTGGTCCGCGGCCCGGGCGTGCCCGCCGGCGCCACCAACCACGAGACGGTGACCCTGGTCGACCTCGCCGCCACGATCCTCGAGTGGGCGGGCGCCGAGCCGTCGGCTGACCGGCCGTCCGACGGCCTCTCGCTGCTCGACACCACCGCCCTGGCCGAGCGCGACACCGTGCTGGTGCAGGCCGGCGACGGTGAGCGCGACGCCGACCACGGCTGGCGCTACCGGGGCGTCACGACCGACCGCTACCTCTATGCGACCCACCCGGGCGACCCCTCGGTCGGGCTGCTGTTCGACCGCGAGGTCGACCCGTGGGCACTCGACAACGTCTACGGCGACCCGCGCTACGCCGCCACGCAGGCGGAGCTGCGCCGGCGCCTGGTCGAGCTGGCCGACTGCCGGGGCGCGGAGTGCAACCAGTCGTTCGGGCCGGTGCCGGGGCCGACGGAGTCGCCCGCGCGGACGAAGGCCCGGCGGCGCTGACCGCTACGTCGCGTCCACGTCGTACGGCGGCCGCTCGCCCACGCCGAGCGGACGCTGACCGGCCCGCCGCGCCCGCGGCTCGTCGTCGAGGTCGTCCTCGGCCATCGCCTCGGCGATGTGCTTGCGCACGATCGTCCGGGGGTCGAGGTCGCGCAGCTCCAGGTCGGCGAACTCGGGACCGAGCTCGGAGCGCAGCTCGTCGCGGGCCGACGTCGCGAACCGGCGGACCTGCCGGAGGAGCTGGCCCGCCTGCCTGGCGAGCTCGGGCAGCTTGTCGGGGCCGAAGACCAACACCGCGATGAACGCGATGACCGCAAGCTCGGTCAGGCCGACTCCGAACACGGCGTGATCCTACGGGCCCTCGCGGCCCGCGCTAGAACCGGTTGCTCGGGGTGAGGCCGAGCTGCATGCCGGCCAGGCCGCGGCCGCGACCGGCCAGGCGGTCGGCGATGTCGGCGAGCGCCTCGGCGGCAGGGGCCGTGGGGTCCGCGTCGACGATCGGCTTGCCGACGTCGCCGCCCTCGCGGAGGGACAGGTCGAGCGGGATCCGGCCGAGCAGCGGCACGTCGTAGCCGAACCGCGCCGAGAGCGTCGTGGCGACGCGCTCGCCGCCGCCGGAGCCGAAGACCTCCAGCCGGTGGTCCTTGCCCTCGGGCGTGCAGTGGGGGCAGGGGAGATAGCTCATGTTCTCGACCACGCCGACCACCCGCTGGTGCATCATCGACGCCATCGTGCCGGCCCGCTCGGCGACCTCCGCGGCCGCCTCCTGCGGAGTGGTGACCACGACGACCTCGGCGCCCGGCAGGTGCTGGCCGAGCGAGATCGCGATGTCGCCGGTGCCGGGCGGCAGGTCGAGGAGCAGCACGTCGAGGTCGCCCCAATAGACGTCGGCCAGCATCTGCACCAGCGCGCGGTCGAGCATCGGGCCGCGCCAGGCGACGACCTGCTCGCGCTTCGGCTTGAGCATGCCGATCGAGATGACGGAGACGCCCGACGCGGTCGGCACGGGCATGATCAGGTCGTCGACCTGGGTGGGCCGGGAGTCCGCGACGCCCAGCATGGCCGGCACGGAGTGGCCGTAGATGTCGGCGTCGACGATGCCGACCTTGCGGCCGGCCCGCGCCAGCGCGAGGGCGAGGTTGACGGTGACCGAGGACTTGCCGACGCCGCCCTTGCCGGACGCGATCGCGAACACCTTGGTCAGGGAGCCGGGCTGCGCGAACGGGATCTCCCGCTGGGCCTGGCCGCCGCGCAGGGTCTCGTGCAGGCCGGAGCGCTGCTCGGCCGTCATCACGCCGAGGTCGAGGTCGACCCGGGTGACGCCCTCGAGGGCGCTCACCGCTGCGGTCACGTCGCGGTTGATCGTGTCCTTGAGCGGACAGCCGGCGACCGTGAGCAGCACCCGGACCTTGACGACGCCGTCGTCGGCGACGTCCACGGAGTCGACCATGCCGAGCTCGGTGATCGGCCGCTTGATCTCGGGGTCGTTGACCGTTGCCAGGGCCGCGGTGACCTGGTCGACGGACGGGACAGACGGAGGGGTGCTCACGACACCCGAGTCTACGGTCCGGGAGTTGCCGTCCCGTCGTCGCCGTCAGCGTGAGACTCGTCGCGTTCCTCCAGGTCCGACAGGAGCGCCCGCAGCTCCGAGCGGAGGAAGTCGCGGGTGGCGACCTCGCCGACGGCCATCCGCAGCGACGCGACCTCGCGGGCGAGGAACTCCATGTCGGCGTGCGCGCGGGCGTCGGCCTGCCGGTCCTGCTCGGCGATGACGCGGTCGCGCGCCTCCTGCCGGTTCTGCGCGAGCAGGATCAGCGGGGCGGCGTACGACGCCTGCAGGCTCAGCATCAGGGTCAGGAAGATGAACGGGTAGTCGTCCCAGCGCAGGTCCTCGGGCGCGAGCGCGTTCCAGCCGACCCAGATCACCACGAACAGGGTCATGTAGATCAGGAACGTGGCGGTGCCCATGAACCGCGCGAACTGCTCGGCGAAGACCCCGAACGCGTCGGAGCTGAAGGTCGGGCGGCGGACGAGCTGCCGGCGGGCGCCGGTCGGGGTGTCGAGCCGCTCCCCGCGACGCTCGGTCACGGCGTCACCCCCGGGTTGCCCGAGCTCGCGGCGCGGTCGCGCCAGTTGTTGGGCAGCATGTGGTCGAGCAGGTCGTCGACCGTGACGGCGCCCAGCAGGCGGCGGTCCTCGTCGACGACGGGCGCGGCGACCAGGTTGTAGGTCGCGAGGTGCGCGGCGACCTGGTCGATCGTCGCCTCGGGGCGGAGGTGCTCGAGGGTGTCGTCGACGGCGCCGGCCACCAGCGACGACGGCGGCTCCCGCAGCAGCCGCTGGATGTGGGCGACCCCGAGCAGCTTGCCGGTGGGGGTCTCCAGCGGCTGACGGCAGATGTAGACCATCGACGCGAGCGCCGGGGTGAGGTCCGGGTTGCGCACGTGGGCTAGCGCGTCGGCGACGGTGGCGTCGGGGCCGAGGATCACGGGCTCCGGGGTCATCATCGCGCCGGCGGTGTTCTCGACGTACTTCATCAGCCGGCGGACGTCCTCGGCCTCGTCGGGCTC